>CAWHJY010000022.1:0-343139 GCA_963829775.1 uncultured beta proteobacterium | reverse complement strand
GCGCGACCTTCGCCGCGGCGTCGAAAGCCTTGAGCGCCTCGTCGATGGTGTAGCCCGGCGCGAGCGTGCCGGTGATCTTGACCGCGCGCAGCCGCTGGAAGTGGTTGAGCGACTGCGGCGCGACGCCTTCCTTGACGGTGACCAGGTTGGCCAGCTGGACCATCTCGCCGCCGCGGCCCCGGACGTAGATCTCGCTGATGTCCGCCGGCGACGTCCGGTCGAGCGGCGCCACCTGGACGATGACGTCGTACTGCTCGCCGTCGCGCTTGAACCGCGTCACCTGCCGGCCGCCGAGCATCGTCTCGAGCGTGCGGCCGACGGTGTCGACGTTGATGCCCATGTCGCCCAGCTTGTCGCGGTTGATGTTGACGCGGACCTCGGGCGTGTTGAGCCGCAGGTCGGTCTGCAGGTTCTGCGCCCCCGGGAACTTGCGCGCCTCCTCGAGGAAGCGGTCGACCAGCCGCTGCAGCTCGGCGTAGGGCACCTGCGCCATGATCACGTACTCGATCGGCGTCGAGCGGAAGCTCTGGCCCAGCGACGGCGGGTTGATCGGAAACGCCTGCGCGCCGGCGACCGACGCGAACTTCGGCCGCAGCTCGTCGGCGATCTGCTGCTGCGTCTTCTTCCGCTCCTCCCAGGGCTTGAGCCGCAGGATCGCGTTGCCGTCGACGACGGTCGGGAAGCCCGAGATCGACGTGAAGGCGAAGGCCTCGGGAACCTGGCCGTAGAACTCCTCGATCGGCTTGATCTGGTTCGACGTGTACAGCGGCGTCGAGCCCTGCGGCGCGGTCACCAGCCCGAACACCACGCCGCGGTCCTCGATCGGCGACAGCTCGGACTTCAGGTTCACGAACAGCAGCGCGCCGATGCCCAGCGTCACCAGCCAGCCCGCGACGACGATCCAGCGCGCGTGCAGCGCCGCCGTCAGCAGCCGCCGGTAGCCGTTGGTGAAGGCGACGAATCCCGCCTCGATCCGGTTGTAGATCCACGAGTGCTTCGCCTCGTGGCGCAGCAGCAGCGAGCACATCATCGGCGTCAGCGTCAGCGCCATGAACCCCGACACCATCACCGCGCCGGCGAGCGTCAGCGCGAACTCGATGAACAGGCGGCCGGTGCGGCCGGTGGCGAAGGCGAGCGGCGCGAACACCGACGCCAGCGTCAGCGTCATCGCGATGACGGCGAAGGCGATCTCCCGCGCGCCCTGCATCGCGGCCTTCTTGCGCGGCATCCCCGCCTCGATGTGGCGGAAGATGTTCTCCAGCACCACGATCGCGTCGTCGACGACGAGCCCGATCGCCAGCACCATCGCCAGCAGCGTCAGCGTGTTGATCGTGAACCCGAACAGGTACATCAGCCCGAAGGCGCCGATCAGCGACACCGGGATGGTGATGATCGGGATGATCGTCGCGCGGAGGCTCCGGAGGAAGAAGAAGATCACCAGCACGACCAGCACGATCGCCTCGACGATGGTGGTGAACACCGACGCGATCGAGCGGTCGATGAACACCGACGTGTCGTAGGCGACGACGAGCTTCATGCCCGAGGGCAGGTTCTGGTTGATGGCGTCGACCTCGGCCCGGACCGCCTTCGACAGCTCGAGCGGATTGGCGACCGCCTGCTTGATCACGCCGATGTTGAGCGAGGGCCGGCCGTTGTAGCGCGAGATCGAGCGCTCGTTCAGCGCCCCGACCGCGATGGTCGCGACGTCGCGGACGCGGACGGGATACCCGCCGACGTTGGCGACGATGATCTGCCCGAACTGCTCCGGGCGTCTGCACGTCGGTCTCGGCGACGACGGTGAACTCGCGCGCCGTCGACTCGATGCGGCCCGCGGGAATCTCGGCGTTCTGGCGCCGGATCGCGTCCTCCACGTCCTGCACCGAGAGCCGGTAGCCGGCAAGCCGGGTGCGGTCGATGTCGATGCGCATCGAGATCTGGCGCTCGCCGAAGATGCGCACGTCGGCCGCCCCCGGCAGCACGGACAGGCGGGGCTTGATGTAGCGGTTGACGTAGTCGGAGGCCTCGAGCGGCGTCAGCGAGCCCGCCTCGACGGCGATGTAGAGGACCGGCTGCGAATCCGCCTCGACCTTGGCGATCACCGGCTCGTCGACCTCCTCGGGCAGCCGTCCGCGCACCCGCGACACCTTGTCGCGCACGTCGGCCGCGGCGGAATCGGGATCGCGCGACAGCCGGAAGCGGACGTTGATCTGGCTGCGCTCGGACCGGCTCTGCGAGTCATCAGCTCGACGCCCTCGATGCCCGACAGCGAGTCCTCGAGGACCTTGGTCACCTGCGATTCGATGACTTCGGCCGAGGCGCCGCGATAGATGGTGCTGACGCTGACGACCGGCTCGTCGATGCGCGGATACTCGCGGACGGCCAGCCGCTGATAGGAGATCAGCCCGACCAGCAGGATGACCAGCGACAGCACCGTCGCGAAGACGGGGCGGCGTATGCACAGTTCGGGCAGGGTCATGGGCGGAACTCCCCGGGTCGCTGCATCGGGATCAGGACTTCGGCGCGGGCGGGAGACGCGGCGTGGCGGCCGACGCTCACCGGCCGGCGCGCCCTGGCGGCGGCAGCCTTCGGCCGCGGCGTCGGCGCCGGCCACGCGCACCGGCGCGCCGTCGCGCAGCCGCAGCTGGCCGGCGGTGACGATCACGTCGCCCTTGTCGACGCCGCTGACGACCTCGACCTTGCCGTCGCGGCGCTGGCCGGTCTCCACTTTCACGCGGGTCGCCTTGCCGTCGACGATGCGGAACACGAACTGCTCGGTGCCCTGCGGCACCAGCGCTTCCTCGGGCAGCACCAGCGCCTCGCGCTCGGCGCGGGTGATGAGCCTCACGCGCGCGAACATCCCGGGGCGCAGCGCCGCGTCCTGGTTCTTCACCTGCGCGCGGATGACGATCGCGCGACCCGCGGCGTCGACCAGCGGATTGAGCGCGAGCACCTTGCCGTCGTACGACTTGCCGGGCAGCGCGTCGAGCGCGACCTCGACGGACTGGCCGACCTGGACCTGCCGCAGGAACGTCTCGGGCACGCGGAAATCGACCTTGAGCGGATCGATCGCCTCCAGGTTGACGAGGTCCGCGCCCTCCTTGACGTAGTCGCCGACCGACACCACCCGCAGGCCGATGATTCCGGCAAACGGCGCCTTGATCTCGGTCTTCGCGAGCTTCGCCTCGACCAGCGCGACCGCGGCCTGCGCGACCTTGTAGTTGTTCTCGGCCTCGTCCTTCGCCTGGCCGGAAATGAAGTTCTGCCTCGCGAGATCCACGGCGCGATCGAACTTGGATTTGGCCAGCACCAGGTTGGCCCGCGCCTGCTGCAGCTCGGCGTCGGTGACCGCGGCGTCGAGCCGTACCAGCGGCGCGCCCTTGGCCACGCGCTGACCTTCCTGGAAGTGGATCGCGCTGATGCGGCCGGCGACCTCGGGCCGGAGCGTGACCGACTCGTCCGAGCGCAGGCTGCCGACCGCCGTGATGATCTGCGGCAGCGACGCCGTCGCGACCCTCGCGACCTCGACGGCCGCCGGGGCGCCCTGCCCGCCCTGTGACCGCCGGGACCACCGCCGGCGCCGCCCTTCGACGCCTGGCCCGGCGCCGCGGGCCCGCCGGCGCCCGGGCCGCTGACCGCGGGGGCGGCGGCCGGTCGCTGGGTGCCGAACCAGTAGCCGCCGAACGCGGTGGCGGCGAGGCCGATGACGACCAGCAGGAGGGCGAGGGACTTGGACATTGCGGAGCCGGAGAGGAGAAGCGGAGGAAAGGGCGAGATTATGCGCCCGCCCCGCCGGTACCGACAACGCGACAGCCGGCCAGCCCGACGCGGAGCGGAGTCGGCGCCGCTGCTAGAATCGGGGCCTCCGCCCGTTCCATCACGCCGTACCGAGGAGTTCACCGTGCCGTCGACCCCGCCGCCCGTGTCGTTGCGCCAGCTGCCGCCTAGTCCGTCGCGCCGATTGCCGAGCGCCTCGCGGCGCGCCGCCCCGTGGCGGCACCTCGTCCGCCGCTTCGGCGCAGCCGCATGCCTCGTGCTCGCCGCCACGTGCCTCGTCGCCGCGCCCGCCGCCGCGCAGTCGTTCCCGAATCGGCCGGTCAAGCTGGTCGTGCCGTTTCCTCCGGGCGGGCCGCTGGACACCGTCGGCCGGACGATCGCGCAGAAGCTCACCGAAGCCTGGGGCCAGAGCGTGGTCGTCGAGAACAAGCCGGGCGCCGGCGGCAACATCGGCGCCGACGCCGTGGCGAAGTCGCCGCCCGACGGGTACACGGTGGTCATGGGCGCGCTGTCGACCCACGCGGTCAACCCGAGCCTGTACCCGAAGATGCCCTACGACGCGGTCAAGGACTTCGCGCCGATCACGCTGGTCGCGATCACCCCCAACGTGCTCGTCGTCAATCCGGCGCTGCCGGTCAACTCGGTGCAGGACCTCGTCGCCTACGCCCGGGCCAACCCGGGCAAGCTCAACTTCGGCTCCGGCAGCAACGGCAGCGCCGGCCACCTCGCCGGCGAGCTGTTCAAGGTCGACACGGGGACCGACATCGTGCACATCCCGTTCAAGGGCGGCGCTCCGGCCACGCAGGCGCTGCTCGCCGGCGAGACGCAGTTCATGTTCGACAACCTCGCCAACGCGATGCCGCAGGTGAAGGCCGGCAAGCTGAAGGCGCTCGCCGTCACCACCGCGCAGCGCTCGAAGCTCGCCCCCGAATTGCCGACGATGGCCGAGGCCGGCGTCCCGGGCTTCGACATCACGACCTGGTTCGGCCTGCTCGCGCCGGCCGGCACGCCGCCCGACGTGATCGCGAAGTGGAACGCCGACGTCGTGAAGATCCTGAACTCGCCCGACATGCGCGAGCGGCTGACGGCGGCGGGCGCCGAGCCGGCGCCGATGACGCCGCCGGAGTTCGCCGCATTCATCCAGCGCGAGCTGGCCAGGTACGCCCGCATCGTCAAGGCCAGCGGCGCGAAAGTCGACTGACCGCGCGGTTGCAGCAGCGCCGACCGTGGCGACAGGCGCGGTGGCGGATCCGGCAGGTTTGATCGCAACCAGAGCCCCGTCCGAGGGCAGGAGGAAGCCATGCAGCATCGTCCGTCGCTTCGTCGGCGCCGTCATCACGGCGTCGTTCGCGCTCGTTCGCGCTCGTCGCGCTGATGAATCCTCCGCCCGCGGCGGCCCAGGGCGGCGCCTATCCGAGCAAGCCGATCCGCATCGTCGTGCCGTTCCCCGCCGGCGGCACCACCGACATCCTGGCGCGCGCCGTCGCGCAGCAGCTGTCGCCAGGCCTGGGGGCAGCAGGTGATCGTCGACAACCGCCCGGGCGCCGGCGGCAACATCGGCAGCGAGCTCGTCGCCAAGAGCGCGCCCGACGGCTACACGCTGCTGATGGGCACCGTCGGCACCCACGCGATCAACCCCAGCCTGTACGCGAAGATGCCCTACGACCACGTGAAGGACTTCGCGCCGGTGATCCTGGTCGCCGGCGTCCCGAACGTGCTGGTCGTGCATCCGTCGGTCCCGGCCAACAGCGTCGCCGAGCTGATCGCCTACGGCAAGGCGAACCCCGGCAAGCTCAACTTCGCGCAGCTCCGGCAGCGGCACGTCGATCCACCTCGCCGGCGAACTCTTCAAGGTGCAGACGGGCCTGCAGATGACGCACGTGCCGTACAAGGGCAGCGCGCCGGCGATCCAGGACCTGCTCGGCGGCCAGGTGCAGCTGATGTTCGACAACCTGCCCTCGGCGCTGCCGCAGATCAAGGCCGGCAAGCTGCGCGCGCTGGGCGTCACCTCGGCCAGTCGCGCCGCCGCGCTGCCCGACGTGCCGACCATCGCCGAGTCGGGCCTGCCGGGCTTCGAGGCGTCGAGCTGGTTCGGCCTGCTCGCGCCCGCCGGCACGCCGCGCGACGTCGTCGCCAGGCTCGACGCCGAGGTCGCGAAGTGGCTCGCCTCGCCCGACGCGAAGGAAAAGCTGCTGGCGCAGGGCGCGATCGCCGCCGGCGGGACGCCCGAGGATTTCACCCGGCACATCGCCGCCGAGACCGCGAAGTGGGCGAAGGTGGTGAAGGAATCCGGCGCGAAGGTCGACTGACCCGCGGCGGCATCGGCCGGCGCGGGTCGCTCGCGCCGGCCGCTGCACCGGTGCGGCCGGCGCGGCGACCGGCGTCCGCGCGCTCCTGCCGCGACGCCTACTCGAGCTTGCCGATCTTCTTCACGACGTCGGTCATCTTCACCGCATCGGCGTCGACGTAGCGCTGGAAGTCCGGCGCGTCCTGGTACTGGACCGGACTGCCCGCCTTGCCCAGCACCTCGCGCACCTTCGGGTCGTTGCCCGCTGCGCGCGCCGCGTCGCGCAGCTTCTGCACGACGGGCTCCGGCGTCTCGGCGGGGACGAACAGCCCCGCCCATTGCGCGTAGTCGATCGGCACGCCCAGCTCCTTCAGGCTCGGCACGTCGGGCAGCGACGCGAGGCGGCCGTCGCCCCACTGCGCCAGCGCGCGGATCTTGCCCGCCTGGACGTGCTGGACGATGGTCGCCGGACCGGTGGCGATCGCGTCGACCTGCCCTCCCAGCAGCCCGACGATCGCCGGCCCGGCGCCGGTGTAGGGGATGTGCGTCATCTGCACGCCGGAACCGAGCATCAGCATCGCCATCGGGATGTGCATCGTTCCGTAGTTGCCCGACGAGCCGAAGTTGAGCTTGCCCGGATTGGCCTTGGCGTACGCGACGAACTCGGCGTAGGTCTTCCACGGCGAGTCGGCGCGCACCGCCAGCACCGTCGGATCGGCGGTGAAGCGCGCGATCGGCCTGAGGTCCTTGACCTGGAACGCCGGCGCGCGGCCGAGGACCTTGTCGGCCTCGGGCAGGACCACCAACGACGACAGCGCCATCAGCACCGTGTAGCCGTCGGGCTTCGCCTTCGCCACCTGCGCCATGCCGATGCCGCCGCCGGCGCCGGCCTTGTTCTCGATGATCACCGGCTGGCCCAGCGCGCGCCCCATCGCCTCGGCGACCGGGCGTCCGACAGTGTCGGCCACGCCTCCGGGCGGGAACGGCACGACCATCGTCACCGGCCGGTCGGGGTACTGCGCGTTCGCCGCCGCGGCCATCATCAGCGCCGCGCAGAACGCGGCCACCCGTCTCATTCCCATGTCTTCCTCCTCGTCAGCCCGGGCCGTCGATCGCGTCCCGGATCGTGTTCACGTCGAACGCCAGCCGGCCCAGACCAGCGCCGCCCAGCCGGCCAGAAACGCCACGCCTCCCGCCGGGGTCACCGCGCCCAGCCCGCGCACGCCGGTCAGGGCGAGTGCGTAGAGGCTGCCGGAAAAGAGCGCGATGCCGGCGACGAAGCACCACGCGGCGAGCGCGACCCCCGGCGCGTCGGGCCGCAGCAGCAGCCAGAGACCCGCGGCCAGCAGGCCCAGCGCGTGCCACGCGTGGTACTGGACGCCGGTGTTCCAGACGACGAGCAGATCGGGGGCGAGCCGGGCCTTCAGCGCATGCGCACCGAAGGCGCCGAGGCCGACGGCGATGAACATCAGCGATGCGGCGAGCGCCAGGGCAAGGCGAGCGGTCATTTCGTCTACAATCTCCTGTGAGGACGGCGCCACCGGCGACGGACTCCGAATCGAAACTTCAGGATACATCATGACAATCGAACGCCGTGGCGTCGGCAAGCGCCTTTCCGAAATGGTCGTGTTCCAGCCCGCGGTCAGCGATCGGCTGGTGTTCCTCGCCGGGCAGGTGGCCGACGACCCCAAGGCAGACATCACCGGCCAGACACAGCAGGTGCTGGCGCAGATCGACGAATTGCTGTTCGAGGTGCGGTCGGACAAGGCGCGGCTGCTGTCGGCGACGATCTACCTCCCCGACATGAAGAACTTCGCCGCGATGAACGCGGTGTGGGAGGCGTGGATCGCGCCGGGACACCCGCCGGCGCGGGCCACCGTGCAGGCCGGCCTCGCCGCCCCCGAGTACCAGGTCGAGATCCAGGTCGTCGCGACCGCGCCCGCCGTCGGCAGCTGACGCACCCCGCCCTTTCCCGGAGCCGCCGATGAATCCGCCCGCCGACGCCAATGCCGCCGCCCGCGCCACCGCCCTCGCGCCGGCGTCGGCGCGACGCGACGTCGAAGCCGCAGGAGGCGCGGGCGCGCTGCCGGTGACGCGCGCCGACTTCGACCGGCTGATGGTGCCCTGCTACGCACCGGCGGCGTTCGTGCCGGTGCGCGGCGAAGGCTCGCGCGTCTGGGACCAGGACGGGCGGATGTACATCGACTTCGCCAGCGGGGTCGCGGTCACCGCACTCGGCCACTGCCACCCGGCGATGGTGCGCGCGCTCGAGGAGCAGGCGAGAAAGCTCTGGCACGTCTCGAACTGGTTCACCAACGAGCCGGCGCTGCGGCTGGCCGCGCGGCTGACCGCGCACACCTTCGCCGAGCGCGTGTTCTTCTGCAACTCGGGCGCGGAGGCGAACGAGGCGGCGCTCAAGCTCGCGCGGCGCTACGCGCACGACCGCTCCGGCGCGCAGAAGATGCGCGTGGTGTCGACGCAGAACGCCTTCCACGGCCGGACGCTGTTCACGGTGACCGCGGGCGGACAGGCGAAGTACTCGGCGGGCTTCGGCCCCAATCCCGAGGGCTTCACCCACCTGCCGTACAACGACGTCGCCGCGCTGGAGGCCGAGTTCGCGGCGCGCGGCGCCGAGATCTGCGCGGTGATCCTCGAGCCGATGCAGGGCGAAGGCGGCATGCGCCCCGGCACGCCCGAATACCTGCAGGCGGCGCGGCGGCTGTGCGACGCGCACGGCGCGCTGCTGATCCTCGACGAGATCCAGTCCGGCATGGGCCGCACCGGCGCGCTCTTCTCGTACATGCACAAGGGCGTCACGCCGGACATCCTGACCAGCGCCAAGGGCCTCGGCGGCGGCTTTCCCGTCGGCGCGATGCTGACCACCGAGAAGGTCGCGGCAGCGTTCAGTGCCGGCGTCCACGGCACCACCTACGGCGGCAACCCGCTCGCCTGTGCCGTTGCCGGCGCGGTGTTCGACATCATCAACACCACCGAGGTCCTCGACGGCGTGAAGGCGCGGCACGCGCTGTTCATGGAAGGGCTGAAGGCGATCAACGTGCGCCGGCGGGTGTTCGCCGACCTCCGCGGCGAAGGCGTCTGGATCGGCTGCGAACTCGACCTCGCGTGGAAGGGCAAGGCGGCCGACGTGATGAAGGCCGCCAGCGACGCCGGGCTGCTGCTGCTGATGGCGGGACCGGACGTCGTGCGCATCGCGCCGTCGCTGGTGATCTCGCTCGACGAGATCCTCGAGGGGCTCGCCCGGCTCGAGACGGCGCTCAACCGGGCGCTGGCGTAGGTCCCGTCTCCGCGCGGCGGCGCCCGATGGACTCCGGCCCCGGTCCCGGCCCCGCGCGGCGTCGCCGCTCCGGCGGGCGTCGCTGAACGCGCGCATGTTCCTCGTCCGCCCGATCGCGCGCGCCGACCTGCCCGCGGTGCTCGCGCTGTCCGAGCGCACCGGCGCCGGCCTCACCACGCTGCCCGCCGACCGCGACCGCCTGTCCGCGCGCATCGAGCGATCGCTCGCGTCGTTCGCCGGCGGGGCATCGCGCGCCGACGAGTGCTACGTCTTCGTGCTGGTCGACGCGGGCGCCGATCGCGTCGTCGGCATCGCGGCGATCGAGGCCGCGGTGGGCCTCGCCGAGCCGTTCTACCATTTCCACGTCGGCACGCTGGTGCACGCATCGCGCGCGCTGGACGTCTACACGGTCGCGCCAACGCTGTTCCTCGCCAACGACCACACCGCGCACACCGAGCTGTGCTCGCTGTTCCTCGACCAGGCGCACCGGCACGCCAGGAACGGACCGCTGCTCGCCAAGAGCCGCCTGCTGTTCATCGCCGAATTCGCCGACCGGTTCGCGCCGAAGGTGATCGCCGAGATGCGCGGCCGGCTCGACGCCGACGGCCGCAGCCCGTTCTGGGAAGGACTCGGGCGGCATTTCTTCGCCATGGAGTACACGACCGCCGACTACCTCACCGGGCTCGGCCAGAAGGCGTTCATCGCCGAGCTGATGCCGCGCCACCCGGTGTACGTGAACCTGCTGCCGGAGACGGCGCGCGCGGCGATCGGCGAAGTCCACGCCGACACCCTGCCGGCGCGCGCGCTGCTCGAGCAGGAGGGCTTCCGCTACGAGGGCTACGTCGACATCTTCGACGCCGGCCCCACGCTCGAGTGCTTCCGCGACGACATCGGCGCGATCGAGCGCAGCGTCGTGCTGCCCGTGCACCTCGGCGAGGCGGATCCGGTGCCCGACAGCCTGACCGACGGCATCCTGTGGCTCGTCGCCAACCGTCGCTTCGCCGGCTTCCGCGCGGCGATCGTCGTCCGCGCCGCCCCGGCTGGACCGCTTTCCGCTGCTGCCCTACGCCGCGCAGCAGCTGGGCGTCGGCGAGGGCGACACCGTGCGCGCGGTGCCGCTCGCTCCGCGGGAAAGGCACTGAGCGCCGATGACGCTGGTCAACTTCGACGGCATCCCCGGCCCGACGCACAACTACTCGGGCCTCGCGCGCGGCAACCTCGCGGCGGAGAGGAACGCGCAGCGCGAGTCGAATCCGCGCGCGGCGGCGCGCCAGGGCCTGGCGAAGATGCGCGCGCTCACCGCCCTCGGCTACGCGCAGGCGGTGCTGCCGCCGCACGAGCGTCCGCACCTGCCGGCGCTGCGCGCGCTCGGTTTCGCCGGCGGCGACGCGACGGTGCTCGCCCGTGCCGCGCGCGAAGCCCCGGCGCTGCTCGCGGCGTGCTCGTCGGCGGCCGCGATGTGGGTCGCCAACGCCGCGACGGTCAGCCCGTCGGCCGACACCGCCGACGGCCGGGTCCACCTCACCCCCGCCAATCTGGTCAGCCACTTCCACCGCGCGCTCGAGGCCGCGACGACGACGCGCGTGCTGCGCGCGATCTTCGCCGACCCGGCGCGCTTCGTCGTCCACGACCCGCTGCCGGCGGCGCCGCAGTTCGGCGACGAGGGTGCCGCCAACCACACCCGGCTCGACGCCGGCGACGGCCGCCCCGGCGTCGAGCTGTTCGTCTACGGCCGGAGCGCGTTCGCCGGCGGGCCGGCGCCGACGCGTTTCCCCGCGCGGCAGACGCGCGAGGCGAGCGAAGCGATCGCGCGCCGCCACGGCCTCGATCCCGCGCGGACGGTGTTCGCGCAGCAGGCGCCCGCGGCGATCGACGCCGGCGTCTTCCACAACGACGTGATCGCCGTCGGCGAAGGCCCCGTGCTGTTCTGCCACGAGCACGCGTTCGTCGACACGCCGGCCGTGCTCGCGGCGCTGGCGGCGCGCGTGGGTCCGGCGTTCCGCGCGGTCACCGTGCCGGCGAGCGAGGTGACCTTCGACGACGCCGTCGCCACGTACCTCTTCAACAGCCAGCTGCTGCCGCGGGCCGACGGGCGCTTCGTGCTGGTCGCGCCGGCCGACGTCGAGGCGCGGCCGCGCGTCGCCGCCTGGCTCGAGCGCCTGGTCGCCGGCGACGGCCCGATCGCCGAGGTGCTGTCGTTCGACCTGCGCGAGAGCATGGCCAACGGCGGCGGCCCGGCGTGCCTGCGGCTGCGCGTGCCGCTGACCGCGGCCGAGCGCGCGGCGATCGGCCCGCGGGTGTGGCTCGACGACGCGCTGGCGGCCGACCTCGACGCGTGGATCGGCCGCCACTATCGCGACCGGCTGGTGCCCGGCGACCTCGCCGACCCGGCGCTGCTCGACGAGTCGCGGCGCGCGCTCGACGAGCTCACGGCGCTCCTGCGGCTGCCGCCGGTCTACCCGTTCCAGCAGGGTTAGTCGGCGGCGACCGTCGGCAGCTTGTGGTGCCGGCGCACCGGCGACCACGCGATCGCGCCGGCGGCCAGCATCAGGCCCAGCACCCCCACGGTGATCAGCGTGCCGCGCAGCCCGATCACCGTGGCCAGCGCGCCGCCGGCCAGCGAGCCGAGCGGCGCCGCCGCGACGGACAGGAAGCGCATCGTCGCCGTCATGCGGCCGAGCAGCCGGTCCGGCGTGATCGCCTGCCGCAGCGCCAGGTAGTTGATCCCCCACAGCACGCCGCCGAAGTCGAACAGCAGCATCGCCATGCCCAGCGCGACGGTGGCGAACCACACCGGACCGGAGATCAGGCCGAACGCCTGCCAGGCGATCGCGGTCGCGAGCAGGCCGTGGACGATCACCGGCCCGACGCCGAGGCGCGCCGACAGCCTTTCCGCCGACGACGCCGCCACCACGCAACCCAGCCCGCCGAAGACGTACGCGACGCCGATGGCGCCGGCGGACAGCCCGAGTTCGCGCGTCGCGAACAGGATCAGCACCGCGAGCTGCATGTGGTGGAGGAGCTGCCACAGGCCGGCGAGCCACGCCAGCGCCAGCAGGGTCCGGTTGTCGCGGACGAGCTTCAGGCCCTCGACGATCTCGGCGGTGACCGACTGCCGCGGTCCGTCGTGGGGGACGTCCTGCGGCGCGCGGATCCGGCGCAGCATCAGGGCCGAGACGAAGAACGTCAGCGCGTCGAGCGCGATGGCGAACGGCGCCGTCATCAGCTGGATCAGGCCGCCGGCAAGCCCCGGCCCGACCAGCGCCGACGACGTCTCGCCCAGCGAGATCTTGGCGTTGGCCTCGACCAGCCGCTTGCGCCCCGCCATCTGCGCCAGCAGCACCTGGTACGCCGCGCCGCCGACGACGTTCTGCGCGCCGCAGAGGAACCCGACCACGTAGAGCACCTCGATCGACAGGTGCCCGGTGAACGCGGCGACCGGAATCGCCAGCAGCGCGAGCCCGCGCCCGAGGTCGGCGAGGATCACGATCGGCAGCTTGCGGACGCGGTCGAGCAGCACGCCGGCGTGCAGCGAGACGAGCGCGAAGGGAAGCGTCTCCAGCGCCACCAGCACGCCCATCTGCATCGGCGTCGCGTGCAGCAGCACCGCGGCCGTGAGCGGCAGCGCGAGATTGGTGATCTGCGCGCCGAAAGCCGTGATCGTCATCGACGTCCACAGGCGCAGGAAGTCCGGACGGCGCCAGAGGCCGCCGAATAAACGTCCGAATTGTCGTGACAGCGCAGCCATGATCAAACCTGCTCTCTTGCCCGGGGCCGCGAAGGCGCGGCCGGCGCGCGCGAACGCGCGAAAAGAACAGACGGGATGCGTGAAGTGGAAGCTACGGATCCCGCCTGCCGCCTGGCGGGGGGACCCGGCAGGCGCTTACCCGGCGACGATGCGCGGGTAAGTCGGTCGGTGCGTCGACGGCGAGTCGCTCGACGCCATGCCCGGCCCCCAGGCGAGGGGGCCGCTCGCGCGCGCGACCGCAGCCGACGCCTTATCGGCGGCAGACGACGGAAATTGAAGGCGCGTGATGGACATGGAACCCCGGGGCAATATCGATACCGAGCCCAGTCTACGCGGCGCGACATGCCGCCGCAATCGCCGGGCCGCGCGCCGGCCCGTTCGGGACGGCCAAGCTGTTGCAGCCGCGCGACGTTCCGGCGACCGCCGGGCGCCGCCGCGCGGCGGCCCGCGGTCGTGGGCCGCGCGCCCTCGGCGTGCGTCGCGCGGCGCCTGCCGGGTCGCCGCGCGCGGCTTCAGCGGGCGCGCTTCTGCGCCGCCGGGTCGACGTCGAGATAGAGCCAGGCGTGCTCGCGGTAGACGTGCTTCTTGTAGCCGTCGACCCAGGGCCGCACCAGCGTGTTCTCGACCCGCCAGACGCCCAGGTCCCACGGGTTGAACGCGTTGATGTCTTCCGCCAGCGCGCGGTACATCGCGTCGCGCTGCGGCCCGTCGGGAATGCGCTTGGTCTTGCGCGTAGATCGCGTCGTACTCGGGCCGCCGGTAGCGCGCGTAGTTCGACTGCCCGATGTTCCTCGAGTACAGCAGCTGCATGAACGCGTCGCCCTCGCCGTACTGCGTGATCCAGCCGACCGGCCACATCTGCAGCTTGCCGGCGCGCCCCATCTTCAGCAGGTCCGGCCACTTCTGCTTCAGGAAATCGATGCGGATGCCGATCGCCGTCATGTTCTTCTTCCACAGCTCGTCGCGCTCGCGGTCGCGGCCGGCGGTGGCGCTGCCCATGGTGATGACCAGCGGCGAGCCGTCGGGCAGCTCGCGGAATCCGTCCCCGTCGCGGTCCCGGTAGCCGAAGCGATCGAGCAGCTTCCGCGCGAGCTCGGGGTCGTACGGCGGACGGGCCGAGAAGCCCTCGCTGTGCCCGGCGACGACCGGAGGGATCGGCTGCGTCGCGCGGATCGCCTGCCCCTGGTACCAGACGCGGATCAGCTCGTCGGTGTTGAAGCCCATCACCATCGCCCGGCGCAGCGCGACCTTGTCCGGCGTGTAGCCGCCGACGACGGCGTCGTCCATGTTGAAGTAGGTGTACGCGAGCGCCGGCTGCGCGGCGCGCGCGTGGCGCACACCTTCCTTCGCGTAGTACGGCTTCAGCGCATTGCCGGCGTCGAGGACGTTGCCGATCAGGTCGGCGGGAACGTTGACGAAGTCCGCCTCGCCGGCGTTGAACGCGAGCAGGTGGGGATTCGACTCCTCGATGATCGAGACCTCGACGCGGCCGATCTGCGGCAGCCGCTTGCCCTTCATCCGCGCGATCATCGGCGCGTCGGCCGGCTCGCCGGCGTCGGGGAAGCGGACGTCGCGGAAGCCGGGATTCGCCTCCAGCACGATGCGCTGGCCGCGCCGCCACTCCTTCAGCCGGTACGGACCGGTGCCGACGGGATTCGCCATCGCCCAGCCCGACGCATCGCCATGGGCCTCGATCACCTCGCGCGCGACCGCCGCCATGGCGGCGTGCGACAGGTAGCCCAGCAGCACGTAGTCGGGCTCGACCAGCTCGATGCGGATGGTGTGGCGGTCGACCGCGCGCAGGCCCGGGATCACCGCGTCGTAGTCGAGGCGGCCGTCCTGCTTCGCCTTCGCCAGCACGGGCTCGGCGCCGGCGAGCTTGCCGTCGAGGAACCAGAGGAACGGCGCGCGCATCCGCGGGTCGAGCAGGCGCTTCCACGAGTACACGTAGTCGTGCGCCGTGAGTTCGCGCTTGACCCCCTTGAAGGCCGGGTCGTCGGCGAAGTAGATGCCCGGCCGGACCTTGATCGTCCACACGCGGCCGTCGGCCGAGATCTGCGGCGGCGCCGCCGCGGTGTTCGGCACCATCCGGTACGGCCGCGCGAGCCAGTCGTACTGGTAGAGCGAGTCGAAGATCGCGCGCTCGATGTTCGACGAGTAGTAGTCGGACGTCGCCTGCGGGTCGAAGCCGGTCTCGGCGACGGGAAACACGACGCGCAGCACCTTCGCCGGATCGGCCCAGGCGGGCGCCTGCGCGTGCGCCGGCGGCGACGCGACCGGCGCGGCCGCCAGCGACAGCGCGGCGGCGCACGCCAGCCCCGCCAGCCACCGGCGCACCCCGCTCCCGCTCACCCCGCCTCCGCTCCCTCGCCCCCTCCGCCCCGGCGACGGCCGCCGGCCGCGGCGGCCGCCGCCTGCGATGACGTGCACGGTGACCATGCTCATTTCGTCGTCGCCCTGGCCTGCAGCGCCGTGTCGAGGTCGAGGTACGCCCACGGGTGCAGCCAGTTGGGGTTGAACTTGTAGCCGAGCACCCACGGCTGAATGATGACGTTGTCCAGGCGGAAGGCGAGCAGCACCCACGGCGCGTAGTTGCGCACGATGTCGTTCATCTGCCGCGTCAGCTTCTGCCGCTCGGGGCCGTCGGGCAGCGAGCGACGCGGCCACGTAGAGCCGGTCGTACTCGGGCAGCTTGAATCGCGCGAGGTTGGAGAACCCCGAGTTGGGCCCGTGGAGCAGCCCGAAAAAGCCGAAGCCCTCCGGATGCTGGTTGATGTTGCCCAGCCGCCACGCCTGCAGCTGGCCGAGGCGCGCGGCCTTCAGCAGGTCCGGCCACTTCTGCTTGACGAACTCGACGTCGATGCCGACCGCGGTCATGTTCTTCTGCCACAGCTCGTCGATCTGGCGGTCGATCGCCGCCGGCGTCGAGTACATCCTGATCTTCAGCGGCGAGCCGTCGGGGAGCTCGCGCAGGCCGTCGCCGTTGCGGTCGCGGTAGCCGAAGCGGTCGAGCAGCGCCCGCGCCCCGGCCGGATCGTAGGTCCGCCGGGACGCCAGCGCCGGGTCGTGGCCGCTCATCCCCGGCGGCACGACCTGCGTCGACGGCATCGCCTGGCCCTGGCGGATGACGCGGATGTCCTCGTCGACGTTGTACGCCATGCCGACCGCCCGCCGCAGCGCGATGCGGTCCGGCGCGTAGCCGCCGACGACCGGGTCCTCCATGTTGAAGTACAGGTAGCTCATCGCCGGCAGCACCTCGCGCTGAAGGCGGACGCCGGCCTGCGCGAACTGCGGCAGCAGCCGGTTGTCGGCATCGAGCACCTTCGGCACCAGGTCGGCCGGCACGGTCAGGTAGTCGAGCTGGTTCTGCCCGAACGCGAGCAGGCGCGGGCTCGATTCCTCGATGACGCTGATCTCGATGCGGCCGATCAGCGGCAGCTTGCGGCCGGCGAGCCTGGCGGCGAGCGCGCGGTCGGCGGCGGCGGCCGGCGGCGGGTAGCGCTCGTCGCGGAAGCCCGGATTGGCCTCGAGCACGATCCGCTGGCCACGCCGCCAGTCCTTGAGGCGGTACGGTCCGGTGCCGACCGGATTGGCCATCACCCACCCCGAGGCGTCGCCGTAGGCCTCGATCACCTCGCGTGCCACCGCCGCGGTTCCCGACGTCGTCAGGTTGGCCAGCAGCTCGTAATCGGGGAACGCGAGCCTGAAGCGCAGCGTGTGGCGATCGAGCGCCTGCAATCCCTCGATCGGCGCGTCGTAGTCGAACTTCCCGGTCTCGCGCGCCCTGGCCACGACCGCGTCAGCGCCGACGAACCGGCCGTCGACGACGGTGAGCTGGTTCGACCGCAGCTTCGGGTCGAGGATCCGCTTGATCGCGTAGACATAGTCGGCGGCGACGAGCTCGCGCTTCTGCCCCTTGAACACCGGATCGTCGGCGAAGTAGATGCCGGGCTTGATCCGCATCGTCCAGGTCAGGCCGTCGGCGGAAATCTCCGGCAGCGCCTGCGCGGTGTTGGGCTCCAGCCGGTACGGCCGCGCGAGGTAGTCGTAGCGGTACAGCGGATCGAAGATCGCGCGGTTGACGTAGTTCGAGTACGCGTCGCCCGCCGCCTGCGGGTCGAACCCCGTCTCGGCGATCGCGATCGACACGCGCAGCACCTTGTTCGGGTCGGCCTGCGCGCCGGCGCGGACCGGCGCGAGCGCCGTCAGCACCGCCGCCAGCAGCGCGGCCGCCGGCAGCACCGCCCGGACCCGGCCCACCCGGCCCGCGCGCGCATCATCGCCGCCATCCGTTGCACGAGCACCGCCACCCGTTCACCCGTCCGCGAAGGTTCACAGCAGCTTCTCGATGTCGCCGGCGAGCGCCGCCGGCTCGTCGTTCGGCGCGTAGCGGGCGACGACCGCGCCCTTGCGGTCGACGAGGAACTTGGTGAAGTTCCACTTGATCGCCTCGGTGCCGAGCAGCCCCGGCTTCGCGGCCTTCAGATGCCGGTACAGCGGCGCGGCGCCGTCGCCGTTGACGTCGACCTTGGCGAACAACGGGAACGTGACGCCGTAGTTCACCTCGCAGAACGACGCGATCTCGTCCTCGGTGCCCGGTTCCTGCGCGCCGAACTGGTTGCAGGGAAAGCCCAGCACCTCGAGCCCCTGGGCGCGGTACTTCTGCCACAGCGCCTCCAGCCCCTTGTACTGCGGGGTGAAGCCGCACTTGCTCGCGGTGTTGACGATCAGCAGCACCTTGCCCTTGTAGCGGTCGAGCGTCACGGTCTTGCCGTGGATGTCCTTGACGCTGAAGTCGTGAACGCTGGCCATGGTGTTCTCCGGAAACGGGAGCGGCGATTATGCCGCGCGCGGCGTACGCGGGGAGCGGAACAGCGCCGACGGGTCGGTGCGGCCCCTCCGCCGAATCCGGCCGCCGGCGGCGCTACGCCGGCGGACCGTAGCCGCCGCCGCCGGGCGTTTCGACCACGAACACGTCGCCGGGGTTCATCGCGACGGCGAACGTCGCGCCGAAATCCTCGCGCCGGCCGTCCGCGCGCTCGACGTAGTTGACGCCGACCGCCCCGGGCGCGCCGCCGGCGACGCCGAACGGCGCCACCCGCCGGTGGTTGGCCAGCATCACCGCCGTCATCGGCTCGAGGAAGCGGACGCGGCGGATGGCCCCGTCGCCGCCGCGGTGCGCGCCCGCCCCGCCGCTGCCGCGCCGGATCGAGAACGAGTCGAGCCGCACCGGAAAGCGCCACTCGAGCACCTCCGGATCGGTGAGCCGCGAGTTGGTCATGTGGGTCTGGACGACGCTCGCGCCGTCGAAGTCGGGCCCCGCGCCCGCCCCGCCGGAGATCGTCTCGTAGTACTGGTAGCGCTCGTTGCCGAAGGTGAAGTTGTTCATCGTGCCCTGCGACGCGGCGAGGACGCCCAGCGCGCCGTACAGGCAGTCGGTGACCGCCTGCGACGTCTCGACGTTGCCCGCGACGACCGCCGCCGGGTAGCGTGGCGCGAGCATCGAGCCCTCGGGGATCACGATCTCCAGCGGCTTGAGGCAGCCGGCGTTCATCGGGATCTCGTCGTCGACCAGCGTGCGGAACACGTACAGCACCGCGGCCTTGCACACCGCCGACGGCGCGTTGAAGTTGGTCGGCTGCTGCGGGCTGGTGCCGGTGAAGTCGATGGTCGCGCGGCGCGCGGCGCGGTCGACGCGGATCGACACCCTGATGACGGCGCCGCTGTCCATCTCGTAGGCGAACTCGCCGTCCTTCAGCGCCGTCAGCACCCGGCGCACGGCCTCCTCGGCGTTGTCCTGCACGTGCCGCATGTAGGCGCGGACGACCGGCAGCGAGAAGTGCGCGACCATCTTCCCGAGCTCCGCCGCACCCTTGGCGCAGGCCGCCACCTGCGCCCGCAGGTCGGCGAGGTTCTGGTCGGGGTTGCGCGACGGCCAGCGCCCGCCCTCGAGCAGCGCGCGCATCTCCGCCTCGAGGAACCGGCCCTCGGCCACCAGCTGCACGTTGTCGAGCAGCACGCCCTCCTCGTCGACGTGCGTCGAATCGGGCGGCATCGAGCCGGGCGTGATGCCGCCGATGTCCGCGTGGTGGCCGCGGCTGGCGACGAAGAACTCCGGCGCCGTCCCGTCGGCCAGGAACACCGGCGCGATCACCGTGACGTCGGGCAGGTGGGTGCCGCCGTTGTAGGGCGCGTTGAGCACGAACACGTCGCCCGGCCGCATCGTCCCGTCGCGGCGGGCGATCACCGTCGCCACGCTCTCGCCCATCGAGCCCAGGTGCACCGGCATGTGCGGCGCGTTGGCGATCAGGTTGCCGGCGGCGTCGAACAGCGCGCAGGAGAAATCCAGCCGCTCCTTGATGTTGACCGAGTACGCGGTGTTGGCCAGCGTCACCCCCATCTGCTCGGCGATGGCCATGAACAGGTTGTTGAACACCTCCAGCAGCACCGGGTCGGCGGTGGTGCCGATCGCGTGCGCGCGCACCGCCGCCTCGACGCGCTCGAGGACGAGGTCGCCGCGCGCGGTGAGCGTCGCGCGCCAGCCCGGCTCGACGACCGTCGTCGCGTTCGCCTCGCGGATCACCGCCGGCCCGGCGACGGCGTCGTCCGGCACCATCGCGTCGCGGTCGTAGACGGCGGCGTCGACGACGCGCCCGGCGGTGTAGACGCGGTTCGCACTTCTGCGGCGCCAGCGGCGCCCCGCGCGGCGCGAACACCGGCGGCGACTGCGCCGCGTCGTGCGCCTTGCCCACCGCCTCGAACGCGACGGCCTCGATCACCAGCGCGCGACCCGGCATCAGGAACCCGTACTGCTGCCGGTAGCGGCGCTCGAACCCCGCGACGACCTCATCGCGATCCCCCACCGGCACCTCCAGCGTCGTGTCGGTGCCGTCGTACTTGAGGTGCAGGGTGCGCACGCCGCCGATGCGCGCGGCGGGTATGCCCTGGGCCTCGACCTCGCGCCGGGCGTCGGCCTCGAGCGTCGGCGAAGGTCGGCACGACCGCCGCGAGCGCCGCGTCGTCGAGACGCGCCTCGACCGCCGTCTGCCGCAGCGCGCGGACGTCCGCGAGCCCCATGCCGTACGCCGACAGCACGCCGGCGAACGGGTGCAGCAGCACCCGGGTCATGCCCAGCGCGTCGGCCACGGCGCAGGCGTGCTGGCCGCCCGCGCCGCCGAAGCAGCACAGCGTGTACTCGGTGACGTCGTAGCCGCGCTGCACCGAGATGTGCTTGATGGCGTTGGCCATGTTCTCGACGGCGATCTTGAGGAAGCCGTCGGCGATCTCCTCCGGCGCGCGCCGGATGCCGGTGGCGCGCTCGACGTCCGCCGCCAGCGCGGCGAACTTCGTGCGGACGACGTCGGCGTCGAGCGGCTGGTTGCCGTCCGGGCCGAACACCGCGGGAAACAGCGCCGGGTCGAGCTTGCCGACCATGACGTTGCAGTCGGTCACCGTCAGCGGGCCGCCGCGACGGTACGCGGCCGGGCCGGGATTGGCGCCGGCCGACTGCGGCCCGACGCGGAAGCGCGCGCCGTCGAAGCTGCAGATCGAGCCGCCGCCGGCCGCCACCGTGTGGATGCGCATCATCGGCGCGCGCAGCCGCACGCCGGCGACCTCGGTGACGAACGCGCGCTCGTATTCGCCGGCGTAATGCGTGACGTCGGTCGACGTGCCGCCCATGTCGAAGCCGATGATGCGGTCGAACCCGGCGAGCCGCGAGACTTCGACCGCGCCGACGATGCCGCCGGCCGGCCCCGACAGGATCGCGTCCTTGCCCTGGAAGCGGTGGGCGTCGGTGAGCCCGCCCGAGCTCTGCATGAACTGCAGCCGCGGCGGCTCGGGCGGGCGCGACGGCTCGGCGGAACGCGCGGCGACCGCGGGCGCGGCACCGCCGGTGAGGTCGCGCTCGACCTCGTCGACGTAGCGGCGCAGGATCGGCGACAGGTACGCGTCGACGACGGTGGTGTCGCCGCGCGAGACGAACTTCATCAGCGGCGACACCTCGTGCGAGACCGAGACCTGCGGAAACCCGATCGCGCGCGCGAGTTCCGCCAGCGCCTGCTCGTGCCGCGGAAAGCGGTAGCCGTGCATCAGCACGATCGCGACCGCGCGCACGCCGTCGGCGTACGCCGCGCGCAGCGGGCCCAGGACGGAGGCCGGGTCGAGCGCGCGCACGATCTCGCCGCGCGCGCCGACGCGCTCGTCCGCCTCGATCACGCGATCGTAGAGCAGCGTCGGCAGCTCGATCCGGCGGACGAAGAGATGCGGACGGTTCTGGTAACCGATGCGCAGCGCGTCGGCGAAGCCCCGGGTCACCACCAGCACGGTCCGCTCTCCGGCCCGCTCGAGCAGCGCGTTGGTGGCCACCGTCGTTCCCATCTTGACGGCGTCGACCGCGCCCGCGGGCAGCGGCGCGCCGGGCGGAAGACCGAGCAGCTCGCGGATGCCGTGGACCGCCGCGTCGCGGTAGCGCTCCGGATTGTCGGACAGGAGCTTGTGGGTGACCAGCGAGCCGTCCGGGCGGCGCGCGACGATGTCGGTGAACGTGCCGCCGCGGTCGATCCAGAACTGCCAGGCGGCCGCCGGGACGGCGGCGGGCGGCGCGGACGCCGAGGAGGCGGGAGCGGGCTGCATCGGAGTTCCTTCTAGAGCGACGCCGCCGCGCGCGCGGCCTGGTCGTAGAGCCCCGACAGCCGGCGCAGGAAGCGCGCCAGCTCGGCCAGCTCGAAATTCTCGCCGGCCTCGCCGGTCAGGCTGGCGACGAGGCAGGCCTCGCGCACCTCGCGGTACTTCGCGATGTGCTGCTGGCCCTTCGGCGTCGTCGCGAACAGCACCTCCTTGCCGCGCCGCTGCGACCGCACGAGCCCCAGCCCCGCGAGCTTCTTCAGCGCATACGCGACGACGTGCGTGTCCTCGATGTTGAGCATGAACGCGATGTCGGCGAGCTTCTTCTCGCGCGCCCGGTGGTTGACGTGGTGCAGCAGCAGCACGTCGAGGGTGGTGAGGTCCTTCAGGCCCGCCGCGGCCATGCAGCGAACGACCCAGCGGTCGAACGCGTTGCCGCCGATGATGAGGCCGAACTCGAACTCCGACAGCTCGCGGCTCTTCTCCGAGACGAGGTGCGACGACGAAACGAACAGGCGCGGCGCCGCATCCGTCGCGTCGCCGGCCGCGCCGCCCGCCGCGCCTCCCGCGAGCGACGGCGGAGGTGCCTGCCTTTGGCTTCAGCGCGCCTTGGCCGGCGCCGGCAGGACCGCCGTCCCCCCCGCGCCCGCGCCCGGATCCCGTCCGGGACGCGTCGACCCTGCTTCTGCTGCCACCCGCCATCGTCGCCCCCTCTCCGGACCGGCCCCCGACCCGCTCGTCGAGAAATGTTGACAAATTGTCGACGAATTGCCAACATTTTTCCATCATGACCGTTCCCGCCGCTCCGTTGGGGGTGCTGACGCTCGACACCGCGTTTCCGCGGATCCCGGGCGACCTGGGCTGTCCCGAGACCTACGCCTACCCGGTGCTGTTCGAGACGGTCGCCGGCGCCACGCCGGAGACCACCGTCCATCACCGCGACGACCGGCTGCTGCCGGCCTTTGCGGCGGCGGGACGCCGGCTCGCCGACCGCGGCGCCGTCGGCATCGTCACCACCTGCGGCTTCCTCGCCCGCTGGCAGAAGGAGCTCACCGCCCTGCTGCCGATCCCGGTGGCGACGTCGGCGCTGCTGCAGATCGCGTGGCTCGAACGCCTGCTGCCCGCCGGCAAGCGCGTCGGCATCGTCACCTACTCCGCCGCCGACCTGCCGCCCGACACGCTGGCCGCCGTCGGCGCGAGCCCGTACTCGCCCGTCGAGGGCGTCGATCCCGCCGGCCACTTCGCGCGCACCATCCGCCACGGCGCGACGACGCTGGACCGGGCGCTGATGGCCGCCGACGTCGTCGCCGCCGCCCGTCGGCTCGTCGGCGCCCACCGCGACGTCGGCGCAGTGCTGCTCGAGTGCGCGAACATGCCGCCCGTATCGCGACGACGTCACCGCCGCCGTCGGCATGCCGGTCTTCGACGCCGCGGATCTCGTCGCCTGGTTCCACGCCGGCCTCGCCGGGGTTCCGTCCCGCTACGCCCGTCGCGATTTGTGGTAAAACGGCGCGTCTTCCGCCTGTCCCGGCGCGCACTGCCCGCGCCACCTTCCAAGGAGAGCAACATGCACCGCCTCGCTTCCCTCGCCGTCGTCGCGTTCGCCTTCGCGCTGCCGGCGGCCGCCCAGACCAAGTGGGACCTGCCGACCGCCTATCCGGCGTCGAACTTCCACACCGAGAACGTCCAGCAGTTCGCCGCGGACGTCGACAGGGCCACGGGCGGCAAGCTCAAGATCACCGTGCATGCGAACGCGTCGCTGTTCAAGGCGCCCGAGATCAAGCGCGCGGTGCAGGGCGGTCAGGCGCAGGCCGGCGAGATCCTGCTGGTCAATTTCGAGAACGAGGATCCGCTCTACGGCGTCGACGGCATCCCCTTCCTCGCCACGTCGTACGCCGAGTCGCTCAAGCTCTACAAGGCGTCGCGGAAGGCGCTCGAGGACAAGCTCGGGAAGCAGGGCATGATGCTGCTCTACACGGTGCCGTGGCCGCCGCAGGGCATCTATTCGAAGAAGACGCTCGCGTCCAGCGCCGACATGAAGGGCCTGAAGTGGCGCGCGTACAGCCCGGCGACGTCGAAGATCGCCGAGCTCGTCGGCGCGCAGCCGGTGACCGTGCAGGCCGCCGAAGTCTCGCAGGCGCTCGCCACCGGCGTCATCGACTCGTACATGTCGTCCGGCGCCACCGGCTACGACAGCAAGACCTACGAGCACATCAGGAACTGGTACGACACGCAGGCCTGGCTGCCGAAGAACGCGATCATCGTCAACAAGAAGGCGTTCGACGCGCTCGACAAGCCGACGCAGGCCGCGCTGCTCAAGGCCGCCGCGGAAGCGGAAACGCGCGGCTGGAAGCTGTCCGAGGAGAAGAACGGCTGGTACCTCGCCCAGCTGAAGGACAAGGGCATGACCATCCACAAGCCGTCCGAGCAGCTGACGGCGGACCTGCGCAAGGTCGGCAACTTCATGCTCGCCGAGTGGCTGCGCAAGTCCGGCGACGACGGCCGCAAGGTCATCGACAACTACCGCGGGAAGTGACCCCGGCCCGCGCGATGCGCCGCGCCCTCGACCGTCTCTACGACGCCGCCGCCGCCCTGGCGGCGGTTTTTTTGATCGGCGTGCTGGCGATGGTCGTGACCGGCGTCGCGGGGCGGATGCTTCACTTCCACGTGCCCGGCACCGACAGCTACGCCGGGTACTGCATGGCGGCGGCCGGCTTCCTCGCGCTCGCGCACACGCTGAAGCGCGGCGAGCACATCCGCGTGAGCCTGATCCTCGAGCGCATCGGCGGGAAGGCGCGGCGTGGGCTCGAGCTGTGGTCGCTGGGCGCGGCGACGCTGCTGGCCGCGCTGTTCGCGTTCTACAGCGTGCGGCTGGCCGTGCAGAGCTGGCAGTTCAACGACGTCTCGACCGGCAACGACGCCACGCCGCTGTGGATTCCGCAGATCGCGATGGCCGTGGGCACCGTCGTGCTGGCCATCGCGTTCGCCGACGAGCTGGTGCTGGAATGGCGAGGGACTTCGCCGCCGCGTCGCTCCCGCCGCAGCCCTGCACAACGAATGAGCGATCCGGTCATCACCGGCCTCCTGGTCGTCACGCTCTTCCTGCTGCTGGGCAGCGGCGTGTGGATCGGGCTCGCGCTCGCGGGCGTCGCGTGGGTCGGCATGGAGCTCTTCAGCTCGCGACCCGCCGGCGACGCGATGGCCGTCACCATCTGGGGCAGCGCGTCGTCGTGGACGCTGACCGCGCTGCCGCTGTTCGTGTGGATGGGCGAGATCCTGTTCCGCACGCGGCTGTCCGAGGACATGTTCAAGGGCCTCGCCCCGTGGCTCGAGCGCGTGCCCGGGCGGCTGCTGCACACCAACATCATCGGCTGCACGATCTTCGCCGCCGTGTCGGGCTCGTCGGCGGCGACCTGCGCGACCATCGGCAAGATGACGCTGCCGGAACTCAAGCAGCGCGGCTATCCGGAGGGCATCACCGTCGGCACGCTGGCCGGCGCGGGCACGCTGGGGCTCCTGATCCCGCCGTCGATCATCATGATCGTCTACGGCGTCACCGCCGACGTCTCGATCGCGCAGCTGTTCATCGCCGGCGTGATTCCCGGCCTGCTGCTGGCGACGCTCTTTTCGGGCTACATCGTCGTCTGGGCGCTCGCGAATCCGGGCCGGATTCCCGCGATCACCCACCGGACCACGCTGGCGCAGAAGCTCGCCGCCGCGCGCCACCTGATCCCCGTCGTGCTGCTGATCGCCGCGGTGCTGGGTTCGATCTACGCCGGCGTGGCGACCGCCACCGAGGCGGCGGCGTTCGGCGTCCTGGGCTCGCTCGCGATCTCGGCATGGCAGGGCTCGCTCAACTGGGCCAGCTTCCGCGACAGCCTGCTGGGGGGCACGCGCCTGTACTGCATGATCGCGCTGATCCTCGCCGGCGCGGCGTTCCTGACGCTGTCGATGGGCTACATCGGCCTGCCGCGGCACCTCGCCGAGTGGATCGGCTCGCTGGGCCTTTCGCCGTTCGCGCTGATCGTTGCGCTGGCGGCGTTCTACATCCTGCTCGGCTGCTTCCTCGACGGCATCTCGATGGTCGTGCTGACGATGGGCGTGATCCTTCCCACCGTGCAGGCCGCCGGCATCGACCTGCTGTGGTTCGGGATCTACGTCGTGCTGGTCGTCGAGATGGCGCAGATCACGCCTCCGGTCGGCTTCAACCTGTTCGTGCTGCAGGGCATGACCCGGCGCGAGATCACCTGGATCGCCCGCCACACGCTGCCGATGTTCCTGCTGATGATCGTCGCGGTGCTGCTGATCTGGTTCTTCCCGCAGCTCATCACCTGGCTGCCGCAGCAGATGAAGCTCGGATGACGCGGTCGCGGCCGACCCGGTCGCCCTCGCCGGCCCGCGCGCGCCGCCGGCGCTGAGGGACCTGCCTTGCGCTCCTCCGCCGACCTCATCGACGCCTTCTGCGACCAGGTCTGGCTGCAGGACGGCCTCGCCGCATCGTCGCTCGCGAGCTACCGGCGCGACCTCGCCGCGTGGGCCGCATGGCTCGACGCCCGCGGCGGCGGGCTGCTCGCGGCGAAGCGGGACGACGTGGAGACCTGGCTCGCCGACCAGTTCCGGGCGAAGGCGAAGGCGACGTCGATCGGCCGCCGGCTGTCGTCGCTGCGCCGCTTCTACGCGCTGCAGCTGCAGCAGGGAACGCTGACGAAGGACCCGACGCTGCGCGTGCAGGCGCCGAAGCTCCCGCGACGGCTGCCGAAGAGCCTGTCCGAGGCGCAGGTCGAGGCGCTGCTGGCGGCGCCCTCCCCCGAGACGACGCTGGGCCTGCGCGACCGCGCGATGCTGGAGACGCTGTACGCGACCGGGCTGCGGGTGTCGGAGCTGACGGGACTCAAGCTCGCCCAGGTGTCGCTCGACATGGGCGTCGTCCGCGTGCTGGGCAAGGGCAGCAAGGAGCGACTGGTCCCGCTCGGCGAGGAGGCGATCGACTGGCTGAAGCGCTACCTCGCCTCCGCGCGGGGCGAACTCGCCGGCACCGCCAGGTCCGACGCGATGTTCGTCACCGCGCGCGGCGGCCCGATGACGCGCCAGGCGTTCTGGGGGCTGGTGAAGCGCTACGCCCTCAAGGCGGGCCTGGCGCCGGCGAGCCTGTCGCCCCACGTCCTGCGCCACGCGTTCGCGACCCACCTGCTCAACCACGGCGCCGACCTGCGCGTCGTCCAGCTGCTGCTCGGCCACGCCGACATCACGACGACGACGATCTACACGCACGTCGCGCGCGAGCGGCTGAAGGCGCTGCACGCGCAGCATCACCCGCGCGGCTAGCGTGGGATAATCCGCGACGTCCTGTTCCGGGGCACGCTTCCCGCCCGTCGCGCGATGTTTCGTTCCCTGCTCAGCCGCCTCCGCCTTCGCCTCGCCGCGCCGGCACGCCGCCACGGCGCCGCGGGCCCCGCGTCGACCGCGGCGCTGCCACCGGGCACGCCCTTCGCGCCGCTGCCGCCGGACACCGACCTGGCCGCGCTGGCGCGGGGAACGCCGGTGCCGTTCGTGTGCAACCTCTGCGGCCGGCCGAACACCGTCGCCGTCGAGGCACTGTCGCGCGAGACTCCGTCGTGCGCAGGCTGCGGCTCGACGGTGCGCTTCCGCGCGATGGCGCATCTGGTCCTGCGCGAGCTCGGCCTGCCCGACGCGCCGCTCGCCGCGCTGCCGCCGCGCAGGGACGTGGTCGGGCTCGGGCTCTCCGACGCCGCCGCCTACGCCGTGCCGCTGGCGACGCGCTTCGACTACACCAACACCTGGTATCACGCCGAGCCGCGGCTCGACATCGCGGCGATTCCCGACAGCCGGATCGGCAAGCTGGATTTTCTCGTCGCCAGCGACGTGTTCGAGCACGTCGTGCCGCCGATCGGGCTCGCGTTCCGCAACGCGCATGCGCTGCTGAAGCCCGGCGGCGTGCTGGTGTTCACCGTGCCGTTCTCGCTCGACGCCGCGACGGTCGAGCATTTTCCGGAGCTGCACGAGTGGCGCGTCGTCGTCGAGGACGGCCAGCACGTGCTCCTGAACCGGACGCGCGACGGACGGGCGCAGCGCTTCGCCGACCTCGTCTTCCACGGCGGCCCGGGATCGACGCTGGAAATGCGGCTGTTCTCGCGCGACGCGCTGCTGCGCGAACTCGCCGCCGCCGGCTTTCGCGACGTCCGCGTCGCGGCCGAGCCCTGCGTCGCGCACGGCATCGTCTGGCCCGAACCCTGGTCGGTGCCGATCGTCGCCCGCGCCTGACCACGACCGCGCCGCCATGAGCAGGGACAGGTTTCCGGTCACCGCCGCGGTCCGCGTCCTGCGCGAACACGCGGTCGCGTTCACGCACCACCCCTACGGATACGAGGAGCGCGGGGGCACCGCGGTGTCGGCGCGCGAGCTCGGCGTCCCCGAGCACCAGGTGATCAAGACGCTGATCATGGAGGACGACGCGAAGCGGCCGCTGGTCGCGCTGATGCACGGCGACCGCGAGGTGTCGACCAGGAATCTTGCGCGCCTCATCGGCGCGAAGACGGTGCGTCCCTGCGCGCCGGCGGTCGCCGACCGGCACTCGGGCTACCAGGTCGGCGGCACCAGCCCCTTCGGCACGCGGCGCGCGATGCCGGTCTACGTCCAGGCCTCGATCGGCGAGCTGCCGTATCTCTACGTCAACGGCGGACGGCGCGGCTACCTGGTGGGGATGACGCCGTCGGAACTGGTGCGCGTGCTGCAGCCGGTGATCGCGGACATCGCGACGGCACCCGGTGACGCGGGCTAGCTGTGAAGGCACGGGCACCGCACCCGCGGGCAGGCGTGATTCGGGGCGAACCACCGGCGAGCTGCCTGCGGCCGCAGCCACCGACCGCCCGGCGAGACGGCCGGTTCAGCCGGCGCGGCGTTCGATCGAAACGCCGATTTCCCTGACGCCGCGGATCGCGCCGAGCTTGGCCACGCGCACCTTGACCCAGGGGGCGTGGAATTCGGCCAGCACCAGCTGCGCGATGGCGTCGGCGAAGCGTTCCAGCAGCTGGTGCGGATGCTCCGCGGCGAACGCCTGCAGCCGCCGCACGACCGCCGCGTAGTCGACCGCGTCGGCGAAGTCGCCGGTCGCGAACACGCGATCCGACGGCATGCCGAGCTCGACGTCGATGCGCACCGCCTGCGCGCGCGTGCGTTCCCAGTCGTAGATGCCGATGCGGGTCTCGACCCGGAGCTCGTGGATGAAGATGGTGTTCATGTCTGCGCCCGGCGGTCCCGCGCCGGCGCGGGTTGCGGACGGCGAACGATTGCAGGAAACTGCGGACGCATTCTAACCGACGCACCGTCCCACGCCGGCGGTCGCCCTCCCCGATGATTTCCTCGCTCGTCTTCGTCGCCCTCGCCTACCTGATCGGCTCGGTGTCGTTTGCCGTCGTCACCAGCAAGGCGTTCGGCCTGCCCGATCCGCACAGCTACGGCAGCGGCAACCCGGGCGCGACCAACGTGCTGCGGACCGGCCACAAGGCGGCGGCCGCGCTGACGCTCGTCGGCGACGGGATGAAGGGCTGGCTCGCGGTGTTCCTCGCGCAGCAGCTCGGCCCGTCGTTCGCCGTCGCGCCGTGGACCGTCCCCGCGGTCGCGCTGGCGGTCTTCCTCGGCCACCTGTTTCCGCTGTTCCACCGCTTCGAGGGCGGCAAGGGCGTCGCGACCGCGGCGGGAATCATGGCGGCGATGCACTGGCCGCTGGGCCTGGCACTCGCGGTCGTCTGGGCGGTGATGGCACTGGGCTTCAAGATCAGCTCGCTGGCCGCGCTCACCACTGCGCTGCTGGCGCCGCTGGGCGCGTTCTACGTCTTCGGCAACGCGCTCGCGGCGTGGATCTGGGTGCCGATCGCGGCGCTGCTGTTCTGGCGGCATCGCGCCAACATCCGCCAGCTGATGCACGGCAGCGAGCGCACGATCGGGCGCTGACCGGCAGCGGCGGGCGACCGCGCGCGCCTGCGGTTCGCCTGCGGTTCGCCTGCGGTTCGCCTGCGGTTCGCCTGCGGTTCGCCTGCGGTTCGCCTGCGGTTCGCCCGCCGCCCGCAAGCGGCGCCGCCGCCGGTCGCGGTCAGCCCGGCGCCGGCAGCGAAGCCAGGTCCCAGCGTGGCCGCACGCCGAACGCGCCGGCAGCCGGCGCCGTCGCGCGGGCGGATTCGCCCTTTGCCGTCGACGCCGCAGCTGACGTCGCGCCGACGTTCGCTGCCGCCAGCCGCAGCGCCCCGACCAGCGCGATCATCGCGCCGTTGTCGGTGCAGAACGCGAGCGGCGGATAGAACACCTCGCCGCCCCGCGCCTCGACCTGCGCCGAGAGCCGCGCGCGCAGCTCGCGATTGGCGCCGACGCCGCCGGCGACGACCAGCCTTTCGCGCCCGCTGCGCGCCACCGCGGCAAGCGCCTTCGCCACCAGCACGTCGACGACCGCGTGCTGGAACTCGCAGGCGATGTCGGCGCGGCGGGCGTCGGTCAGCGGCTCCTTCCGGGACGCGGTCAGCACGGCGGTCTTCAGGCCAGAAAAGCTGAAGTCGAGGTCGCCCGATTCGAGCATCGGGCGCGGCAACACGAGCGCACCGTCGCGCCCGTCCCCCGCCAGCGCCGCCAGCGCCGGTCCGCCGGGGTAGCCCAGGCCCAGCAGCTTCGCCGTCTTGTCGAACGCCTCGCCGGCGGCGTCGTCCAGCGTGTCGCCGAGCAGCCGGTAGCGGCCCACGCCCTCGACGTCGAACAGCTGCGTGTGTCCGCCGGACACCAGCAGCGCGACGAACGGAAACGCGGGCCGCGGCTCCGCCAGCAGCGGCGACAACAGGTGGCCTTCGAGGTGGTGCACGCCGATCACCGGTCGGTCGAGCGCCATCCCCAGCGCGCTGGCGACGCCGGCGCCGACGAGCAGCGCCCCGGCCAGCCCCGGGCCCTCGGTGCAGGCGATGCCGTCGACGTCGGCCAGCGAGAGCCCGGCCTCGGCGAGCACGCGTTCGATCAGCGGCACCACGCGGCGCACGTGGTCGCGCGAGGCAAGCTCGGGGACGACCCCGCCGTAGGCCTCGTGCATCGCCACCTGCGAGTGCAGCGCGTGGGCGACGAGCCCCCGGTCGGTGTCGTAGATGGCGACGCCCGTTTCGTCGCAGGAGGTCTCGATGCCGAGGACACGCATGCCGGGATTATAGAGACCCGCCCTGCGCCACCTTCGCGGCCGGGGCGTCCGCCGCGGGCCGCAGCGCGACGGACGACCGGTTCCGGCAGTTCGGCGCGCCCGGGCCGCGAACGGCCCCTTGCCGCGACGGAGGGCCTCCACCGTCGCCCGCCACAGGGCTTGCGTCCCCGGGTCGCGGGTGGTTATAATTGCGGGCTACCGGTAACCTCCTGTCCCGACAGGAAAAGAACAGGACTGTCCAAGATGCCCAGCGTTCGCGTCCGCGAGAATGAACCCTTCGAAGTGGCCCTGCGCCGCTTCAAGCGCACCATCGAGAAGACCGGCCTTCTCACCGAGCTTCGCGCCCGCGAGTTCTACGAAAAGCCGACCTCCGAGCGCAAGCGCAAGCTGGCGGCAGCGGTCAAGCGTCACTACAAGCGCCTGCGCAGCCAGCAGCTGCCGCCGAAGCTGTACTGACCCGGCTCGAGCCGTACCGCAAGCGAGGGGCGAAGCGATTCGCCCCTTTTGCTTTCCGGGCCTCCCGCCCCCACTTTCAGATCACCGCCGGGCGCGTGGCGCCCGCCCTCCCGGGAGCCGTCGATGTCGCTCAAGGCCCGCATCACCGAAGACATGAAGAACGCCATGCGCGCGAAGGACAGCGCGCGGCTGTCGACGATCCGCCTGCTGCTGGCGGCGATCAAGCAGCGCGAGGTCGACGAGCGCATCGAGCTCACCGATGCCGACGTGCTGGCGATCATCGACCGGATGGTCAAGCAGCGGCGAGACTCGATCAGCCAGTTCGAGGCCGGTCACCGCCCCGATCTCGTCGCCGCCGAGCGCGCCGAGGTCGACGTGCTGTCGGCGTACCTGCCGGCGCCGGCTTCGGCGGAGGAGATCGACGGCCTGATCGCCGAGACGATCGCGGCGACCGGAGCGGCCGGGGTCGCCGGCATGGGCAAGGTCATGGCGGTGCTGAAACCCCGCCTGGCCGGGCGTGCCGACCTGGCCGCCGTCTCCGCCCGGGTCAAGTCGAAATTGGGCTGACGATTCCGCTGTTCAAAGCCCGCCGGTTGCCTATAATTCAACCGTTCCCTGCCGTGTGACGCGCCACGCGCGGCCGGTTCGCGCTTCGACTCGCGGGCCGGCCACGCGTGGCGTGGTTTTCTCGGCGACCGCCTGTCCAGGCCCGCGCTCGCGCCGCGGGGAGCCCACGGCAACTCCATGATTCCGAACGATTTCATCCAGACGCTGCTGGCCCGGATCGACATCGTCGACGTCATCGACCGGCACGTCCCGCTGAAGAAGGCGGGGGCGAACTGGGTCGCCTGCTGCCCGTTCCACAGCGAAAAGTCGCCCTCGTTCACCGTCAGCCAGTCCAAGCAGTTCTACCACTGCTTCGGCTGCGGCGCCCACGGCACCGCCATCGGCTTCCTGATGGACCACGCGGGCAAGAGCTTCCCCGACGCGGTCGACGAACTCGCCCGCGACGCCGGCCTGCAGGTGCCGCGGATCGAGCGCCCGGGCGACGCCGAGCGTCGCGAGCAGGCGGCCGACCTTGCCGGGTTCAACCTCGCGGCGGCCAGGTTCTACCGCGGCGAGCTGAAGGACGCCCCCGCGGCGATCGAATACCTGAAGGGCCGCGGGCTCACCGGCGCCATCGCGGCGCGATTCGGCGTAGGCTACGCGCCCGACGCATGGCAGCCGCTGGCCGCCGTGTTCGCCGACTACGCCGACAATCGCCACCTCGAAACCGTCGGCCTGGTGATCGCCGGCGACGGCGGCAAGCGCTACGACCGCTTCCGCGACCGGATCATGTTCCCCATCCACGACAGCCGTGGACAGGTCATCGGGTTTGGCGGCCGGGTGCTGGGCAGCGGCGAGCCAAAATACCTCAACTCCCCCGAAACACCCCTCTTCTCGAAGGGAAGAGAGCTCTACGGCCTCTATCTCGCCAGAAACGCCATCCGTGACGCGGGCCGCGTTGTCGTCGTCGAAGGCTACATGGACGTCGTGGCGCTCGCCCAGCACGGCGTCGACTACGCCGTGGCGACCCTGGGGACCGCGACCACCCCCGTTCACGTGCAGAAGCTGTTCCGCCTGACCGACCACGTCGTCTTCTGCTTCGACGGCGACAACGCCGGCCGCAAGGCGGCGTGGCGGGCGCTGGAGAACACGCTGCCGGTGATCGCCGACGGCAAGAACGCGACGTTCCTGTTCCTGCCCGACGGCGAGGACCCCGACGATTTCGTGCGCAAGCGCGGCAAGGCGGCGTTCGAAACCGCGATCGGCGGAGCGACGCCGCTGTCGGAATTCATGCTGTCCGAACTCGCCAAGGCACACCCGCCGACCAGCGCCGAGGGACGCGCCGCATTCGTCGCGGCGGCGAAGCCGCTGTATGCCCAACTCGGGGCGCCGATCCTCGCCGCGCTGCTGCGCCGCCGACTGGCGGACCTGACCGGGCTGCCGGAAGCCGACCTGCGCAGCCTGCTGCCCGCGGCCGGCAGCGAGCGGCCGGCCCCGGTCCGCGACGACGCCCGCGCAGGCGATGACGGCGGTGCCTTCGACCACGGCTACGGCTACGCCGATTCCGCCGGCGAGGTCCCGGGCGCCTTCCGCGGGGGCAGCGCGCGGCGGCCCTCCGGCCCGGCGCGGCGCGCCCCGTCGCTCGCTCGCGGCCTGATCGAGGCGCTGCTGCTGAAGCCCGAACTCGCCGGCGCCCTGGTCGGCGTCATGGTCGACGACGACCCGCCGGCCGCGGCCGCGCTGGCCGCGCTCACGGCGTTCTGCACCGAGTCGCCGGGGGCCACCACGGCCGCGATCGTCCAGCAATTCGCCGGGACGCCGCACGAGCGAGTGCTCGCTGACGCGCTCGCCCGCTGCGAGGATCACGGCCTCAACGCCGACCAGGCCGACGCGATCGTCGCCGGCGCACGCGCGCAGTTCGCCGCCAGGAACGAGGCCGCCGAGGTCCGCCAACTCCTGGCCACGCCGCTCGACCAGCTGACCGCGGAGCAGCGCGACCGCCTGCGGGCATCGCGCCGCGCGCCGGCGAAGGATCGTTCCGGGGCGGCCGGCTAGGTCCGGGCCCCCGCGCGATGCTAGAATGTAAAGTTTCCCCGATCGTCCCCAACTAAGGGCGTCGGAGTGCCCCAACTGTCAGGATGACCATGGCCAAGAAGCTCGCGAAGCCCGTGCGGAAGTCGCCCGCCAAGTCCAAGCCCGCCGCGAAAAAGCCGGCGGCGAAGAAGCGCGCCAGTCCGCCCGCGAAGAAGCCCGTCGCCCGCAAGGCCGCGGCCAAGTCGGGGCGGCCGACCGCGCGCAAGCCGGCCGCCAAGCCGGCCCCCCGCGGGGCCACCCCGAAGACCGGCGCCAAGCCGGCGCCGAAGAAGCCGGCCGCCCGCAAGCCGGCGGCGAAGGCGCGCCCCCGGTCAAGGGCAAGGCGGCCGCCAAGGCGCCGACCGCGCGCAACGCCGTCAAGTCCGCGCCCAGAACGCAACCCAAAGCCACGGTGAAGCCGGCCCCGAAGGTGCAGCTCAAGCTGGTCCCGAAGGCTGCGCCGAAGGGCGCCAAACCTGTAGCGAAGCCCGTCGCCGCCACCCCGTGTCGGTCGCCAAGGGCGCCGTCAAGCTCGCGCCGGTCGGCAAGGGTCCGGCCGCCACGCCCAAGGCCCCGGTTCCCCTGAAGGGCGCCGCCAAGCCGGTCGCCGCCGCCAAGGGCGCCGTGCCGCAACCCAAGGTGCCGCCGTTGGCCAAGGGCGCCGCCAAGCTGACGGCCGCGGCCGCCGCCAAGGCCGCGCCGGTCGCGGCCAAGTCCTCGGTCGGCGAGATCGCCGCGCGTCTCTCGGCGAAACGGACCGAGGAGGCCGCGGCCAAGAAAGGCCGCGGCAAGCAGGAAATCGCGCATCGGGAGCCCACGCCCGCCGAACTCGAGGCGCGCAAGCGCCGGCTGAAGACGCTGATCGTTCTCGGCAAGGAGCGCGGCTACCTCACCTACGCCGAAATCAACGATCACCTGCCCGACGACGTGCTCGACGCCGAACAGATCGAGGGCATCATCAGCATGATCGGCGACATGGGGATCCAGGTCTACGACGTGGCCCCCGACGCCGAGACCCTGCTGATGTCCGAGACGCCGGCCACGGTGCCCGCGGAGGACGTGGAGGAAGAGGCCGAGGCCGCCGTCTCGACGCTCGATTCCGAGTTCGGCCGCACCACCGACCCGGTCCGCATGTACATGCGCGAGATGGGCTCGGTGGAACTCCTGACGCGCGAGGGCGAGATCGAGATCGCCAAGCGCATCGAGGAGGGCCTGAAGCACATGATCATGGCTATCTCGGCCTGTCCGATGACCGTCGCGCAGATCCTCGACCTCGCCGACAAGATCGGCAAGGACGAGCTCAAGATCGACGACGTCGTCGACGGACTGATGGACTTCAACGAAGAGCTCGCGGAGATCGAGGCCGACGACGAGATCGACGAGGACGAGGACGAGGGCGACGCCGGCGCCATCGCCGCCGAGAACCTCGCGCGGCTGAAGACCGCCGCGCTCGAGCGCTTCGCGACGATCCGCAAGCACTACACCCGGATGCTCGCGGTGCTGCAGAAGGAGGGCCACAAGGCGCCCAAGTACCTCGACCTGCAGAAGAAGGTCCAGGCCGAGCTGATGCAGATCCGCTTCGCCGCGCGCCAGGTCGAGCGGCTGTGCGACAGCGTGCGCACCGAGGTCGACAACATCCGCCAGACCGAGCGCAAGATCCAGGACCTCGTCGTGCACAAGGGCGGCATGCCGCGGCCCGATTTCATCAAGGCGTTCCCGACCAACGAGACGTCGCTGCGCTGGATCGACCGCGAGGTCGCGGCGCACCACCCGTACAGCGCGCAGCTCGGCAAGTACCGGCAGGCGATCGTCGAGCAGCAGCAGAAGCTGCTCAATCTCCAGTCGCGCGTGATGATCCCCCTGAAGGACCTGAAGGAGATCAACAAGCAGATGTCGACCGGCGAGGCGAAGGCGCGCAAGGCCAAGCGCGAGATGACCGAGGCCAACCTGCGCCTCGTGATCTCGATCGCCAAGAAGTACACCAACCGCGGCCTGCAGTTCCTCGACCTCATCCAGGAAGGCAACATCGGCCTGATGAAGGCCGTCGACAAGTTCGAGTACCGCCGCGGCTACAAGTTCTCGACCTACGCGACCTGGTGGATCCGCCAGGCGATCACGCGCTCGATCGCCGACCAGGCGCGGACGATCCGCATCCCCGTGCACATGATCGAGACGATCAACAAGATGAATCGCATCAGCCGGCAGATCCTGCAGGAGACGGGCCAGGAGCCGGACCCCGCGACGCTCGCCGAGAAGATGGAGATGCCCGAGGAGAAGATCCGCAAGATCCTCAAGATCTCCAAGGAGCCGATCTCGATGGAGACGCCGATCGGCGACGACGACGACTCCCATCTCGGGGACTTCATCGAGGACCTGTCGACCGTCGCGCCTTCGGACGCCGCGATCAACTCCAGCCTGCGCGACGTGTGCAAGGACATCCTCGACACGCTGACCCCGCGCGAGGCGAAGGTGCTGCGCATGCGCTTCGGCATCGAGATGAACACCGACCACACGCTGGAGGAGGTCGGCAAGCAGTTCGACGTGACGCGCGAGCGCATCCGCCAGATCGAGGCGAAAGCGCTGCGCAAGCTGCGCCATCCGTCGCGGTCGGAAAAGCTGCGGAGCTTCCTCGAGGGCGAATGATCGTCCGCGGCGGCTGAAACAAGAAAACGCCCCGGAAGTCCGGGGCGTTTTCACTGGCGGCGGGATCGGCCGGAGCCTGCCCGGCCCGCGGCCGGCTGGCCGCGGGCCGTCGTTCATTTCGCCGCGAAGCAGTAGAGCTTGCCCGCGCCGCCGCTCGCCTTCAGCTGGTCGACGCTGCAGCCGCGCGACCCGTGCGACGAGTTCCACGAGATCGCCTCGGCGACCGGCACCGTCGGCAGTCCCGCCCGATCGTGGTGGCCGACCACCGCCGAGCCGTCGCCGCTCTTGGTCCAGTTGCCGCAGGTCTTGTCCTCGGCGACGGCGAACGCGGTGCCGTCGGGCTGGGTGCCGGTGAGGATGTCGTGCTCGTTCGGCGTGTCGCCACGGCCGTTGACCACGGCACCCGCCTCGGTCAGCGCGGTCTGCTTGGTCAGGTTGTTGCGTCGCCATGAAGGTCGGCGACGTCCTTGGCGATCACGTCGCCCCTGGCGTTCTTCCACGGGCCGCTGCCGATCCGGTCCCTCGCATTGACCGCCGGCGTCGACCCCGACGCCTGCGTGGAAAGATAGGCTCGCCAGGTCCGGTCACCGGCGCCGGCGGCAGTCGCGAGCTTCTGGCAATGCGCGTCGGCACCCGCCAGGCCGCCGAAATCGGCACCCTTGCCCGATCCGGTGCTGGAGACGAAGAACCCCAGTTCGGACTTCTTCGACATGCCCTGGCCGGCGCAGCCGGCCAGCGTCATCGTCACCGCGACCGCAATCAGACCACGCTTCATTGGTTCTTCCTCCCTTGGCTCCCCGGCGCGGGACTCCGCCCGGTGGACACACCGTGAACAGCGCGCGGATGCGCCCTATTCCGGACGCCCGGATTCTACCTGCGCCGATAGGTCGCGAGGAAGGATGCATCCGGCAGCACTTCGCCGCCGATTTCGGGTGGCAGTCGCCCTCGCCAGACGGGGTCGAAGGCGGCGTCGAGCAGCGCCCCGACGTCCAGACCGTCGTCGGCCCAGCCCCGGTCGGTGGGCACCGCGCGCCGAACGTTGTTGGCGATGAACACGCCGCCGCCAGGCGCGACCGCGCGCACGAGTCGTGCGATTTCCTGCTCGGGTCTGGCCGCATGCTGGATGACCCAGACGGCGAGCGCGAGGTCGGCGCTGAAGCCGCGCGCCACCAGCGCGTCCAGCACCGGCGGTGACACCACGGAAAACCGCGGCGAGTCGACATACCCCGGGGCGAGCTGGCGCATGTTGCGCGCGAGGTCGACGCCGAGGACGAAGCAGCCGCAGCGCTCGATCAACTCCTTTGCCATGCGGCCAACGCCGCAGCCGAAGTCCAGGACAACGCTGCCCTCGGCCAGCGCGAATTGCTCGAGCACCCGCCCGGCGAGCCACGGCGTCTCCCGCGCCCAGCGCTCGTCGGTCGTCGGTCGTCGTGCCGGCTTCGGGCGTCAGGATGATCCGGCGTGCGGCCGCCACGTCGCCGACCTCGAAGACACCGGGCGCGTAGGTGGCGGATCGCGGCGGAGTGGCCATCGTCGTCGGGTCCGTGGGCGGCGAATCCGGCGGCGCCGCGTCTAGGCTTTCGGCCAGGTGTCGAGCCGCCGGACCACGCGTACCTGTTCCGGATCGTCGGGGTCGATTTCGACGGCGAAGCCCAGCGTCTCCATGAGGCGGAGCATGCCGTGGTTCTGCTTGAGCACCACGCCCTCGATGCGGGCGAGGTCGCGCGCCTTGCCGCAGTCGAGAAGTTCGCGCATCAGCATCGACCCCACGCCACGCCCCTGCCAGGCATCGCCGATGACGACGGCGAACTCCGCGCTTTCCTGGTCCGGATTGGTGACGTAACGCGCCACGCCGACGATGTGCGCCGCGTCGCCCTCGCCGGCGATCGCCACCAGCGCCATCTCGCGGTCGTAGTCGACCTGCGTGAAGCGCGCGAGCATCTGCGGCGTCAGCTGCGGCAGGTGATGCATGAAGCGGAAGTAGCGGGTCTGCTCGGACAGCCCGCCGACGAATGCGCGCTCGAGCTCCGCGTCCTCGGGGCGGATCGGCCGGACGTGGAGCGCCGTTCCGTCCTTCAGCGCGACGTCGTGGACGAGTTCCATCGGATACGGATGGATCGCCATGTGGCGATAGCGGTCGCCGTGCGGCCGCCGCTTGGGCTCGATGACGATCCGGACGTCGACGATCGCGGCGCTGCGCGCCCCGACCTGCACCGGATTGAGCTCGAGCTCGCGCACCCAGGGCAGCGCGCAGACCAGCGAGGACACCTGCAGCAGAAGCTTGACCACCGGTTCGAGGTCCGCCGCCGGCAGCTTGGGCGTGGTGCCGAGGAACCGGCCGGCGCGGGTGCCGAGGATCAGGTCCAGCGCGAGCCTCGCGTTGAGCGGCGGCAGCATCACCGCCTTGTCCGGCTCGATGGCGGCGCTCATCCCGCCGTTGCCGAAAGCGATCACCGGGCCGAAGACCGGGTCGGTCGACACGCCGATCGCGACTTCGCGCGCGCGCGGCACCACGACCATCTTCTGCACCGACAGATGCCAGGGCCGCGGCAGCGAGTCCTGCGCCCGCGCGTCCGCCAGCATCTCGCCGTACGCGCGCGACAGCGCCGCGCGGTTGCGCAGGTTGAGCCGCGACAGCACGACCTGGTGCGGATGCAGCGCCGAATCCGCGTAGAGCTTCAGCGCGACCGGGTAGCCGATCTGTCGCGCCGCGTTGATCGCTTCGGACAGCGTCTCCGCCGGCAACGTCACGGGGGCCGGAATGGCGAACGCCGCGAGCAGCTGGTGCGCCTCGACGTCGGTGAGGACGCGACGCCCGGCGGCCAGCGCGCGGTCGCGCACGCGCTCGGCGGCGGCGAGGTCCGACGGCTGGGGCTCCGGCTGCGGCGGCGGCACTTCGAGCAGCCAGGCCTGGTTGCGGCGGTAGGCGGCGAGAAACGAATAGGCGTCGACCGCATTCTCGGGCGTGTAGAAGTTCGCGACCCCGCCGGCCTCCAGCGCCTGCCGTGCCTCGTTGCGGTCGACCGCGCCCATCCACGACGCGAGAACCAGCTTGCCCGCGCCGCGGGCGACCCCGGCGACGGCGCGCGCGGTGTCGGTCGACGGCGACGCGGGCAGCGGCACGTGCAGCACGGCGACCGCGTCGGTGTTCTCGTCGGCCAGCACGGCGCTGACCGCGGCGGCGATCAGCGCCGGCGGCGCGGTGCCGTGCACGTCGAGCGGGTTGCGGATTTTCGTATCCGCCGGCAGCACTTCGTTCAGCCGGTCGAAGGTCTGCTTGGTGAACTCGGCGAGCGGTATGCCGTCGCGGGCGGCGGCGTCCGCGGCCATCAGCCCGGGCCCGCGGCCGTTGGTGACGATGGCGAGCCGATCGCCGCGCGGGATGCGCCCCAGCGACAGGATGCGCGCGGCCGCGAACAGCTGCGTATACGTCTCGACCCGGACGGTGCCGGCGCGCTGGAGCGCCGCGCTGAACACCTTGTCCGGCGACGGCGCGCCCGCGGCGTCGAGCGGGTCCTCCGCGCGTGCGCCGGTGCGGCCCGCCTTGAGGACGATGATCGGCTTGGTCCGCGCCGCGGCGCGCAGCACCGACAGGAAGCGGCGGGCATCGTGCAGCGATTCGAGATAGAGCAGGATGCCGTCGGTGTGCGGATCGAGCAGCAGGAAGTCGAGCAGCTCGCCGAAGTCGATGTCGAGCGCGCCACCGAGCGCCAGCACCGACGAAAAGCCGATCCCGAGCGGAGTGGCGAAATCGATCAGCGCCGAGCAGATCGCCCCGGACTGGGTGACCAGCGCGAGGCGCCCCGGCAGCGCCTGACCGTTGCCGATGGTGACGTTGAGGCCGATGTCGGTCCGGATGACGCCGAAAGCCTCCGGTCCGAGCAGGCGGATCCGGTGCTTGCGCGTCGCCGCAAGGATGTCGCGCTCCCACCGCGTCGCCTGCGCGGGATCGTGCGGCGGCGCGGTCAGCAGCACCGCGCACTTCACGCCCGCCGCGCCCCCCTCGTTGAGCAGCGGAACGACGGTGTCGCACGGGGTCGCGATCACCGCGAGGTCGATCTTCGCCTTGGTCGCGGCGAGGGTCGGCACCGCCTTGTGGCCGAGGATCTTCCGATGATTCGGATTGACCGCGTGGATCGTGCCGCGGAACCCGCCGGCGAGCAGGTTCTCGAAGACGATGCGGCCGAGCGAACCCACGCGCTCCGAGGCGCCGATCAGCGCGACGGAGTCGGGCATGATCAGCGGACGCAGATGGTGCTTGAACAAGGTGTGAACCGTTCCGGGACAGTAGTGTGATGCCGGCTCCGGCATCGAACGCGGTGGCGAAAGTCACACCGATATTACTCCGCCGTCGCGGTTTTCGACACCCGGACGGGGTCGCGGCAAAGCGCGGACGGTGCGCCACGCGTCGAATCGGGTATCGTTGCACCTTCATGCGCCGCGCCTGCACCGGCGCGGCGCAGCAGGGGCCCGTAGCTCAGCCGGTTAGAGCAGAGGACTCATAATCCTTGGGTCGCTGGTTCGAATCCAGCCGGGCCCACTCCCCTTGCCGCCGACGCCGCCCTGATCCCCGCGCATCCGACGCGAGCGGGATCGCGGTCGACGCCGCGCTCCGGCGACCGCCGTCGTGCCCCACTCGCCGGCGTCGACGCCGCGTGCCGCAACGGCTAGGCGCGAACGCCCCCCGGCGCGACGCCGAGCTTGCGCAGGATGATGTCCAGCGGGCAGAACCGCGTGAAGCCGCTCTGGAACAGGTTGGCGCCGACGAAGGCCGTGAACCACAGCCAGTTCGCGCTGTGGAACAGCGGGCTGCCGGGGGCGCCCAGCGCCAGCGACAGCAGGACGAAGGCGCCGGCGAAGATGCGGATGTAGCGTTCGGTGGTCATGGTCTGCTCGCAGTCAGGTTGGAGTGGGGACGCGCGCCGGCGGCCGGGAGGTTCCCGGCGCGCCGACGCGTTCACGGAAACTTGCGGCGGTTCACGGCGTAGTAGAGCACCGGGATCACGACCAGCGTCAGCAGCGTCGAGACGAGGATGCCGAACACCAGCGCGATCGCGAGGCCGCTGAAGATCGGGTCGTCGAGGATGAACAGCGCGCCGACCATCGCCGCGAGCCCCGTCAGCGCGATCGGCTTCGCCCGCGCGGCGGCGGCGTCGACGATCGCCCGCGCGAACGGCACGCCGCGGGAGGTCTGCAGGTTGACGAAGTCGACCAGCAGGATCGAATTGCGCACGATGATGCCGGCGAGCGCGATCATGCCGATCATCGACGTCGCGGTGAACGGCTTGCCGAGGAGCGCGTGGCCCGGCATGACGCCGATGATGGTCAGCGGTATCGGCGCCATGATGACCAGCGGCGTCACGTACGAGCCGAACTGCGCGACCACCAGCAGGTAGATCAGCACCAGGCCCACCGCGTAGGCGAGACCCATGTCGCGGAAGGTCTCGTAGGTGACCTGCCATTCGCCGTCCCACTTGATCGCGTAGCTCCGGTACGGATCCGACGGCGCCGAGACGAAGTGCTCGTCGACACGACCGCCGGCCGGCACCGCGACGTCGGCGAGCCGGCCGCGGATGCCGAACATGCCGTACAGCGGGCTGTCGGCGCCGCCGGCGGTGTCGCCGATCACGTAGGTCACCGGCAGCAGGTCCTTGCGGTAGCGCGTCGTTTCGCGCACGCCGTCCTGGACGCGGACGATCTCGGCCAGCGGCACCGCGGCGCCGTCCGCGCCGCGGACCGTCAGCGCCAGCACCGCGTCGAGCCGGCCCTTCTGCTCCGGGGCCAGCGTCAGCCGCACCGGCACGCCGTACTTCGCCTGGCCGTCGTGCAGCGACGTCGCGTCGTCGCCGGCGAGCGCCGCGCGCAACGCGGCGACCGCGTCGGCCGGGGCGATGCCGGCCAGCGCGGCCTTGCGCTGGTCGATCCGCACGACGAAGCGCGGCGCCGGGTCCTCGATCGAGTCGTCGACGCCGACGACGTGCGCCGTCGCGGCGAAAGCCTGCCGCAGCGACTTGGCATAGGCATGCCGGCCGGCCTCGTCCGGCCCGTAGATCTCGGCGACGATCGGAGAGAGCACCGGGGGCCCCGGGGGCACCTCGACGACCTTCACCTTCGCGTTGTGGGCGGCGCCGATCTTCTCGAGCGCCGGTCGAACGGCGAGCGCGATCTCGTGGCTCTGGCGCGAGCGATGCCGGCGATCGACCAGGTTGACCTGCAGGTCGCCCGATTCCGGCTGCTGCCGCAGGTCGTACTGGCGGACGAGGCCGTTGAAGTTGATCGGCGCGGCGCTGCCGGCGTATGCCTGGATGTCGGCGACCTCGTCGACCGTCGCGAGGTTCGCCGACAGGTCGGCCAGAACCGCCGCCGTCGCCTCGACCGGCGAGCCCGCCGGCAGGTCGACGATCACCTGGAACTCGCTCTTGTTGTCGAACGGCAGCATCTTCAGCACCACGAGCTGGACCGCCGCCAGCGAGACCGACAGCAGGATCGCCACGACGATCCCCAGGCCCAGCGCGAGCCGTCGCCGGCCGCCGCGCACGGGATCGACGAACGGCGACAGCAGCGTCGTGAAGGTCGACTCGAGCCGCCGGTCGAGCGCCCCCGGTCCGTGGGCGACCGCGTGCTTCGGCGCAAGCCTGAGCGCGAGCCATGGCGTGATCACGAACGCGATCGCGAGCGAGATCAGCATGCCCATGCTCGCGTTGATCGGGATCGGGCTCATGTACGGGCCCATCAGTCCGGTCACGAAGGCCATCGGCAGCAGCGCCGCGATGACCGTGAACGTCGCCAGGATCGTCGGCCCGCCGACCTCGTCGACGGCCGCAGGGATCAGCGCCGCCAGCGGCGCGTCGGGATGGAGCCCCCGATGCCGATGGATGTTCTCGACCACGACGATCGCGTCGTCGACGAGGATGCCGATGGAGAAGATCAGCGCGAACAGGCTGACGCGGTTCAGCGTGAAGCCCCAGGCCCACGACGCGAACAGCGTCGCCGCGAGCGTCAGCACGACGGCGACGCCGACGATCGCCGCCTCCCGCCAGCCGAGCGCGAGGAACACCAGCGCCACCACCGACAGCGTGGCGAACATCAGCTTGGAGATCAGCAGCTTCGCCTTGTCGTCGGCGGTGCGGCCGTAGTCGCGGGTGACGGCGGTCTCGACCCCGGCGGGAATCACCGTGTTCGCAAGTTCGGCCAGGCGCTGCTCGACGCGCCGGGCGACGTCGACCGCGTTCTCGCCGGCTTTCTTGGTCACCTGCAGCGTCACGGCGGGAAACGCCTGCCCGATGTCTGCGGCGCGGTCGGCGCCGGCAGCCTTGCCCGGGGTGTACCAGGCGTACCGCGCCGCCGGCGGCGGACCGTCGACGACGCGCGCGACGTCGCCGAGGTAGACCGGCTGGCCGTCGTGGACGGCGACGACGAGGTCGCGGACGTCCTGCGCCGATTCGAGGAAGCCGCCGGCGTCGACGCGGACCGTCGCGTTGCCGCGCACGAGGTCGCCGGCGGGCAGCGCGACGTTGGCCCCCTGCAGGACCCGCCGCACGGTGGCGATGTCGAGACCGTGCGCGCCCAGCCGGGCCGGATCGAGGCGCACCTCGACCACACGCCCGGGTCCGCCGATCGTCGTGACCTCGCGGGTGCCGGGCACGCGCTTCAGCTCGGCCTCGACGGCGTGCGCGATGCGCTCGAGGTCGAAGGCCCCGCGGGCAGGATCCTTCGAGTACAGCGTCAGCGCGACGATCGGAACGTCGTCGATGCCCTTGGGCTTGACCAGCGGCTCGCCGACGCCGAGCTCCGGCGGCAGCCAGTCGCGGTGCGACAGGATGGTGTCGTGCAGCCGGACGACGGCGTCGTTGCGCGACACGCCGACCTTGTACTGGACCGTGATCAGCGCCTGCCCGGGCTTCGACACCGACCACACGTGCTCGAGGCCCTGGATCTGCGACAGCACCTGCTCGGCGGGAATCGCGACCAGCCGCTCGACGTCCGCGGCCGATGCGCCGGGGAACGGCACCAGCACGTTGGCCATCGTCACGTCGATCTGCGGTTCCTCCTCGCGCGGCGTGACGATGATCGCGAAGACGCCGGCGAAGAGCAGGACGAGCGCGATCAGCAGCGTCAGCTGCGACGTCAGGAAGAAGCGCGCGATGCGGCCGGACAGGCCGAGCGGCGGCGGGGAGGACGCGCTCACCGGCTTCCTTCGTGCTGCGCACTCCGGTCTTCGCCCTCGGGACGGCCCGGCGTGCTCACTTGACTACCTTCGTGCTGCGCACTCCGGTACTCGCCCTTGGGGCGGCCCGGCGGGCTCATGCGGAAATCGCCGTCGCCGGATTCAGCCCGGCGCGGGTCGCGGTCCGGCGCATCATTTCGACGCCGGCGCGGCCATGCCGGCCGCCACCGGATTGGCGGCGATGCGCTCGCCGCCGGCGAGGCCGGCGAGGACCTCGACCTCGCCGTCGCCGACGCGCTCGCCGGTGCGCACCTGCCGCAGCTGCGGGCGGCCGGAGCCGTCCAGCACGTACACCGCCGTGACTTCGCCGCGGCGGAGCAGCGCCGTCTCGGGCACGGCGATCATCCGCGCCGTGCCGATGGCGAAGCGCACGCGGACGAACTGTCCGGGCAGCAGGCCTTCGGCCGCGGGCAGGTCGAGCCGGACGCGCGTCGTGTGGCTTCTTGCGTCGGCGAGCGGGATGACGGTGGCCTTGAGCGGCGTCAGGGTCCGGCCGAGCGCCGGCACGTCGACGCGCACGCTGCCGTCGAGCTTGACCTTGGCCAGCGTCGCCTGCGGGACCGCCGCCACCGCGCGCAGCTCGCTCGGATCGAACAGCGTCACCAGCGGCCGCCCCGGGGTCGCCATGTCGCCCAGCTCCGCATGCGTCGCGCCGACGACGCCGGCGTAGGGCGCGACGATGACGGTGAACGACTGCGCGGCGCTGGCCGAGCCGGCGTTCGCCTTCACCGAGGCGACCTGCGCCTGCGCGGCCTTGTACGAGGCGTCCGACTGGTCGACCGCCGCCTGGCTCACGAACTTCTGCGCCAGCAAGGCGCGATTGCGCTCGTGGACGCGCTGCGCGTTGGCGAGGTTGGCCTCGGCTTCGGCGATCTGCGAGCGGCTCGCGGCCACCGCGGCGTCGGCGGTGCGCGCGTCGATGCGCGCGAGCACCTGCCCGGCGCGGACGCGGTCGCCGGCCTTGACCCCGAGCTCGACGATGCGACCCGCGACCTGCGCCCCGAGCGTCGCCTGCTTCACCGCCTCGACCGTGCCCTCGACGGCGACCGTCTGCGGCAGGTCGCGCGGAGCGACGTCGATCACCAGCGGACGCCGGGGACCGGGCCGAGTCTGCGGCCGGGGCCGGCCGCGAAGCCGGCGTCCCCGCGGTCGCAGGCACGCCCTGCCCGAACGCAGGCCACGCCAGCGCGGCGACGACCGCGAGAACCGCGGTCAACGCGGGAGAGGGCCGGAAGGTCCGGGGGAACCGCCGCGGCATCACCGGGTCCGGCAGGTCTTGATGCCGAAAGGGATGTACAGCGGGCACCAGCGGACGAGGCCGGTGAACAGGAGCACCGCGCCGACGAGTCCCCACCAGCGCGCCGTGCCCTCCAGCAGGAAGACGAGCGAAAGCAGTGCGAGTCCCGCGACGATGCGGATGATGCGGTCGATGCCGCCGACGTTGGCTTGCATGAGAACCTCCGTGCTGGTTGATGGATCCGACTATAGGCGTCCCCGGGCGCCGCTTCTGTGACCTGCATCACATGCGCCGCGACGCATGCTGTCCGTTTGCTGGCGAACCGCGGCACGCCGTCGCGTCCGTATGCGTCGTCGCGCATGAAGGCCGGGGCCGGGGCGGTGCGGCACGCAGCCGCGGCGCGCGACTGAAGACCGTCGCTGCAGGCGGCGTGCGCCAGCGGCGCGGGCGTTCAGCGGTCGGCGAGATATCGGGCGTCGTCGAAGGTCGTCACCCAGCCGGGGCGATAGACGACGAGCAGCGTGACGATCATCCCGCAGAGCGTGCCCTCGCCGAACGCGAGGTAGAGGACATACGGAACGTAGTCGCCGTACACGACGGCGGCGTCGCGTCCCGCCGCCTCGACCAGCACGAACGACCCTGCAAGGCCCGCCGCGCCGAGCGCCAGCGCCGAGCCGAGGAACGCGGCCACGAATATGTAGATGAAGAAATTCGGCGGCAGCAGCCGCTCGGCGGCGCGCCAGGCGAGCCAGACCACCGCGATGGGCGCCGCGACCATGGTCACCAGCGTGACCCCGGCATTGATCCAAAGGCCGTCGCCGATCGCCGTCAGCACCAGCAGCGCGAGCGCCGAGCCGATCAGCGCGAGCGCCGGACCGGCCAGCAGCGTGAACGCTCCGGTGCCGAGCAGGTGGAACGCGAAGCCCTCGCCAACCACGGCCCGCAGGCTCCAGAGCAGGATGGTGGCGAAGATCGCGCCGTAGAAGACGTGCGTCGACTCGCTGCTGGCGAAGCGGCCCCACGGCGCCCGGCGGAATGCCGCGGCCAGGGCCAGCGCCGCCAGCGCGAGACCGGCGATCGTCCAGGCGGCGGGCAGGGGAACGGCGCTGGGATCCATGACGCGGTGTCGATTCCTCCCGCATTGTAGAATTCGCGCTGTCCCATGGATACGCAACGCACCCTGTCGCCGCTGGCCGCGCGCATCGCCACCGCGTTTCCCACCCTCGCGCCGGCGCCCGCGGCGACGCTCGAGCGACTCGCCGACCGCAGTCAGCATCGGCAGGTGCCGGCCGGCACGGTGATGTTCAGCGCGCACACGCCCTGCGGCGGCTTCCCGCTGGTCCTCTCGGGCAGCATCAAGGTGCTGCAGCGCTACCCGAACGGACGCGAGCTCCAGCTCTACCGGGTCAAGCCCGGCGAATCGTGCCTGCTGTCGGGCAGTTGCCTGCTCGGCCACGCCGAGTACGACGCGACCGGCGTCGCCGAAACGGACGTCGAGCTGCTGATCGTCCCGGCGTCCGAGTTCCACGCGCTGATCGCCGCGGACGAGACGTTCCGCACCCACGTGTTCTCGCTGTTCTCCGACCGCCTCGCGGGGCTGATGCAGACGGTCGAGGCGATCGCCTACCAGAAGCTCGACCAGCGGCTGGCGGCGCTGCTCGTCGAGCGTGCGGGCCAGCGGCGCGAGGTCCAGGCGACGCATCAGGCGCTGGCGGACGACCTGGGCAGCGTCCGGGAGATCGTCTCGCGCCTGTTGCGCAACTTCGAGGACCGGGGCTGGGTCGAACTGGGGCGTGAGCGCATCCGGCTGATCGAGCCGTCGGCACTCGCCGCGCTCGCGCGCGGCTGAATCGGGCGACGGCTGCCGCCGATCGTCAGCGCATCGGCGCGACGCCGATCGGCGGCGGCGCGAGGTCGACGATCCGGCGGAACAGCGACTCGAAGCTGGCGCCCTGGTCGGTGCCCAGCAACGGATCGGCATGGCCGGCGAATGCCGCATCGATCGCCTTCCAGTCGGCGGGCGTCAGGTGTTCCCTGGCCATCGGGATGACGTCGCGCTCCTCGCGCCGCATGTGGTCCCAGTGGAAGGCCGCATACGCCTCGACGGCGTCCGCGAACTCCGGAAACTCCGCGGCCCCGCCTTCGCGGTAGCGCGCGAGCCGCTGGTCGAGCTCGCGGATCTTGTCGGCGCCGATCTCGTGCTGGTTGTGCAGCAGGTCGATCAGGGGCGCCGCGGCCGGATGGCGCGCGCGCAGCAGCGCGAACAGGTAGCGGTCTTCCTTCGGATGGTGGAGCCGCTCCGGAAAGAGGTCGATGTAGTGCAGCATCGCTCCCAGCAGCTCGAAATCCGGCGCCGCGCCCCGGTCGCGGATCTCGCGCACGAGGTAGAGCAGGCCGTGCAGCACCGCGGCCAGCGCCCGGTGTTCGTCCTGCATGATCGCGATTGCCTGCATGATGCCTCCCGACGACCCGGCGCGGGCCGCGCAAGGTCCGGGCGGGCGCGCCATCCGGGTCGACCCTTCCGCAGGCGCCCGGTGCCGACGATCGTAGGCGCGCGCACCGGCCGCAGCCTTAACCTGCGTCAATCCGCGCGTCCCGCCGGCGACCGCAGCGGCACGCCGAGGGCGCAAGGCGCGGTAACATCGGCATCCATGGCGCAGCCCGCGCGAGGAATTCCGATGAACCGCGACCCTTTCGGCGGCAGCGCCGCCTCGTTCGACGACCCGCTGGCCATGCTTTCGGCCTGCCACGGCCGCATCCGCCGGCAGCTCGACACGCTGTCGCGGCTCGAGCGGCACCTGCCCGAACATGGCTGCGACGCCGACGCGCGCATCGCGGCGCGGGCGATCCTGCGCTATTTCGACACCGCGGCGCCGCACCACCACGAGGACGAGGAAGTCGACGTGTTTCCGCGCGTCGTCGCCCGCGCGCCGGATTGCGCGTCGCTGATCGCGCGGCTGGAGCAGGAGCACGGCGTGCTGGCCGCGAACTGGCGCCACCTGCGCCCGCTGCTCGCGGGTATCGCGGCCGGACAGCGTGCCGTGCTGCCGCCGAAGCTCGTTCGCGACGTCACTGCCGCCTACGACGCGCATATCGACGCCGAGGAATCTCTGCTGATCCCGCTGGCGCGCGAGCTGGTCCCGCCCGAGGAGATCGCGGCCGTCGGGCGGGCGATGGCGCTGCGCCGGGGCGTGGTGCCCGCCGGCGCTCAGATCACCTTGGAGTAGCGCGCCTTCTCCGCCGCCTCGCGCAGGTGCCGGTCGAACTGCATCGCCGCGATGCGCACCAGCAGCCGGCCGCGCGGCGTGACGACGACGCGCCGGTCGTCAACCTCGACGATGCCGTCGACGGCGAGCGCCTTCAGCGCGACGATCTCGGGAGCGAAGTACTCGGCGAAGCGGATGCCGTGCTGCGCCTCGACCGCCGCGAAGTCGAGGTCGAAGTTGCACATCAGGCTCTGGATGATCTCGCGGCGCAGCAGGTCGTCGGCGGTGAGCTCGACGCCGCGCAGCACCGGCAGCGCCTGGGCGTCGAGGCGGGCGTAATACTCGTCGAGGGTCTTCACGTTCTGCGCGTACGACGCGCCGACCTTGCTGATCGCCGACATGCCGAACGACAGCATGTCGCAGTCGGGCTTGGTCGAGTAGCCCTGGAAGTTGCGGTGGAGCTTGCGCTGCGCCTGCGCCATGGCGAGTTCGTCGGTCGGCTTGGCGAAGTGGTCCATGCCGATGTAGACGTAGCCGGCCTCGCCCAGCTTGCTGATGGCGAGCGCGAGGATGTTGAGCTTCGTTTCCGGCGTGGGCACCGCCGCGGTGTCGATGCGCCGCTGCGGCTTGAACAGGTGCGGCACGTGCGCATACGAATACAGCGCGATGCGGTCCGGCGACGCCGCGATGACCTTGTCGAGCGTGATCGAGAAGCCGGCGAGCGTCTGCATCGGCAGCCCGTAGATGAGGTCGGCGTTGACCGAGACGAAGCCGTTGTCCCGCGCCGAATCAATGACGACGCGCGTCTCCTCCTCGCTCTGGATCCGGTTGACCGCCTTCTGCACCGCCGGGTCGAAATCCTGGATGCCGACCGAGATGCGGTTGAAGCCGAGCTGCGCGAGGTGCGCGACGTCCGCCGCCGTCACCTTGCGCGGATCGACCTCGATCGACACCTCCGCATCCGGCGCGAAGCGGAACGCGCCCCGCAGCATGCCCATCAGCTCCGCCATCTCCCCGCGCGACAGGAACGTCGGCGTGCCGCCGCCCCAGTGCAGCTGCTCGACCGGCGGCGCGCCTTCGACCAGCCCGGAGACGATGCCGATCTCGCGCCCGAGGTAGCGGATGTACCTGGCCGAGCGCCCGTGGTCCTTGGTCACGACCTTGTTGCAGGCGCAGTAGAAGCAGATGGTGTTGCAGAACGGCAGGTGCACGTACAGCGACAGCGGCTGCTGCGCGCGGCCGTGATTGCGCGCCGCCAGCGCGTTGACGTAGCTCTCGGCGGTGAAGCCGTCGTGGAACCGGTCGGCGGTCGGGTACGAGGTGTACCGCGGTCCGAAGGTGTCGTATTTGCGGATGAGCGCGGTGTCGAGCACCAGATCGCGGGCGGAGACGATGGACATGGAAATCCTCAAAACGGGCTTGCTGCCCCACTGCGTCGGATTGTCACGCCTCGTGTAACACCCGGCCTTGACCGAGGTCAACCGGGCGGCGCGGCCGCGAGCGAGGGGCCGGCTCCGCCTCGGGGGTCGCACCGGGCCCCGCTCGCCCCGCCGCACCGGTCTCGGTCGCTCCGGACGGCCCGGCCCGAAGGGGAACGGCGGCCCCGGGCGCCCGACCGGGCCAGCCCGGCTCGGCATCACGGCGGGTTCACACCGTCAGCCGCTCGCGGACGCCGTCCTTCTCCATGTCTTCGCCCCGGCCTGCCATCACGACCTCGCCCCGGGACAGCACCACGTACCGGTCGGCGAGCGACCGGGCGAAGTCGTAGTACTGCTCGACCAGCAGGATCGCCATCCGGCCCTCGCCGGCAAGGAGCCGGATCGCGCGCTCGATGTCCTTGATGATCGACGGCTGGATGCCCTCGGTCGGCTCGTCGAGAACCAGCAGCTTCGGCTCCAGCGCCAGCGCGCGGCCGATCGACAGCTGCTGCTGCTGCCCGCCGGACAGATCGCCGCCGCGGCGGTGCCGCATGTCCTTCAGCACCGGGAACATCTCGTAGATGCGACCGGGAATGGCGCCGAGCCGCGCGGCCGTGTGGCCAGGCCGAGCCTCAGGTTCTCCTCCACCGTCAACCGGGGGAAGATCTCGCGCCCCTGCGGCACGTAGCCCAGCCCGCGGCGCGCGCGCTCGTAGGGCGGGGCGCGCGTGACGTCACCGCCTGCCAGCGCGATCGTGCCCGAACGGACGGGCAGCAGGCCGGCGATGCACCGGAGCAGCGTCGTCTTGCCGACGCCGTTGCGGCCGAGCACCGTGGTGATCTTGCCCATGGGCGCCTCGAAGCTCACGTTGCGCAGCGTGTGGCTGCCGCCGTAGTACTGGTTGATGGCATCGACCGTCAGCATGACTCAGCGGCCCAGGTAGACTTCGATCACGCGCGGGTCGGCCGACACGGCGTCCAGCGGGCCTTCGGCGAGCACCCGGCCCTCGTGCAGCACCGTCACCTGGCGCGCGATGCGGCCGACGAATTCCATGTCGTGCTCGACGACGACGACCGAATGGCGTCCGGCGAGCGTCAGGCAGAGCTCGGCGGTGCGCATCGTCTCCTCGTCGGTCATGCCGGCGACCGGCTCGTCCAGCAGGATCAGGCGCGGCTCCTGCATCAGCAGCATCCCGATCTCCAGCCACTGCTTCTGCCCGTGCGACAGCAGGCCGGCAGGCCGGTCGAACGCGTCGCCGAGCTGCACCAGCGCCAGCGTGTCGGCGATGCGGTCGAGCTCGGCGCTGCCAAGGCGCGCAAACAACGTCCTGCGCGCGCGCTTGTCGGCGGTCATCGCGAGCTCGAGGTTGTCGAACACGGTGTGCTGCTCGAACACCGTCGGCTTCTGGAACTTGCGCCCGATCCCGGCCTGCGCGATCTCGGCTTCGGTCAGTCGCGCGAGGTCGATGGTCTGGCCGAAGAACGCGGTGCCGCTGTCGGGACGCGTCTTGCCGGTGATGACGTCCATCATCGTCGTCTTGCCGGCGCCGTTGGGGCCGATGATGCAGCGCAGCTCGCCGTCGTCGATGGTCAGGGTCAGGTCGTTGAGCGCGCGAAAGCCGTCGAAGCTCACGGTGATGCCGTCGAGGTACAGGATCGGACCGTGCGTCGTGTCGACGGCCGCATCCGCGTAGCGCATGCCTACCTGCGCACCGTGGCCGGTGCCCGCGTCGGTGGTGCGCAGCGCCTCGCTCATCGCGCGCCGCCGGAACAGGCTGACCACGCCGCCGGGCAGGAACACCGTGACGACGATGAACAGGAAGCCGAGGAAGAACAGCCAGAACTCGGGAAACGCGACGGTGAACCAGCTCTTCGCGCCGTTGACCAGCATGGCGCCGACGATGCCGCCGACCAGCGTGCCGCGACCGCCGACCGCGGTCCAGATCGCGATCTCGATCGAGTTGGCCGGCGACATCTCGCCCGGATTGATGATGCCCACCTGCGGCACGTACAGCGCGCCGGCGATTCCGCACATCACCGCGGACAACGTCCACACGAAGAGCTTGTAATGGACCGGGTTGTAGCCGCAGAACATCACCCGGCTCTCGGCGTCGCGGATCGCCGCCAGCACCCGCCCGAGCTTGGAGGTGACGACGAAGCGGCCGAGCAGCAGCGCGCCGAGGAGCGCGAGTCCGGTGAGCGCGAACAGCGTCGCGCGCGTCTCCGGCGCCGCGATCGGATAGCCCAGGATCCGCTTGAAGTCGGTGAAGCCGTTGTTGCCGCCGAAGCCGGTGTCGTTGCGGAAGAACAGCAGCATGAACGCGTAGGTCAGCGCCTGCGTGATGATCGAGAAGTAGACGCCCTTGATCCGCGAGCGGAACGCGAACCACCCGAACACGAACGCGAGCACGCCGGGCACCAGCACGACCAGCAGCGCGGCGTACCAGAAGTGGTCGGTGAAGCTCCAGTACCAGGGATAGGCCTTCCAGTCGAGGAACACCATGAAGTCCGGCAGGTCGCTGCCGTAGACGCCCTCGCGGCCGATCGAGCGCATCAGGTACATGCCCATCGCGTAGCCGCCGAGCGCGAAGAAGAGCCCGTGGCCCAGCGACAGGATGCCGGCGAAGCCCCAGATCAGGTCCATCGCCAGCGCGACGATCGCGTAGCACATGATCTTGCCGGCGAGCGTGACGAACCAGTCGGGGACGTGCAGCGGATGGCCCGCCGGCAGCGCCAGGTTGGCCGCCGGCAGCAGCATGGTGACGGCGATCGAGCGCGAAGACGAACGCGATCCAGCCGCTGCGCGTGAACAGCGCGCGCGTCGGCGCCGACAGCGACGGCCGCGATGCGCGCACCGGGGCGGCGGCCGCCGGAAGCGCGGACCCCCGCGAGGTCGCTGCCGGCGCCGCCGATGCCGGCGTCGACGCGCCGGCGGGTGTGTCCGTCGCCGTCATCCGTCGGCCATCCTGCCCTTGAGCGCGAACAGGCCCTGCGGACGCTTCTGGATGAAGACGATGATGAACACCAGCACGATGATCTTGGCCAGCACCGCCCCGGACCAGGCCTCGAGGAACTTGTTGACGACGCCGAGCCCGAGCCCGGCCACCACGGTGCCGGCGAGCTGGCCGACCCCGCCCAGGACGACGACCATGAACGAGTCGACGATGTAGCTCTGCCCGAGGTCGGGGCCGACGTTGCCGATCTGCGACAGCGCGCAGCCGGCGAGTCCGGCGATGCCGGAGCCGAGTCCGAACGCGAGCATGTCGACGCGGCCCGTCGGCACGCCCAGCGCGCTCGCCATCGGCCGGTTCTGCGTGACGCCGCGGACGAACAGGCCGAGCCGCGTCCGGTTGAGCAGCACGTACACGAGGCCCAGCACGGCGAAGGCGAAGCCGATGATCACGATGCGGCTCCACGGCAACACCGCGCCCTCGATCATCGTCAGGCCTCCCGACATCCACGCGGGGTTCTCGACCTGCACGTTCTGCGCGCCGAAGATCGTGCGCATCGCCTGGATCAGGATCAGGGACAGGCCCCAGGTCGCGAGCAGCGTTTCCAGCGGCCGGCCGTAGAGGAAGCGGATCACCGTGCGCTCCATCGCCATGCCGACGAGCGCCGACGCCACGAAGGCCACCGGCAGCGCGGCGAGAAGATAAGCGTCGAACAGCCCCGGGGCGTACTGGCGGAAGAGGTTCTGGACGACGTAGGTGGCGTAGGCGCCGATCATGATGAGTTCGCCGTGCGCCATGTTGATGACGCCCATCAGCCCGTAGGTGATGGCGAGGCCGAGCGCGGCGAGCAGCAGGACGCTGCCGAGCGAGAGGCCGCTGAAGACGCGGGCGACCAGTTCGCCGGTGGCGAAGCGGCCCTCGATCGCCCGGAGGCTCTTCTCCGCCTCCGCGCGCACGTCGCCGTCGGGCTCGGCCCAGACGTCGCCCTTCTTCGCCAGCAGTCCGATGAGCAGCGTGCGGGTCGCCGGACTCGTGCTGTCGGCGAGCGCCCGCAGCGCGGCGACGCGGACCGCCTTGTCGGGACTTCCCAGCCGGATCGAGGCCCCGGAGACCGTCAACAACTCGCGGATCTCGGTGTCCGCCTCGCGGGCCGCGGCGCGTTCGATCGCGGGGAGCGCGCTCTCGTCGGCGCCGGCCTGCAGCGCTTTCGCAGCGGCCAGTCGCACCGCCCGGTCGGGCGACGCGAGCTTCAACGCCGCCATGGCCGACGCGAGCTCGCGTCGGACCCGGTTGTTGACGACGATGTCGTCGAGTGGTTCGGGCATCGGCGAGACCGCGGCGCCGGTGACGGCGTCGACCGCCATGTCGGCGCGGACGACGACGCACGATCGTCTCGCCCGAGGTCTTCACTTCGTCGGCGGCGAGCGCCTCGAGCAGCGCCAGCGCGCCTTCGGGTGCGGTCGCCGCGAGGTCGTTGATCGCCTTGATCTTCGCGTCGTTGTCGCCGAACCCGAGTTCACGCACCGTGTCGGCCGGAAGGGCGGCCCACGCCCCTCCGGCCGCCGCGGCCAGCGACACGAACAACACGATCCTGCGCAGCATGGCCGCGATCGGCACGAGCACTCCTTGCGGGTTTGGGAACGGGTGCCGACGCGGCGACGCGCTACTTCTTTTCCGGTTCGTCCTTCTTCTTGTCGTTGCCGGCGATGAACGGGCTCCACGGCTTCGCCTGGATCGGACCCGGCGTCTTCCAGACGACGTTGAACTGGCCGTTCGACTGCACCTCGCCGATGAACACCGGCTTCCACAGGTGATGGTTCTTCTCGTCCATCTTGGCGGTGAAGCCGGACGGCGCCTTGAACGTCTGGCCCGGCCATCGCCGCGATCACCTTGTCGGGATTCGTCGACTTCGCCTTCTCGACCGCCTGCTTCCACATGTGGATGCCGATGTACGTCGCTTCCATCGGGTCGTTGGTCAGCGGCTTGTCGGCGCCGGGCAGCTTCTTCGCCTTGGCGTAGTCGGCCCACTGCTTCTTGAACGCGTCGTTGACCGGGTTCTTCAGCGACATGAAGTAGTTCCACGCCGCGAGGTGGCCGACCAGCGGCTTGGTGTCGACGCCGCGCAGTTCCTCTTCGCCGACCGAGAACGCCACGACCGGCACGTCGGTCGCCTTGAGGCCCTGGTTGCCGAGTTCCTTGTAGAACGGCACGTTCGAGTCGCCGTTGATCGTCGAAACCACGGCGGTCTTGCCGCCGGCGGAGAATTTCTTGATGTCGGCGACGATGGTCTGGTAGTCGCTGTGGCCGAAAGGCGTGTACTTCTCGTCGATGTCCTTGTCGTCGACGCCCTTCGACTTCAGGAAGGCGCGCAGGATCTTGTTGGTCGTGCGCGGGTAGACGTAGTCGGTGCCGAGCAGCACCCAGCGCTTGGCGCCGCCGCCTTCCTTGCTCATCAGGTACTCGACCGCGGGAATCGCCTGCTGGTTCGGCGCCGCGCCCGTGTAGAACACGTTCTTCGACAGCTCCTCGCCTTCGTACTGGACCGGGTAGAACAGCACGCCGTTGAGTTCCTCGAACACCGGCAGCACCGACTTGCGCGACACCGACGTCCAGCAGCCGAACACGACGTCGACCTTGTCCTGCGTCAGCAGCTGCCGGGCCTTCTCGGCGAACAGCGGCCAGTTGGACGCGGGGTCGACGACGACGGGCTCGAGCTTCCTGCCCAGCACGCCGCCCTTCTTGTTGATGTCCTCGATGGTCATCAGCGCGACGTCCTTCAGCACCGTCTCGCTGATGGCCATCGTTCCCGACAGCGAATGAAGGATGCCGACCTTGATGGTGTCGGCGGCGAGCGCCGGTCCGGCCGAATAGCCGGCCGCGGCGAGCGCGGTCGTGAGGGCGAGGCGTTGCAGGAAGCGTCTGCGTTGCATGGAGGTCCCCGTGTGCGTGGTGGAGGTGCGGGCGATGACATCGGCGGGAGCGCCGGCGCGGCGGGTGACTCGAATTCGCCGCGGCCAGGGTCCGTCGTTCATTGCATCGCACAATCCATGCCATGCGCTCGAAACGAATGCAACACCATGTTTTATATTATAAATATGCTGTCGCCGGCGCCATTGGCACGGCGGAATGATGCATCGCTCCCCAGCGCGCCGCTTCATGCTGGTGCGCGCCCGGAAGCGCGTGCACGAAATCGTGCGGATGCCGCGTTGCGAGTGCCGCGAGCGAGGGACGCCCGGTCTCGCGGGCACCGGCGGTCAGGCGGAACCGGTACCGGCGGGTGCCGGCGCCAGAAACCGCGCGAAGCGCTCGCGAAGGTCTCCCGCGATCGGCTGCGGCTTGCCGGTGTCGATCGACGTCAGCACGACGACGAGCCGGGCGCGGATGCGCACGATCCCGCCGTGACTCGCGGCCACCGCCAGCGTCATCGACGAATTGCCCAGCTTCTCCACCTCGAGCCGGAACTTGAGGCGGTCGCCGACGCGACTCGGCGCGAAGAAGTCGCATTCGAGATGCGCCATCGGCAGGCCCAGCCGCTCCGCTCCGTGAAAGGTGCCGAACGGGTGGCCGAGACCGTCGTCGAACCAGTCCTCGACGAGCTCGTTCATCAGCACGAAATACTGCGGATAGAAGACGATCCCCGCGGGATCGCAGTGGTGGAAGCGGATCAGCTTGTCGCGTTCGTAGGCCACGGCGGACTCCGGCGAATGGGGCGGTCGAATGCCCCGATCGTACCGGCGAGGCGGCGCACCGGCCGCGGCGCCGCGCGTCGCCTCCCGGCGTCGGCCCTTGCGCGCGCCGGTCAGGCCGCGGGCAGCGGCACGACGGCCGTCGCCTCGAGCTCGATCCTGCCGGGGCTGTCGAGCAGGTCGGACACGAAGATCATGCTCATCGCCGGGAAGTGCCGCCCCATCCGCGCGCGCCAGATGCGCCCGAGCTCGGGACGCGCGGCGAGGTATGCGGGCTTGTCGCAGCAAAAGGCGGTGATCCGGCAGATGTGCTCGGGCCGCCCGCCCGCGGCGGCGACGACGGCGATCACGTTGGCCAGCGCCTGGTCGAACTGCGGCGCGAGCTCTTCCGACGCGAATCGCTGGCTGGCGTCCCATCCGACCTGCCCCGCGACGAACACCAGGCGGCCCGGGGTCACCGCAATGCCGTTCGCGTAGCCGATCGGCGGCGCCCATCCCGGCGGCAGCAGCACGTCCATGGTCGCCCCTAGTCGAGATAGCGCGGCGGATCCGGGTCGGTCGCCCAGTCGGCGTCGGGCCGCGGCACCTTGGCCATCCAGGCCTTCACCAGCGCCACGTGCTCGCGCTCTTCCTCCTCCATCTCCAGCGCGACGCGCTTGACCGCGGGCACCTCGACCGCTTTCGCCAGCGCCCCGAAGAAGCGCAGCGCGCGCTCTTCGCACGCCAGCGCGAGCTCCAGCGCGTGCCACGGCTGCATCAGGTAATGGACGGCGTCCTGCGGCGCGGATTCCGGCGCCTCGAAGCCGGGCCACGGCGGCGGCCCGGACGGCAGCGGCGGAGGGACCTTCCAGCCCATCTGCAGCATCACCTTTTCGGCGTGCTTGCCTTCGATGACGGCCATCTTTCGAAACAGCGCGCAGACCTCGCGGTTGTTGTGCATTTCCATCGCGTCGGCGAGCTCGGTGTACCGCTCGGCGGCGTCCAGCTCGATGCGCAGCGCCCAGGCCATCAGCGCCGGGATCGACGCGGGCGGCCCGGCGAGCTTCGGTGCGGCGGGCTTTGCCTTCGGTGCGGCGGGCTTTGCCTTCGGGCGGCCGGCTTCGCCTTCGGCGGCGGGCTCCCGGCTTTCGGCGCGGCGGGCTTGCGGGCGGCGGTCACGGCGCGAACTCCGCCTCGAGGTCGGCGAGCGGCACGGGGCTGCCGCGCGGTCCCAGCGGGTACGGCGTGCGGCTTCCGGCGTACAGCACGCCGATATTGAGCCCGTCGTCGGTCATCACGCGCCGCGCCGCGCGTGCCGGGTCGTTGGTGACGGTGACCGATGCCGGATGCGCATGTTCCTTCCAGTCGCGCTGCTCGGGCCGGAAGGTCACGCAGGGCGACAGGATCTCGACGAATGAAAAGCCCGGATGCCGCACCGCCTGCGCGATGATGTCGGCGGTGCCGTTCGGGTCGCCGGAAAACGCCCGGGCGACGAAGTTCGCGCCCGACGCCAGGGCGATCACCAGCGGATGGAATGCGCGCACGCCGGTCCCGCCCGGGGCGAGCTTGGAGTCCCAGTCCGGCTCGGTCGTCGGCGACGGCTGGCCCTTGGTCATGCCGTACACGTGGTTGTCCATCACGATGTAGGTGAGATCGACGTTGCGGCGGCACGCGTGCAGGAAATGGTTGCCGCCGATCGAATAGCCGTCGCCGTCGCCGCCCGCGACCAGCACGGTGAGCTCGGGCCGCGCCAGCTTGACGCCGGTGGCGGCCGCGAGCGCGCGGCCGTGCACGCCGTGGAAGCCGTAGCAGGTCGTGTAGGCGGGAATCCGCGACGAGCAGCCGATGCCGGACACGACGACGACGTCCTCGGGCGGCAGTGCGAGCTTGGCCAGCGCCTTGGTGATCGACGACAGCACCGCGTAGTCGCCGCAGCCGGGGCACCAGATCGGCTTGGCCGCCGACTTGTACGTCTTGGGCGTGAACGCGGCCGCGGGGGCGGCGGCCTCGCAGGCGTCGATGTCGTTGGCGGTCATGGTCTGCTCAGGGGACGATCGCGGCCGCGCGCGCGGCGGCGAGGATGGCGGCGGCGAGTTCCGCCGGCTTCAGCGGCAGCGGGCCGGGGCGGTGGAAGCTCTGCGGACGGCCGGGAAGGTCGAACCAGGCGCGCAGGTAGCGGTAGAACTGCGCGCCGTGGTTCTGCTCGACGACGAGCACGTGCCGGACGCCGGCCAGCGCCGCGTCGAGCTTCTCGGGCAGCGCCGGAGCGATCAGCCGCATGGCGACCAGGCGCGCCGGAACGCCGGATGCGGCGGCGCGTTCGATCGCCTCGCGCACGGGCCCCGTCGCCGAGCCGAAGGTGATGACGGCAAGCTCCCCGTCGCCCTCGACGTCGGCCCAGTAGTCGCCGTATTCGTGCAGCGCGAGCTTGCGCGCGCGCTTGTCGAGCTGGACGCCGTGGTCGCGCGCCGACGACGACGGCGTTCCGGCCTCGTTCTTTTCCAGGCCGTCGGCGGTGTAGGCGAGACCCGGCGTGCCGGGCAGCGCCATCGGCGAGACCCCCGACGGCGTGTCGCGGTAGCGCTTGTAGTCCGCGGTGCCCGCGGCTGCGACGACGCGGGCCGCGACCCAGCCGGCGTCGGCCGGCCGGTCGATGATCGCGCGCGACTGGCCCATGAACTGGTCCGACAGCACGATCGCCGGCGCCTGCAGCGCTTCGGCGAGATGGACCGCCCACTGGGTCGTCGCCAGGCAGTCGGCGATCGACGTCGGCGCGACGACGATGCGCGGCGCGTCGCCGTGCAGTCCCGACACCGCGTACGACAGATCGCTCTGCTCGCTCTTGGCGGGGATTCCGGTCGACGGCCCGCCGCGCATGACGTCGACGACGACGACCGGCACCTCGGCGCTGACGGCAAGCCCGATGCCCTCGGTCATCAGCGCGAGACCGGGTCCGGCGGTCGCGGTCAGCGACGGGACACCCGCGAACGACGCCCCGACGATCATGTTGATCGACGCCAGCTCGTCCTCGGCCTGCAGCAGCGAGCCGCCGACCTTGGCCAGCGCGGGCGCCATCCACTCGAGCAGCTCGGTCGCCGGGGTGATCGGGTAGGCGGCGACGAAGCGTACGCCGCCGCGGATCGCGCCGTAGCCGGCCGCCTCGTTGCCCGAAATCAGCCACCGGCCGGGCCGCGGGTCGAGCGTCGGCAGCGCCGGCAGGCGTCCGACGGTGGCGACCGCGTCGCGCCCGGCGGCCAGCGCCTTCAGATTGGCCTCGAGCGACGCGCGGTCGCGCTTCCAGGAATCGGTCAGGGCCGCGGCGGCGGCATCGTCGGGCAGCCCCATCAGCGCGGCGGCCGCCCCGAGGGCGACCATGTTGGTCCAGCTGCCGGCGATGCCCTTGGCGATCTTCTTCAGAGGCAGCGCCACGTGACGGGCGCCGCTGGCGACGAACGCCTCCGGCGGCGCGCCCTCGGCCTCGTCGCCGATGACGAGGCTCGTCGGGCCGAGTGGAATCTCGTCGGCGAAGCGGTGGACGTTCTGCCAATCCAGCGCGAGCAGGAGATGGAAGCGGTCGTCGAGCGAGGCCACCGGCTGCGCCGCAATGCGCAGCAGCGCCGCGGCTTCGCCGCCCCGGATCTGCGGCCCGCTGGTGCGAACCATCAGGCCGTAGGCGCCGGCCCTGGCGGCGGCGGAAAGCAGCAGCGTGCCCGCGGTCATCACCCCGGAGCCGCCGCTGCCGGCGAGTGCGACCGACAGGCCGGCCGAGGCCGCTGCGGTCGCGTCGGTGGTCGTCTCGGTCATGGTGAGCGCGAGCTTCGCGCGTCGTCCGCAATAGGGGATTGACGCGGATCAAGGACTTCGCAATCGGTGTTCGGCACAGTGATGGTCGTAAATTGGTATTACAGTACCACTTTACCATAATGATGGGACGGACGCCCCCACGGCGCCGGCACCGACCCCGAGGAGGATCCGCCATGCCGCTCGCGGCACACCGCTGGCTGATGACCGCGCCGAAGGCGCCGCTGGAGCGCGCCGGCTTCGACGCGACGCCCGGCCCGGGCGAGGTCGCGGTCGCCGTCGCCGGCTGCGGCGTCTGCCACACCGACCTCAGCTACTACTACGACGGCGTGCGGACCAACGCGGCGCTGCCGCTGGCGCTCGGCCACGAGGTCTCCGGCCGCGTCGTAGCCGCCGGCGCCGGCGCCGGCGATTGGTTCGGCCGCGCCGTGATCGTCCCGGCGGTGCTGCCCTGCGGCGACTGCGACCTGTGCCGCCGGGGCCTGGCGCCGATCTGCCGCGCGCAGAAGATGCCGGGCAACGACATCCAGGGCGGCTTCGCCTCGCACATCGTCGTTCCCGCCCGCGGCCTGTGCCCGGTCGACGAGGGGCGCCTCGCCGCCGCCGGCCTGTCGCTGGCCGAGGTCTCCGTCGTCGCCGACGCGCTGACCACGCCGTACCAGGCGGTCCGCCGCGCCGGCGTGACACCGGGCAGCCTCGCCATCGTCGTCGGCGCCGGCGGCGTCGGCGGCTACTGCGCGCAAGTCGCAGCGGCTTTCGGCGCCGCGGTCGTCGCGATCGACGTCGACCCGGCCAAGCTGGAGGCGATCGCCGCGCACGGCGCCGCGCTCACCCTCGACGCGCGGGCGCACGACGCGAAGGCGCTGAAGGGCGCCGTGGCCGGCTTCGCCAAGGCGCAGGGGCTCCGCCCCACCGAGTGGTTCATCTTCGAGTGCTCGGGCACCGCCGCCGGTCAACTCGCCGCATGGGGCCTGCTGGTGCATGGCGCGACGCTGTCGGTCGTCGGCTTCACCATGGACAAGGTCGAGCTGCGCCTGTCGAACCTCATGGCCTTCGACGCGCGGGCGATCGGCAACTGGGGCTGCCCGCCCGAGTTCTATCCGGCGGCCCTCGACCTCGTGCTCGACGGCAAGGTCGCACTCAAGCCCTTCGTCGAAACGCACCCGCTCGACGACATCAACCACGTGTTCGACGCCGTCCACCGCCGCGAGATCCGCCGGCGCGCCGTGCTCGTGCCCGCGTGAAGGAGACCCCCCGCATGAACGCAACGGACGCACCGCGCAGCTTCAAGGACCACGGCCTGGTCGCCGATTTCTCCCGGCCCGGCGTCCGCTTCGAGCGGCGGCCGGCGAAGGCGCCCGACGGCACCGTCGCCGAGGGGCTGTTCAACGCCTGGATCACGCTGGACAACCCGACGCAGTTCAACTCGTACACCACGGACATGGTCAAGGGCGTCATCCTGGCGTTCCGCGCGGCGTCGGACATGCGCGACGTCAACGCGGTCGTGTTCACCGGTGCCGGCGACAAGGCGTTCTGCACCGGCGGCAACACCAAGGAGTACGCGGAGTACTACGCCGGGCACCCGCAGGAATACCGGCAGTACATGCGCCTGTTCAACGACATGGTCAGCGCGATCCTCGTCTGCGACAAGCCAGTGATCTGCCGCGTCAACGGCATGCGCATCGGCGGCGGCCAGGAGATCGGGATGGCCTGCGACTTCTCCGTCGCCCAGGACCTCGCGCGCTTCGGCCAGGCCGGACCCAAGCACGGGTCGGCGCCGATCGGCGGCGCCACCGACTTCCTGCCGCTGATGGTCGGCAGCGAACGCGCGATGGCCGCCTGCGTGCTCTGCGAGCCGTTCTCGGCGCACAAGGCCTATCACATGGGAATCCTCACCGACATCGCGCCGGCGCTCGTGGTCGACGGCGGCTTCGTCGCCAATCCGCTGGTCGAGACCCAGCGGGTCACCGACGCGTACGGCCGCTTCGTCTTCGGCGAGCCCAGGACCGGCGACGCCCTGAAGGAAGCCAAGGCGCTCCTCGCCCGCGGCACCGTCGACCTGTCGCTGCTCGACGCCCGCGTCGAGCGAGCTCTGCGCGAAGACACTGCTGACGTTCCCGGACTGCACGACCAAGACGCTGGAGGAACTGCGCAAGCCCAAGCTCGAGGCGTGGAACCGGAACAAGGAAGACTCCCGCGCCTGGCTGGCGCTCAACATGATGACCGAGGCGCGCGCAGGGTTCCGCGCGTTCAACGAGGGCACGAAGGAATCGCGCGAAGTCGACTTCGTCGCGCTGCGCCAGGCGCTCGCGCGCGGCCAGGCATGGGACGAAGTCTTCACCGACAGCCTGATGCCGGCGGCGCGCCGTGGCTGACGATCCGGGCGACCGGGCCGCTGCGGGTCGCGCTGGAACGCGACGGTGCCCTGCTGCGCCTGACGCTGGCGCGGCCCAAGGCCAACATCGTCGACGCGGCGATGATCGCGGCACTCGACGCGGCCCTCGCCCGCCACGCCGGGATCCCGGCACTGCGCGGCGTCCTGCTCGACGCCGACGGCCCGCACTTCAGCTTCGGCGCCAGCGTCGAGGAGCACCTGCCCGGCGCCTGCGCCGGGATGCTCCGGTCGCTGCACGCCCTGATCGTCGCGATGCTCGCGTTCCCGGCACCGGTGCTGGTGGCCGTCCGCGGCCAGTGCCTCGGCGGCGGGCTCGAAGTCGCGCTCGCGGGCAGCCTCATCTTCGCCGCGCCCGATGCGCACCTCGGACAGCCGGAGACCAAGCTGGGCGTCTTCGCTCCGGCCGCCTCGGTGCTGCTGCCGTACCGGGTGAACGCGGCGGCCGCCGAGGACCTGCTGCTGTCGGGACGCGCCGTCGGCGCCGAAGAGGCGCTGGCCATGGGCCTCGTGCACGCGATCGCCACGGATCCGGACGCGGCGGCGCTGGCGTGGTTCGATGCGCACCTCGCGCCCAAGAGCGCGGCCGCCGTCCGCCTCGCGCTGACCGCGGCGCGCGCAGCGCGCATCGACGCCGTTCGCCGCGGGCTCGCCGACCTGGAACGCCTGTATCTCGGGGACTTGATGAACACGCGGGACGCGACCGAGGGGCTCGCCGCCTTCATCGCCCGCCGCCCGCCCGTCTGGGAGCACCGCTGATGGCCGTCACCCCCGCCACGCCGCCGCGAGCGATCGAGATCATCGCGCGCTGCCAGTCGCTGTTCGAGGACCTCGACCTCACCGCCGTCAAGCAATGGAAGGCCGCCGCGCCCGGGCGCAAGGCCATCGGCTACATGCCAGTCTACGTCCCGTGCGAGCTCGTCCACGCCGCCGGCATGCTGCCGGTCGGCATCCTCGGCGGCGGCGACAGCCTCGAGGTCATCCAGGGCGACGCGTACTACCAGAGCTACATCTGCCGCATCCCGCGCTCCACGATCGAGCTGGGGCTCACCGGCCGGCTGGACTGCCTCGACGGCATGCTGTTCCCGTCGATCTGCGACGTGATCCGCAACCTGTCCGGCATGTGGCAGATCCTGTTCAAGGACAAGTACGTCCGCTACCTCGACGTCCCGCAGAACTACGACGACGCGATCGGGGGCAAGTTCTACATGGAGGAGCTCGCGGTCCTGCGCGACGACCTCGGACGCCTGCGCGGGTCGCCGGTCACCGACGCGGAGATCAACGCCTCGATCACGGTCTACAACGACAACCGCGCGGCGGTCCGCGAGCTGTACGCGTACCGCGCGGCGAAGCCGTGGCAGGCGCCGACCTCCGAGGTCTACCTGCTGCTGCGCGCGGGGATGGTGCTGCCGCCGGAGGAGCACACGCTGCTCGTCCGCGAATACCTGCGGGTCGTCGACGAGCTGCCGCGTCCGAAGCGCGACAACGCGCGCGTCGTGATCAACGGCTCGTTCTGCGAGCAGCCGCCGCTCGGCCTCATCAAGTCGATCGAGATGGCCGGCTGCTACGTTGTCGACGACGACTTCATGCTGGTCACGCGCTGGCTGCTCGACGACGTGCCGGCCGACGGCGATCCGCTGGCCGAGCTGTCGAAGGCGTTCCTGCACCGCTCGGCGTCGACCGCCGCCAAGTACGACGCGAAGCGCGAGGACAAGGGCCAGTTCCTCCTGCAGCAGGTGAAGACCCGGGGCGCCGAGGGTGTCGTCTTCGCGGCGCCCTCGTTCTGCGACCCGGCGCTGCTCGAGCGGCCGATGCTGCAGGACATCCTGGCGCGGCAGAAGATCCCCTCGCACCGCGTTCAAGTACGCCGAGAACACCGGCCAGATGGCGCCGATCCGCGAGCAGGCGGGAACCTTCGCCGACTCGATCAAGCTGTGGAACGAAGCATGAGAATTCGAAGGAGCCGCCGCATGACCACCGCCGCCGCGATGCCCGCCAGCGCGAAGAAGCCGCAGAACGTCCAGAAGGAGGACGCGATGTGGCTGCAGAAGGAGCTCATCAACCGGAACTACATGGAGCTCGCGACCGCGCGCGCGCAGAACCGCAAGGTCTCCGCGACCTTCGTGCCGGGCAACCTGAACGAGCTCCTGATGTGCTTCGACTTCGCGCGCAGCCTGCCCGAGACCAACGCGCTGCAGAACGGCATGCGCAAGAAGTCCGGGAAGCTCATCATGGACGCCGAGCGCGACGGCCAGTCCGAGGACGTGTGCACCTACGTGAAGGCCGACCTCGGGATGATGCTGGGCGGCGAGATCGGGCCCACCGGCGAGCCGCTGCCGACGCCGGACATCCTGCTGCTCTCCTACACCGGCTGCTTCACCTTCATGAAGTGGTTCGAGCTCATCCGGCACAAGTACGGCTGCGAGACGGTGATGCTGCACGTGCCGTACCAGGGCGAGGGCAAGATCGCGCCGAACATGCGCGACTACGTCGTCAAGCAGTTGAAGGAGACGGTGATCCCGACGCTGGAGCGGATCTCGGGCGTCAAGTTCGACATCGACCGCCTGCGCCAGTACATGCGCGAGTCGCAGAAGGCCGAGGACGATCTGGTCGCGGTGCTGCAGTCGGCGAAGAACAGGCCGTCGCCGATCGACGGCTACTTCGGCGCCGTCTACTACATCGGCCCGATCTTCACCGCGTTCCGGGGCACGCCGGAGGCCACCGAGTACTACCGGGTGCTGCGGCAGGAGATCGAGCAGCGCGTGCGGGACGGCAAGGGGCCGGTGACCCCCGAGGGCGAGATGGGCGAGGAGAAGTACCGGCTGGTCGTCGAGGGCCCGCCCAACTGGACCAGCTTCCGCGACTTCTGGAAGATGTTCTACGACGAGGGCGCCGTGGTCGTTTCCTCGACCTACGCGAAGGTCGGCGGGCTCTACGACTTCGGCTTCCGTCACGACGCCGACCGCCCGCTGGAGTCGCTCGCCGAGTACTGCCTCGGCTGCTACACCAACCTCAACCTGCCTTCGCGCATCGACATGATCTGCCGGTACATCGACGAGTACCAGGCCGACGGCCTGCTGATCAACTCGATCAAGAGCTGCAACAGCTTCTCCGCCGGGCAGCTGCTGATCCTGCGCGAGGTCGAGCGGCGGACCGGCAAGCCGGCGGCGTTCATCGAGACCGATCTCGTCGACCCGCGCTACTTCTCGGCGGCCAACGTGAAGAACCGGCTCGAGAGCTACTTCCAGATGGTCAAGCAGAAGCGCGCCGCCGTCGGCGCGCACTGACCGCCAACCGGGGAACCCGTCCATGCGCTGCTTCATCGGCATCGATCTCGGCTCGACGACGACCAAGGCGGTCGTCATCGACGAGAACCAGAACATCCTCGGCCGCGGGATCACCAACTCGCGCTCGAACTACGACACCGCTGCGGCGATCGCCAAGCAGGAGGCGCTGGTCAACGGCCGCTTCCACCTGTTCCGGCAGGCGCTGGGCAGCACGTCGGCGCTGAACGGGGATCTCGACGCCTTTCTGGGCCAGCTCGAGCGCGATTTCCGCCACGAGCAGTACCTGGAGCAGCTGACCGACCTCGAGGCCACCTGCCGGAGGAGCCTCGAGAGCGCGAAGTTCGGCGACTCGGGCCGGGGTGTCGGCGACGCGCTGGCGGAAGTCTTCCGGCGACTTTCCGCGGATGCCGCCGCCCAGTTCGCGCCCGGCGCGAAGCGCAAGAGCGACTTCTTCCGCGACATCGCCGGCAGCCAGTACCTCGCCATCGGCGAGGCGGTCGCGAAGGAGTCGGGCGTCCGCTACGACCATCTTCTCAACGTGTTCGACCGCTCCATCATCGAGGTCGAGAACCGGGTCTACGGCGACTCGATCAAGCGCCACCTCGAGCGCGCTCTCGAACGGACCTTCGTCGCGCTGCCGGCGACCGCCAGCCACCGCAACCGGGTCGAGGCGCCGATCAAGGGCATCCTCGACCTGGCGATGGAGGAAACCTACGTCGTCGGGACCGGCTATGGGCGCGCGCGCCTGCCGTTCTCGAAGGAGCACATCCGGTCGGAAATCCTCTGCCACGGCCTCGGGGCGCACGTGATGTACCCGCGCACGGCGACGGTGCTCGACATCGGCGGCCAGGATACCAAGGCGATCCAGGTCGACCCGCACGGCATCGTCGAGAGCTTCCAGATGAACGACCGCTGTGCCGCCGGCTGCGGCCGCTACCTCGGCTACATCGCCGACGAGATGAACATGGGGCTGCACGAGCTCGGGCCCATGGCGATGAAGTCGACCAAGACGATCCGCATCAACTCGACCTGCACCGTGTTCGCCGGCGCCGAACTGCGCGACCGGCTGTCGCTCGGGGACAAGCGGGAGGACATCATGGCGGGACTGCACCGCGCCATCATCCTTCGCGCGATGTCGATCCTCGCGCGCTCCGGCGGCATCCGCGACGAGTTCACGTTCACCGGCGGCGTCGCCAAGAACGAGGCCGCCGTCAAGGCGCTGAAGGAACTCGTCCGCGAGAACTACGGCGCGCTGACGATCAACATCGATCCCGACTCGATCTTCACCGGCGCCCTCGGCGGCGCGACGTTCGCCTGGCGCGCGGTGGTCGAGGAAGGCAAGTCGATCGAAGCCCGCGGCTGAGGAGGCTGCCATGACCGTCACCGTCGGCATCGACATCGGCTCCGGCGCCGTCAAGACCGCCCTTTTCCGGACCGGCGAAGCCGGACCCGAGTGGCTGGCGAAGCGCTGCGAGCGCATCCGTCGCCGCGACCCGATGACGCTCGCGCGGGAGGGCTTCGACGGCGTGCTGGCGGACGCCGGGCTCGGCCCCGACGGCGTCGACTACATCGCCACGACCGGCGAGGGCGAGAACGTCCGCTTCGCCACCGGCCATTTCTACTCGATGACCACGCACGCGCGCGGCGGCGTGTTCCTGGAGCCGAACGCCCGTGCCGTCGTCGACATCGGCGCGCTGAACGGCCGCGCGATCTTCGTCGACGAACGGGGCAAGGTGCTGTCGTACAAGATGACCAGCCAGTGCGCGTCCGGCTCGGGCCAGTTCCTGGAGAACATCGCCCGCTACCTCGGCGTGGCGATCGAGGAAATCGGGCCGCTGTCGCGGAGCTCGCAGAATCCGGAGAAGGTCAGTTCGATCTGCGCGGTGCTGGCCGAGACCGACGTCATCAACATGGTCTCGCGCGGGATCGCCACGCCGGACATCCTCAAGGGCATCCACCTGTCGATGGCCTCGCGGATCGTCAAGCTGCTGAAGGTCACCGGCATCAAGGAGGGCACCGCGCTGCTCACAGGCGGTCTGGCGCTCGACATCGGCCTGCTCGCCGCGATCCAGGAAGAGATGGTCAACGAGAAGGTGAACGTGACGGCCGCGAGCCACCCGGACTCGATCTACGCCGGCGCGATCGGCGCCGCGCTGTGGGGCGCGTTCCGGCACCGAAAGCTCCGGCAACTGCAGCAGAAGGCCGCCGCCTGACGCGGCCGCGACGGAGACAGCGATGGCACTGCTTATCGACGACAACTGCACCGCCTGCGACGCCTGCAAGCCGGTGTGTCCGAACGACGCGATCAGCGTCGGCGACCCCGCCTACGTGATCGACCCGCTGCGCTGCACCGAGTGCGTCGGCGCGGAGGACGAGCCGCAGTGCAAGCTGGTCTGTCCGGCCGACTGCATCGTCCCGAATCCCGATTTCGTCGAAACGCCCGACGAGCTGATGACCAAGTACGAGTCGCTGCACGGGTAGCGCGAACCGGCGGCGGCGCCGGATGGCGTCACGCGGGAGGTCTCGCGGCTCGACGCCGGCCGCGCGCGACCGCCGTCGCCGCGGTCGCGATGAACACCCCGAGCGCGACGGCGTTGGCCACGCCTCCGGCGCGCACGACCGCAAAGGCCCCGGCCGCGTCGCCGGCGACCCGCAGCGCGACGCCCGCGTGGAGCAGCGCGAGCGGCAGGTAGAACGCGGGGCTGTACGGCAGTTTCACGCGCAGCACTGCAGGCAGGATGATCGGCGCGTGGCCGAACACCATCGCGAACACGAAGCCCACGAACAGCGCGTGCAGCGCCACGTCGTACGCCGGGGTGCCGGGCACGAGCCCGGCCATGGCGATCGTCGCGCCCGCGACCCCGAGCCACGCGTAGCCCGATAGCAGGCACCACGCGGTGTAGCGCGTAAGGCCGGCGTCGCGGACGGTGCGGCGCGCGAGATCGAACACGGCGAGCCACCCCGCCAGCGCGAGCAGCGCAGCGCCGACGGCTCGCGCGCCGGACGCCAGGTGCGCGAAGCGCCGCGCCCGCGGTCAGCGTCACCACGATCAGCACGAACAGCGCCCGCGCCGGCGCGGAGCGCGGAAGGAAGCGCGTGAGCTCGAGCCGCTCGCCGGCGATCGTCAGCACCAGGAAGGCCATCCAAGCCGGCACCGCGAGCGAGGGTCGCGCCGTCGCGAGCAATATCAGGTTGGCGGCGAGCAGCGCGACCGCGCCGGCCGCGACCGTCGCCATGTGCAGCGCCGGCTGGATCGCGACGAATCGCAGCGATGCGACGACGAGCATCGCGGCGCCCAGCGCCTGCAGCCCCGCGGCCACGCCGGGCTCGCCCGCGAGGAGCGCAAGCGCGCCCAGGCCGCAGGCGAGCGGTGCCGCGTAGGCCCACAGGCGCGCGGTCGCGACCGCCCGCTCGAGCGCGATCACCACGCCGAAGAAGCCCGCGACCATCAGCGGCCCGTGGTGGGCGGCCAGGCTCGCCGCGGTGTCGTCGAGCGCGAGGCCGAGCCGGGCGAGGCCGGAAAAGACGCCCAGCGCGAGCGCGACGAAGCCGAGTACGAGCAGCGGCAGACGGGCGCGCGGCGGCAGGTCGCTCATCGCGTGGCTTCCGCGGACCCGCGCCGCCGCCGGTCAGCCGAGCGGCCGGACGAAGGCGAGGCGCTGCGCCGGCGCGAAGCCGACGTCGTACAGGAAGCCCAGCAGCCCGAGGTCCCGCGGTGCCACGACGGTCTCGACCCGCTCGATGCGCAGCGCGCCGAGATTCAGGAACAGCTGCGAGAAGAGCGCGTGGCCGACGCCGTGATGTGCGTAATCAGGGTCCACGCCGATCGTGTCGACGACCGCCGTCGGGTCGGTCCGCCCGAAGTCACCGAGGTCGGCACGCGCCATCACGAATCCGACGATCGCCCCGTCGAGTCGCGCCGCGAGCGACACGCGCATGCCGCTCTCGTGCATCGCCTCGGCGAGCTTCCGCTCGATGTAGGCCGATCGGTCGCGCCCGGTGATCGCGCGGTCGATGCGGACGATTTCCGGCAGGTCCGCGGTCTGCATCGCGCGCACGTCACAGGTGTCGCGCGCGAGGCGCTCGAAGTCGTTGCCTTCGGGCATCCCGTAGTCGATCTCGAGCCCCGGGCCGCGCCCTGCCTCGAGCGTGACGGCGCGGTCGTCCGGTGCGTCGATCGCGGTGCCGTCGAGCGCCCGCTCGACGACGTGGTTCGGCGCGAGCGTGAAGCCGTGATCGTCCAGCCAGCGCAGCATCGCGTGGTCGTTCCAGCGCGCCTGGGTGCGCAGGTCGCCGATTCCGCGGCGCTTTGCCTCCCCGGCCAGCCCGTCGAGCAGCCGCCGACCGAAGTGGCGGCCCTTGGCGTCGGGCCGGACGCCGATCGCCTCCAGACGGACGCCCGGCGACGCGCGGCCGAATTCGCCCTCGAGGACGCGGGCCAGGATGTATCCGGCCAGGCCGCCGGCGTCGTCGATCGCGAACTGCAGGTGCATCGCGGGTTCGCGCAGCGCGCAGGACAGCCGCCGCTCGAAATAGGTGCGTCGGGTCTGCCCTTCGAGCAGCGCGTCGATGCCGACGACGGCGTCGAGATCGGAGCGGGCAAGGCGCCGGGCAGCGGCGTCGGGGAGCGGAGCATTGGCTTCCATCGGAACCTCGGTCGAAAGGCCGGCGGTCAGCCGGCGGGGCAGGCGAAGGACCGGCCGCGGTCGGCTGCCGCGTCGGAAACGTGGGCCCCGTCGCCGTTGCCGGCGATCCGGGGCCGGGCCGGAGCCTGGCCGCGATTCACGTGCCGGCGCCGGCCAGTTCGCGGACCAGGCGCTGCGCGAGGACCGCCGCGACCTGCCGGCGCCAGTTCGCGGCGTTCACCGTGGTCCGCATCGGCGACACCTGGCGTTGCACCAGCTTGCCGAGTTCCGCCAGCAGCGCGTCGTCGACGGGCCGGCCGACGAAGCCGTCGGTGCCCTCGAGGCGGAACGGCCGCGGGTTGGTGCCGGTGAGCGCGACGTCGAGCGACCGGACGCGGTCCGCGTCGAGGGCGACGCGCACCGCGACGCCGGCGAGCGGGAAGTCGATGGCGGCCCGCGCCCGGGCCTTGCGGTACGCCGCGCGCGCGCCCGCGGGCTGCGCCGGCACCGGGGCGGCGGTGACGATCTCCCCGACCTCGAGTGCCAGGTGGGCGCGCCCGTCGTCACGATACAGTGCGTCGAGCGCGATCGTGCGGGTTCCCCGGGGTCCGGCGACGGCGACCGCGGCGCCGGCGACCAGCAGCGCCGGCGCAAGGTCGCCGGCGAAGGCCGCGTGGCAGCGCGTGCCCTGCGGCGCGACGTGGCAGGTCTCGCCACCGTGCTTCAGGCAGTACGCGTTCGACCGCCGCCACCACTCGCTCTGGTTGTAGTAGACGCAGCGGGTGTCGACGCACAGATTGCCGCCGACGGTCGCGACGCTGCGGTGCCCGGGGGCGGCGATCGCCGCGGCCGCCTGCGCGACCGCCGGCAGCGCCCGCGCGAAGTCGGGGTCCGCGGCCAGTCGCGCCAGCGTCACCCCGGCGCCGATGCGAACTCCGGAACCGTCGACCACCAGCGCGTCGAGTCCGGCGACGGTGGCGAGATCGACCAGCACCGGCGGCGCGCCGAGCCCGTCGCGCAGGTTCGGCACGAGGTCGGTGCCGCCGGCGATGACGCGCGCACCCGGGGTTGCCGCGAGGCAGGCGATCGCCTCGTCGAGCGACGTCGGCCGGCGCAGCGCGAAGGCAGGCAGCCGCTCCATGTCAGTCCGCCCCGGTCGCCGCCGGCGCGGCGGCGCGGTGACGCCGGTCCGCCCGGCGCCGCGCGACGATCGCGTCGAGCACGCGGTCCGGCGACGCCGGCAGCGCGTCGAGGCGCACGCCGATCGCGTCCGCGATCGCGTTGGTCAGCGCCGGCAGGAACCCCGACAGCGAGCCCTCGCCCGCCTCCTTCGCGCCGAACGGACCGTTGGGATCGGGCGCCTCGACGATCACCGTGTCGATCGGTGGCGACTCGACGATCGTCGGCACGCGGTAGTCGAGGAGGTTCGCGCGAGCGTGCAGCCCGTCGAGGTACTGCGTCTCCTCCGACAGCGCCTGGCCCATGCCCATCCAGACCGAGCCCTGGATCTGGCCCTCGACCGCCAGCGGATTGATCGCACGGCCGCAGTCGTGCGCGACCCAGACCTTGACCACGCGGACCATCCCGGTGTCCTCGTCGACGTCGACCTCGACCACCTGCGCCGCGTAGGAGAATCCCGGCGGAGGAGCCGACCGCGGCGCCGCGGAACCTGCCGCCCTGGGTTTCCGGCGGGGTCGACCAGGCGCCCTTGGCCGTCAGCGTGCCCGCTTCCTTCAGCGCCTCGGTGACGACGTCCCGGTACGCCAGCTCGCGGTCGGTTCCGGCGACCCGGCAACGCTCCCCCTCCCACTCGACGTCGGCCGGATCGACCTCGAGCCGCTTCGCGGCGGCGGCGACCAGCACGCGCTTCAATTCGTCGGCCGCGCGGATCGCGGCGTTGCCGACCATGAACGACACGCGCGAGCTGTACGAGCCGTTGTCCTTGGGCGTGACGACGCTGTCGTTGGCATGCACGCGCAGCCGCGACAGCGGCAGCCGCAGCACCTCCGCCACCACCTGCGCAATCAGCGTCGAGCTTCCCTGGCCGATGTCGGCGGCCCCGGTCAGGATGGTGATGCCGCCGTCGAAGTCGAGCTTGAGGTTGATCACCGCGTGCGGCTCGCCGGTCCAGTGCACCGGCTTCGCCGAGCCCGAGACGTAGTGCGAGCAGGCCATGCCGAGTCCGCGGCCGCGGGGCAGCCGGCCGCGCCGCTCGCGCCAGCCCGAGCGCCGTTCGACCGCGTCCAGGCATTCCGCGAGCCCGCAGGAATTGACCTGCAGGTCGTTGATCGTCCGCCACGGTGCCTCGATGAGGTTGGCGCGGCGCACTGCGAACGGATCGAGGCCCAGTTCCTCGCCCATCGCGTCCAGCAGTGACTCGAACGCGTGGCGGACGTCGACCGAACCGTGGCCGCGCATCGCGCCGTTGGGCGGCGTGTTGGTGTAGACCCGCCAGCCGCGATAGCGCGACGCGGGAACGCGATACAGCGCGTGCAGCAGCGCGCCGGCGTAGAGAATCGTCACCAGCCCGTAGCCCGCATAGGCGCCACCCCGCTGGACGACCTCGGCCTCGACCGCGGTGATCGCGCCGTCGCGCGCAGGCCGATCTTCAGCCGCACCTCGGTCTCGGGGCGCCCGCGGTGCGTGAGGAAGCTCTCCTCGCGGGAGAGCTCCAGCCGGACCGTGCCGCCGGCGGCCCGCGCGAGCAGCGCCGCGATGATCTCGAAGTTGAGCGTCTCGGTGCGATGGCCGAACCCGCCACCGACGAACGGCTTGATCACGCGGATCGCCGATTCGTCGAGTTCAAGGCAGCGCGCGAGCGCGAGGTGGACGTAGAACGGCACCTGCGTCACCGAATGCAGGGTCAGCCGCCCGCGCTCGGCGTCCCACTCGGCCTGCGCCGCGTTCGGCTCCATCATCGCGTGGGTGACCTCGGCGTAGCGAAACGTCCGCTCGCGGACGAGATCGGCGACGGCAAAGCCGGCGTCGACATCGCCGAAGGCCTGCTCGACCGCACGCTCGATGTTGCCCGGCTTGTCGTCGTGCAGCGGTCGTCGCACCGTCCGCGCGCGCCGCGGCAGCGTCGAAGTACGCCGGCAGCGGCTCGATGTCGAGTTCGATCGCCGCCAGCGCGGCCTGCGCGATCGCCGGAGTCGTCCGCCGCCACGGCGACGACGGGTTCGCCCCGGTAGCGCACGCGGCCGCGCGCCAGCGGAAATTCGTTCTGGGCGATGGGGATCACGCCGTAGGCCTGCGCGCAGTCCGCGCCGGTCACGATGGCGCGAACGCCGGGCAGTGCCCGCGCCCGGGACAGGTCGACGCCGCGCAGGATCCCGTGCGCGACCGGGCTGCGCAGAATCGCCCCGAACAGCGCGCCGCGCGGCGCCAGGTCGGCGGTGTAGCGCGCCGCGCCGGTGACCTTCTCGACGCCGTCGACCAGCGGTTGGCGCACGCCCACCGACCGCATGCCGCGCGCCGAGTCCGTCGGCCCGGCGGTCATCGCGTGCCGCCGCTTGCCGGCGCGATGCCGGCCGCCGCCTGCACCGACTCGATGATCTTGACGTAGCCGGTGCAGCGACAGAGGTTGCCGGACAGCGCCGCGCGAATCGCCGCCTCGTCCGGCGCCGGGTCCGCGCGGAGCAGCGCTTCGGCCGCCATGATCATCCCCGGCGTGCAGAAGCCGCATTGCGTGCCCAGTCGCTCGTGGAAAGCCGCCTGCAGCGCGCTCATGCGACCGCTGTCGGCGAGCGTCTCGATGGTCTCGACGCTCGCGCCGTCGCAGCGCGCGGCGAGCGTGATGCAGGCGAGCGTCGGCCGTCCGTCGACCAGCACCGTGCAGGCACCGCACTCGCCGCCGTCGCAGCCGCGCTTGGTGCCGGTCAGGCCCAGCTGCTCGCGCAGGAAGTCGAGCAGCAGCGCGGAATCGGCGACCGCCTCCTCGCGCCGGCGACCGTTGACCGTCAGCGCCACGATGCGCTTGGTCATCGGGTCACCCCGCCTTGGGCCGCAGGTCGCGCACGCGCACCGCCTTGCCCTGCGAGCGCGGGATTTCGCCGGGGCGACGGACGACGACGTCGGCGGTGATGCCGACCAGCGACTTGACGTGATGCGAGACGTTGCGCCCGATTTCGGCGTACGCGTCCGCCGCGGCGCCCGGGTCCGCCTCGACCTCGATGGTCACGTGGTCCAGGCTCCCCTTGCGCTCGACGACGAGCTGGTAGTGCGGCGCCGTGCCGGGCCGCCCGACCAGGACCGCCTCGATCTGCGACGGATACACGTTGACGCCGCGGATGATCAGCATGTCGTCGTTGCGTCCGGTCACGCGCAGGATGCGCCGGTGCGTGCGGCCGCAGGCGCAGGGCTCGCTCGTGAGGCGCGTGATGTCGCGCGTGCGGTAGCGCAGCATCGGCAGCGCTTCCTTGGTGAGGGTGGTGATGACCAGTTCCCCCGCCTCGCCCTCGGGCAGCGGCCGCCCCGACCCGGGATCGATCACCTCGAACAGGAAGTGGTCCTCCCAGCCGTGCAGGCCGGCCTGCGCCTCGCACTCGCATGCCACCCCCGGCCCCATGATTTCCGACAGCCCGTAGATGTCGATTGCCGTGATGCCGAGCCGGCGCTCGATCTCGCGACGCATCTCCTCGCTCCACGGCTCCGCGCCGAACAGCCCGACCTTCAGGCGGCCCTGCGTACGCAGGTCGATGCCCTGAGCCTCGGCGACCTCGGCGATCGCCAGCGCGTACGACGGCGTCGCGCACAGAACGCGCGCGCCGAAGTCGACGATCAGCGCGACCTGGCGCTCGGTCGAGCCGCCGGACATCGGCACCACCACCGCGCCGAGCTTCTCCGCGCCGTAGTGCGCACCGAGGCCGCCGGTGAACAGGCCGTAGCCGTAGGCATTGTGGACGATGTCGCCCGGCCGCGCGCCGGCGCTGGCCAGCGAGCGCGCCATCAGCGTCGCCCAGGTGTCGAGGTCGGACAGCGTGTAGCCGACGACGGTGGGCTTGCCCGTCGTGCCGGACGACGCGTGCAGCCGCGCGAGCGCATCGACGGGGCGGGCGAAGAGTCCGAACGGGTAGTGGTCGCGCAGGTCGGACTTCTGCGTGAACGGGAGGCGCGCGACATCGGCCACGGTGCGGACGTCGCGCGGCGTGACGCCAACCGCCTTCCATCCGCGCGCGCTGCATCGGCACGTGCTCCCAGGCGTTGGCGACCGTCGCGCGCAGCCGATCCCGCTGCAGCGCGTCGAGTGCCGCGCGCGGCATGGTTTCGGCCGCCACGTCGTGGAACCCGCGGCTGGCTGCCACGCGTCTCGCTTCGATGCCTGTCGTCGCTCCCATCGGCCTGCCCTCCTTCCAGCCTGGCTACGCCCGCGTGCCGCGCACCGGCATCCGTTCGACGGCGAAGCCCTGGTTGAACGATCCGCGCAGGATCAGTGCCAGCTTGAACGCAGCACCCGCGGCGAACGCGAGCGCGCCGGCGAGCGCCGCCAATGCCAGCCCCCCGACGCCGTCGCCGAGCGCGGCGGCCACCGCGATGAGCGCCAGCGGCACGAGCGTGCCGAACGCCCCCAGCAACACTCCCGCCGGAGCGAGCGCGGCCGCGACGCGCGGGTGCGCGGCCATCGACCGCCGGTGCGCGAGCCACGCGACCAGCCGCACGACGACCAGCACGCCGAAGCCGGCGAGCGCCGCGCGGGTGCCCTGCCCGTGCCACGGCGCCGTCAGCCACCACAGCCCCGCGCCCTCGGTGAGCGCAGTCGCGGCCATCAGCGCCGGCGTCGCGGACGAGCGCCATGCCGGTATGCCGCGCGCCGCGTGCAGCATGCGCCCCTGGCACCAGACGAACGCCAGCGCGAGCACCGTGGCCAGCGTGGCGGCGGCAGGCGCGGCGGCGGTGCCGGCGCCCCATGCGAGCGCCAGCGTGACCGCGACGAGCAGCGTCGCGGCGATCGCCTCGCGGCTCATCCACGACGTGCGGGGGTTGCGAAAGACGTTGAGCGCACGCAACGGCCGTCCGAGCTCCAGCGCCACGCAGCCGAGCCCGATGCCGACCAGCGCGAGCCCGGCGAGCAGCAGCGCCCGCACGCCGGCGGCCGCCGGGTGTCCGCCAGCGCCATCGCCGCCGTCCAGGCGATCAGGCCGGCTCCCGCCCCGCCGCAGGTGAAGTTCGCGGCGGCGCGCAGGTCCCAGTGCTGCTGCACCCACGGACGCGGACCGTAGTTCATGCGAGCCCCTGTGCTTCGGCGACGAGTTGCTGCAGTGCCGGCACGCCGCCGGCCGCGTCGTCGCGGTCCCAGAGATAGTGGAAGCCGGGGCCCGTCCCCAGCGCCTCGTGCATCCGGAAGTGACGGTTCCCGGCGAGCAGCCGCGAGACGTTCGACGCGGGGTCGTCGAGGTCGCCGAACGCGAGCGCCTGCGAGATGCAGGCGTTGACGCAGGCCGGCGTGGCGTCGGGATCGACGCCGGGCGTCTGCCCCGCGGCCACGCCGCGGTCGATGCGCTCGACGCAGAACGTGCACTTGGTCGCGACGGCGACGCGCGCCGGGTCGTGGCGCTGCCGCTCGTTCGCCGCCGGCGCCCCGCCGTAGGCGAACGACGCGTGATCGGTCTTGTATCGGGCCTGGTAGGGACATGCCACCGCGCAGTACGAGCAGCCGATGCACAGGTCGTAGTCGATGGTGACGATGCCGTCGGCGCGCTTCCTCGTGGCCGTGGTCGGGCACACCGTCATGCAGGGCGGATCGTCGCAGTGCTGGCAGCCGACCGGAACGAAGGCGCGCTGCACGTCCGGGTATTCGCCCATCTCGAGATCCAGGACGCGCCTCCACTGCACGCCGGGCGGGGTCGCATTGGCGTGCTTGCACGCCGCCGTGCAGGTCTGGCAGCCGACGCATCGGCGCAGATCGGCGACCATCGTCCAGCGGGTCATCGGCGCCCCCTTCGGCACCGGGCCGGCGGCCCTGATCGCCACCCGCACGACGTCGGCGCCGGAACCGGTCGCATCGGTCAGCGCGATCGACATCGTGGACAGCGTGTTGAGGCTCGCGTTGCCGAAGTCCTTGGCGAACGGCGTCACCCAGTGGTCGAACTGGCCGATCGCCAGCAGCGTGTCCGGACGGATGCCCTCGCGGACGACCGCGCGGCCGCGCGTCGAGCGATGCGGCGCGGAAATCTCGACATCGTCGCCGTCGGCGATGCCGAGCCGTCGCGCGGTCGACGCATTGATGATGACGCCGCGATGTCCGGCGATGTTGTCGGCGACCTCCTTGATCATCTGCATGCCGACGTTGCCGCCCCAGGCGTACTGCATGCTCCGCGCGGTGAGCAGCCAGAACGGGAACTCAGCCGGCTCGCGGCCGGCATCGCGGATCACCTGCTCCCACACCCCCGGGAAGTCCTTCCACTTCGGCAGCGCACGGTACTCCTCGAGCTGGCGGTCCCACCAGTGCATGTCGTTTTCGTGCAGCCGCGCGCCGAGCTCGGCGCCGACGCGCTGCAGCTGCTCCTGGTACGGCAGCTCGAACCGCAAGCCCGCGGCGACCAGCGTCGGAAGCAGATACCAGTCGACCTCCGGGAACGGCTTGGTGAGGAAGCCGTTGGCCTTCCACCAGTCGAGGCCGTGGACCTGCGCGCCGGCGGTGAACTCGGCGCTTGCCGCCTTGCAGACCGCGTCCCAGATGTCGTCGCGCGAGTGGCCACGGCCCGGGTCGAGCGCGTGGTCCCAGTGCGCGGACTTGAGCGGCACGCCGGCGACCCCGCGGTTGATCGCGGTCACGTACTCGCGCGTCAGTCCGCAACGCGCGGCGAGCTCGCTCGCGATGTCGGTGAAGTCGCGCGCCTCGCCCTGCGGCGGCACCGCGGGCTGGCGCAGCGCCCAGCCCTGGTGGTTCCAGAACTGCTCGACGAACTTGGTGCCGCCGATGCGGATGAGCTGGAGGCTTTCGAGGTCGGTCGCTTCCGGCAGCAGGATGTCGGCGTAGTGGTTCGTCTCGTCCCGCGTGAACGCGAACGCCACGACGAACGGGAACCGCGCCATCTGCCGCTGCACCGCCGGCGTGTCCCAGAACGAGATCGCCGGATTGGTGCGGTAGACGAACCAGACGTCGGGCAGCGTCACGCGCGGCAGGCCCTTCGGCGTCTCCTCGAGGAACATCCAGGAGAAATGCGTCGGCCCGAGCGCCTGGCTCCACGGACCGTCGCTGCCCAGCGGCACCATCGTCCGGTAGGCGTTGCGGATGTTCGGCTTGGCCGACCAGTGCGCCTTGTCGGTCGGGTTGAGCGAATTGGCCATGAACCCGTCCGGCCCCGGCCGCACGCTCTTCAGCCGGTCGGTGTGCGGACGGTTGAGCCGGATCGTCGTCCCGACGATGCCGCCCGGCACCTCGAGCGCGCCCACCACCGCGGCGAGCATGGTGCGCGCCCAGCAGCACTCGTAGCCGCCCCAGCCGTTGTTCACGGTCTTGCCGAGCGAGACGGCGACCGGACGCAACGGCAGCGTGACGCCCTCGAGCTCGATCGTCGCGCCGACCTGCGGCGTGGTCGAGGTATTCGTTGGCGATCCGGCGAATGCGCGTCGCCGGGAACCTCGCAGATGCGCTCCGCCCATTCGGGCGTGCATGCCGCGAGGTGCTCGACCATCAGCGTGAACGCCGTCGTGCCGGCGAGCCGGCCTTCGGCCAGCACGGCGTCGTCGGGGCCGATCTCGACCGCGGCGACCTCGTGGCGGCCTTCCAGCGCCTCGTCGATCCCGGGCGTGTCGAAGGCGACCGCCCCGTCGCGAATGCGATCCCACAGCAGCGGCTTCCGCGTTGCCGGATCGCGCAGGTAATAGCCGTTCGGCCCGACCAGGTAGGGCGACCCCGTGCGGGTCCGCAGGAACGGCAGGTCCAGACGGTCGCGCGGCGCCTCGTGCACGAGCACGTGCAGCAGCGCGAAGAGGAATGCCGCGTCGGTCTTCGGCCGGATCGGCACCCATTCGGCCGAGCACGCGCCGGTGACCGACAGGTGCGGCTCGACCTGCACGCGCTTCATGCCTCGCACCCGGGCGTTGGCATGGCGCCAGACGCCGACGACGCCGCCCGAGGCCTCGACGTTGGCGCCGCAGGAAATCAGGTAGTTTGTCCTCGGCGTGTCGGGCGCCACGATGAACGCCCGATGCCAGAACTCGCCGTACAGGTGCTCGGAGTGATAGCACTTGACGCCCTGGCCCGAGCCGAAGCCCATGTCGATCGGCCCCCACGCCGACAGGAAGGCCGGCAGCGTGCCCATGTACGACTGCGGCGTGCCGGCGCCGCCGAACGTCGCGGCGACGCGGGGGTAGCCGGACTCGTCGAGGACGCCTTCGGCGCGGATCGCATTCAGCCGGTCCGTGATCAGCGTCAGCGCCTCGTCCCAGGAAATCGGGACGAATCCCGGCTCCTCGTTGCGGCCCTTCCGCGGATTGGTGCGCCGCATCGGCGTGGTGACGCGGTCGGGGTGGTAGGTCTTCTGCACCAGCCCGTAGGCCTTGACGCAGACCTTGCCTCCGCCGGGGTGGATGTCGGCGGCACAGAAATTGGGCTCGACCTCGGTCGCGACACCGTCGACGACCTTCACGGTCAGCAGATCGGGCCCGGCGACGCACTGGTAGCAGTACGTCGGGACGCGCGCGGCGGCAGGCTCGGTCACGGCGACATCCCGCTCAGACGCCGGCCTGCGCGGCCTTGGCGGCGAGCCGCGCCTGCGTCTTCTGCACGTCGACGACGAAGCGGTGGTGCCGGCCGCGGCAGACATCGTCGATGCCGTCGTGCGCGGCGACGTCGAGCGTCACCGCTCGTCCGGCGACCGCCGCGACGGTGACGGTGATGTCGACCGTCATGCCCATCAGCGTCGCCGCCAGATGGTCGATCTCGACCCGCGTGCCGACGCTGTCCTCGCCCGGATCGAGATGCGCGAGCAGCAGCTCCCGCGCCGTCACCTCGATGTCGCGCACCAGCATCGGCGTGGCGTAGACACGGGCCTTCTCGCCCATGAAATCGATCGTGCGCTCGCGGTCGACGGTCCAGCTTCGAGTGACGGTCAACCCGGGGACCAGCGTCGCCTGCATCGGAACCTCCTGCGCTTCGGGGCCACGTTGCGTGGCGACCGCCGGGCGCCCGCAGCGCCCGCTCCTCCTCGCCTTTCCCTGGCCGCTCGACGCCGCGCCGTGGCGGCGCGGCGTTGCGGCGGCATTGAGCTCCGGTCGATTGACGACTATTCTGGTAACCTGATGCCGATTTAAACTTGATCCGTATCAATGGGAACGAAAACTGCCACGAAACAGGCCCGTCCGGCGCCCCCGCCGGCCGGGCGCGCCCGGACCGAGGTCCGCCCGGTCAGGCGGGGCGACCTCGCCGCCGTGATCGCGATCGATGCGCGGGTGACGGGAATCGAGAAGAGGGCCTACTGGCGCGGCATCTACCGGCGCTACGCGGACGCCGACGCCCCCGGCCGGCAGTTCCTGGTCGCCGCCGACGGGCCCGTCGTGCTGGGCTTCGTGATCGGCGAGGTGCGCGACTGGGAGTTCGGCTCGCCTCCGTGCGGCTGGGTCTTCGCGATCGACGTGCATCCCGAGGCGCGGCAGTCCGGCCTCGGAACGATGCTGCTCGCCGCGATCGCCCGGGGCTTTCGCCGCGCCGGAGTGACCAAGGTCCGCACGCTGCTGTCGCGCGACAACTCGCTGATCCTGTCGTTCTTCCGCAGCCAGGGCATGATGGCCGGGCCCTTCATTCCCCTGGAAATGGACCTCGATTGAAGCTGCAGAAGAACTCGCGGCTGGCGCTCTACAGCATCCTCGAGTTCGCCGCCGCGTCGGGCCGTCCGGTCGCGGCCGCCGAGATCGCCGCGCAAGTACGGCGTGTCCCCCCACCACCTCGCCAAGGTGCTCGCCGAACTCGCGCGGGCGGGGATCGTCGAATCGATCCGTGGCGTCGGCGGCGGCTACCGCTTCGCCGGCAACGCCCGGCGACTGACGCTGTTCGACGTCATCTGTCATTTCGAGGACCTGTCGCCGACGGACGCGGAACGCCGCGAGCCCGGCGAGCGGACGCACGCGGGGCGCGCGATCGCGACCGTGTTGTCGGAGATCGACGAAATCGCGCAGGCGACCTTCAAGTCGATCACCATCGCGACCATGCTCCAGCTGATGGAACGGCAGGGCGCGGGACGGACCTGCGCCGCGGAGCTAGCCGCGCGCCGCGGCGGCCGGGGCCACCGCGCGGCCGCGGCCCGCAGGCGTCACCAGCCGAATCTGGCGCGCGCGGCGTCGCTCATCCGGTCGGGCGTCCACGGCGGATCGAAGGTCACCTCGACCGTCACTGCGGCGCATTGCGGATGCGCGTCCAGGATCGCGTCGCGCACCGCGTCGGCGAGGTAGTCCCCGACCGGGCAGGACGGCGTCGTCATCGTCATGGTGACGACGACGCGGTCGTCGTCGACGACGACCCCGTACACGAGCCCGAGGTCGACGACGTTCATGCCCGCCTCCGGGTCGATGACCGTCGCGATGGCCATCATCACTTCGTCGTGGTCGGGCACGGCCGTCTCCTCCGTTCGCGCCGCCGGCGGCGCGGATGCCTTCGCCGCGGAACGCCCCGCCGATGCCGGGCGCGAGCCGCCGGTCTCCCCGGCGCAGGACGTTCCCGCCCGCTTCCCCGGCGACCGGGCGCGGGCGCGTCCGAGCCATGGATTCTGTGCGTGGGCCCCGGCGGCGGCCTTGACGTCGGTCAAGCGGTCCGCGCGGCTGCGCGCCCCGCGGCCGCCGCCGCAGTCGAAATCGGCATTCGGCTACCACAATTCGTCCCCGCAGTTGACGCGGGTCAAGGCCCGGCGCCGCCGCGGCAGGCAAATTCGACGGGGCGCGGCGGACCGGACGCCGTCGCGTCCGGCCGTGGCGGAGGGAGGACGGCGATGTTGCTCGAGGGACGCAATGCGATTGTCACCGGCGCGGCGCGCGGCATCGGCGCCGCCGTCGCGCGGGCGTATGCCCGGGAGGGTGCCGGCGTCGCCGTGGTCGATCTCGACCTGGCGCGCGCCGCCGAGGTCGCCGCGGCGATCGTCTCCGCCGGCGGGCGCGCCGAGGGCTTCGCCTGCGACGTCGCGCGGCGCGACCAGGTCGACGCCATGGTCGCCGCCGCCACGGCGGCGCTGGGGCCCGTCGACATCCTCGTCAACAACGCCGGCATCATCCGCCCCGCGATGCTGCACCGCATGACCACCGCCGAGTGGGATGCGGTGCTCGGCGTCCACCTCACCGGCAGCTTCCACTGCCTGCAGGCGGTCGTCGCGGGCATGATGGAGCGGCGCTACGGCCGCATCGTCAACGTGACGTCGGCGGCCGGCGTGCTGGGGACGATCGGACAGATCAACTACAGCGCCGCCAAGGCGGGGATCCTCGGACTGACGATGTCCGCCGCGAAGGAGCTCGCCCGGCACGGCATCGTCGTCAACGCCATCGCGCCCGGCGCCGCGACGCCGATGACCGAAACCATCCGCACCGACGAGCGGTTCCGCGACAAGTACCTCGAGCGCATTCCGCTCGGCCGCTGGGCCGAGCCGGACGAGATCGCTCCGCTGTTCGTCTTCCTCGCCTCGGCCGGCGCCAGCTACGTCACCGGCCAGGTGATCGCCGCCGACGGCGGCATGACCATTCGCTAGCGTCGCGCCGGCGCGCGCCCGGACCGGCGTCGCGGCGTTCCCGCGGGGGCGCCGGCCGGCGAACCGCGGCCGCGGCGCGGACTCAGCGCCCGAGCCGGTCGACGAAGCGCGCGAGGGCCGCCAGCACCGCGTCGGGCTGGTCGCGGTGCGGCGAATGGCGGCAGTCGGCGAGCTCCACGAGCTCGACGTCAGGCGCGGCACGCGCGATGCTGCGAATCTGGTCCAGGGTGCCGTACTCGTCGTCCAGCCCCTGCATCGCCAGCACCGGACAGGTCAGCGCGCGCGCGCAGTCCTCGATGTTCCAGGCGCGGAAATCCGGATGCAGCCAGATGTCGTTCCACCCGGTGAACGCGGCGTCGACGTCGTCGTGGTAGCGCGCGAGCCGGGCGCGCAGGTCGGTCGTCCGCCACGCGTCCCCGGCCGCCGCGATGCTGGCGACCGCGACGTCCTCGACGAACAGGTGCGGCGCCATCAGCGCGAGCCCGGCGACCGGCCGTCCCGACGCCGCCGCGTGGATCACCGCGATCGAGCCGCCGTCGCTGTGGCCGAACAGCACCGGCTCGTCGATCGCCAGCGCATCGAGCAGCTGCGGGAGCACGATCAGCGCCTCGTCGTGCATGTAGCGGACGCCGAAGGGCAGCGCGGCCGGCGACGACCGTCCGTAGCCCGCGCGCGAGTAGGCGACGACCTCGCGGCCGGTCGCCTGCGCGATGCGATGGGGGAAATCCTTCCACATCGCGACCGAGCCGAGACCCTCGTGCAGCATGACGATGGGCGCCGTGCCCGCACGGCCGGCGTCGATGCGCAGCACCTCGAGACGGGCGCCGCCGACCGGGACCAGACTCGTGCCGGCCATCCGCCGCCCCCGAAACGCTCAGACGCCCAGGAACGCGTGCAGCGCCGCCGGGTCGGCGCGCGCCGTGGCGCTGTCGCATTCGTAGGCGACCTTGCCCTTGACCAGCACGACGTTGCGGTCGGTCAGCGCGGTCAGGTGCGCGTAGTTCTTGTCGACGATCACCGTCGCGATTCCGCTGCCGCGAATCTCCCGGACGATGCGCCAGATCTCCCGCGCGATCAGCGGCGCGAGCCCTTCCGTCGCTTCGTCGAGGATCAGCAGCGACGGGTTGGTCAGCAGGGCACGGCCGATCGTCAGCATCTGCTGCTCGCCGCCGGAGAGCTGCGCCCCGCCGTGGCCGATCCGCTCCGCGAGCCGGGGAAAGGTCTGCAGGACGCGCTCGAACGTCCAGTCGCAGCGCCCGTCCGGCGCCGGCCGCGCGGCCATCTGCAGGTTTTCGCGCACCGACAGGTTGGGAAAGATGCCGCGCCCTTCCGGGACGTAGGCGATGCCCTCGCGGGTGATCCGGAAAGTCGGCCAGCCGGCGACGTCGTGCCCGCGCACGCGCACGGTGCCGCCGCGCGGCGGGACCAGTCCCAGCATGCTCCGGATCAGCGTCGTCTTGCCCATGCCGTTGCGGCCCATCAGGCCGACGGTCTCCCCCTCGCGCACGCTGAAGTCGACACCGTGCAGCACGTGGCTCGCACCGTAGTAGACCTGCAGGTCGATCGCTTCGAGCAGGATGTCAGCCACCGCCGTCCTCGCCGTGGCCGAGATACGCGCGCTGCACCTGCTCGCTGGCGCGGATCTGCGCCGGCGGCCCGGATTCGAGCACCTGTCCGTTCACCATCACGGTGATCACGTCCGCGAGCGCGAACACCGCGTCCATGTCGTGCTCGACCAGCAGGATCGCGTGATCCGACGCCAGGCGCCGCAGCAGGCCCACCATCCGCGCCGACTCCTCCGCGCCCATGCCCGCGAGCGGCTCGTCGAGCAGCAGCACCTCGGGTTCGGTCGCCAGCACCATCGCGATCTCGAGCTGCCGCTGCTCGCCGTGCGACAGCGCGCCGGCCTGCCGCTCGAAGTGGTCGGTGAGGCCGGCGAGCTCGAGCCCGCGGCGCCCGGCTGCCAGCGCCGGCGCGTCGCGGCTCGCGTCGGAGAAGAGCGACCACGGCCGCGGCCGCCGCGACTGCGCGGCCAGCCGTGCATTCTCGAGCACCGAGAAGCCCGGGAAGATGTTCGTCTTCTGGTAGCTGCGGCCGATGCCCATCCGCGCGCGCCGGTCCGCCGGCAGCGACGCGATCTCGACTCCCCGCAGATGGATGCTGCCGGCGCTGGGCTTGAGATCCCCCGACAGCAGGTTGATCAGCGTCGACTTGCCGGCCCCGTTGGGACCGAGCAGCGCGTGCAGCTGCCCCCGCTCCAGGGAAAGCGCGACACCGTCGCAGGCGGTGAGGCCGCCGAAGTGGCGCGTCAGGCCACGCGCGGCAAGGATCGGCTCAGCCATCGCGCGGACCGCCGAAGAGGCTGCGCCGCACGCGCCGCAGCAGATGCCCCAGCCCGCCCGGCATGAACAGCACGATCAGGACGATGGTCGCGCCGAGGAAGAGCTGCCAGTGCCTGGTGAGCGAGCTGAAGAACTCGTGCAGCATCGTCAGCGCGAACGCGCCGACGATCGGGCCGTACGGCGTCCCGGCGCCACCCAGGATCACCATCAGCAGCACGTTGCCCGACTCGTGCCAGGACAGGATCTCCGGGTTGACGAAACCGGACTGCGCGGCGAGCAGGTAGCCGGCGAAGCCGGCCAGCGCGCCGGCCAGCGTGAACGCGGCGAGCTTGTACGCGGTCACCGGGAAGCCGAGCGCGCGCATCCGCTGCTCGTTGGCGCGTATGCCCTGCAGCGCGCGACCGAACGGCGAGCGCAGCAGCAGTTGCAGGAAGGCGAAGACCAGCACCAGCGCGACGAGGACGACGTAGAACGTGTGCACCGGCCGGTCGAGGTCGAACGGAACGAAACCGAAGATGCCGGCGTCGGGCTTCAGGTTGACGTAGCGGCCGTCCGATCCGCCTCCGACCTCCGTGTCGTGGAACACGAAGTAGAACATCTGCGCGAACGCGAGCGTCACCATGATGAAATAGATGCCGCGGGTGCGGAGCACGAAGATGCCGACGACGAAGGCGCACGCGGCCGCCGCGAGCACCGCGATGCCCAGCGACGACCACAGGCCCGCCGCCGCGGCCTTCGGCGACAGCATCGCCAGCACGTAGGCGCCGACGCCGAAGTACGCCGCGTGGCCGAAGCTGACCAGCCCGGTCCAGCCGACGAGCAGGTCGAGCGACAGGGCGAAGATCGCCATGATCATGACCTTGGTCGTCAATTCGACGTAGAAGGTCGCGCCGGACAGCGGGAACAGCGCGACCAGCGCCAGCGCCGCAAGCGGTGCGATCAGGCGGCGGGGCATCGTGCGGTCCGGGGCTCAGGCACGGCGGAACAGGCCCTCGGGCCGCCACAGCAGGATGCCCGCCATCAGCACGTAGACGGCGACGCCGGCGTACTCGGGCACGAGCACCTTGCCGAAGGTGTCGACGAGGCCGATCAGCAGCGCCGCCGCGAGCGCGCCGCGCACCGATCCGATGCCGCCGATGACGACCACGACGAAGCAGATGATCAGCACCTGCTGGCCCATGCCGGGATAGACCGACGACACCGGCGCCGCGAGCATGCCGGCAAAGGCCGCGAGGGCGACGCCCAGCGCGAACACGATCCTGAACACCAGGTTCACGTTCACGCCCAGCACGCCGACCATCTCGCGGTTCGACGCGCCGGCGCGGATCATCATGCCGAGCCGCGTCTTCTGGATGAGCAGGTACATGCCGAGCGCGATGGCGAGGCACACCGCCGACATCGCCAGCCGGTAGACCGGATAGGTCATCGTGTCGCCCAGCGCGATCGAGCCGCCGAGCATGGCGGGCACCGGCACGCCGTGCACGTCGTTGCCGACGATCAGGCTGCGGAGCTCCTCGAAGATCAGGATCAGGCCATAGGTGAGCAGCACCTGCTCGAGGTGGTCGCGCCGGTACAGGTGCGAGAACAGCGCCCATTCGAGGAACAGGCCGAGGATCACCGACAGCACGACACCCAGCACCATCGCGACGGCGAGGCTGCCGGTCAGCGACGACAGCGAGAACGCCATGTACGCGCCGATCATGTAGAAGCTGCCGTGCGCGAGATTGATGATCCCCATGATGCCGAAGATCAGCGTCAGCCCGCTGGCGACCAGAAAGAGCAGCAGCCCGTACTGGAGGGCGTTGAGAAGCTGGATCAGGAAGATCGAGATGTCCATCGCGTGTGGCCGATCATGCGCGAGGCCGGCGCCCGCGGCGAAGTCCCCGGCCACGTGAAACGGCGGGGCGCGGTGCCGGCTTTCGCCACCGCGCCCCGCCGCTGCCGGGACCGGAACCCGGGTGCCGCATCCTACATCTTGCAGCCGATCGCCGGATCCTCGTAGCCCTTGATCGCGACGCCGATCGCCTTGTTCTCCTTGCCCTCGACCCGCCGCAGGTAATAGTCCTGCACCGGATTGTTGGCCCTGGAGAGCGAGAACGGGCCGCGCGGGCTGTCGATCTTCGCCGTCTGCATCGCCTTGATCAGCGCGTCGCGCTTGCCCATGTCGCCGCCGACCGCCTTCGTGCCCGCGGCCAGCAGCTGGCCGGAGTCGTAGCCCTGCATCGCGTAGACGTCGGGCTCGGCGTTGTAGGCCTTCTTGTACGCGGCGCGGAAGGCGTTGTTCTTCGGATTGTCCAGCTGGTCGGCGTAGTGCAGCGTCGTCAGCAGGCCCTCCGCCGACGCGCCCTGCGCCTCGAGCGTCCCGTCGGTGAGGAATCCCGGCCCGTACAGCGGGATCGACTTCTTGAGCCCCGCGGCGTCGTAGTCCTTGACGAACTTGACCGCCCCGCCGCCGGCGAAGAACACGTAGACGGCGTCGGGCTTCAGCGCGGCGATCTCGGTCAGGAACGGCTGGAATTCCACGTTCGGGAACGGCAGCGACAGCTGCTTGGTCACCTTGCCGCCGCCCTTCTCGAAGGCTTCCTTGAAGCCGTTGACCGACTGGTCGCCGGCCGCGTACTTCCAGGTCAGCGTGACCACGGACTTGTGGCCGCGCTCGGCGGCGACCTTGCCCATCGCGTAGCCGGGCGAGGAGTTCGAGAACGACGTGCGGAAGATGTTCGGCGCGCACATCGGCCCGGTGATCTCGTCGGCGCCGGCGTTCGGGACGATCAGCAGCGCGTTGTTGTCCTTGGCGGCCTTGGCCAGCGCCATCGCGACGCCGGAGTGGACGGTGCCGACGATCACGTCGACCTTGTCGCGCTTGATCAGCTTGTTCGCGTTCTCGGGCGCCTTGGCGGGATCGGATTCGTCGTCGACGGTGACGTATTCGATTTCCTGGCCGCCCAGCTTGCCGCCCTGCTCGGTGACGGCGAGCTTGAAGCCGTTGGTGATCGCGTTGCCCAGCGCGGCAAACGTGCCCGTGTAGGGCAGCATCAGGCCGACCTTGATCTTGTCCTGCGCCAGCACGGGCGCCGCCACGAAAGCGAGCGCCATCGCGGCGGCGAGCGTGCGCAGGCCGCGCGCGGATTGCATCGGGTGAATCATCGGTTTCCTCCTCGGTGTGGACGTTCCCGTCGCCGCTCGCGCGTCAGGCGACGCGCGCGCGCAGCTTGAAGCGCTGGATCTTCCCGGTCGCCGTCTTGGGCAGCTCTTCCAGGAATTCCACCCAGCGCGGGAACTTGTACGGCGCCAGGTGCGACTTTACATGGTCGCGCAGTTCCTCGGCCAGCCTTTCGCTGCCCTGCCGGCCGGGCTTCAGCACGATGTAGGCCATCGGCTTGACCAGGCGGTCCGCGTCCTCGCGGCCGACCACGGCCGCCTCCATCACCGCCTCGTGGGTGATCAGCGCGGATTCGACCTCGATCGGCGAGACGTAGATCCCCCCGACCTTGAGCATGTCGTCGGTGCGCCCGGAGTAGACGAAGCGGCCGTCCGCAGGATCGACGCGATACTTGTCGCCGCTCTTGGTCCACGGGCCCTGGAAGGTGGCCCGCGACTTCGCGCGGTTGTTCCAGTACCCCTGCGCCGCGGTCGGTCCGTCGACCTGCAATTCGCCGATTTCGCCCGGCGGCACCGGCTGCCCGGCGTCGTCGAGGATGCGCAGGTTGTACCCGGGGACCGGCCGGCCGCTGGTGCCGTAGCGGACGTCCCCCGGGCGGTTGGAGAGGAACACGTGCAGCATCTCCGTCGATCCCAGACCGTCGAGGACCTCGACGCCGAAGTGCTCGGTGAACCGCCGGCCGATGTGCTCGGGCAGCGCCTCGCCGGCGGAGGTGCACAGGCGGATCGCGACGTCGGATCGCGCCGGCAGCTCCGGCGAGGCGAGCATCATCGCGAACAGCGTGGGGACGCCGAAGAACACCGTCGGCCGGTGCTCGCGCAGGCGGCGGAACACCGCCTCCGGTGTCGGGCGCTCCGCCATCAGGATCGTCGTCGTGCCGAACGCCAGCGTGTACGTCAGTGCGTTGCCCAATCCATACGCGAAGAACAGCTTGGCCGCCGAGAACAGCACGTCTTCCTCGCGAATCCCCACGACCGGCCCCCCGTGCAGGTACGCCGTGTGGATGAGACTCGAGTGCACGTGCATCGTACCCTTGGGAACGCCGGTCGAGCCCGACGAGTAGAGCCAGAAGCAGACGTCGTCGCAGGTCGTCGGCGCCGCTTCGAAGCGGTCGGCGGCGCCGGCGAGCAGGGTCGCCAGGTCGAGCGCGCCTTCCGGCAGCGAGCCCGGGGCGGCACCGGACACGATGACGTGCCGCAGCCCCGGCATCGCGGACAGCAGGGGCAGGAACCCGGGCAGAAGCGACGCCGAGACGACCAGCGCGCACGCCCGGCTGTCCCGCAACATGTAGCCGTAGTCGGCGGTCGTCAGCAGCGTGTTGGCCGCGATCGGCACGATGCCGGCCTTGATGCTGCCCAGGAACACCGTCGGGAAGTCGATGGTGTCCGTCAGGCACAGCAGCACGCGCTCTTCGGGGCGCATGCCGAGTCCGGTCAACGCGTTCGCGCAGGCGTCGACGCGGCGCGCCAGCTCTCCGTAGGTGGTCGGCCCCCTGTCGTCGATGTACGCGACCTTGCCGGCGCGGCCGGCCGCGAGGTTGCGTTCGATCAGGTCGTAGGCCGCGTTGTACTCCCGCGGAATCTCGATGCGCGGCGGCGAGACGCGGAAGTCGGCGCGGGAAAGCTCGGGCATCGCGGCATTCTCCAGAGGCGGCGGGGTCGGCGCCAGGCGTCAGCCCGGCGGCGCGAAGTCGATCGCGCCCTGGGGCAGCAGGTAGAGGATCAAGGCGCGGCCGCCGGTGACGGTGGGCCGGTGGACCGATTCGGGTCCATACACGACCCAGCCGGCGCCATGCCCGTCGAAACGCGCGCCGGGCGAGACCGGCAGCACCAGGTCGATTTCGCCGTTGGGATGCCGATGCCGGGGGCCCGCGACGTCGTTCATGTCGACGACGTCGACCGAGAAGCCGTGGGTGGCCGGTCCGGGCTTGAGCACGCGGCCGTAGCGGATGCCGGCCGCTTCGCGATTGCACATCCAGCCGGCGGCGATCCCGCCGCGGCACGCCTGCGCGATTTCGGCGACTTCGGCGCCGTCGCCGGGCATCGCGCTGTTGAGTTCCTGCGCCAGGACCGCGTCCAGCGGTCGCCCGGCGACGCGCTGCGTGACCCGCGCGACCAGCGCGGCAAATGCTTCGATGGTCATGACAACCTTTTCGGCGGCGGGCCACGGCGCGACCCCGTACCCAGGTCGATGCAATTTAGGTACGCCATGCCGACGTGTCAAGCACTATTTTTCCACTGCGACAAACGATTCCAATTATTTGTTTATATTGAGACAATTCTCGGATAGCCATATCGACTTGCCAGATTTGTCGTATCATATTGCGCTGCAACATGCATTAAATTGCTTGCGATCATGGCGGACTCCGATATAGTTCGTCATCGTCCCCCCGTCGGTCCCATGCGTGTCTGCCGCCCGGGGAGGACACCCGTTCCGGATCCGACCGATGATGACCGTCGTACCCGCATTGGCCCCGCGTGACGCCGCCGACGACAGCGGCGAGTTCCTGGCCGGCCTCGGGCGCCGCGTCCGCGAGGCGCGCGCGCGCCGCGGGCTTTCGCGCAAGGCCCTGTCGCTCGAGGCGCGCGTTTCCGAACGCTACCTCGCCCAGCTCGAAGCGGGCGAAGGCAATGCGTCGGTCATGCTGCTGCGCCGGGTGGCCGTCGCACTCGGAGCCACGCTGCCGGAATTGCTCGGGGAGGACTCCCCGGAGCATCGCCTGATCCGTCGCTTCCTCGACGAGCTGCCGCCGCACCGGCTCGAGGACGCCCTGTTCCGCCTCATGCGCGAGTTCGGTCGCGACGACGCGGCGCGCCGCTCGCGGATCGCGCTGGTCGGGCTGCGGGGCGCGGGCAAGACGACGCTGGGGCACGCGCTGGCGCGCGAGCTGCCACTGGCCGTTCGTCGAGCTCGACCGCGAGATCGAGCGCGAGGCGGCGGTCGGCCTGTCGGAACTGTTCATGCTCCACGGGCAAGCCGGTTACCGCCGCATCGAGCGCCGCTGTCTCGAGCGGGTGATCGAAGCCAACGACCGCGTGGTCATGGCAGTCGGCGGCGGCATCGTGTCCGAGCCGGAGACCTTCCACCTCCTGCTCGACCGCTGCTTCACCGTCTGGGTGAAGGCCGAACCCGGCGGAGCACATGGCGCGCGTCGTCGCGCAGGGCGATTTCCGCCCGATGGCGGGCAGCCAGGAGGCGATGGCGGACCTCTCGCGCATCCTCGCCGCCCGCGAGCCGCTGTACCGGAAGGCGGACGCCATCGTCGACACTTCGGGCGATGAGCCCGCGCAATCGCTCGCCGCGCTGCGCACGGTGCTGAAGTCCTGAGCATCGCCCGGTCGCCCATTCCTTCGAGACCCCGCCATGGCCCAACCCGCACCGCGCCACGCCGCGCCACCGTCCCCGACGGTCACCTACGACACGCATCCGGACCGCTACGCGCACTGGAAGCTCGCGTTCGACGGTCCCGTCGCGACGCTGACGCTCGCGATCGACGAGGACCGGGGGCTGATGCCCGGCTACAAGCTCAAGCTCAACAGCTACGACCTCGGCGTCGACATCGAGCTCGCCGACGCGGTGCAGCGGCTGCGCTTCGAGCATCCCGAAGTCAGGACCGTCGTCATCACCAGCGGCCGCGACCGCGTGTTCTGCTCCGGCGCCAACATCTTCATGCTCGGCCTGTCGTCGCACGCGTGGAAGGTCAACTTCTGCAAGTTCACCAACGAGACGCGCAACGGCATCGAGGACGCGAGCCGTCACTCCGGGCTGAGGTTCATCGCCGCCTGCAACGGCACCACGGCCGGCGGCGGCTACGAGCTGGCGCTCGCCTGCGACGAGATCCTGCTGGTCGACGACCGCAGCGCCGCGGTCAGCCTGCCCGAGGTGCCGCTGCTCGGCGTGCTGCCGGGCACCGGCGGCCTGACCCGCGTCACCGACAAGCGGCACGTGCGGCGCGACCTCGCCGACGTCTTCTGCACGCTGGTCGAGGGCGTGCGCGCGCCGCGCGCGCAGGAATGGCGGCTGATCGACGGCTGCGCCAAGCCGCAGCAGTTCGCCGCGCTGGTGCGCGAGCGCGCGCTGGCGCTGGCGGCGACCAGCGACCGCCCGGCGGGCGAGCGCGGCGTCGCGCTGCCCCCGCTCACGCGCGCCGTCGACGACGCCGGCTATCGCTACGAGCACGTCGACGTGCGCTTCGACCGGGCCGGGCGCTCCGCAACCATCACCGTGGCCGCGCCGTCCGCGGCCGCGCCCGGTGAACTCGACGGCATCGTCGCGCAGGGCGCCGCCTGGTGGCCGCTGGCGATGGCGCGCGAGCTCGACGACGCCATCCTGATGCTGCGGACCAACGAGCCCGAGCTCGGCACGTGGATCCTGAAGACCCGCGGCGAAGCTGCGCCGGTGCTGGCCTGCGACGACGCGCTGGCCCGGCACGCGGCGCACTGGTTCGTCCGCGAGACGACCGGCATGCTTCGGCGCACCCTCGCGCGGCTCGACGTGACGTCGCGGTCGATCTATGCGCTGATCGAGCCGGGATCCTGCTTCGCCGGCACGCTGGCGGAGCTCGCGCTGGCCGCCGATCGCAGCTACATGCTCGCCCTTCCCGACGACCCCGGCCGCGCGCCCCGCCTGGCGCTGTCCGCGGCCAACTTCGGCGCGTATCCGATGGTGAACGGCCGCGCGCGGATCGCCGCGCGCTTCTACGACGAGCCGGCGCCGATCGCCGCGACGCGCGAGCGCATCGGCGATGCCCTCGACGCCGATGCCTGCGTCGCGCTGGGTCTCGTCACCGCGGCACCCGACGACCTCGACTGGGACGACGAGCTGCGCATCGCGCTCGAGGAACGCGCGAGCCTCTCGCCCGACGCGCTGACCGGGATGGAGGCGAACCTGCGCTTCGGCCCGGGCGAGACGATGGAGACGCGGATCTTCGGCCGCCTCTCGGCCTGGCAGAACTGGATCTTCATCCGCCCGAACGCGACCGGCGAGGCCGGTGCGCTCAAGGTCTTCGGCAGCGGCAGCAAGGCGAAATTCGACCGCAACCGCATTTAGACAATCGCACGCGGCAATCGCGTGAACGCGGCGCGCATGACGCTCCCCGCCGCCACGCGCGTCGCCCCGCTCAAGGACCAGCCATGACCATCGACTACAGCCAGAAGATCCCCAACAACGTCGGCCTCGCCGAGAACCGCTCGCTGCAGCGCGCGCTCGAGCACTGGCAGCCGGAGTTCCTGCGCTGGTGGGGCGACATGGGCCCGGACGGCTCGCAGAACTTCGACGTCTACCTGCGCACGGCGACGAGCGTCGATCCCAAGGGCTGGGCGCACTTCGACTACGTCAAGATGCCCGACTACCGCTGGGGCATCTTCCTCAACCCGGCCGAAGCCGACCGCAAGGTCAACTTCGGCGAGCACAAGGGCGAGCCCGCATGGCAGGAGGTGCCGGGCGAGTACCGCGCCAACCTGCGGCGGCTGATCGTGACGCAGGGCGACACCGAGCCCGCGTCGGTCGAGCAGCAACGGCACCTCGGCCTCACCGCGCCGTCGCTCTACGACCTGCGCAACCTGTTCCAGGTCAACGTCGAGGAAGGCCGCCACCTCTGGGCGATGGTCTACCTGCTGCACGCCTACTTCGGACGCGACGGCCGCGAGGAGGCCGAGGCGCTGCTGGAGCGCCGCTCCGGCGACGCCGACAACCCGCGCATCCTCGGCGCCTTCAACGAACGCACGCCCGACTGGCTGTCGTTCTTCATGTTCACCTATTTCACCGACCGCGACGGCAAGTACCAGCTCTGCTCGCTCGCCGAGTCCGGCTTCGACCCGCTCGCGCGCACCTGCCGCTTCATGCTGACCGAGGAGGCGCACCACATGTTCGTCGGCGAGAGCGGCGTCGGGCGCGTCATCCAGCGGACCTGCGAGAAGATGAACGAGCTCGGGACCGACGATCCGGCGAAGCTGCGCGCCGCCGGCGTCATCGACCTGCCGACCATCCAGCGCTACCTCAACTTCCATTTCTCGGTGACGATGGACCTCTTCGGCGCCGACGTCTCGAGCAACGCCGCGACGTTCTACACGACGGGACTGAAGGGCCGCTTCGACGAGACGAAGATCGGCGACGATCACCTGCTGTCCGGCGCGACCTACCCGGTGCTGGAGGTGCGCGACGGGCGCCTCGTCACCGTCGAGGCGCCGATGCTCAACGCCCTCAACGAAAAGCTGCGCGACGACTACATCAAGGATGCCGCCGCCGGCGTCGAGCGCTGGAACCGGATCGTCGAAAAGGCCGGGCTGCCGTTCCGGCTCAAGGTCCCGCACAAGGCGTTCCACCGCAAGATCGGCCCGCTGTCCGGCGCCCGGATCTCGCCCGACGGCGAGGTCGTCGACGCGGCGACCTGGGCCCGGCACGAGCGCGCCTGGCTGCCCTCGGCCGAGGACCGCGCGTTCGTCGCGTCGCTGATGGGGCGCGTCGTCGCGCCGGGACGTTACGCGAACTGGATCGCGCCGCCCGCCCGCGGCATCAACAACCAACCCGTCGACTTCGAGTACGTCCGCTTCAACTGACGGCGCGCCGGACCCGACCGACGATGAGCCAGGCGCGCAAGGCCGAGTCGACGCCGTCGTCCGCCAGCACCTGATCGATCCGGAGATCTGCATTCGCTGCAACACCTGCGAGGAGACCTGCCCGATCGACGCGATCACGCACGACGCGCGCAACTACGTCGTCGATCCCGCGATCTGCGACGCGATGCAACCGCTGCATCGCGCCGTGCCCACCGGCGCGATCGACAGCTGGCGCCGCGTCGAGAAGGACGGCGCGTACTCGATCGCCGATCAGCTCGGCTGGGACGCCCTGCCGGCGCAGGCGGCGCTCGAGTTCGCCGCCGCCCACGCCGACGTTCCCGCTGACGTTGCACGATCCGCGCCGACGGCGACCGCAGGCCAGGGCGGCACCGCGCCGCCGCCGTGGTCGGCGGCGCATCCCGTACGTCAACCTGTACTCGGTGCGAATCCGGCGCGGCGCCACCGTCGCCGGCAACTTCCGGCTGACCGGCGACGGCGCATCAGCGACATCCGCCACCTCGTCCTCGACTTCGGCGCGACTCGCCGTTCCCGGTGCTCGAAGGCCAGACCATCGGCATCCTGCCGCCGGGCGTCGAGCCGAAGCGGGCAAACCGCACCACGTCCGCCTCTACTCGGTGGCGAGTCCACGCGACGGCGAGCGGCCGCGCTACAACAACCTCGCGCTCACGGTGAAGCGCGTCGACGAGGATCACGACGGACGGCCGGTCGTCGGCGTCGCGTCGAACTTCCTCTGCGACCTCGCGAAGGGCGACGTGGTCGACGTCATCGGCCCGTACGGCAGCATCTTCCTGATGCCCAACCACCCGGGGATCGAACCTGCTGATGGTCTGCACCGGAACCGGTTCGGCGCCGATGCGCGCGATGACCGAGCGCCGGCGACGGCGCATCGCGCTGAAGGAAGGCGGTCGGCTGATGCTCTTCTTCGGCGCACGCTCGCCCGAGGAACTGCCCTACTTCGGACCGCTGCAGAAGCTTCCAGCCGATTTCATCGACATCAACTTCGCGTTCTCGCGCGTGCGGGCGAGCCGAGCAGTACGTGCAGGACCGCATACGCGCGCGCGGCGCCGACGTCGCCGCGCTGCTCGACGACCCCAGACCTACATCTACGTCTGCGGGCTCAAGGGCATGGAGGAGGGGGTCGCGCAGGCGTTCCACGACGTCTGCAGCCTGCACGGTCTCGACTGGGAGGCGCTGCTGCCGCGCCTGCGCTCCGAGGGGCGGTACCACGTGGAGACCTATTGAGACGCCGCTTCGCCGCGACCACGCAGCGCACGATCGACCGCGCGTCCTAGTCGCGATCCCCGCGCCGAGCCACCGCGCGCGCGTACAGATCGTCGCGCGACAATCCCGTGGCGACGGCCGCGACGCGCGCCGCCTTCGCCGGCGGCAGTTCGGCCAGCAGGGCGTCGAGCAGGCGGTCGGCATCGATCGGCAGCGAGGACGCAGTTGCCGGCAGCGGCGGCGCGTCGACCAGCAGCACGAACTCGCCGCGCTCCCGATTCGCGTCGGCCGCGAACCACGCCGGAGCGTCGGCAAGCGGCATCGCGGCGATCGTCTCGTAGATCTTCGTCAGCTCGCGCGCGACGACCAGCAGGCGTGCGGGATCGAGCGCCGCGACGAGCGCGTCCACGGTCGCGCGCACGCGGTGCGGTGCCTCGTAGAACGCGAGTGCGCAGGGCAGCCGGCCGATTCGCTCCAGCGCTTCGCGCCGCGCCTTCGCGGCCGAGGGAAGGAATCCGGCGAACAGCACTTCGCCGGCGTCGAGCCCGGCGGCGGACAGCGCCGCCGTCAGCGCCGACGGTCCCGGGATCGGCACGACGCGATATCCCGCCTCGCGCGCCGCCCGGACCAGTCGCGCGCCCGGATCGCTGACGGCCGGCGTCCCCGCGTCGCTGACCAGCGCCACCCGCCGACCGGCGGCAAGCTCGGCCAGCAGCGCCGGCGTCTTCTGCCGCTCGTTGTGCTCGTGCAGCGCCGTGACGCGGGCGACGATGCCGTAATGCGCGAGCAGCACCGCGGTGACGCGGGTGTCCTCGGCGGCAATCAGGTCCGCCTGCGCCAGGGTGTCGCGGGCGCGAGCAGTCAGGTCGCCGAGGTTACCCAGCGGCGTGGCGACCACATATAATTCCCCTCTCGCACCGGTTCCAGCGAGGTTGTCGGCGTCGGCGGGGGTTTCCTGCGCGGGGCCGGAACGCGCAGGGCGACGACGGGAGGTGGTCATGGGCGGGGAACGGTCGGGACGGTGCGCACTGCGCGTGGCGACGACCTGGCTCGCCATCGCCATCGCGGCGCTGCCCGGATTGTCGCGGGGACAGGCGCCGGCCGCAAGCGAGGTCGCTGCACGGGGCGTCGATATCGCTCTCGTGCTGCCGCTCGAGTCTTCGAGCTACGGCCGTGCCGCCGACGCGGTGCGCGCAGGCTTCGTCGCCGCCGCCTCGATGACGAAGGCGAGGACCGTGGTCATCGGGCACGACGATGGCGGCGCCACCGAGGCGTTCGGAAGGGCGCGCACCTCGGGCGCGCGCGTCATGGTCGGCCCGCTGGTCCGCGACGACCTCAAGCTCGTCGCGGCGGCGGCCAACGAGGACCCTGGCCCGCCGACGCTCGCCCTCAACCAGCTCGACGACGGCGCACCGCTGCCTTCGTCGTTCTACACCCTGGCGCTGGTGATCGAGGCGGACGCCAGGGTGGTCGCCCGCAGCGCGCGCGACGGCGGCGCCCTGACCGTCGGTGTCGTCGGTGCGGGCACGCCGCTGCAAAGGCGCTTCGCCGACGCGTTTACCGCCGAGTGGCTGCTGCTGGGCGGGGCGTCACCAGTCACGCTGCGCTTCGGTCGCGCGCCGGAGATGCTGGTGGCGCTGCGCACCGAACTCGGCAGGACGCCGCTGGACGCGATCGTCCTCGCGGTCGAGGGCGACGACGCGGCGCTGGTCAAGCCCTACGTCGGACAGACGCCCGCGTATGCGAGCAGCCAGGTGAACGACCGCCCGACCCAGGCGACCGTACGCGACCTCGACGACCTGCGTTTCGTCGAGATTCCCTGGCTGGCGCTGCCCGACTCGCCGGCCTACGCGAAGGTCCCCCGCCGCGACTACCAGAACGCGGCGCTCGACCGCCTGTACGCCCTCGGCATCGACGCGTTCCGCGCGGCGTGGCTCCTCGCCGACGCGCCGCCCGGGCGTGGCGTCGAATTCGACGGGGCGACCGGCCGCGTCATCCTCGACGCCGACTCGCGCCAGTTCATCCGCACGCCGGTGCTGATGCAGTTCCGCGCCGGACAGAAGGTCCCCGTCGAGCTGCGCTGATCGCGGCCCTGCAGTCGATGGCACCCTCCGGGACCCGACCGAGCCGGGCCGCGCATGGCGTCGACCCGCGCCACGCCGCCGGCGCCCGCGCCGAGGCGCTCGCCGCGACCCACCTCGAAGCCGGCGGCCTCGTGATCGTCGAACGCAATTTCCGCTGCCGCACCGGCGAGATCGACATCATCGCGCGCGACCGCGACACGCTGGTCTTCGTCGAGGTCCGGCTGCGTCGCCGCGGCGACTACGGCGGCGCGGCGGCAAGCATCGACGCGCGGAAGCAGCGCAAGCTGCTCGCCGCCGCTGCATACTATCTTTCCCGCTTCGCGCGGCCGCCCGCGTGTCGCTTCGACGCGGTGCTGCTCGACGCGCTCGACCCACCGCGCGTCGAGTGGCTGCGCGACGCGATCAGCGCGTCGCGCTGACGCCGGCGCCTCCCCCGATTCGACGCGCCGGCCGGGGCGGGGCCCGCCGGGCCCCTGCTACAATCATCGGTCTTCCCCGTCACCGGCGGCGCTGCTTGCGGCGCCGCCCTCGCCCGCGATGAACCCTCTCGACCGCATCCGCCAGCATTTCCACGACAGCGCACAGGTGAAGCTCGCCGCCGTCGACCGGCTCGCGCCGGAAGTCGCGCGCGCCGCCGCGGTGCTATCCGACTGCCTGCTCGCCGACGGCAAGCTGCTCGCCTGCGGCAACGGCGGCTCCGCCGCCGACGCTCAGCACTTCGCCGCCGAGATGGTCGGCCGGTTCGAACGCGAGCGGCCGGAGCTGCCCGCGATCGCGCTGACGGTCGACACCTCGATCATCACCGCGATCGCCAACGACTACTCCTACGACCAGATCTTCGCCAAGCAGGTCCGGGCCCTCGGCGCAAAGGGAGACGTGCTGATCGCATTCTCCACCTCGGGCAACTCGGGCAACGTCATCACCGCGATAGAGGCCGCCCATGAGCGGGAGATGCGCGTCGTCGCGCTGACGGGCAAGGGCGGCGGCCGCATCGGGGCGATGCTCGGTGATGCCGACGTCCATCTGTGCGTTCCGCACGACCGCACCGCCCGGATCCAGGAAGTCCACCTGCTGATGCTGCATTGCCTGTGCGATGCGGTCGACGCCACCCTGCTGGGAGACGAGGAGTGACCTCACTGCCCCCGCGCGTCCGTCGCGTGCCCGATGCTCCTGCAGCGAAGCGGGATCGCCGGGGCGCCGCGCTGGCGCTGCTCCTTTGCGCGGTCGCCGCGGGCCCGCTCGCGCTGTCCGGCTGCGCGCCGCTGATCGTCGCGGGCATGGGCGGCGCCGTGATGATGGCGGCGGACCGCCGCTCGTCCGGGGCGCAGGTCGACGACCAGTCCATCGAATTCAAGGTCTCCGCGGCGGCGAACGAGAAGTACCCGGACGCGCACCTCAACGTCACCAGCTACAACGGCATCGTGCTGCTCACCGGCGAAGCGCCGACGGCGGCCGCGCGCGACGGCATCACGCAGCTCGCCGAGAAGACCGACCGCGTGCGCAGCGTGCAGAACGAAATGGTCGTCGGTCCGAACAGCGACTTCGGCGACCGCAGCAACGACTCGTACATCACGTCCAAGGTCAAGGCACGGCTGGTCGAGGCCGACAAGGTGCCGGCGAACCTGATCAAGGTCGTCACCGAGCGTCGCGTGGTGTACCTGCGCGGTCTGGTCACGCCGCAGGAAGGTGACGCCGCGGCGTCGATCGCCGCGACGACGGAGGGCGTCCTCCGCGTGGTCAAGGTCTTCGAATACACGAACCCGCCATCGTGACCGGCGCCGCCACCGGCGCGACGCTGCCGCGCCTCGAGGACAAGATCGCCACCGCGGCGAGCGCACTGGAGCGCATCGTGCGGTTGCCGAGGCCGCTGGTCATGACCAACGGCGTCTTCGACCTGCTGCATCGCGGCCATGTCACCTACCTCGATGCCGCGCGGCGCGAAGGCGCGGCGCTCGTCGTCGCGGTGAACTCCGATGCGTCGGTGCGCCGGCTCGGCAAGGGCGACGACCGCCCGCTGAACCCGCTGGCCGACCGCATGGCGGTGCTCGCGGGGCTCGCTTCAGTCGACCTCGTCGTACCTTTCGACGGCGACACGCCGCGGGACCTGATCGTCGCCTGCGGGCCGGACGTGCTGGTCAAGGGCGGCGACTACACTGCGGCGACCACCGCCGGCGCCGCCGAAGTGATCGCCGCCGGCGGACGGTTCGTCGCGATTCCCTTCGCGCACGACCGCTCGACGACGGCGCTCGTTCGCCGCATCCGCCGGTAGCGAAGGCCGGGCGCATGCCCGGCGGCGACCGCCGCCGCGACGGCCGCGCCGCGTTTCGGACCGTGGCACCGGCTCTGCTAAAATCACTGTCCCTGATTCGCGGGCGTCCGGTGCCCGCCACCCGAGGAGTCACACCGATGCTGCAACCCGACCGCGAAGTCGATGCCCGCGGCCTGAACTGCCCGCTGCCGATCCTGCGCACGAAAAAGGCGCTCAACGACATGGCAGCCGGCCAGACGATCAAGGTGCTCTCGACCGACCCGGCGTCGGTGCGCGATTTCCAGGCCTTCGCCCACCAGACCGGCAACGAGCTGGTCGAACAGGGCGAGGCCGACGGGGCGTTCTTCTTCCTGCTGAAGCGCAAATGAGCGCGGCACCCGAAGCCTCCGCCGGCGGCGCGGTGGTCGAACTCGACCAGGCCGGTTTCGACGCCGCGATCCGCGGGCATCCGTTCGCGATCATCGACTTCTGGGCGCCCTGGTGCGGGCCCTGCCGGTCGTTCGCGCCGACCTTCGCCGCCGCCGCCGCCAGGCACCCCGGCGTCCTGTTCGCGAAAGTGAACACCGAGGCCGAGCCGGAACTCGCCGCGTCGTTCGGCATCCGGTCGATACCGACGCTCGCGATCTTCCGCGACGACATCGTCGTCTACATGGAGGCCGGCGCGCTGCCGCCGTCCGCGCTCGAGGACCTGATCGGGCAGGCCGGCGCGCTCGACATGGACGCCGTGCGGCGCGACATCGCCGCGCAGAACGCCGACGCCGGCTGACGGGGTCCCGACCCGGTGTTGCCGCCGGGGGGCCGGGCGCGGTGAGCGCGGCCCTCCTCCTCCTTCCGGACTTCCTGCTGATCGCCGGCGGCGCGGTGCTGCGCCGCGTCCGCGGCTTCGACGCCGGGTTCTGGGTCGGCGTCGAGCGCCTGGTCTACTACGTCCTGTTCCCGGCGCTGCTCTTCCGGTCGCTGGCCGCGGCGCCGCTGGCCCTCGGCACCGCCGGGCCGCTGATCGCGACGGGGCTCATCTTCACGCTGGCGGCGATGGTGCTGTCGGCACTCGCACGGCCACTGTTCCGCCTGCCGCAGGACGTGTTCGCCGCGTGCTTCCAGTGCGGATTCCGCTTCAACACCTACATCGTGCTGGCCGTCGCCGACCGGCTCGGCGGCGCGCCCGGCCTCGCGCTGGCGAGCCTCCTCGTCGGGGTGCTGGTTCCGACCGTGAACGTCGCCGCGGTATCGATGCTCGCGCACGGGCGCGGCGTTTCCATCGGCGGCGAGCTCGCGCGCAATCCGCTGGTGCTGGCCACCGCCGCCGGCCTGGCATGGAACGTCGCGGGGCTGCCGCTGCCGGCGCTGCCCGCGCGGCTGCTCGAGTTGCTGGCGAGCGCCGCGTTGCCGCTGGGGCTGCTCGCCGTGGGCGCCGGCCTGACGTTCGAACGCCGCGCGCTGCCGCTGCCGGCGCTGGCGTGGTTCCACGCGGTGAAGCTGCTGGCGATGCCCGCGATCGCCTTCGCGGCGGCGCGCGCGCTGGCGCTGTCGCCGCTGGAAACGCAGGTGGCGATCACGCAGGCGGCGGTGCCGACGGCGACGTCGGCCTACATCCTCGCGGCGCGAATGAACGGCCGCGGTGCGCCCGTCGCGCTGATCGTTTCCAGCGGAACCCTGCTGGCGGCGGTCACGATGCCGCTCTGGCTGGGCCTGATCGGCGCCGGGTCGGGGTAGTCAGCAGACCGCGAAGGCCGCCGGCGCGGCGGTCACTGCCGGTAACGGTTGAAGAAGTCCGCCACGACGCCCTGCTGGCTTCGATCGATGGCGGCGTCGAGCGTGCGGTCGGCCGGATCGTACTGCTTCGCCTTCCGGAAGGCGGCGATCGCTTCCTGATGATAGCCCTGCGCCTGCTGCGCCTGACCGAGGCACTTCCATGCCTCCGCATTGCCGAGGTCCTGGTCCGCCCACGCCTGGCAGAGCTCGGCAGCGCGGCGGAAATTGCCGGCGCGAAGCATGCGCGGCCCCTCGCTCTTCAACGCCGCCACCCGCGCCCGGCGATCGGAAAACTCCTGCGCGAGGCCGGGGTCGACCGGCCCCGTCGGCGGCACCGCGACCGTCGATGCCCGCGGCGACGGCGACGTGACCGCCCCGGTGATCGCGTTGCCGACGCCGGCAAGTCCCGTGATCACGCCGCCCCCCGTGATGTTGCCCGGCACCAGCGAAGACGCCGACGGGATCGCGTCGGAGATCGACGTGCGCGCCCAGGCGATCGACTCCGCCATCGGCTGGTGCCAGGCGACGCCATAGAGCCACAGCATCGCCGCGAGGCCGCAGACGCCGGTGACGGCGTTGAGCACCCCGGGCGGACCGTGGGTGACCAGGCAGTCCTGCGCGAAGTCCCAATCGGTTTCCTGGTTGTGCGCGACCTTTTCGTAGGCGACGGCGATCAGCACGGGGGCGAGCAGCGGAAACCCGCAGGCCACGCCCTCCCACCAGACGCGGAAGGAGCGACGCAACGCCCGGTCGAGCTGGGCGCGGGTGTCGCGCCGCGCATACGCGTCGGAGATCGAGAATTGCAGATAGCAGCCGAAGAGCCACTTGCCCGGGGTCGTCTGCAACGATCCGATCAGCAGCGCCTCGACGGGGATCCAGCTCGCGGTGATCAGGATCGGCGCGATCAGCGGATGGCCGATCCAGTATCCGAACGCTTCGGGCACGATGCCGATGCCCCGCAGCTCGGACAGCAGCAGCGCGAGCACGAGTCCCCAGATCGCGTAATCGAAGAGGCGCGCCGCGAGGCGATTCCAGGGCCGCGGTTCGCTGGTCCGGCCGGATTTCGCGCGCTCGAGCTCGGCCATGCGCAGCTGGAAGATCCAGCTCGCATCCTCCTGCGGCTGGTTGGTCCCGAGGAACACGCTCTTCTCGCGCCGCCAGTTGAGGATCGCGAGGTCCGTCTGCGGCACCAGCGCCGGCTGCGGTCGCCTTGCGGCGGCGCGCCGCCCACGCGACGCCGTGCACGACGCCGTAGACGACCGTCAGAATGAGCAGCGTCACGGTCAGCCAGACCAGCACCTGCTTGGCGACGAGCACCGCATCGGCGGGCGTGACGAAGACGATCGCCGCCGCGATGAACGCGCCGAACAGCGCGCACAGGCCGACGGTGACGATGGTCGAGCGGCCGAAGGTCGCGACGCGCTCGGTGAGGCCCGGGTGGTGCAGGTGCTCGTCCTCGACCAGGTCGTCGCCGTCGAGCCCGGTTTCCAGGACCTGGTCGGCGGAGGGCTCCACCGCCGGCGCCGCGACGTCGGAGTGCTCGCCGCCGTCCTCGGCCACGGCATGGCTCACGACATGCGCGATCTTCTGCTCGGTCGTGCCGTCGGACAGCGCGAGCTCGTCGTCGTACCGGTGCCGCCGGTCGTCGTCGCTGAGTATGCGGCTGGCATGATTGATGAAGCGAAGCGCCTCTTCGACGTTGCCCTGACCGTCACGGGTCTTGGCGTAATACTTGCGGATCAGCCGCCGCAATGCGGCGCGGACCTCCTCCTCAGGGGCGGTCGGCGGTATTCCGAGCGCTTCGTAGAGCGTGGCGCGCATGGGCAACGATCGATGAGCTTGCGAAATCTTGGGCGAAAACCCGAACCTTATCAAGTCAGACACACTGCAAGTTTCGGGCCAGCCGATCCCACCGGGCGCCGCGCTCGCTCCGGACCGACGTCAGCGGCCGCCCGGCGAGGCGTTGGAGACAAAAAAGGGCAGCCCGCAGGCTGCCCCCTGGCCCCGCCGCGGCGACGCGCGCCGCGGGCGCCGCTCACTCGGCCGGCTTGGCCTTGGTGGTGAGCTTTTCGCGGATCCGGGCCGACTTGCCCGACCGGTCGCGCAGGTAGTACAGCTTCGCGCGACGGACGTCGCCCCGGCGCTTGACCTCGATCGAGGCGATGAGCGGCGAATACGTCTGGAACGTCCGCTCCACGCCCTCGCCGCTGCTGATCTTGCGCACGACGAACGACGAGTTGAGCCCGCGGTTGCGCTTGGCGATGACCACGCCCTCGTACGCCTGGACGCGCTTGCGCTCGCCTTCGACGACGTTGACGTTGACGACCACCGTGTCGCCGGGGGCGAACAACGGGATCGTCTTGTTGAGGCGGGTGATTTCTTCCTGCTCGAGCGTCTGGATGAGATTCATCGTGCGTTCTCCATGAGTATCTGCTGCCGGCCTGTGGCCATTGCGCGCAGCGCAGGGCGCCCCCTGATGCGCGCGGTTTGTTGTGCAGGCCCCGCGGGCGGCGAACCGTCCGTCGGCTTCTGCCTGCTTGCCTTCACTGCTGCACTTCGTTTCGCTTCACTGCCTCGATGCTTCGATTTCGATTTGTTTCGACCGGCCGTGCGGGACGGCGCGCCTGCGCTGCCGCTCCACTGCTTCCATTCACTGCTTCCGTCCGACCGCCGCGTCACCTTCGTTCGCATACTCGCGCAGCAGCGCCTCGTCCGCCGCCGACAACCCGCGCCCGGCGAGGAGTTCCGGCCGCCGCCGCCACGTGCGCCCCAGCGCCTCCTTGCGGCGCCACCGCGCGATCGCCGCGTGGTTGCCCGACAGCAGCACCGCCGGCACCGCCGCCCCCGCGTAGACCTCGGGCCGCGTGTAGTGCGGACAGTCGAGCAAGCCGTCGGCAAACGAATCCTGTCCTGCCGACGTCGCGTCATTCAGCACCCCCGGCCGCTGCCGCACGATCGCATCGATCAGCATCAGCGCCGGCATTTCTCCGCCCGACACGACAAAGTCGCCGATCGAGATCTCCTCGTCGACCTCGCGCTCGAGCAGCCGCTCGTCGATCCCCTCGTAGCGGCCGGCAAGCAGCACCAGGCCGGTCGAATCGCCCGCCGCCGCCAGGTCCATCACCCGCGCATGCGTCAGCGGGACGCCCTGCGGCGACAGGTGGATCACCCGCGTCGCGCGCGTCGCCACGCCGCCACCCGCCCCTTCGACTTCTTCGCGCTGGGCCGCACGCGCGGCGGCCAGCGCCTTCGCCAGCGGCTCCGCCAGCATCACCATCCCCGGCCCGCCGCCGTACGGGCGGTCGTCGACGGTCCGGTAGTTGTCCGTCGTGAAATCCCGCGGATTCCACGTCGCGAGGCGCCACAGCCCCCGCTCGAGCGCCCGGCCCGTCACGCCGAAGCGCGCCGCGTGCTCGACCATCTCCGGGAACAGCGTCACGACGTCGATGCGCATCGCGCCGCCCCGGTCAGTAATCGCTGCCCCAATCGACGCCGATCCGCTTCGACGCGAGATCGACCTCGTCCACATGCGCCGCCACGAACGGGATCAACCGTTCCCGGCCATCCCCATCCGCACCGGCGCGGACCCGCAACACCGGGTGCGCGCCGAAATCGTCGACCGCGACGACCACTCCCAGCACCTGCCCCTCGCGATTGACCACGTCGAGTCCGACGAGATCGGCGAGGTACACCTCCCCCTCGTCCGCGGCCGGCAATTCGGACCTCGGCACGCCGATCAGGGCGCCGCGCCAGTCCATCGCCGCCTCGCGGCTGTCGATGCCCTCGACGCGGGCGATCACGGTGTCGGAATGCACCTTGGCGTCCATCGCGGAGCGCACTTCCCACTCCGCGCCGACACCGCGCTGCAGCCACCAGCGCGCGTGATCGAGCAGCGCATCGGGGGCCGCCGAGAGCGGCCGGATCTTCAACCACCCGTGAATGCCGTATGGCGCCAGGACACGCCCCATCACGACGATGCCGTCGGCGTCCGGCGCCGCGGTCATCGGCGGAAAATCCAGCGGCTGCTGCGTCAGGCGGCCTTCGGGGTCGCGTGCTTCACGAGCCCGGCGACCGTGTCCGACAGCTTCGCGCCGCGTTCCTGCCAGAAGCTGATGCGATCGAACGACAGGCGAACCGCTTCCTCGCGCTCGGTCGCGATCGGGTTGTAGAAGCCGACGCGTTCGATGAAGCGACCGTCGCGGCGGTTGCGCGAGTCGGCGACGACTACGTTGTAGAAGGGGCGCTTCTTGGCGCCGCCGCGGGCAAGTCGGATGACGACCATGGCCTTGGAATCCTGTGAGAAAGACGGAAAAAGAGCGAGATTATACAAAGATTTGGCGTCATCCGGCAAGGGGCGCCGCGCGCCCGGGCGCCCGGGCGGACCGGCCAGCGGCATCGCCCCCGGAGCCGGCGGGGGCGCCAAGCCTTCCCGATCAGTGAGTTAGGCCGACACCTTCCGGCCGGCGATCCGCCGTCAGCGGCCCGGGAACATCCCCTTCATGCCGCGCATCATCTTCTGCATGCCGCCCTTGGCGACCATTTTCATCATCTTCTGCGTCTGCTCGAACTGGTTGAGCAGCTGGTTGACCTCCTGCACCGAGACGCCCGCGCCGGCCGCGATGCGCCGCTTGCGCGAGGCCTTGAGCAGCTCGGGCTTCGCCCGCTCGGCCGGCGTCATCGAATTGATGATCCCCTCGATGCGCCCGATCTTGCGCTCGTCGACGTTGGCGCCCTGGGCCGCGCGCGCGAGCTCCGCCGGCAGCTTGTCGACCATCGCCTTCATGCCGCCCATCTTGCGCATCTGCGCGATCTGCGCCTTGTAGTCCTCGAGGTCGAACCCCTTTCCCGACTTGACCTTGCGCGCGAGCTTTTCCGCCTCGACCAGATCGACGTTGCGGTGCGCATCCTCGACCAGCGACAGCACGTCGCCCATGCCGAGGATGCGCGACGCCATCCGGTCGGGGTGAAAGACCTCGAGGCCGTCGATCTTCTCGGACACGCCGACGAACTTGATCGGCGCGCCGGTCACGTGGCGCACCGACAGCGCGGCGCCGCCGCGCGCGTCGCCGTCGAGCTTGGTCAGGATGACGCCGGTGAGCGGCAGCGCGTCGCGGAATGCCTTCGCGGTGTTCACCGCGTCCTGGCCCTGCATGGCGTCGACGATGAACAGCGTCTCGATCGGCTTCACCGCCGCGTTGATCTCGGCGATCTCGCGCATCATCGCTTCGTCGATCGCGAGGCGGCCCGCGGTGTCGACGATCAGCACGTCGTGGTAATGGCGGCGCGCCCAGTCGAGCGCCCCGGCGGCGATCGCCACGGGGACTTCGCCGGCGGCCGACGGAAAGAAGTCGACCCCGACCTGCGCCGCCAGCGTTCGCAGCTGCTCGATCGCCGCCGGGCGATACACGTCGGCCGACACCAGCGAGCACCTTCTTCTTCTGCGCGCGCAGCAGGCGCGCGAGCTTGCCCGCGGTGGTCGTCTTGCCGGCGCCCTGCAGGCCGGCGAGCAGGATCACCGCCGGCGGCTGCGTGGCGAGGTCGAGCGGCACCGCCGCGCCGCCCATCAGCCCCGCCAGTTCGCGCTGGACGACGCCGATCAGCGCCTGCCCCGGCGTCAGCGAGCCGACGACTTCCTCGCCGACCGCCTTCCCCCGCACCGCGCCGATGAATTCCTTGACCACCGGCAGCGCGACGTCGGCTTCGAGCAGCGCGAGGCGCACCTCGCGCAGCGCGTCCTGAATGTTGTCGTCGGTGAGGCGCGCCTGGCCGCGAAGCGTCTTGACGACGCGCGACAGGCGTTCGGACAGGTTTTCGAGCATGGCGTGGGGAACCGGGCTGGCCGCGCCGCCGACGGGGGCGGCGCGTGGGGTAAACTGGAGGGGTGCCAGACACCTGCGTCGGCACCGTCAAAACCGATGATTTTACTGCACCTTGCCACCGTCGCCGCGTACGGACTCGCGGCTTTCGCGATGTGGCCCGCGGCCACGGGCGCGCCTGCGGGCTCCGCCGCGCCGGCCGCGCCGGCATCGATCCGCCGGTTCGCGCCGGGCCTGCTTGCGGTGGCGCTGATGCTGCACGGCGTCGCCGTCGGCAACGATATCGTCTCGCCGGACGGCCTCGACCTGTCGATCGCGAACGCCTTCTCGCTGGTCGCGGGGCTGGCGGCCGGCCTGGCCGCGATTTCGGGCCTGCTGACCACGCTTCCGGTGACCGTGCCGATCGTGCTTCCCGTCGCCGCGGTGGCCGTGCTGACGCCGCTTTTCGTCGACAACCCCCACCGATTCGCGCTTCTCCGGCGAGCCGTGGGCCGCCGCGCACGTCGCCGTGGCGCTCGTGGCGTACGCGCTGTTCCTGGTCGCGGCGCTGCAGGCGCTGGTTCTCATGGGCCTCGAGCGGCGGCTGCACCGGCGCGTCCCCGATCCGGAGGCGGCGGCGCTGCCGTCGCTGCTGACGCTCGAGCGGTACATGTTCCGGCTGGTGATTGCCGGCTTCGTCCTGCTCACCGTCACGCTGGGAAGCGGCGCGCTGTTCTCGGAGCAGGTGTTCGGCCGACCGGTGACGTTGACGCACAAGAACGTCTTTTCCGTGGCCGGGTGGCTGACGTTCGCCGTCCTGCTGTGGGGACGCTGGCGCTACGGCTGGCGCGGCCGGCGCGCGCTGCGCTGGATCGTCGGCGGGACCGTGCTGCTGTTCCTCGCCTACCTCGGCAAGAAGTTCGTCGTCGAGGTGCTGCTCGGGCGCTGATCGCCCACGCCCGCACGGCCGTCCCGACACCTTTCCGCACCGCTTCCGCTTGGACGATATCCCCCTCGCCACGCTCGGGCTGACGCTCGCCATCCTGCTCGTCGTCTCCGGATTCTTCTCGCTCGCGGAAACGGCGATGATGGCGGCGAACCGCTACCGCCTGAAGCATCGGGCGCTGCGCGGCGAGCGCGGCGCGAAGCTCGCGGTCGCGCTGCTCGGACAGACCGACCGCCTGCTCGGCGTCATCCTGCTCGGCAACAACCTCATCAACGCCGCGTCGGCGACGCTGACGACCGTCATCATCGTCCGGCTGTTCGGCGAAGGGGAAGTCGCGCTCGCGCTCGGGACCGTCGCCGTGACCTTCGCCATCCTGGTGTTCTCGGAAATCACGCCGAAGGTCATCGGCGCCGCCCATGCCGACCGCATCGCCCCGATGGCGAGCTTCGTGCTCGCGCCGATGCTCAAGGCGTCGCAGCCGGTCGTCGGCTTCGTCAACCTGTTCGTGCAGGCGCTGCTCTGGCTGCTGCGCGTGCGGCCCGCCGCCGAGACCGGCGCCGCGCTGTCGCAGGAAGAGTTGCGGACGATCGTGCTCGAAGGACAGTACCTCCGGGGCAAGCATCGCGCGATGATCGCCAACCTGCTCGACCTGGAGAACATCACGGTCGAGGACGTGATGACCCCGCGGCCCCAGATCCACGGCCTCGACCTCGCGGACAAGGCCGCGCTGCTGACCCAGCAGCTGTCGACGACCTACCACACGCGGCTGCCCGCCTACGAGGACAGCCTCGAGAACATCGTCGGCATCATCCACGTGAAGCAGGTGCTGCAGCTGCAGCACGACGGGGAGATCGACGGCGACGCGCTGCGCACGATCCTGCGGCCGCCGTACTTCGTGCCGGCGGGCACGCCGCTGCTGACCCAGCTGCAGCACTTCCAGACCGACCGGCAGCGGCTCGCGCTGGTGGTCGACGAGTACGGCGAGCTCACCGGGCTCGTGACCATCGAGGACATCATCGAGGAGATCATCGGCGAGTTCACGACGCAGGCGCCCGAGGGTGCGGGTTCGTTCGCCCGGGCGCCGGACGGCAGCATCGTCGTCGACGGCATGACGCCGCTGCGCACGCTGAACCGCAAGCTGGGCACTTCCTTCCCGCTGGACGGCCCGAAGACGCTCAATGGACTGATCGTCGAACATCTGGGGGAAATCCCCGATGCCGGCGTCCGGGTCGAGGTTGCCGGCCAACCGATGGAGATCCTCCAGACGCAGGACCGCGCCGTCAGGGTCGTCCGGCTGCTGCCTCCCGTGGGGCGCCCCCCCGCCGCGCCTTTACAAAGCACCGGCCGGCAGGCATCATCGGCCGGATAAGTTTTATGCGCTTGGAATAAGCGGGGCGCCCCCTGCGGGCGCGGCCGCGACGACCGTCGGGCATGAGGCTTGCTTGCCACGTCGGGGTTACGCCACCCAATCCTGAGACACCGACGACGCCCATGGCCACCCACGCCGCCTCGACCCGGAACCTGAGCGGTCTCGCGCGCGCGCTCGCCCAGCACGGGCTGCTGTCCGAATACGACGCGGAGGCGCTCCATTCGCAGGCCCAGTCGGCCGGCGTCACCTTCGTCGAGCAGCTGCTGACCAACAAGCGGATGTCGTCGTCGCAGCTGGCGACTTTCGGTTCCCGCGCCTTCGGCGTTCCCCTGCTCGACCTGGCGGCCTTCGACCTCGACCAGATCCAGAAGGACCTGGTCGACCTCAAGATGGCGCAGAGCCGGCGCGTCCTGCCGCTGCACAAGCGCGGCAACCGGCTCTACGTCGCGACGTCCGACCCGGCGAACCTCCAGGCGCTGGAGGAGGTGCGGTTCAAGACCAACCTCGTCGTCGAGCCGCTGGTGGTCGAGGACGACAAGCTGGCGCAGGCGATCCACAAGCTGGTCGAGGCCTCCGGTGCGACGCTGAAGGACGTCTCCAACATGGACGACCTCGAGGTCGACATGCAGGAGGTCATCCCCGATCATCTCCGACGAGGAAAACGCGGAGATCGAGGACGCGCCGGTCGTCAAGTACATCCAGAAGATCCTGCTCGACGCGATCGGCGCCGGCGCTTCGGACGTCCACTTCGAGCCGTACGAGAAGTTCTTCCGCATCCGCTATCGCGTCGACGGCATCCTGATGGAGATCGCGCAGCCGCCGCTGGCGATCAAGGACAAGGTCGCCTCCCGCATCAAGGTCATCAGCCGGCTCGACATTTCCGAGAAGCGGGTGCCGCAGGACGGCCGGATGAAGCTCGTGCTGTCGAAGACCAAGTCGATCGACTTCCGCGTCTCGACGCTGCCGACCCTCTACGGCGAGAAGATCGTCATGCGGATCCTCGATTCGGCCGGCGTCAAGCTCGGCATCGAGGCGCTGGGCTACGACCCCGACCAGCAGGCGCTGCTGCTGCACGCGATCGGCCGTCCCTACGGGATGATCCTCGTCACCGGCCCGACCGGTTCCGGCAAGACGGTGTCGCTCTACACCTGTCTCAACATCCTGAACCAGCCGGGCGTCAACATCGCGACCGCCGAGGACCCGGCCGAAATCCAGCTGCCCGGCGTCAATCAGGTCAACGTCAACGAGAAGGCCGGGCTCACTTTCGCCGCCGCGCTGCGCTCGTTCCTGCGGCAGGACCCGGACATCGTGATGGTCGGCGAAATCCGGGACCTCGAGACCGCCGACATCGCGATCAAGGCGGCGCAGACGGGGCACCTCGTCCTGTCGACGCTGCACACCAACGACGCGCCGACGACGCTGACCCGGCTGCTCAACATGGGCGTCGCGCCGTTCAACGTCGCGTCGTCGGTGATACTGATCACCGCGCAGCGGCTCGGCCGCAAGCTCTGCCCGCATTGCAAGAAGCCCGAGGACATTCCGCCCGAGGCGCTGCTGGGCGCCGGGTTCAGCGAGGAAGACCTCGACGGCACCTGGCAGCCGTACGGACCGATCGGCTGCGATCACTGCAAGGGCAGCGGGTACAAGGGCCGCGTGGGCGTCTACCAGGTCATGCCGATCAGCGACGACATGCGGCTGCTGATCATGCGCAGCGGCAACGCCCTCGACATCGCCGAGCAGGCGAAGAAGGAAAACATCCGCGACCTGCGACAATCCGGGCTGATCAAGGTCAGGCAGGGCATCACCTCGCTCGAGGAAATCGAGGCGATCACCAACGAGTGACGCCCCGGAACGGGACCGAAGAGGACAGTTCATGGCAACCGCGACCGCTGCTGCACGCAAGGGCGTCAAGGAATACACGTTCATCTGGGAGGGGCTCGACCGCAGCAACCGCCAGGTGCGCGGAGAGGTCAAGGCCGCCTCGGAGACGGTGGTCGTCACCAACCTGCGCCGGCAGGGCATCAAGATCAACAAGATCAAGCGGCAGACCTTCCGCGGCGGCAAGAAGGTCACCGAACGCGACATCACCTTCTTCACGCGCCAGCTGGCGACGATGCTCAAGGCCGGCGTGCCGCTGCTGCAGTCGTTCGAGATCGTCGCGCGCGGCCACAGCAACGCGCGCTTCTCGCGGCTGATGATGGACATCAAGAACCGCGTCGAGCAGGGCTCGAGCCTGTCGCAGGCGTTCCGCGCGCACCCGAACCAGTTCGACACGCTCTACTGCAACCTCATCGCCGCCGGCGAGACCTCGGGCATGCTCGACGGCGTCCTCGATCGACTCGCGACGTACAAGGAAAAGATCCTCGCGATCAAGGCGAAGATCAAGTCCGCGCTGTTCTATCCGGTGTCGGTCATCGTCGTCGCGATCGTCGTCGTCTGGGTCATCATGGTGTTCGTGATCCCGGCGTTCAAGGAAGTGTTCAAGAGCTTCGGCGCCGACCTGCCGGCACCGACGCTGATCGTGATGGCGATATCGGACTGGGTCGTCACCTACTGGTGGGCGGTGTTCCTGATCGGCGGCGGGACGATCTTCGGCGTCGGCGCGATGTACAAGCGTTCCGAGGCGGTCCGCTACACCGTCGACCGCCTCGTGCTCAGGATTCCGGTCATCGGCCAGATCCTCGAGAAGGCGACGATCGCGCGGTGGACGCGGACGCTGCAGACGATGTTCGCGGCAGGCGTCCCGCTGGTGGAGTCGCTCGACGCGGTCGGCGGCGCATCGGGCAATCTCGTCTATGTCGCCGCGACCAAGCGCATCCAGACCGAGGTCAGCACCGGCACCAGCCTCACGACGTCGATGGGCAACACGAAGCTCTTCCCATCGATGGTGCTGCAGATGACCCAGATCGGCGAGGAGTCGGGCTCGCTCGACAACATGCTGGGCAAGATCGCCGATTTCTACGAGCGCGAAGTCGACGACGCCGTCGCCGCCCTGTCGAGCCTGCTCGAGCCGATCATCATCGTCTTCCTCGGCGTCGTGATCGGCGGGCTCGTCATCGCGATGTACCTGCCGATCTTCAAGCTCGGGGCCGTGGTTTGATCCCGGCGGCCGCGGCGGGGTCGCCGTGACCGAAGCCCACGTCGCGGTCGTCGCGGCGCTCGTGGTGGGGCTCTGCGTCGGGAGCTTCCTCAACGTCGTCATCCACCGGCTGCCGAAGATGCTCGAGCGCCGGTGGCGCGCCGATTGCGCGGACCTGGGCGGCCAGCCGGTGCCGGACGAACCCGCGTACAACCTCGTCGTGCCGCGCTCGGCCTGCCCGGCCTGCGGCCACCGGATCAGCGCGGTCGAGAACATCCCGCTGGTCTCGTGGCTCGCGCTGTCCGGGCGCTGCCGGGCCTGCAAGGTCCGGATTTCCGCCCGGTACCCGCTGGTCGAGCTGCTGGGCGGGATGCTCGCCGCCGCCGCGATCTGGCGCTTCGGCGCCACCGCGCAGGGGGTCGCCGCCTGCGCGCTGCTGTGGACGCTGCTCGCGCTCACCTTCGTCGACATCGACACCCAGTATCTGCCGGACGACCTGACGCTCCCGCTGCTGTGGGGCGGACTGGTCGCCAACCTCGCCGGCCTCTTCGTCCCTCTGCAGGAAGCGGTCGTCGGCGCGATCGCGGGCTACCTCGTGCTGTGGTCGATCTACTGGCTGTTCAAGCTGATCCGCGGCAAGGAGGGCATGGGCTACGGCGACTTCAAGCTCCTGGCCGCGTTGGGGGCCTGGCTCGGCTGGAAGGCGCTTGCCGCTGATCGTCCTGCTGTCGTCGGTGGTCGGCGCGGTCGTCGGCATCGCGCTGATCCTGTTCAAGGGGCGCGACCATCAGGTCCCGCTCGCCTTCGGGCCCTACCTCGCCGCGGCGGGCGCGATCGCGCTCTTCCACGGTGCCGGCCTGACCCGGTTCCTCCTGCCCTGAGCGCCCGATGACGCTGGTGGTCGGCCTCACGGGCGGGATCGGCAGCGGCAAGTCGGCGGTGGCGGACCGCTTCGGCGCGCTGGGCGTGCCGGTGGTCGACACCGATGCCATCGCCCACGCGTTGTCCCGCCCGGGTGCAGCCCGGGCACGCCGCGGTGATCGCGGCGTTCGGCCCGCAGGTGCTCGCCCTCGACGGGACGCTCGACCGCGCCGCCCTGCGCCGCGCGGTCTTCTCCGATCCCGCCGCCCGCGCCCGCCTCGAGGCCGCGCTGCACCCGCTGATCCGCGGCGAGGCGCGGCGGCTGATCGCGGGCTGGACCGCGCCATGGGGGCTCGTCGTCGTCCCGCTGCTGCTCGAGCGGGGAGGATTCGACGAGGTGGTCCGGCGCGTGATCGTCGTCGACTGCCCGGAGGACGAGCAGGTGCGTCGCGTGGTCGCCCGCAGCGGTCTGTCGGCGGCGGAAGTCCGGGCGATCATCGCCGCGCAACTGCCTCGCGCCGAGCGCCTGGCCCGGGCCGACGACGTGATCGACAACGCGGGCCCGCCGTCGGCGCTCGTCCCGCAGGTCGCCGCGCTGCACGCCCGGTACGGCGCGCTGGCGGCAGCCGCGGCGAGCGCGCCATGACCGCGGCGCTTGCGCCCGCCGCGCGATACGGCAGAATGACGTCCTTGAGCCCGAGTTGCGCGCCGTGATCCGTTACGAACACCCCCTGAACGAGCGTGTCCGCACCCTGATGCGGCTCGAGGACCTCTACGGTCGCGTGCAGTTCTTCGCGGCGCGCACCGAAGCGCTCGAGCATCATGCTGCGCTGCTCGCGCTGTTCGAGATCACCGACGTGGCGGCGCGCGCCGACCTCAAGACCGACCTGCTGCAGGAGCTCGAGCGGCAGAAGCAGCTCCTCGCGCCGCTGCGCAGCAACCCCGCGATCGACGTCGCCGTGCTGGACCCGCTGCTCGCGGAAATCGACCACGTCTCCGCCGGCCTCCTCGCGCAGACCGGCAAGCTCGGCCAGCACCTGCGCGACAACGAGTGGCTGATGATGATCAAGCAGCGCACCGCGATTCCGGGCGGCGTCTGCGAGTTCGACCTGCCCGCCTATCACTACTGGCTGAACGCCGACGCCGACGCCCGGCAGAACGACCTGAGGGCGTGGCTCGCGCCGCTGCTGCCGGTGCGCGACGGGCTGGCGATCATCCTGCGGCTGCTGCGCGACAACGGGCGCACCAGCCGGCAGATCGCGTACCGCGGCGTGTTCCAGCTGATGCTGACGTCGTCCAAGGTCGCGCAGCTCCTGCGGCTGGCCGTCACGCGCGACCTGCCCTGCGTGCCGGAGATCAGCGCCAACAAGTACGCGCTCAACATCCGCTTCCTCGGCCTGAGCGGCATGGACCGCGGCGCCGTGTTCGACCGCGACGTCGAGTTCGAACTCTCCTTCTGCAACCTGTAGCCGCCGTGGCCGGTCCCCGCGTCGTTCGCTGTCCGCAGTGCGGTGCGCCCGTCGAGTGGACCGCCACCTCGGCGTTCCGGCCGTTCTGCTCGGAGCGCTGCAGGAACGTCGACCTCGGCGCCTGGGCGAGCGAGGCGTACCGAGTGCCGATCGCCGAATTTCCGGAAGCGGACGATCTGGCCGCCGCGACGGACGACGAAGAGGCCGGCGCCGACGTGAGCCAACGCCGGGTCGGTCGCCGCCGGTAGCCGGTCTCCCGCCGCAGGGACGCCGTCAGGGAAGCCGCGACCAGGCACCGCGGATCGCCGCGATGCCATGCGCGCCGGCGTCGACGGCGGCAGGCAGGTCCGCTGCCGAGAGACCGCCCAGCGCGTACACCGGGAGCATCGTCCCCTCGACCGCGCGGGCGAAGCCGTCGAAGCCCATCGCCGGGGAGTCCGGGTGCGTAGGCGTCGGCCGGACCGGCCCCAGCACGGCGAAATCCAGCGCCAGCGCGCCGGCCCGCGCGAGCTCGGCACGCCCGTGGCAGGAAGCCGCGCAGACGAGGTCGCCGGGCCGCGAGCCCGCTGCCGCGAGGCGCGCCGACGTCCAGTGCACGCCGTCGAGTCCCCACGCCCGAGCATCGGCTTCGTCGCCGTTCAACAGCACGGCGGCACCCTACGGCCGCGCGAGGTTCTCGCAGCGCGACGGCAAGATCGCGCTGGCGCTCGCGCGGCCAGCCCTTCTCGCGCACCTGGACGAGGCGCAGCCCCGCGGCGAACGCCACCCCCGCGCGCTCGAGCATCGCCGCTTCGCCGATCGTGGTGGCCATCGTGATCGCGTACACCGGCGGCAAGGCGAGCGCCCGCAGCACCCGCGTGTTCGCGGGCAGCAGCGGCGCGACGTCGAACCGGCCCGGCACCTGCCACGCGAACGCCTGCCCGTCGTGGCCGACCGGTTCGCCCTCCCAGGCGAACACGCGGAAGAAGTGCAGCTCGACGTGCGCGTGCGGATAGGCGAAGCGCTGGACCAGCCACGGCGCGGCGTGACGCACGGTGAGGCCGAGTTCCTCGTGCAGTTCGCGGTCCAGGGCGGCGCGCGGTGTCTCGCCCGGTTCCAGTTTCCCGCCGGGGAATTCCCAGTAGCCCGCGTAGGCCTTGCCGGGGGGGCGCTGCGCCAGCAGGACCTCGCCGTCGCCGCGGACGATGACGGCGGCGGCGACCCGCGTGAAGGGCGCCGTCACGGGCGCGTCTTCAGCGCGGCAGCGCCGGCGTAGCCACGTGCGAACTGCCACGCGACCCGGCCGGAACGCGACCCCCGCTGCAGCGCGTACTGGATCGCTTCGCGCTGTCGTGCCGCGCGGTCGCGGGCGAGCCGCGGGGGCTTCACGCCGAAGTGGGCAAGCCAGCCATCGACGGCGGCGAGGTAGTCGTCCTGCGCGAACGGGTAGAACGAGATCCACAATCCGAACCGCTCGGACAGCGAGATCTTCTCCTCGACCGACTCGCCCGGATGGACCTCGTCGCCCAGGTGCTTCGTCTCGAGGTTCTCGCTCATGTACTCGGGCAGCAGGTGGCGGCGGTTCGACGTGGCGTAGATCAGCACGTTGCCGGCGCCGCCGGCGATCGAACCGTCGAGCGCGACCTTGAGCGCCTTGTAGCCCGCCTCGCCGGCGTCGAAGGTAAGGTCGTCGCAGAAGATGATGAAGCGCTCGCGCCGGCGCGCCACGCGCTGCGCGATGTCGGGGAGATCGACGAGGTCGGCCTTGTCGACCTCGATCAGGCGCAGCCCGCGCGCGGCGTAGCGCCCGAGCATCGCCTTGACCAGCGACGACTTGCCGGTGCCGCGCGAACCCGTCAGCAGCACGTTGTTGGCGGGCAGGCCGGCGACGAACTGCCGCGTGTTGGCGTCGATCGCGTGCTTCTGCGCGTCGACCGCAACCAGCGCGCGGAGATCGACCGCCTGCGGATGGGCCACCGCCTGCAGCCAGCCGGAGGGGCCGCGCTTGCGCCAGCGCGCCGCGGTCACCTTGCCCCAATCGGCGTCCGGCTCCACCGGCGGCAGCAGTGCCTCGACCCGCGCCAGCACGCCGTCCGCGCGCGCGGCCAGCGCCTCGATCCTGCCGAGCAGCGCGAGATAGTCGCCGATGCCGGCCACGCTCAGCTCCGGTAGTCCGCGTTGATCGACACGTAGTCGTGCGAGAAGTCGCAGGTCCACACCCGCGCCGCCGCGTCGCCGCGCCCGAGCGCGACGCGCACCGTGATCTCCTCGGCCTTCATCACGCGCTGGCCGTCCTCCTCGCGGTAGCTCGTCGCGCGCCCGCCGCGGTCGACGACCAGCACGTCGTCGAGCCAGAACGACACGCCCGCCGGATCGAGGTCGGGCGCCGCCGCGTTGCCGATGGCGCAGACGATGCGGCCGAGGTTCGGGTCCGACGCGAAGAACGCGGTCTTGACCAGCGGGGAATGCGCGATCTGCAGCGCGATCCTCCGGCATTCCGCCGGATCGCGGCCGCCCTCGACGACGATGGTGATGAACTTGGTCGCGCCCTCGCCGTCGCGGACGATCGCCTGCGCCAGCTCGGTCGCGACCGCGGTCAGCGCCTCGCGCACGGCGGCGAGCCGGGAGTCGTCCGCACGAGCGATCGGCGCCAGCGGCGCCTTCGCCGTCGCGGCGAGGACGAAGCTGTCGTTGGTCGACGTGTCGCCGTCGACGGTCGCGCAGTTGAACGAGACGTCGGCGATTTCGCGCGCCAGCGCCGCCAGCAGCGGCGCGGCGATCGGGGCGTCGGTGGCGATGAACGACAGCATCGTCGCCATGTTCGGATGGATCATTCCCGCGCCCTTCGCGATGCCGGTGACGGTGAGCGCGACGCCGTCGACGACGACGCGTCGCGAGGCGCCCTTGGGCACGGTGTCCGTCGTCATGATCGCCGACACGGCGGCGAACCAGTTGTCCGGACGGGCGGCGGCCTTCGCCGCCGGCAGCGCGGCAACGAGCCGGTCGACGGGCAGCGGCTCCATGATCACGCCGGTCGAGAACGGCAGCACTTCCTGCATCGTGCACCCGACGAGGCTGGCGACCGCGGCGCACGTGGTCTCGGCGTCGGCGAGCCCGCGCGCGCCGGTGCCGGCGTTGGCGTTGCCCGCGTTGACGACCAGCGCCCGAAGCGACGCGCCGCCGGTGCCGTCGCGCGCGAGGTGACGGCGGCAGACGGTGACGGGCGCGGCGCAGAAGCGGTTCTGCGTGAACACGCCGGCGGCGACGGTGCCGGCGTCGAACAGCGCGACGAGCACGTCGTCGCGCGCCCAGTTCTTGATCTTCGCGGCGGCGGTGCCCAGCGCGACGCCGCCGACGGGCAGCAGGGCGGCGGGGCTGGGGGGCGTGTAGCGGACGGGCATGGGGGGTCCGGAAAAGGAAAAGGGCCGCGGCGATTCTACCGCAGCCCTTCCCGTGTCACCCCGCGGCCGTCAGCCGAGCTTGCCGTGGCACTGCTTGTACTTCTTTCCCGAGCCGCAGGGGCAGGGATCGTTGCGGCCGACCTTCTCGCCGGCGCGCGCGAACGGCGCCCGTGCCGGTGCCGCCTCGTCGGGCGCCTTGGCCAGCGCCTCGTCGTAGTCGGCGTGCTGGTACTTCACGTTGCTCACCGGGGCGGCCTCCTCGACCGCCTGCACGTCTTCCTGCGTGCGCACCTGGACCGAAAGGATGATCCGCGTCACGTCCGTCTTGATGCGGTCGAGCATGTCGGAGAAGAGTTCGAAGGCTTCGCGCTTGTATTCCTGCTTGGGGTTCTTCTGCGCATAGCCGCGCAGATGGATGCCCTGCCGCAGGTGGTCGAGGTTGGCGAGATGCTCCCGCCAGTGCTGATCGACCGTCTGCAGCATCAGGCTCCGCTCGAACTGGCGCATCAACTCCGGCCCGACCTCGGCCTCCTTGGCGGTGTACTGCGCGATCGCGGCCTCGACGAGCCGGTCGCGGAGCGTTTCATCGGTGAGCTCGTGGTCGTTGGCGACCCACTCCGTGACCGGCGCCTGCATCTGGAAATCGGACAGCAGCGCCTGCTCGAGGCCCGCCGGATCCCACTGCTCCTCGACCGACTCCGGCGGAACGTAGCGCCGGACGGTGGAGTCGGTCTCGCCCCGGATCATGTTGCGGATCGTCTCGGAAATGTCCGAGGCCTCGAGCAGCTCGTTGCGCTGCTGGTAGATGACCTTGCGCTGGTCGTTGGCGACGTCGTCGTATTCGAGCAGCTGCTTTCTGATGTCGAAGTTGCGCGACTCGACGCGGTTCTGCGCCTTGGCGATGGAGCGGTTCACGATCGGATGCTCGATCGGCTCGCCGTCGGGCATCTTGAGCTTCTGCATGATGACGCCGAGCCGCTCGCCGCCGAAGATGCGCAGCAGCGGGTCCTCGAGCGACAGGTAGAACCGCGAGCTGCCGGGGTCGCCCTGACGGCCCGCGCGACCGCGCAGCTGGTTGTCGATCCGGCGCGACTCGTGCCGTTCGGTGCCGATGATGTGCAGGCCGCCGGCCTGGATCACGGCGTCGTGCCGCACCTGCCATTCCGCGCGCATGCGGCTGATCGCCTGCTCCCGCTCGGCGGGCTCGAGCGAAGCGTCCTCGCGCAGCACCAGGATTTTCGGCTCGATGCTGCCGCCGAGCACGATATCGGTGCCGCGGCCCGCCATGTTGGTGGCGATCGTGATGGAGCCCGACTTCCCCGCCTGGGCGACGATTTCCGCCTCCCGCGCATGCTGTTTCGCGTTGAGGACCTCGTGCGCGAGCTTTTCCTTCTCCATGTACTTCGACAGCAGCTCGGAGTTCTCGATCGACGTCGTGCCGACCAGAACCGGCTGGCCGCGCTCATGGCAATCGCGGACGTCCGCGATGATCGCGTCGATCTTCTCCTGGAACGTGCGATAGACCTGATCGTTGGCGTCCTTGCGGATCATCGGCAGGTTCGTCGGAATGACGACCGTCTCGAGATGGTAGATCTGCTGGAACTCGAACGCCTCGGTGTCGGCGGTGCCGGTCATGCCGGCGAGCTTGCCGTACATGCGGAAATAGTTCTGGAAGGTGATCGAGGCGAGCGTCTGGTTCTCGCGCTGGATCGGCACGCCCTCCTTCGCCTCGACCGCCTGGTGGAGGCCGTCGGACCACCGGCGGCCCGACATCAGCCGGCCGGTGAACTCGTCGACGATGATGACCTCGCCGTTCTGGACGACGTAATGCTGATCGAGGTGGTACAGCGCGTGGGCGCGCAGCGCCGCGTACAGGTGGTGGACCAGCGAGATGTTCTGCGCGTCGTAGAGCGACGATCCGGGTGCGATCAGCCCCATCGCGGAGAGCACGCCCTCCGCCTTCTCGTGGCCCTCCTCGGACAGCAGCACCTGGTGGGCCTTCTCGTCGACGAAGTAGTCGCCCGGGCCCTTCTCGTCCGCCTGCCGCACGAGCTTCGAGGGCAATTCGTTGAGCCGATAGTAGGTCTCGACGTTGTCGTCGGCCTGGCCCGAGATGATCAGCGGCGTGCGCGCCTCGTCGATCAGGATCGAGTCCACTTCGTCGACGATCGCGTAGCTCAGGTGCCGCTGCACGCGCTCCGCCCCCTGGAACACCATGTTGTCGCGCAGGTAGTCGAAGCCGTACTCGTTGTTGGTGCCGTAGGTGATGTCGGCGTTGTACGCCGCCTGCTTCTCGGCATGCGCCATCTGCGAGAGGTTGACGCCGACCGTGAGCCCGAGAAAGCGGTAGATCCGACCCATCCAGTCGGCGTCGCGCTGCGCCAGGTAGTCGTTGACGGTGACGAGGTGCACACCCTTGCCGGCAAGCGCATTGAGGTACGCCGGAAGCGTGGCGACGAGCGTCTTGCCCTCGCCGGTGCGCATTTCGGCGATCTTGCCGTTGTGCAGCGCGATGCCGCCGATCAGCTGGACGTCGAAGTGGCGCATGCCCAGGGTCCGCTTGCCCGCTTCGCGGACGACGGCGAATGCCTCGGGCAGGATCGCGTCCAGCGCCTCTCCCTTGGCGACGCGCTCCTTGAACTCCGCGGTCTTCGCCTGCAGCGCCTCGTCGGTGAGCGCGGCCGTCGCCGGCTCGAGGGCGTTGATCTGGCGTACCGCCTGGGCGTATTGCTTGAGCAGGCGCTCGTTGCGGCTGCCGAAGATGCGGGTGAGGATATTGGAGATCATGGAAATTTTAGTTGGCTGCCGAGGGGGCAAAAAACAAGGGGTGAGGACCGCCTCACCCCTCGCTTTCGCGCCGACATCGCGCCTCGCGGACGGTCAGCTCTTGCCCAGGAAGCGCACGGGATTCTGCGGCACGCCGTTGAGGCGGACTTCGAAATGCAGATGGGGACCGGTCGAGCGGCCGGTCGTGCCGACCGCGGCGATGTTCTGGCCGCGAACGACGAGGTCGCCTTCCTTGACGCCGAGCCGCGACGCGTGCGCGTAGCGCGAGACCAACCCATTGCCGTGGTCGATCTCGACGATTTTACCATACTGGGGGTGCCACCCCGCCTCGACCACCAGGCCGCTCGCCGCGGCAACGATGGCGGTTCCGGTCTCGGCCGGGAAATCGATGCCCTCGTGGAACGACTGCTGTCCGGAAAACGGATCGATCCGGTAGCCGAAGTTCGACGAAAACCAGCCGTCGATCACCGGAAGCAGCGTCGGCAGGAACTTGCGGTTCGCCGAGTCCTCGACCAGCAGCGCCTCGAGCACCCCGAGCTGGTCCGTTCGCTCGTTGACCTGTCGGGCGAGGCGCTCAAGCAGTTCGGTGAACTCCTGCACCGACAGGTTGCGCGCCGGCCGGTCCGACTCCGCCCCCCCCTGCCCGGGAGCCTGGCCCGAAGGCAGCTCCTGCGGTTTCAGCCCTGCCGCCTTGGCGAGCCGGTCGCCGAGCCCGTCGAGCCGCAGCATGCGGGCCTGCAACTCGCCCAGTCGGATCGCCATGGCATTGAGGTGCCCCTGGACCTTTTCCTGCGTCCGCACCGCCTCGGCCCGCTGATCCGCCAGCACAATGGCCTGCAGCCACGGGTGTTGCGTCGCCGCCGCGTATTTGAGGGTGACGTAGTTGAACGCCAGGGTGAAGGCGATCGACACGACCAGCAGCGCAATGCCGCCGATGATGCCGTGCCGCCAGTCCAGCGTGAGGGTCCGCGCACGCGCCGTGGCACCGGACACCAGTATGATATTCAAATCGCATTCCCCCGCTTGGCTGGTCGCCGGCCCGCTCCCGGCGGTGACCGTCGAGCCGCGCCATCCACCGAAGATGACCCGCCTTCCACAACCCCTGTCCCGCGTAGTCTCCGCGGACAACGCGCTCGCCGACTGGCAGCAGCGCCTGGCCCGCGAGACCGCCCTGACGGCCGTCGTCCGTCGCTGTCTGCCGCGCCTGCTGGCGGACCGGGTTCACTTCCGGACCCCTCCCGGCGCCGAACCGCTGATCACGACGGACGCCGGCGCGGTCGCCGCCATCGTCCGGCAGCGCCTGCCCGATATCGCCGCCGCGTTGCAGCGCGAAGGGATCAACTCTAGCGGATTGCGGGTGCGCGTGCAAGTTCGGATCGACCCGGCGACCGCAGCCAAACCACTTAAAAATCAACCGGATAGAATATCCCTACAACCATTGGGCGAGCTCGCCCGCCAGTTGCCGCCCGGGCCGCTGCGCCTCGCGTTGGAACGCTTCGTCCGCCGCGTCGGACGCTGAGGCCGTCCGGCGTCGATCGTTTCCGCGGCCACATCTCGATTCACGGCACGGGCAGATTCGACGCCGATGACGACAATTGGAGGAAGATAGACGGTATTTTAACGTCGATTGATGGGCATTGCGCTGGGCAGGCGGCCACCACACCGGGCATCGCGCGGCGCCCGGTTCGCCCGTCAGGGGCCGCTAGAGCAGCGGCGAGAGGAACGGGCCCAGCACGCGTTCCGCGGCGAAAAGCAGCAGCACCAGCAACAGGACCATGATCGTGAACTTGACGATCTGGCCGATGAACCGCAGGTAGCGGCGGTCCCGCTTCACCAGGTAGAGGAAGCCGGCCACGGCAATCGTCGCGAGGGAAAAGAAGAGGAGCAGCCGGACGATGACCATGGCGTGAAGGGGACCTGCCGATGCGTGGATCAGGATGCCGGGAGACCCCGGCCGCGGGGATGCAAGGCGGAACGAAGCCGGGACGCGGCGTTGCGACGGATCAGGCGGTTGCCAGCTGCCAGTCCTGGAACGCGGAAGGCGCGTCGGCTTCGGCCGCGAACGTGACGATCTCGTGCGCATCGGCGCGCGCGAGAAGCGCCCGTGCCAGCGCGTTGTTGAGCGCGTGTCCCGACTTGTAAGCGGTGTACTGCCCGATCAGCGCGTGCCCGAGCAGGTAGAGATCACCGATGGCGTCGAGCACCTTGTGCTTGACGAACTCGTTCTCGTAGCGCAGCCCCTCGGTGTTGAGGACCCGCGTTTCGTCGAGAACGACGGCGTTCTGCAGGCTGCCGCCGAGCGCCAGCCCCATCGACCGCATGGTTTCGACGTCCTGCATGAAGCCGAACGTCCGCGCGCGGGCCACTTCCTTGATGTAGGAATGGTCGGCGAAATCGATGATGACGTGCCGGTTTTCCGAACCGAATACCGGGTGCGGGAAGTCGATGGTGAAGTCGAGCTTGAAGCCATGGTGCGGATCGAAACGCGCCCACTTGTCGCCATCGCGGACCTCGACCGGCGCCGTGACGCGAAGGAAGCGCTTCGCCGCGTCCTGCTCGACGATGCCCGCCGACTGCAGCAGGAACACGAACGGCCCCGCGCTGCCGTCCATGATCGGAATCTCGGGCCCCGCGACGTCGATGTGCAGATTGTCGATGCCGAGCCCCGCGAGCGCGGACATCACGTGCTCGACGGTCGACACCGACACGCCGTCGACCTTCAGCGTGGACGACAGCCGCGTGTCGCCGACCCGATCCGCCGTTGCCGGCAGGTCGACCGGACGCTCGAGGTCGATGCGGTGGAAGATGACTCCGGTGTCCGGTGCCGCCGGACGCAGGACGAGTTCGACACGCGCGCCGGTGTGCAGGCCCACGCCGGTCGTCCGGATCGTCGTCTTCAGTGTCCGTTGCTTCAGCATTGCGGCGCCTTCAGCGCAGGCGACGGAGCCCGCAGCCGCTCCGCCGGAACTGCAACGGGATGATCGTCAGGCATTTCGACAGATATTGCGTCGCACCAATTTGCTAGTTTAGCACGCGGGCGGGGGGCGGAAAACCGCGCCGGGCGGCTGCCCGCCCCCCGGCGTGCCCGGCCCCTGCCGCGCATCAATCCGCCTGCTTGCGCAGGAACGCCGGGATGTCCGAGGCGTCGATCGACGGCGACGACGACGGCGCCGGGCGCGCGCGCCGGACGACGGCCGGCTGGTCGAGGTCGTCGTAGTTGATCTGCTCGATTCCCCGTGAGATCGGCTGGTTGTCGGTGCCGGTGCGGACCACCGGCGTCTCGACGAGCTGGATGTTCGGCGCGCGCAGCGCCGCCTTGGCGCCACCGAGGCCGGTGGCGACCATCGTCACCCGCAGCCGGTCGTCCATCGTGTCGTCGATCACCGTGCCCACGATCACCATCGCCTCCTCGGCGGTGAATTCCTTGATCGTGTTCATGACCTCGTGGTACTCCTTCATCTTGAGGCCGGCCGACGCCGTGATGTTGACCAGCACGCCGCGCGCGCCGGCGAGGTTGACGTCCTCGAGCAGCGGGCTCCGGACGGCGGCTTGGGCGGCGCTGCGGGCACGGTCCGAGCCGCTGGTGGTCGCCGATCCCATCATCGCCATGCCGACCTCGCCCATCACCGTGCGCACGTCGGCGAAGTCGACGTTGACGAGACCGGGGTTGTTGATGACCTCGGCGATGCCCGCGACGGCGTCGTGCAGCACGTCGTTGGCGGCCGCGTAGGCGTCGAGCACCGATACGTCTTCTCCCAGCACTTCCATCAGCTTGTCGTTCGGGATGATGATCAGCGAGTCGACGCGCTTGCCGAGCTCCTCGATCCCCGTCTGCGCCACCTTCTGGCGCTTTCCCTCGAACTGGAACGGCCGGGTCACGACCGCCACCGTCAGGATGCCCATGCTCTTCGCCAGGTCGGCGATCACCGGCGCCGCGCCGGTGCCGGTGCCGCCGCCCATGCCCGCCGTGATGAACAGCATGTCGGCGCCGTCGATCAGCTCGGCGATGCGGTCGCGATCCTCGTTGGCCGCATCGCGACCGATCTCGGGCTTGGCGCCGGCGCCGAGGCCGCGCGTGAGTGTGCTGCCGAGCTGGACCTGCACGCGGGCCGTCGAGCGCTTCAGCGCCTGCGCGTCGGTGTTCGCGCAGATGAAGTCCACGCCGGACAGGCCGCGGCCGATCATGTGCTCCACGGCATTGCCCCCGCACCCCCCGACGCCGATTACCTTGATGATGGCGCCCTCGGGGGTAATCTGCTCGATGATTTCAAACATGTCGTGCTCCTTTTTCCTGTCCGGTCTGCGGATGTTGTCGTGGGAGGTGGTGTTCTGCGTTGCCTGGATCGTCTGCCGCTTCTCTGGTGCCGTCGTCGTCTCGTCGATATCGCGTTGGGTTGCCGTCAGAAATTCGCCTTGAACCATTGCCTCATCCGCTCCGCCACGCCGCCGATCCCGGCGGGCGCGCGCGCGTCCTGCTCGCGCAGATACTGGTCGCGACCCTCGATCAGCAGGCCGACCGCCGTCGCGTAGCGCGGGCTGCGCACGACGTCGGCCAGGCCGCCCACGTAGGCGGGCACGCCGACCCGGACCGGCAGATGGAAGACCTCCTCGCCGAGCTCGGTCATCCCGGCGAGCAGCGCGGTGCCGCCGGTGAGGACGATCCCGGACGACAGGAGTTCCTCGAACCCCGACCGGCGCAGTTCGGCCTGGACCAGCGTGTAGAGCTCCTCGATGCGGGGCTCGATGACCTCGGCGAGCATCTGCCGCGACAGCTTGCGCGGACCGCGCTCGCCGACGCCCGGCACCTCGATCACGTCGTTGGCGTTCGCGAGCTGGCGCAGCGCGCAGCCGTGGCGGATCTTCAGTTCCTCGGCGTCCTTGGTCGGCGTGCGCAGGGTCATCGCGATGTCGTTGGTGACCTGGTCGCCGGCGATGGGGATGACCGCGGTGTGCCGGATCGCGCCGTTCGCGAACACCGCGATGTCGGTGGTGCCGCCGCCGATGTCCATCAGGCAGACGCCGAGTTCCTTCTCGTCGTCATTGAGCACGGCGATCGACGAGGCGAGCGGCTGCAGGATCACGTCCCTGACCTCGAGCCCGCAGCGCCGGACGCACTTGGTGATGTTCTCGACAGCCGACACGGCGCCTGTGACGATGTGCACCTTCACCTCGAGGCGCACGCCGCTCATCCCCAGCGGCTCGCGCACGTCCTCCTGGCCGTCGATGATGAATTCCTGCGGCAGGATGTGCAGGATCTGCTGGTCGTTCGGAATGGCGATCGCCTTGGCGGTCTCGACGACGCGGTCGATGTCCGCCTGCGTCACCTCCTTCTCCTTGATCGCGACCATCCCGCTCGAGTTGAGGCTGCGGATGTGGCTGCCGGCGACCCCGGTGTAGACCTGGGTGATCCGGCAGTCGGCCATCAGTTCGGCCTCCTCGAGCACGCGCTGGATCGACGCCATCGTCGCCTCGATGTTGACGACGACGCCCTTCTTCAGTCCGCGCGAGGGCTGCGAACCCATGCCGACGATGTTGAGCGCGCCGTCCGCCGCGACCTCGGCGACGATCGCGACGATCTTCGACGTGCCGATGTCGAGCCCGACGATCAGGTTCTTGCTGTCCTTCACCATCTAATCCCCGCTTCCCATGTGACTTCAGGCCGCCTTCTTCGGCGGCTTCTCCCGGAACCCCGGCACCCGTGCCGCAAAGCCGTTCCGGTAACGCAGGTCGACATGCCCCACCTTCGTTCCGACGCGCGCCAGCGCGCCGACGGTGCGCCCGTAGGCGGCGACAAAGCGGCCGAGGCGCGTCGACGGCTCGTCGCGGCCCAGCTCCAGCTGCAGGCGCCCCGATGCGCCCGCGGCGAACAGGGTCCAGCTGCCGCGCTCGGACAGCCGTATCGCGGGCAGCGTGAGGGCCAGCGGGGCCAGCGCCTCGCTCCATTCGCGCCAGCGCAGCGTGACCTCGGCAGCGCGACCGTCGGGTCCCGCGAACGCGGGCAGCTCGCCGTTCCAGTCGGCGACGAAAGTCTCGCCGTCGGCGTTGACCAGCGCGACATCGTTCCAGCGCGCGAGCGGCACGTGCTCCTCGACCGTCACTTCCAGCCGGCCCGGCCACTGCCGGCGCAGCGACACGTCGCGCACCCACGCGACCTTCCTCAGCGACTCGCGGGCGCGCGCCAGGTCCATCGTGAAGAACGTTCCGGCCAGCTCGTCGCGGATCACGGCCTCGACGTGCGGCGCGCTGGCGCGTTCGAGCGGCGTGGCGACGACGACCTCGCGGAAGGCCGCCCACGGCTGCCGCACCAGCCACGCGCCGCCGGCCCAGGCGACCGCCAGCACGGCCAGCGCGAACAGCGCGCCGGCGGCGATGTTGAGCTGGCGGGCGTCATCCCACATGGGCGCCACGCAGGATGTCGACGCAGAGATCCGGAAACGCGATGCCGGCGACGCTCGCCGCCATCGGAACCAGCGAGTGTCCGGTCATGCCGGGCGACGTGTTGACCTCGAGGAACGAGAAGGTTCCGTCGGGCCGCAGGATGAGGTCCAGTCGGCCCCAGCCGGTGCAGCCGACCACGCGGAACGCCGCGAGCGACGCGTCGCGCATCTCGCGCTCCTTTGCTTCCGGCAGTCCGGCCGGGCAGTGGTAGCGCGTCTCGTCCGAAAAGTACTTGTTGTGGTAGTCGTAGTTGCCCTGCGGCGCCTCGATCCGGATCAGCGGCAGCGCGCGGTCTCCGACGATCGCCGCGGTGAGCTCCTGCCCGGCGACGAATTCCTCGACCAGCACCAGCGGGTCGTGCTTCGCCGCCATGGCCCAGGCCTGCGCGAGTTCGCCGTGGTCGACGGCGACGACCTTGGTGAGACCGATGGTCGAGCCCTCGCGCGCCGGCTTCACGATCAGCGGCAAGCCCAGCTCGGCGACGACCGCCATCCAGTCGGTGTTCGCGTCGACGACGCGGTAGCGCGGCGTCGGGACACCGCTCGCGAGCCAGACGAGCTTGGTCCGCCATTTGTCCATCGCCAGCGCCGACGCCATCACACCGCTGCCGGTGTACGGAATGCCCAGCGTCTCGAGCGCGCCCTGCACGGTGCCGTCCTCGCCGAAACGCCCGTGCAGCGCGATGAAGACGCGCGCGAAACCCTCGCGCTTCAGCTGCCACAGGTCCCGCACCGCCGGGTCGAAGGCGTGCGCGTCGACGCCGCGCTCGCGCAGCGCCGCGAGCACCGCGTTGCCGGACAGGAACGAGATCTCGCGCTCGGAGCTCGGCCCGCCCATCAGCACCGCCACCTTGCCGAAAGCATCGGCGCTCACTGGGCCACCTTCGTGCTGCGCACTCCGGTATTCGCCCTTGGGACGGCCCGGCGCGCTCATGCACCCTCCTGCGCCCGCGCGCCGATGATCCGCACTTCGGGCTCGAGCAGCACGCCGGTGCGTTCGCGCACGACGCGCTGCACGTGGAAGATCAGCGCCTCGATGTCGGCCGCGCGGGCCGTGCGCCGCGGGTTGACGATGAAGTTGGCGTGCTTCGCGGACACCTGCGCGTCGCCGATCGCGAAGCCCTTGAGCCCGCAGGCCTCGATCAGGCGCGCCGCGTGGTCCGCCGTCGGATTGCGGAACACGCTGCCGGCGTTGGGCTGGTCGAGCGGCTGCGCCGCGATGCGCCGCGCCAGCAGCTCCCTGATCCTGGCCCGCGCCGCGGCCGCGTCGCCGGGCGGAAAGCGGAACCACGCCGCGGTGAAGATGCCGTCCGGCTCGGCACCGTCGGCGCGGTGCACCGAGCGGTAGCCGATCCGGTAGTCGGCGGGTGTGCGCACCTCGAACTCGCCGGCGCGCGTCAGCACCTCGACCCGCGCGACGTAGGTCCAGGTCTCGCCACCGTAGCAGCCGGCATTCATCGCCAGCGCGCCGCCGACGGTGCCCGGGACGCCGGCCAGGAATTCGGCCTCGGCGCAGCCGTGGATCGCGGCGAAGCGCGCGAGCTTCGGGCTCGCCACCGCGGCATCGGCGTAGATCAGGCCGTCGGCCACGGCGAGCGCGGCGCCGGGGTTGTGCGTGACGACGACGGCGCCGGCAACGCCGCCGTCGCGGATCAGCGTATTGCTGCCGAGTCCCAGGACCGTCAGCGGCGTGTCCGGCGGCAGCTGCCTGAGGAACGACGCGAGGTCGTCGCGGTCGGCGGGAAGGAACAGCAAGTCCGCCCGTCCCCCGGCGCGCCAGCTCGTGTACCTGGCGAGCGGAGCATCGGCGGCGAGCTCACCGCGCAGGTTCCGGAAGTGACGGGCCTCGCCCATGTCCATCACGCCCCCGTTCCGCCGGCGGAGGCGGTCAGCTGCGCCGGCACCTGGCCGATCGAGCCGGCGCCCATCGTCACCACGACGTCGCCGGCACAGGCGAGCGAGCGGATCGCCGCCGGAACCTCGGCCACGCTCTCGACGAACAGCGGCTCGACCTTCCCGGCCACGCGCACGGCGCGGGCCAGCGCGCGGCCGTCGGCAGCGACCAGAGGCTGCTCTCCCGCGGGGTAGACGTCGGCGAGCACCAGCGCGTCGACGGTCGACAGTACGCGGGCAAAGTCCTCGAACAGGTCGCGCGTGCGGCTGTACCGATGCGGCTGGAACGCGAGCAGCAGCCGCCGGCCGGGAAAGCTCGCGCGCACGGCGGCGATCACCGCGGCCATCTCGACCGGATGGTGGCCGTAGTCGTCGATCAGCGTGTACGCGCCGCCGGTCACCGCGACTTCCCCGTAGCGCTGGAAGCGCCGGCCGACCCCGCTGAACCCGGCGAGCGCCCGGCCGATCGCGGCGTCGGCGACGCCGACCTCGCGGCCCACGGCAATCGCCGCCAGTGCGTTCTGCACGTTGTGCACGCCGGCGAGATTCAGGTCCACGGCGAGGTCGGTCGCTCCGCTGGCGCGGGCCGTGAAGCGCATCCGGCCGCCGGCATGGACCACGTCGACCGCGCGCAGCGCCGCGTGCTCGGCGAGACCGTACGTGAGCTGCGGCTTGGTGATCTCGGCGGCGATCTCGCGGACGTTCGGATCGTCGGCGCAAAGGACCGCGACACCGTAGAACGGGAGCCGCTGGGCGAAATCGACGAACGCGCGCTTCAGCCGGCCGAAGTCGTGGCCGTAGGTCTCCATGTGGTCGGCGTCGATGTTGGTGATCACGGCGAGCACGGGCTGCAGGTAGAGGAAGGACGCATCCGATTCGTCGGCCTCGGCGACCAGGAAGTCGCCGCTGCCGAGGCGCGCGTTGGCCCCGGCGGCGAGCAGGCGGCCGCCGATGACGAACGTCGGGTCGAGGCCGCCCTCGGCGAGCACCGACGCGACCAGGCTGGTTGTCGTCGTCTTGCCGTGCGTACCGGCGACCGCGATGCCCTGCTTGAAGCGCATCAGTTCGGCAAGCATCAGCGCGCGCGGCACGACCGGCACGCCGCGCGCGCGGGCCGCGGCGACCTCGGGGTTGTCCGGCGCCACCGCGGTCGACACGACGACGACGTCGGCGCCGGCGACGTGGGCAGCGTCGTGTCCGGTCGCGACCGCGATGCCCAGGGCGGCGAGCCGCTGCGTCGTCGCGCTCGCGGCGAGGTCCGAGCCGGACACCCGGTAGCCCTGCGTCGCGAGCACCTCGGCGATGCCGCTCATGCCGGCGCCGCCGATGCCGACGAAGTGAATGTGCCGGACCTTGTGCTTCACGTCCGCGCCCCGGCGAGTTCGACGCAGACGTCGGCGACCCGCGCCGCCGCGCCCGCGCGGCGCAACGCGCGCGCCGCGACGGCCATCGCGATCAGCCGCTCGCGCGTGGCCCCGGCAAGCCACGCCGCGAGCCGCTCGGGCGACAGGTCGCGCTGCAGGATGAGCTCGGCGGCGCCGCGGTCGGCGAGTTGCCGCGCATTGTCGACCTGATGATCGTCGGCGGCGTGCGGGAACGGCACCAGCACGCTGGCGACGCCGACCGCCGCGAGTTCCGCGACGGTGGTCGCGCCGCTGCGGCAGATCACGACGTCGGCGTCCGCGTAGCGGCGCGCCATGTCGTCGATGAACGGGAGGCATTCCGCGGCGACGCCGGCCCCGGCGTACGCGGCCGCCAGCGCGGCGATGTGCTTCTCGCCGGCCTGGTGGACGACGCGCGGACGCACGCCGGGGGCGAGCTGCGCCAGCGCGCGCGGCACGCAGTCGTTGAGTGCGACGGCGCCGAGGCTGCCGCCGACGACCAGCACCGACAGCGGTCCGGCGCGTCCGGCGAAGCGCGCCTCCGGTGCCGCCACCGCCTCGATCTCCGCGCGCAATGGATTGCCGACCCACTCCGGCCGGCCGTCCGCAGTCGCGCCGAACGTGCCGGGAAAGCCGGTCAGCACGCGATCCGCGCCGTGGCGGAGCACCCGATTGGCGAGTCCCGGCTTGGCGTCGAGATTGTGGACGATCAGCGGGATCCGCTTTGCGACGGCGGTCAGCGCCCCGGGAAAGGACGCGAAGCCGCCGAAGCCGACGACGACCTGCGGCGCGCGCCGCTTGATGACGCCGGCGGCCTGGACACAGGCGCGCAGGATCGCGAACGGGCCGAACAGCAGTCGCCGCCAGCCCTTGCCGCGGACACTCCCGAAGTCCATGGCCTCGAAGTCGACGCCGTGCTTCGGCACCAGCCGCGCCTCCATGCCGTCGCGGGTGCCCAGCCAGAACACGCAGTGCCCCCGGCGGGCGAGCTCGCCCGCGACGGCGAGCCCGGGGAAGATGTGGCCGCCGGTCCCCCCCGTGGTGATCATCACCGTCATCGCGCCGGCGCTCATTCCTGGAACCCCCGCAGCAGCCGGCGATTCTCGAAGTCGACGCGCAGCAGGATCGCCAGCGCGACGCAGTTGGCGACGATCCCCGAGCCGCCGAAAGACAGCAGCGGCAGCGTGAGCCCCTTGGTCGGCAGCACGCCCATGTTGACGCCGATGTTGATGAACGCCTGCACGCCGATCCACAGGCCGATTCCCTGCGCCACCAGCGCGGCGAACGGCCGCTTGAGCAGCGCCGCCTGGCGGCCGATCGCGTAGGCGCGGAACAGCAGCCACACGAACAGCGCGAGCACCGCGAGCACGCCGACGAGGCCCAGTTCCTCGGCGATGACCGCCAGCAGGAAGTCGGTGTGCGCCTCGGGCAGGTAGAGCAGCTTCTCCACCGACGCGCCGAGCCCGGCGCCGAGCCACTCGCCGCGGCCGAAGGCGATCAGCGAATGCGACAGCTGGTAGCCCTTGCCGAACGGGTCCGACCACGGGTCGAGGAACGCAGTCAGGCGCTGCAGGCGGTACGGCGCCGCGACGAGGATGGCGCCCAGCGCGACCGGCAGCAGCAGCGACAGGCCGAGGAAGAGCCGCCAGTCGAGCCCGCCGAGGAACAGGATGCCGAACGCGATCGCGACGATGACGACGAAGGCGCCGAAGTCGGGCTCGAGCAGCAGCAGCGCGCCGATCCCGGTCGTCACGACGAACAGCGGCAGGAACCCCCGCAGCAGCGTGTGCTTGAGCGGCTGGCGCGCATGCAGGAACGCCGCCTTGCGGACCGCGTAGCTCGCCGCGTAGAGCACGACCACGAGCTTCATGAATTCGGACGGCTGCAGGTTCGCGACGCCCAGCGGCAGCCAGCGGCGGGCGCCATTGACCGAGCGACCGACGCCGGGGATCAGCACCGCGACCAGCAGCGCCGCGCCGCCGATGAACAGCCACGGCGCGAGGCGCTGCCATCCCTTTCACCGGCACCTGGAAGGCGACGAACGCGAGGACGAGGCCGGTTCCGAGGAAGAGCGTGTGGCGGACGAGGAAGTACCACGTCCGGAAGCCGGTGTGCGGCGAGGTCTCGGCCATCGCGATCGACGACGAGTAGACCATCACCAGCCCCAGCGCCAGCAGCAGCGCCGCGGTCCACGCCAGCGACACGTCGTAGGCGAGCATCGTCCGCGGGTGGCGCGATGCCGCCGGCAGCGAGCGCATCCGGCGCAGCGCGTCGAGCGGCGACAGCGTGGCGGTCGTGGCGATGTCCTTACGCATCGGCGGTCTCGCCGGTCGCCGCGCGGACCAGCGCGGCGAAGCGCTCGCCGCGCGCGACGAAGCTCGCGAACTGGTCGAGGCTCGCGCACGCGGGGCTCAGCAGCACCGTGTCACCCGGTTCCGCCAGCGCCGATCGCGCGCGCGACCGCGGCGTCGAGCGTTCCGGCCGACTCGACGCGCGCCGGCGACCCTTCGAGCGCCCGCTCGAGCAGCGGCGCGTCGCGGCCGATGGTCAGCACCGCGCGGCAGTGCGCGTCGACGGCGGCCCTGAGCGGCGCGAACGACTGGCCCTTGCCGTCGCCGCCGGCGATCAGGACGACCCGGCCGGTGGAGCCCTCGAGCGCCGCCAGCGTGGCCGCGACCGTCGTGCCCTTCGAATCGTCGACGTACTCGACCCCACCCGAGCGCGCAACGCGCTGCATCCGGTGCGGCAGGCCCGTGAATCGCGCCAGCGCCTCGAGCACCGCGGCGTCGATCTTGGCGACGGCGGAGGTCAGCGCGAGCGCCGCCAGCGCGTTCAGCGCGTTGTGGCGGCCGGCCAGCGCCAGGTCCGCCGCCGGCATCAGCAGCGCGCCACCGCGCGCGAGCCAGGCCCCGTCGGCCCGCGGCACCAGTCCCCACTCCTCCTCCGACATCGGCACGCCGACGCCGAAGGTCTGCGCCGTGTGTCCCGGTCGGCGCATCAGCCGAACGACCGCGTCGTCGCGGTTGAGCACCTGCACGTCGGCGTGGGTGAAGATCGTCGCCTTGGCCGCCGCATAGTCGACGATGCCGGCATAGCGGTCGAGGTGATTGGCGGAGAGATTGAGGACGGTGGCGGCCACCGGCTTCAGGCTCGTCGTCGTTTCGAGTTGATACGACGAGAGCTCGAGGACGAACACGGCGGGCCACGGCGAGCCGGCTTCGATCCGCGCCAGGACGTCGAGCACGGCGTCGCCGATGTTGCCCGCGACGACCGTCGACAGGCCCGCCGCCGCAGTCAGCGCGCCCGTCAGCGCGGTCACCGTCGACTTGCCGTTGGTGCCGGTGATCGCCAGCACGCGGCGACCGGGCGGCAGCTCCCGCGCGAACAGCTCGATGTCGCCGACGAGCTCGGCGCCGTCCGCCACCGCCGCCGCGACCGCCGGCTGGTCCTTGGCGACGCCGGGGCTGATCGCGATCAGGTCGGCGCCGGCGAAGGTCGACGCCGAGAGCGGCCCGGTCTCGAGCGGCACGCCGGGCAGGTCGCGCGCGAGCGTGTCGGCGTGCGGCGGCGCGTCCCGCGTATCCGCCACCCGCACCGTCGCGCCGCGACCGGCGAGGAAGCGCGCGAGCGAGAGGCCCGTGAGCCCGCACCCCAGCACCACCGCGCGGCGTCCCTTGTAGTCGGTCATCAGCGCAGCTTCAGCGTGGACAGGCCGGCGAGCACCAGCAGCATCGTGATGATCCAGAAGCGGACGACGACCTGGTTCTCCTTCCAGCCCTTGAGTTCGTAGTGATGGTGGATCGGCGCCATCCGGAACACGCGGCGGCCGGTCAGCTTGAACGACGCCACCTGGATCATCACCGACAGCGTCTCGACGACGAACACGCCGCCCATGATGAAAAGCACGATCTCCTGCCGCACGATGACGGCGATCGTCCCCAGCGCCGCGCCCAGGGCGAGCGCGCCGACGTCGCCCATGAACACCTCCGCCGGATACGCGTTGAACCAGAGGAAGCCCAGGCCCGCCCCGGCGATCGCGCCGCAGATCACCCCCACCTCGCCGGCGCCCGGGATGTACGGGAACTGCAGGTACTTGGCGAAGATCGCGTTGCCGGAAACGTAGGCGAACACGCCGAGCGCCGCGCCGATCATCACCGTCGGCATGATCGCCAGCCCGTCGAGTCCGTCGGTGAGGTTGACCGCGTTGCTGGTGCCGACGATGACGAAGTACGTGAGCGCGATGAAGCCCCACACGCCCAGCGGGTAGGTGATCGACTTGAACAGCGGCACGATGAGGTCCGCCTTCGGCGACAGGTCGACGTTGAAGCCGCTTTGCACCCACGCCAGCAGCAGTCGCGCGAACTGCGCGTTGTCGGGGGCCGACACCGCGAACGCGAGCCACACCGCCGCGACCAGGCCGATCAGCGACTGCCAGAACAGCTTCGCCCGCGCCGACAGTCCCTTCGGATTCCGGTGGACGACCTTGCGCCAGTCGTCGACCCAGCCGACGGCACCGAAGCCGACGGTCACGAGCAGGACGATCCAGACGAATCGGTTCTCGAGGTCGCCCCACAGCAGCGTCGTGACGATGATCGACACCAGGATCAGCGCGCCGCCCATCGTCGGCGTGCCCGCCTTGACCAGGTGCGTCTGCGGGCCGTCGTCGCGCACCGACTGGCCGATCTTCATCCGCGAGAGCCACGCGATCATCCGCGGGCCGATCACGAACGAGATCACCAGTGCGGTCATGCAGGCCAGCACCGCGCGCAGCGTCAGGTAGGAAAAGACGTTGAACGCGCGGACGTCGCGGGCGAGGAACTCGGCGAGCCAGAGCAGCATCAGTGCACTCCCGCCGCCGCCGGCGCGCCGATCAGCGCACTCACCACGCGCTCCATCCGCATGAAGCGCGAGCCCTTGACCAGGATCGTGGTCCCGGCGCCGGCCGACGCCGCCGCATCGGCGACGAGCTGCGCCGTCAACTCCTCGACGGACCCGAAGTGACGCGCGGCGCGACCGAACTCCTCCGCCGCCTCGGCGGCGAGCGTGCCGACCGCGTACAGCTTGTCGACGCCGGTCTCGCGTGCATACGCCCCGGCCTCGCGGTGGAAGCCGGGTCCCTGGGCCCCCACTTCGCCCATGTCGCCCAGCACCAGCCAGCGCGGCGACGGCGCCGCGGCGAGGACGTCGATCGCCGCGCGCACCGAATCCGGATTGGCGTTGTACGTGTCGTCGATGACGGCGGCGCCGCTCGAACCGGTCAGCGCGACCAGGCGTCCCGCAACCGGGCGGAACGCCTCGAGGCCGCGCGCCACGGCGGCGACCGGCACGTCCATCGCCAGCGCCGCGGTCGCCGCCGCGAGCGCGTTGGCCGCGTTGTGACGGCCCCGGGTGCCGCAGCCGGACGGTGAAGTCTCCCGCCGGCGTGGCGAGATCGAGGGCTCCGGACGCCGCGGTGTAGCGGCCGCGCACCGCGGCCGGATGGTCGAGCGCGAACTCGACGGCCGCCGCGCCCGGCGCAACCGCGTCGCGCCAGACGCCGACGAAAGCGTCGTCGGCGTTGATGACGGCCACGCCGCCGGCGGGCAGCGCGCGCGCCAGCGCCGCGTGCTCGACGGCCACGTCGGCGACCGTCCGCATGAACTCCTGGTGTTCGCGCTGCGCGTTGTTGATGACCGCGACCGTGGGCTGGGCGACGTCCGCCAGCGTCGCCGTCTCGCCGGCGTGATTCATTCCCAGCTCGATCACCGCGGCGCGGTGCTGCGCGCGCAGTCCCAGCACGGTGAGCGGCAGCCCGATCGAATTGTTGAGGTTGCCCTGCGTCGCGTGCACCGCGTCGTCGCCGAACGCCGCGCGCAGTATCGCGGCCAGCATCTCCTTGACCGTCGTCTTGCCGTTGCTGCCGACGACGACCGCCACCGGGAGCGGGAACTGCCGCCGCCAGTGCGCGGCGAGCCGGGCCAGCGCCGCCAGCGGGTCGGCGACGACGACGAGATTGCCCGCGATCGCGTCCGCGCGCGCTTCGGCGACCAGCGCCGCCGCCGCGCCGCGCTCGAAGGCCGTGGCGACGAAGTCGTGGCCGTCGAAGCGTTCGCCCGCGAGCGCGACGAAGAGATCGCCGCGCTGCAGCATGCGGGAGTCGGTCGTCACGCGCGCGAACGGCACGCTCGCGCCGACCAGGCGGGCGCCGAGGATGCGCGCTGCGGCGGCGGTGTCCATCATGGCCGTTCCATCGCCGCCAGCGCCGCCTCGACTTCACGCGCATCGGAGAACGGCGTGCGCACGCCGCCGGCCTCCTGGTAGTCCTCGTGCCCCTTGCCCGCGATCAGCACCACGTCGCCCCAGCGGGCCCCGGCCACCGCGCCCTGGATCGCCTTCGCGCGGTCGAGCTCGACGTGGTAGCGGCGGAAGCCCGCTTCGGCCAGGCCGCGCATCACGCCCTGGGCGATCACTCCCGGTTCCTCGCTGCGCGGGTTGTCGCTGGTGACGACGATCCGCGTCGCGAGCGACGCCGCGACGCGTCCCATTTCCGGCCGCTTGCCCGGATCGCGGTCGCCGCCGCAGCCGAACACGCACACCAGGCTGCCGCCGTCGGCCACCGCGGGCTTCAGCGCCAGCAGCACCTTCTCCAGCGCGTCGGGGGAGTGCGCGTAGTCGACGACGACCAGCGGCGCGCCGTCGCCGCCGAAGCGCTGCATCCGGCCCGGCGGCGGCGTCACGCCGGCGAGCGCCGCCGCCGCGTCGACGAGCGGCACGTCGCTCGCCAGCAGCACGCCCAGCACGCCCAGCAGGTTGCAGGCGTTGAATCCGCCGGCGAGCCGCGTCTCGATGTCGACGCGGCCCCACGGCGTCACCGCCGTCAGCGCGAGTCCGCCCGGCGTCGCCGTCACGGCGATGCCGGCGATGTCGGCGCTGGCGAGGCCGTAGGTCAGCACCCTGCGTCCGCGGCCGCGCGCGTCGTCGATCAGGCCCTGGCCGAACGCATCGTCGACGTTGATCACCGCGGTGGCGAGCGACGGCCAGCGGAAAAGCCGCGCCTTCGCGGCGCCGTATGCCGCCATCGTGCCGTGGTAGTCGAGGTGATCGCGCGACAGGTTGGTGAACAGCGCGACGTCGAACGCGACCGCGTTCACGCGGCCCTGGTCGAGGCCGATCGACGAGACCTCCATCGCCACCGTTCGGGCGCCCTCGGCCTTCAGCGCGGCAAGGGTCCGATGCAGCACCGCGGCGTCCGGCGTCGTGTTGGCCGACGGCTCGAGCCGGCCGACCATCCCGTTGCCGAGCGTGCCCAGCACGGCCGACCGCCGGCCGCAGGCTTCGAACGCCTCGGCGATCCACTGCGAGCACGACGTCTTGCCGTTGGTCCCGGTGACGCCGGTGACCCACAGGTCCTGCGACGGATGGCCGTAGATGAAATCGGCCAGCGCCCCGAGCGCGAGCTTGAGATCCGGCACGCCGACATTGGGAACCTGCCATTCCGACTTCCAGGCGAAACGGTCGGTGTCCCACAGGACGGCGCCTGCGCCGCGCGCGATGGCGTCGGCGATGAACGCCCGGCCGTCGGCCCTCGACCCCGGGAAGGCGGCGAAGGCGTCGCCGGGGGCCACCATCCGGCTGTCGGAGGTGATGCCGCGCGGCGCGGCCTTCAGCCTGGCGAACAGGTCGATGACGTCGCGGTCGGCGAGCGGAAGGTTCATGTCTCCTCCCGGATCTCGACGCCCTCAGGGGGCAGCACGACGTTGCCGACCGGCGCGTCGGTGGGGACGCCGAGCAGGCGCAGTGCGCCGCCGGTCACCGCGGAGAACACCGGTGCGGCGACGGCGCCGCCGTAATACTGTCCGGCCGCAGGTTCGTCGATCATCACCGCAACGACGAGGCGCGGCTTCGATGCGGGCGCGAAGCCCACGAACGACGACACGTACTTGTTGGTGTAGCCGCGCCCCTCGAGCTTGTGCGCGGTCCCGGTCTTGCCGGCGACGCGATAGCCGGCGATCTGCGCCCTTGGCGCGGTGCCGCCGGGCAGCACGGCGAGCTCGAGCATCCGGCGCACCGCCTGCGCGGTTTCCGGCGTGAGCACCGGCCGGCCGGCCGTCGGCCCCGCGGTCTTGAACAGTGTCGCAGGTTTCAACTCGCCGTCGGTCGCGAACACCGTGTAGGCGCGCGCCAGCTGGACGAGATTCACCGACAGGCCATGGCCGTACGCCATCGTCGCCTGCTCGATCGGCTTCCAGGTCTTCGCCGACCGCAGCCGCCCCGACACCTCCCCCGGAAAGCCGGTCGCCGGCGGCGTGCCGAAGCCGGCGCCCGCGAGCGTCTTCCACATGGTGTCCGGGCGCAGCCCGAGCGCGATCTTCGCGGCGCCGATGTTCGACGACTTCTGGATCACCTGCTCGACCGTCAGCGCGCCGCCCGGGTGCGCGTCGTGAATGGTGTTGGGGCCGATCGTGAATGCGCCGCCGCCGGTCTGGATCACGGTGGCCGGCGTGACCGTGCCGGCCTCGATTGCGGCGGCGATGGTGAACGGCTTCATCGTCGAGCCCGGCTCGAACACATCGGTCAGCGCACGATTGCGCATCTTCTCGCGCGCCACCTTGTTGCGCGCGTTCGGGTTGTACGTCGGCCAGTTGGCCAGGGCGAGGATCTCGCCCGAGGCCGCGTCGATGACGACGATGCCGCCGGCCTTTGCCTTGTTGAGCTCGATCGCGGCCTTCAGCTCGCGGAAGGCGAGGTACTGCAGCCGCGAGTCGAGCGCCAACGCGAGGTCGCGCCCGGCCTGCGGCGCACGGATCGACTCGACGTCCTCGACGACGTCGCCGCGGCGGTTGATGACGACCCGCCGGCTGCCGGGGCGCCCGGCCAGCCACGCCTGCTGCGCGAGTTCGAGGCCCTCCTGCCCGACGTCGCCGTCGCCGGTGAAGCCGAGGATATGGCTCGTGGTTTCCGCGGCCGGATAGAACCGGCGGTATTCGTTCTGGTCGTGGATGCCCTTGATCCGCAGCGCCGCCACGCGATCGGCGACTTCGGGCGGCAACTGGCGCGCGAGGTACACGAAGTCGTCGCCCGACCCCAGCTTCGCCCCGAGCTTCGCCGGAGTGGTCTCGAGCAGCCTGGCCAGCGCCGTGACCTGTGCGGGGTTCGCCTCGACCTTCGCCGGAAACGCCCACACCGACTTCATCGGCGTCGACACCGCGAGCGCCTCGCCGTACCGGTCGACGATGCGGCCGCGGTGCGCGGGCAATTCGATCTCGCGGCTGGAACGCGCGCTGCCCTGCTCCTGCAGGAACTCGTTGTCGATTCCCTGCAGGTAGAGCGAGCGCACCGCCAGTGCGGCGAACAACAGCGCGAGCGCGCCGAACACCAGCGGCGAGCGCATCCGCGGAAGCGCGGAATCCGGCGCCGGCAGCTTCGCGCCAACGCGCGGCCGGGGCAGCGTGACGGCCCTCACGGCGCGCGCCCCCCGCCCACGATCTCGACGCGGCCGGGCCCCGGCAGCTGCATGCCCAGCTGCTCGCGCGCGATCTTCTCGACCCGCGCCGGCGTCGCCCACGTCGACTGCTCGATCGACAGCTGGCCGTACTCGACCTCGAGCTGACGCGAGCGCTGCTGCTCGCGCTCGAGCTCCGCGGTGAGCTTGCGCGCGTGGTGGCGCGAGGTCACCAGCGACAGGGCGCACACGACGAGCAGCGCGAGCAGGATGAAGTTGACGCGCGCCATGGCTTCAGGCCGCAGCCTCGGCGACGAGCCACGCCGGCACCGGATGCGCGGTGCGCTCGGCCGCGCGCAGCGTCGCGCTGCGGGCGCGCGGATTGACGGCGAGCTCGGCGTCGCCGGCTCGGATCGCGCGGCCGATCGCGACCAGTGGCGTTCCCGGCAGCGACGACGCCGGCAGCGGCAGCCGCTCGAGCGCGGTGTCGCCGCCGAAAGGATGCACGGCGCGCGCGATGAAGCGCTTGACGATGCGGTCCTCCAGCGAGTGGAAGCTGATCACCGCGAGCCGGCCGCCGGGAGCGAGGCGCATCACGATCCGCGGCAGCGTCAGCGCGAGCTCCGCGAGCTCGCGATTGACGAAAATCCTAAGAGCCTGGAAGGTCCGCGTGGCCGGATCCTGACCCCAATCACCCCGCGTGCGCGCGCCGACGGCTTGGGAAACGATCGCGGCCAGCTGCCGCGTGCGGACGACGGGTGCGACCGCGCGAGCCGCAACAATCGCTCTTGCAATCGATTGAGCAAACCGTTCTTCACCATAGTCGCGCAGCACCTCCGTCAGTTCGCGCGCGTCGGTGCGCGCGAGGAAATCCGCGGCCGATTCGCCGCGGGCAGGATCCATCCGCATGTCGAGCGGGCCGTCGCCGCGGAGCGAAAAGCCGCGCTCGGGATCGTCGAGCTGCGGCGAGGACACCCCGAGATCGAGCAGCGCGCCGTCGACGCGCGCGATGTCCATGGCGTCGAGCACCGCCGGCAGCTCGGAGAACCAGGCGCGGCGGAACGCGAAGCGCGGGTCGTCGATCGCGCGCGCGCTGTCTGCGGCGGCCGGATCGCGGTCGAGCGCGACGAGCCTGCCGGCGGGGCCCAGCGCGGCGAGGATCGCGCGGCTGTGGCCGCCGCGGCCGAACGTGCCGTCGACGTAGGTGCCGTCGGGACGAACGGAGAGCGCGGCGAGCGCTTCGGCAGGCAGGACGGGAACGTGGCCGCCATTCAAAGCGAGAAGCCGTCGAGTTCGGGCGGCAGGCCGCCGGCCGGGAACGTGACGGCGCGCGCGGTCTCGCCGAGCCACTTCGTCTCGTCCCAAAGTTCGAGTTTGTTGCCCTGGCCGACGAGGACTGTCTTGTGTCCGAGGTCCGCGTACGCGCGCAGCGCAGGAGGTACGAGGATGCGGCCGGCGGAGTCCATCTCGACGTCGTCGGCGTGGCCGACCAGCAGGCGCTGCAGGCCGCGGATGCGCTCGTCGAACGAGGACAGCGCCATCAGGCGCGCCTGGATCGGCTCCCAGGCGGCGCGCGGGTAGACGAGGAGACAACGGGACGGGTCGGCGGTGACGACCAGCGGCGTGAGGCCGTCGGCGCCGGCGAGCGCCGTGCGATGCCTGGCGGGGATCGCGAGTCGACCCTTCGCGTCGAGCGCGAGATGCGTCACGCCCCGAAAGAACGTCGTGCCGCCCGCCGGAAAAGCCCCGCCCTCGACCACCGCCCGCCCCTCCTGCCGAATGGGAGGTGAGCGCTCATTCACGCGCCGAGGTCGCCCTCGGTCGCCGGACCCGCCCGCCGGGTCCGAGAGCCCCACTTCACCCCACTTTTCCCCACTTGGCCGCACTATAGGGGAAGAAATCCCGTCGGTCAACCGCTTTCCGGTTTGCGAACAACGACTTAGCGCGAGTGTTGCATACAAATACGATATTGCTATTAAACATGGACTTAGCGAGTGTTTCGAAAGTGATGTCGTAGAAGACGGTGTCGCGGCGGGTCTCCGGCGTACGATCGTTCGACCCATTCGGCCGGCCGCGGCAAGGTACCGCTTTCCATGAACCCCCGCGCGCCCTCGAATGCGCAGTCGACGTCGGAAACGGGCAGAAATGGTGCGTCGCGGGCACTCCCCGGGCTTTGACCCCGCCGGGCAGGCGCTTCATGCCGGCGGAATGGCCGGACGACCGCCGGCGACGGGCGGCGGGGCCCGCTCCGTACGGGGGCCGGGGGGGCCGGTGGCGGGGGTTGCTGGACTATAATCGGCGGTTTGCCGCGTCGGAGTCGGGCTCGGGATTCGAGCTTCCACGCCGGGCGGAGTATCCATGGAGGCGGCGGGGCCGCTTCCCGTCGCGTCCCGCCACCCTCTGGAGTTGCCGATGGTCCCGTTCCGCCCCGCCCTTGCCGCGCTTGCAGCCACGGCCGCCTTCGCGGCGCCGCACACCCTCGCGCAGTCGGCGCCCGGGACGGTGACGTCGAGCGCGTCGATCACCGGGGTCACGCAGTTCGACACCGACCTCGACCGCGGCGGCGAATTCCACTGGGGCGGCGGCATCCTCTCCGGCAGCGTTTCGCGCCAGTTCACGCCGCAGTGGTCGGCCGGATTGACGGCGCGCTACGACTACGAGGAGTGGAATTTCAGCGACCAGCTGACCGCGTTCCCGGCCGGCGCGCCGTGGGGCAAGCTCAACCGCCCGAATGTCGGGGTCAACGTCAGGTACGCGTCGGACGACGGCCTCGTTTTCAGCCTCGCGCCGTCGATCGAATGGGGATTCGAGTCCGGCGCCAACGCCGGCGACGCGATCAGCGTCGGCGCCGTGATGACGGCACTGAAGGTATTCGGGCCGGGCAAGATGCTGGGGGTCGGCGTCGGCGTGTTCCGCCAGATCGAGGAAACCAAGGTGTTCCCGTTCCTCATCGTGAACTGGCAGCTGACCGAGAAGCTGCGGCTGACCAATCCGCTGCCGGCGGGTCCCTCGGGCGGCGCCGGCATCGAACTCGCCTACGCCATCGACGACAACTGGGAGGCGGCGGGCGGCGGCGCGTACCGGACGTACCGCTTCCGGCTGAAGAGCGACGGGCCCTACCCCGACGGCATCGGCGAGTCGACGTCGATCCCGCTGTTCGCCCGCATCGGGCGGAAGTTCGGCGAGTCGTCGAGGTTCGACTTCTACGCCGGCGTCGCCACCGGGGGCAAGCTGACCGTCATGGACAAGGACGGCAACGACCTTGCCAACGACGAGTACAAGACAGCGCCCGCGATCGGGCTTACACTGTCCAGTCGGTTCTGATCCTTCTGCGAGGTTCCCGATGCGCCACGTTGCCACGCTGCTCGCCGTCGCCGCACTTGCGACGATCGCCGGCTGCGCCACCCCGTCGGTCGGCCCCACCTACACCGTCTATCCCGGCCAGTTCCTCTGGTTCGGCGGCCCGAATCCGCCCGGTCCGTGGGAGACCTACGGACCCCGGTACCGCGCCGCGGAACTTCCGCCGACCAGCTATCAACTCCTGCAAGGACGCGCCGCTGCGCTGGGATCCGCCAGTGTGGCCATACTCGAACTGGGAAGGCCCGGCGCGGGACGCCTCGACGAACGACAACAATGCTGCCTGCGCGTCCCCGTGCGACTCCGCCGCTGTTCCGGGCTTGCTGGCTGCTGACGCTGGCGGCGATCACCGCGAGCGTCGCGCCCCCTAGCCGGAGCGCCGACCTCCCGGGCGCGGACGACGCGGCGGCACGCGCACCGCCCGTCGTTTCCGCGCCGGCCCCGGGCAACAGCCTTCGCTACCGCGTCGTCATCGACGCGCCGGACGCGCTCGTCCCGTTGCTCGAGCGGGCGGTCGATCTCGTCCGCTGGCAGTCGTTCGACTCGATGACCGACGACCTGCTCGACCGCCTCGCGCGCGAGGCGCTGGCGCAGGCGCGCGAGGCCGCCGCTTCCCGGGGCTACTTTGCGGCCGCGGCCGCGGTCACCGTCGACCGCTCGGGCGATCCGATGACCGTCACGCTGCGGGTCGACCCCGGCCGGCCCACGACCGTCGACTCGGTCCGGGTGACCGTCACCGGCCCGGCCGCCACCGACGTCCCGGTCGGGGTCGCGACGGTGGCCCGGGTTCAGGTCGAATGGCCGCTGCAGCGCGGCGAAGTCTTCCGCCAGGACGCCTGGGCCGACGCGAAGTCGAGGTCGCTGTCGACGCTCACGGCGAGCCCGTACGCCGCGGCGACGATTGCGAGCAGCCAGGCGCTCGTCGACCCCGAAACCGCCACCGCCGACCTGAGCATCGAGTTCGCCAGCGGACCGGCGTTCCGCTTCGGCGAGCTCGACATCCGCGGCCTCTCGCTCTATCCGCCGTCGATGGTGCGCAACTTCAGCACGCTGCGTCCGGGCGACCCGTATTCGACCGAAGCGCTCGAGACGTTCACGCGCAGGCTCACGCGGTCCGGGTACTTCTCCAGCGTGCGCGCCGAGATCGACGCCGACCCCGAACAGCACGAGGACGCGACGGTCAACGTCGCCGTCATCGAGGGACCGACGCGCCGCGTCGAAGTCGGCCTCGGCTATTCGACCGACACCAAGTTCCGCGCGAACGCCACCTACTCCGACGTCAACGTCGACGACCGCGGCACGCAGATGCTGGTCGACGGCAGGCTGGAGACGAAGATCTCCTCGCTGTCGCTGCGGTTCACGCGCCCCCCCAGCGAGGGCGGCTGGCTCGACACGTACGCCGCGGGGTACACCAGCACCGACATCGAGAACCTCGTCACCGAGACCGTGGGAGTCGGCGTCGTTCGCCGCGGCGTCGACGAGCGCGACACGCCGAGCTTCGGCATCGGATACTTCAACGATCAGCAGCGGCCGCAGGACGCCGAGGTGACCTCGTCGCACGCGCTCTACCTCCACGGCGGGTGGACCCGCCGCCGCGTCGACCAGCTGCTCGCGCCGAGCCGCGGATGGATGGGCGAGGTCGAGATCGGCGGCGGCATTCCCGGTGCTTCGACGCGTTCCTTCGGCCGGGTCGTCGGCAAGGCAAGCGCGTGGGTGCCCCTGGGCACGCAGTACGCGCTGGTGCTGCGCGCCGAAGCGGGTGCCGTGATCGCCGACAGCCGCGACGGCATTCCGTCGCTGTTCCTGTTCCGCACCGGCGGCGACACGACGGTGCGGGGCTACGCGTTCGAGAGTCTGGGCGTCCAGGACGGCAGCGCGACCGTCGGGGGACGGTACTACGCGTTCGGCAACGTCGAGGTGATCCGCTGGATGGGCGATTCCTGGGGACTCGCGGCGTTCGTCGACGCGGGCAACGCCGCCGATTCGGTGACGGACCTGTCGCCGGTGTATCGGCGCCGGGGTCGGGCTGCGCCTGCGCACCCCCATCGGCCCTTTCCGGCTCGACATGGCGTACGGCGAACAAACGCATGCGGTGCGCATGCATCTTTCGGTGGGACTCTCGTTCTGATGGCCGCGACCGGAGCCGCCCGCCCGCCGCCGTCGAGCGACGAATCCGCGGCGGCGCCCGCGCCCCGGCCGCGCCGCCGGTGGCTGCTGCGTGCGGTGCTCGCCGGCGCCGTCGCCGTGCTGGTGGCCTTCGGCACCGGCGCGCTGTTCCTCGCCTCGGAGCCCGGCCTGCGGCTCGTCGTCGCCGAAGTCGTCGCGGCGAGCGCCGGACGACTGACCGTCGACGGTGTCGAGGGTTCGCTGATCGGCACGATCCGCGCGCGCGAACTCGCCTGGCGCGGTCCGGAGGCGACCGTCGTCGCGACCGACGTGGCGATCGAATGGAGTCCGCTGGCGCTGTGGTCGCGCCGGGTCGCGATCCGCGGACTCGGCGCCCGGCACATCGCGATCGAGATGAAGCCGTCGAGCGGCGCCACCGCCCCGCCCGCCTCGCTGGCGCTGCCGCTCGAGGTGTCGATCGACGGCGTCGCGGTCGGGGAACTCGCGTGGCGCATCGGCCCGCAGCAGGGGCGCGTCGTCGGGCTGACGTTCGGCTACGCCGGCGGCGCCGCGGAGCACTCCATCCGTTCGCTGCGCTTCGCGCACGACTTCGGCACGCTGGAGGGGAACGTCACGCTGGCGAGCGCGGCGCCGTTCGCGCTCTGCGGGCGTCGCGACTTTCACCGGCGACGGCGACCTGGCTGGACGTCAGAGCCGACGCAAGCTTCGGCGGCACGCTGCCCGACATCGCAGTCAGCGCGAACGGCTCGCTGCGCGATGCGCAGCTCGTCGTGTCCGGCAAGGTGACGCCTTTCGCCGAGCACGCGCTCGGTCCGGCCCGCGTGACCCTCGCCGAGCTCGATCTCGCCACGTTCTTCGCCGATGCCCCGCACACGTCGCTCGCCGCGGCGATTCGACCTGGTCGCCCCGGCCGACGCGCTGACGGGGACCGTCAGCGTCGACAACCGCCTCGCCGGGACGCCTGGACGAATCGCGGCTGCCGGTCACGCCGGCAGCGCGCGCTTTCGTCGCGACGGCGACGCGCTGGTGCTCGACGACCTGCGGCTGGAACTGACGAGCGGCGGCGTTGCCACCGGACGCGGGACCGTCGGCGATCGCCGGTGCCGGCGCCGGCCGCACCTCGCTCGAACTCGCGCTCGCCCGCATCGACCTCGCGCAGGTGCACGCGGCGCTGGTGCCGACGCGGCTGGGCGGCCGGGTGACGCTGCGGGTCGACGGCGACGTGCAGCAGGTCGAGGCCAGGATCACCGACGGCGATCTCGCCGCCGAGTTCGCCGCGCGAGATTGCGGACGGGCGCCTCGACGTCACGCGACTCAGGGCGAGCGCGGGCGGCGGCACGCTGACCGGCAGCGGTCGCTACGAGTTCGCCGGTCGGCGCGCCTTCGCTTTCGCGGGGACGACCGCGAGGTTCGATCCGTCGCGATTCGGCGCGTACCCGAAGGCGTCCCTCGACGGCACCGTCGAGGCACGCGGCACGCTGGCCCCCGCCTGGGAGGTCGACGGCAGCGTCAAGCTCGCCGAAGGCAGCAAGCTGCTGGGCGTCCGCGTGCACGGACGCGCGCGCGCCGCGCTGACCCCCACGCGCGCCACCGGCATCGACGCCGACCTCGTCGCCGGCAGGAATCGCGTCACGCTGCGCGGTGATGCCGGCGGCCCGGAGGCTCGTCTCGCATGGACCGTCGCCGCGGATGCGCTGGCCGAGCTCGCGCCGTTCCTGCCCGGCGGCACGCCGCCGCTCGCCGGCGCGCTCGCCGGCCACGGCACCATCGTCGGGCTCCCGGGCGCCCCGGGCGGCGACCTGGAAGCGACGGCGACCGGACTCGGCGTCGGCGCGGTCTCCGTCGCCCGGCTGACGGTCACGGCGAAGGCGGCGCCGGGGCGCGATGGCGCGGCGGCGTCGGCGCGGCCGATGGAGATTGCGGTCGACGCGAAGCGGCTGACGGTGGGCGCCGGCAATTCGCACGACGTCACGGCCACGGCGACCGGCACGCTCGCCGCGCACCGTGTCAACGTCGCGGTCAAGGGCGGGGAAGTCGACGCGAACGTCGAGCTGGCAGGGGGCGTCGACACCGCGCCGGCCGCAGGCGCCACGTGGCGCGGCGCGCTCCGCGCGTTCGAGAACCGCGGCATCTGGCCGCTTCGCCTCACCGCTCCCGCAGCGCTCGAGGTCGCGCCGGGTCGCGTCGCGCTCGGCGAGGCGCGGCTCGAGGGGCGCGAGTCGCGGATCGAGCTCGACGACTTCCGCTGGGATCATGGCCGCCTCGACCTCGCGCGGCCGCTTCACCGCGGTGCCCGTCGCGGGGATCGCGACCGCGATGGGCGTGCAGTTTCCGCTGGAGTCCACGCTGCGGCTGGGCGGCCGATGGTCGCTCGAGGCGAACCCGAAGCTGAATGGCACGATCGTCATCCAGCGCGAACGCGGCGACCTCTACGCCGTCGAGCACGACGGGCCCATCCGCGACGAGATCGCCTTCGGCCTGACCGAACTGGTGGCCGAGGGGCGATTCACCGACGATGCGCTCGCCGCCACCGCGCGCTGGCGCGCGACGCGCGCGGGCGACGGCGAGATCACCGCCGACGTCGGCGCCACCGCCGAAGGTGCGCTCTCGCGCGATGCCCCGGTGGCGGTCGCCGCGCGGGCGCGGATGCCGTCGCTCGCGCCGCTGCAGGCCTGGCTCGGCACCAGCGGCGCGGTGGCCGGCACCGCGGCGGTCGACCTCACCGGCCGGGGCACGCTCGCCAGCCTGCCGCTGACCGGGACGATCAGCGGCGATTCGCTGCGCATCGACGTGCCGCAATGGGGCATCCATCTCACCGGCGGCCGGCTGGCCGCCCGGCTCACCGACGGCGTGCTGGCGCTGGAAGAGCTGTCGCTGAACGCGGGCGACGGACGCTTCGTCGCGAAGGGCACGGTCGGCCGCCTCCGGCGCCCCGGCGCGGCCGAGGATTCCGCCACGCAGCTCGCGTGGCAGGCACAGAATTTCCGCCTGTTCAATCGACCGGACCTCAGGCTCGTCGTCAACGGTTCCGGCACGCTCGCCGCCTCCGGCGGCAAGCTCCGGCTCGCCGGAAGCGTCAAGGCCGAGTCGGGGCACATCGAATACGTCTCGACCCCCGTCGGCCGGCTCGCCGACGACGTGATCGTGAAGGGACGGCCGCCCCCGCCTGCCGCGCGCGAGACCGGCGTCGGGGACACCCCGCTCGCGCTCGACCTCGACCTCGATCTCGGCAACGCGCTGACCTTCCGCGGCGAGGGACTCGAGACGACGCTGAAGGGGCGCCTGAAGGTGCAGACCACCGAGCGCGGCGCGCTGCATGGACGGGGCACCATCCGCGCCGAGCGCGGCACCTATTTCGCGTACGGACAGAAGCTCGTCATCGACCGCGGCGTCCTGATCTTCGACGGCCCGCTCGACAATCCGGCGCTCGACATCGTCGCGGTCCGCCGGACGCCGCAGGTCGACGCGGGCGTCCGGCTGAGCGGGACCGCCCGCGTGCCGCAGTTGACGCTGACGTCGAATCCGCCGCTGTCCGACGGCGAGACGCTCGCCTACCTGGTGACGGGACAGGGACTCGACCGCGCGTCGCGCACCGACATCGCGGCGCTGCAGGCCGCGTCGGCGGCGCTGCTCGGCCGGGGCCAGCGGCCGCTGACGTCGACGTTCGCGCAGTCGCTGGGGCTCGACGACATATCGTTCGGATCCGGCGGCGCCGCCGGCCCCGACGGCGCGCCGGGCCAGGTCGTGTCGTTCGGCAAGCGATTGACCGACCGGATGGCGCTGGTCTACGAGCAGGGGCTGACGGTCGCCACCAACGCGCTGCGGCTCGAGTACACGCTGTCGCGCAACCTGACGCTGCGCGCGGAAGCCGGCACGGTCAGCGGCATCGGCATCTACTACCGCCGGACGATGCGCTGACCGCGCGCGGCGAGGTCGCGCGCCGCCCCGTGGTCACTTCGGCGGCACGCCGAGCTGCTCGCCGAGGAACGCGGCCAACGCGCCGGTAGAAGTCGAATCGGGTGCCCTCGACCAGGAAGCCGTGTCCCTCGTCGCCGTAGACGATCCATTCGACCGGCGTGCCGTTCTTCTTCAGCGCGTCGCGCATGCGTTCGCCGTGCACCACCGGCACCCGGTGGTCCTGGCCGCCGTAGGCCATCAGCACCGGCGCCCTGATCCTCGCCGCCTGCTCCAGCGGAGACGTCGCCTTGAGCTGCGCCGCGTCCTTGTCCTGGTCGCCGATCAGCTCCTTCGCCGAATAGCGGATGAAGTCCGAGTTGAACGAGTCGCTCCAGGTCACGTCGAACATCAGGTTGATGTCGGTGACGCCGACGTAATTGACGCCGCAGCGCCAGCGCTCCGGATTGCGGGCGAGCCCCATCATCACCGCGTACCCGCCGTACGATGCGCCGACGATGCACGCGCGCTTCGGATCGATCGTCCCCTGCTTCGCGAGGTGGTCCATGCCGTCGTCGAGGTCGTCCTGCATCGCGAGCCCCCACTGCTTCCAGCCGGCCTCGAACAGCTTGCGGCCCCAGCCCGTGCTGCCGCGAAACGCGGGTTCGAGCACCGCGTAGCCCAGCGTCGCGAGGTAGGCCGCCTCGTCGCGCCACTGCCAGGAGGCGCCGCGAACCCACGGCCCCCCGTGCACGTACATGATCAGCGGCAGGTTCTTCGCCTCGCGGCCCTTGGGCAGCGTCAGGTACGCGGGAATCTCGAGCCCGTCGCGCGCCTTGTAGCGCAGCGGCTGCCGCGCCGGCATCGCGTCGGGCTTGACGTCGCGATGCGTCGCGGCGACGAACTCCAGCTTGCGCGCGGCGGGGTCGAGCAGGTAGTACGAGCCGGGATCGGTGTCCGAATAGGAAAATACGAGCAGGCGTTCGGCCTCGGTGCCGCGGGAGAGCAGGTTCATCCGGCCCGGCAGCGCCGCGTCGACCGTCGCCTGCAGCCGCGCCCAGTCGTCGTCGAACCAGGCGACGCCCGGCTTCATGCCGTCGTAGGCGACGCCGACGATCCGGCCTTTGCGCCGGTCGTACAGCAGGCCGCTCGTGAGATCCACCTGCGGATGCGCCGCGAGCAGTTCGCCCGGCTCGCGCCTGGCGACGTCCCAGCGGTACAGCGCCATCGTGTCGCGACCCGTGTTCGCGGCGACGATCAGCGTGCCGTCGCCGTCGAAGCCCACCGGAGCGATGCTCTCGCCGGCGAGGCCGAACTCGCCGAGCAGCTGCCATTCGCGCCGACTCGGCCGGTCGCCACCAGACGCGCGACGTGGTTCCCTTCTCCTGGCTCACCGCCGCGCGCACCGCGCCGTTGCGGTCGGCGACCCAGCTGACGACGTCGCCCGGCTTGCCGGCGCTCTTCAGCGTCCGGCGCCCCGTCCGCGTGTCCATCCGGTAGACGTCCGGATAGCGTTCGTTGTTGTCGTTCGCCAGCACCAGCACGTCGTCGCTGCCGTCGCGCAGCACCGCCATCAGCGCCGTGTAGCGGTAGACGGTCTGGCCGCTGCGCTCCTGCGAGCGCGCGGTCGGTGCCAGCACGCGGTAATCGGCGCCGTCGCGATTGACGGCGAACAGCCCGCCGCCGCGCTGCTCGCCCAGACCGGCCTGGAAGTCCATCACCGAGAACACGAGGCGACCGTCGCTGGCCCACTCGAAAGTCGAGATGTCGCGACTGTCCACGCCGGCGACCACCTGGCTCGTCTTCCGGTCGAGGTCGAGCACGGCGAGATGAACGCGCCCTTTCACCGGCACGAGGCCGCCCAGGTAGCGACCCGACGGCGACAGCTTGAGCGACCGGTAGTCCGGATGCTTGAAGAACGGCTCGACCGGGACCGCCGACGACGGCGCCGGGGCGGGCTGGGGCCGGCTGCGCACGCGCTGCGGGACCGGTCGTGACCGACATCGCGACGACGACGAGAACGACTGCAAGTCGCGGGGCCGGCGACGGCAGGCGCAGGAACATGGCGATTCCCATGGAGATTCCGGTGACCGGGAAGTCTAGCCGAGCCGGTTCGGGTCGGCGACCGGACGCGGCCGTACGACGATCCGCGGGGACGAGCCGGCGGCGGGGGCGCCGGTTTGGAGCCGGGCTCGCATCGCCGTAAACTCCGGACTCGCCGTCCCGCGATTCGGCGGGACATTCGCCATGCCACTCGACCGCCGCCCGCCGCCTCCGCGGCCGCCGCCCGGTCACGGGATGCCTCCGTGCTCAGTTACCGCCATGGCTTCCACGCCGGCAACGACGCCGATGTGCTGAAGCACGTCGTGCTGGTGCAGCTGCTGCTGCACCTGACGAAGAAGGAGACGCCGCTGTGGGTCGTCGACACCCACGCGGGCGCCGGCATCTATTCGCTGGAGTCGGGCTACGCGGCGCGCAATGCCGAGTTCGAGAACGGCATCGGACGGCTGTGGGCGCGCGGCGACCTGCCGGCGCCGATCGCGCGCTATGTCGACGAGGTGCGCCGCGTGAACCCCGATGGAGTGCTCCGCTACTACCCGGGCTCGCCGCAGCTCGCGCTGCAGCTGACGCGGCCGCAGGACCGATTGCGCCTGTTCGAGCTGCACGGCAACGAAGGCAGGGCGCTCGAGGCGCAGTTTCGGGGCGCCGGCCGTCGCGTCGCGGTCGTCGCCGGGGACGGCTTCGCCGGCCTGAAGGCGGTGCTGCCGCCGCCGTCGCGGCGCGCGCTGGTGCTGATCGATCCGTCCTACGAAACCCGTTCCGACTACCACGACGTTCGGGCCGCCATCGAGGATGCGCAGAAGCGTTTCGCCACGGGAACCTACGCGGTCTGGTATCCGCAGCTTCAGCGGCGCGAGTCCGGGAATCTTCCCGGGCAGCTGCAGCGGCTTGCCGCAGCCGACTGGCTGCACGCATCGCTGACCGTCCGTGCGCCGTCTCCGGACGGCTTCGGGCTCCACGGCAGCGGGATGTTCGTGTTCAACCCGCCGTGGAATCTGGAGGCGGCGCTGCGCGAGGCGCTGCCGGTGCTGGTCGCCGCGCTCGGCCGCGACGAGCACGCTACCTTCGACCTGCAGTTCCGCCAGACCTGAGGCGCCACGTGAATGCGGATCTTCCACCGGCGGCGCTGGCCGACCTCGGCGAATTGCGGGACCGCCTGCGCCGGTTCGCGCAGGAGCGCGACTGGGACCAGTTCCACTCGCCGAAAAATCTCTCGATGGCGCTGATCGCCGAAGCCGCCGAGCTGGTCGAGCACTTCCAGTGGCTGACCGAGGAAGAGAGCCGTGCCCTGCCCCCCGACACCCGGGCGAAGGTCGCGGACGAACTCGCCGACGTGCTCGTCTACCTCGTCCGCATCGCCGACCGACTCGACATCGACCTCCTCGCGGCGACGGCAGCGCAAGCTCGCGGACAACGAGGCCAAGTACCCGGCGGCGAGGGTGCGCGGCAGCGCGAAGAAGTACAGCGACTACTGATCGGCGGACCGTCCTGGAGCTCGATGCCGCCGGCGCAACCGCGTTGCGAAGTCACGGCGACGCGGCGCAGACTCGTCTGGGCGACTGCGCGCCCGCCGGGCCGCACCGATCAGGAGGACGAACATGACCGTCGCCCGCATCACCGAGATTTCGTGCATCAGCAAGAAGAGCTTCGAGGACGCGATCGTGCAGGGCATCTCCCGCGCCAACAAGACGCTGAAGAACCTGCGGGGCGCCTGGGTGAAGGACCAGGAGGTGACGATCGAGAAGGGAAAGGTCACCGGCTACAAGGTGATCCTGAAGGTCACGTTCGTGCTCGCCGACTGACCGGCGACGAATCTCGGCGGCGGCGGCCGCCGCCGCGAAGCGGCCCCCAGTGCCACCTGCTGGCCGTCAGCGGCGATCGCCGCGTTCGACCGCGGGAAACTGGCGCGCCCGACAGGAGTCGAACCTGTGACCTTTGGCTTCGGAAACCAACACTCTATCCAACTGAGCTACGGGCGCGTGCGACCGAAGATTATAGCAGAGCTCAGGCCCCGGCCATTTTCGCCGCCGGCCAGTAGGTGTCGAGCACCTGCAGCCGCGTGAACTGCAGCCGCTCCGAAACGACGCCGAGCAGCGCGATCATCAGGTTGAGGCCCAGGGGCGGATCCTCGCGGCACAGCGCCAGCAGCTGCGGCCCCTCGAACGCCAGCGCGTCCACGGGCAGCGCCAGAACCCGCGCCTGGAAGTGCTTGCCCTTGCCGGCAAGGATCGCCGACCAGCCGAATTCGTCGCCGGCGGCCAGCGTCTCGACGCGGTAGGTCCGGTTCGGCGCGGCGATCTCGATGCCGACCCTGCCCGACACGATGAGGTAGAACTCCGAGCATTCGTCGCCCTCGCGGAAGATGATCTGGTCGGGTTCGAAGCGCACCTCCTTCGCCAACGCAGCGAGCTTCTCGACCTGCGGGGCTTCGAAGCCCTGGACGAATGGGTGCCTGCGGAGCGCGTCCTGCACGGCCTGGGTCGTCATCGGTGATCCTCCTTGTTGATCCCGTTCGGCTCGTCGCGCCGGCTGCGGTCGCGGCGAGCGCGCGACCAGCGCATCGGCGGGCCCCTGGCCCGGCCGCGCCGCTGACGCGCGGTCCGGCCGCCCGGGCTCCCACTGTAGACCACCCGGGGCCCGACCGGAAGCCGGCGCGGGCAACGCGGCGCCCGGTTCGCCCGCCGCGGCAGGCGCCACCCCGGATTCCAGCCTCGTCCGCGAACGGCTATAATTACCCGTTTGCTTCCCGCCCCATCCCCCGCCGACGCCATGTCCGACCAGCACGAATCCCCGATCAAGAACTGGAAGCAACTCGTCATCGTCGTCGCGTTGGCCTTCGTCGTGCCGATCGCGCTGATCGTGCTGCTGTCGCAGCTGGTCACCGGCGGCCCGAAGGGCAAGAGCGAGAACGACACCGACGTCATCTCGCGCATCAAGCCGGTGGGGCAGGTCGTGATCGCGGCACCGGCCGGCCCGAAGGGCGCGCTGACCGGCGAGCAGGTCTACCAGCAGGTGTGCAAGACCTGTCACGAAGGCGGCCTCGCCGGCGCGCACAAGCTGGGCGACCAGGCGGCCTGGGCCAAGGTGATCGCACAGGGCGAGAAGCTGACCGTCGAGCACGCGATCAAGGGCATCCGCGCGATGCCGGCGAAGGGCGGCAATCCCGACCTCGAGGACGTCGAGGTGCAGCGCGGCGTGGTGTTCATGGTCAACAAGGCGGGGGCCGCCTGGAAGGAGCCCGCGGCAACGGCCGTCGCGGCGATGCCGGCGGTGACGGCCGACAGCAACCGCACCGGCGCGCAGGTCGTCGCCGCGACCTGCGGCAAGTGCCACCAGACGGGCGAAGGCGGGGCGCCCAGGATCGGCGACCGCGCGGCGTGGACCAAGCGCGTCAAGGACGGCTACAGCGTCGTCGTGCAGTCGGCGCTGCGTGGCCACGCCGGCATGCCGGCGCGCGGCGGACTGGCCGAGCTGTCCGACGTCGAAGTCCGGCGCGCGGTCGAATACATGATGAACTCGGGCGCCGCCGCGGCGGCAGGCCGCCGTCGGCCACTGCGCCCGCAGCGGCTGCTGCTGCGGCCAAGCCCGACGGCAAGAAGCTCTACGACACCGCCTGCATGGCGTGCCATGCGGCGGGCGTCGCGGGCGCGCCGAAGTTCGGCGACAAGGCCGCGTGGGCGCCGCGGATCAAGACCGGCCAGGACGCGCTTTACGCCTCCGCGCTCAAGGGCAAGGGCGCCATGCCCGCCAAGGGCGGCAACCCGGCGACGCCGGATGCCGACGTGAAGGCGGCCGTCGATTACATGGTCAACGCCGCGAAGTGATTTCGCCGCGTTAGCCGGAGTTCGCTCCGGTCACCGAACAAACGCGGCTCCGGCCGCGTTTTTCGATTCCGGGCCGGTCCGCGCGGCGCGGGACCGGCGCCCTGCCGTCCGCCGCCCGGGAGCGCGCCGCGGGCGCCGCGGGCTAGCCGGTCATCTCGGCCGGCGCATCGGCGGGATCGTCCTCGCCGCGCATCTCGTGGCGCGCGGTGGCAAGCCGCGACAGGTAGTCGGCGGTCACGTCGCCGGTGATGTAGCGGCCGTCGAAGCACGACGCCTCGAACTCGGCCAGCCGCGGATTCGCGGCCCGCACGGCGTTCTTCAGCGCGTCGAGCTCCTGGTAGACCAGCAGGTCGGCGCCGATCTCGCGGGCGATCCCCGCCTCGTCGCGTCCGGTCGCCACCAGCTCGCGCGGCGTCGGCATGTCGATGCCGTAGACATTCGGATGGCGGACCGGCGGACTCGCCGACGCGAAGTACACCTTGCGCGCGCCGGCCTCGCGGGCCATCTGCACGATCTCGCGGGACGTCGTGCCGCGGACGATCGAATCGTCGACGAGCAGCACGACCTTGTCCTTGAATTCCATGCCGATCGGATTCAGCTTCTGGCGCACGCTCTTCTTGCGCATCGCCTGCCCCGGCATGATGAACGTGCGGCCGACGTAGCGGTTCTTGATGAACCCCTCGCGGTATTTCAGGCCGAGGTTGTTGGCGAGTTCCAGCGCCGACGGCCGGCTCGAATCCGGAATCGGGATGACGACGTCGATGTCCGCCGCGGCCGGCAGCGAGCGAACCTTGCGCGCGAGCTCGCCGCCCATCCGCAGCCGCGCCTCGTAGACCGACGTGCCGTCGAGCACCGAGTCCGGCCGCGCCAGATACACGTACTCGAAAATGCACGGCACCAGCCGCGGATCGTCGGCGCACTGGCGCGAGTGGAAGTTGCCGGCCAGGTCGACGTAGATCGCCTCGCCCGGCTCGAGATCGCGCAGGAACCGGAAGCCCAGCGCATCGAGCGCGACCGACTCGCTGGCGACCAGGTACTCGCTGCCGCGCGGCGTCTCGGCGACGCCGACGCACAGCGGACGGATGCCGAAGGGGTCGCGGAACGCCAGCAAGCCGTAGCCGGCGATCATCGCGACGATCGCGTAGGCGCCGCGGCAGCGCTTGTGAACGCCGGCGACGGCACGGAAGATCGCCTCCGGGTCCAGCCGGTGATGCTGCGCGGAGCGCTCGAGTTCCAGCGCCAGGACGTTGAGCAGCACCTCGCTGTCGCTGTTGGTGTTGACGTGGCGGAAGTCGAGCTGGAAGAGCTCGCGCTTCAGCGCCTCGCTGTTGGTGAGGTTGCCGTTGTGGCCGAGCGTCAGGCCGAACGGCGAATTGACGTAGAACGGCTGCGATTCGAGATCGGAGAACGCCGAACCCGCGGTCGGATAGCGGCAGTGCCCGATCCCCGACGTCCCCAGGAGCTCGCGCATGTTGCGGGTGCGGAACACGTTCTGCACCATCCCCGGCGCCTTGTACATGTGGAAGACCGGGCCGTCGGTCGTGACGATGCCCGCGGCGTCCTGGCCGCGGTGCTGCAGCAGAAGCAGCGCGTCGTAGAGCAGCTGATTGACCGGCGCGTGCGCCACGACCCCTACGATTCCACACATGGTGCCACCTCTGGTTGAGGACGCGGCCGGGCCGCGTCCCTCAGGCGCCGGCCGGTTTGCCCGGCGCCGAAAAATCGGGTTGCCCGGCCCACCCGGGAGGCAGCCAGGGCGCGATCGCCGTCGCGAGCCGCGCCAGGACCGGACCGGAGGCAGAATTCTGCCACCAATCGCGTTGCGCAAGCCCGGATGCTCCCGCGACCAGGCCCAGCGCCGCCAGCAGCGCGCCGGCGCGAACGACGCCGAACAGCCCGCCCAGGAACCGGTCGACGAACGACAAGCCCGCCGCCTTGACGATGCCGGCCAGCGGCCACGCGATCAGCGCGCCGCAGATCATCGCCCCGACGAAGATCAGCGCGAACGCGACGAGCTGGGAGACGGGCACCGCCGTATCCGTCGCGAGACCGAATGTCGGCAGATGTGCCGCGAGCGGCGACGCGAACGCCAGTGCCAGCACGAGGCCCGCGATCCACGCCACCAGCCCGACCAGCGTGCGGACGATCCCGCGGACGAACGCGAACAGCACCGACAGCGCGACGATGACGACGACGGCGACATCGAGCCAGTTCATCGGCGGACGACGGGCAGGCGGGGCAGCGGGGGAAGCGGTGTGGCGGGCGACCGGCGACGCAGGGAGCGCCGCGCGGCGCAACGGTCGGGAGACTTCAACGTGCGGGCGCGACAATGCCGCTCTGCCCTTCCGCCTTCAGCTTGTCGCGCGCCGCCGTCGCCGCCTCGCGCGTGGCGTAGCCGCCGACACGCACGCGCCACAGGGTTCCGCGCGTGGTCTCCACCGGCTCGACGTACGCGGCATAGCCCGCCTTCTTCAGGCGGTTGGCCAGCGAGTTCGCCCCCTTGTCGTCGGCGAACGCCGCCAGCTGCACGACAAATCCCTCGGGCCTGGCGGCCGGCGTCGCCGCCTTGGCCGGCTCCGGCTTCGCGGGCTCCGTCCTGGACGTGGCCGCGGCCGGTTTCGCCGACTCGGACTTCGCCGCTCGGATTTCCCCGGTTCGGATTTCACGGCTCGGACTTCGGGGCGGACTTCGCCGGCTCCGTCTTGACCGCTGCCGGCGGCACCGGGGCGGGTGCGGCCGGAGTTGCATCCGGGACCGGCGCGGCCACGGCCCGATCGGCGGCGGCCGGGCGGCTCGTCGGCGCGAGGATCCGCTGCTCGGCGTCGGACAGCGCCTTCTTCGGTGCCGGAACCGCCGGCGCTCCCGGTCCGGCGGCATTGCGCGGCGCCGATGCCGACGACGCTTCCGGCGCCGCACCGGCATCGGCGGCAGGGCTCGCCCGGTCGACGTCGCCGACGGGCGCGGGCGGTTTCGCCGCGTCGGGTTTCGCGTCCGACTTTCGGTTCCGCCTTCCCGACCTCGCTCCTGGCCGCCCCCCCCTTGGCGGACGTCGGCGCGTCCTTCGCCTTGGGGCCGGTCAGCTTGTTCACGAAGCGGCCCTCGTCGACGGGAGGAATCTGCACCGACACCTCGTCGCCCAGGGGCCGGGGCTCCTTCTCCAGCAGCAGCGGCACCAGCACGGCGGCGGCGAGCGCCAGCACGGCGGCACCGACCAGGCGGCGGCGCGCCTTGCGCTTGAGTTCATCGACGGCGACGTCGTCGGGAGAGTTTGGACCGGTCAGCCATGGCGTGGGTGGGTCGGCGCACCGGACCGCGCGGCGGCGAGCACCGCGCCGACGGTGAGGAACGAGCCGAACACGACGATTCTATCAGCTTCGTCCGCGCCCTCCCGCGCCGCGGCGTAGGCCGTGACGACGTCGTCGCAGGCACGGATCGCCGCGGCCGGAACCCCGGCGGCGAGCAGCGCCGAGCGCACCGCGTCGGCGCTCGCGCCCCGGGGTCCGGGCAGCGTCGCGACGTACCAGCGGTCGACCCGGCCCCTGACCGCGTCGATGAGGCCGGCAACGTCCTTGTCGGCCAGCACGCCGAACACGGCGCGTGTCTCGGCATGGAAGCCCATCGTCGACAGCGACCGCGCGAGCGTCCGCGCGGCCTGCGGGTTGTGGGCCACGTCGAGCACGACCGTGGGACGTCCGGGGAGCACCTGGAAGCGGCCGGGCAGCTCGACGCCGACCAGGCCGTCGCGCACGGCGCCCGCGGAGATCGGAAGGCGATCGCGCAACGTGTCCAGCGCGGCCAGCGCGGTGGCCGCATTGGCGAACTGGACGACGCCGCGCAGCGCCGGACAGGGCAGTCCGAAGCGCGACCCGCCCGGGCCGCGGTACTGCCACTGCGTGCCTTCGGCCACGAAGTCGTAGTCGCGGCCGATCACGAGGAGCGGCGCGCCGATCGCACGCGCGTGGTCGACCAGCGACACCGGCGGATCGCGTTCGCCGCAGACGGCGGGACGGCCGGCGCGGAACACGCCGGCCTTCTCGCGGCCGATGTCCTCGCGCGTCGGGCCGAGGTAATCCATGTGGTCGAGGTCGACGCTGGTCACCACGGCGACGTCGGCATCGACGACGTTGACGGCGTCGAGCCGGCCGCCGAGACCGACCTCCAGCACCAGCGCGTCCGGCGCGGCACGCGCGAACAGCCACAGCGCGGCCAGCGTGCCGAACTCGAAATACGTGAGCGGAACCGCCGGCCCGCGGGTGCGCGCCGACTCGACCGCGTCGAAGGCGCCCAGCAGCTCGGCGTCGCCGACCTCGTGGCCGTCGATGCGGATGCGCTCGTGATAGCGGACGAGGTGGGGCGACTGGTAGAGCCCGGTGCGGTAACCGCCGGCGCGCAGCATCGCCTCGGCGAGCGACGAGGTCGAGCCCTTGCCGTTGGTGCCGGTGATCGTGACCACGGGGCAGGCGAGGACGACGCCGAGGCGATCGCGCACTTCGCGGACGCGATCGAGCCCGAGCGCGATCGCCTTCGGATGCAGCGTCTCGAGGTAGGCGAGCCAGCCGGCCGTCGTGGTCGGCGTGGTCATCGGGGCGGTCGCCGCGCGGCTCGGGGCGCGGCGGTCAGGCGGCGGGCGCCGGCTGCCGGGTGAGCAGCGACAGGATCTGCGCGAGCGAGTCGCGCAGCTGCCGGCGGTCGACGATCATGTCGAGCGCGCCTTTCTCGAGCAGGAATTCCGCTCTCTGGAAGCCGTCGGGAAGCTTTTCCCGGACCGTCTGCTCGATCACACGGGGCCCTGCAAAGCCGATCAGCGCGCCCGGCTCGGCGATGACCACGTCGGCGACGAACGCGAACGAGGCCGAGACGCCGCCCATCGTCGGGTCCGTCAGCACGGAGATGAACGGAAGCCGCGCCTTGTTGAGCTCCTGCAGCACGGCGGTCGTCTTGGCCATCTGGAACAGCGAATTGACGCCTTCCTGCATCCGCGCGCCGCCGGAGGCCGACACGCAGACGAACGGGATGCGGTTGTCGTAGGCGACGCGAACGCCGCGCACGAAGCGCTCGCCGACCACCGAGCCCATCGACCCGCCCATGAACTCGAACTCGAACGCGGCGACGACCAGCGGCACGCCCTTCACGCTGCCCTGCATCACGACGAGCGCGTCGGTCTCGCCGGTCTCCTCGAGCGCCGCGGCGAGACGGTCCGGATACTTCTTCGTGTCCTTGAACTTGAGGCTGTCGATCGGCAGCACTTCGGAGCCGATCTCGAACCGGCCCTCGACGTCGAGCAGCTGGTCGATGCGCTCGCGCGCGGCCACCCGCGTGTGGTGGCTGCACTTGGGGCAGACGGAGAGGTTCTTCTCGAGGTCGGTCCGGTAGAGCACGGCCTCGCAGGACGGGCACTTGATCCACAGCCCCTCGGGGACCGCCTGCTTGCGCCCGCCCGGCGTGCTCTTGATGCGCGGAGGCAGGATCTTCTGCAGCCAGCTCATCGTCGTCCCCCTGATCGCGTCCCGCGGCGCTCCGCGCGCGGGTGCACCGTCGCAGCTTGCCGCGCGCGACGGGCGGCCGTCAAGCGGCCGCCTTGGCGTCGCCGTCGAGCGCCGCGCGGATCCCGGCCAGCCAGGCACCCGCACGGGCCGCGGCGCCTTCGGGCGCGCCGTTCTCGATCTCCTGGATGACGCGGCTGCCGATGACGACGGCGTCCGCGTGCTCGGCGATCGCCCGCGCGCTCGCGGCATCGCGGATGCCGAAGCCCACGCCGACAGGCAGCGTGATGTGGCGGCGGATCGCGGCCAGCTTGCGCGCGACGTCGGCGGTGTCGAGATTGCCGGCGCCGGTGACGCCCTTCAGCGAAACGTAGTAGACGTACCCTCGCGCGATCCTGCCCACCGCCGCGATGCGCTCGTCGGGCGTGGTCGGCGACAGCAGGAAGATCGGAGCGATGCCGCGCTCGCCGAGCAGCGCGGCGAACTCGACCGCCTCCTCGGGGGGATAGTCGACGACGAGGACGCCGTCCACCCCCGCCGCGCGCGCGCGGTCGGCGAATTCCGCCTGGCCCATCGCCTCGATCGGATTGGCATAGCCCATCAGCACGACCGGCGTCACCGCGTCGGTGGTCCGCAGCTCGCGCACCATCTCGAGCACGTGGCGCAGGCCGGTGCCGTGCGCCAGCGCGCGTTCGGACGCCCGCTGGATCACCGGTCCGTCGGCCATCGGGTCGGAGAACGGCACCCCGAACTCGACGATGTCGGCACCGGCGGCGATCAGCGCGCGCACGATCGGCAGCGTCGCGCCGGGACTCGGGTCGCCGGCGGTCACGTACGGGATCAGCGCGGTGCGGCCGGCGGCTTTCAGCGCCGCGAAGCAGGTGTCGATGCGGTTGGTCATTCGGCGGGGCCGCGCGACGCGGGATCGCACTCGGGCCGGCAGTAGAACCTGAGTCCGGAGCGCTCGGCGACGGTGTTCATGTCCTTGTCGCCGCGACCGGAGAGATTGACGAGCAGGATCCGGTCCTTCGGCAGCGTCGCCGCGAGCTTCGCCGCGTACGCGAGCGCGTGCGAGCTCTCGAGCGCGGGGATGATGCCCTCGGTGCGGCACAGCGTGTGGAACGCCGCGAGCGCCTCGTCGTCGGTGATCGACACGTACTGCGCGCGCCCGCTGTCCTTGAGCCAGGCGTGCTCGGGACCGACGCCCGGATAGTCGAGGCCGGCGGACACCGAGTGCGTCTCGATGATCTGCCCGTTCTCGTCCTGCAGCAGGTAGGTGCGGTTGCCGTGCAGCACGCCGGGGCGCCCGGCGGTGAGCGACGCCGAGTGCCGGCCGGTCGCGATGCCCTCGCCCGCCGCCTCGACGCCGATCAGCCGGACGTCCTCGTAGGGAATGTACGGGTGGAAGATGCCCATCGCGTTGGAGCCGCCGCCGACGCAGGCGATCACCGCATCGGGCTGGCGGCCGGCGTCGCGCGGCATCTGCTCGATGCACTCGCGGCCGATGACGCTCTGGAAGTCGCGGACCATCATCGGGTACGGATGCGGCCCGGCGACGGTGCCGATGATGTAGAACGTCGTCTCGACGTTGGTGACCCAGTCGCGCATCGCCTCGTTGAGCGCGTCCTTCAGCGTCCTGCTGCCGGACTCCACCGGGACGACGGTGGCGCCGAGCAGCCGCATGCGGAAGACGTTCTGCGCCTGCCGCCTGATGTCCTCCGACCCCATGTAGACGACGCATTCCATGCCGTAGCGCGCGGCGACCGTCGCCGTCGCGACGCCGTGCTGCCCGGCGCCGGTCTCGGCGATCACCCGGTGCTTGCCCAGCCGGCGCGCGAGCAGCGCCTGGCCGATGCAGTTGTTGATCTTGTGCGCGCCCGTGTGGTTGAGGTCCTCGCGCTTGAGCCAGATCTGCGCGCCGCCGACCGCCTCGCTCCAGCGCCGCGCGTGGTAGACGGGCGAGGGCCGACCGACGTAATGGGCGAGCTCGTCCTCGAACTCGGCGACGAACGCCGGGTCGTGCTGGTGGCGCGCGTAGTGCTCCTTCAGTTCGTCGAGCGCGCGGATCAGCGTCTCGGCGACGAACACGCCGCCGTAGGGACCGAAATGGCCGCGCTCGTCGGGCAGGTTGTAGGGCAGATCAGCCATCCGCATGACGCACTTCCTCGATGAACGCGGCGATCTTCGCCGGATCCTTGACGCCCTTCACGGGCTTGCCGTCGGCGCCGGTGACCTCGACGCCGCTCGACACGTCGACGGCCCACGGCCGCAGCCGACGCACCGCCGCACCGACGTTCGCGGGGGTGAGCCCGCCGGACAGGACCAGCGGCCGCGGCAGCGACTTCGGCAGCGCGGACCAGTCGAACGTCCGGCCGGTGCCTCCCGGCAAGCCGTCCGCCGGCGGCGCGTCGAACAGCAGACCGGCCGCGTCCCGATAACGAACCGCGTATTCTAGCAAAGCGCCCTCGTCCGCCCCGTTCGACACGGCAATCGCCTTCAGGTAAGGCCGGCCGAACGCGCGGCAGAACTCCGCCGGTTCCGCGCCGTGGAACTGCAGCAGGTCGAGCGGCACGGCGGCGAGCGCGGCGCGCACGTCGTCCGGCGGCCGGGTCGACGAACAGGCCCACGACGGTCACGAACGGCGGCAGCGCCTGCGCGATCGCGCGCGCTGCCGCCAGATCGACGACGCGCGGCGATCCCCGCCAGAACACGAGCCCGACCGCGTCGGCCCCCGCGCGCGCGGCGGCGACGCCGTGCTCGACGCAAGTGACGCCGCAGATCTTCACGCGCGTGCGGGCCATGGCCGAGGGCGCGGTGTTCATCCGGCGCTGACGACGACCGGCCGCCGCGTGGCGGGCAGGCCGAATCGCTCGTCGTAGTCCGCACCGCAGAAATGGAGGCCGTCGGGCATGAACGTCGGCGCGGCGCGCGTCCGATCGCGGCCGGCCAGCAGCGCGCCCAGCCACTCGGGAGCCTCCTTGCCCGCGCCGACCTGGACCAGCGCGCCGACGAGATTGCGGATCATGTGATGGAGAAAGGCATCGGCCGAGAAGTCGAAACGCAGCAGGTCGCCGTCCACGCCCACCGACGCGCGCGCCAGCGTCTTCACCGGCGACTTCGCCTGGCACTCGGCCGCGCGGAACGCGGAAAAGTCGTGGGTGCCGACGACCTGCGCCAGTGCGACGCGCATCCGGTCGGCGTCGAGCGCTCGATGGTACCAGCCGACACGCCCGGCGTTGAGGGCGGGTCGGACCGGCCGGTTGACCAGCACGTAGGTGTAGTGCCGTTGCCGGGCGGCGAAACGCGCGTGGAAGTCCGCGGCGACCGGTCGTGCCCACAGCACCGCGAGCGCCGCCGGGAGGTGCGCGTTGACGCCGCGCACCCAGGCGGTGTCCGGTCGGGCGATGTCGGTGTCGAAATGCACGACCTGCGACGTGGCGTGGACGCCGGTGTCGGTGCGACCGGCCGCGACGGTCCGCACCGCGACGCCCGCGATCGCCGCCAGCGCACGCTCGAGCGCGTCCTGCACCCCGCGGCCATCGGCCTGCGATTGCCAGCCGGTGAAGCCGCGTCCTTCGTATTCGAGGCCGAGTGCGATGCGCATGAAAGGGAACGGGCGGCGGAGTCGCTCCGCCGCCCGCCCGTGTCGAGACCGTTCGGTCAGCCGAGCTTGGCGATCAGCGCCTGCGCCTCGGACTTCTGCTGGTCGTCGCCTTCGTGCAGGACCTCCTGCAGGATCTCGCGCGCGCCCTCGACGTCGCCCATCTCCTGGTACGCCTTGGCGAGGTCGAGCTTGGTCGCCGCATCGTGCCACTGGCCGTCGAGGACCGACGGAGTCGGATCCTCGAACGTCGTCGCCTTGTCGCCGAACGAGAGGTCGAGCTTGTCGAGGTCGATCGCAGCCTGCGGACGGGCCAGCGACGCCGCGGCGTCGCTCGAGGTCGCCTTCGGCGCCGGCGCGTGCATCGGCGCCGGCTTGTCGGCGTCGTCGAGCTTGAAGTCGAGATCGAAGCGGGGCTCGGACTTGGCGGTGTCGATCATGCCGCCGACCGCCGACGTCGCCGTGTCGGCGCCGGACTTCGCGGTGGCGAACGCACCCGCCGCCGCCGCGGCAACGGCCCCCGGGGCGCCGAGGCCGGCTGCCTTCGTCTGCTCGACGGCGGCGTCGATCGCGCGATTCACCGCGCTCGAGGCGGAGCTGGCGGATTTCTGCAGCGCCTCGTCGGCGCCGGCGAGGATGTCGGCAGGGGTCTTGCGCGGTCGCGCCCGACGTCGGCGAGATCGAGATCTCGTCGTCGAGCTTGAAGTCCATCACGCTGTCCTCGCCGATGTCCGGCGCGGCGGGAGCCGGCGCCGGCCCGGGCTCCGGCGAACGGGGTTCGGGTTTGGTTTCCCACGAGCTCGTCTCGGCCGCGGCCACCACGCCAGCCGTCGCCGCAGCGGCGGCGGCGGCAGCGGCAGCAGCGTTGCCACCTTCGCTGAACATCGGATTGGAGGGATCGAGCTGCCGGCCGAGCGCGACCGCCTTCTGCCAGGTCTCGCCCTGACCCTGCGACACCGAGTAGAGCTCGGCGGCGACCGTCTCGAACGCCGACGGCTTGTTGTGCTGCGCGTGAATCTCGAGCAGCTTGAGATAGACCTCCTGCCGCTGCGGGTCCTTCTTCAGCGCGTCCTTGAGGATCTCCTCGGCCTGCGCATCACGCCCGTAGGCGAGGTAGACCTCGGCTTCGGCGATCGGATCGACTTCGTCGGTGTCGATGTTGCCGAGACCCTCGCGGCTGAAGTCGCTGGCGAGGGAGTTCTCGCCGGTGTTGACGACGCCGCCGCCGGTCGAGCCGAACACCGTGTTCGTCTTGATGTCGGTGCCCGAGATGATGCTGTCCTCGAACTTGGTCGTCTTGCGCCGGCGCGCCGCGATCAGCGCGGCGATTCCGCCGAGCAACGCAAGCGCGCCGCCGCCGATCGCCCACGTCGGCGTATTGGCGAGGAGATCGTCGAAGAAACCCGGCTCGGCGACCGGCTCGGGCGCCTTCTTCGCCGGCGCCTTGGGCGCGACCTTCGGCGGCTCGACCTTCGCGGGCTCGGCGGCTTTGGGCGGCTCGACCGGGGCGGGCGCGGCGGCCTTCGGCGGCTCGACCGGTGCCGGTTCGGCGGCCTTCGGCGGCTCGACCTTGGCGGGCTCGGCAGCCTTCGGTGGCTCGACCTTCGCCGGTTCGGCGACCTTCGGCGGCTCGACCTTCGCGGGCGCCGGCGTGATCGGGGTCGCCTTGGGCGGCTCGGCCTTCACCGGCTCGGGCGCCTTCGCCACGGGCACGGGCACGGGTGTCGCCGGCGCGCCGGACTTGCCCTTCGACCCATCGGCCTGCTGCTGCAATTGCGCCATCGACTGGTTCTTGAGCTCGACGGCGCGCTGCATGTCCTTCAGCGTCCGCTCGAGTTCGGCGATGCGCGACTGCGCGTCCTTGAGCTGCTTGTCGGCCGCCACGGCCGACTCGGCCGCGCCGGCGCCCTTGCCGGCACCCGGCTCGCGCGACACGCGCAACTCGTCGCTGCCGGGCCGCGCGGCGGGGGTCGTTTCGCGGACCGCCGTGCCGATCTGACCGGCGGCCGTGCGGCCTCCGGTGCCCTCGGCCATCGGAGCGGCCGCGGCAAGCCGGTCGCGATAGGCACGCCAGTCGGCGGCCTGCACGCGAACCGTCTTCGACGCGTCGCTCGCCGGCGTGGCCGCGGCTTCGTCCGCGGACGGCACCGTCAGGATCGCACCGGTACGCAGCCGGTTCATGTTGTTGCCGTCGAAGGCACTGGCGTTCGACTTGAACAGCGCGACCAGCATCTGCTCGAGCGACACCGAGGCGGGTTTGACCTCGCTGGCGATCCTCGACAGCGTGTCGCCGCGCTTGACCGTGTAGCCCTCGCCTGCAGCCGCCCGCGGTGCGGAGGGCGCCGCTGCGGCGGCCGTCGTGGTGCCGGCGCGCGCGGCGCCCGAGCGCGCCGGCGCAACGGGTTCGACCGGCGGCGGCGGAGCCACGCCAGGCGGGTCGAGCAGGAACGTGTACTCGCGAACGATGCGGCCCGACGCCCAGTTCACTTCGACCAGCAGGTCGAGATAGGGCTCGTTGACGGGGGCGGCGGTCGTGACCTTGAGGAACGACTGGCCCGAGGGCGAGCGTTCGACCGAAACGCGGGCGCGCGTCAGCACGCCCTGATAGTTGAGGTTGTTCTGGCGGTAAAGCGTGGGATCGGCCACCTTGGCGACCAGCGTGTCGAGCTCTTCGCGCGTCGCCGACGGCAACTCGATCTGTGCGACCAGCGGCTGTCCCAGCGCCGAGACGACGGTGAGCTTGCCGAGTCCGAGCGCGGCCGCGGTGCCCGACAGGGCCAACGCGCTGGCGATGAGACTCAGCGTAAGAATGGGTTTTGCTCGCATGCCGACCCCTTCCGAAGATTCGGATTATTGCAAGCAAACATAACATCATGGATTTAGCGGCGCAAGCTAAACCACGGTATTAGCTTGCCTTTTTGGTGCGCCGCAATCGGGGTGCAACGCCGTTTCATGCCGCCATCGTGAGGGGTGGCGCAAGCGGTTGCGGCGGCCCCGGCGCGCGCTACAAGATGTTGTACCCGCGCCACATGCGACGTGCGGCCGCGGGGGCGATCGCGCGCCGACGCCCGACCGTTGCGCGCGCGCAACCGTCGCGGGGCTTGCCGCCGGGGGGCGCCGGTGCCGCCGTGCGCATAAAACTTGTGCAAACGGCCCCTGCCCCGGCCGCAGCGGCACATCCGGGGCAAATGCGTCCGGTCAGCGCTCGAGCAGGATGCGCAGCATCCGCCGCAGGGGCTCCGCGGCACCCCACAGGAGCTGGTCGCCGACGGTGAACGCACCGAGGTATTCGCCGCCCATCGCGAGCTTGCGCAGCCGGCCGACCGGCACCTCGAGCTTGCCCGTCACGGCGGCCGGCGTCAGCCGGCGGATGCTCTCGTCGCGCGTGTTCGGCACCACGCGCACCCAGTCGTTGGCATTCGCCAGCATCGTCTCGATTTCGGCCAGCGGCACGTCGCGCCGGAGCTTGACCGTCAGCGCCTGCGAATGGCAGCGCATCGCGCCGATGCGCACGCAGATCGAATCCACCGGGATCGCGTCCGCGCCACCGCGGCCGAGGATCTTGTTGGTCTCGGCGCCACCCTTCCACTCCTCGCGGCTCATGCCGTTGCCGAGATCCTTGTCGATCCACGGGATCAGGCTGCCGGCGAGCGGCACGCCGAAGTGCTCGGTGGGAAAGCGCGCGTCGCGCAGGATGCCCGCGACTTCGCGGTCGATGTCGAGAATGGGCGACGCGGGATCGTCGAGCAGATCGCGCGCGACGCGATGCGCCTCGCCCATCTGCTGCAGCAGTTCGCGCATGTTCTGCGCGCCGGCGCCGGAGGCCGCCTGGTAGGTCATGCACGTCATCCACTCGATCAGGTCGCGCTGGAACAGCCCGGCGAGCGCCATCATCATCAGGCTGACGGTGCAGTTGCCGCCGACGTAGGTCCGTCGGCCCGCCGCGAGCGCGGCATCGATCACGGGCCGGTTGACCGGGTCGAGGATGATGACGGCGTCGTCCTTCATCCGCAGCGTCGAGGCGGCGTCGATCCAGTAGCCGTTCCAGCCGGCGTCCCGAAGCTTCGGGTAGACGTCGCCGGTGTAGTCGCCCCCCTGGCAGGTGACGACGGCGTCGAGCGACTTGAGTGCGGCGAGGTCGTCGGCGCGCTTGAGCGGCGGGACGGGCTTGCCGATCGCGGGACCCTGGCCGCCGGCGTTCGACGTGGAGAAGAAGACGGGATCGATGAGCTTCGAAGTCGCGCTCGTCGCCCATCCGCTGCATGAGCACCGAGCCGACCATACCCCGCCAGCCGACAAATCCGACACGCATCGCCATGCTGTTCGCTCTCTTTCCCCGCGGGTTTGCCTTGGGGCGTCCCCGCCGCTCGCAGGGACGAAGCGGAGGCGACGCCGACCGGTCAGGTCGTCGTTTTGATGCCGAACTTCGTCGCGCCGGACCGCTGCCGGCCGCGCGCCGCCGCGCTGGCGCGCAGGGGCGAAACGGGAGCAGGTTGGACGGTCACGATGCGCATCGGTGAAATGCTAGCACAGATCAGCGGGATTGTTGCAGCGCAGCAACGACGGCCTCGCCCATCGCCGTCGTGCCGACGACCGCTTCCCCGGGCAGCGCGATGTCGCCGGTCCGCAGGCCGGCGCGCAGGACGGCCTGCACCGCGCGCTCGATGCGGTCGGCGAGATCGGCGCGGCCGAAGGTGTAGCGGAACATCATTCCGAGCGACAGGATCGTCGCCAGCGGGTTGGCGCGCCCCTGCCCCGCGATGTCCGGCGCCGAGCCGTGGATCGGCTCGTAGAGCCCCTTGCCGGCCGCGTCCAGCGACGCCGAAGGCAGCATGCCGATCGAACCCGCGAGCATCGACGCCTCGTCGGACAGGATGTCGCCGAAGATGTTGCCGGTGACGATGACGTCGAACTGCTTCGGGTTGCGCACGAGCTGCATCGCCGCGTTGTCGACGTACATGTGCGACAGCGCGATGTCCGGATACTCGGCGCCCAGCCGGGTGACGACCTCGCGCCAGAGGATCGACGTGTCGAGGACGTTGGCCTTGTCGACCGACGCGAGGCGCTTGCCGCGCCGGCGCGCGGTCTCGAAGCCGACGCGCGCGATGCGCTCGATCTCCGGCACGCTGTAGAGCATCGTGTCGAAGCCCTCGTCGTCGCCCGCGGCATTGACGCGCCGGCCGCGCGGCTGGCCGAAGTAGATGTCGCCGGTCAGCTCGCGGATGATCATCAGGTCGAGCCCGGAGACCACCTCGGGCTTCAGCGTGGAGGCGGCGGCGAGCTCGGGGTAGAGCAGCGCGGGGCGCAGGTTGGCGAACAGCGCGAGCTCCTTGCGGATGCCCAGGATGCCCTGCTCGGGCCGCAGCGCGCGCGGCAGCGTGTCGTACCGCGGGCCCCCGACGGCGCCCATCAGCACCGCGTCGGCGGCCCGCGCCAGCGCCAGCGTCGCCGGCGGCAACGGATGCCCGGCCGCGTCGTAGCCGGCGCCGCCGATCGGTGCGGACTCGGTCTCGACCGGCAGGCCCTCGCCGCGGAACACCGCCAGCACCTTGAGGGCCTCGGCGACGATTTCGGGGCCGATGCCGTCCCCGGGAAGTATGGCGATTTTCATGCGTGGGTGTCGGGTCGGGTCGCGCGGTGTTGATCGGCGGCGCGCGGCGGGAGGGAGCCGCGCCGCGAAGTGGGTCAGGCGAGCCAGGGCTGTTCGGCGAGCCGCTTCGCCTCGAACGCGCGAATCGCGTCGGCGTGCTGCAGCGTGAGCCCGATGTCGTCGAGCCCGTTGATCAGGCAATGCTTCCGGAACGGCTCGACGTCGAACGCGTACGCGAGCGAACCGTCGGCGCTGCGCACCGCCTGCGCCTCGAGGTCGACGGTCAGGGTGAAGCCCGGAAACGCGGCGGTCGCGGCGAACAGCCGGTCGACCTCGGCGTCGGTCAGCACGATCGGCAGCAGGCCGTTCTTGTAGCAGTTGTTGAAGAAGATGTCGGCATACGACGGCGCGATCACCGCGCGGAAGCCGAAGTCGGCCAGCGCCCACGGCGCGTGCTCGCGCGAGCTGCCGCAGCCGAAGTTGCGGCGTGCGAGCAGGATCGACGCGCCGGCGTAGCGCGGCTGGTTGAGCACGAAATCGGGATTGCGCGGCCGCCGCGCATTGTCCATCCCGGGCTCGCCCCGGTCGAGGTAGCGCCACTCGTCGAAGAGGTTCGGGCCGAAGCCCGTGCGCTTGATCGACTTCAGGAACTGCTTGGGGATGATGGCGTCGGTGTCGACGTTGGCGCGGTCGAGCGGCGCGACGAACCCGGTGTGGACGCGGAACGGTTCCATCGCGCGGCGCCTACTTCGGCTTGGCCGACCCGGCGGCCTTCTCGATGGCCTGCCCGGTCGCCTTGACGTCCTTGCCGGCGCCTTCGATGGTGTTGCAGCCGGCGGCGGCGAACGCGAATGCCGCGAGCGCGACGAGGGCGGCAATCTGTTTCAGCATGGACATCCCCTGTTCGGTTCCGCAGTTACACCAGTCGACGGACGTCGACGAAATGTCCGGCGATCGCGGCGGCGGCGGCCATCGCCGGACTGACGAGGTGGGTGCGGCCGCCATTGCCCTGCCGTCCCTCGAAATTGCGGTTCGACGTGCTCGCGCAGCGCTCGCCCGGCTCGAGCCGGTCGTCGTTCATCGCGAGGCACATCGAGCAGCCGGGCTCGCGCCATTCGAAGCCGGCGTCGCGGAACACGCGGTCGAGCCCCTCGCGCTCGGCCTGCGCCTTCACCAGTCCCGATCCGGGCACGACCATCGCGAGCTTCACGCCACCGGCGACGCGGCGGCCACGGGCGACGACCGCTGCGGCGCGCAGGTCCTCGATCCGCGAGTTGGTGCACGAGCCGATGAACACCTTGTCGACGGCGATGTCGGTGATCGCCGTGTTCGGCGCGAGGCCCATGTAATCGAGCGCCTTCGCCATGCCTTCGCGACGCGAGCCGTCCTTTTCGCGATCGGGATCGGGCACCCGACCCTCGACGGACACCACCATCTCGGGCGAGGTCCCCCAGGTCACCTGCGGGGCGAGCGACGGCGCGTCGATCGCGACGTTGCGGTCGAATGTCGCGCCGTCGTCGGAGCGCAGCGTCCGCCAGTACGCGACGGCGCGATCCCAGTCGGCGCCGGTCGGGGCGAACGGCCGCCCGCGCAGGTACTCGATCGTCGTGTCGTCCACGGCGACCATGCCGGCGCGCGCGCCGGCCTCGATCGCCATGTTGCAGACGGTCATCCGGCCTTCCATCGACAGCGCGCGCACGGCGTCGCCGGCGAACTCGATCGCGTGGCCGGTCCCGCCGGCGGTGCCGATGCGGCCGATGATCGCCAGCACCAGGTCCTTGGCCGTCACGCCCCGCGGCAGCCGGCCGTCGGCGCGGATCAGCATCGCCTTCGACTTCTTCGCGATCAGGCATTGCGTCGCCAGCACGTGCTCGACTTCCGAGGTGCCGATGCCGAAGGCCAGCGCGGCGAACGCGCCGTGCGTGCTGGTGTGCGAATCGCCGCAGACGACGGTCATCCCCGGCAGCGTCGCGCCCTGCTCGGGGCCGATGACGTGGACGATGCCCATCCGCCGGTCGCGGAACGGGAAATAGGCCTTCGCCCCGGTGGCGCGGATGTTCGCGTCGAGCGTCTCGACCTGCGTGCGCGAGATCGGGTCGCGGATGCCGGCGTCCCAGTCCTTGGTCGGCGTGTTGTGGTCGGCCGTCGCGACGATCGACGACACGCGCCACGGCTTGCGGCCGGCGAGCTTCAGCCCCTCGAACGCCTGCGGACTCGTGACCTCGTGGACGAGGTGGCGGTCGATGTAGAGCAGCGCGGTGCCGTCCGCTTCGGTGCGGACGACGTGGCTGTCGAAGAGTTTGTCGTAGAGCGTGGGCACGGGGCGGGCCGGGGGCGTGGAGAGCGGCGAAAGCCTTTCAAAATTAACCGGATTCGTGCTGCGGCGCAATAGCGGAGGTGACGGCCTGCCGGATCGCGCCGCGCGCGGCCGCGAAGGCGTCCGGCCGCTGCGGATCGATCGCGAAGGCCGGTGTCGCGCGCAGCCACGTCAGCTGCCGGCGCGCGAGTTGCCGCGTCGCCGCGATGCCCGTCCCGCGCAGGCCCGCGGCGTCGAGGGCGCCGTCGATGAACCGCCAGGCCTGGCGGTAGCCGACGCAGCGCATCGACGGCAGCTCCGGCGACAGCGGGAAGCGCTCCCGCAGCCCGCGCAGCTCGTCGACCAGGCCGCCCGCCAGCATGGCGTCGAAGCGGTCGGCGATCGCCGCGTGCAGCGCCGCGCGATCGGAAGGCAGCAGCGCCAGCGCGACCGTCCTGCCCAGCGCGCCGTCGGCGAGCGCGCGTCCCCTGCAGCGCCGACAGCGGCCGGCCGGTCAGGGCGTGGACTTCCAGGGCGCGCTGGATGCGTTGCGCATCGTTGGGCGCGAACCGCGCCGCGGTCGGCGGGTCGATGCGGGCAAGCTCGGCGTGCAGCGCCGGCCATCCGGACGCGGCAGCGCGCGCGTCGAGCGCGGCGCGCGTCGCCGGGTCGGCCGGTGGCAGCGTCGACAGTCCTTCGGTCAGCGCCTTGAAGTAGAGCATCGTGCCGCCGACCAGCAGCGGCAGCCGGCCGCGGGCGCGGATCGCCGACACCGCGGCGAGCGCGTCGGCGCGAAAGCGCGCCGCCGAGTACGCCTGGTCCGGATCGAGGACGTCGATCAGGTGGTGCGGCACCGCCGCGCGCGTCGCCGCGTCCGGCTTGGCCGTGCCGACGTCCATGCCGCGGAACACCTGCGCCGAGTCGACGCTGACGATCTCGACGTCGAACTCGCGCGCCAGGGCCAGCGCCAGCGCGCTCTTGCCGGCGGCCGTGGGGCCCATCAGCAGAACCGCGGGAAGGACGGGCATCGTCGGGGTCGGAAGCAACGGGAGAGGAGGAGGCAGGAGCGCCGGGGGCGGCGCGAAGCGACGGGCCTGAGCCGACGCCCCCCGAACGTCAGCGGCCGCGCATGAACAGCCGGTCGAGGTCGCCGAGGCTGAGCTGGTACCAGGTCGGCCGGCCGTGATTGCACTGGCCGGCGCGCTCGGTGGCTTCCATCTCGCGCAGCAGCCCGTTCATCTCGGGCACCGTCAGGCTGCGGTTCGCGCGCACCGAGCCGTGGCAGGCCATCGTCGACAGCAGTTCATCGCGATGGGCGTTCAGCACGTCGGTGGACCCGGCATCGCGAAGATCGGCGAGCACGGCGCGGGCCAGCGTCACCGCGTCGGCGTCGGCGAGCGGCGCGGGGATTCCGCGCACGGCCAGCGTCGTCGGCGACAACGGCGCCAGCGCGAAGCCCAGCGCCTCGAGCGTGGTCGCATAGTCGTCGGCGGCGGCCATCTCCAGCGGCGTCGCCGCGAACGGCGCCGGGACCAGCAGCGGCTGCACCGGCACGCGCAGTCCGGCCGCCGCGTCGAACTGCCGCTTGAGGCGCTCGTAGACGATGCGCTCGTGCGCCGCGTGCGTGTCGACCAGCACCAGTCCGGCGCGGTTCTGCGCCAGCACGTAGATGCCGTGCAGCTGCGCGAGCGCGAATCCCAGCGGATGGTCGTCGCCCGTCTCGGGCAGCGCCGGACGTTCGCCCGCCGCGCCGGAGTGCGCGCCGAACAGCGTCGCGTAGAACGGCGACGGCTCGCCCGCGCCCAGCGTCAATGCCGCCTGTCCGAAGCCACCCGGCGCGGCCGCCCCTGCCGGCCGTCCCGCCAGCGCCCCGCACCCGCGAGTCCCGCCGTCCCCGCGAACGCGCCCCCGTCCGCCTGCCCGCCGGACGTCAGCGGCGGGGTCCGCGCCGCCGCCAGCCCCAGCTTGTCGGCGGCCGACACGGCGGGCTGCTCGGCGGCGGTCGCGGCCAGCGCGCGCTCGACCGCATGGCGGACGAACTGGTGCACGGCCCCCGACTCGCGGAAGCGCACCTCGGTCTTCTGCGGGTGCACGTTGACGTCGACGAGGCGCGGATCGATGGCCAGCCACAGCGCGTACGCCGGCTGGCGGTCGTGATGCAGCACGTCGCGGTAGGCCTCGCGCAGCGCGTGCGCGAGCACCCGGTCGCGGACGAAGCGGCCGTTGACGAACACGTACTGCCCGCCGCCCTGTGCCGCGTACGCCGGCCGCGCCGCGTAGCCGGTCAGCGTCAGCGGGCCGGAAGCCGCGTCGACACGCGCGCTGCCCGCGACGAACGCGTCGGCGATCAGCGCCTCGACCCGCGCCTGCCGACCCTGCGCGAGCAGCCGATGGACGACGCGCCCGTTGTGCTGCAGCGTGAACCCGGCCTCGGGGTGCGCAAGCGCGACGCGCCGGAAAGCCTCGTCGCAGTGCGCCCACTCGGTGGCCTCGGTGCGGAGGAACTTGCGCCGCGCCGGCGTGTTGAAGTAGAGCTCCTGCACGGTGACCGTGGTGCCGGCGGCGAGCGCCGCGGGCTGGATGACGCCGATCGAGCCGCCTTCGACCTCGATCCGCCACGCGTGCGGGCGCCCGGCGGCGCGCGACGCCAGCGCGAACTGCGACACCGCGGCGATCGACGCCAGCGCCTCGCCGCGAAAGCCCAGCGTCGCGATCGCCTCGAGATCGTCGGGCGTGGCGAGTTTCGACGTCGCGTGCCGCGCGATCGCCAGCGGCAGCTCCTCGCGCTCGATGCCGGCGCCGTTATCGGCGACGCGGATCCGCTTGATGCCGCCGCCGGCGAGATCGACGTCGATCTGCGTCGCACCCGCGTCGAGCGCGTTCTCGAGCAGTTCCTTCAGCGCGGAGGCCGGCCGCTCGACGACCTCGCCGGCGGCGATCTGGTTGACGAGGTGGTCCGGCAGGGCGCGGATCGTTGCCATCGTCGCGTCCGTTCAGCGCCTGCCGGTCACCGGCGCAGCCCCTGCGCCCAGCGGGCGTACACGGCGGCGGCGACGTCGTGCAGCGCGGGCAGGCGCGCGGCGGCAGCGGCGCGGATCGCCGCGGCCGGCTGCACGGTAGCGCTGCCGGCGTTCCGGCAACTCGTCGGCGCCGGAGTCGAGCCAGGATTCGAGCAGCGCCGCAGTCATCTCGACGTGGCACTGCATGCCGATGTGGCGGCCGTCGACGACGTACGCCTGGTTCGCGTGCGCGGCGCCGGTGAGCACGCGCTGCGCGCCGGCGGGCAGCGCGAAACCGTCGTGGTGCCACTGGAAGGTGGTGAAGCGATCGCGGCCACCGAACCAGGCACGCGCCGACGGCGCGGCGTCGACGTCGACGTCGAACCAGCCGATCTCCGGACGCGGCGCGCGCTCGACCCGGGCGCCGAGCGCCTGCGCGAGCAGCTGGCCGCCGAGGCAATGCCCGATGACCGGGACCTGCCGCGCCACGGCGTCGCGCAGCAGCCCCGAAATCGGCGCGATCCACGGCAGCGCGTCGTACGCCGCCATCGGACCGCCCATCATGCCGATGCCGGCGAAGGCGCTGCTGGCTTCGGGCACCGCCGCGCCCTGGTCGAGCGCGAACAGCTGCCACGGCAGCGCGCGCGCATCCAGCCAGTCGGCGAAATGCGCCGGACCTTCGGTGGGCGAGAAGCGGAAGACGGCGACGGGGAGCACGGGGGCCGGGGAACGGGCAGCGAGGCGGCATTCTAGCAAGCGCGGCTCGCGTCACCCGGCGGCGGCGGCCGGCCAATGTCGCCCGCGCGCCTACATCTGCCTGAACAGGTGCGTGAACTGCCGCGAGACCGGCAGCTTCTCGGGCCGGTTCCTGAGCAGCACGAACTGCTTCTCGGCGTCCTCGCGCAGCACCCCGGCGATGGCCTCGGCGTTGACGACGGTGCTGCGGTGGATCTGCCAGAAGCGGTCGGGGTCGAGTTCGGCGACCAGGTCCTTGAGCGGCGTGCGGATCAGCGCCTCGGAGCCGGCGAGCACCACGCGCGTGTACTTGGTGTCCGACTGGAAATAGACGACGTCGCCCACGGCGATCAGCTTCACCTGCTTGCCGACCGCCGCCTTGATCCAGCGCAGCCGCTGCGGCGGGTTGGGCGGCAGCGCCGCGCGCAGCTGCGCCAGCAGCGCCGTCGCATCGGCGGGCGGCTGCGCCAGCTTGCGCCGGACTCGCTCGCAGGTGGCGGCGAGGCGGTCGGCCTCGACCGGCTTCAGCAGGTAGTCGACGGCGCCCGCCTCGAAGGCCTGCAGCGCGTACTGGTCGTAGGCGCTGACGAAGACGACGTGGCATTCGCCGGCGATCGCCGCGGCGACGTCGATGCCGCTGCGGCCGGGCATCCGGATGTCGAGGAAGGCGATCTGCGGCGCGTGGGCGTCGAAAGCCGCCAGCGCCGTGTCGCCGTCCGCGGCTTCGGCGACGATCTCCAGTTCCGGCCAGACCGCGGCGAGCTGCTCCTTCAGCCGCTCGCGCATCAGCGGTTCGTCTTCGGCGATCAACGCGGTGACATGCGGTCATGGGGCGGCTTTCCAGTCGGTGGACGGGCCGGTCCGGCGGCCCGCGGGCGACGGGTCGGTGCCGCCGCTTCGGCGGCAGTGGCGGCAGGAACGACCAACGGCAGCACGATGCGCGCGACCGCGCCCTGCGGCACGTTCTCGGCGAGGTCGAGCGTCGCCGCGCCTTCGTACAGGAGGTCCAGCCGCTCGCGGACGTTGGCGAGCCCGATGCCCTGCCCCGGCACCGGCGACCGGCCGAGCCCGACGCCGGTGTCGGCGACGCAGAGCAGCCAGCGCAGGACGGCCGGCGACGACCGCCGGCGCCGCGCTGACCGTGACGAATCCCGCCCTCGGCCGCCGGCTCGATGCCGTGCTTGATCGCATTCTCGGTCAGCGTGATCAGCATGCCGGGGGGCAGCCTCACGGCCTCGAGCTCGGCGGGAATCGTGACCGCGTAATCCAGCCGCGGTCCGAGCCGCGTCTTCATGATCGCGAGGTACGACGACGCGAGCGCTCCCTCCTGCGCCAGCGTCGCCTCGTCGTCGCGCATCGACGGCGTGGCGGCGCGCAGGAAGCGGATGAGGTCGGCGATGAGGCGCGCTGCGTCCGGCGCCCCCTTCTGCGCGAGCTGCTGCGCGCTGCCCAGCGTGTTGAACAGGAAGTGCGGCTCGATCTGCAGCTGCAGCATCCTGAGCTTCGACTCGGCGAGCTGGCGCGACAGGGCGCTCCGGCGGGCCTCGGCCTCGAGCTGACGCGTCAGCGCGGCGTACTCGCGATTGCGCAGGTGGGCGATCAGCGCCGACAGCAGCGCGAACAGGAAGCCGAAAGCGAGCCCGGCGATGACCACGTGGCGCAGCTTCGTGCTGTCGTGAATGAACGCGAGCGGGTCGACTCCCTTGACGACGCCGGCGACGCTGGCGCCGAGCAGCGCGCCGGCCAGCGCCAGCAGCGGGCCGGCGACGACATAGCGGAAGATGCGGCCCTGGAACTTGCGATAGCCGAACCAGACCGACAATCCGGACCAGAGCAGCGCCAGCACCAGGACGTTGAACAGGATCGCCGCCTCGACGAAGGTCATGTTCCACGGCAGTTGCGCGGCGATCCATGCGACCAGCGTCGTCAGCGCGACGATGCCCGGCAGCCAGCGCCAGCCGCCGCTCGTGTAGAACCAGCGGTCGAACGCCTTGACGTCCTCGCGCTCGACCTCGGACAGCGAGGCGAGCACGCGATCGTTGAACGCGGCGTAGCGGGATTTGAGGGCGGCGAGCATGCGGCGGCGGGGACGGGCGTGCCGCCGATTGTAGGCGACGCGGCTGCGTCCGGACGGCACGCGCTGCGGGACGGACGGCGGCGCCGCGCGACGGACGACGATCGGTGGCGACGGGCGCCGGCGGGAAAGACTCCGGCTCCGCCGCGGCGCGGCGTCCCGCCCGGGATCTGCGCCGCGCCGTCGGGTGCGCCGCCGCCCCCGTCCCGGCGTCCCGGCGCGAATGCGCCCGGCGGCCTAGAGCCCGCGCGCGATGCGCGCGTACGCGGAGTGGTTGTGGATCGACTCGAAGTTCTCGGCCTCGACGACGAATCCGTCGAGCCGCGGATCGGCGTCCAGCCGCGCGGCGACGCCACGCACGAGGTCCTCGACGAATTTCGGGTTGTCGTAGGCGCGCTCGGTGATGTACTTCTCGTCGGCCCGCTTGAGCAGGCCGTAGACTTCGCAGGACGCCTCTTCCTCGGCGATGCGGATCAGCTCGGTGACGAACAGCGGCGCCCGCGGGCGCACCGCGATGGTGACCGCCGAGCGCTGGTTGTGCGCGCCGTAGTCGGAGATTTCCTTCGAGCACGGGCACAGCGACGTCACCGGCACCGCGACCGCGACGACAGGCCGATAGCGGCCGGCGGCGAGTTCCGCGACCAGCCGCACCTCGTAGTCGAGCAGGCTCGCCACGCCCGACACCGGCGCCGACTTCTTCACGAAGAACGGGAACGCGAACTCGAGCCGTCCGCCCGGCGCCTCCAGCAGCGCGACGAGCTGGTGGGCGAGGCCCTCCATGCCGGCGACGGTCAGCGGCGGATGGCCCGCCTCGCCCAGCGACTCGAGCAGCGCGACCAGCCGCGACATGTGGGTGCCGCGGCGATGCTCGGGCAGCTCGACGTAGACGTTGCAGACGGCGACCGTGGCCCGCGCGACGCCGTCGGCGTCGGCGAAGGCCAGCGGATAGCGAATGCCCCTGATGCCGACCTGGTCGATCGCCAGCCGGCGATCGTCGGCTGCCGACTGCATGTCGGGCATCGGGAACATCGTCTGCGGGTCCTCGGGTCGGTTCATGGCGCGAAATTGTAGCGTGTCCGGCAGGCGCAGGTGGGCTCGGGTCGGATCGGGCGGTTCGGAAGGATCGGGGTCGCCGCGGTGGCGCTCGCCTGCGTCGGCCGCGCCCTCAGGCGGCCGGCTTGGCCAGCGCGTCGTCGCGGCGGGCGGGAAAGCGCGCCTCGACGGCGGCGGCGATGCCGCGGGCGTCGAGACCGCAGTCGGAAAAGATCTGTGCCGGGTCGCCGTGGTCGAGGAAGCGGTCGGGGAGCCCCAGGTGCAGCACCGGCATGACGATGCCCAGTTCCGCCAGCGCCTCGGCCACGCCGCTGCCCGCGCCGCCCATCACCACGTTCTCCTCGACCGTCACGAGCGCGTCGTGCGTGCGGGCGAGCTCGGCGAGCAGCGTCACGTCGAGCGGCTTGACGAAGCGCATGTTGACGACGGTCGCGTCGAGCGTCTCGCCCGCGACCACCGCGTGCGGAACGACGCTGCCGAAGGCGAGGATCGCCACGCGGTTGCCGCGGCGCTTCGCCTCGCGGCGGACCTCGGCCTTGCCGACCGGCAACGGATTGAGCGCCGGGTCGATCGCGACCCCGGGTCCGGAGCCGCGCGGATAGCGGACCGCCGTCGGCGTGTCCAGCGTGAACGCCGTGGTCAGCAGCTGCCGGCACTCGTTCTCGTCGGCCGGCGCCATCACCGTCGTGTTGGGCAGGCAGCGCAGGTACGACAGGTCGAACGCGCCGATGTGCGTGGCGCCGTCGGCGCCGACGATGCCGGCACGGTCGATCGCGAACACGACCGGGAGATTCTGCAGCACCACGTCGTGGATCAGCTGGTCGTAGCCGCGCTGCAGGAAGGTCGAATAGATCGCCACCACCGGCTTCATGCCCTCGCAGGCGAGACCGGCGGCGAAGGTCACCGCGTGCTGCTCGGCGATGCCCACGTCGAAGTAGCGGTCGGGGAACTCCTGCGAGAAGCGGACGAGCCCCGAGCCCTCGCGCATCGCCGGCGTGATGGCGACCAGCCGCGGGTCGCGGCCGGCCATGTCGCACAGCCAGTCGCCGAAGATCTGCGTGTACGCGGGCCGTGCCGCGGGCTTCGCGACGATGCCGTGCTCGGGATCGAACTGCCCGACGCCGTGGTAGAGGATCGGGTCCTCCTCGGCGCGCTCGTAGCCGTAACCCTTCCGCGTGATGACGTGGAGGAACTGCGGGCCCTTGAGATCGCGGACGTTGGCGAGCGTGTGCGCGAGCACCTCGACGTCGTGGCCGTCGACGGGCCCGATGTAGTTGAAGCCGAATTCCTCGAACAGCGTGCCGGGGAGCACCATGCCCTTCATGTGCTCTTCCCAGCGCCGGGCGAGCTCCTTCACCGGCGGCAGCTTGGCCAGGACTTCCTTGCCGCCGCGGCGCACCGAGTTGTACAGCCGCGACGACAGCACCTTGGCGAGGTACTGGTGGAACGCGCCGACCGGCTCGGAGATCGACATCTCGTTGTCGTTCAGGATCACCAGCAGGTCGACGCCCGCGGTGCCGGCGTTGTTCATCGCCTCGAACGCCATCCCCGCGCTCATCGCACCGTCGCCGATCACCGCGACGACCTTGCGCGCCTCGCCCTTGCGCTGCGCGGCGACGGCCATGCCCAGCGCCGCCGAGATCGACGTCGACGAGTGCGCGGTGCCGAAGGTGTCGTACTCGCTTTCGCTGCGCCGCGGGAAGCCCGACGGGCCGCCGGCCTGGCGCAGCCGGCCCATTTCGCGGCGGCGGCCGGTGAGGATCTTGTGCGCGTAGGTCTGGTGGCCGACATCCCACACCAGGCGGTCACGCGGCGTGTCGAACACGTAGTGCAGCGCCAGCGTCAGCTCGACGGTGCCGAGGTTCGACGACAGGTGGCCGCCGGTGCGCGCAACGGAGTCGAGCAGGAACGCGCGCAGCTCGCGCGCGAGCGCCGGCAGCGACGCGCGGTCGAGCCGGCGCAGGTCCTCGGGGGATTCGATGCGGTCGAGAAGCGGATACATCAGTGGGTTCTGAGCGTGATCCAGTCGGCGAGTTCCGCGAGCCGCCGGCCGCGGGCGCCGAGCGGCGAGAGCGCCGCGTGCGCCGCGACCCGCAGCGCTTCCGCGCGCGCCCTGGCGCCGGCGAGACCCAGCGCCGAAACGAACGTCGGCTTGCCGGCGGCGGCGTCCTTGCCGGCGGTCTTGCCCAGCGTCGCGGCCGAGCCCTCGACGTCGAGCACGTCGTCGACGACCTGGAACGCGAGGCCGGTCGCGGCCGCGTAGGCGTCCAGCGCGGCGACGTCCGGCGGCGGCAGCTCGGAGCCCGCCGCGGCGCCCAGGCGAACGGCGGCCCGGATCAGCGCGCCGGTCTTCTTCGCGTGCATCGTCTCGAGCTCGGGCAACGTCAGCGTGGCGCCGACGGCCGCGAGGTCGATCGCCTGCCCGCCGGCCATTCCGGCGCCGCCCGCGGCGTCGGCAAGCCTCGCGCAGGCCGCGGCCGCGTCGGGGATGACGCTCTTCGCCAGCACGCCGAAGGCCAGCGCCTGCAGCGCGTCGCCGGCAAGCAGCGCGGTGGCCTCGCCGAACGCGACGTGGCAGGTCGGCTTGCCCCGCCGAAGGGTGTCGTCGTCCATGCACGGCAGGTCGTCGTGGATCAGCGAGTACGCGTGGATCAGCTCGACGGCGACCGCGACGGCGTCGACCGCCGGCGTCGGTGCGGCCGCCACTTCGCCGGCGGCGTAAGCCAGCAGCGGGCGCATCCGCTTGCCGCCCCCGAGCACCGCGTAGCGCATGGCATCGGAAAGCGTCGCCGGCGGCGCGCCCGCGGCGGGGAGCGCGGCCGCGAGCGCGTCCTCGCAGCGGCGCTGGCGTTCGCCTGCCCAAACGGCAAACGCGACGTCGGGATGGTTCATGACTGCGCGTCCGCGGGCGGGGGCGCGCGCGGATTCATTGCTCGTCCGCGGCGGCGGCCTCGAAGGGCTTGAGCACGCCCTTCTCGAGCACCTCGACCTGCTGCTGCGCGTCCTTCAGCGCGTTCTGGCAATACGCGAGCAGCACGGCGCCGCGCTTGTACGCGGCGAGCGAGTCGGCGAGCGGCAGCTGGCCGCTCTCCATGCGTCCGATGAGGCCTTCGAGCTCGGACAGCGCGGCTTCGAAGCTGGCAGGGGTGTCGGGGGACTTGGCCATGGCGTGCGGGACGCGAATCGGGCCGACCGAGATTGACCTCGAATTGACCGGGCGTCGCAGGGTCTTGTATACTATCACGTTTTAGCGATGCGGCCTTACGCGAAGCTTTCGCGCGGCCGACTTAGCAAAGCGGTCCGGGGCGGCTCTGGGACCGGCGGGCATCCATCAGGCGCGAGCGTCCATCAGGCATCGCGCGCGGGTGTCACGTCAGGCGGGGTGTTGAGCCGTAATCGTCCCGGGTTGTTGGGTTGGGTTGGTAGGGCGGACCTTCGCGCGACACGCGCGCGGCACCGCCCGCATGTGCGAAAGGGCTGGCTGATGTCGAACCTCGCCACGGCGGACCGTCTGCGTCCCGCCACGTCGCAGCTTCCGGTGTCCTGGTACTGCGATCCCGCAGTCTACGAAGCCGAGCAGCGCCTCCTGCTGTCCCGCGCGCCGGGTTACGTCGGGCACGAGCTCATGGTGCCGAACCCCGGCGACTATCACGTCCTCGAGTGGCGCGACAACGCGCAGGCGCTCGTCCGCAACGCCGGCGGCGTCGAGCTCCTGTCGAACATCTGCCGGCACCGGCAGGCGATCATGCTCAAGGGCCGCGGCAACGCGCAGAACATCGTCTGCCCGATCCATCGCTGGACCTACGACCTCAAGGGCGAGCTCCTCGGGGCGCCGCATTTCGCCGACAAGCCGTGCCTCAACCTCGGCAAGAGCCCGCTGCAGAACTGGAACGGACTGCTGTTCGACGGCCAGCGCGACGTCCGCGCGGACCTCGCGGGCCTCGGCGTGCGCGACTTCGACTTCTCCAACCACGTGCTGGACCGCGTCGAGATCCACGAGTGCAACTACAACTGGAAGACCTTCATCGAGGTCTACCTCGAGGACTACCACGTCGTGCCGTTCCACCCGGGCCTCGGCAACTTCGTCACCTGCGAGGACCTCGAAGTGGGAGTTCGCGCCCTGGGCGTCGCTGCAGACGGTCGGCGTCACCAACCTGCGCAAGGCCGGCACGAAGACCTACGAGCGCTGGCACAAGGCGGTGCTCGACTACTACCGCGGCGAGATGCCGAAGCAGGGCGCGATCTGGCTCACCTACTACCCGAACATCATGATCGAGTGGTACCCGCACGTGCTGGTGATCAGCACGCTGATCCCGCGCGGCGTCGACCGGACCACGAACGTCGTCGAGTTCTACTATCCCGAGGACATCGCGCTGTTCGAGCGCGAGTTCGTCGAGGCCGAGCAGGCGGCGTACATGGAGACGGCGATCGAGGACGACGAGATCGCCGAGCGCATGGACGCCGGCCGCCGCGCGCTCTACAAGATGGGCCGCAGCGAGGAAGGGCCGTACCAGTCGCCGATGGAAGACGGCATGCAGCACTTCCACGAGTTCCTGCGGCGGGAGATGGGGAAAGTAGGGTCAGACTCGACTTTCCACCCGCATTTCCACTTGGCGGCGGCGCACGCCGGAAGTCGAGTCTGACCCTGCTTTTGCCCCGACCGTCGGCCCCTGCCCCCCGGCCCCCCCGCAGTCGCCCCGATGCAATCGCTCTGGATGCTCGCCGCCGGACTCGCGTTCTCGCTGATGGGCGCGTTCGTAAAGCTCGGCGCCGAGCACTTCTCGGCCGCCGAGATCGTTTTCTACCGGTCGCTGGTGCAGATGGCCGGCGCCTACGCGATGCTGGCCCATGCCGGCGGCACGGTAAAGACGAAGCGCTTCGGCATGCACGTCCACCGCGGCGTCTCGGGCTTCGTGTCGCTGTTCATGTTCTTCTACGCGCTGACGACGCTGCCCGTGGCGACGGCGATGACGCTGAACTACAGCTCGCCGCTGTTCCTCGCGCTGCTGCTGACCTTCCTCGCGCGCGAGCGTCCCGGCGGCATGCTCATCGGCACGGTGCTGCTGGGCTTCGCCGGCGTGCTGCTGCTGCTGCGACCGGCGGTGCACGCCGATCAGCTCTGGCCGTTCGTCATCGGCCTGGCCTCGGGTGCGATCTCGTCGGTCGCGTACTGGAACGTCCGCGAGCTCGTCCGCGCAAAGGAGCCGGAAGCGCGCGTCGTGTTCTACTTCGCGCTGTTCGCCTGCCTGGGCTCGCTGGTGTGGATGGCGCCGCAGACCTGGCATCCGTGACCTGGTCCAATCTCTGGATTCTCGCCGGCGTCGGCGTGATGGGCACGCTGGGTCAGCTCTTCATGACTCGCGCCTACGGCCAGGGCAAGACGCTGGTGACGGCCGCGCTGTCGTACTCGGGCATCGTGTTCTCCAGCGTGCTGGGCATCGCCTTCTTCGGCGACCAATTGCCCTGGTTCGCGTGGCTCGGGATGGCGCTGATCGTCATCGCCGGTATCATCGCCGTGCAGCTGCAGCCCGGCGCCCGCCGCAACGACGCGCCGCAGGTCACCAACGACTGAACGCCTCCAGACGGAATCCCGCGATGTTCACCACCCTCATCTCGACCGCAGACCTGGCCGCGCGCCTCGGCGCACCCGACCTCGCCATCGTCGACGTCCGCCACGACCTTGCGCAGCCCGACGTCTGGGGCGAAGCACAGTACGCGGCCGGCCACGTGCCCGGCGGCGCGCTTCGCGCATCTCGACCGCGACCTGTCGGCGCCGAAGACCGGCCGCAACGGACGCCATCCGCTGCCCACTCCGGAGAACTGCGCGGCTCTGTTCGGCCGCCTGGGCATCGGCGACCGGACGCAGGTCGTCTGCTACGACCAGCAGCCCGGCATGTACGCGTCGCGGCTGTGGTGGATGCTGCGCTGGCTCGGCCACGACGCGGTCGCGGTGCTCGACGGCGGCTGGGCGAAGTGGGTGGCCGAGGGGCGGCCGGTGGCGACCGACGCGCCGCCTGCCGGAGCCGCGACGTTCACGCCGCGCGCATCGGGCCTGCGCACCGTCGCCGTCGATGCGGTCGCCGCGAGCCTCGCTTCACGTTCGCTGCTGCTGCTCGACGCGCGTGCGCCGGAGCGCTTTCGCGGCGAGACCGAGCCGCTCGACCCGGTAGCCGGTCACATCCCGGGTGCGACCAACCGGCCGTATGCGCAGAACCTCAATTCCGACGGCACCTTCAGGCCGCCGGCCGCGCTGCGCGCCGAATTCGCGGCGCTCGTCGGCGACCGGCCGCTCGACACCGTGGTTCACCAGTGCGGATCGGGTGTCACCGCCTGCCACAACCAGCTGGCGATGGTGTAGCGGGGTTCGACGGCACGCGGGTCTACCCCGGCTCGTGGAGCGAATGGGTCGCCGATCCGACGCGCCCGGTCGCGACGGGAAGCTGAGCGGCAGCCGACCGCAGGAGTCCCGCTGCCGAGGGGCTGTCCGCCGCTACGCAAGCATCAGCTGTCCAGCAGGTGGAGCTGCCAGAAGTCCTCGTTGCTCATGTGCATCATCGGCTTCAGCGCCAGCAGGCCGGTGCGGCCGATGCTGCGTTCGAGAAAGTGCATCTCGGTCAGCCTGGACCTGGTCTCGTCGTCGATGGGCACCTCGAAGCCGTTCTCGCGCATCATCAGCACACCCTTGGCGCGCAGTGCGAGCTCGGTGTGGAGCCGCAGGTAGCAGAGCAGGTCCGCCACCATCGGGCCGCGAAACCTGCGCTTCATCGTGTGCAGGTACCGGCCCACCGGCGAGTCCGACAGGTGACCGGAGTTGATCAGTTCCAGCATCTGCGTGTCGGCGTCGAAGCCCCGCCCCAGCCAGTCGCCCACCGCCTTTTCGCTGCGCCGGAACACCACCCAGAGCAGCACCGGCACCGCGAGAAGCGTCGCCAGCGTGGCCGCCCGGGGCCACGCGAGCAGGTGGTTGTACGCCGAGTGCAGCAGCACCGCGACGCAGAGCCCGGGGAGCAGCAGGTGCAGGCGCACGTCCGCGCTCGGCGCGCGTTGCAGCAGCGCGACACCCATGACCGCGAAAATGGCGGTGGCACCGCCGTGCATGATCGCCGTGCCGAAGCCGCGCACGATCCACGTCCCGATGCCGGCGTCGCGCATGAGATCGAGGAAGTGGGCGTTCTCGACCAATGCGAATCCCGTGCCGACGGCGAACCCGAAGATCGCGGCATCGACCAGGAAACCGATGCGATGGGCCAGGATCAGCCCGACGATGACGATGCCCTTCAGGGACTCCTCGACCAACGGCGAGACGTAGCGGGAGAAGCGGACGAGGTCGATGTCCACGACACCGAGCGCCCGGGCGTTCACGAAATAGCTCGCCCCCGCCACGATCGCGCCGCAGGCGACGACCGCGACCACGACCCTGAGCTTCACGAGCTTGTAGCTGTCGAGGTACAGCAATGCGACCAGGAAGCATCCGACGGGCAGCAGGCCCACCAATGCCGGCAGCAGCGATTCAGTCCACATGGCGCGCGCCGGCCCCGGTCACATGATCTTGAGTGAGACCATCCACTCCGAACCCGCGCGCCGCGAACCCTCGTAGCCGACGGCGTAGCCGAACGAGAGCGTCATGTCGTACCAGTGCAGCAGATTGAAGCGCAGGTCCGCCTGCGCGCCCAGGCTCGCGTAGCTCCTGCGCACGGACGGCCTGGTCGGCTCGGTCCACAAGCCCGCGGCGAAGATCGAAGGGCGCAGCCAGGTCAGGTAGAAGCTCGGCGTCCCGACCGATTCGAAGACGACGGGCGGGACGTTCCACTCGACCAGCTCCTTCACGAAGTTGAGCCCGCTGACCTCGCTGCAGCCCGAACCCGGGCAGTGAGTAGTACTCGCGATAGCGCTGGATCGGCCCGTCGTCGACGTAGTTGTTGCCGAACCCGCCGAAGTAGAAGTTGGCGACGGTCTCGTTGTGGCTGCCGTCGGCGGCGCCCGCGGCGGTCCGCGACCACAACGACGAGTTGCCGATCGGCAGGGCCATGCCGACGTCGAGCGTGCCGCGAACCTGCGGCGTGATCTCGCCGCTCACGCGATTCCCCGTGTAGACGAGCGTCCACGTCAGGCCCTTCTCGTCGTCGACGGCGCCGATCGAACGCCTGCACGTCCGTGTAGTGCAGCCCGACCTCCCCGGTCACCAGCCGGGTGAAGGTTGGTGTCGATGTTCTGGGCGTTCGGCAGCGTGTCGATCTGGTCGTAGTACGCGAAGTCGAAGATGGCGTGCAGCTTCCGCGGCTCGTCGTAGATCAGCAGCCAGTTGTAGCCGAGTTTGGCCGCGTAGCCCTTGCGACTGCGCTTCGTGGGCCCGAACAGGTCGTAGAAATCCGACCGGTTGCACGACAGCGCGGCCTTCCAGCCGAGATAGCTGCCGGTGATGTCCAGGTGACCGCGCTCGCCGGCGGGCAGGTCGCTGTCCGGCGTATAGGCGGCGGTGATGCCGATCGTCGACGTAGCCTGAGCGGGTCCTCGATGTTGAACCGGTAACCGACGCCGACCGAGTCCTTGTAGCCCTGCAGGACCGGATAGGCATTGTCGAGCGACAGGTTCCGGAGCGGGCGTACGCGCCCCTGCCGACGACCTCCTTGTCGTAGTCGACGGCGCCCGGCGCGCCGACACCTGCCAGGTCTTGACCACCGGGTGCTTCGCGGCGACCTCCGCGCCGAGGAAGGTGATCGCGCTCACGTCCTTCGATCGGCTTCGGGTCGATGGTCGCCGGGACGAAGCCCTCGGCCGTATAGGCGAGCACCAGCAGACGTCCGTCGGCGAGCGGCACCGGGCGGAAGAAGCCGGTCTCCGCATTCGAGACCGCCTACGACGTCGCCGGACGCGACCTCGTAGCGAAAGATGTTGGACACCCCGGTGTAATAGCTGCTGCCGTACAGATACCGCCCGTCCCGGGAAAACACGAAGCTCTCCGGGACGGACTGCCCGAAGCGGAACTCGCTGAAGCGGCTCACGTCGCCCGTGCCAGCACCTCGTCCATCTCCCATACGCGCAGGAACTGGTCGCCATTGACCTCGCTGACCGACGCCGAAAGCAGGCGCCCGTCCGGCGAAATGTCGAGATCGTACGGCACGGACTCGTACGAGAACGCCTGCACTGTATGCCAGTCGGTGTAGGGATACGGGATGCGCACCAGCGTCGCCAGTCCGTTGGCGTGCCGCACTCCCCAGAGCGACCGGTCGGCCGGGTTGAACACGATTTCGCCGATGCGCGCGTCCTCGAGCAGCATGCGCTTTCCTCGCCGGTCTGACGTCCACCGCCATCAGGTCGCGCAGGGCGTGGTTGTCGTTGATGTAGAAGAGCGTGCCGCTGGCTGGGTCGTAGGCGAACGACGTGACCCGGTACAGCATCGCGCGCTTGATGTCGGCGAGCTGCCGCATGCTGCCATCGCGGGTATTCGATCGCGCCGACGTGCTCGACCACGCCGGGGTACCGGAAGGCGGCGTAGATGGTGCCGCTCGTCTCGTCGTAGATACATCCGCGAGATCGAGCCGACCGCGCCCGCCGCGAGGGTCCGGTGCGGGCGTGATCGGATGCTTGCGCACTTCGTCGAGGTTGCGCCGCTGGAACTCGCGCTCGAATTCGATCCAGTCCTGCCAGGCCTGCTCCAGCGGAAGCCCGAACACTCGCTGGAACTGGTCGGCGTAGTAGCGCTCGCTTCCTTCGTCGCGCCGGATCCAGGCGACCACCTTCTCCGGTGAATAGGTGTAGGCGAGATACGTGAAGAAGCGCGTGCCGTAGAGGTACGCGTTCGCGCCGACCTGGAAGTCGACGAGGTACCGCGCGCGACCAGACCCAGCGGATCGTAGAAGTGGGCGCTCGTCCCGCACCATTGCCCGGAACACCATCTCGTCGTAGCCGCCCTGCGCGCGACCGAGCCCGCCGGCCATCCAGGTCTCCATGAACACCGCGCCCGCCCTCGTTATACCAGCGCGGGGACTTGAATCGCGGCACCGTCAGGTAGCTGTAGAGCAGCGATTTCGGGATGCTGCCGCTGCGGCGAGGACCTTGCCGAAGAAGAACTCGGCGCCAGCGCCGGTCTTCCTCGGACGCGATGTCGTCTGCCGCCACGTGGACCATCTCGTGGTTCATCAGGAAGTACAGGCGCTCGGTGGCCGGGAAGGTCTCGAACGCGTGCGACGGCGGTGCGACGTCGAAGATCGAGCCTGCTGTGCGGCGCCGACCCCTGCGCGCGCGTTGCCGAAGTCCGCGAAATCGTTCAGCACGATCGTGGTCGGCTCCGACGGCATCCAGCCGAACATCCGGCGTTGCCACGCCAGCGAATTGGTGAACGTGCGGACCGCGTGGGGCACGAGGTAGCCCAGCGGATCGAAGTAGATGAGCTGGAGCATCCTTCGTCTCGACGTACGACATCTGGACGGGGCTCTCGTCCTCGGTGAGCGGCGGCGACGGGCGGCGGAGAGCAGCCCGAAGCAGCACGCACAGGATGCGGCCGCGCATTGCCGTACCCCCGATCCGCAGGATCCGCGCGAAGCATACCGGGCACGGCCGGCACAAAGCAAACCGCCGGCACTCGGGCCGGCGGTTGTATGCCACTGCGCTGCGGCAGTCGTTACTGGCGCTTGCGCCCTGATTCAGCGCAGCCCTGATTCTGCGATGCCCTGATTCTGCGCTGCCCTGGTTCAGCGACGCCCTGGTTCTGGTCGCCGCCTGATTCAGCTTGCACGCCCTGATTCAGGGCGCCCTGATTCAGCTGACGCCCTGATTCAGACGCCGCCCTGGATTCAGCGGCCCTGGTTCAGCGGCCCTGGTTCAGCGACCCTGGTTCAGCGCGCCCTGGTTCAGCGACCCTGGTTCAGCGCCCTGGTTCAGCGAACCCTGGTTCTTCGCCGCCCTGGTCTCAGCGCTGGCCCTGGTTCTGCGACGCCCTGGTTGAGCTGAGCCTCTGGTTCAGCGAACGCCTGATTCTGCGTGCCCTGGTTCTGCGAACCCTGGTTGCAGCGACGCCCTGGTTCTGCGCTGCCCTGGTTCTGCGTGCCCTGGTTCTGCCGCCCTGATTCAGCGAACGCCTGATTCAGCGAGCCCTGATTCAGCGACGCCCTGGTTCTGCGACGCCGGTTCAGCGAGCCTTGGTTCTGCGCGCCGCATTCTGGGCACCGGCGGTACCAGCGGTCGAATCTCGCCGGTCCGGGTCGCGGGGCTGAGGGGTTCGCCGAGCTTGACGTCGTCCGCCGTGTTCTGCGTTTGCCCGATAACGCTCCGCCGGTACGATCGTGCCGGCCGTGTTCTTCCCGTCGCCCGGGAAGTCGATGACCCCGGAGGCCATCATGGCAACCACGGCCGCCACCGCGACGCCGGCACCGATCAGGACCTTGCGCTTGCCCGACGGATCCGTTCTTCTGTTCGCTCATGCTCTCACTCCTGAAAAATGGCCCTGGTTGGGAAACCCGGTGGACCGTTGCCGTTTGTCCCGGACGCGTGCCCCGGGTTTCCTTGGAAGCTTGCCCAATTACACCCGACCACGACGAAAAGTTGGTCGAAGCGGCGCGGGCGCGCCGCCGGCCGGGGAACGTTTGCCATCACCGACGCGTACAGCCCCTCGGGCGGAAACTCCTTCGGGACACCTGCCAGCCCGTCGAACAGGCGGCGCAGCTCGTCGAACTCCGCGCGGGCCGCAGGATCGGCGGCAAGGCGGCGTTCCAGCTCCCGGACATCGCCGGGGGCAGCTTCGCCGTCGAGGACCGCGTGCATCAACAAGGTGAGTTCGGAAGTTTTCATGATTCAGTCGGGCGCAAGGTCCTTCAAGGTGTCTCGCAGGCGCTGCCGTGCCTCGTAAAGGCGCGATTTCACCGTCTTCTCGTCCAGGTCCAGGATCTGCCCGATCTCCTTGTAGCCGCACTCTGAAAAGTGTCGCAGCACCAGTACCGTGCGGTCGTTGATCGACATTCCCATCAGCGCCCGCCGGACCTGCACCGTCACCTGCGAATCGTTGAGCTGCTGCTCCGGATCCGCCGCACCCTCGTCGCGAAGTTCGACCTCGTCGTCGAGGCCTTCCTCCCGGCCGTTGCGGCGCAACAAATTGAGCGCTTCGTTGACCGCGATGCGGTAGATCCAGCTGAAGAACTTGTACCGCGGGTCATAGTCGTCCAGATGCTCGGCGACCTTGAGAAACACGTTCTGCGCGACGTCGCTTGCGTCTTCCGGCTTGCGGACCACCCAGTACGCGGCGTTGTAGATCGGCCGCTGATACCGGACGACCAGCTCGCCGAAGGCCTCCTGGTCGCCCTTTCGGAAGCGCTCGACCAGCACGTTGTCAGGGTCATTGTTCACAATTACACGCCGCGGCCGGAAAAGTTGGTGCGCGAGGCTAGGACGCCGGCTCGATCTCGAAGAGCTGGTCGAACCCCGAGTAGAGAAAGATGTCCTGTACGTGCCGGTTGACGCCGGCGAGCCGGAGCTTGCCGCCCGACGCGAGCAGACGCTTCTGCGTCTTGAGGAGCACCCCGAGTCCCGCGCTCGAGATGTACTCCAGCCGGTTGCAGTCCAGCGTGACGTCACCAGCCACGCCGTCGAGGAACGACTGCGCGGCCGCCGCCTGGGCTGCGTCGAGGCGTCCCTCGATCACCACGACTCCCGCGGCACCCGGTTCAATCGTCAGCATGCTCCCCCCCACCCTTGGCCGGACGCGGCGGCGCGTCGGGAACGGTCTTGCGGAACGTGATTCGGCTCTGCCGCGCCGCCTCCGAATAGTCGTACTCGACGGCATCGACGAGCCTTCGGATCAGGTGCAGACCCAGCCCCCCCGGCACTCGCTCCCCGATCGGCAGCGAGACGTCGGCATCGGGCGCCCGCGTCACGTCGAACGGCTCGACGTCCTCATCCGTCAACGTCACCTCGACGCCGCCGGGGATGCCGGCGATGTCGAGCCGGACCTGGGCCGCGCTTGCGCCGCCGTATTTAACCATGTTCGTGAACAGCTCCTCCACCGCGAATTCGACGTCGGGCAGCAGTTTCGGATCCACGTGCTGCCGGCCGAAGGCTCCGGCGGTGAACGCCACGATTTCGTCGAGCGCGTCGATTCGGCGTTCGAAGTACCGATGCTCCCCCGCCGTCACCGCGATGCGCTTGATCAGGACCATCGTCACGTCGTCCTGCTGGGGAGCGCCGCGCGCGAACGCCTTCAGTTCGCGGTCGAGAATCGACGCGAGCTCGGCCATCGGTCTCGACGCGTGGGCCGCGACGATCGCCTCGACTCGAGCGTCGCCGAACTCCTCGTGCCCCGCATCCTGGTACTCGTAGACGCCGTCGGACAGGAGTACCAGGATGTCGCCCGGCTGCAATTCGAGCGTCGGTGCCGGACGCAGCGCCGCGATCGGCATCGCGCCCAGCGGGAAGCTCGTCGGCCCGTGGCGGGTGCAGCTGGCGGCGGCAGCGTGGAAATGCAGGATCGGCCCCTGGCCGCCGCTCTGGTATTCCACCCGGTGCGCGGTCGGGTCCAGAACGCCGATGAATGCGGTGATGAAGCGATCGGGGGGCAGCATCTCGGCGAGCTCGTCGTTGACCTGCGCGAACGCCGTCTGCAGGTCGGCGCCGAGGCGAAACGCCATCCGCAGCATCGCCTGCATCTGCGTGACCGAGAGCGCCGGGGCGATGCCGTGGCCGGCGGCGTCCGCCAGCACGGCGAGCAGTCCCCGATCGACGGGCTGCAGGTCGAACGTGTCGCCGCCGGTCTCCTCGGCGGGCATCGAGACCCCAAACACGTCGTAACCCGGGAGCGAAGGCATCGTGGACGGCAGCGTGCTCATCTGCACCACGCGCGCCATCTCGAGCTCCTGGTGCAGCCGCTCGCCCTCGAGCAGCGCCTCGGTCATGCGGACCCGCTGCAGCGCCACCGCGCACTGCGCCGCGAGCGCCACGGCGACCCCCTCGTCGTCCGCGTCGAATGCGCCGCCCGCCTTGTTCAGCAACTGCATCACGCCCACGAGCACGTCCTGATGGTCGACGAGCGGCAGGGTCAGCAGGCAGCGCGTGTGGTAGCCGGACTCCCGGTCGACGCGCGGGTCGAATCGCGGGTCGCCGTAGCAGTCGGGCACGTTGATGATCTCGCGACTGCGGGCGCAGGCCCCGACGAGCCCGACCGACGCGGGGACCCGCACGGGCGGGAGCCCGGTCGCCACTTCGAGGACCAGTTCGTCGTTCGCGGCGTCGTACAGCCAGACCGAACCGCGATCGGCCTTGAGCACCTGCTTCGCCGCGTTGACCACTTCGGCCAGCATCGTCATCAGGTCGAACGGCGACGCGAGCGCCCTCGTGACCTCGAGGATCGCCTCGAGGTCGCCGACCGACAGCGTGTGCTGGCGCGTGTGCGCACTCATCGAGCGCGAATGTAACAGAGAGCGGGCCGCAGGACGCCGCCGGAACCGGACCGGGCGGCAGGCCGCGCCCGTTCCTGCCCGGCGCCGGGTTGGCGCGTGCCCGGATCAATCCCGGGTCGGGGCGATCGAGTCGGCCACCGCGTCCAACCAGGCGCTTGACCGGCGCCGGTACCGGCATCAATCCCGGGTCGGGTCGATCGAGTCGGCCACCGCGCCGGACAGCGGCCAGGCCACGTCGGTCCGGTAGCGCGAGCCTCCCGGCGCCGACGTCGAAACCACGAGCGCGAGCCGGTCGGCCCGCCACGACAGCGGCGCGATCCCGCGCCGGTCCGCGGGGCGGGTGCACCGACGCGCGAGCGTGACGTGCGGCCGGAACGCGCGCGTCTCGAGCGCAAACCCCTCATCGCGAAGCGCCGCGGCCAGTGCCTCGTGCAGCGCCGTCAGCGCGGGCGGAGACGACGACGCCTCCACCCAGGCGACGCCGTCGCGCGCGGCCCCGCCGAGGCGATCGAGGCCGAGGGTGAATGGGGCCGCGGCCGCGGCGGCCCGCGCCCCGGCCGCGTGCAGCCGTTCCATCGCCGCCGGCGCAACCGCCCCGACAAAGGCCACCGTGACGTGCAGCTGATCGGGCCGTGTCGCCCGGCCGCTGCGCGCCTTCGCGACCGAACCTGCGAGCGAGGCCAGAGCCGCCCCCGCCTCGGCATCGGGCCACAGCGCGAAGAAGACGCGCCAGGCCGCCGGCAAAGAAAAACCGCGCCCCCCTTGCGAAGGGCGCGGCACCGACAGGAGAGACGGTCGGGTGTTGGTGCTCAGGCGTTGGCCGCCTTCTTGTCGAAGAACTGCTCGTCTTCGGTCGAGTGCGACAGCGCGGTCGTCGACGAATTGCTGCCCTGCACCGTCGTCGTGACGGCGTCGAAGTAGCCGGTGCCGACTTCGCGCTGGTGCCGGACGGCGGTGAAGCCCTTCTCGGCCGCCGCGAACTCGGCTTCCTGCAGCTCGACGAACGCGCTCATCTGGTTGCGCGCGTAGCCGTAGGCGAGGTTGAACATCGAGTAGTTGAGGCTGTGGAAGCCTGCCAGCGTGATGAACTGGAACTTGTAGCCCATCGCACCCAGCTCGCGCTGGAACCTGCCGATGGTCGCGTCGTCGAGGTTCTTCTTCCAGTTGAACGACGGCGAGCAGTTGTACGCCAGCATCTTGCCCGGAAACTTGGCCTGGATCGCCTCGGCGAACTGCTTGGCGAACGCGAGGTCGGGCTTGCCGGTCTCGCACCAGATCAGGTCCGCGTACGGCGCGTAGGCGAGCCCGCGCGAGATCGACTGCTCGAGGCCGTTCCTCGACTTGTAGAAACCCTCGACCGTGCGCTCGCCGGTGAGGAACGGCTTGTCGTTGGGATCGACGTCCGAGGTGACCAGATCCGCCGCCTCGGCGTCGGTGCGCGCGAGCAGGATCGTCGGCACGCCCATGCAGTCGGCGGCGAGCCGCGCGGCGACCAGCTTCTCGACCGCCTCGCGCGTCGGCACCAGCACCTTGCCGCCCATGTGGCCGCACTTCTTGACCGAGGCGAGCTGGTCCTCGAAGTGGACGCCGGCGGCGCCGGCCTCGATCATCGCCTTCATCAGCTCGAACGCGTTCAGCACGCCGCCGAAACCGGCTTCGGCGTCGGCGACGATCGGCGCGAAGAAGTCGACACCGTCGTTCTTGCCTTCCATGTGGTGGATCTGGTCGGCCCGCATCAGCGCGTTGTTGATCCGACGCACGACGTGCGGAACCGAGTTCGCGGGATAGAGCGACTGGTCGGGGTACATCTCGCCCGCGATGTTGGCGTCGGCCGCGACCTGCCAGCCCGACAGGTAGATAGCCTTCAGGCCGGCCTTGACCTGCTGCATCGCCTGGTTGCCGGTCATCGCGCCGAGCGAGTTGACGAACGGCTCCTCGTTGATCAGCTTCCAGAGCTTCTCGGCGCCGCGGCGCGCCAGCGTGTGCTCGATGTGGATCGAGCCGCGCAGCCGGACGACGTCCTCGGCGGTGTAGCCACGCTTGATCCCCTTCCAACGCGGGTTCTCCGCCCAGTCCTTCTTCAGCCTTGCTGCCTCGAGATCGTAGTTCATGCTTTCAAGCTCCCATCATCTGCGTATGGCCAAGCCTTCGTCCGTCGCGAGACGGCATCCGGCGCCTTGGTCAGCGGGTCCCGCGGGCGCTGCCGCGCGGGAGAGCCACAGTGCGGTAGACGAGGACGGAAACCGTCGTCGCTCCGCTGCACGGACCGGTGAGGGTGGCTCGCCCGGTCTGGCGGGCATGGATGGGGATCCTGATACCCAAGCCCTGCTGCTGCAGTCGCGGTCGAGGTGCCGGCGCGACTGTTCGTGACAACGCCACGTTAGCATTGCTGCATTGCAATGACAAGCCGGAATGCGGCGGCGCACCCAGAAAAAAACACATAAGAATCATATATTAAGAAAGCGATTCCGCCTGGTGGAAATTCTGCGGTGCCGGCGTGCTGTTTCGTTGCTGCACGGCGCACCGAATGTCGCACGGCGCCGTGTCGGAACCGTACCCGGATCCGGTAACCGGTTGATTCCACTCGTCCCGCACGGAAGTGCGCCGTGCCCCGCACCGGCGGCGCAGTTGCCGTAGCGTGGAAATGGATTCCGATTCGGCGTCGAACCGGTACCGCGTCACGCGATTTCGAAGCGCTCGCCCGGACCGGGAACCGTCACCGAAGGCAGGTGCAGCTCGGCGCGCAGCGCGGCGGCGAAGTCTTCCGCCGTGCCGCGTTCACCGTGGACGACGAAGGCGCGCGCCGGCGGCGTCGTGAAGCCCCGCATCCAGCCGAGAAGCGCGGCGCGGTCGCCGTGCGCCGACAGCCCGCCGATGGTGTGGATCGACGCCCGCACCGGCACTTCCTCGCGGAAAAGCCGCACGCGCGCGGCGCCGTCGACCAGCGAACGGCCGAGCGTGCCGGCGGCTTGGAACCCGGTGAACACGATCGCCGTCTCGGAGCGCGGCAGGAGGTGCCGCAGGTGATGGCGGATCCGCCCTCCCTCGCACATGCCGCTGGCGGCGATGATCACCGCCCCGCGGGAGATGGCGTTGATCGCCATCGAGTCCTGCGGCGTCTCCGTGAACTGCACGCGCATCCGCTGCGGATGCGCGGCGAGCCAGCGCGCAACCTCGCGGGTTTCGCCGTCCTGCAGCGCCCCGTGGCGCGCGTGGATGCGTGTCGCCATCGCGGCGAGCGGCGAGTCGACGAAGACCGTGAGCGCGGGCGCGCGCTGCTGGCGGACAAGATCCGCGAGGACGTGGATGACCTCCTGCGTGCGTCCGACGGCGAACGCCGGGATCAGCACGTTTCCGCGCGGCAGCGTCGTCGCCAGCACCTCGGCGAATTCGTCGTAGGTGGAGGCCAGCGTCTTGTGCAGCCGGTTGCCGTAGGTCGACTCGACGACGACGGTATCCGCATCCGGCACGCGCACCGGATCGGCCACGAGCGGCCGGCCCGGCTGGCCGAGGTCGCCCGAGAACACGATCTTGTGCCGGCGCGTCGCGGCCCCGAACCAGGTCTCCAGCACCGCCGACCCGAGGATGTGGCCCGCGTCGCGGAAGCGGGCCTCGACGCCGGGCGCGGGCGCGAACGCGACGTCGTAGCCCATGGGCCGGAACTGGCGCAGGCAGGCCTGCGCCTCGGCGACGGTGTAGAGCGGGTCGATGGGATCATCGGCCGCGCGGTGCGTCGCCCCGCGATCGGCCTCGCCGGCGCGCTCGCGCCCGCCGCCATGCGCCGACGCGGTTCGACGGCCGTGGCCGTCCCCCTCCCTGCGGCGACCGGACTCCGGCGTGCGGTCCCGCTCGGCGCGCTCGCGCGCCCATTGCGCGTCCTTCTCCTGGATGTGGGCACTGTCCTGCAGCATGACCGAGACCAGGTCGCAGGTCGCCGGCGTGGCGAAGATCGGCCCTCGGAAGCCGCGGGCGCAGAGCCGCGGCAGCAGGCCGCTGTGGTCGATGTGCGCATGCGTGAGCAATACCGCATCGAGCGCGCCGGCGTCGAAATCGAGCGCCGCGCGGTTCTTCGCATCGGCGTCGCGGCCGCCCTGGAACATCCCGCAGTCGACGAGAATCCGGGCCGCCCCCGTGTCGACCAGGAACGACGAGCCGGTCACTTCGCCGGCGGCACCGAGGAAAGTGAGAGTCAGCATGGCGGGCGGCGATCGTGAAGGAGAGCGTGGCGGCGGTGGCAGCGAACCATTGGGTGCGGCGCAACGTACGTCGAGATGAATATTGGAAACGCCCCCGCGGCGCCTTATCGATGGCACTCGAGGGTATACCGACCCGACCCTGTTCGCATTATCCTATGCGCACCGGCGGCGCGGCTGCATGCGGCTCCGGATAACAACGAGCAACCATGCCCGCGCGGCGCCGCCGCCGCGCTTTCACGAGGAGGCTGTCCATGCATCGATCCGTTCCCCGTTTCGCGGCGTCGCTTGCCGCCGCCGCGCTCGTCGGCTCGATGCCGGCGCCGGCCGCCGCACAGGCGCCGCACCCCGAGCTCGGCCGCAATCTCGCCGCGACCTGCGCCAATTGCCATGGGACCGGGGGCGTGAGCGCCGGCGTCACCGCCAGCCTCGCCGGCACGCCGAAGGCCGACCTGGTCGCGAAGATGCAGGACTTCAAGGCCGGGCGCCGCCCCGGAACGATCATGCCGCAACTGGCCAAGGGCTACACCGATCCGCAGATCGAGTCGCTCGCCGCATGGTTTGCCGCGCAGAAGGCGCCGCGATGAGCCGCGCCCCGAAGGAGACGACGATGAAGACGATGCGACGCGATTTCCTGAAGGTCTCCGGCGCTGCGGCCCTCGCCGCGGCGCTACCCGGCTGCGCGACGACCGGGGGCGGCAGCTCCGGCCGCGTGGTCGTGGTGGGCGGCGGCTACGGCGGCGCCACTGCGGCCAAGTACCTGCGGATGTGGAGCAACGGCGGCGTCGACGTGACGCTGGTCGAGCCGAACGCGCAGTTCGTCTCGTGCCCGATCTCGAACCTCGTTCTCGGCGGCAGCAAGACCATCGCCGACGTCACGGTCAGCTACGACAACCTCGTCAAGCGGCACGGCGTGAAGCTCGTCAAGGACACCGCGACAGGCGTCGACCCGGACAAGCGGACCGTGACGCTCGCCTCGGGGCAGGTGCTGGGCTACGACCGGCTGATCCTGTCGCCGGGCATCGATTTCATGTACGAGCAGCTCAAGGTGCTCGAATCCCCCGACGCACAGTCCCGGGTCCTGCATTCCTGGAAAGCCGGTCCGCAGACCGTCGCGCTGCGCCGCCAGCTCGAGGCGATGCCGGACGGCGGCGTCTACGCGATCTCCATCCCCGTCGCGCCGTACCGCTGCCCGCCGGGACCGTACGAGCGCGCCTGCCAGGTCGCCTGGTACTTCAAGCAGAAGAAGCCGAAGTCCAAGGTGCTGATCCTTGACGGCAACCCGGACGTGACCTCGAAGGCCGGGCTGTTCAAGAAGGCATGGGCCGAGGAATACAAGGGCATCGTCGAATACCGCCCGAATCACGTCCTCACCGACGTCGACGTCCGCACGCTGACCGCGAAGTTCGAGACCGCCGACAACGTCAAGGCCGACGTGCTCAACGTGCTGCCGCCGCAGCGTGCCGGGACGATCGCCCGCGCCGCCGGCGTGATCACGGCGAACAACCGCTGGTGCGAGGTCGACTTCCTCTCGTTCGAGTCGATCAAGGTGAAGAACGTGCACGTGCTGGGCGATGCGATCCAGATCGCGCCGGCGATGCCGAAGTCCGGCCACATGGCCAACCAGCACGCGAAGGTGTGCGCCGCGGCGGTGCTCGAGCTCCTCGCGGGCCGTGCGCCCAGTCCGACGCCGGTGCTGACCAACACCTGCTACAGCTTCATAACCGACAAGGACGTCGTCCACGTCGCGTCGGTCCACCAGTACGACGTCGAGAAGAAGACGATGATCGCGGTCCCGGGCGCGGGCGGCCTGTCGCCGGCGATGAATGCGCTCGAAGGCACGTACGCGTTCGCGTGGGCGCAGAACATCTGGGCGGACGCGCTCGCCTGATGCCATCATCGGGTCGGTCCGGCGGCGGCGGGGTTCCCGCCGCCGTCTTGTTTGGTGCGCGCCTGATCGCGATGCTGCCGCTCTCCGTCGTGCATGCGCTCGGGGCCGTGGTCGCCCGGATCGCGTTCCTGTTCGCACGGCGCGAGCGCGAGCGGATGCAGGCGAATCTCGCCGTCGCCGGCTACGGTGACGACCCCCGGCTCGCGCGCGCCGCGATCCGCGAGGCGGGCAAGACGATGTTCGAACTGCTCTGGGTCTGGCTGCGGCCGGTCGAAGAGGTGCTCGCGCGGGTGAAGTCGGTCGAAGGCATCGAGCACGTCATCGCGGCGCGCGACCGCGGCAAGGGCGTCGTGTTCCTCACCCCGCATCTCGGCTGCTTCGAGGTCGCCGCGCAGTTCGCCGGCAGCCATGGACCGATCACCGTGATGTTCCGCCCGCCGCGGCAGCCGGCGCTGCGGCCGCTGCTCGAGGCCGGACGCCGGCGCGGAAGCGTGTCGCTGGTTCCGGCGAACACGCGCGGGGCGACGGCGTTGCTCGCGGCGCTGCGCCGCGGCGAGTGGATCGGCCTGCTCCCCGACCAGGTGCCCACCGGCGGCGAGGGCGAGTGGGCGCCGTTCTTCGGACGGCCGGCGTTCACGATGACGCTCGCGGCCAAGCTCATCGAGCGCACCGGCGCGACGGCGCTGATGGCGGTCTGCGAACGGCTGCCCCGCGGCCGCGGCTGGACGATCCGGATCGAGCCCTTGACGCTGCCGTCGCCCGAAGCCCCCGAATCCGCGACGGCGGCGATGAATCGCGCGCTGGAGATCGTGATCCGCCGGCGGCCCGAGCAGTACCTTTGGTCGTATCACCGCTATCGCGCGCCCGCCGGCGTGACGCCGCCCGCACCGGCGGAAGGCACGGCGACCTGAGCGGGCCGCCACCCCCGCCGCGGCGGGCGGCGCACGCCCGCGGGTACACGCCATCCGGGGCCGGCGCGTCGAGCCGCGATCGCAGGGGCGCGTAGAATCGTTTTTTTCCGCCGCAGAAGCGGGCTTCCGCTGGAGGATTCCATGGACGAGCAACTGCGCATCGCCGCGCTCGAATATCACCGCCTTCCCACCGCCGGCAAGATCTCGGTCACGCCGACGAAGAGCCTCATCAACCAGCACGACCTGGCGCTGGCGTACTCGCCGGGCGTCGCCGCGGCCTGCGACGCGATCGTCGCCGACCCCGGCGAAGCGCGCACGCTGACCTCGCGCGGCAACCTCGTCGCGGTCGTCACCAACGGCACAGCCGTGCTCGGCCTCGGCAACATCGGACCGCTGGCCGGCAAGCCGGTGATGGAAGGCAAGGGTTGCCTGTTCAAGAAGTTCGCCGGCATCGACGTCTTCGACATCGAGCTCGACGAGACCGACCCGGACGAGATGGTCAAGACGATCGCGCGCCTCGAGCCGACGTTCGGCGGCATCAACCTCGAGGACATCAAGGCGCCCGACTGCTTCTACATCGAGCGCAAGCTGCGCGAGCGGATGAAGATCCCGGTGTTCCACGACGACCAGCACGGCACCGCGATCGTCGCCGGGGCGGCGATCCTCAACGGCCTCAAGGTCGTCGGCAAGGACATCGGCAAGGTGAAGCTGGTCTGCTCGGGCGCCGGCGCCGCGGCGATCGCCTGCCTGGACCTCCTGTGCGGGCTGGGCCTCGCGCGCGAGCACGTCACCGTCTGCGACAGCCGGGGCGTGATCTTCACCGGCCGCGACACCCCGATGGAGGAGAACAAGGCACGCTACGCCCGCGCGACGAGCGACCGCACGCTCGCCGATGCGATCGCCGGCGCCGACGTTTTCCTGGGCCTGTCGGGGCCGCGCGCGCTGACGCAGGACATGGTGAAGACGATGGCGCGCGACCCGCTGATCCTGGCGCTCGCCAACCCGGAGCCCGAGATCCTGCCCGAACTGGCGAAGGCCGTGCGGCCCGACGCGATCATCGCGACGGGGCGCTCGGACTACCCGAACCAGGTGAACAACGTGCTCTGCTTCCCGTTCATCTTCCGGGGTGCGCTCGACGTCGGCGCGACAACGATCACCGAGGAGATGAAGCTCGCCTGCCTGCGGGCCATCGCCGAACTCGCCCACGCGGAGCAGTCCGACGTCGTCGCGCAGGCGTACGCCGGCGAGGCGCTGTCGTTCGGTCCCGAGTACCTGATCCCGAAGCCGTTCGACCCCCGCCTGATGGTGATGGTGCCGCCGGCGGTGGCGAAGGCTGCGATGGACAGCGGCGTGGCCACCCGGCCGATCGCGGACTTCGACGCCTATCGCGAGCGGTTGTCGCAGTTCATCTACCATTCCAGCCTGATCATGAAGCCGGTGTTCGCCCGCGCCAAGCGCCGGGCGATGCGCGTCGCCTTCGCCGAGGGCGAGGAGGAGCGCGTGCTGCGGGCGGTGCAGGTCGTCGTCGACGAGGGCCTCGCGCGCCCGGTCCTGATCGGCCGCCCCGAGGTGATCGCCGCGCGGGTCGAGAAGTTCGGGCTGCGCATCGCCGCCGGCCGCGACTTCGACCTCGTCAACATCAACAGCGACCCGCGTTACCGCGAGTGCTGGCAGCTCTACTACCAGCTGATGGGACGCAACGGCGTGTCGCCGGAGGACGCAAAGGAGGCGGTGCTGCGCAAGCCGTCCCTGATCGGCACGCTGCTGCTGCGGATGGGCGCCTGCGACGCCCTGCTCTGCGGCACCGTCGGCAAGTACAACGCGCACCTGCGGCACGTCGTCGACGTCATCGGCCGGCACCCCGACGCGCCGGTGTTCGCGGCGATGAACGGCCTGCTGCTGCCGAACCGGACGCTGTTCATCTGCGACACCTACGTCAACCGCAATCCGTCGGCGGAGCAGCTCGTCGAGATCGCGCGGCTCGCCGCCGACGCCATCCGCCGCTTCGGCCTCGTGCCCAAGGTGGCGCTGCTGTCGCACTCGAATTTCGGCAGCGACGACTCCAGGTCGGCACGCAAGATGCAGCAGGCGCGCCGGCTGCTGGCGGAGCGCGCGCCCGGCCTGGAGATGGACGGCGAGATGCACGGCGACGCGGCGCTGTCGGAGGCGATCCGCAGCCGCGTGCACCCGGACTCGACGCTGAAGGGCGAGGCGAATCTGCTGCTCATGCCGAACCTCGACGCCGCCAACATCTCGTTCAACCTGCTGAAGATCACCAGCGGCGAAGGCGTGACGATCGGGCCGATCCTGCTGGGCGCGCGGATGCCGGTGCTGATCGCGACGCCGTCGGCCACGGTGCGGCGGCTGGTCAACCTGACCGCGCTCGCCGCGGTCGGCGCCGCCGGCGCCGCCTGAACGTCGGGGGCCGGCCGGCAATTTCCCGAATGCGGACACGGACACGACCTTGACCGGAACGACCATGAAGCCGAGCGCCATCGTCCGGCGCCTCGACGAATACGTCATCGGCCAGGAAGACGCCAAGAAGATCGTCGCCGTGGCGGTCTACTCGCACTTCCGCAAGATCGCGCGGGCCGAGCACGACGGCGTGCCGATCATCAAGAGCAACGTCCTGCTGGTCGGGCCGTCCGGCACCGGCAAGACGCTGCTGTGCGAGACGCTCGCGCAGGTGCTCTCCGTGCCGTTCGTCACCGCCGAGGCCACGTCGCTGGCGCAGACGCGCTACGTCAACGAGGAGATCGACACCATCCTCCAGCGGCTGGTCGACAAGGCAGGCGGGGACATCGGCCTCGCGCGCCACGGCATCGTCTTCATCGACGAGATCGACAAGCTGAAGGCGACCGACGGCCAGCCGCGCAGCGTCTCCGGCGAGAGCGTCCAGCACGCGCTGTTGAAGATCATGGAAGGCGCGCTGGTCCGGCTTCCCGACGGCCGGTACATCGACACCAGCCACATCCTGTTCATCTGCGGCGGGGCGTTCGTCGGCCTCGAGGACATCATGGCGCAGACGCACACCTTCGGCTTCATCGCCACGTCCGGTGACGACAACCGCAAGATCCTCGACCGGCTGAACACGCGGGTCAAGCCAACCGACCTGTTCACGTACGGGCTGATCCCCGAGTTCACCGGCCGCCTGCCGATCATCGCCCGGTTCCGCGACCTCGACCGGTCGATGCTGGTGCGCATCATGACCGAGCCGGCCAACTCGATCTACCGGCAGTTCCGGGACATCTTCCGCCACGAAGGGGTCGAGCTCGTCGTCGAGCCCAGGGTGTTCGAGCAGATCTCCGAGCTCGCGATCGAGTACAAGACGGGGGCGCGCAGCCTGCGCGGCATCTTCGAGGAGCTGATCACGCCGATCCTGTACGTCGTGCCGGACGAACCCGCCATCGAGGCGGTCCGCATCGCGTCGCTGTTCACCACGCCGACGATCACGCGGCGCACGCCGGCGGCCTGAGCCCGCGTCCGTACCGATGCTTCCGGACCCCAGCCTCCCGTCACGCCGATTCCGGTGGGACCCGCGCACCACATGGCCCGCCGCGGCCGCGGTCCTCGTCGCGCTCGCCGTCGGCACGTTCCTGCGGGTGCAGCAGCTGCGGATCCAGTGGCTGACCGACGACGAGTGGCACGCCGTCGAGCGGCTGCAGACGACCGAGGGCTACCGCGCGCTCTTCGGCAGCTTCGGCATCGCCGATTTCAGCATTCCGCTCGCGCTCGTGTATCGCGCGGTCGCGCAGACGGTCGGCCTGGACGAATTCCTGATGCGGCTGCCGATGCTGGTCTGCGGACTGCTCACCCTCGTGCTCGGGGCGCTGTGGGCCTGGCGACGGCTGTCGCCGGGCGTCGCGGCATTCTTCGCCGCGTACCTCGCGGTCTCGCCACTGCTCGTCAACTACAGCCGCAACGCACGGCCCTACGCCATCACGCTGCTGCTCGATGCCGTCGCGGTTCTCGCCCTGGCGCGGTGGGATGCCGCGCGCGCGCCGCGGCCCGCCCTTGTCTACGCCGCCGCCAGCTGGCTCGCGATCTGGCTGCACCAGGCAAGCGCGCCGTTCCTGCTGATGCCGCTGGCCTACCTCTTCGTCCGCGACGTCGCGCGGGCGGTGCGCAGCGGCGAGTGGCGGCCCGCCCGGCAGACGTTCATGCTGGGACTCGGTCTTGGCGCCGCGCTTGCCGCAGTTCTGGTGCCCCCGCTCGCCTCGGATCCGGCGGCCCTCGGCACCAGGACCGGCCAGGACCTGCCGCAGCTGGCGACGCTCGTCGGCGCGCTGCGCGTCTGGACCGGCACCGGCTCCGCGATCGTGGTCGCCGTCTTCGTCGCGCTGGCCATTGCCGGCGCCCCCGTGCTGTGGCGCGCGCTGCGGCCGGAGGCGACGCTGTGGCTGGTCGGACTCGCCGCGACGCTCGCCGCCGTGCTGGTGACGCGGCCAGCGTGGAGCCAGCACGCGCTGACATTCGCGCGCTACCTGCTGCCGGCACTGCCGCTGCTGCTGCTCGCCGCCGCCGCCGGGTCGGCGCGTCTCGTCGCCGCCATCCCCTCGCCATGGCTTGCCGCGCCGGCCGCGGCCGCGCTCGCGCTGGGCGCGCTCGTCGGCACGCCGCACGCCGCGCTGCTCCAGCGCCCGAACAACTTCACGCTGCACTCGTACCACCAGTTCGACTATCGCCACGAGGGCAACCCGACGCGCGCGTACATCGATACGATCCCGACATCGCCGTTCTGGCAGCGCCTCGCGACGCTGCCGCCGGGCAGCCTGCGCATCGCCGTCGCGGGGCACGGGCTCGAGAGCTATTACATCGGCGACGTAAGATGGCAGCCGATTCACCGCCAGCGCCTCTTCAATGCCGAGCTCGGCGGCTACTGCGTCGCGCCGGTGCGCGGCGAGGGCCGCGCGGCCGCCGGCATCCGCTTCGCCAATGCCGTGACACTGGCCGAGCCGGGCTGGGCGCGGGCCAACGGCATCGACCTTCTCGTGTGGAAGAAGCTGCATCCGGCGACCACGCCGTACTACGTCGACCTCGCGCCGTGCGCGGACCGCCTGCGCCGTGACTTCGGGCCGCCGGCGTTCGAGGACGACCAGGTGATCGTGTTCGATCTCACCGGCCGGCTCCGGTAGCCGATGCTGAACGGCCGCAAGATCGTCGTCGTGCTGCCGGCCTATCAGGCCGGGGCCACGCTGGAAGCGACCTGGCGCGGCCTGCCGCACGACATCGTCGATGCGGTGATTCTCGTCGACGACGCCAGCACCGACGACACCGTCGCGCTCGCGCGGAGACTCGGGCTCCGCACGATCGTCCACCCGAGGAACCGCGGCTACGGCGCCAACCAGAAGACCTGTTACGCGGCGGCGCTCGCTGCCGGCGCCGACATCGTCGTGATGGTGCATCCGGACTACCAGTACGATCCGGCGCTGGTGATGCCGATGGCGGCGATGATCGCCTCGGGCGTCTACGACGTCGTGCTGGGCTCGCGGATCCTGGGCGGCGGAGCGCTGAAGGGCGGCATGCCGCGCTGGAAGTACGTCGCCAACCGCGCGCTGACTCTGGTCGAGAACCTGCTGCTCGGCGCCAAGCTGTCCGAGTACCACTCGGGCTACCGCGCCTACGCGCGCGACGTTCTGGCGGCGCTGCCGCTCGACCTCAACTCCGACGACTTCGTGTTCGACAACGAATTCCTCGTCCAGTGCATCGTTGGCGGCTTCCGGATCGGCGAGATCTCCTGCCCGACGCGCTACTTCCCGGAGGCCAGCTCGATCAACCTGCGGCGCTCGATCGTCTACGGCTTCGGCGTGCTCCGCGCGACGGTGCAGGGCGCGCTCTACCGGACGGGGCTGTCGCAACATCCGCGGTTCGCGCGGATCCGGCAGCCGGCGCCGCCGGCTTCGAATGGCTGATTTCACCGTGACGGGAATCTACGCGCGGGCGACCCGGCACCGGGTCGTCCGCTACGTCGTCGCCGGCAGCGTGAACACCGGCCTGTCGCAGCTGCTGTACCTTGCCGGGCTCTGGGCGGGGATGCGGCCGTCGTGGGCCTACGCCTGCGCGTTCGTCGCCGGCATCGCACTCGGCTACGTGCTGCACGGCCGCTACGTGTTCGCCGCCCGGCCGTCGCGCGCGCACCTGGTCAGCTACCCGGTCGCCTGTCTTGCGCGCCTCGGCGCGAGCGAATGGCTGCTGCACGCACTGATCGACGCGGGCGTCACCCCGGGGTGGGCGGGGCTCGCCGTCAATCTGGTGATGGTTCCCATCGGGTACGCGCTGACCTGGCTTGCGTTCACCATCGTGTAGCCGGAGCAGGTCAGGGCATTGCCGACCCCGGGCCCCCGGGCTCGCCGGCAGCCATTGGACGAGTCGCTTGCGCGGGATGCGGTCGGCGCCTTGACAGAAAGAGAATGATCGTTCATTCTTCTGCGTCCCGTCCCTCCCGCACCGGCACTTCCGGGGCGACGCGCGCACCCGCATCTCCCGACCGGGCTTCGAGTCCGTCCCAACGAGGTTGCCATGTCCTGGCCGCATCCCGCCTTTCGCTGGTCCATTCCCACCCTGATCGCCAGCGTGCTGCTGGCGGCGTGCGGCAAGTCGGAGCCGCCGCCCGCGGCGGCTCCGCCCCCGATGGAGGTCAGCGTGGTCACCCTGCAGCCGCAGACGGTCACGCTGACGCGCGAACTGCCCGGCCGGACGAGTCCCCATCTCGTGGCCGAGGTCAGACCGCAGGTCAGCGGGATCGTGAAGGCGCGCCTGTTCACCGAGGGCAGCCGCGTCAAGGCCGGACAACCGCTCTACCAACTGGATGACGCGATTCCGCGGGCGGATCAGGAGACCGCCAGGGCCGCGCTCGTGCGTGCCGAGGCAGCGCTCAACTCGGCACGTCCCAAGGCGGCGCGCTGGGCCGAGCTCGCCACGACCGGCAACGTCAGCAAGCAGGACAACGAGAACGTGATTGCCTCGCTGCGCCAGGCGGAGGCCGACGTGGTCGCCGCGCGGGCCGTCCTCGATCGCGGGAACGTGATCCTGGCGCACGCACGGATCACCTCACCGATCACCGGGCGCATCGGCAAGTCGTCGGTGACGCAAGGCGCGCTGGTCACGGCGAACCAGGTCGACGCCCTGGCGACGGTCCAGCAGCTCGATCCCATCTACGTCGACGTCACGCGGTCGAGCGCCGAACTGCTCGAGCTGCGCCGGCAGTTCGCGGCGGGCCGGCTGGAGCAGGCGCGGAACCTGCCGGTGACCATCGTGCTCGAGGACGGCAGCCGCTATCAGCACGAGGGCAGGCTGACCTTCACCGACGTCACCGTCGATCCGGGCACCGGCAGTTTCCTGCTCCGGGTCGTGGTTCCCAATCCGGACGACCTTCTGCTGCCGGGGATGTACGTGCGTGCCGTCGTCAGCAGCGGCGTGCGCCAGGATGCGCTGCTGGTGCCGCAACAGGGCATCGCGCGCGACCCCAAGGGCAACACGACTGCGATGGTCGTGGGCGAGGACGGCAAGGTCGCCGTGCGCCCGGTGCGGGTGGCCCAGACGCTTGGCGACAAGTGGCTGGTCGACGAAGGGTTGCGCGCCGGCGACAAGGTGATCGTCGAGGGGCTGCAGAAGATCCGGCCCGGCATCCCGGTGAAGGCAGTCGAAGCTGCGCCCGCCACGACGGCCCCGGCCGTGAATCGCGCTGCACCGGCCGCGCCGGCGGCAGCCACGACCGAAGCGGCCCCGGCCAAATCGGCGCCGGCCGCGACGGGAGCCGCCCCCGCCATGGCGGCCCCGGCCGCGAACAAGCAATAGGCGGAATTCCCGAATGGCACGCTTCTTCATCGATCGGCCGATCTTCGCCTGGGTCATCGCGATCGTCATCATGCTGGCGGGCGGGATCTCGATCACGCAGCTGCCGATCTCGCGCTACCCGACGATCGCGCCGCCCACGGTCACGATCAGCGCCACGTACTCCGGCGCGTCGGCGAAGTCGGTCGAGGACTCGGTGACGCAGGTCATCGAGCAGAACATGAAGGGCCTCGACGGCATGCTCTACCTGTCGTCCACCAGCGAATCGAACGGGCGATCGACGATCACGATCACCTTCCAGAACGGCACCAATCCGGACATCGCGCAGGTGCAGGTGCAGAACAAGCTGCAGCTCGCCACGCCGCTGCTGCCGCAGATCGTGCAGCAGCAGGGCGTCAGCGTGAGCAAGGCGAATCCGGGCTTCCTGATGGTGCTGGGCTTCGTGTCCGAAGACGGCAGCATGGAGCAGCGGGACATCGCCGACTACCTGATCGCGAACCTGACCGATCCCATCAGCCGCGTCGCGGGCGTGGGCAGCGTGCAGGTGTTCGGTTCGCGCTACGCCATGCGGATCTGGCTCGACCCGGACAAGCTCAAGACCTACAAGCTCTCGACCGCCGACGTCATCGCCGCGGTGCGCGCGCAGAACCAGCAGGTGGCGGTCGGGCAGCTCGGCGGCACGCCGGCGGTGCCCGGACAGCAGCTCAACGCGACGATCACGTCGCAGGGCCGGCTGCAGACGCCGGAGGAGTTCCGCACCATCGTCGTGCGCAGCCAGCCCGACGGCTCGATCCTCAGGCTCGGCGACGTCGCGCGCGTGGAGCTGGGCGCGGAGGACTACAGCATCATCGCCCGCTTCAACGGTCAGCCGGCCACCGGCGTCGCGATCTCGCTCGCGACCGGCGCCAACGCGCTCGAGACCGCGCAGCGCCTCGAGACGCTGATCAAGGACCTGCGGCCGTACTTCCCGCCGGGGTTGAAGGCGGTGATCCCGTTCGACACCACGCCCTTCGTGAGGGCGTCGATCAAGGAAGTGGCGACGACGCTGCTCGAGGCGGTCGTGCTGGTGTTCCTGGTGATGTACCTCTTCCTGCAGAACTTCCGCGCGACGCTGATCCCGACGATCGCGGTGCCCGTCGTCCTGCTCGGCACGTTCGGCGTGCTCGCCGCGCTCGGCTTCTCCATCAACATGCTCACGATGTTCGCGATGGTGCTCGCGATCGGGCTCCTGGTCGACGACGCAATCGTCGTGGTCGAGAACGTCGAGCGGCTGATGAGCGAGGAGGGCCTCACGCCCGCTTGAGCGACGCGCAAGTCGATGGACCAGATCACCGGCGCGCTGATCGGCGTCGGGCTGGTGCTGTCCGCCGTGTTCGTCCCGATGGCGTTCCTCGGCGGCTCCACCGGCGTCATCTACCGGCAGTTCTCGGCGACGATCGTGTCCGCGATGGCGCTGTCGGTGCTGGTGGCGATCGTGCTGACCCCGGCGCTGTGCGCGACGATGCTGAAGCAGATCGAGAAGGGCCACCACGCCTCGGATCGCGGCTTCTTCGGCTGGTTCAACCGGGTCTTCGACCGCGGCAACCGGACCTACCAGGGCGCCGTCGGCGGCATCCTGTCGCGCGCGAAGCGCTTCCTGCTGGTCTTCGTCGCTCATGGCGGCGCTGATGGTCTTCCTGTTCCTGCGCCTGCCCACCGCGTTCCTGCCCGCCGAGGACCAGGGGGTGCTGTTCACGCAGGTGCAGGCCCCGGTCGGCGCGACCCAGGAGCGCACGATGGAGGTGATCCGCAAGGTCGAGCGGCACTTCCTCGACAACGAGAAGGACGCGGTCCAGTCCGTGTTCACGGTCCAGGGCTTCAGCTTCGGCGGCTCCGGCCAGAACACCGGCGTCGCCTTCGTGAGCCTGAAGGACTGGTCGCAGCGCGCGTCGCCCGAGCTCGCGGCCGGCGCCGTGGCCCGGCGCGCGATGGGGGCCTTCAGCCAGATCAAGGACGCGTTCGTGTTCGCCTTCGCCCCGCCGCCGGTACCCGAGCTCGGCATCGCCGGGGGCTACAACTTCTACCTCAAGGACAACGCCGGTCTCGGGCACGACGCGCTGACGCAGGCGCGCAACCAGTTCCTGGGCGCGGCCGCGCAGAGCAAGCTGCTCGCCAACGTGCGTCCCAACGGCCAGGAGGACACGCCGCAGTTCCGCGTCGACATCGACAAGGAGAAGGCCGGCGCGCTCGGGCTCACGATGGCCGGCATCAACGACACCCTGTCGACCGCCTGGGGCAGCCAGTACATCGACGACTTCATCGACCGCGGGCGCGTGAAGCGCGTGCTGGTCCAGGCCGATGCGCCGTTCCGCATGGTGCCCGAGGACTTCGACCGCTGGTCGGTGCGCAACGGCAGGGGCGAGATGGTGCCGTTCCGCGCCTTCGCCACGTCGCACTGGGACTACGGTTCGCCGCGGCTCGAGCGCTACAACGGCGTGCCCGCGATGAACATCAACGGCGAGCCCGCGCCGGGCGTGAGCTCGGGCGACGCGATGGCGGAAGTGGAACGGCTCGCGTCGCAGCTGCCGCAGGGCATCGGCATGGAGTGGACCGGGACGTCGTACCAGGAGCGCGCGGCGGGCGCCCAGACCCCCCTGCTGTACTCGCTGTCGATTCTCGTCGTGTTCCTGTGCCTTGCCGCGCTGTACGAGAGCTGGACCGTGCCCACCGCAGTGCTGCTGATCGTGCCGCTGGGGATCCTGGGCACCGTGCTCGCGACGTGGCTGCGCGGCATGGAGCGCGACGTCTACTTCCAGGTGGCGATGCTGACCACCGTCGGGCTGTCGAGCAAGAACGCGATCCTCATCGTCCAGTTCGCGAAGCAGTATATCGCCGACGGAATGGACCTGATCCCGGCGACGATCGCGGCAGGACGGGACCGCCTGCGCCCGATCCTGATGACGTCGCTCGCGTTCGGCCTCGGCGTCCTGCCGCTGGCGATCGCCACCGGCGCGGGGTCCGGCGCGCAACGCGCGATCGGCACCGGCGTGCTCGGCGGCATGATCGTCGGCACGTTCCTCGGCATCGTGTTCATCCCGCTGTTCTTCGTCGTGGTGCAGCGCCTGTTCGGTGGCCGGAAGCCGGTCGCGGCCAAGGCGGCGCCCGTCACCGGAGCCGGGTCAAGTGGGCAAGACTGACGCCGCCACGAGCACTCGCGGCCCCGGTGCCGCCGCTCGCCGGCGCCGACGGCGTCGCGCGAGTCCGCGCGCGCGCGACGGCGCAGCGCGCGCGCATCGTCGCCGCCGCGACCCGGTGCTTCATCGAGCACGGCTTCCACGCGGCCAGCATGGCCACCATCGCCAAGGTGGCGCAGATGAGCCCGGGCCTCATGTATCGGTACTTCCCGAGCAAGAGTGCCATCGTGCTCGCGATCATCGAGCGCCAGCTCGAGGAAAATCGCGCCAGGATCGGGGAGCTGCATGCGTCGACCGACATCACGTCGAACCTGCGCCGTCCCTTCGCGCAATGGCAGTCCGAAGTTCCGGACGCGATGAATGTGGCGCTGCTCCTGGCCATGAGCGCCGACGCCCGCCACGATCCGCAGATCGCCAGGGCACTGCGCGAGTCGGACCGCCTGACGCGCGCCAACCTCGAGGATTGGCTCGGCCGCAGCACGAAGGAAGGCGGCCGCGGCGTGCCGAAGGATCTGGCCGAGTCGCGCGCCATCCTGATGCAGTGCGTGATCGAGGGATTGGCGATTCGCGCGCTGCGCGAGCCGGATCTCGACTTCGAAAAGCTGGCACCGGCTTTGCGCCAGCTGTTCGACCAGCTCCTCGCGTCCTGACGGCGTCCCGCCGGCGTCGGAGGGCATGCTGCGCCCGCAGCGCAGGCGCCCGGGAGCGAATTCGTGCCGCCGCTCCGGGGCGAACGGCGGGCGGACGCGACGGCGTCGCGGAAACCCGCGCGGTCAGGCGACCGCGGGCTCGGGCTGTTCCTCGAACCGCAGCACGACCTTGTCGTCGTCGCCGACGTCGATCGTCACCTTGCCGCCGTTGACGAGCCGGCCGAACAGGAGCTCGTCGGCCAGCGCCTTGCGGATCGCGTCCTGGATGAGCCGCGCCATCGGCCGCGCGCCCATCTGCGGATCGAAGCCCTTCTTCGCGAGGAAGGCCTTGAGCCGGTCGGTGAACGACGCGTCGACCTTCTTCTCGTGCAGCTGGTTCTCGAGTTCGAGCAGGAACTTGTCGACCACCTTGAGGATGACCTGCCCGTCGAGCGCCGCGAACGAGACGATGGCGTCGAGGCGGTTGCGGAACTCCGGCGTGAACAGCCGCTTGATCTCGCCCATCTCGTCGCCGGCGGCGCGCGCGGTCGTGAAGCCCATCGTGCCCTTCGACAGCTCCATCGCGCCGGCGTTGGTCGTCATGATGATCGTGACGTTGCGGAAGTCGGCCTTGCGCCCGTTGTTGTCGGTCAGCGTGCCGTGGTCCATCACCTGCAGCAGCACGTTGAAGACGTCCGGATGCGCCTTCTCGATCTCGTCGAGCAGCACCACGCTGTACGGGTGCTTGGTGACCGCCTCGGTCAGCTGGCCACCCTGGTCGAAGCCGACGTAGCCCGGCGGCGCGCCGATCAGGCGCGAAACGGCGTGCCGCTCCATGTATTCCGACATGTCGTAGCGGAGCAGCTCCACGCCGAGGCAGTACGCGAGCTGCCGCGCCACCTCGGTCTTGCCCACGCCCGTGGGCCCGCTGAACAGGAAATTGCCGATCGGCTTGCGCGGATTGCCCAGCCCCGAGCGCGACATCCGGATCGCCGACACCAGCGCGTCGATCGCCTGGTCCTGGCCGAACACGACGTTCTTCAGGTCGCGGTCGAGCGTCTTCAGCGCGTTGCGGTCGTCGGAGGTCACGTTCTTGGCCGGGATGCGCGCGATCTTGGCGACGATTTCCTCGACCTCGGCCTTGCCGATCACCTTCTTCTGCTTCGACTTGGGCAGGATCTTCTGCGCCGCGCCGGCCTCGTCGATGACGTCGATCGCCTTGTCCGGCAGGTGGCGGTCGTTGATGAACCGCGCGGACAGCTCCGCCGCGCTGGTCAGCGCCGCGGGCGCGTACTTGACGCCGTGGTGCTGCTCGAACCGCGTCTTGAGGCCCTTCAGGATCTCGACCGTCTCGGCGATCGACGGCTCCGGTACGTCGACCTTCTGGAACCGCCGCGACAGCGCGTGATCCTTCTCGAAGATCTGCCGGTACTCGTTGTAGGTCGTGGCGCCGATGCACTTCAGCACGCCGCTGGAAAGCGCGGGCTTGAGCAGGTTCGACGCGTCGAGCGTGCCGCCCGACGCCGCGCCGGCGCCGATGATAGTGTGGATCTCGTCGATGAACAGGATCGACTTCGGATTGTCGGCGAGCTGCTTCAGCACGGCCTTCAGCCGCTGCTCGAAGTCGCCGCGGTACTTGGTCCCGGCGAGCAGCGCGCCCATGTCGAGCGAGTACACCTGGTACTCGCCGAGCAGCGACGGCACCTCGCCGTCGTTGATGCGGCGCGCGAGGCCCTCGGCGATCGCCGTCTTGCCCACGCCGGCCTCGCCGACCAGCAGCGGATTGTTCTTGCGGCGGCGGCAGAGCACCTGGATCACGCGCTCGAGCTCGCTCGCGCGCCCGATCAGCGGATCGGTCTTGCCGGCCCGCGCCATCGCGTTGAGGTTGACCGTGTAGGACTCGAGCGCGCCCTGGCCTTCGCCCTGGCCCTCGCCGTCGTCCTTGCTCTCGGGCTTCTCGTCCTTCTTCGCCGGGTTCTTGGCGATGCCGTGCGCGATGTAGTTGACGACGTCCAGCCGCGTGACGCCGCGCTGGTTGAGGAAGTAGACGGCGTGCGATTCCTTCTCGCCGAAGATCGCGACGAGCACGTTGGCGCCGGTCACCTCCTTCTTGCCCGACGACTGGACGTGCAGGATCGCGCGCTGGATGACGCGCTGGAAGCCCTGCGTCGGCTGCGTGTCCGCGTCCGAGTGCGGGGACAGCCGCGGCGTGTGCTCGCTGATGAAATCCGTCAGCACGCCGCGCAGCTCCTCGAGGTCGACGCCGCAGGCCTTGAGGACCTCCGCAGCCGAAGGATTGTCCAGCATCGCGAGCAGCAGGTGCTCGACGGTGATGAACTCGTGCTGCTTCTGACGGGCCTCGACGAAGGCCATGTGGAGGGAGACTTCCAGTTCCTGCGCGATCATTCTGCTGCTCCGGGTTGCCGCGCACCGCACCGGTCGGGCGGGCGCATGCTGCCATTGACGTTGCGTTTCCCCGTGCTCAAGTCTCCTCCATCGTGCACTGCAGGGGATGCTGGTGCTTCCGGGCGAACTCGACCACCTGGTCGACCTTCGCCGCGGCGACTTCACGAACATACGTGCCGCACACCCCCATGCCCTCCCGGTGGACCTGCAGCATCACCTGGGTGGCCTTTTCCCGACTCATGGCGAACACAGTCTGCAACACGACGACGACGAAGTCCATCGGCGTGTAGTCGTCGTTCAGCAGGAGAACCTTGAAGAGCGGCGGGGGTTTGAGCCGGGTCTTCTCGGCCTCCAGCAAGCCGCCATTCTGGTTCTGCGTCGCCATCGTCCCTCGGGGAAAGCGGGTATGTCTCCCAATGTTTGATGATTGCAACACATTTTTCAAGGGGACAGCCGACCGGCGGGCGCTTCCGCTTGACGATTTCGCCCCCTCGCGCGTAAAAAAACGCTGTTTGGCTCCCGAGTGTCTGCTGTTCCGGTTCGTCCGTGCCCCGTTGCCGTGCCTGCCGCAGGCGGTACTTGCTGTCCAAACGCCAACATCCCGTCTTTCAGGAAGGAAGCACAGACTATGGCAACCGGAACCGTCAAGTGGTTCAACGACGCGAAGGGCTTCGGCTTCATCACGCCGGACGACGGCGGCGAGGACCTGTTCGCGCACTTCTCGGCCATCAACATGCAGGGCTTCAAGTCCCTCAAGGAAGGCCAGAAGGTCAGTTTCGACGTCACCCAGGGCCCGAAGGGCAAGCAGGCCGCCAACATCCAGGCGGTCTAGCGATTCGCGACGTGGCGCACCTCCGCGGTGCGCCCGCCTCGGCAGGGCCCGCGCCAACGCGGGCCCTTTTTGTGGTGCAATGTCGCGGTCCTCGCGCCGATCGCGACCCCGGGCGGCATTCCCGATCGTCGCCGCCCTCGTCCGCCCGCCGCGCCTCCCGGCTTCCGCACGCCGCCCCGGGCTGACCGGCTCCCCCGGGGACTCCCGCTCAACTGCCCCGCCGCCCGCCACCCGCCCGCTTCATGACCAACGAGCGCTTCGACAGCTTCGACCTCCTGCGTGCCGTTGGCGCGTTGCTGGTCCTCGTCTCGCATTCGTTCGCGCTGACCGGGCGGCCGGAGCCGGCGGTGCCGGGTGTCGCCAGCTACGGCGGACTGGGCGTGGCGATCTTCTTCTCGATCAGCGGTTACCTGATCACGCTGAGCTGGCACCGCGATCCGCGGCTGGGCGCCTTTCTGGTCAAGCGCTCGCTGCGCATCTTCCCCGCGCTCTTCGTCGTGGTGCTGCTGGCCGCATTCGTCCTCGGGCCCCTGGTCAGCCGGCTCCCGACCGCCGAGTACCTGCAGTCGCCGGAGACGTGGGTGTACCTGCGCAACCTGCGCCTGTGGATCGTCTACTGGCTGCCCGGCGTGTTCGAGGGTCTGCCCTTCCCGCGCGCGGTCAACGGCTCGCTGTGGACGCTCCCGGTCGAGTTCGGGATGTACCTGATGGTGGCGCTGGTCGGCGTGCTGTGCCGGGGCCGCGCCTGGGCCAGCGCCGCCATGTTCGCGCTGTTCGCGGTGCTGGCGATCGCGTGGCTCCCCGGGCAGTCGGCGCCGACGGCTCTCTACGCGATGGATCTCCGCACCTTCGTGATGCTCGGCACCTACTACTTCGCCGGCGCGGTGATCGCCGCGTTCGGACTCGAGCGCCGGCTGACGGCGCCGCTGCTGTCGTTCCTGCTGCTCGCCCTGCTGGCGACGTGGTGGGAGCCGCGCGCGTTCACCGCCGTGCTGTGGATCGCGCTGCCCGCCGCCGCGATCGCGCTCGGCCGCTCCGGCAACCGCGTCAGCGCGTGGGTGTCGGCGAAGGGGGACTTCTCCTACGGCCTCTACATCTACGCGTTCCCGGTGCAGCAGACGCTGGTGATGCTGTGGCCGAACCCGCCGATCCTGCCGTACATCGCCGCGGTGTTCGTCGTGACGCTCGCGCTGGCGGTCGCGTCGTGGCACTGGGTCGAGCGCCCGGCGCTGGGCCTGAAGGCGCGGCTGACCGGCCGCACGCGCCCCGGCCACGACGCCGCCGCCGAGGCGGAGCACGCGGCCGCCGCGCGCTGACCTCGAGCGCGCCGCGGCCGCTGCACGCGGCGGCGAATGCAGACGGCCCGCGTGGCGCGGGCCGTCGGGTCCTGCTCGAACGCCCCGCCGCGGCGGGGCGCGTGTCCTACATCCGCTCGATCATCGCCTTGCCGAAGCCCGAGCACGACACCTGCGTGGCGCCCGGCATCAGCCGCGCGAAGTCGTAGGTGACGACCTTGTCGAGAATCGACTTCTCGAGGCTGGAGACGATCAGCGCCGCCGCCTCCTTCCAGCCCATGTGGACCAGCATCATCTCGGCCGACAGGATCTCGGAACCCGGGTTGACGTAGTCCTTGCCGGCGTACTTGGGCGCGGTGCCGTGCGTCGCCTCGAACATCGCGACCGTGTCCGACAGGTTGGCGCCGGGCGCGATGCCGATGCCGCCGACCTGCGCCGCCAGCGCGTCGGAGATGTAGTCGCCGTTGAGGTTCAGCGTGGCGATCACGCTGTACTCGGCGGGGCGCAGCAGGATCTGCTGCAGGAACGCGTCGGCGATCACGTCCTTGATGACGATGTCGCGGCCGGTCTTCGGGTTCTTCACCGTCATCCACGGGCCGCCGTCGAGCGGCTGCGCGCCGAAGAACTTCTGCGCCGTCGCGTAGCCCCAGTCGCGGAACGCGCCCTCGGTGAACTTCATGATGTTGCCCTTGTGCACCAGCGTCATCGACGGCTTGTCGTTGTCGATCGCGTACTGGATCGCCTTCTTCACCAGCCGCTCGGTGCCTTCGCGCGACACGGGCTTGATGCCGATGCCCGACGTGCCGGGGAAGCGGATCTTCTTGACGCCCATTTCCTTGATCAGGAAGTCGATGATCTTCTTCGCCGCGTCGGACTCGGCGGCCCACTCGATGCCGGCGTAGATGTCCTCCGAGTTCTCGCGGAAGATCACCATGTCGGTCTTCTCCGGCTCCTTGACCGGCGAGGGCACGCCCTTGAACCAGCGCACCGGCCGCAGGCAGACGTAGAGATCGAGCTCCTGCCGCAGCGCGACGTTGAGCGAGCGGATGCCGCCGCCGACCGGCGTCGTCAGCGGCCCCTTGATGGAAACCACGTAGTCCCTGAGGATCGCCATCGTCTCCTCGGGCAGCCAGACGTCCGGACCGTAGACCTTGGTCGACTTCTCGCCGGCGTAGATCTCCATCCAGTGGATCTTGCGCTTGCCGCCGTAAGCCTTCGCCACGGCCGCGTCGACGACCTTGATCATCACCGGAGTGATGTCGAAGCCCGTGCCGTCACCCTCGATGTACGGAATGATCGGCTGGTCCGGGACGTTGAGGCTGTAGTCCTTGTTGACGGTGATCTTCTGGCCACCGGCCGGGACCTTGACGTGCTGGAACGTGGTCATGGGTTCTCCCTGATTGAACACGGCGTCGCCGGCGATCGGCGCCCGGCGGTATGATGAATCGGTAAGCCTTTGATTATCGCCGAATCCGATGAATCCCGCCACGCGGCGCCCGCCGCGCCGACCCTCCGCCCCGCACGCACCGGCCGCTGCCACGCCGACCGTCGCCGTCGTGCTGCTCAACAAGCCGTACGGGATGCTGTGCCAGTTCTCGCCCGACGGCTCGGGCAAGCCGACGCTGGCCGACTGCCTCGACGCCCCCGGCGTCTACCCGGCCGGCCGGCTGGACCACGACAGCGAAGGGCTGGTCGTCCTGACCGCGGACGGCGGCGCTGCAGGCGCGGATCGCCGACCCGCGGCGCAGGCTGCCCAAGACCTACCTGGTCCAGGTCGAGGGCGACCCGGTCGAGGCCCGGCTCGCGGCGCTGCGGGCCGGCGTCGAGCTCCGGCGACGGGCGCACCGCGCCGGCCGGAGCCCGATCGATTCCCGAGCCGGAGGGACTGTGGCCGCGGGATCCGCCGATCCGCGTCCGCAAGGCGATTCCCACGGCCTGGCTCGAGTTGAAGCTGACCGAGGGGCGCAACCGGCAGGTCCGGCGGATGACGGCCGCCGTCGGGCTGCCGACGCTGCGGCTCATCCGCCAGGCGATCGGCCCCTGGTCGATCGCCGGCCTCGCGCCCGGCGAGTCGAGGACGCTCGCCGTGGACCGCGTGCTACCATTTGGCCCCGTTCGATGACCCCGCCCATCTTCCGCCCGCCGCGCCACCCGGCGCCCGCCGGCCCCCTCCTCCGCCCCCGGGCGACGTGCGCCGTCGCCGGGATCCCGCGCCGCCCGGCAGAAACGCCGACGCGATGATCCGCCGCCTCATTGCCCGCCTGATGCCGGGCTCGAAGGCCGCGCGCGAGCGCGTCTACGGCCCGCACGACCACCCGATACGCCGCGACCAGCTGTCCCGCGGCGCGCTCGAGGTCATCCGCAAGCTGCAGGACGCCGGCTACAAGGCGTACATCGTCGGCGGCGCCGTTCGCGACCTGTCGCTGGGCATCGTGCCCAAGGACTTCGACATCGCGACCAACGCCACGCCCGAGCAGGTGAAACCGCTGTTCCGGCGGGCCTTCATCATCGGCCGGCGCTTCCGGCTGGTCCACGTCCACGTCGGCGCCGAGACGCTGGAGGTGTCGACGTTCCGCGCCGCGCAGACCGGCCAGGACGCGACCGACGAGCACGGCCGCCTCATTTCCGACAACGTGTACGGCACGCACGCCGAGGATGCGGCGCGACGCGATTTCACCATCAACGCGCTGTACTTCGACCCCGCCGACGAGACGGTGTGGGACTACGTCGGCGGCGTCGCCGACATCCGCGCCCGGCGGCTGCGCCTGATCGGCCCCCCGGTGACCCGGTATCGCGAGGACCCGGTGCGGATGCTGCGCGCGGTCCGGCTGGCCGCCAAACTCGGCATCGCCATCGAGCCCAAGACCGCGGCGCCGATCCCCAAGCTCGCGCCGCTGATCCAGAACGTGCCCGCGGCCCGGCTGTTCGACGAGATGCAGAAGCTGCTGCTGTCGGGCCACGCGCTGGAATCGGTGCGCGCGCTGCGCGAGCACGGCCTCCACCACGGGGTGCTGCCGCTGCTCGACGTGATCGTCGAGCAGCCGCTCGGCCACAGTTTCCTCGACCTCGCCCTCGGCAGCACCGACGAGCGCGTGCGCCAGGACCGGCCGGTGTCGCCCGGCTTCCTGTTCGCCGCGCTGCTCTGGCACGAGGTGCTCGCCACGTGGAACGCCGCCAAGGCGAAGGGCGACAAGGCGATGCCGGCGCTGTTCGACGCGATGGACCACGTGCTGCTGCAGCAGGCCAAGCGCATCGCGATCCCGCGCCGGTTCGAGGCGACGATCAAGGAGATCTGGACGCTGCAGCCGCGCTTCGAGCAGCGGTCGGGCGGCCGGCCGTTCCGCCTGCTCGAGCACCCGCGCTTCCGCGCCGGCTGGGATTTCCTCGACCTGCGCTGCCGCAGCGGCGAGCTCGAGGGCGAACTCGCCGGCCTGGCCGACTGGTGGGCGCGCTTCGCCGACGCGGGCCCCGACGCGCGCGAGGCGATGCTGCGGCCCGACGACGGCCCGAAGAAGCGCAAGCGCTCGCGCGGACGCGGTCGCAAGCACGCCGGCGACGCCGATGCCGATCCCGGCGCGCCGGCGAGCGCCGACGCCGGCCCCGACCCGGACGCGTGAAACCCGTCGTCGCGTTCGTCGGGCTGGGCAGCAACCTCGCCCACCCGCGCCGCCAGCTCGCCCGCGCCGTCGCGGCGCTCGCGCGGCTCCCGGCGACCCGAGTGACCGGCCTGTCGCCGAACTACCTGACGGCGCCCTGGGGCACGCCGGGCCCGCAGCCCGACTACGTCAACGCGGTGGCGCGCATCGCCACCTGCCTGCCGCCGCGAGCGCTGCTGGCGCGGATGCTCGCCATCGAGCGCCGCCAGCGCCGCCGGCGCGATCCCGCGGGGCCGCGGAACGCGGCGCGGACGCTCGACCTCGATTTGCTACTATACGGCCGCCGCCGGATGCACGTTCCGGCGCTGACCGTTCCGCATCCGCGCATGCATCTGCGCGCGTTCGTGCTGCGGCCGCTGGTCGACGTCGCTCCGGCGACGACGATCCCGGGCCACGGGCTCGCGCGCGGCTTCCTCGATGCGGTGCGCGGCCAGCGGATCGACCGCACCCGCACCCACATCCTGCGCTGACCGCGCGCCACCCCACCCGCGATGGACCTCGAGAAAGCCCGCTATCTCGTCGTCGAAGGGCCGATCGGCGCCGGCAAGACCAGCCTCGCCCGCGCCATCGCCGGCCGCCTGGGGGGCGACCTGCTGCTGGAGAAGCCCGAGGACAATCCCTTCCTCGAGCGCTTCTACGACGACATGGCGCGCTTCGCGCTGCCGACGCAGCTCAACTTCCTGTTCCAGCGCGTCGACCAGCTGACCGGCGTCGGCCAGTACGACATGTTCCGCCGCGGCACCGTGGCCGACTTCCTGCTCGACAAGGATCCGCTGTTCGCGCGGCTCAACCTGTCCGACGCCGAGTACGCGCTGTACGAGAAGGTGTACTCGCACCTGAAGCCGCAGACGCCGGTGCCGGACCTGGTGATCTACCTGCAGGCGCCGGTCGAGACGCTGGTCGAGCGGGTCCACCGGCGCGGTGTCGATTTCGAGCGCGCCATCCCCGAGTCCTACCTCGCGCGGCTGGCCGACGCGTACAGCCGCTACTTCTACCAGTACGACGCCGCGCCGCTGCTGATCGTCAACAGCGAGCGGCTCAACTTCGTCGACGAGCCCGCGCACCTCGACCTGCTGTTCTCGCGCATCGCGTCGATGCGCGGCCCGCGCGAGTTCTTCAACCTCGGCCACTCCTGACGCGGCGCCGCGCCGCGACGACTCCCCACGGGGGCTCCACATGAAGATCGTCCACTCCGCCGCCGAATTGTCGGAGGCCGTTGCCGGCGCGTCGCGGGTCGCCTTCGTGCCGACGATGGGCAACCTGCACGAAGGCCACCTCACGCTGTGCCGCATCGCGCGCAAGCACGGCGACGCGGTGGTCACCAGCATCTTCGTCAACCGGCTGCAGTTCGGCCCGAACGAGGACTTCGACCGCTACCCGCGCACGCTCGAGGCCGACCGCGCGGGGCTGGCGCGCGAGGGCGTCGACGTGCTGTTCGCGCCGACCGAGCAGGAGATGTACCCGACGCCGCAGGTCTACCGCGTGCAGCCGGCCCCGCTCGCCAACGAGCTCGAGGGCGCGTTCCGGCCCGGCTTCTTCGACGGCGTGTGCACCGTGGTCCTGAAGCTCTTCAATCTCGTCCAGCCGGACGTCGCGGTGTTCGGCAAGAAGGACCGCCAGCAGCTGAAGATCGTCCGCGGCATGGTCCAGCAGTTCAACATGCCGATCCAGATCGTCCCGGCGGAAACGGTGCGCGCCGACAACGGCCTCGCGCTGTCGTCGCGCAACAACTACCTGACCGTCGACGAACTCGCCGAGGCGCCGCGGCTGCACCGCGTGCTGCGTTTCATCGCCGACGAGATCGCCGGTGGCCGCACCGACTACGCCAATCTCGAAGCGGCGGGTCGGGCCGAGCTCGCGAAGAACGGCTGGAAGGTCGACTACGTCGCCGTGCGCAACGGCCTCGGCCTGCGCATCCCGCACCCCGAGGGCTACGACCACGCGAACCTGCTGATCGTGCTCGGCGCGGCCAAGCTCGGCGTCACGCGGCTCATCGACAACGTCGACGTCGTCCCCGGCAGCGACATCGACGCGGTGCCCGAACCGGGCGCGCCGGGATGACTCCGGTCCGACGCCCGGCCGGTCCGCCTGCCCGTCACGACGCAGCCGCGCCGATCCACACACACTGCCGGATCCATCCGCGCCAACCTCCCGATACCGATCATGAAGCGCATCCTGGCCCTCCTCGCCGCGACCGCCACCGCCCTCGTCCCGCTCGGCGCCGGCGCCGACACCGCCGCCTGGCCGAGCAGGCCCATCCGCCTGGTCGTGCCGTTCCCGCCAGGCGCGGGCACCGACACCGTCGCGCGGTTCGTCGCCCAGAAGCTCGGCGAATCGATGAAGGCGACGATCGTCGTCGACAACCGCACCGGCGCCGGCGGCGCCATCGGCGCGGCCGAGGCGGCCAAGGCGGAACCCGACGGCTACACGCTGCTGTTCGTCGCGTCGCCGTTCACCACCGTTGCCGCCGCCGCGAAGAATCCCGACCTACGACCCGGTCCGGCAGTTCGTCGCCGTGGCGCCGATTGCCTCGGGGCCGCTCGCGTTCGTCGTCAACCCGGCGGTGCCGGCGAACACCCTGCGGGAGTTCATCGCGCTGGCGAAGAGGGAGCCGGGCAAGCTCAACTACGGTTCGGCCGGCCCGGGCAGCGTCAACCACCTGGCGCTCGAGCTCTTCAAGGCGCGCACGGGCGCCGACGTCGTCCACGTGCCGTATCGCGGCATCGCCGACGCGACCAAGGATCTGCTGGGCGGGACCATCCAGGCGATGACCGCGTCGATCCCGGCGACGCTGCCGCAGCTCGCCGACAAGCGGGTGAAGGTGCTGGCGGTCACCGGCGCGAAGCGCATCCCGCAGCTGCCGGGCGTCCCGTCGTGGCAGGAGGAAGGCGTGCCCAACGCCGAGGTGATCAACTACTGGGGCATCGTCGCGCCGGTCGGCACCCCGCGCGAGGTGATCGCCCGGATCAACGCCGAGACGCAGAAGGTGCTGGCGCAGCCCGACGTCAGGGAGCGGCTGGAGCGCGAAGGCGCCGAGCTCATCCCGGGTCCGCCGGAGCGGCTGGCGGCGCTGATCGAAGGCGACCTCGCCAACTGGAAGAAGCTGATCGCCGAGGCCAGGCTGAGCTTCGAGTGACGCGGCGGCCGGGTCACCGCCCGGCGGTGCGCGGTTGATCCAGGTCATCGCGGCGCGGCTTCGCCGCGGCGGGCGGGACACGGCGGCGGGCGCCGATGTACCATTTGCGCACGTCAATGTCCATTCCGGCGGCCCCGCGACCGAGCAGTCGCGTTCCTGGTCGCGGCCGGGCGCCCTTGGGGATTTTGCATGTCGAACGATCGTCACGCCGATTACGCCGCCTGGGCCGCCGCGGCCGCCAAGTCCCTTCGCGGAGCGCCGGTCGACAGCCTGACCTGGCACACGCCGGAGGGCATCCCCGTCAAGCCGCTGTACACGGCGGCGGACACGAAGGACCTGCCGTACGCGGACACGCTGCCCGGGTTCGAGCCCTTCGTCCGCGGTCCGCAGCCGACGATGTATGCGCAGCGGCCGTGGACGATCCGCCAGTACGCCGGCTTCTCGACGGCCGAGGAATCCAACGCGTTCTACCGGCGCAACCTCGACGGCGGCGGCCAGGGCGTCTCGGTGGCCTTCGACCTCGCCACGCACCGCGGCTACGATTCCGACCACCCGCGCGTCTTCGGCGACGTCGGCAAGGCCGGGGTGGCCATCGACTCGGTCGAGGACATGAAGATCCTGTTCGACGGCATCCCGCTCGACCGCGTGTCGGTGTCGATGACCATGAACGGCGCGGTGCTGCCCGTGCTCGCCGGCTACATCGTCGCCGCCGAGGAACAGGGCGTGCCGCAGGCCGCGCTCACGGGGACCATCCAGAACGACATCCTCAAGGAGTTCATGGTCCGCAACACGTACATCTACCCGCCCGCGCCGTCGATGCGGATCATCGCCGACATCATCGGCTACACGGCGAAGCACATGCCGAAGTTCAACTCGATCTCGATCTCCGGCTACCACATGCAGGAAGCGGGCGCGACGCAGGCGCTCGAGCTGGCGCTGACGCTGGCCGACGGCAAGGAGTACGTGCGCACCGCGCTGGCGGCGGGGATGGACGTCGACGCGTTCGCCGGCCGGCTGTCGTTCTTCTTCGCCATCGGGATGAACTTCTACCTCGAGGTCGCCAAGCTCCGCGCGGCGCGCCTGCTGTGGTGGCGGATCATGAAGGCGTTCGCGCCGAAGAGCCCGAAGTCGATGATGCTGCGCACCCACTGCCAGACGTCCGGCTGGTCGCTGACCGAGCAGGACCCGTACAACAACGTGGTGCGCACGACGATCGAGGCGATGGCCGCGGTCTTCGGCGGCACCCAGTCGCTGCACACCAACTCCTTCGACGAGGCGATCGCGCTGCCGACCGACTTCTCGGCCCGGATCGCCCGCAACACGCAGCTGCTGATCCAGGAGGAGACGCACATCTGCAACGTGATCGACCCGTGGGCCGGCTCGTACCTGATGGAGAAGCTGACGCAGGACATGGCCGACACGGCGTGGGCGATCATCGAGGAAGTCGAGGCGATGGGCGGGATGACCAAGGCCGTCGAATCCGGCTGGGCGAAGCTCCGCATCGAGCAGTGCGCCGCGCAGAAGCAGGCGCGCATCGACCGCGGCGAGGACGTGATCGTCGGCGTCAACAAGTACCGGCTCGAGACCGAGGAGCCGCTCGCGATCCGGGAGATCGACAACACCGCGGTGCGCGAGTCGCAGCTGAGGCGCCTGGCCGACGTCCGCGCACGCCGCGACGCGGGCGCCGTCGCCGCCGCGCTGGCCGCGCTGACCGTCGCCGCGCGCAGCGGCGAGGGCAACCTGCTCGACCTCGCGATCAGGGCCGTCCGCGTGCGCGCGACCGTCGGCGAGATCTCCGACGCGCTGGAGCAGGTGTACACGCGCTATCGCGCCCGCACGGAGAGCGTGTCGGGCGTCTACGGCGCCGCGTTCGAGGGCGACGGCGAGTGGGCCGCGCTGCGGCAGGACATCGCGCGCTTCGCGGACGAGGAAGGCCGGCGGCCGCGGCTGATGGTCACCAAGCTGGGCCAGGACGGCCACGACCGCGGCGCCAAGGTGATCGCGACCGCGTTCGCCGACCTGGGCTTCGACGTCGACATCGGACCGCTGTTCCAGACGCCCGACGAGGCGGCGCGCCAGGCGGTCGAGAACGACGTCCACGTGGTCGGCGTGTCGACGCTCGCGGCCGGCCACAAGACCCTGGTGCCGCAGCTCGTCGCCGCGCTGCAGGCGCACGGGCGGCGCCGACATCCTGGTGGTGGTCGGCGGCGTGATCCCGGCGCAGGACTACGAGTTCCTCGCCGCGGCCGGCGTGAGTTGCGTGTTCGGGCCGGGCACGGTCATCACGACCGCCGCGAGGCAGGTGCTGGCGGCGATCCGCGCCGCGCGGGCGAAGCAGCAGGCGGCGTGAGGCTCAGCACCGTCGTGCCTCGCGCATCGGCGCCGTCGCCACGCGGCGCAGCCCCGCCGATGAACGACGCCGGCGCGACGCCCGATCCGGTCACGCCCGGGACACGCCCGCCGTCCCCGGCCGACCGGTCGCTGATCGCCGGCGTGCGCGCGGGCGACCGGCGCGCGCTGGCGAAGGCGATCACGCTGATCGAGTCGACGCGCCGCGATCACCAGGTGCGCGGCCAGGCCGTGCTCGAGGCGCTGCTGCCGCACACCGGGCGGTCGATGCGCGTCGGGATCAGCGGCGCGCCGGGCGTGGGCAAGTCGACGTTCATCGAGGCGCTCGGCCTGCACCTGATCGCAGCCGACCACCGGGTGGCCGTGCTCGCGGTCGACCCGTCGAGCAGCGTGACGGGCGGCTCGATACTCGCCGACAAGACGCGGATGGAGGAGCTTTCGCGCTCGCCGCGCGCGTTCATCCGCCCCTCGCCCGCCCGCGGCTCGCTGGGCGGCGTGGCGGCGCGCACGCGCGAGGCGCTGCTCGTCTGCGAGGCGGCGGGCTTCGACGTCATCATCGTCGAGACGGTCGGCGTCGGCCAGTCGGAGACCGCCGTCGCGCGGATGACCGACATGATGGTGCTGCTGCAGCTGCCGAACGCCGGCGACGACCTGCAGGCGATCAAGAAGGGCATCGTCGAGCTCGCCGACCTCATCGTCGTCAACAAGGCCGACCTCGACCCGCAGCAGGCGCGCAATGCCGAGCACACGCTGCGCAACGCGCTCGCGATCCTGCGTCCGGCGTCGCCCAGCTGGAAGCCGCCGGTGCTGGCGCTGTCGGCGCAGACCGGCGACGGCATCGCGGCGTTCTGGCGCGAGGTCGAGCGCTTCCGCGACACGATGCGGCGCACCGGCGAATTCGACCTCCGGCGCCGCGGGCAGGCGGTCGACTGGATGTGGACGCTGGTCGAGACGCGGCTGCGCGACGATTTCCGGGCGCATCCCGGCGTCGGCGAGCTGCTCGCCGAGACGCAGGCGGCGGTCGCGGCGGGCACGCTCTCGCCGGCGCTGGCCGCGGAGCGGCTGCTGGCGCGCGCGCGCGGCGGCTGAACGCGAATCGCTCGCAGCGCGCCCGGCCGGGGTCCCGCGGGGCGCGGTAATCCCTTAGAATTGACGATCCGATCCAGGCGACGCAGGACGCCGCGATCGTCGCGGATTCGACGCGGCGCGCGGCCGCCGCCGGGAGGATCGTCACAGCGGGGAGTCCACGCATGCACGAAATCATCCGCGAGCTCGAGAAAAAGCGCGCCGCCACGCGGCTGGGCGGGGGGCAGCAGCGCATCGACGCGCAGCACGCGAAGGGCAAGCTCACCGCGCGCGAGCGCATCGAGCTGCTGCTCGACTCCGGCAGCTTCGAGGAATGGGACATGTTCGTCGAGCACCGCTGCCACGATTTCGGCATGGCGGACCAGAAGATCCCGGGCGACGGCGTGGTCACCGGCTACGGCACGATCAACGGCCGCCTGGTCTTCCTGTTCAGCCAGGACTTCACCGTGTTCGGCGGCGCGCTGTCCGAGGCGCACGCCGAGAAGATCTGCAAGATCATGGATCACGCGATGAAGGTCGGCGCGCCGGTGATCGGCCTCAACGACTCGGGCGGCGCCCGGATCCAGGAGGGCGTCGCGTCGCTGGGCGGGTACGCCGAGGTGTTCCAGCGCAACGTGATGGCGTCCGGCGTGATACCGCAGATCTCGGTGATCATGGGGCCGTGCGCGGGCGGCGCCGTCTACTCGCCGGCGATGACCGACTTCATCTTCATGGTGAAGGACAGCTCGTACATGTTCGTCACCGGGCCCGAAGTCGTGAAGACGGTGACGCACGAGGAGGTGACGGCGGAGGACCTGGGCGGCGCGGTGACGCACTCCACCAAGTCCGGCGTCGCCGACCTCGCGTTCGAGAACGACGTCGAGGCGATGCTGATGGTGCGCGCGCTGTTCAGCTACCTGCCGTCGTCGAACCAGGAGAAGCCGCCCCTCGTGCCGACCGACGACCCGGCCGACCGGCTCGACCACTCGCTCGACACGCTGGTGCCCGACAGCCCGAACAAGCCCTACGACATCAAGGAGCTGATCTACAAGGTCGTCGACGAGGGCGCGTTCTTCGAGCTGGCGCCGGACTACGCGAAGAACATCGTCATCGGCTTCGCGCGGATGGACGGCGCGACCGTGGGCATCGTCGCCAACCAGCCGCTGGTGCTGGCCGGATGCCTCGACATCAAGTCGTCGATCAAGGCGGCGCGCTTCGTCCGCTTCTGCGACGCGTTCAACGTCCCCCTGGTGACCTTCGTCGACGTGCCCGGGTTCATGCCGGGGACCGCGCAGGAGTACGGCGGCATCATCAAGCACGGCGCCAAGCTGCTGTACGCCTACGCCGAGTGCACGGTGCCCAAGGTCACGCTGATCACCCGCAAGGCCTATGGCGGCGCCTACGACGTCATGTCGTCGAAGCACCTGCGCGGCGACGTCAACTTCGCGTGGCCGACCGCCGAGATCGCCGTGATGGGGCCGAAGGGTGCCGTCGAGATCATCTTCCGCAAGGACATCGGCGACGCGGCGAAGATCGCCGAGCGCACCGAGGAATACCGGAAGAAGTTCGCCAACCCGTTCATCGCCGGCCACCGCGGCTACATCGACGACGTCATCATGCCGCACGAGACCCGCAAGCGGATCTGCCGCTCGCTCGCGATGCTGCGCGAGAAGAAGGTCGTGAACCCCTGGCGCAAGCACAGCAACATACCGCTCTGACCCGCGCCGCCGCGCCAACCGAGCCGGACGAAGCCCGCATGTTCAAGAAGATCCTGATCGCCAACCGCGGCGAAATCGCCTGCCGCGTGATCCGCACCGCCCGCCGCATGGGAATCCGGACGGTCGCCGTCTACTCCGAGGCCGACAAGGACGCGCGCCACGTGACGATGGCCGACGAGGCGGTGCTGATCGGCCCGCCGCCGTCGGCCCAGAGCTACCTGCAGATCGAGCGGATCGTCAAGGCGTGCCGGGACACCGGCGCCGAGGCGGTGCACCCCGGCTACGGCTTCCTGTCCGAGAACGCCGCGTTCTGCGCGGCGCTGGAGAAGGAAGGCATCGTCTTCATCGGCCCCAAGACCCACGCGATCCAGGCGATGGGCGACAAGATCGCGTCGAAGAAGCTGGCGCTCGCCGCGAAGGTCAGCACGATCCCCGGACACAACGACGCGATCGCCACGCCCGACGAAGCGGTCGCGATCGCGAACCGCATCGGCTACCCGGTGATGATCAAGGCCTCCGCCGGCGGCGGCGGCAAGGGCCTGCGGGTGGCGTGGGACGACACCCAGTGCCGCGAGGGCCTCGTGTCGTGCCGCAACGAGGCGAAGAACGCCTTCGGCGACGACCGGGTGTTCATCGAGAAGTTCATCGAGGAGCCGCGCCACATCGAGATCCAGGTGCTCGGCGACGCGCACGGCAACATCGTCTACCTCAACGAGCGCGAGTGCTCGATCCAGCGCCGGCACCAGAAGGTGATCGAGGAAGCCCCCTCGCCGTTCCTCGACGACGCGACGCGAACCGCGATGGGAGCGCAGGCGGTCCAGCTCGCCCGCGCCGTCCAGTACCAGTCGGCCGGCACCGTCGAGTTCGTCGTCGGCAAGGACAAGTCGTTCTATTTCCTGGAGATGAACACGCGGCTCCAGGTCGAGCACCCGGTGACCGAGGCGATCACCGGCCTCGACGTGGTCGAGCTCATGATCCGCGTGGCGGCGGGCGAGCGCCTGCCTTTCGGGCAGGAGGACGTCCAGCGCAACGGCTGGGCGATCGAATGCCGGATCAACGCCGAGGATCCGTTCCGCAACTTCATGCCGTCGTCGGGTCGCATCGTCAAGTTCATCCCGCCGCCGGAGTTGCCCGGCCAGGTCCGGGTCGACACCGGCGTCTACGAAGGCGGCGAGGTGTCGATGTACTACGACTCGATGATCGCCAAGCTGATCTGCCACGGCGCGACGCGCGACGTGGCGATCGCGCGGATGCGCGACGCGCTCAACGCGTTCGTGATCCGCGGCGTGGCCTCGAACATCGCGTTCCAGGCGGCGCTGATGCAGCATCCGCGCTTCGTGGCCGGCGATTTCAACACCGGGTTCATCGCCGAGGAATTCCCGAAGGGGTTCCATTCGTCGAGCCTCGTGCACGAGGATCCCCTGCTGCTCGCCGCCGTCGCGGCGCTGGCGCGGCGCCGCTACATCGCCCGCGCGGTGCAGACGACGGGCCAGCTGCGGGGTCACCGCCGGGTGGTCGGCGTGGACTGGGTCGTGATGCTGGGCGAGCGGCGCTTCGCGCTGCGGCTGACGCCGGTCGAAGGCGGATGCACGATCGAGTACGAGGGCGAGACCTACGAACTGCTGTCGGACTGGAAGCTCGGCGACCTGATCTTCCGCGGGACCTGGAACCGGCAGGACGTCTGCCTGCAGATCCAGCGCATCGGCTGGCGCTACCGGCTCATCCACTGGGGGACGCAGGCCGACATCACGGTGCTCACGGCGCGCGCCGCGCACCTGCTGTCGCTGATGCCCGAGAAGGTCAAGCCCGACCAGTCGCGCCTGCTGCTGTCGCCGATGCCGGGACTCCTCACCGAACTCGCGGTGAAGGCGGGGCAGGAAGTGAAGGCGGGCGAGAAGCTGGCCGTGATCGAGGCGATGAAGATGGAGAACGTGCTGCGCGCCGAAGTCGACGGCGTGATCCGCGACGTGCTGGCCGCGCAGGGCGACAGCCTTGCCGTCGACCAGCCCATTCTCGAGTTCCGGTAGCCGCGCGAGCCACCCGGCGAGGGGCCCCGCGCGAAGCGTGGGGTTCGACGGCAAGGCGAGCCGCGGCTGCGGCCGACAGCCTACGCGCCGCACTCCGGGCCGCGTCCGCGGAGGCCGCCGCGCGAGCCACCCGGCGAGGGACCCCGCGCCGCATCAGCCCGCCAGCGCCGCCACCACGTCCGGCGGCGCCTGCACCAGCTCGATCAGCACGCCCTCGCCGGAACGCGGCGTCGCCTCGTTTCCCTTCGGGTGGATGAAGCAGACGTCGTGGCCGGCGGCGCCCTTGCGGATGCCGCCCGGCGTGAACCGCACGCCGTTCGCCGTCAGCCACGCCACCGCGGCCGGCAGATCGTCGATCCACAGTCCGATGTGGTTGAGCGCCGGGTCGTGGACCGCCGGCTTCCTGGACGGATCGATCGGCTGCATGACGTCGACCTCGACCGTGAACGGGCCGTGACCGACGGCGAGGATGTCCTCGTCGACGTTCTCGCGCTCGCTGCGATAGGTGCCCGTCGCAGCGAGGCCGAGCAGGTCGACCCACAGCGCCCGCAGCCGCGCCTTGTCGGTTCCGCCGACGGCGACCTGCTGGACGCCGAGAACTCTGAACGGTCGTGTCGTCATTTCCGCTCCTCTGGTGGTTTCGCCGCACCGTGCGCATCCGGCCGATCCGCCCGCCCCGTCCGCTCACGCCGCGCGCAGCGCGTCGACGATCTTCATCCGCGCGGCGCGCGCGGCCGGCAGGAATCCGCCGACGAAGCCCATCGCCAGCGCGAACGCGAGCGACGCGACGACGATGCCGGGCGTCAGCCGGAAACGAGAAGGCAAGCTCGGCGAAGGTCTGGAAATTCATCGTCGATATCGACAGCACCTGCATGAACGAGGCGGCCACGAGCCCGACGACGCCGCCGACGAGCCCCAGCAGCAGCGACTCGACGAGGAACGCGGTCAGGATCGACGAGCGGGAGAAGCCGAGCGCGCGCAGCGTCCCGATCTCCCCGGTGCGCGACGCGACGCTGGCGTACATGGTGATCATCGCGCCGATGATCGCGCCGATCGAGAAGATCGCCGAGATCGTGCCGCCGAGGTAGCTGATGAACTTCGACAGCGCCTCCGACTGGTCGGCGTAGAAACGGGTCTCGCGCTTGGCCTCGAGCGTGAGCCGCGGGTCGGACTCGAGTTCCTGCTTCACCGCGTCGAAGCGGCCGGGATCGGCGAGCTTGAAGATCAGCGACGAGAATCCCAGCCGTCGAAACGCCTGCAGCATCTGCTCGGCGTCGCCCCAGATCTCCGAGTCGAACCCCGTCCGGCCCGCGTCGAAATTGCCGACGACGGTCCAGTCGCGCGACGCGAAGCGGATGGTCTCGCCGACGGCGGCGCCGGTGAAGCCGCGGGCGACCGCGCGGCCGGTGACGATCTCCGAGGTGCCCGGGCGGAACATCCGTCCCTCGACGATCCGCGCCTGCGGCCGCAGCGTCACGCCCGCCGGGGTGACGCCGCGGATCACGACGTTGGCCGGCTTCGCGCTGTCCCGCTTCGGCAGGCTGATCAGGACCACCGGCTCCCGCGACACCAGCCGATTGCCGTCGGCGCCGGTCGCGATGTCGGGCAGCGTCTCGACGATCGCGGCCTGCTGGCGGTCGATGCCGCTCTGCACCTCGGACTGCGACGCGCGGCGGATGACGACCACGTTGTCGTCCTGCCCGGTGGCGACGAGCGTCTGCTCGAGTCCCGCCGCGAGCATCAGCACCGTCGCGAACACGTAGACGACGAGCGCCATGCCCCCCGCCGTGAGCGCCGTGGTCAGCCGGCGCGCGGCCAGGTTGCGGACGATGTAGGCGAAGGGAACGGCCATGGCGTCGGGCAAGGGCTCAGGCGACCGCGCGCAGTCCGTCGATGATGCGCACCCGCGCGGTTCGCCACGCCGGCAGCCCGGCCGCGACGGCGCCGATGGCCAGCGCCGCGCCGAGCTGCATCGCCACCGTCTGCTCGCTGACGAAGAAGATCGGGAACAGCGACCCCATCGCGTCGGCGAACCACGCCGCGAGCGGAAACGTGAGCGCGATCCCGAGCAGCCCGCCCGCGAGCGCGATGCCCATCGACTCGGCGAAGATCAGCCCGGCGACGTAGCCGCCGCCGAAGCCCAGCGCCTTCATCGTCGCGTACTCCGGCCCCCGCTCCCGGGCCGTCATCGCCATCGTGTTCGCCATGACCGCCATGATGATGACGACGATGACGAAGGAGACCGCCTGGATCGCCAGCAGGATCGTCTCCGTCATCGCGACGAACGACAGCTGGAACGCCTTCTCCGTCTCGGTGAGCGTCTCCGCCAGCGAGTTCCTGAAGGTGGCGTCGACGGCCGTCGACACCTCGGCCGCCTGCTGGGGATCCTTCAGCCGGACGACGAACAGCCCGGCCTGGTCGGCGCGGCGCGGGTAGATCTGCCTGATCTTCTCGTTCAGCAGGTCCCAGTGGAAGAACATCTGCGACTGGTCGGTGCTCTTGTCGACGCCGTCGTAGATGCCCCGCAGGTTGAACGTCCAGGTTCCCGGGTAGATGGTGCCCCGCAGCGGTATCTGGTCGCCGACCTTCCATCCGTGCTGGTCGGCGAGCTTGCGGCCCACGACCGTGCCCTGCCGGTCGGTCAGGAAGGCCTTCCGCTCGTCGGGCGGAAGCACGAACTCGGGGTACATGTCGAGAAAGCTCGCCGGGTCGACCGCGAACTGCGGGAAGAAATTGCGCTCGGTGATGTAGACGCCGCCGAACCAGTTCATCCACGACACCGCCTGCACGCCCTCGACCTGCCGGATCTTCTGAGCGTAGGTGAGCGGGAGCGGAAACACCAGCGACACCGAGCTGCGGGTGACGAGTCGCGCGCTGGAGCTCGCGTTGGCGCCGGCGTACCACGCGTCGACGATGGTGCGCAGCAGTCCGAACGCGGTGATCGCCACGACGATGCCGACGACGGTCAGCGACGTGCGCAGCTTGTGCCGCAGGGCATTCCTGACGATGAGCAGCGTGACGAACATGGCCCGGGCTCAGTCGGCGAGCACGCCCTTCTCGAGGTGGATCATCCGGTGCGCCTTCTCGGCGGCCTTCGGATCGTGCGTGACCATCAGGATCGTCTTCCCGAGCTCGCGATTGAGCCGGTCGAGCAGGTCCAGGATCTCGCCCGCGGTCGTCCGGTCGAGGTCGCCGGTCGGCTCGTCGGCGACGATCAGCGTCGGGTCGCGTGATCAGCGCCCGCGCGATCGCCACGCGCTGCTGCTGGCCGCCCGAAAGTTCGTTCGGGTAGTGCTCCATGCGGTCGGCGAGGCCGACCAGCGCCAGCGCGGTCTCCACCCGCTCGTGCCGCTCGCGGCGCGACAGCGAGGTCAGCAGCAGCGGCAGCTCGACGTTGTCGAAGGCGGAGAGCACCGGCATCAGGTTGTAGAACTGGAAGATGAAGCCGACGTGCTCGGCGCGCCACCCGGCGAGCTCGGATTCGGTGAGCTGCGCGATGTCGACGCCCGCGACGCGGATCTCGCCCGACGACGGCTTGTCGATGCCCGCGATCAGGTTGAGCAGCGTCGACTTGCCCGATCCCGACGGGCCCATCAGCGCGACGAAATCGCCCACCGCGACGTCGAGGTCGAGGTCGACGAGCACGGGAATCACCTGCTCGCCGCGGACGTAGTACTTGGACAGGCCGCGGATCGCGACCAGCGGCGTCGGGGCGGCGGCGGTCACTTGGCAGCTGTCACTTGGCGGCGGTCCGGACGAGCGCTCCGGAACGCAGGTCCGCCGACGGCTTCGCCACCACGCGCTCGCCGGACCTGACCTCGCCGGTGATCGCCGTCTGCTCGCCCAGCTTCTGCCCGGGCGTCACCGGAACCTCGACCGCCTTGCCGTCGCGCACCGCGAACACGACGGCCTTGCCGTCGCGCGTGGCGACGGCGTCCGTCGCGACGGTGAGCAGCGGCTTCTGCTGCTCGGGCGAGACTTCCTGCGACAGGAACGCCACCTTGGCGCTCATCTCGGGCAGCACGCGCGGGTCGATGCGGTCGAACTGCACCTTGGTCATCACCGTCGCCTTCGCGCGGTCGACCGTCGGCACCATCCGCGAGATGCGGCCCCGGAAGCGCGCGTCGGGCAGCGCGTCGAGCGTGATCTCGGCCGGCTGCCCGACCTTGACCTTCGACAGGCTGGACTCGGATACGTCGGCCTCGACCTCGAGCGTGGTCATGTCGGCCATCGTCACGACGGCGCCCTTCGAGTCCGCCGCGGACGAGAACGGCGTCACCATGTCGCCGACGTTGGCGCTCTTCGACAGGATGACGCCGTCGAAGGGCGCCCGGATGACGGTGTAGTCGACCGACACCTGCGCGTTGCGCGACCCGGCCTCGGCGGCGCCGATCGCGGCGCGGGCGTTCGCCACGCCCGCAGTCGCGCGCTCGGCGCGCGCCTTCGCCGTGTCGACGCTCGCCGGCGACACGAAGCCCTTGGCCAGCAGGTCCTGGTTGCGCTTGAGCTGCGCGAGCGCGTCGCGCTCCTCCGCCAGCATCTGGTCGAGACCCGCGCGCGCCGCGCGGACGTTCGCCTCGGCGCTCTGCGCCTGCGCCGCGACGTCGCGGTTGTCGATGCGCGCGATGACCTCGCCCGCCTTGACCCGCGAGCCTTCGGCGACGCCGAGCCACTCGAGCCGTCCGGTCGCCTTCGACCCGATCGCCGCCTTGCGCTGCGCGACGACGTAGCCGGTCGCGTTGAGCACGACGAACTGCTGCGACGGCGTCGTGGTGACCACCGCCGACGTGGCCACGGTCACCGGGCGCGGCTGCGCGAGGAACCACGCGCCGACGGCGGTCGCGACGACGGCCAGGGCGGCGACGACCGGCCAGCGCCGGCGGCGACGGCCGCGCACGGGCACGAGGTTGCGATCGAGTCGGAGCTTGGACAGGTCGGGCGGCGGCGCGGGATCGGGCATGGGACGGCGAAGCGGACGGGACCGGCGGTGCCGGCGAGCGCGCATTCTACCCCGCCGGGTTCATCGTCTGCGGTGCAGCGGCGGCGAAGGCGTACGGTTCAGCCGCCTTCGAGCGGCGGCGTCGTCGCGGTCGCGGACCGTGCGCCCAGCCACGCCAGCCGGGCGATGATCGCGAGCCCGCCCGCGATCAGCGCGATGCCGCTCCACTCGGTGGGAAGCAGCCGCTCGCCGAAGATGATCATCGACGAGACCAGCGCGATGACGGGAATCGCGAACATCGACAGCGACGCCGTTCCCGCCGGCAGCCAGCGCAGCACCGCGATCCACAGCAGGAAGCCGCAGGCGGTCGAGATCGCGCCGACGTGGAGCAGCAGGAAGCCCTGCAGCACGCTCCACTGCGTCGGCGGATAGTCGACCAGCAGCGGCAGCAAGGTCAGCGGCAGCACGCCGACGAACATCTGCCAGGCCATGAAGTTGTGCATGTCGAGGTTGCGCTGGCGCTGGAAATGCTTGGTGGCGACGGTGCCCGCGGCCCAGCCGAAGCCCGAGGCCACCGCCCACAGCTTGGGCGTGAGGTCGCCCCGCCAGTCCCACGGCGCGACGACCAGCACGAGACCCGCGGCGGCGAGCCCGATCGCCGCCCACTGCGCGCCGCGGACGCGCTCGCCGAGCGCGGGCCAGGCGAGCAGCAGGGTCCAGAACGGCATCGTGAACACCAGCACCGACGTGCGCCCGGCGCCGCCGCCGGCCAGCGCCATCGTCGTCGCGCCGAAATTGAGCGTGGTCTGGAAGAATCCGGTGACGACCAGCGCCTTCCATCCGGGCGGCCGGAACGGCCCCCCCCGCGCCGCGAGCACGGCGAACAGCACCAGGATGGCAAGCCACGTCCGCTGCAGGTTGAACACGACCGGATGCGCGCTGGACAGCGCTTCCTTCATCACCGCCCAGTTGGCGCCCCAGATCAGCGTGAGCACGATCAGCGCCCCGAGCGCGCCCTGGCGCGAATGGACGCCGAGGCGCATCAGCCGGCGAGGAACGGTTCGATCGCCCGCGCGACGGCGTCGGGGCGATCGTGATGCAGCATGTGGCCGGCGTCGTCGATCACGACCAGCCGGCCGCCGCGGACGTGCGCGAGGCGCTGGCGGACACCGGACAGCGAGTCGACGGCGCCCTCGCCTTCCGGGTGGTCGTCGAGCCACCGGGGAATGTGCGAGTCCGCGGCGGCGACCCACAGCACCGGCGCCTCGATCGCGCGCCACACCGCGTACACCTCCTCCAGCCGGTAGACGGTGGGAAACGGCAGCTTGTGCCGGGGATCCGAATTCAGGCGCGCGGTGCCGTCCGCGGCGACGTCGGCCCAGTGCCGCGCGACGTGCAGCGCGCGGTCGCGCGCGAGCCGCGGATTGTTCTTCTGCAGCCGGTCGGCGACGGCGTCGAGGTCGCGGTAGGGGGCGAAGACCTGCTCCTCGCGCAGCGCGTCGAGCCATGCGGCGAACTTGCGCGGCGCTTCCGCCGGCTCCTCGTGCGGAATGCCGAAGCCGTCGAGCGCCACCACCCGCCGCACCCGCGCGGGTCGCACGCCGGCGTAATGCATGACGATGTTGCCGCCGAGGCTGTGCCCGACGAGGTTGACCGCCTCGCCGGGGGCGAACGCGTCGACGAGGGCCTCGAGATCGGCGACGTAGTCGGGGAACCAGTAGCCCTGCGCCTGCCGCGCGCTGCGGCCGTAGCCGCGCAGGTCCGGCGCGATCACCCGCCATTCGCCGGCGAGCGCGTCGACGAGGAACTGGAACGACGCCGCGACGTCCATCCAGCCGTGCAGCAGGAACAGCTTGGGCGCGGCGGGATCGCCCCAGGTCAGCACGTGGTGATCGAGGCCCCGCAGCGCGACCGTGCTGGAGCGTGCCGGCTTCATCGGCGGCAGCCGGGGCGCGACGGCGCGGCTGCGGTGGCGCCGCGCGGTCACTTCCTGCGGCACAGCGCGAGCCCGTCCTGCCAGCCGGTGCGGTAATTCCCGTCGGCGGCGAAGCGCGTCGAGTCCTTGCGCTCGGCGCCGGTCGCCGACGCGCAGCCGTCGGCGTAGCCCTGGCGATAGGGCAGCGGAAAGCCCGACAGGTTGACCGTCGGCGGGGGCGGCTCGGCGTTGCGCGGCAGCGGCGGCGCGCTCGGCGCCGGCGGCGGCGTCCGGTCCGCCCGGCGGCGCGGTCGCGCAGCCGGCGAGCGCGACCGCGGCGATCATCGCCAGCGTTCGCAGCACGGCACGCGTTGAATCGGACAAGGTCCGCATCGGATCTCGCATCAGGGAGTAAAATTCTAACACTCGCGCGACCGTCCCTTCCGACACCCGCCCGAATTGCCGATGACCGCCCCCCTCTTCGTCCACCTCCGCCTGCACAGCGAGTACTCGATCGCCGACGGGACGGTGCGCGTCGACGACGCGGTCGCGGCAGCGGCGGCCGACGGGATGCCGGCGCTCGCGCTGACCGATCTCGCCAATGCGTTCGGCCTCGTCAAGTTCTACAAGGCGGCGCGCGCGCGCGGCTTGAAGCCGGTGTTCGGCGTCGACGCCTGGATCACGCACGACGCGGAGCGCGACGCGCCTTTCCGCGCGCTGCTGCTCGCGCAGTCGCGGCAGGGCTACCTGCGGCTTGCCGACTGGCTGTCGCGGGCCTGGCGCGACAACGCCTGGCGCGGCCGCGCGGAGTTCCGCCGCGAGTGGTTCGACGAGGGCACCGACGGGCTGATCGCGCTGTCCGGCGCGCGCGACGGCGACGTCGGCCACGCGCTGCTGCAGGGCAACGCCGCCGGCGCGGCGAAGGCCGCGCGCGACTGGTCGGCGTGGTTTCCCGACCGCTATTACCTCGAGGTGCAGCGCGCGGGGCACGCCGACGACGACGCGCTCGTCGCCGCCACCGTCGCGCTGGCCGGGGAAACGTCGCTGCCCGTCGTCGCGACCCATCCGGTCCAGTACCTCAGGCCCGAGGATTTTCGCGCGCACGAGGCGCGCGTCTGCATCGCCGAGGGCTACGTGCTGGCCGATCCCCGGCGGCCGCGCAGGTTCACGACCGACCAGCATTTCCGCACGCAGGCCGAGATGGCCGCCGCGTTCGCCGACCTGCCGGAGGCGCTGGCCAACAGCGTCGCCATCGCCCGGCGCTGCAACCTGACGATTCCGCTCGGCAAGAACTACCTGCCCGCGTTCCCGACGCCGCCCGGCGTCTCCATCGACGAGCACCTCGACGCCGAGGCCCGCGCCGGGCTCGAGCGGCGGCTCGCGCTGCTGTACCCGGACGCCGCGCGGCGCGACGAGAGGCGCCCCGAGTACGTCGCGCGCCTCGAATTCGAGACCAGGACCATCGCGCAGATGGGCTTCCCCGGCTACTTCCTGATCGTCGCCGACTTCATCAACTGGGCGAAGGGCAACGGCGTGCCGGTCGGTCCCGGCCGGGGCTCCGGCGCCGGATCGCTGGTCGCCTACGCGCTGGGCATCACCGACCTCGACCCGCTGCGCTACCAGCTGCTGTTCGAGCGCTTCCTCAACCCCGAGCGCGTGTCGATGCCCGACTTCGACATCGACTTCTGCCAGGACGGCGCGCGATCGCGTCATCGACTACGTCAAGCAAAAGTACGGCGCCGCCAGCGTCGCGCAGATCGCCACCTTCGGCACGATGGCGGCGAAGGCCGCGGTGCGCGACGTCGGCCGCGTGCTCGACCTGCCGTACAGCTTCGTCGACGGCATCGCCAAGCTGATCCCGTTCCAGCCGGGCAAGCTGATCACGCTCAAGCTGGCGCGCGAGATGGAGCCGCTGCTGGCCGAGCGCGAGAAGAGCGAGGAGGAGGTCCGGCAGCTGCTGGAGCTCGCCGAGGCGCTCGAGGGGCTGACGCGCAACGTCGGCATGCACGCGGGCGGCGTGCTGATCGCGCCGGGCAAGCTCACCGATTTCTGCCCGCTGTACACGCCGTCGGGCGCCGACGCGGCGGTGTCGCAGTTCGACAAGGACGACGTCGAGGCGGTGGGGCTGGTCAAGTTCGACTTCCTCGGCCTCACGACGCTGACCATCCTCGACTGGACGGTGCGCTACGTGAAGCGCCTCGACCCGGCGAGCGAGATCGCGCTGGAGACGCTGCCGCTCGACGACAAGCCGGCCTACGACGTCTTCCGCAACGCCGACACCGCCGCGGTGTTCCAGTTCGAATCGCGCGGCATGCGCGACCTGATGAAGCAGGTGCCGCCGACGCGGTTCGAGGACATCATCGCGCTGGTCGCGCTGTACCGGCCCGGTCCGATGGAGCTGATCCCGGACTACGTCGCCCGCAAGACCGGCCGCGAGCGCGTCGAGTATCCGGACGCGCGCCTCGAGCCCATCCTCGGTCCCACGTACGGCGTGATGGTGTACCAGGAACAGGTGATGCAGATCGCCCAGGTGATCGGCGGCTACACGCTCGGCGGGGCCGACCTGCTGCGCCGCGCGATGGGCAAGAAGAAGGCCGAGGAAATGGCCACGCACCGCGACATCTTCGTCGCCGGCGCCGAGAAGAACGGGGTCACCCGGGGCAAGGCCACGCTGCTGTTCGACCTGATGGAGAAGTTCGCCGGCTACGGGTTCAACAAGTCGCACGCGGCCGCGTACGCGCTGGTCGCCTACCAGACCGCGTGGTTCAAGGCGCACCATCCGGCCGCGTTCATGGCGGCCAACCTGTCGCTGGTGATGGACGACACCGACAAGGTCCGCGCGCTGCACGCGGACACCGTCCACCAGGGGCTCTCGGTGCTGCCGCCCGACGTCAACGCGTCGGCCTGGCGCTTCGAGCCGGTCGACCGCGAGCGCATCCGCTACGGACTGGGCGGCATCAAGGGCACCGGCGAGCAGGCGATCGCGTCGATCGTCGCGGCGCGCGACGCCGACGGGCCGTTCCGCGACCTCTTCGACTTCTGCCGGCGCGTCGACAAGCGGCTGGTGAACCGCCGCGTCGTCGAGGCGCTGATCCGCGGCGGCGCGTTCGATTCGATCGATGCCCGGCGCGCCACGCTGTTCGCGTCGGTGGGCATCGCGCTCGCCGACGCCGAGCGCAACGACGCGGCGAGCGCCCAGGTCTCGCTGTTCGGCGACGCCGCCGCGCCGGCGCAGGACGCGCTGGTCGCGACGCGCGAATGGACCGACGCCGAGCGGCTGACGCACGAGAAGTCGGCGCTCGGCTTCTACCTTTCGGGCCATCCCTACGCGAGCTACGCGGCCGAGCTGGCACCGCTGGTCCGCACGCCGCTGGCGGCGCTCGCCCCGCGCCGGGACCCGGTGCTCATCGCCGGCATCGTCGTCGCGCTGCGCGTCCAGAACGGCCGCCGCGGCAAGATGGCGTTCGTGACCCTCGACGACGGCGCCGCGCAGGCGGAGGTCGTCGTCTTCAACGAGACCTTCGACGCGGCGCGCTCGCTGCTGCGCGAGGACCAGCTGGTGATCGTCGAGGCGAAGATCACGCCGCGGATGGGCGACGGCGGCGAGCTGCAGGGCATGCGCGTCGCGGCCGAGGCGGTGTTCGACCTGCCCGGCGCTGCGCAAGCGGCACGCCAAGGGCCTGCGTCTCGCCTGCAACGGCGGCGCCGACGCGAAGCGCCTGTTCGAGCTGCTGTCGCCGTTCCGGCACGGCAGCCTGCCGATCGTCGTCGAGTACCGCAACCACGGCGTGACCGGCGAGATCGAGCTGCCGGAGGAGTGGCGCGTCACGCCCGACGACACGCTGATCGCGCAGCTGGCCGAGTGGCTCGCGCCGGAGAACGTTCGCGTCGTCTACTGACCGGCCGCTCGCCCCGCCGGGACTCCGGTCGCGGGGCCTGCCGCGATCGAACGCCGTCCCGACATGCGCCTGCTCCTCGACCGCTACGCCGCGTACTGGCGCGCGCCCGGCGCGCCGCGTTTCATCGTGCTCTCGCTGTTCACGCGGCTGCCGCTCGGCACCGTCGGGCTGGCGACGCTGCTGCACGTGCGCGACCTCACCGGATCGATCGCCTTCGCCGGCAGCCTCGTCGGCGTCCAGCTGGTCGCCAGCGCCGTCGCCTCGCCGCTGCTCGGCCGCTGGATCGACCGGCGCGGACCGCGCGCCGCGCTGGCCACCACCGGCATCGTCACCCCGCTGGCGATGCTGCTGGTGCTGTTCGCCGGGCCGCTCGGGCTCTCGCGCCCCGCGCTGCTGGCCGCGGCGGCGCTCATCGGCACGTTCATGCCGCCGATCACCGTGCTCACGCGCGCGCTGCTGCGCCACCGGTTCACCGACGAGGCGCAGCGCCGCATCGCCTTCGCCGCCGACTCCGTGCTGCTCGAGCTCGCGTACACGATCGGTCCCGCGCTGATCGCCGTCGCCATTGCCGTCGCGACGCCGCGCGCCGCGTTCGCCGTGGCGCTCGCCTGGACCGCCGCCGCGGTGCCGCTGCTGTTCGCGTCGGGCGGCCTGCGCTGGTGGCGGCGCGAGCCGCCCGGGGACCGTCACTTCCTCGGCCCGCTGACCGAGCCGCGGCTGCTGGCGCTGTACGCGGCGACCTTCGCGCTGACGATGTCGTTCGGCGCGGTCGAGGTCGGCTATCCCGGCTTCGCCGGCGCCATCGGCAGCGCGCCGTGGGGCCCCGCGCTGGTGGCGATCAACTCCGTCGGCAGCGCGCTGGGCGGCCTGCTGTACGGCGGCAGCCAGTTCCGGCTGCCGTTGGAGCGGCAGCTGCCGCGCATCGCCGCCCTGCTCGCCTTGCCGGTCGCGCTGCACGCGCTGGTCGGCGCGCCGTGGCCGCTGGTGCCGCTGGCGTTCGCCGCCGGCTTCCTGATCGCGCCGGCGATGACCGTGGTCACGCTGCTGGTCGCGCGCATCGCGCCGCCGCGCTACGCGACCGAGGCGTTCACCTGGTCGGCGACCGCGATCGTGACCGGGGTCGGCGCCGGCATGGCGGCGAGCGGCGCGCTGATCGAGCAGGCGGGCTCGCCGGCCGCGTTCCTGTTCGCCGCCGCGTCGGCGCTCGTCGCCGCGGCGCTGGCGCTGCGGCTGGGCTCGCTCGCCGGGCGCTGAGGCCGGTCGCTCGCGCCGTCCGCTACAATCGTCGCCCTTCCTGCCCCGCCAGCGACCGCCATGACGATCCCCGCCACGATGCGCCACGCCACGTTCGAACAGCCGGGCCCGCCCGAGGTCATCGTCGTCGGCACCGGCGCGGTGCCCGTCCCGAAGCCGGGCGAGGTGCTGATCGAGGTCGCCTTCGCCGGCGTCAACCGGCCGGATTGCCTGCAGCGCGCCGGCGCGTACCCGCCCCCGGCGGACGCCTCGCCGATCCTGGGGCTCGAGGTCGCGGGACGGGTGGTCGCGCTGGGCGACGGCGTGACCGCGTGGCGCGTCGGCGACACCGTCTGCGCGCTGACGCCCGGCGGCGGCTACGCCGAGTACTGCACCGCGCCGGCGGCCTGGTGCCTGCCCGTTCCGGCGGGGCTGACGGTGGCGCAGGCGGCCGGGCTGCCGGAGAACGTGTTCACCGTGTGGAACAACCTCTTCGATCGCGGCCGCCTGGTCGCCGGCGAGACCGTCCTGATCCACGGCGGCAGCAGCGGCATCGGCCTGACCGCGATCCAGCTCGCGAAGCGCTTCGGCGCCACCGTCGATCACGACGGCGGGCAGCGCGGAAAAGGTCGCCTTCTGCCGCGCGATCGGCGCCGACCACGCGATCGACTACCGGACGCAGGACTTCGTCGCCGAGGTCGCGCGGATCACGGCGAAGCGGGGTGTGGACGTCGTGCTCGACATGGTCGGCGGCAGCTACATCGAGAAGAACCTGAAGTGCCTGGCGCTCGAGGGACGGATGGTGATGATCGCGTTCCTGCAGGGCGGGCGCGTCGAGGCCGACTGGCGGCCGATCATGATGAAGCGACTCACCGTCACCGGCTCGACGCTGCGCGCGTCGCCGTTCGAGCGCAAGGCCGCGCTGGCGCGCTCGCTCGCGGAGAAGGTGTGGCCGCTCTACGCGAGCGGCGCGGTGAAGCCGGTGGTGCACGCGACGTTCCCGCTGGCCGACGCGGCGAAGGCGCACGCGCTGATGGAAACCTCGGCGCACATCGGCAAGATCCTGCTCGACGTCGGCGGCGGACGCTGACCGCGGGCCCTCAGTACGTCGCGCGGCCGCCCGAGAGGTCGAACACGGCGCCGGTCGAGAACGAGCAGTCCTCGCTCGCCAGCCAGCACACCATCGCCGCGATCTCCTCGACGGTGCCGAAGCGGCCCAGCGGGATCTTCGACAGCATGAAGTCGATGTGCTGCTGCGTCATCTGGTCGAAGATCGCCGTGCGCACCGCGGCCGGCGTCACGCAGTTGGCGCGGATGCCGGTCTTCGCGAGTTCCTTGCCCAGCGACTTGGTCAGCCCGATGACGGCGGCCTTCGACGCGCTGTAGGCCGGCGCGTTCGGGTTGCCTTCCTTGCCGGCGACCGACGCGATGTTGACGATGCGGCCGTAGTCGCGCTGCTGCATCACCGGCACGACGAACTTGTTGCACAGGAACACGCCGTGCACGTTGACGTCGAACACGCGCTTCCAGTCGTCGACCGGGTAGTCCCACGTCGTCGTGTTCGGCCCGGTGATGCCGGCCGAGCAGACCAGCGCGTCGATGCGCCCCAGCGCGGCGGCGGTCGCCTTCGCCGCCGCCTCGACTCCGGCGGCGTCGGCGACGTCGAGCGCCTGCGTCAGCGTGTCGCCGCCCAGCGCGGCCTGCGCCTTCGCCAGTGCCGCCGCGTCGCGGTCCCACAGCGCGACCCGCGCGCCGCTGGCGACGAAACGCTGCGCGACCGCGAAGCCGATGCCGGCGGCGCCGCCGGTGACGACCGCGGTGCGGCCGTTGAAGTCGAGTTGATTCATCTTTGCCTCCTCCTGATCAGGCTGCGAGCATAGCAAGCCGCGCCGGCGACGGCCGCAGCGAGGTCCGCGGGGACGCGACAAATTGCCCCACCGACGGGAATCGCACATGGACTTGGCGCGCGTCACCCGTGGTGCTGCGGCAGCGTGCGCACCGCCTTGCCCCCCCCGTGTCCACAGTATGATTACGCGTGTTTCGGACACGCTGCCGTCGCAGCTGACCGGCGTCTCTCACCGATACGCGGGGCACTCCTGACGGTCGCGTACGGACGTGCATGACCGTGCCTCGACCGGCCACATCCATGCTCCGCCAATCGCTTCTCATCCTGATGCTCTGCCTGACCGTCGCTGCCGTCGACGCGGCAGCGCGGCGCCGGCTCTCTTCACCATCCAGCCCCCAGGCGACGGAACGGTGCGCCTGTTCCGCGGCAACGTCGTCGTGTTCGACCTCGCGACGAACCTGCGTGTCGGCAGCCCCGTGCTGCTGCCGGGCGGGGTGGCCTCGATCCTCGCCGCGCAGCACAGCGACCGCGCCTACGTCGTCACCCGCGATGAAACCTTCAGGCCCACCGTCGCGACGATTTCGCTGTCCACCGCTTCGGTCATCGCCACCGTCACCGATCGGCCAGCGCGGCGGGGCCGGCGCGTTGCTGGCGCTGAGTCCCGACGAGCGGCTGCTGTACACGGCGAATTCAGCGACGATCGCGGTCGTCGACGTCGCGGCGAATGCAGTGGTCCGCCAGCAACTGGTGGGCGGGGTCATCGACGCGTTCGCGGTCAGCGTGGATGGAACGAAGCTGTACATCCCCGGCGGATCCCAGCTGCGCGCCGTCGACACCTCGACCTTCGGCACGACGCTGCTGCCGTACCCGCGGCGCGCGGTGAACGTCGTCCCGAGTCCCGACGGATCACGTCTGTACAGTCGTCAACGAGGACGCCACCGTCGGCGTGTACGACCTCGCGACGAACACGGTGATCGCGATCGTTCCCGTCGGCGCCGCGCCGTTCGCGGCGGCGCTCAGCACCGACGGACGGGTCCTCTACGTCGGCAACGGCGGCGCGAACTCGGTCACCAGGATCGACACGGCGACGCTTGCGCGCGCGACCTTTCCGGTGCCGGTCAAAGCCGACGCTGCTGTCGGTCGCGCCGGACGCCGGAAGGCTCCTCGTCGGGCAGGCATCGCAGACCGGCCTCTGGGTGCTCGACGGCGCCACCGGACAGGTGGTGAAGGCCGTCGACGGGGTGTGGCTGCTGGGCGGAATCTCGCCGACCATGCCGGCATCGGCGAACGGCGCGCCGTACGGCGACCTGATCGTCGAATACTACCGCCCCGCGCTCGATCACTACTTCATGACCGCCGACGGCAAGGAGATCGCCGACCTCGACACCGGCGTGCACGCCGGCTGGACGCGAACCGGCGAGGACTTCCTCGCCTGGCGCTCCGGCGAATCCGGCGGCGCCGGCAACCCGGTCTGCCGGTTCTATGGCCTTCCGGCGTTCGGCCTGGACTCGCACTTCTACAGCGGCAGCCCGAGCGAGTGTCATGACGTCGGCGACGAATTTCGGGGGCGCGTGGCTGCTCGAGACCGACAACGCCTTCGAGGTCACCCTGCCCGATCTCGCCACCGGCGTGTGTCCGAACGGCATGGACCCGATCTACCGGCTATGGAACAAACGCGTCGACAGCAATCATCGCTACACGGCGCGCTCGCGGTACGCGATGGTGGCCCGGGGATGGGTGCCCGAGGGGTACGGACCGCTCGGCGTGGCGATGTGCGCGCGCCGGTGAATGATGGGCATTGCCTGAAGCGGCGTCTACAGAGGCTGGAAGAACTGGTGCCGGCACCAGGGGTCGAACCCGGGACCTTCGGTTTACAAAACCGCTGCTCTGCCAACTGAGCTATGCCGGCGCAGTCTCGATTTTACCCGTCCGGCGAACGGGCGCGGGTCCCGAACCGCAGCCGCTACTTGATGACCTGCAGGTGCGACGGCCGCGGTTTGGGCTTGCCGTCGGCGGCGTCGCGCTTGTCCTTGTCCAGCGCGGCGTCGATGTCGGACTCCTCCGGCGCGGTGACCGCCTCCAGCGAGGCCGCGGCGTCCTGCGCAACGGTGAACGCGAAGCCGTAGCCGGTCTCCTTGGCGAAGATGCCGGCGACCGCGGCCATCGGCACCGCGACTTCCTGCGACGAGCCGTTGAACCGGGCCGAGAACTGGACCCAGTCGTTGTCGATCGTGAGCTTGCGCGTCGCCGCCGTGCTGACGTTCAGCACGATCTCGCCGTTCTTGACGTAGGCCACCGGGACGCGCGTCGCACCGTTCACCTTGACGGCGAGGTACGGCGTGAGGCCGTTGTCGGCGCACCACTCGCAGATGGCGCGGATCAGGTAGGGCTTGGCGGACTGCTCGGACATGGGCGGCAGGATACTACGGGCGGGCGGCCGCCGGTCAAGCGGCGGGCGCGGACCGGGCCGCCCGCCGGCGACGGGCGGCGCGGTCGGCGCCGGGGCAGGCGCGGCGGCCGGCCCGCGCGCCGTTACTTGCGCATGCCGCGCTCGGCGGAGGTCAGCGCCTCGGAGAACGCCGGCCGCGCGAACAGCCGCTCGGCGTACTTCATCAGCGGGGCCGCCTGCTTGGGCATCTGGATGCCGTAGTAGTCCAGCCGCCACAGGAGCGGCGTGATCGCGACGTCCAGCATCGAGTACTCCTCGCCCAGCATGTGCTTGTGCTTGGAGAACACCGGCGCGATCTGCATCAGGCTGTCGCGCACCAGCGCGCGGGCCTTCTCGATCTGCTTCTGGTTGTTGCCTTCCAGCGCGTCGATGTGGATGAACAGCTCCTTCTCGAAGCGGTGCAGGAAGAGCCGCGCGCGGGCGCGCATCACCGGGTCGGCCGGCATCAGCTGCGGATGCGGGAAGCGCTCGTCGATGTACTCGTTGATGATGTTCGACTCGTGCAGCACGAGGTCCCGCTCGACCAGCACCGGGACCTGGTTGTACGGATTCATCACCGCGAGGTCCTCGGGCTTGTGGTCGAGGTCGACGTCGATGATCTGGAAGTCCATCCCCTTCTCGTGCAGCACGATGCGGCAGCGCTGGCTGAAGGGATCGGTGGTGCCGGAATAGAGTGTCATCATGCTTCGGGACTCCTCGCAGGGGTGCGCGGGCGGCTCTGGCGGCCGGGCCGGTTCGGTGTTGGTTGGGTCGCGTCGGGCGAATGGGGTGGGCCGCGCCGCCGAAAGCAACGGGGCAGGAGCGGCGCCCCTGCCCCGGATACGGCGTCGCGGCGGGGTGCTAGTGGATGTCCTTCCAGTACTCGCGCTTGAGCCAGTACGCGAAGACGAACAGGATGCCCAGGTAGAGCAGCACGATCATCCCGAGGTTGATCCGCTGGTTGCGCGCGGGCTCGCCCAGGTAGCCGAGGAAATTGACGAGGTCGGCCGCATACGCGCGGTACTGGTCGGGCGTCATCGTGCCGGGCGTCTCGACCTCCAGCGTCGACAGGACGTACTTGTGGCCGGGCGTCGGCGCGACGCCGGCGAGCCGCTTGGCGGCCAGCGCCGCGCCCTGCGCCTCGGCGTGCGAATCGAACTCCTTCGTCACCAGCTTCTGCGTGCCCGAGACGTCCCACAGCACGTGCGGCATGCCGACGTTCGGAAACACCAGGTTGTTCCAGCCGGTCGCCGACGCGCCGTCGCGGTAGAAGCCGAGGAAGTAGTTGTACAGCCAGTCGCTGCCGCGCACGCGCGAGATGACGGACAGGTCCGGCGGCTGCTTGCCGAACCAGGCGCGGGCGTCCGCGGCGGTCATCGCGACGGTCATCGGCTCGCCGATCTTGGCGTTGCCCAGGATCAGGTTGTCCCGGATCTCCTGCTCGGTCAGGCCGAGGTCGGTGAGCCGGTTGTAGCGCATGAACTTCGCGCTGTGGCAGTTGAGGCAGTGGTTGACGAAGGTCCGCGCGCCGCGCTGCAGCGACTCCATGTCGAGGCGGTTGACCGGCGCGGGCTCGAGGCGCAGCTCGGGGCCGCTGGAGGCCAGGGCCGGACCGGCCGGGACCGCGAGGCCGGCGGCCAGCGCGACCGCGGCGAGAAGGGTCGAGAGCTTGTTCATCACATCGTCACCCTGTCCGGTACCGGCTTGGTCTTGTCGCGCGCCGTGTACCAAGGCATCAGCAGGAAGAAAAGGAAGTACACGACGGTCAGCACCCGCGACACCACGGTGGCGACGTCCGCCCCGCCGAGGAGCGGCAGCTTCTCGCCGAACTGGCCCCAGACGGTGACCGGCACCACGCCGAGGTAGCCCAGCACGAGGAAGGCGACGACGAACGCCGCGAGCCAGCCCTTGTACAGCGTGCCGCGGTAGCGGATCGACTTGACCTTGCCGCGGTCGAGCCACGGCAGCGCGAAGAAGATCATCACCGCCGCGCCCATCACCAGCACGCCCCACACCTGCGTGCCGAAGTACGACGGCACCGCGCGGAGCATCGCGTAGTACGGCGTGAAGTACCACACCGGCGCGATGTGCGCGGGGGTCTGCAGCGGGTCGGCCGGGAGGAAGTTGTTCGCCTCGAGGAAGTAGCCGCCCATTTCCGGGGCGAAGAACACGATGATCGAGAACACCGCCAGGAAGACGACGACGCCGACGATGTCCTTCACCGAGTAGTACGGATGCGAGTAGATCCCGTCGAGCGGCAGGCCGGTCTTCGGGTCCTTCGGCTGCTTCTTGATCTCGACCCCGTCCGGGTTGTTCGACCCGGTCTCGTGCAGCGCCATCAGGTGCGCCGCCACGAGGCCCAGCAGGACCAGCGGCAGGGCGATGACGTGGAACGCGAAGAAGCGATTCAGCGTGATGTCGGAGATCGTGTAGTCGCCGCGGATCCACACCGCGAGGTCCTCGCCGATCACCGGGATCGCCGCGAACAGGTTGACGATCACCTGCGCGCCCCAGAACGACATCTGGCCCCACGGGAGCAGGTAGCCGAAGAACGCCTCGCCCATCAGCGCGAGGTAGATGCAGCAGCCGAGGATCCACGTCAGCTCGCGCGGCTTCCGGTAGCTGCCGTACATCAGCCCGCGGAACATGTGCAGGTAGACGACGACGAAGAACATCGAGGCGCCCGGTCGAGTGCATGTAGCGGATCAGCCAGCCCCATTTCACGTCCCGCATGATGTACTCGACCGACTCGAACGCCTTGGCGGCGTCGGGCTTGTAGTTCATCGTGAGGAAGATGCCGGTGACGATCTGCAGCACCAGCACCAGCGCGGCGAGCGAGCCGAAGTAGTACCAGAAGTTGAAGTTCTTCGGCGCGATGTACTTCCCCCACTGCGACTCCCAGAGCGCGGTGAGCGGGAAGCGATCGTCGATCCAGTTCAGAATTTTCTGCATGGCCGTCTTTCCGTTACGCCGACTTGCCGTCGTCGCCGATCAGCACCTTGGTTTCCGATACGTACTTGTGCGGCGGCACGATCAGGTTCGTCGGCGCCGGGACCCCGCTGTAGACACGGCCGGCGAGGTCGAACTTGGACTGGTGGCACGGGCAGAAGAATCCGCCCAGCCACTCGGGACCGAGGTCCGCCGGCGCCACGTCCGGCCGGAACGTGGGCGAGCAGCCGAGGTGCGTGCAGATCCCGACCATCACCAGGAGCTGCGGCTTGATCGAGCGATGCTCGTTGCGGCAGTTGTCGGGCTGCTGCGGCTGCGCGGACTTGGGGTCGGCGAGGCGCGCGTCGAGCTTCGTCAGCGTCGCGAGCATCGGCGGCGTGCGATTGAGCAGCCACACGACCTTGCCGCGCCATTCGACGTCGATCTTCTGGCCGGGCTCGAGCTTCGAGATGTCGACCTCGACCGGCGCACCGGCGGCGCGGGCCCGCTCGCTGGGAAACAACGACATCACGAACGGCGTCGCCGCGGCCGCGACGCCGACGCCCCCCACGACGCTGGTCGCGCCGATCAGGAAGCGCCGCTTCCCCTTGTTCACCGTTGCTTCCGCCATGTCGAAACGTCCCTTGGAATGCGCGAGGCCGACCCGACCGGGACGGCACGAAACCCCAAACCTTGCAATTATAGGGGATTCCGGGCGTCCGCCGGAAGCCTCATCCGGTGGTACGTCGTCTTTCCCCTGCCGAATCAGCGGGTTGGAGCGGCGAGCCGCGACCGGGCCCGCCCCCGGCCGGCGCCGGTGACGCAGCGCAACAAGTGTCTATAATTGACCCGGGAAATCCCGAGGACCGTTCCGTGCTCCGCAAATTCTGGCTCGTCTTCGCGCAGGCCTGCACCATCGCCGTGGCCGCGCTGTTCGTCGTCGCGACGCTGCGCCCGGACCTCGTGCCGCGCCTCGCGCCGCCGAGCGGCAGCGTCGTGCTGGTCCAGGAGACGCCCCCCTCGACGGCGCCGGCCGCGCGCCGCGCGGACACCTACGCCGATGCCGCGGCCAAGGCGATGCCGGCGGTCGTGAACATCTACACCAGCAAGGAGATGGGCCGCCGCCACCCGCTGGTCGACGATTCGATCCTGCGCCGGTACTTCCCGGACATGGCCGAGCGGCTGCCGAAGGCGCGGCAGACCAGCCTCGGCTCGGGCGTCATCGTCGCGCCCGAGGGATTCGTGCTGACCAACTACCACGTGATCGACGGCGCCGACGACATCCAGCTCGTCCTTGCCGACGGGCGTCGCATCGCGGCGAAGGTCCGCGGGGCCGACCCGGAGTCCGACCTCGCGATCCTGAAGGCCGACGGCGAGAACCTGCCCGCGATCACCTTCGGCTCGTTGGAGAAGGTGCAGGTCGGCGACGTCGTGCTGGCGATCGGCAACCCCTACGGCTTCGGGAACACGGTGACGATGGGCATCGTGTCGGCGCTGGGCCGCAACCATCTCGGCATCAACCGGTTCGAGGACTTCATCCAGACCGACGCCGCGGTGAACCCGGGCAATTCCGGCGGCGCGCTCGTCGACAGCGCCGGCAATCTGGTCGGCATCAACAGCGCGATCTTTTCGCAGACCGGCGGCTCGATGGGCATCGGCTTCGCGATTCCGGTGTCGCTGGCGCGCAGCGTGCTGGAGCAGATCATCCGCGACGGCGCGGTGACGCGCGGCTGGTTCGGCATCGAGCCGCAGGACCTCTCCCCCGAGCTCGCCAAGGCGCTGGCGCTCGACGTGCCCGGCGTCGTGATCCGCGGCGTCGTGCGCAATGGTCCGGCCGACCGCGCCGGCATCCGGGCGCGGGACGTGGTGCTGGAAATCGACGGCAAGGCGACGCGCGACACGCCCTCGCTGCTCGCGCGCATCGCCGAGATTCCGCCGGGGTCGTCGACCAGCGTCAAGGTCTGGCGCGCCGGCGCGGCCACCGACGTCGCGGTGACGGTCGGCAAGCGCCCGCCGGTGGAGCGCTGACGGCGTCGGGGACGAGGCGGGGCGCCGGCTCAGGCCGACGCGCCGTCGGCGCCCGGCTCGTCGGCCGGCTTCGGCGGCGGGAAGAACCGGCACAGGATGATGCCGAGCTCGTAGAGCAGGCACATCGGGATCGCCAGCATCAGCTGCGATATCACGTCGGGCGGCGTGATCACCGCGGCGACGACGAACGCGCCGACGATCACGTAGCGGCGGATCTCCTTCAGCTTCGCGATCGACACCATCCCCAGCCGGTGCAGGACGACCAGCACCACCGGGGTCTCGAACGTCGCGCCGAACGCGATGAACATCCACAGCACGAACGACAGGTACTTGTCGATGTCGGTCATCATCTGGACGCCGACCGGCGTGTACCCGACGAAGAACTTGAACACCCACGGAAAGACGAGGAAGTACGCGAACGCCATGCCGGCGAGGAAGAAGAACATGCTCGAGACGATGAGCGGCACCATCAGCTTCTTCTCGTGCTGGTACAGGCCCGGGGCGACGAACGCCCAGACCTGGTAGAGCACGAACGGCAGCGCGATCAGGAACGCGGCAGCCAGCGTCACCTTGAGCGGGACCAGGAACGTGCCGGTGACGTCGGTCGCGATCATCGTCGAGCCCTGCGGCAGCACGTTGAGCAGCGGCGCGGCGAGCAGCGCGTAGATGTCCTTCGCCCACGGAAACAGCGCGAACAGCACGATCAGGATCGCGAACACCGAGCGGACGAGCCGCGTGCGCAGCTCGACCAGATGCGAGATGAACGACTCCTGCGGGCTCTCGGGCGCGGGGGACGGATCGGACATGAGCGGCGGTCCGCGCGCGTCAGCCGCGGTCGAATCCGGGCAGCGATGCCTGCCGCGCGGGTTCGGCAGGGGCGACGGCACGGCGGGAGATGGCGCCGCGGCGACGGCGCTGCGGGCGACGGCGCTGCCGCCTCGGGCGGGGTCGTGAGCCCGGTCGGCGAGGACGCGGTGCCGGCAGCCGGGACCGCCGCGCCGCCCGGCTCGTCGGAGAGCTGCTTTTCCACGTTCCTCACCCCGGTTTCCATCTCGCGCGTCGCGCTGTCGAACGACGTCTCGACTTCACGCGCCGCCGACTGCACCTGCGTCTGCAGCTTGCGCAGCTCGTCGAGCTCCATCTCGCGATTGATGTCGGCCTTGACGTCCGAGACGTAGCGCTGCAGCCGCCCGAACAGGTGGCCGAGCGTCCGCGCGGTCTTCGGCAGCTTCTCGGGGCCGATCACGATCAGCGCCACCACGGCGATGAGGACGATCTCGGAAAAGCCGATGTCGAACACGGGGAGGGAGGGTGCGGACGTCGCGACGACCGATCGTCGCGCCGGCCGGATCGGCCAGGCGCGCGGCGGCAAGCCGTCGGCGCGGGGTCAGGACTTGGCCGAGGGCTCGCGCTTCGCTTCGACGTCGATCGTCTTGCCGGGGATCTGCTGCGACGGGGCCTCGGCCGCCTGCTTGGCGACGTCGACCTCGTCGTTGGCGCCCTTGATGCCTTCCTTGAAACCCTTGACGGCGCCGCCCAGGTCCTTGCCGATGTTGGTCAGCTTCTTGGTGCCGAAAATCAGCACCACGACGACCAGTACGATCAGCCAGTGCCAGATGCTCATCGAGCCCATGCCATGTCTCCGTTAGTTGCCCTTGCGCACGATCATCGGCCCGAGGGGGTCGGGGCCGCCGATCACGTGCAGGTGGACGTGTTGCACGTCCTGCCGGCCGACGCGGCCGGTGTTGATGATGGTGCGAAAGCCGTCGGTCGCGCCGAGGTCGCGCGCGATCTTCGGCGCCAGCGCCAGCAGCCGGCCCAGCGCCGCCTCGTGCTCCTGCGCGGCGTCGTAGAGCGTGGCCACGTGCGCCTTCGGGATGACCAGTACATGCACGGGAGCGACCGGCTGGATGTCGTGGAACGCCAGCACGAGGTCGTCCTCGTACACCTTCTTCGCGGGAATCTCGCCCCGCACGATCCGGCAGAAAATGCAGTCCTGCACCGCGTCGCTCTCCGTCGTCATCCGCGCTGTGACGCCCGACCGGCGCGGTCCGTCGCGGCGGCCATCGCCGCATCGATCGCCGCCTTGAGCCCGGCGAGGTCGCCGGTCCCGATCATCACCGGGCGCTCCGCCCGCATCTCCAGGCGCACGGCGTCGCGGCCGGACACATTGTATAGCCACCCCGACGGCGTCCAGTGGGCGCCCCAGCCCCACCACACCCGCGTGCGCACCGCATCGCAGCGGATGATCGACGACACCGGGATCGTGCGGCCGTAGAAGCCGACGCCCAGCCGCACCCGCACTTCGTCGGCGGTCACCCCGACCGTCAGCCAACCGTTCAGCAGCACCGCCAGCAGCAGCACCGCCGCCAGCGCCCACAGCGTCCAGCCGGCCTCCGCCAGCGTCTCCGGCGACCGCGTCAGCGCGAACGCGCCGGTCAGCACGAGCCCGAGGACGCCGGCCACGACGAAGAGTCCGCCGACCTGGACCCGCCGGTACGGAATCGGTGCGCCGGCCGTCACTTGGGCCGCGCGGCCTTTTCCGCGTGACCCGACGTGCCCTCGCGGCGCGCGAACTCGGCCCGCACCTCCGCCGGCCCCAGCCCGTGGCGGGCCAGCAGCACGAGGCAGTGGAACCACAGGTCCGCCACTTCGGCCACGATGCGGATTTTATCACCGTCCTTCGCGGCCATGACCGTCTCGGTGGCCTCCTCGCCGATCTTCTTCAGGATCGCGTCGTCGCCCTTCGCCAGCAGCGACGCGACGTACGATGCGCCCGGGTCGGCGGAAAGGCGCGCGGCGATCGTCGCGGCCACCCGGTCGATCGGGTCGACGGGACCGGGCGCCGCCGGGCGTGACCGCGGGTGCACCGGGGGTTCGGGAAGCGGAATCAGCCATGGCCGTAGATCGCCTTCGGGTCCTTGAGCACCGGCTCGACGTCGACCCAGCGCCCGCCGTCGAGCCTCAGGTGGAAGCAGCGCTCGCGGCCGGTATGGCAGGCAATGCCGCCCCGCTGCTCGACGACGATCAGGATCGCGTCGCTGTCGCAGTCGAGCCGGATCTCGCGCACGCTCTGCACGTGCCCGGACTGCTCGCCCTTGTGCCACAGCGCCTGCCGCGAACGCGACCAGTAGTGCGCCTCGCTCGTCGTCGCGGTGCGGTCGAGCGCCTCGCGATTCATCCACGCGAGCGTGAGGACCTTGCCGGTATGCGCGTCCTGGGCGATCGCCGGCACCAGGCCGTCGGCGTTCCAGCGCACGCGGTCGAGCCACGCGCTCCCCGGCGTGCTCACGCCGGCTCCCGGATCTCGATGCCGGCCGCCGCCATCGCGGCCTTCGCCTGGCCCGACCGTGTACTCGCCGTAGTGGAAGATCGACGCGGCGAGCACCGCGTCGGCGCCGCCGACGGTGATTCCGTCGACGAGGTCCTGCAGCGACCCGACGCCGCCCGACGCGATGACCGGAACGTCGACCGCGTCGACGATCGCCCGCGTCAGCATCAGGTCGAATCCGGTGCGCGCCCCGTCGCGGTCCATGCTGGTCAGCAGGATTTCGCCGGCGCCGCGCGCGACGACCTCGCGCGCCCAGGCGACGGCGTCGAGGCCGGTGGGGGTGCGGCCGCCGTGGGTGAACACCTCCCAGGCCTCCGGCGCGATCTGCTTGGCGTCGATCGCGGCGACGATGCACTGCGCGCCGAAGCGGCCCGCCGCCTCCTCGAACAGCCCCGGATGGCGGACGCCCGCGGTGTTGATGCTGACCTTGTCGGCGCCGGCGTTGAGCAGCGCGCGGATGTCGTCGACCGAGTTGACCCCGCCGCCGACGGTGAGGGGAATGAACACCTGGTCGGCGACCGCCTCGATCATGTGGTACAGCAGCCCCCGCGTCTCGAGGCTCGCGCGGATGTCGAGGAACGCGAGCTCGTCGGCGCCCTGCTCGTCGTAGCGCCGGGCGACCTCGACCGGGTCGCCGGCGTCGCGCAGGTTGACGAAGTTGACGCCCTTGACGACGCGCCCCTCGGCGACGTCGAGGCAGGGAATGATGCGCTTGGCGAGGCCCATGGCGATCGGTGCGGCCGGACGCCGGCGCGGGCGCGCAGCGGCGCCCGCCGGGGTCAGCCGGCGCCCTTGCCCTTCGCGGCCTTCATCGCGGCCTTGAAGTCGAGCGTGCCCTCGTAGAGCGCGCGCCCCGCGATGGCGCCGATGATGCCTTCCTTCTCGTGCTGCGCGAGCTCGACGACGTCCGCCAGCTTGCCGATGCCGCCGGAGGCGATCACCGGGATCTTGAGCTCGCGCGCGAGCCGGACGGTGGCGTCGATGTTGACGCCGGTCAGCATGCCGTCGCGGCCGATGTCGGTGTAGATGATCGCCTCGACGCCGTAGTCCTCGAACTTCTTGCCGAGGTCGACGACGTCGTGGCCCGTCATCTTCGACCAGCCGTCGGTCGCGACCTTGCCCTCGCGCGCGTCGAGGCCGACGATGATGTGGCCGGGGAAGGCATAGCAGGCGTCGTGCAGGAAGCCGGGGTTCTTGACCGCCGCGGTGCCGATGATGACGTAGGTGATGCCGTCGTCGAGGTAGCGCTCGATGGTGTCGAGGTCGCGGATGCCTCCGCCGAGCTGGATCGGGATCTCCTCGCCGATGACGGCGACGATTTCGCGGATCGCCAGCTCGTTCTTCGGCACGCCGGCGACCGCGCCGTTCAGGTCGACGAGGTGCAGCCGCTCGGCGCCGAGCTCGAGCCAGTGCTGCGCCATCGCCGCCGGGTCCTCGGAAAAGACCGTGGCGGTGGCCATCTCGCCCTGCTTCAGGCGGACGCAATGGCCGTCCTTGATGTCGATCGCGGGAATGATCTGCATGGCAGCGGGATGAAGCGGAAGGGGATCCGGGCGGGGCGAAGCGGCGGTGGCGGTGCGGTTCGGATTGCCGGGCGGCGGCGATTCGGTCGAACAGGGGTCGCGGCGGAGGGCGCTCGAAGGTGGGTCGGCGGGAAATCAGGACTGCCCGTTCCAGGCGACGAAGTTGGCGAGCAGCGTGAGACCGGCGCGGTGGCTCTTTTCCGGGTGGAACTGCGTGGCGAAGATATTAGCCCGCGCCACCGCGCAAGTAAACGGCGCCGGATAGTCGGTGGTCGCCGCGGTCAGCGCCGGGTCGGCCGGCACCGGATGATAGCTGTGCGCGAAGTAGAACCGCGCGCCGTCGGGGATGCCGGCCCAGAGCGGGTGCGCGCGAACCTGGTGCACCCGGCTCCAGCCCATGTGCGGCACCTTGAGCCGCGTGCCGTCCGGCAGCGTCATCCGGGCATCGCGGAATCGCTCGACGCGCCCCGGAAGCAGCGCGAGCCCGGCGGTCGGACCCTCCTCGCTCTCGTCGAACAGCATCTGCAGGCCGAGGCAGATTCCGAGGAACGGCCGGTCGCGGATCACCTCGCGGACCACGTCGCGCAGCCCGCTCTGGTCGAGACCGCGGATGCAGTCGGGCATCGCGCTCTGGCCCGGCAGCACGATCCGCTTCGCGGAGCGGATCGTCGCCGGATCCGCCGACACGACCACGTCCGCGGTGGGGGCGACGTGGACCAGCGCCTTCGCCACCGAGCGCAGGTTGCCCATTCCGTAGTCGACGACAACGATATCGGTCATGGCGGTGGTGGGGTCGGGACGCGGTGCCGGGCGGTTGCGGCGTGGCTGCGGGGGGTCGCCTCGTGGGCGCCTCGTGGTTGCCTCGTGGCGACCACGTTGTCGCGCCACGCTCGCCGCCCGACGCCGGGCGCAGGGGGAGCCGCGCAGCTGGCCGCGGACCGTTCGTCTAGAGCGTTCCCTTCGTCGACGGCACGACGTCGCCGGCACGCGGGTCGCGCGCGACCGCCATCCGCAGCGCGCGACCGAACGCCTTGAACACCGTCTCGGCCTGATGATGGGCGTTCTCGCCGCGCAGGTTGTCGACGTGCAGCGTCACCAGCGCGTGGTTGACGAAGCCCTGGAAGAACTCGTGGGTGAGATCGACGTCGAAGGTCCCGATCAGCGCGCGCTTGAACGGGACGTGGAACTCGAGGCCCGGGCGGCCGGAGAGGTCGAGCACGACGCGCGAAAGCGCCTCGTCGAGCGGGACGTAGGCGTGGCCGTAGCGCGTCAGCCCCCTGCGGTCGCCGAGGGCCTTGTGCAGCGCCTGGCCGAAGGTGATGCCGATGTCCTCGACGGTGTGGTGCGCGTCGATGTGCAGGTCGCCCTTCGCCGCGACGGCGAGATCGACCATGCCGTGCCGCGCGATCTGGTCGAGCATGTGGTCGAGGAACGGCACGCCGCTCGCGAGGTCGGCGCGACCGGTCCCGTCGAGATCGACGCTGACGGCGATCTGCGTTTCGGCGGTGTTGCGCTCGACGCGCGCGCTGCGCGGGGGCTGCGTGGGGACGGTCATGGGAGCTTTTCGAGGACGGCGAGCAGGGCGTTGTTTTCGTCGGGGGTGCCCACGGTGATGCGCAGGCAGTGTTCGAGCAGCGGGTGCGCGCCGTGCAGGCTCTTCACCAGGATGCGCGCGCCGGCGAGCGCCGCGAACCACGCCGGCGCGTCGGGCACCCGCGCCAGCACGAAATTGGTCTGCGTCGGATGGACGGTCACGCCCGGCAGCGCCGCCAGCGCCGCGCCGAGCCGCGCCCGTTCGGCGCGAATCGCCGCCGCCTGCCCCGCCAGCAACGCACCCTGCCCGAGCAGGACCGGCGCCACCGCCTGCGTCAATGCGTTGAGATTATACGGCTGCCGGACCTTGTTCAGTTCGTCGATCCAGGCCGGCGCGGCGATCGCATAACCGAGGCGCAGCCCCGCCATGCCGACCTTGGACACCGTCCGCAGCACCAGCAGGTTGGGGAAGTCGAGCACGCGGGGCAGGAAACTCGCGTCGGCGAACGCGTGGTACGCCTCGTCGACGACGACGAGACCCGGCGCCGCGCGCAGGATCGCCTCGACGTCGGCGGCCGCGAACAGGTTGCCGGTCGGGTTGTTGGGGCAGGCGAGAAAGGTGAGCGCCGGCCGCTCGCGCGCGATCGCGGCGAGCATCGCCGGCAGGTCCAGCGCGAAATCGCCGGCCAGCGGCACGCCGCAGAAGCGCATCCCGGCGTACAGCGCGTTCATCCGGTACATGACGAACGACGGATCGGGCGCCAGCATCGCCGCGCCCGGCCGCGCCAGCGCGCACGCGAGCATCTGGATGATCTCGTCGGAGCCGTTGCCCAGCAGCACGCCGGCGCCGGGCGGGATGCCGTACGCCTGCCGCAGCGCCGCCTTCACCGCGTCGCCGCCGCCGTCCGGGTAGCGGTTGATCGCGACGTTGGCCACCGCCGCGGCGATCTCGTCGCGCACCGCGGCGGGCAGCGGATACGGATTCTCCATCGCGTCGAGCTTGATCACGCCTTCCGCCTTGGCGACGGCGTAGGCGGTCAGCGCGCGGATTTCCGGGCGCAGCACCGCCGCCGCCATCGAGGCGGGCGTCCGGGCTGCCGGCGGGGGGATGCCGCTCACCGCGCGGCCCCGGTCAGGCGTCGTCGACACGGTACAGGGCGCTCTGCGCGTGCGCCGGCAACCCCTCGCCGTACGCCAGCGTCGCGGCCACCGGTCCGAGGGTGCGCGCCGCCGGCCGCGGATATCGCGAGCAGGCTCGACCGCTTCTGGAAGTCGTAGACGCCCAGCGGCGACGAAAAGCGCGCGGTGCGGCCCGTCGGCAGCACGTGGTTGGGCCCGGCGCAGTAGTCGCCGAGCGACTCGGACGCCTGGTGTCCCATGAAGATCGCGCCGGCGTGCCGGATCTGCGGCAGCAGCGCCTGCGGGTCGGCGACGGCGAGTTCCAGATGCTCCGGAGCGACGCGGTTCGACACCGCGCAGGCTTCGGCGAGATCGCGGACCCTGATCAGGGCGCCGCGGTTGGCGAACGACGCGGCGATGATCGCCCGCCGCGGCATCGTCTCGATGAGCCGCTGCGCGCTCGCCGCGACGGCGTCGAGCAGCGCGGCGTCCGGCGACACCAGGATCGCCTGCGCGAGTTCGTCGTGCTCGGCCTGCGAGAAGAGGTCCATCGCGACCCAGTCGGGATGCGCGCTGCCGTCGGCGATGACCAGGATTTCCGACACCCCGGCGACCATGTCGATGCCGACGGCGCCGAACACCCGCCGCTTGGCGGCCGCGACGTACGCGTTGCCGGGGCCGCAGATCTTGTCGACCGCGGGAACCGTCGCCGTGCCGTAGGCCAGCGCCGCGACCGCCTGGGCCCCGCCGATCGTGAAGGCGCGCGACACGCCCGCCAGGTGCGCCGCCGCCAGCACCAGCGGGTTGCGCGTGCCGTCGGGCGTGGGCACGACCATGATGATCTCCGGCACGCCGGCGACGTGCGCGGGGATCACGTTCATCAGCACCGACGACGGATACGCCGCCTTGCCTCCCGGCACGTAGACGCCGACGCGGTCGAGCGGCGTGACCTGCTGGCCGAACACGCTGCCGTCCGGATCGGTGTAGGACCACGACACGAGCTTCTGCCGCTCGTGGTAGGCGCGCACGCGCGCCGCGGCGGTCACCAGCGCATCGCGCTGCGGCGCCGGCAGCGCGTCGAACGCCGCGCGCATTTCCGCGGCGGTGATTTCCAGCGCGGCGACCGACGGCGAGGCGAGGCGGTCGAACTTCGCCGTGCATTCGAGGACGGCAGCGTCGCCGCGGGCGCGCACGTCGGCGACGATCGCGGCGACGGCGGCATCGACGGCGGGATCCTGCGCCGCCTCGAACGCGGTCAGCGCCGCGAGGTCGCGGTCGAACGACGGGGCCGCGGCGTCGAGGCGGCGCAGCGACAGCGGCATCGGCGCGTTCATGCGTCGGCCTCCGCCGGCGTGCGCGCGGCGACGGCGGCCGCGATCCGCTCGAGCAGCGGCTGCACCCCGGCGCGCTTGAGCTTGAGCGCGGCCGGATTGACGACCAGCCGCGCGCTGATCGGCATGATCGTCTCGACTTCGACCAGGTCGTTGGCCTTCAGCGTATTGCCGGTCGAGACGAGGTCGACGATGACGTCGGCGAGCCCGGTGAGCGGCGCCAGTTCCATCGATCCGTAAAGCTTGATGAGGTCGACGTGCATGCCCTTGGCGGCGAAGTGCTCGCGCGCCGTGCGCACGTACTTGGTCGCCACGCGGATGCGGGCGCCGCGCTGCACGGTGCCGGGCCAGTCGAAGCCGCGCCGGGTCGCCACCGACATCCGGCAGCGGCCGATGCCGAGGTCGAGCGGCTGGTAGAGGCCGTCGCCGCCGTGCTCGAGCAGCACGTCCTTGCCGGCCACGCCCAGGTCGGCGGCGCCGTGCTCGACGTAGGTCGGCACGTCGGACGCGCGGACGATCAGCAGCGCGACGTCCGGGCGGCTGGTCGGAAGGATCAGCCGGCGCGAGGTTTCCGGATCCTCGGCCGGCACGATCCCCGCCGCCGCGAGCAGCGGGAGCGTTTCGTCGAAGATGCGGCCCTTGGACAGGGCGAGCGTCAGGGTGGGCACGATGGGCGGACCGGGCTGGTTTCGGGAACGGCGGGCGGCGGACCGCGGCCGGCCGCCCGTCGGCGGTGGCCATGGGCGCCCGCCTTGCAGGATTCTACCGGACGGCCGCCGGGGCCGGCCGCGACGAGGGTGCATCGCGGTCGTGGACGCAACGTCCCGCCGGACCAGGTCGCGCGAATCGCGCGGTCGTCCCCGGCGAGCGTCAGCACCGCCAGCTGTTCGTGCACGTCGCGGCAGAACGGCATCCGGAAGCGCAGCAGCGGCGTCGCGTCGAGGTCGAGCACCGCGAAGTCGGCGTCCGCGCCCGGCGCGAGGCTCCCCGTCACGCCGTCGAGGTCGAGCGCCTGTGCCGCCCCGGTGGTGGCGAGCCACAGCAGCTGCGCCGCGTCGAGCGGCGCTCCGGCCATTCGCGCCACCTTGTACGCCTCGCCCATCGTCGCCAGCATCGACAGCGTCGTCCCGCCGCCGACGTCGGTGGCCAGTCCCACGTGCACCGGCCTCGACGCGCGACGTGCGTCGCGAAGGCGGAAGAGTCCGCTGCCGAGGAAGGTGTTCGACGTGGGGCAGTGGGCGATCGCGGCGCCCGCCTCGTGCAGCCGCCGCCACGCGTCCTCGGCCAGGTGGATGCCGTGGCCGAAGACGCTGCGCCGCCCGACCAGCCCGTGGCGCGCGTAGACGTCGAGGTAGTCGCGCGCGGCGGGAAACAGCCGCGCGACCCAGGCGATCTCGTCGTGGTTCTCGGCGAGGTGCGTCTGCAGCCACACGCCCGGGTGCTCGCGCAGCAGCGCGCCGGCCGCGTCGAGCTGCGCCGGCGTCGACGTCGGCGCGAACCGCGGCGTGACCGCGTAGCCCAGGCGGCCGCGGCCGTGCCAGCGCTCGATCAGCGCCTTGCTGTCGTCGTAGCCGGACTGCGCGGTGTCGGTCAGCGCGGCCGGGGCATGGCGATCCATCAGCAGCTTGCCGGCGATCATCCGCAGGCCGCGGGCATGCGCCGCGGCGAAAAAGGCGTCGGTCGAACCCGCGTGGACGGTACCGTAGACCATCGCCGTCGTCGTGCCGTGCCGCAGCGCCTCGTCGAGGAACGCTTCCGCCGCGACCGCGGCGAATGCCGGATCGGCGAAGCGCTGCTCGGCGACGTAGGTGTAGTCGTCCAGCCAGTCGAGCAGCGTCCTGCCGAACGCCGCGATGACCGGAAGCTGCGGATAGTGGACGTGGGTGTCGATGAAGCCCGGGACGATCAGCGCGTTGTCGTAGCGGGTGACGGGAACCCCCGGGGCAGCGCGGGCAGCCATTCGGTGGCGGGCCCGACGGCGACGATCCGGCCTTCCGCGCAGACGATCAGCGCATCCGGGTCGTGGCGCAGCGCGTCCCGCGACGGAACCACGAACGGGTCGGCGGTGAAAGCGAGCGTAGCGCCGCGCAGCGCCGTCGTCGCGCCGGCAAGCGCGGTCGGCGTCATTGCCGGGCGGTGCGCCGGTTCGGCGGCGGCGCGTCGTCGCCGCTGGTGCGCCACGGATTGATGTCGACCCCGCCCCGGCGCGTGAACCGCGCGTGGACCGTGAGCGCCTGCGGACGGCAGCGGGTCCAGACGTCGGCGAAGATCCGCTCGACGCAGTGCTCGTGGAAGCCGGGATGGCCGCGGAACGAGACGAGGTAGCGCAGCAGGCCGCCCGGATCGAGCCTGGGGCCGCGATGGCGAATCTGCACGCTGGCGTAGTCGGGCTGGCCGGTCACCGGGCACAGCGAACGGAACAGGCGCGTGCGCAGCGTCTGCTCCACCGCGGGGCCGGCGGCGACGAGCAGCGAGGCGTCGGGACTCGCTGCCATCGAAAGTCACCGGCAGCACGTCGAGGTCCTCCCCGTCCAGTTCGCCATGCGGCAGCGCGGCGAATTCGTCGGGCGGGACCAGCGCGACGTCGACGGGCGCGCCGGTCGCGACGGACAGGTCGCGCGCCATCGCCGCGCGGACGGCGGCGGCCGTGGCGAATCGCGCCAGGTTGAACGCCGTCAGATAGAGCTTGACCGACTTCGACTCGACGATGCGCGGCGAGGTGGCGGGCACCGTGAACGTGGCGATCGCGACCTGCGGCTTGCCCGCGGGGTCGAGCCACGACAGCTCATAGGCGTTCCAGAGATCCGCGCCGCGGAAGGGCAGCGGGTCGCCCAGACCCAGCTCGGCGCGCTGCGGCGCCCGATCGACCGGGAACAGCAGCGCCGGATCGTACGCATCGGCGTACGTGGTCGCATGGCCAAGCGGCGAGTCGTGGAGGTCCGTCATGAATTGGGGTCAGGTCAAATATTGGACAGCAGGGATCGTCGCGCCACCCGCCGTTCCAGACCGTCGTCGGCCATCGACGCGCTGCCCGCATTGTCGCGGGTCCGAACCCGGTGGGCAATCAGACTTCCGGCTGATCGACGACCCGTCGTCGCGCGCGGATACTGGGGGAGACGTACACGGGTCACCCGGCGCGGTTGGGGGTGATTGGCCAAAATTCGACCTGACCCCGACCGGAGCTCAGCGGACGCGGCGGATCGATGCGCCCAGTGCGCCGAGCTTTTCCTCGATCCGCTCGTAGCCGCGGTCGAGATGGTAGATGCGGTCGATGGTCGTCGCACCTTCGGCCATGAGACCGGCGATGACCAGGCACGCCGATGCCCGCAGGTCGGTGGCCATCACGTCCGCCCCGGTCAACTTGCCGACTCCGCGGACGATCGCCGTGTTGCCCTCGACGTCGATGTCCGCGCCCAGCCGAACCAGCTCCTGCACGTGCATCATCCGGTTCTCGAAGATCGTCTCGGTGATGATCGACGTGCCGTCCGCCCGCGCCGCCAGCGCCATCATCTGCGCCTGCATGTCGGTGGGGAACGCCGGGAACGGCGCGGTGCGCAGGTCGAACGCCTTGAGCGGCCCGCGACGCGACACGCGGATGGTGTCGGGCCCCGCCTCGACCTCGGCGCCCGCTTCGCGCAGCTTGTCGAGCACGGCGTCCAGCGCCGCTCCGGCAGCGCCCTCGACCGTGGCGTCGCCGCCGGTCGCGGCGACCGCCGCGAGAAACGTGCCGGTCTCGATCCGGTCCGGCATGATCGCATGGGTCGTGCCCGAGAGTCGCGGCACACCCTCGATCACGATGCGATCGGTGCCGGCACCGGAGATCCGCGCGCCCATCGCGATCAGGCAGTTCGCCAGGTCCGTGACCTCCGGCTCGCGCGCCGCATTCTCCAGCGTCGTCGTGCCCTCGGCCAGCGACGCCGCCATCAGGAGGTTTTCGGTTCCGGTCACGGTCACCAGGTCGAACGCGAACCGCGTCCCCTTGAGTCTCGTCGCCCGGGCATTGATGTAGCCGTGGTCGAGGTCGATCTCCGCGCCCATCGCCTGCAGACCCTTGACGTGCTGGTCGACCGGGCGCAGGCCGATCGCGCAACCGCCGGGCAGCGACACCCGCGCCTCGCCGCAGCGGGCGAGCAGGGGCCCCAGCGCCAGAATCGAAGCGCGCATCGTCTTCACCAGTTCGTACGGTGCGAGTGGCCAGTCGATGCGGCCGGCGTCGAGCGCTACGGTGCCCGGGACGCGAACATCGAGCCGCACGCCCATCTGCGCCAGCAGCGTCTGCATCGTCCGCACGTCGTTGAGCTGCGGCACGTTGGTCAGCACCAGCGGCTCCGGTGACAGCAGCGACGCGCACAGGATCGGCAGCGCCGCGTTCTTGGCGCCGGAAACGCGCACGCGACCGGCGAGCGGCCGGCCCCCTTCGATGACGAGCTTGTCCATGACTTCCGTTCAGTGGTGGTGCGGTGGCGGTGCGGTGGGGTCCCGGTGGCGCGTGGCGAAGCGGTGCCGGAGCCGGGTCGGCAGGCTACCCGGCTTCGGCCGCCACGCCGGCCGGGATGCGGCCGGCGCGCGGTCGCGACGGCAGCTCGGCGGGGGCGCTCACTGGCCGCCCTGCCGCTGCGCCCATTCGGCAGGCGTCAGCGTCGTCATCGACAGCGCGTGGACCTCCTCGCGCATGCGGTCGCCGAGCGCCGCGTAGACGATCTGGTGGCGGCGCACGCGGGATGCGCCTTCGAACGACGCGGCGACGACAATCGCCTCGAAGTGCTGGCCGTCGCCGACGACCTCGACGTGATCGCAGGCGAGGCCCGCGCGGATGGAGGCTTCAATCGAATCGGGAGTGACCATGGGCCTTCTCAGGAACGCAGTTTCCAGCCGGATTTGAGGAGCGCGAGCGCGACCAGGGTCAGCACCGCGCAGAATGCGCCGACGACCATCAGGCTGCCGAGCGGCGGGACGTCGGACAGCCCGAAGAAACCGTAGCGGAACCCGTCGATCATATAAAAGAACGGGTTGGCGTGCGACAGCAGCTGCCAGAACGGCGGCAGCGACTTGATCGAATAGAACACGCCGGAAAGGAACGTCGCCGGCACGATGATGAAATTCTGGAATGCGGCGAGCTGGTCGAACTTGTCGGCCCAGATGCCGGCGATCAGCCCCATCGTCGCCAGGATGCAGCTGCCGAGGAGAGCGAAGACCAGCACCCACAACGGGGACGCCAGCAGCAGCGTCGACGGGTCGAACCAGACCGTGAGCGCGAACACGCCCAGCCCGACGGTCAGGCCCCGCACCATCGCGCCCGCGACGTAGGCGACGTAGAGGTCGAGCGGCGACAGCGGCGGCAGCAGCACGAAGATGATGTTGCCGTTGAGCTTCGACTGGATCAGCGACGACGAGGTGTTGGCGAACGAGTTCTGCAGCACCGACATCATCACCAGGCCGGGGATAAGGAATGCCGTGTAGCGCACCCGCCCGTCGAACACCGCGACGTGCGCCTCCAGCACGTGCGAGAAGATCAGCAGGTACAGCAGCGCCGTCAGCACCGGCGCCGCGATGGTCTGGAAGCTCACCTTCCAGAAGCGCAGCAGCTCCTTGTAGAGCAGCGTGCGCCAGCCGCCGCGCAGCGCCGTCACGACGCACCTCCCGTGCCGACGGTCCGGTCGCTCCGGCCGGCGACGGCAGCCCGGGAGGCGGTGCCGGAACCGGCGCCGGTGCCGGCGGCGGGATCGCCGCCGCTGCCGACCAGGCGCAGGAACACCTGCTCGAGGTCGGTCTCCTCGAGCGCGAGTTCCTCGACGGCGATGCCCTCGACCCGCAGCGCGCGCAGCAGATCCTCGAGCTCGTCGTAGCGGTCGAGCCCGATGAAGTGCACCGCCCCTTCGCGCCGCAGCACCCGCGCCTGCCAAGTCGCGGGCACGCGCGCCGCGCCGAGCCGCACGGTGAGCCCCGCGAAGCGCGACAGCAGGTTCTGCGTGGTGTCGAGCGCGACGATCCGGCCGGCCTTCATCATCGCGATGCGCCCGCACAGCGCCTCGGCCTCCTCGAGGTAGTGCGTCGTCAGGATGATCGTGTGGCCGTCGGCGTTGAGCTTGCGGATGAACGCCCACAGGCTCTGGCGCAACTCGACGTCGACGCCCGGCGGTCGGCTCGTCCAGCACGATGACCGGCGGCCGATGCACCAGCGCCTGGCCGACCAGCACGCGGCGCTTCATGCCGCCGGACAGCGTGCGCATGTTGGCGTCGGCCTTCGCGGTCAGGTTGAGGTGATGCAGGATCTCGTCGATCCAGTCGCCGTTCCTCGCCAGCCCGAAGTAACCGGACTGGATCGTCAGGGTTTCGCGGACGGTGAAGAAGGGGTCGAGCACCAGCTCCTGCGGCACGACGCCCAGCGCGCGGCGCGCCGCCCGGTAGTCGCCGACGACGTCGTGTCCCATGATCCGGGCCGAGCCCTCGTCGGCGCGCACCAGTCCCGCGAGCACCGAGATCAGCGTCGTCTTGCCGGCGCCGTTCGGGCCGAGCAGGCCGAAGAACTCGCCCTGCCCGACCGTGAGGTCGATGCCGGCGAGCGCCTGCACGCGGCCGAAGCGGCGGGCGACGCGAACGACTTCGACGGCGGGTGTCATGGGCAGTGGGATGGACGGCGGCGACGCGATCCGCCGCACCGCGCGGCGGGCGCCGGGGCGAAGCTACGGCGCGAGCAGCTCGTCGACCCCGTACAGAGCGGCGAGCGTCGTCAGCGGCGCCGGCACGTTGATGAACTTGAGATGACGACCCTCGTCGCGAGCACGCCGCGCGAACGACAGCAGCATGGCAACGGCCGCGGAGTCGACGCTGGTGAGCCCGCCGCAGTCGACCCGTCCGGAGTTGGGCAACGGCAACTCACGCGCCACCAGGGCGACGGCGCCCGCATCGGCCATGCCGAGGGGACCGGTGAGCAGCCAGACGGCGCAGTCGGAGGTCGCCGCGACCGTCCCGGCGCCCTCCGCGGTCACGCCAGGCGCGCACGCGAGACTCACTTGCCGGCCCCTCCCTTGTTCTTGTCGGCGAGCGTCCGGATCAGGCCGTCGATGCCGCCCGAGCGGATCTGCTCGTTGAACTCGTCGCGATAGTTGGTCACCAGCGACACCCCGCCGACGATGACGTCGTAGCACTTCCAGCCGTCGCCGGACTTCTCCATGCCGTAATCGATCTGCACCGGCTGCTGGCCCGGTCGGACCACCTCGGTGCGCACGATCACGTCGGTCGCCTTGTCCTCGGCCCGCAGCGGCTTGTACGCGAGCTGCTGGTCGCGGTACTGGTTGAGCGCGCCGGCGTAGGTGCGCACCAGCAGCGACCGGAACTCGGTGGTCAGCCGCTGCTGCTGCTCGGGCGTGGCCTGCCGCCAGTTCCGTCCCATCGCCAGCGCCGTCATCCGCGTGAAATCGAAATTGGGCAGCAGCTTCGATTCGACGACCTCGCGGGTGCGCGCCTGGTCGCCGGCCTGGACCTTGGGGTCGGTCTTCACGATCTGCAGGATTTCCTGCGACACGCGCTTGACCATGGCGTCCGGCGCTTCCTGGGCGCGCACCGGCGCGGCGGCGGCGAGCAACAGGGCGGCGGTCACGGCCGTGACCGCCGCGGTGCGGCGGGAAAAGATAGACAGGTTCATGGCGTCACTCGTCCTCTGGTTCGGGCGCCGGCCTGCCGTCGCGGACCAGGTATTCGCGCCGCTGCAGGTAAGCCCGGCGCACGAAGGTGTAGCGATCGAGCGCTGCCTGCTCGACCAGCTTGCTGGTGCCGACGACCTGCGCGTTCTCGTTGACCCAGGCCATGCCCCAGATGACATTGCGCAGCGGCACGTCGGGAATGAAGCCGGTCGGCGTCGTGTACGCGCGGATCAGGAAGCCCGTCCCGTCGCGGAACGTCGACGGGCCGAACAGCGGCACGAACAGGTACGGCCCCTGCGGGATGCCCCACACGCCGAAGGTCTGGCCGAAGTCCTCGTTGCTCTTGGGAATGCCGGCGTCCGACGCGATGTCGATGAGCCCGGCGAGTCCGAAGCCGGTGTTCACCATCACCCGCCCCAGGCTGTTGCCGAAATCGTCGGGCTTGCCCTGCAGCGCCGAGTTGAGCGCGGAGTACAGGTCGTCGATGTTGCCGAAGAAATTCGAGACCCCGCGGCGCACGAGCTCCGGAGTGTAGTCGACGTAGGCCTGGATCGCCGGCCGCACCACCGCGTTGTCGATCGCCTCGTGAACGTCGAACGCAACGCGATTGGCCGGCTCGAACGGATCGCCGCGCGTCGGCGCCGCCGCGCATCCGGCCAGCACGACCGCCGCCAGCAGCACCGCCAAGCGCGCCACCGCCGCCGCGCGGTGCCCGCGCGGATTCCGGCGGGCAGTTCATTTTCCGCCCCCTTCGCCCGCGCGATCGAACAGGAACTGGCCGATGAGCTTCTCCAGCACCACCGCCGACTGCGTCTTGGTGATGCGCCCGCCCTCGGCCAGCGTCTTGGTGTCGCCGCCGGTGTCGAGCCCGATGTACACCTCGCCCAGCAGCCCGGACGTCAGGATCGACGCGATCGTGTCGGCGGTGAACTCGTAGCCATTGTCGATCTTCATCGTCACGACGGCCTGAAAGGTCTTGGGATCGAGCCGGATGCGCTCGACCCGGCCGACGACGACGCCGGCCGCCTTCACCGGCGCCCGCAGCTTGAGGCCGCCGATGTTGTCGAACGGGGCCTCGATCCGGTAGCCCGGGGTGCTGCCGACGTTGGTCAGATTGCCGACCTTGAGCGCGAGAAACAGGATCGCTCCCAGGCCCAGGGTGACGAAGATGCCGACCCAGAGGTCGATCGTCGAGCGGTTCATGCGGGCGGCTCCTTCCGGGCGTTCACGCGACGCCCCGGAACATGAAGACGGTGAGTATGAAATCGAGCGCCAGGATGGCCAGCGAACTCTCGACGACGGTGCGCGTCGTCGCGCTGGAGACGCCCTCCGCGGTCGGCTTGGCGACGTAGCCCTCGAACACGGCGATCAGGCTGACCGCCGTCCCGAAAACGAAGCTCTTGATGACGCCGTTGACCACGTCGGTCCGGACGTCGACCGCAGCCTGCATGTTGCCCCAGAACGTCCCGGAATCGATGCCGATGAGGCGCACGCCGACGAGGTACGCTCCGTAGATGCCCATGGTCGAGAACAGCGCGGCGAGCAGCGGCATCGAGATCACGCCCCCCCAGAACCGCGGCGCGACGACGCGCGCGAGCGGGTCCACGGCCATCATCTCCATCGCCGAGAGCTGCTCGGTGGTCTTCATCAGCCCGATCTCCGCGGTGATCGCGCTGCCGGCGCGGCTGGCGAACAGGAGACCCGCGACGACCGGCCCGAGTTCCCGCACCAGCGACAGCGCCACCAGCACGCCCAGCGAGTCGTCGGCGCCGTAGCGGTTCAGCACGTCGTAGCCCTGCAGCGCGAGCACCATGCCGACGAAGAGTCCGGAGACCAGGATGATCACCAGCGAAAGCACGCCGGAAAAGTAGATCTCGCGCAGCGTCAGGTGGATCCGGCGGAAGGCGGCCGGCGTGTTCCAGACGACGGCGACGAAAAAGCGGGTGACGTAGCCCAGTCGCGCGATCATCTCGATCGCGCCGGCGCCGACGCGGCGCAGCAGCGCGGGCGACGCCGTTGCCGGCTTCAGCGACGGGCATACAGGTCCTCGTCGTACGGGCGCGCCGGATAGTGGAACGGCACCGGGCCGTCCGCCTCGCCGTCGACGAACTGCCGCACGAAGGGGTCGCCGGACCTGCGCACCTCCTCGGGCGTGCCCTCCGCCACGATGCGGCCGGCGGAGACGAAATAGAGGTAGTCGACGATCTTCAGCGACTCGTAGACGTCGTGCGTCACGACCACCGACGTGATGCCCAGCGCGTCGTTCAGCTTGCGGATCAGCTGGCCGACCACGCCCAGCGAGATCGGGTCGAGGCCGGCAAAGGGCTCGTCGTACATCACGAGCATCGGGTCCAGCGCGATCGCGCGGGCCAGCGCGACCCGTCGCGCCATGCCGCCGGACAGCTCCGACGGCTTCAGCTCGGCGGCGCCGCGCAGGCCCACCGCGTGCAGCTTCATCAGCACCAGGTCGCGGATCAGCTCGTCCGTCAGCTCGGTGTGCTCGCGCATGGGGAAGGCGATGTTCTCGAACACCGTCATGTCGGTGAACAGCGCGCCGAACTGGAACAGCATGCCCACCTTGCGGCGCATGGCGAACAGCGCTTCGCGGTCGAGGTCCGGCACGGACTGTCCCGCCACGCTGACGCGGCCGGAGACCGGCCGCAGCTGCCCGCCGATCAGCCGCAGGATCGTGGTCTTGCCGCAACCGGACCCGCCCATGATCGCGACGACCTTGCCCCGGGGGATGACCATCGAGATGCCGTCGAGCACCGGCCGCCGGTCATAGCCGAAGCGGACGTCGGCAAGCTCGACGGCGTTGTCGGGACCGGAGGCGGCGGGCGCGAGGGCGGCGTGCGCGGCGGCGTTGGACACTGGGCGGGACGTATCGGTTACGGGGAACCGGCGATTGTATCCGGTCGCCGCGGGCCGCTTCAATGACCCGCGGTCAGTTAGCTGCGCCGGCATCCGGGAATCACGCTCCGGCGGCCATCAGCCGCCCAGGAGCTTCCCCTCGGCCACCGTCAGGTCCTCCGGCCGTCCGAGCAGCACGACGGCGTCGCCGGCCTCGAAGCGCCAGTCGGGGTCCGGCTGCGCCGACCTCGCGCCGCGACGGCGCACGCCCGTGACCTCGACCAGTTCCGCGAGCCCGAGGTCGCCGAGCGTCCGGCCGACGGCGAACGCGCGCTCGGAGAGCACCACCGTATGCAGGCGCGGCTGCAGGTTCTCCGCCGCGTCGGCGGCGTCGGTCGCGCCGTGGAAAAAGCCGCGGAACAGGCTGTAGCGCTCCTCCCGGATCGCGCGGATCTGCTTCAGCACGCGGTTGAGCGGGATGCCCAGCACCAGCAGCGAATGCGTGGCGAGCATCAGGCTGCCCTCGAGCACTTCGGGGACGACTTCGGTGGCGCCGGCGGCCATCAGCTTGTCGATGTCCGAGTCGTCGACGGTGCGCACGATCACCGGCAGGTCGGGCCGCGCCTGCTGCACGTGGTGAAGGATGCGCAGCGCGACCGGCGTCGCGGCGAAGGTGATCGCGACGGCGCGGGCCTTGGACAGTCCCGCCGCGGCCAGCGCCTCGCGCCGCGACGCGTCGCCGTAGACGACCGACGAGCCGTCGGCCGCGGCCTCGCGGACGCGCTGCGGATCGGCGTCCAGCGCCACGTAGGGAATCTCCTCGCGCTCGAGCAGCCGCGCGAGGTTCTGCCCGCTGCGCCCGTAGCCGCAGACGATCACGTGGTCCTGTCGCGACATCGTCTTCGCCGCGATCTGGGTGATCTGCGCCGCCCGCGACAGCCAGTCGTTCGCCGTCAGCTTGCGCACGATCGGCTCGGCAAACTCGATCAGCAGCGGCGCCGACAGCATCGACAGCACCATCGCCGCCAGCACCACCTGCGCGAGATCGCGGTCGATCAGCGTCCCCTGCAGAGTCAGCGTCAGCATCACCAGCGCGAACTCGCCGGCCTGCGCGAGGTAGAAGCCGGTGCGCAGCGCGGTGGCGAGCGGCGCGCCGAAACCCCGGGCCAGCACGACGATCAGCGCGAGCTTCGCCAGCACCGGCACCAGCAGCAGCAGCAGCACCTGCGGCCAGCGATGGGCGACGACGGAGAAGTCGAGCGACATCCCGACGGTGACGAAGAACAGCCCGAGCAGCACGTCGCGGAACGGCTTGATGTCCTCCTCGACCTGGTAGCGGTACTCGGTCTCGGAGATCAGCATCCCGGCGAGGAACGCGCCCAGCGCCAGCGACAGACCGGCAACCTCGGTGAGCCAGGCGAGTCCCAGCGTGACCAGGAGCAGGTTCAGCATGAAGAGCTCGGAGCTGCGCTGCCGCGCCACCAGGTGGAACCACGTGCGCATCGGCTTCTGGCCCAGGCCCAGGATCAGCATCAGCGCGACCACCGCCTTCAGCGCGGCGAACGCCAGCGCGAGCGCGAGCTCGGTTCCGGTGCGGTTCAACGACGGGATGACGATCAGGAACGCGACGACGGCGAGGTCCTGGAACAGCAGGATGCCCATGACGTCGCGTCCGTGCGGCGTGCCGAGCTCCATCCTTTCGGCGAGCATCTTGGAGACGATCGCCGTCGAGCTCATCGCCAGCGCGCCGCCGAGGACCAGCCCGGCCTGCCACGAGAACCCCAGCACCGGCAGCAGCAGCGCGCCGGCCGCCGTGGTGACCCCGACCTGCGCCAGCCCGAGCCCGAAAACCGCGCGCCGCATCGAACGCAGCTGCGCGAGGCTGAACTCGAGGCCGATGGAGAACATCAGGAAGACGATCCCGAACTCGGCGAGGTAGCGCGTGGTCGCCGTGTCGGGGACGACCGCGAGCGCGTGCGGTCCGACGGCGGCGCCGACGATGAGGTAGCCCAGGATCGGCGGCAGCCGCACGAGACGGCAGACGACGACCACCACGACGGAGGCCGCGAGCAGGACGAGGATCAACTGCAGCGTCTGCGGCATCGGGCGGCGGGCGTGCGAAAGGAACCGGGACGCGCGAGCCACGGGTCGGGATTCGACCTGCGGCCGCGCGCCGAAGCGCGGGGTCGCGCGGCGTAGCGCGACCCTCGCGGAGCTGTTTTCGAATGTAGCACACGCCCCCCGCCCGACCCTGCCGCCAGCCGGGCAATCGGCGCACGGCCCTCGGTTATACTGGCCCGATGTCCGGCGAAGTCCCGACCCTGTCCGCCGCCGCTCCGGCGTTCCCCGCGGTCGACGCCACGCGGGCGCTGGCGCTCGCGCGCGACGTCCTCGCCACCGAGGCCGCCGCGATCTCCGCCCTGTCGGCACGCCTGTCCGACGCCTTCGTCGCCGCCGTCGCGCTGGTGCTCAACTGCCGTGGCCGCGTCGTCGTGTCGGGCATCGGCAAGTCGGGCCACATCGCGCGCAAGCTCGCCGCCACGCTCGCCTCCACCGGCACGCCGGCGTTCTTCGTTCACCCGGCGGAAGCGCAGCACGGCGATCTCGGCATGATCACGCCCGACGACGTGGTGCTGATGCTGTCGAACTCCGGCGAGACCGACGAACTCGTGTTCCTGACGCCGCACGTCAAGCGCCAGGGCGCGGCGATCGTCGCGCTGACCGGCAACGAGAACTCGTCGCTGGCGCAGGCGGCCGACGTGCACCTCGACGCCGCGGTCGACGTCGAGGCCTGCCCGCTCGGCCTCGCGCCCACCGCGAGCACCAGCGCCGCGCTCGCGCTCGGCGACGCGCTGGCCATCGCGGTCCTCGATGCACGCGGCTTCTCGGTCGAGGATTTCGCCCGCTCGCACCCGGGCGGATCGCTCGGACGGCGCCTGCTCACGCGCGTCAGCGACGTCATGCGCAGCGGCGACGCCGTCCCCAGCGTGCCGGCGACGGCGACGCTTGCCCGCGCCGTCGTCGAGATGAGCGGCAAGGGCATGGGCATGACCGCGGTCGTCGACGGCGAGGGGCGCGTCGCCGGAATCTTCACCGACGGCGACCTGCGTCGCTGCCTCGACCGCGTTCGCGATTTCTCCGCGGCGCCGGTCGCCGAATTCATGACGCGCGCGCCGCGCACCATCGGCCCGGACCGGCTGGCGATCGACTGCGTGGAGCAGATGGAGGCGCCGCCCAAGGTCACGCAGCTGCTCGTCGTCGACGCCGACGACCGGCTCGCTGGCGCCCTGCATCTGCACGACCTGTTCCGCGCGCGCGTGGTCTGACCGGCCGCGGCGATCCCCGATCCCTGATGACTCCCGAGTCCCGCGCGACGATCCGCCGATGACCGCCGACCTCGACCAGCGCGCCCGCGGCGTGCGCCTGCTGACCTGCGACGTCGACGGCGTCCTCACCGACGGCCGCATCTACATGGGCGACGACGGCCGCGAGTGGAAGGCATTCAGCGCGCTCGACGGCGTCGGCATCAAGCTGCTGGCCGGAGCCGGCGTCACCGTCGCCTGGATCACCGGCAGCAAGGCGCCCGTCGTCGCGCACCGCGCCCGGGCGCTGGGGGTCGCGCACCTGATCCAGGGCGCCGACGACAAGCTGACGCCGTGGGAGGCGCTCCGGCGCGAGCTCGGCCTGCCGCCCGCCGCGTGCGCGCACATCGGCGACGACCTGCCCGACGTGCCGCTGTTCGCCCGCTGCGGCCTCGCGATCGGCGTGCCGCACGCGACCGAGGCCGTGCGCGCCCGCGTCCATTACGTCACGCGGCGCGACGGCGGCCACGGCGCGGTGCGCGAAGCCTGCGAGCTGATCCTGGCCGCGCAGGGCACGCTTGCCGCGGCCGTCGCGGCCTGGGAGGCATGATGGCCCGCGCGCGGCGCCTCGATGCGGTTCGTCGACCGGCTGGTCTCGTGGTCGCCGGTGCTGTTCCTGGGCAGCCTCGCGGCGCTGACCTACTGGCTGGACGCGCAGGTGCAGCCTCCGCCGCCGCGGGTCGACGGCAGCCTTCGGCACGACCCCGACATGGTGATCGCGCACTTCCACGCCCAGTCCTTCGGCGTCGACGGCGGCGTGCACCAGTCGCTGGCCGCGGCCAGCGCCCGGCACTTTCCCGACGACGGCACGGTCGAGTTCACGTCCCCGGCGGTGACGCTGGTCGAGCCCGGGCGCCCGAAGACCTCGCTCGAAGCCGCCGAGGGGACGCTGTCCGGCGACCGCGAGACCATCGTCCTCCGCGGCAGCGTGCGCGCGGTGCAGGACGCGTCGCCGCCCCGGGACGGATCGCAGACGCCGCAGGGTCCGATCACGCTGACCACCGACTGGCTGCGCCTGCAACCCAAGAAGGGTCGCGCCGACACCGACCGTCCGGTGACGATCGAGGAGCCGCGGGGCATAATCCGCAGCGTCGGGCTCGTGCTCGACAACGAGGCGCACACGCTCAAGCTCACGTCCAAGGTGAGCGGCACGCTCGAACCCGGCCGCCTGTCCAAGTGATCCCCACACCGACCTCCCGCCTCCCCCTGCGCCGCGCGGCCGCCCGCTGCGCGCGAACCGCGGCCGTTGCGCTGGCCGCGGCAGCCTGCGTGCTGCCACCCGCGCTGTCGCCGGCAGCCGCACAGCCGGCCGCGCCGGCGCCGTCCGGAGCAGCGGCCCCCGCGGCCGCGGCGAAGGCGCCCGCCAAGGCAGCGCCCGCCAAGGCGGCACCCGCTGCGGCGGCGGCGAAAGCGCCGGCCAAGGCGGCGGCCGCCGGGCCCGCGGGCGCCGGCGCGCTGCGGAACAATCCGGACCGCGACCAGCCGATCAACTATTCGGCCGATACGGGCGACGTGAACTACCAGACCAAGGTCGGCGCGCTGACCGGCAACGTCGTCATCACCCAGGGGTCGCTGGCCATTCGGGCGGACCGCATCTCGTTCAAGCAGAACGCCGACAATTCGCTGGCGGTCACCGCCTTCGGCAATCCGGTCACCTTCCGCCAGAAGCGCCCGGGCACCGACGAGTGGTTCGAGGGGTACGCGCAGCGCGCCGAGTACGACGGCGCGAAGGAACTGCTCGAGCTCTTCGACAACGCTCTGCTGCGCCGCGGCCAGGACGAGATCCGCAGCAACTACATCTCCTACAACGCGGCGACCGAGCTGTTCAAGGCGGAAGGCCGCGCCACGACGCAGCCGCTGCCGGACGACCCGGGCGCCCGCGTCCGCGGCGTGTTCCAGCCGCGCTCCGACGTGCTGCCGGGGAAGGGTTCCAAGGACGCCCCGGACAAGGGTGCGGCGTCTCCGGCGCCTCCGGCTGCTCCCGCCCCGGCGTTGAAGAGCGCGCCGGAGCTCGGCGCGCGCCCGCCGGCGGCGAAGTAGCCGGAAAGCCCGCCCGCCGCATGTCCAGCAATCTCGCCGTCGACCGCCTGGAAAAGCGGTACAAGTCGCGCACCGTCGTCCACGACGTCTCGCTCGAAGTGGGCAGCGGCGAGGTCGTCGGCCTCCTGGGGCCCAACGGCGCCGGCAAGACCACCTGCTTCTACATGATCGTCGGCCTGGTGGCGGCCGACGGCGGCCGCATCCTGCTCGACGGGAACGACCTGTCGCGGATGCCGATCCATTCGCGCGCCCGGCTCGGCCTGTCGTACCTGCCGCAGGAGGCGTCGATCTTCCGCAAGCTGACCGTCGCCGAGAACGTCCAGGCCATCCTCGAACTGCAGGACCTCGACGCCGACGCGCTGTCCAATCGCCTCGACGCCCTGCTCGAGGACCTGTCGATCGCCCACCTCGCCGACGCCCCGGCGCTGTCGCTGTCGGGCGGCGAGCGCCGGCGGGTCGAGATCGCCCGCGCGCTGGCCACCCGGCCGCGGTTCATCCTGCTCGACGAGCCGTTCGCCGGCGTCGACCCGATCGCGGTGCTCGACATCCAGAAGATCATCGGCTTCCTCAAGGCCCGCGGAATCGGCGTCCTGATCACCGACCACAACGTCCGCGAGACCCTCGGGATCTGCGATCGCGCCTACATCATCAACGAGGGGCGGGTGCTCGCGTCGGGAGCGCCGGACGAGATTGTCTATAATGAGTCCGTACGCAAGGTCTATCTCGGGGAGCACTTCCGTCTCTGATTCCTGCGCCCGTCGGCGCGACCCTCACTTTCCTCGGCCGTGAAGCAGACCCTCCAGCTCAAGCAGAGCCAGCACCTGACGCTGACGCCGCAGCTGCAGCAGTCGATCCGGCTGCTGCAGCTCTCGACGCTCGAGCTCAATGCCGAGGTCGAGCGGATGCTGCAGGAGAACCCGCTGCTCGAGAAGGCCGACGAGGACGAGCCGGCGCCCGACGTTCCGCTGTCGGGGCCGGTCACGATCACCCGCGAGGCCGACACCGGCGACGACGCCGAGCGCTTCGACGGGCGGCGGCGAATCGGAGCCCGAGGTGCCGCTGACCCGCACCTCGCTCGACGACGTCGACCGCGCCGATTTCGAGGATTTTTCCGGCGTCGGCGACGGCGACTGGGGCGGCGGCGGCTCGCAGGACGAGGACGAAGAGGGCTACACGCCGCAGCAGGTCGCCGATTGCTCGCTGCGCGACCACCTGCTCACCCAGCTGTCCGAGCTGTCGATCCCGCTGCACGACCGCCAGATCGTCGGCGCGCTGATCGACGCGCTGGACGACGACGGCTACCTCACGCAGTCGCTCGAGGAAATCGCCGAGCTCTTCCCCGAGTCGTTCGAGCTCCAGGACGACGAGCTCAACATCGGGCTCAAGTACCTGCAGAGCTTCGACCCGCCCGGCGTGGGCGCCCGCGACCCTGCCGAATGCCTGGCGCTGCAGCTGAAGGCGCTGCCCGCCGGAACGCCGCACCGGGAAGACGCGCTCAAGATCTGCTGCGGCCACCTGCAGCTGCTCGCGGCGCGCGACTTCACCAAGCTCAAGCGGCTGCTCCACACGGACGACGCGGGCGTCCGCGCCGTCCGCACGCTGATCACGACGCTCAACCCGCGCCCGGGCGCGGCGTTCGCGCACACCGAGGCCAACTACGTGATTCCGGACGTGGTGGTGCGCAAGGTGCGCAACCAGTGGGTCGCCGCGCTGAACGAGGCGGCGATGCCCAAGCTGCGCCTGAACCGGATCTACGCCGACATCCTCACGCGCAACCGCGACTCGTCGAATCAGCAGCTCGCCGCGCACCTGCAGGAAGCGAAGTGGATGATCCGCAACGTCCAGCAGCGGTTCGAGACGATCCTGCGCGTGACGCAGGCCATCGTCGAGCGCCAGCGCCGCTTCCTCGACCACGGCGAGGTCGCGATGCGGCCGATGGTCCTGCGCGAGATCGCGGACATGCTGGGCCTGCACGAGTCGACCATCTCCCGCGTCACGACGCAGAAGTACATGCTGACGCCGCGCGGGACCTTCGAGCTGAAGTATTTCTTCGGCAGCCACGTCGCGACCGACACCGGGGGCGCCGCCTCGGCCACGGCGATACGGGCGCTGATCAAGCAGCTGATCGGAGCCGAGGACCCGAAGACCCCGCTCACCGACAGCCGCATCGCCGAAGTCCTCGGCGAGCAGGGTATTCTGGTGGCGCGGCGCACGGTCGCGAAATACCGGGAGGCGCTGGCCATACCTCCCGTCAACCTGCGCAAGACGGTCTGAACGCTGCGCGCGCAGATGTGAAGCAGCAAACCGAGGAGAACTCGATGAACCTGAACCTCACCGGACATCACCTGGACATCACCCCCGCGATCCGCGACTACTGCATCTCCAAGCTGTCGCGCGTGACCCGGCATTTCGACCATGTGATCGACGTGAACGTCGTGATGTCGGTGGACAAGCTCCAGCAGAAGGCGGAAGCGAACCTGCACATTCGCGGCAAGGACCTGCACGCCGAGGCGATCGAGCCGGACATGTACGCCGCCATCGACGCGCTGGCCGACAAGCTGGACCGGATGGTGGTCAAGCACAAGGAAAAGCTCAAGGTCGGCCGCCACGACGCCGCCGAGATCAAGCGGGACACCGCCGCCGCCGAGGCCGGCGCCCCGACCCCCGGACCCGGGCGCCCGGCGAACTAGCGCTATAATCGTTCGCCGGTCAACGTGCCGGCGGGTGCCCGGGAACCCGGCACCCGCCGGTCTTGTTTTCGGCCCCCGGGTCCAACCGCCCCTTCAGCCCGCCCCCGCTCCGATGAATCGCATCGCCCCGCTGCTGCCGGCCGCCAACATCCTCGTCGACGTCGATGCGTCGACGAAGCCGCGCCTGTTCGAGACGGTGGGCGCGCTGGTCGAGCGCAACCGCGGACTGTCGAAGTCCATGGTGTCCGACAGCCTGGCCGCGCGCGAGCGGCTGGGCTCGACCGGCCTCGGCCAGGGCATCGCCATTCCGCATGGCCGCATCAAGGGTCTCGCCGAGGCGCAGGGCGCGTTCGTGCGGCTCAAGACGCCGATCGCGTTCGACGCCCCCGACGGCAAGCCCGTCGGACAGGCCTTCGTGCTGCTGGTGCCGGAGCAGGCGACCGAGCAGCACCTCGAGCTCCTGTCCGAGCTCGCCCAGATGTTCTCCGAAAAGGCATTCCGCGACCGGCTCGCCGCCGCACCCGACGCCGAAGGACTCCACGCGGTGTTCGCCGCCTGGGAACCCGCCGCGTGACCGGTTCCGAGGTCCCCGTGCGCCAGGTCAGCGTCGAGAAGCTTTTCGCCGACAACCAGGCGCGGCTGGGGCTCCACTGGCTCGGCGGGCGGCAGGGCGGCAACCGGGTGCTGACCGGAGAGGCGGCACTCAAGCCGACCATCGGCCAGGTCGGCCACATGAACTTCATCCATCCGTTCCGCGTGCAGATTCTCGGCGCGGCGGAGCTGGCCCACCTCAAGGACCTCGCCCAGCCCGCGCTGATCGAATCGATCGGCCGCCTGTTCACCAGCGAGCTCGTCGCCATCGTCGTCGCCAACGGCGAGGCCGTTCCCGCGACGCTGCTGGACCAGTGCAACACGCACCACGTCGCCCTGCTCGCGACCGAGCAGCCCTCGCCGCACCTCGTCGACGTGCTGCGGCTGTACCTGTCGCGCGTGCTCGCCGAGTCGACGACGCTGCACGGCGTGTTCCTCGACGTGCTCGAGATGGGCGTGCTGATCACCGGCGCCTCCGCGATCGGCAAGAGCGAACTCGCGCTGGAGCTCATCTCGCGCGGCAACGGCCTCGTCGCCGACGACATTGTCGAGCTCTACCGGATCTCGCCCGACACCATCGAGGGCCGCTGCCCGGCGGTGCTGAAGGACTTCCTGGAAGTCCGCGGCATCGGCGTGCTGAACATCCGCACGATCTTCGGCGAGACCGCCGTGCGGCCGCGCAAGCTCCTCAAGCTGATCGTCCATCTCGAGGACCACAGCCACGAGGCGTTCTCCGAACTCGACCGCCTGCAGGTCGACGCGACCTACCAGGAGATCCTCGGGGTGCCGATCCGCCGCATGACGATTCCGGTCGCCGCCGGCCGCAACCTCGCCGTGCTGGTCGAGGCGGCGGTCCGCAACTTCGTGCTCAACCAGCGCGGGATCGACAGCACGCTGGAGTTCATCGAGCGGCAGCAGAAGCTGATGGGCGAAGGCGGCTGACCGCCGCGCCCGCATTGTCCAACGCGGGCTCGCGCGGGGCCTGCCCAAGGCCAGGTTAGCGCATGGATCTCGTCATCATCGGCGGCATGTCCGGCTCCGGCAAGACCGTGGCCCTGGGCGCGCTCGAGGACGCCGGTTACGAGGCCGTCAACAACCTGCCGCTGCCGCTGGTCGAGCAGACCGCCCGTTACCTGCATCGCGCCGGCCGGACGCGCGTTGCGGTCGCGCTCGACGTCAAGAACGCACCCGGCCTCGAAGGCCTCACCGCGACCATCGCGCACCTCGCGGCGGCCGGGTGGGAGGTCCGCTACGTCCACCTCGACGCCAAGACCGACACGCTGGTCAAGCGCTTCTCCGAAACCCGGCGCCGGCACCCGCACTCGAGCGACGCGCGGACGCTGACGGAGGCGATCGAGTACGAGCGCGCGCTGTTCGCCGACGTCCGTTCCGTCGGCTACGCGTTCGACACCAGCGACCTGCCCGCCGCCGCGCTGCGCCGCTGGGTGAAGGAGTTCGTCAGCGTCGACGCCTCGAAGCTGACGCTGCTGATCGAGTCGTTCGGCTTCAAGCACGGGATCCCGCTCGACGCCGACCTGGTCTTCGACGTGCGCTGCCTGCCCAATCCCCATTACGAGCCGGACCTGGCGCCGTTGACCGGCCGCGACGCTCCGGTGATCGCGTTCCTCGAGGCGCAGCCCGAAGTCGAGCGGATGTACGGCGACATCTACCATTTCGTCGCCAGCTGGCTGCCCGACTATGGACGAGACAACCGCAACTACCTGACCGTCGCGATCGGCTGCACCGGCGGACGCCACCGCTCGGTCTATCTGGTCGAGCGCCTCCGGCGCGCGCTCGCCCCGCGCTGGCAGGTGCTCACCCGGCACCGCGAGCTCGGCTGAGCCGAACGCCCGCGATGCCCGTCCCGTCCACCGTCCCGTCCACCGTCACACTCGCGTTCACCGGCGCCTCCGGCATGCCCTACGGCCTGCGGCTGCTGGAATGCCTGCTCGCAGCCGGCCCGCACGTCTACCTGCTCTACTCGCCGACCGCGCAGATCGTCGCCAGGCAGGAGTGCGATCTCGCGCTGCCCGCGCAGCCGCGCGAGGCGGCCCGGCTCTTGGGCGAGCGATTCGGGGCCGCGGACGGCCAGCTCTCGGTGTTCGGCCGCGAGGACTGGATGGCGCCGGTCGCGTCCGGTTCCAATCCCGCCGACGCGATGGTCATCTGCCCGTGCAGCATGGGCACGCTGGCGGCCGTCGCCCACGGACTCGCCGACAACCTCATCGAGCGCGCCGCCGACGTCATGCTGAAGGAGCGCCGGCCGCTGGTGCTGGTGCCGCGCGAGACGCCCTTATCCGTGATCCACCTCGAGAACATGCTGGCGCTGGCGCGTGCCGGCGCGGCGATCGTGCCGCCCTCGCCCGGCTTCTACGACCGGCCGGAGGCGGTGGCCGATCTCGTCGATTTCGTCGTCGCGCGCGTTCTCGATCAGCTCGCGGTCCCGCATCGGCTGGGGCCGCGATGGGGCGAGCCGCGGAGTCGAAGCGCCTCCCGGCGGCCGGGCGTGAAGCTGCCGTTCCTGCGCGCGCCCGCTGGTCGCGAACGCATGCAGCTGCCGCTGTTTCCGCTGCGCACCGTGCTCTTTCCGGGAGGCCTGCTCCCGCTCAAGGTGTTCGAGCAGCGCTACATCGAGATGACCAAGTCGTGCCTTCGCGACGAAGCGCCGTTCGGCGTGTGCCTGATCACGCGCGGCGACGAGGTCGCGACCGCCGGGCCGGGACCGGCGGATGCCGCCGCGGCGCCGACGTTCGCGCCGATCGGCACGCTGGCGCGCATCACCGCGTGGGACATGCCGCAGGGCGTGCTGCATCTCGCCGTGCAGGGCGGGACGCGCTTCCGGGTCCGCGGCCACGCGGTCCGGCGCGACGGCCTCGTCGTCGGCGAGGTGTCGCCGCTGGCCGTCGAGCCGGCGGTGCCACTGACCGACGCGTTCGCGCCGCTCGCGCGCCTGCTCGAGGTGATCGCCGCGCGCGTCGGCCCGCAGCACTTCCCCACCGAGCAGGCGTGGGACGACGCGTCGTGGGTCGGCTACCGCCTCGCCGAACTGCTGCCGCTGCCGCTGCCGATCAAGCAGTCGATGCTGGAGATCAACGATGCGTCGGTGCGGCTCGACGTGCTGCAGAAGTTCCTGAAGCAGCAGGGCCTGCTCCAGCCGGTATAATTCGAGGTTGGCCAACGGAGCGTCACCGGAGCGGACATGGCGGGTCACAGCAAGTGGGCGAACATCAAGCACAAGAAGGCCGCGACCGACGCGAAACGCGGCAAGATCTTCACTCGCCTGATCAAGGAAATCACCGTCGCGTCGCGACTGGGCGGCAGCGACGTGTCGGCCAACCCCCGGCTGCGGCTCGCCGTCGACAAGGCCTACGCCCAGAACATGCCCAAGGACACCATCGAGCGCGCGATCAAGCGCGGTTCCGGTGAGCTCGAGGGCGTCAACTACGAGGAAATCCGCTACGAGGGCTACGGCATCAACGGCGCCGCGGTGATCGTCGACTGCATGACCGACAACCGCACGCGCACCGTCGCCGACGTCCGCCATGCATTCTCCAAGCACGGCGGCAACCTCGGCACCGACGGCTCGGTCGCCTTCCTGTTCAGGCACTGCGGCCAGATCGTCTTCGCGCCGGGCACCGACGAGAACAAGGTGATGGAGGCGGCGATCGACGCCGGGGCCGAGGACGTCGTCGCCAACGACGACGGCAGCGTCGAGGTGATCACCGGGCCGTACGATTTCGTCACCGTCAAGGATGCGCTGGCGAAGGCGGGTCTCGATCCCGAGTTCGCCGAAGTGACGATGAAGCCGTCGACCGAGGTCGAATTCGCCGGCGAGGATGCCGTGCGGATGCAGAAGCTGATCGACGCGCTGGAATCGCTCGACGACGTGCAGGAGGTCTACACGTCGGCGGTCATCGACGAGGACTGACCCATGCTGCTCACCACGACCCCCACGCTCGAAGGCCGCCCGATCAGCGCCTACAAGGGCATCGTCAGCGGCGAGGCCATCGTCGGCGCGAACATCGTGCGCGACCTGTTCGCCGGCGTGCGGGACATCGTCGGGGGGCGGGCCGGAGCCTACGAGCACGTGCTGTCCGGCGCGCGCGAGACCGCGCTCGGCGAGATGGCCGACGCCGCGCGCAAGCTGGGCGCGAACGCCGTCGTCGGCATCGACCTCGACTACGAGACCGTCGGCGCCGGCGGCTCGATGCTGATGGTCTGCGCGAGCGGCACGGCCGTGGTCGTCGCCTGACGTGAGCTCCGCGCGCGCCGCCGCCGGCGCGCCGGCGCGACGCATCCTCGGCATCGACCCCGGCCTGCGCATCACCGGCTTCGGCATCATCGAGGCGCGCGGCAGCCGGCTCGAGTACGTCACCAGCGGCTGCATCCGCGCCGCCGGCGACGAGCTGCCGACGCGCCTCGGCGTCATCGCGCGCGACCTCGCCCACGTCATCCGCGAGTACGCGCCCGACGAGGTCGCGGTCGAGAAGGTCTTCGTGAACATCAACCCGAACTCCACCCTGCTGCTCGGGCAGGCGCGCGGCGCCGCGATCGCGGCCGTCGTGCTCGCCGGACTCCCGGTCGCCGAGTACACGGCCGGCCAGGTCAAGCAGGCGGTCGTCGGCAAGGGCCGGGCGCTGAAGCCCCAGGTGCAGGAGATGGTGCGGCGGCTGCTTTCGCTGCCGGGCACGCCGTCGCCCGACGCCGCCGACGCGCTGGCGTGTGCGATCTGCCACGCCCACGGCGCCGCGGGCCTGGGCGGGTTGCGCCGCACGGGCTACCGGGTCCGCGCCGGGCGGCTGGTATGAAGGGCGCGCGCGACGTTCCGGCCGTGCCCGCCGCCGGGATGCCGGCGACGTCGGCGACGCCCCCGGCGGCAGCGGCTCCGGTGACGGCGCCCGCGGATGCACCGGCCCCGCGCCCGCAGCGGCGTCCCGCCGCGGTGATCTTCGACATGGACGGCCTGATGCTCGACACCGAGCCGCTCGCCGCGCGCGCGTGGATCGACGCGGCCCGCGCCGCCGGACTGCCCTTCGACCACGGCGTCACGGCGACGGATGATCGGCCGCAACTTCGCCGACTGCCGCGCGCTGATCGCCGATCACCACGGGGCGGGCTATCCGGTCGACGACCTGATGCGCGCCTGGCACGTCGCCTACGACGCCATCGTCGAGCGCGAGGGCCTGGTGCTGAAGACCGGACTCGCGGCGCTGCTCGACTGGCTCGACGCCGCGCGGATCCCCAGGGCCGTCGCGACGTCGACGCGTCGCTCCCGGGCGCTGGCGAAGCTCGACCGGACCGCGCTGACGCGGCGCTTCGTCGCCGTGGTCGGCGGCGACGAGGTCGCGCGCGGCAAGCCCGCGCCGGACATCTTCGTCGCCGCGGCGGGACGGCTCGGCGCGCGCGCGGCGGACTGCGTCGTGCTCGAGGACTCCGAGCCCGGCGTGCGCGGCGCGCTCGCCGCGGGCATGGCTCCGATCATGGTGCCCGACATCCACGCGCCGTCGGCGGCGCTGCTGGCCGCGTCGGTGCTCGTGCTGGCGGACCTGATCGAGGTGCGCGACCATCTCGCCGCCCTGCCCGCGTGACGCGGGGCCGCGCCGCAGCGGCCGGTCCCCGCGCATAAATGCGATAATCGGCGACCATGATAGGACGCCTCACCGGGACGCTCGTCGAGAAGAACCCGCCGCAGATCGTCGTCGACGTCGCGGGGGTCGGCTACGAAATCGACGTGCCGATGAGCACGTTCTACAACCTGCCCGACAATGGCGCGAAGCTCTCGCTGTTCACGCACCTCGTCGTCCGCGAGGACGCGCACCTGCTGTACGGCTTCCTGACCGAGCAGGAGCGGCGGACCTTCCGCCGGCTGACGAAGATCAGCGGCATCGGCGCGAAGATCGCGCTGGCCGTGCTGTCGGGACTGTCGGTCGCCGAACTCGCGCAGGCGGTGACGCTGCAGGAGTCCGGCCGGCTGACCAAGGTCCCCGGCATCGGCAAGAAGACCGCCGAGCGCATCCTGCTGGAGCTCAAGGACAAGCTCGGCGCCGAGCTCACGACCGCGGTCGGCATCCATCGGCCGGCGTCGGCGTCGTCGGACATCCTCAACGCGCTGCTGACGCTGGGCTACAGCGACAAGGAAGCGGTCGCGACGGTGAAGACGCTGCCGGCGGACGTCGCCGTCGCCGACGGCATCCGCCAGGCGCTGAAGCTGCTGGGCAAGGGCTGAGCCCGCGATGTCGTCGACCCGCCAGGGCGTGCTCCGGGAGATCAGGCTGCCGCCGGGCGCGTTCCGGCGCGGCATCAACCTGTGGCCGCCGTTCCTCGGCGCCGGCGTCCGCGTGACGCGGATCGCCGACGACTACCGCGAGATCGACGTGACGCTGAAGCTCGGCCTGCTCAATCGCAACTACTTCGGCACCCAGTTCGGCGGCTCGATGTTCGCGATGACCGATCCGTTCTTCGCCCTGATGATGCTGCACAACCTCGGCCCCGAATACGTCGTCTGGGACCGGGCGGGCGCGATCCGCTACGTGAAGCCCGGCCGCGGCGACGTGTTCGCGCGCTTCCGCCTCGCCGCGGCCGCCGTTGCCCGCGCGCGCGCGGCGACCACCCGCGGCCGCAAGCACGAGCCGACGTTCACCGTCGCCGTCGTCGACCGCGACGGCGACACGATCGCCGAAGTCGACAAGACGCTGTACATCCGCCGCCGCCCGGAGATCGCGAAGCCGGCGGCGAAGCGCGCCCGGAATCCGTCGCACGCCGCGAAGCCGCCGTGGCCGAAGTCCGCGCCGGGTCCGGCCGCCCGCCGGCGCGCCGCGAAAGCATAGAATCCGCCCATGGCCATCGACAACGACGACTTCACGCGCATCGTTGCGCCGAAGCCCGCGGGCGTGCAGGAGGAGGCGCTCGAGCGGGCGCTGCGACCGCGCGTGCTCGACGAGTACGTCGGCCAGGAGAAGATCCGCGGCCAGCTGTCGATCTTCATCGAGGCCGCGAAGAAGCGCCGCGAGTCGCTCGACCACGTGCTGCTGTTCGGGCCGCCGGGCCTCGGCAAGACGACGCTGTCGCACATCATCGCGCACGAGCTCGGCGTCAACCTGCGGCAGACCTCGGGGCCGGTGCTCGAGCGGCCGGGCGACCTCGCGGCGCTGCTGACCAACCTCGAGCCGAACGACGTCCTGTTCATCGACGAGATCCACCGGCTGTCGCCGATCGTCGAGGAAATCCTCTACCCCGCGCTCGAGGACTACCAGATCGACATCATGATCGGCGAGGGCCCGGCCGCGCGCTCGGTGAAGCTCGACCTGCCGCCGTTCACGCTGGTCGGCGCCACCACCCGCGCCGGCATGCTGACCAACCCGCTGCGCGACCGCTTCGGCATCGTCGCCCGGCTCGAGTTCTACACCGCCGAGGAGCTCGCGCGCATCGTCACCCGCTCCGCGGGCCTGCTGTCGATCGCCGCCGACCCCGACGGCGCCTTCGAGATCGCGCGGCGCTCGCGCGGAACGCCGCGGATCGCCAACCGGCTGCTGCGCCGCGTGCGCGACTTCGCCGAGGTCCGCGCCGGCGGCGAGATCACGCGCGCAGTCGCCGACGCGGCGCTGGCGATGCTCGACGTCGACGCCGCGGGCCTGGACGTGATGGACCGCAAGCTGCTGCACACGGTGCTAGACAAGTTCGCGGGCGGTCCGGTGGGCGTCGACAATCTTTCCGCCGCAATCGGCGAGGAGCGCGACACCATCGAGGACGTGCTCGAGCCGTTCCTGATCCAGCAGGGATTCCTGCAGCGCACGTCGCGCGGCCGGATCGCGACGCCGCTGGCGTACCGCCACTTCGGCCTTGCGTCGCCGGCGCCGTCGGCCGAACTCTTTCCGGGCGAATGACCGTCGGCACCGAACCCTTTCGCTTCCCGGTCCGCGTTTACTACGAGGACACTGACGCCGCCGGCGTCGTCTACTACGCGAACTACCTGCGCTTCATGGAGCGCGCGCGCACCGAGTGGCTGGCAGCGCACGGCTTCGACCTCGCCCAGGTCGAGCGCGAGCACGGCGTCGCGTTTGCCGTCGCGCGCGCCGAGGTCGACTACCTCGCTCCGGCCCGCCTGATCGAGCGCCTCGACGTGACGGTGGCTCCGGTCGAACTGGGACGCGTCCGCTTCGCCGTCGCGCAGACGGTCGAGCGCGGCGCGGAAACGCTCGTCCGGGCGCGGATCACGCTGGTCTCCATCGACCGCGCGTCCTGGCGCCCCGTCCGCATTCCCGCGGCGATTGCCGCCCGCATGAAATCCTCGTTGATGGAGACTCCCGGGTGAATGTTCATACCGATCTCTCGTTCGTCTCGCTGATCGCGCAGGCGTCGGTCATCGTGCAGGCGGTGATGGCGCTGCTGGTCGGGCTGTCCCTGTGGTCGTGGTGGCAGATCTTCATCAAGCACTTCCAGATCTCGCGCGCGATACGAGACACCGACGTGTTCGAGAACGACTTCTGGAAAGGCGGCGACCTGGCCGAGCTGTACCAGCAGACCAGCGCCTCGAAGGACGCCGGCGGCCTCGCGCACCTGTTCGCCTCGGGCTTCCGCGAGTACGCCAAGCACCGCAAGCAGGGCAGCAACGCCGCGGTGACGCTGGACAGCGCGCGCCGAGCTATGCGCGCCGCCTACCAGCGCGAGATCGACGTGCTGGAAGCCCACCTCGCGGGGCTGGCCACCGTCGGCTCGGTGTCGCCGTACATCGGGCTCTTCGGCACGGTCTGGGGCATCATGAACGCCTTCCGCGGGCTCGCCAACGTGAGCCAGGCGACGCTCGCCAACGTCGCGCCGGGGATCGCCGAGGCGCTGATCGCCACCGCGATCGGCCTCTTCGCCGCGATCCCGGCCGTCGTCGCGTACAACCGCTACACCCACGACGTCGACCGGCTGGCCGTCCGCTACGAGACCTTCATCGAGGAGTTCTCGAACATCCTCCAGCGGCAGGCCTGAATGTCGCGATTGAACTTTCCTCACCGAATCGGGGACTGACCCGACATGCGCCGCCCCCGCAAGCCGATCAACCAGATCAACGTCGTGCCCTACATCGACGTGATGCTGGTGCTGCTCGTGATCTTCATGGTCACCGCCCCGCTGATCCCGCCCGGCGAGATCGAGCTGCCCTCGGTCGGCAGCCGGCTGGCGACGCCCGCGCAGCCGCTCGAGGTGCTGCTGCGCGCCGACAAGACGCTCTCGCTCACCGACCGCGAGCGCGGCGGGGCGGCGGCGACGGTGTCCCGCGAAGAGCTGGTCGCCCGCATCCGCGCCAAGCAGGCCGAGCGGCCGGAGCAGCCGGTGGTGATCGCCGCGGACCGGAGCGCCCGTTACGAGGACGTGCTGTCGATCCTCGACCTGCTCCAGCGCAACGGCGCCAAGCGCGTGGGGCTGCTGGCGCGGCCCTCGCCGAACTGACGCCGCGATGGCGAAGGACGACCGCCAGAAACCCGACCGCGCTTCCGGCCGCTGGCTCGCCGCCGGGCTGGCGGTGGCAGTGCACCTGGCGTTCCTCACGGTGCTGGTGTTCTCGCTCACGTGGCAGAACAAGCCGTCGGCGCCGGTGACCGCCGAGCTGTATGCGCCGCCGGCCCGCAGCGGCGAACCGGTGGCCTCGCCACCGCCCCCTGCCGCCGCCGTGCCGCCGCCGAAGGCCGAGCCGCGGGCCGAACCGAAGCCCGAGCCGAAGGCGGAGCCCCGGCCGGAACCGAAGCCTGAACCCAAGCCTGAACCCAAGCCTGAACCCAAGCTTGAACCCAAGCCGGAGCCGAAGGTCGCGCCGCCGGACCCGAAGGCGGCGGACATCGCGCTCAAGGCCAGGGCCGACGAGGAGAAGCGCCGGCGCGCGCAGGCTGAGCGCGAGAAGCAGGAGCGCGAGCTCCGCGACGCCGCCAGGCGCGAGGCCGACAAGCGCGCCGCCGAGAAGAAGGCGGCCGACGATCGCCGCGTCGCCGACGCGCGGGAGCGCCAGACGCGCGAGACCGAGGCGCTGAAGGCCGCCGCCGAGCGCGAACGCCAGTTCCAGGCCGAGACCGCCGCCCGTGCGCAGGCCGAGGCGAACGCGCGCGCGCAGGCGCAGGCCCAGGCGAGCGCGCGCACGCGGGCCGAGGCCGACTGGATCCAGCGCATCCAGGCCAAGGTGAAGGGCAACGTGATCCTGCCGCCGGACATCGCGGGCAATCCGGAAGCGGTGTTCGAGGTCGCGCAGCTGCCGACCGGCGAGATCATCGACGTCGTGCTGAAGAAGTCGAGCGGCGTGCGCGCCTACGACGAGGCGGTGCAGCGCGCGCTGGCCAAGTCGTCGCCGCTGCCGCGCCCGGAGCGCGTGGAGGTCTTCCAGCGAACGCTGACGCTGCGCTTCCGGCCGCAGGACTGACTCAGAATTCCTTGGCCCGCTTCTCGACGATCTGGATGGCGGCCCAGCTCCAGTCGGCGCGCTGCTCGACCAGGTGGCGCAGCGCCACCGTGTAGATCGAGCGGCCGGTCGTCAGCATGACCTGGCGGCCTTCGCTGTATTCCTGCGTCGGCACGATCAGCGTCTTCACCGCGAGCGGCTTGTCGGGACGTGACGGCGGCGGCAGGTAGAGGCCGTCGAAGCGCGCACCCATCGTCGACACGTCGATGCCGTTGACGACGATGCCGAGGTCGTCCTTCGCCTCGCGTCGCGCGTGCAGCGTGACCGCGACCAGACGCTCGGCGATGATCGACACGCCGGCCTCGACTTCCTCGGTGCTCACCTTGTTCAGCCGGCGCACGACGCCCAGCACCCAGTCCGACACGTCGGACTGGCGCACGGCGACCAGTGTGCCGAGCGCCAGCGCCTGCCCGATGCCGCCGGACGCGGCGATGCGCAGCCCCGCGACGCTCCGGTCCTTGACCCGCCACATCGGGTCGGAAAACGACGAGATCGACGCCGCCAGCGAATCGTGCTCGTCCGGCGCGTGGCGGCGCACGCGCGGCGAGTCGGCGACCGCGTACACCTCGATCTGCTCGGCGCCGGACGGCGAGTCGGCCGGCGCGTCGTTGAGGTCCTTCGCGGCGAGGTCGCGACAGATCCGCGACAGGCCGATCCGCACCTTCGCCGCCACCGCGACCGCCACCCGCGGGTCGCGCCGCAGGTCGGCGTTGAGGTTCGGCGAAATGGCCGGACGCATCTTTTCCAGGATCGCGATGCGTTGCTGGTTGATCGGCGCCGCGGGGCCCTGGTCGGTCGCTTCGGACTGGCGCAGCGAGTACACCGCGCGCTCGAGCTGCTCGGCGATCGGCGTCGTGTCGAGGTAGCGCAGCATCGAGCCGGAGTCGTTGCCGGTGCGGCGCACGAGTCCCTGCTTGCCGGCCACGTCGACGAAGAAGCCTTCGGGCGAGCGCGGCACCGCGTCGAGCGCGAGCTTCCGGCTCCACGCGCGGAGCTGCGAGCTCGCCCAGTCGAGCTCCAGCGGCGACAGGTTTCCGGTGTTGAGCTGGTGGACCAGCAGCACGAACAGGTATTCCTGCTCGAGCGTCCACTGCGTCCCGCCCGACCCGGCGCTTGCCAGTTGCGTCGGGATGCGATCGACGCCGAGCTCGGTGCCGCGCATGTACAGCCGATGCATGTCGATCCACTTCGCGGGGATCCAGCGCTCGTAGCGGAAGACCCGCAGCTTGGCGTCGGTGCCGTAGAAGTGGACCAGGCGCGTGAACAGGCCCGGCACCATCGGCTTCCACCGCGGATTGGCGGTCTGCTCGAGCGCGGCTTCCAGCGCCGCCTGGTAGGCGACGATGAAGCCCTGCGTCATCTCGTGAACGGCGTGCCAGATCCGATCCGCGAGCTTGGCCGAGCCGTCGACGTTCTCGACGTACTGCTTCATCAACTGGCGGCGATCGGCGCCGAGCGCCGCGTCGAGGAATTCGATGGCGGCGACGCGGCTGACGTCGACCGGCTTGCGCGACTGGCGCATGCCCTCGAACGCGCGCATCACGTGCTGCTGGCGGCCGATGACGTCGAGCGCCGGCAACTGGCGCAGCCACGCCGACGTCTGCTTGGGCGTCTGCAGCGGATCGACGAGATCCTTGGCCGGTTGCGTCAGAAATCCGAACATTCGGTGGCGGCTCGATCGGCTGCGGGTGAGTGCGCGATTCCGGAAGCGAATCGGCGCGGGCGTCGCCCCCGCACTGCGAAGATGGGGCGTTATTTATAGACCAAATCGGAGGGCCATGCAAAACGCACCGGTGTGTCGGCTACAATTCGCCGCTCGGCAGCAACGGCGGCGCTGCGACTTCCCGCCGCCCGATGTCGTTCGCGATCCGCCATCCTCATTTTTCGTGAGTCTTCCATGCTCGAACATCCGACTTTCGACCGACCCTCCCGCAGCGCAAATCCCCGCGTTGCGTTTGTCGCCAACGCCGCCGTCATGGCGCTGGCGGCGGTGTTTGCGCTCACCGCGAGCGCACAGGGAACCCCGCCCGTCGGCGTGCCGGCAGCCAGCGGTGATCAATCAATGTCAAGCAAGATAGGTGCCAAGGTGACAGAACTCAAGAAGATCGATACGAAACAAGGTGATGGCGCGGAATCCGTGACCGGGAAAGCCGTGCTGGTCCACTATACGGGGTGGCTTTATGACCCCACGAAGCCTGACGGGCGCGGCGCCAAATTCGACAGCTCGATGGACCGCGGCGTGCCGTTCGGCTTCATCCTCGGCGCCGGTCGGGTGATCAAGGGCTGGGACGAAGGCGTGGTGGGCATGAAGACCGGCGGCAAGCGCACGCTGGTGATTCCGCCGCAGCTGGGCTACGGCGAGCGCGGCGCGGGCGGCGTCATCCCGCCCAACGCGACCCTGATGTTCGACGTCGAGCTGATCGAGGTGAAGGGCTGATGCTTCCGCGCGACGCGGCGCCGCCGGCCATCCGCCGGCTCGACTACCGGCCGCCCGCGTTCCTGGTCGACACCGTCGACCTGTCGTTCGACCTCCACCCGGAAGCGACGCGGGTCACCGCGACGCTGGCGTTTCGCCGGAATCCCGACGCCCATGCGATCGACCGCGAGGCGCCGCTTGTCCTCGACGGCGAGCAGCAGCGCGACGTGACGGTCGCGCTGGAAGGCGCGGTGCTTGACCCGTCGCGATACCAGTTGAGTGAGCAGACGCTCACCATCACCGCCCCACCGAGCGCCGGCCGGTTGACCGTCGCCGCGACGGTCAACCCGGCGGCCAACGTCGCGCTGGAGGGGCTGTACCTGTCGTCGGGCACCTTCTGCACGCAATGCGAGGCCGAGGGATTCCGGCGGATCGCCTACTTCCCCGACCGCCCCGACGTGCTGGCGGTCTACACGGTGACGCTGATCGCCGATCGGGACCGCTTTCCCGTGCTGCTGGCCAACGGCAACCGCGTCGACGCCGGCGTGGTGCCGGGACCCGGCGGTGCCGTGCGCCACTACGCGAAGTGGCACGACCCGTTCCCGAAACCGTCGTACCTGTTCGCGCTGGTCGCCGGGGACCTCTCGGCGCTGACCGACAGCTTCACGACCGCGTCGGGGCGGAAGGTCGCCCTCGAGATCTGGTCGACGCCGGCGAACCTGCCGCGCTGCCACCACGCGATGGTGTCGCTGCAGCGCGCGATGCGCTGGGACGAGGAGCGCTTCGGCCGCGAGTACGACCTCGACCTGTTCATGATTTATTGCGCCGACGACTTCAACATGGGCGCGATGGAGAACAAGGGCCTCAACATCTTCAACAGCAAGCTCGTGCTGGCGCAGCCGCAGACCGCCACCGACGACGACTTCCTGTCGATCGAGAGCGTGGTCGGCCACGAGTACTTCCACAACTGGACCGGCAACCGCGTGACCTGCCGCGACTGGTTCCAGCTGTCGCTGAAGGAAGGCCTGACCGTCTTCCGCGACCAGGAATTCTCGTCCGACCTGCAGTCGCGCGCGGTCGAGCGCATCGCCGCGGTCGCGTTCCTGCGCAACCACCAGTTCCCCGAGGACGCGGGCCCGATGGCGCACCCGGTGCGCCCCGACGAGTACGTCGAGATCAACAATTTCTACACCACCACCGTGTACGAGAAGGGAGCCGAAGTCATCCGCATGCAGCACACGCTGCTCGGCCCCGAGCGCTTCCGGCACGGCATGGACCTGTACTTCGAACGGCACGACGGCAAGGCGGTGACCTGCGACGACTTCGTGCAGGCGATGGCCGACGCGAGTGCCGAGAGCGACGGCCCCGATCTCGCGCAGTTCCGCCGCTGGTACGCGCAAGCCGGCACGCCGGTGGTCACCGTGCGCGGCCGCCACGATCCGTTGCTCGGCACCTACACGCTGGAAGTCGAGCAGCAGACGGCGCCCACGCCCGGGCAGCCGGTCAAGGCGCCGTTCCACATCCCGCTGGCCGTGGGGCTCGTCGGACCCGACGGCTGCGACCTGCCGCTGACGCTGGGCGGGGAGGAAGCGCCCGGCCCGACGACGCGCGTGCTGCACGTCAGGCGCGGCAGAGAGACGTTCCACTTCGTCGACGTTCCGGCGCGGCCGGTGCCTTCGCTGCTGCGCGGCTTCTCGGCGCCGGTTCGGCTCGTCTCCGACCACACGCCGGACGACCTCGCGTTCCTTGCCGCGCACGACAGCGACCCGGTCAATCGCTGGGATGCGGCGCAGCGCAGCTTCGTCGACGCGATCCTGCTGATCGCCGGGAAGATCGCCGCGGGCGAGCCGCCGGCGCTGCCGCCGGGCCTGCCGGTGCTGGCGCAGACGCTGCTCGCCGAAGAGGCGAGCGATCCGGCGCTGGTCGCGCTGGCGCTGACCCCGCCCGACCTCGCCTACGTCGCCGGCCTCGTCGCGACCATCGACGCCGACGCGCTGTTCGCGGCGCGCGAGTTCGTGACGCGCGAGCTGGCACGGCGGGTGCGCGACTCGTTCGAGCGCGTCTACGCCGGGCGCCGCGTCCGCGCGGCCTACGCACCGACACCGGCGCAGACCGGCGCGCGCCGGCTCGCCAACCTCTGCCTCGCCTACCTCGGTGCGCTCGACGACGAGCCGGCGCGCGCGCTCGCCGTCGCGCACCACGACGCCGCAGACAACATGACCGACGCCATTGCCGCGCTCGCCGCGGTGAATCACAGCATGGCGGCCGAGCGCGCGCAGCTCTTCGCGCGGTTCGAGGAGACGTGGCGCGACGAACCGCTGGTCCTGGACAAGTGGTTCACGCTGCAGGCGACGTCGCTGCGCACAGACACGCTGGCCCGCGTGCAGGGCCTGCTCGATCATCCGAAGTTCAACGCCCGCAACCCGAACCGGCTGCGCTCCCTGGTCGGCGCCTACGCGCGCCGCAACTGGCCCGGGTTTCACGCGAAGGACGGCAACGGCTACCGCTTCGTCGCCGCGCAGACGATCGCGGTCGACCGCATCAACCCGCAGATGGCGGCGACGCTTGCCGAAGCGTTCAATCTCTGGCGCCGCTTCGACGAGCCGCACCGCTCGCTGCAGCAGGCGGCGCTGCGCGAGATCGCCGCCGCCCCGCTGTCGCCGGACGTGACCGAGATCGTGACCCGCGCGCTGGCGCAATTGTAAGGTCCAATTGTAGGGTCAGACTCGACTTTCCCTCGCCACGCGATCTCGAACTCCGTGCTTGCCGAAAGTCGAGTCTGACCCTACTTCACCCTGACCCTACTTCACCCGAATCCACGAGCGAATCCGCTCGCGCTCGGGCCGCTGCGGACCCGGTCCGACGTCGCGCGCGCCGTGCGCGACGTCCATGCGCCGCTGGTGCCGCACACCAGCCCCGGCGGCGCGCGGGTGCGGCTGGGCAGCTTCGCCGCCGGGTTCGAGCAGCGGGTGGCCGAACTGGAGGGCTTCGCCCGCCCGCTCTGGGGCATCGTGCCGCTCACCGTCGGAGGCGGGACGTTCGGCCACTGGGATCGCATCGTCGCCGGACTCGACGCCGGCACCGATCCGTATTCGGCCGAGTACTGGGGGCCGGTCGAAGGCGACGTCGACCAGCGCATGGTCGAGCAGGCTGCCATCGGCGTTGCGATGGCGTTCTGCCCGGAGCAGGTGTGGGAGCCGCTGGGTGCGAATGCCAGGCGCCGGCTGGTCGCATGGCTGCAGGGCGTCTTCGAGCACGAGCCGGCGAACAACAACTGGCAGTTCTTCCGCGCGCTCGTCGCGCTGGGCCTCGAGCGCGTCGGCGCCGGCTTCGATCGCGATCGGGTGCAGCGCATCGCTCGACCGGATCGAGTCGTACCGGCGCGGCGAGCACGGTTACGTCGACGGCGACCTCGGCAACGTCGACTACTACGTGCCGTTCGCGTTCCACACCTACGGCCTCGTCTATGCAGCGGCGAACGATCTCGGTCTCGGCGACGACCGACGCGCCGCGGCGTACCGGGAGCGCGCGGCGGGCTTCGCCGCCGACTTCCAGCACTGGTTCGCGCCCGACGGTGCCGCCATCCCGTACGGTCGCAGCCTCACCTACCGCTTCGCGATGGCCGGCTTCTGGGGCGCGCTCGCCTGGGCGAACGTCGAGTCGCCGGTGCCGTGGTCGCGGGCGAAGGGACTGCTGATGCGGCACCTGCGCTGGTGGGCGCAATGGCCGATAAGTGATCGCGACGGCGTCCTCTCGGTCGGCTTCACCTACGACAACCGGCGGCTGGCCGAGTCGTACAACTCGGCCGGGTCGCCGTACTGGTGCATGAAGGCGTTCACCGCGCTGGCGGCAGGGGCGGACCACCCGTTCTGGCAGGCGGAGGAGGACGCACTGCCTCCGCTCGATGCGCCGGTCGAACTGGCGGACGCCGGATGGGTCGTCACCCGCGACCGGCAGCACGCGGTGGCGCTGGTGGCCCGCCCGGCCCCGGCCGTCGATTTCCCCGACCAGGCCGGCGCCAAGTATCGCAAGTTCGCCTACTCCAGCGCGTTCGGCTTCAGCGCCGATGCACCCGACCTCGGCGGCGCGACGTTCACCGACTCGACGTTCGCGTTCGTCGACGCCGAGGGCAACCGCAGGGTGCGGTTCGGCGTCGACGCCGCCGGCATCGAGAACGGCATGGCGTGGAGCGTGTGGCACCCGTGGCCCGACGTTCGGGTCGACACGGTGTGCTGGGCGATCGACGCGACGTGGCACGGGCGCCTGCACCGCGTTCGCACGTCCCGGCGGCTGACCGGAATCGAGACCGGCTTCGCGATCGGTTACGTCTCCACGGGGTTCGGGCTCGACCGGTCCGCCGGGGATTGCGGTCCGGGACGAGCGGTGCTCGCCACCGGGCACGGCTGCTCCGCGCTGCTGGGATTCAGCACTGGCCGCGACGGATCGGTCCACGCGCTCGCGGTGAACGCCAACCTCGTCAGCCCGCACGCCGCGGTGCCGGCGCTGTCGGCCGCGTTCGACCCCGGCGATCACCGCATCGGCTGCCTGGTGTTCGCCGATCCGGGTGCCGCAGCGGTCCCGGACGAAGTTCCGCCGCTGCGCCCCGCGGCCGTGCATCTGCTCGGCCGGATCTCGACGAGCGATTCGGGGCCGCCGGTCAAATGACTCCGATGCCGGGACGAATCATGCCGCGCACGGTCGAAGACGTCGGCCAGCGAGGGCCTGCTCGTGCCGTCACCATTGAATTCGTTCCTTGCCACGGCCTTGCCCAAAGTGCGCTGCCAGGAACTCGACGTACACCCGCACTTTCGCGGCCAGGTTCTGTTTCTGCGGATACACCGCGTAGATGTCGGCTGGCGGCAATGCATATTCATCGAGCAGCACTTCAAGCTGCCCGCTGCGAACGAAGGGTCCCGCGTCCCACTCCGACCGCATCAGAATGCCGCGACCTTCCAGCGCCCAGACCAGGACCGCCGCACCGTCGTTGCTGCTGAGGGTTCCGCGGACCTTGATGGTCTGACTCTGGCGCCCCCTGGTGAAATGCCACTGTCCGTACGCCAGTTCGTCCTGCCGAACGATCAGGCAGTTGTGACGGGTGAGATCGTGCGGCACCTGGGGTCGGCCGTGCTGCTCCAGATAGCCGGGTGCGGCGAAGATCCGGCGGCGATGGTTGGCGATCCTGCGTGCGGTGACCCGGGCGTCGGGCGGTTCGCCGAAACGAATGCCGAGATCGGCCGCCCCTTCGGCAAGACTCAGCGGGCGCGAGGTCAGGAGCAGTTGAATCTCCAGATCCGGGTATAGCGCCGCGAACTTCGCAATGACCGGCGCGATGACGCTGCGTCCGAAGCCCAGCGTTGCATTCACTTTCAGCAAGCCGACCGGTGCCGCGCGGCTGCTCGCGATGGTTCGCTCGAGGTCGTCGATCTCGCCCAGAATCCGCCGACCTTCGGTCAGGTAGACCTCGCCCTCGTTGGTCAGGCTGATGCGGCGCGTGTTCCGCGCAATCAGCCGCACCCCGAGCCGGGACTCGAGCTGCGCGAGCCACTTGCTGACCGCGGAGGGGGTGACGTCGAACTCCCGGGCCGTGGCGGTCAGGCTGCCGCACTTGACGAGCGTCGAAAAGAAGGCGAGGTCGGTGCGCATCTTTATAGTTTCCTGTCAGGCACAAATGGTGTTCCTGATTATTGATTATATCGAGGCAGGAATCCAATATCATCCCCCCATCATTTGAGGGAATCTCGGCGCCCGGGAATGCAGCGACCGACCGGAACAGCTCCTGCAGCAGTCTCGGCCGAGCGCAATCGAGTCAACAGGAGAACGCAATTGGACGACCAAGCCGCAGTCCGCACCCTGACCGATACGATGGCCAAGTTCACCGCGTACATCGGCAAGCACCTCCCCACCGACGTGGAAGCGAAGCTGAAGGAACTCCGGTCCAGGGAAACGCAGCCGCTGGCCAAGGCGATCTACACCTCGATGGCCGAAAACCAGGACGCCGCCAACGAGCTGGATCGGCCCAGCTGCCAGGACACCGGGGTCATCCAGTACTTCATCACCGCCGGCGCCAGGTTCCCGCTGCTCGGCGAACTCGAGGACATCCTGCGCAACGCGACGCTGGAAGCCACGCGCAACTCGCCGCTGCGGCACAACGCGGTGGAGACCTTCGTCGAGAAGAACACCGGCACCAATACCGGCACCAAGGTGCCCTGGCTCGACTGGGAGATCGTGCCGGACGACGACGGCGTGACCATCGATGTCTACATGGCCGGCGGCGGCTGCACGTTGCCCGGGCGCGCCACGGTGCTGATGCCCGGCCAGGGCTATGAAGGCGTCACCGAGTTCGTGTTCGACGTGATCACGTCGCGCGGCGTCAACGCCTGCCCGCCGCTGCTGGTCGGCGTGGGTGTTTCCACCGCGGCGGAAACCGCGGCCAGGCTGTCGAAGAAGGCACTGATGCGACCGATCGGTTCGCATCACCCCGACCCGAGTGCCGCCAGGATGGAAACCCTGCTCGAAGAGGGCCTCAACGAACTGGGCATCGGGCCGCAGGGACTGACCGGCAACGCCAGCGTGATGGGCGTCAACATCGAATCCTCGGCACGACATCCGTCGACCATCGGCGTGGCCGTCTCGACCGGCTGCTGGGCCCATCGCCGCGGTCGCATCCGCATCGACGCCGACCTCGCTTACGAGATCGTCTCGCACCAGGGAGTCGTGCTGTGAACAAGAAGATCCTCACCACGCCCATCAAGGATGAAGACCTGGCCGACCTCAACGTCGGCGACGTGGTCTACCTGACCGGTCACATCGTGACCTGTCGCGACGTGGCCCATCGTCGGCTGATCGAACTGAAGCGGGAGCTGCCGGTGGACCTCCGGGGCGGCGCGATCTTCCACGCCGGCCCGATCGTGCGGAAGAAGGAAGACGGCAAGTTCGAGATGGTGTCGATCGGCCCCACCACCAGCATGCGGATGGAGAAGTTCGAGAAGGAGTTCATCAAGGAGACCGGCGTCAAGCTGATCGTCGGCAAGGGCGGCATGGGGCCGGAGACCGAGGACGGCTGCAGGGAGTACAAGGCCGTCCACGCCATCTTCCCCGGCGGCTGCGCGGTGCTCGCCGCCACCCAGGTCGAGGAGATCGAGAACGCCGAGTGGCAGGACCTCGGCATGCCCGAGACGCTGTGGGTGAACCGCGTCAGGGAATTCGGCCCCCTGATCATCTCGATCGACACCAAGGGAAACAATCTGATCGAGCAGAACAAGGCGCAGTTCAACGCGAAGAAGGGTGCCATCGTCGACCGAATCAGCAGCCAGGTCCGGTTCATCAAGTAGGTCGACTGCAATCAATCAGGGATCCGCGAGCGAACGTCAACCCAGCGAGGAAGCGACGTTCACGTTCGTCAGGTGACGATCCGGCCACCGGCCGGCGGACCTGCCATGGATCAAGAAGCCGAGGAGCGAAGCATGAAGATCGATTGGAAGGCGGTTGCCCCACTTGTCCTCGGGGGAGCCATTCTGTTGAGCCCCGTTCCCGCGGGGCTCTCCGCCCAGGCGTGGCAGTTCTTCGCGCTGTTCGTGACGGTGATCGCGGCGCTGATCCTCGAGCCGATCCCGGCTGCGGCCATCGGGCTCATGGGCGTCACGTTCGGGGCCGCACTGATCATGGTCCCCGGCACAGCCGGCACCGCGGGCACCACGGCCGACGGCCTGCGCTTCGCGCTCGGCGGATTCTCCAACGGCACCGTGTGGCTGATCTTCACCGCGTACATGTTCTCGCTGGGCTACGAAAAGACCGGGCTGGGCAAGCGCATCTCGCTGCTGCTGATCAAGGCGCTGGGCAGGAAGACGCTGGGGCTCGGCTACGCAGTCGCCCTTGCCGACCTCGCCGTCGCCCCGTTCACGCCATCCAACACGGCGCGCAGCGGCGGCATCATCTTCCCGATCATCAAGAACATTCCGCCGCTGTACGGCAGCACACCGGAGGAAGGCCGGCGCAAGATCGGGTCCTACGTGATGTGGACCGCGATGGCCACGACCTGCGTGACGAGCTCCATGTTCCTCACCGCCCTCGCGCCCAATCTCCTGGCTATCGAGATCCTGCAAAAGACCTCGAAGATCTCGATCTCGTGGACCGAATGGTTCGTCGCCCTCGCGCCGGCGACCATCATCCTCTTTCTCCTGGTGCCGTGGCTCGTCTACGTGATCTATCCGCCCACCGTGAAGGAAAGCGCGGATGCGCCGAAGTGGGCGCACGAGGAACTTCAGCGCATGGGCGCCGTGACGCGCAACGAGTTGACGATGGGCGGGCTCGCCATCCTGGCGCTGCTGCTCTGGATATTCGGCGGAAAGCAGTTCGACGCCACCACGGTCGCCCTCATCGGGCTGTGCCTGATGATCCTCACCCGGGTGATCACCTGGGACGAGGTCATCAGCCACAAGACCGCGTGGAACGTGCTGGTCTGGTTCGCGACCCTGGTCGCCATGGCCGACGGCCTCGCCAAGGTCGGGTTCCTGTCCTGGTTCGCCAAGATGGCAGCCGCCTCGATGTCCGGCCTCGCCATCGGTGCGCTGATCGTCGGCTTCGTCCTGCTCTTCTACTTCACCCACTACTTCTTCGCGAGCCTCACGGCGCACACGACGGCGCTGCTGCCGGTGGTGCTCGCCACAGCCGCGACCGTCCCCGACATGCCGATGAAGACGCTGGCACTGCTACTCTGCGGGACGCTGGGGCTGATGGGCATCCTCACGCCGTATGCGACGGGGCCCAGCCCGATCTACTACGGCTGCGGATACATCTCGCGCAAGGAATACTGGACCCTCGGATCCGTCTTCGGCCTGATCTTCATCGTGGTGTACCTCGCGGTGGGATACCCGTACCTGATGGCGGTCAAGAGCTGAACTTCGACCCGCGCCGCGATCGGTCAGCGCGGCGCGGGGACCGCTGCCAGCACCGGACGCGCCGGACGTCGAATTTGCTCGGCGATCGCCAGCGTGTCGTCAACCTCGATGCCGAGATACCGGACGGCACTTGCAGGCTTCGTGTGCCTAAGCAAGCGTTGAACCGCACGGAGATTCCGAGCCCGCCGGCAAATCAACGTGGGCAGGGCCTGCGACGGTACTCAACAACTTGATCGCGTTGCTGGCTATCCGGTCTACTTCGGGAACATGAACTGCGCCTGCGCGCGGATCTGCCAATTCGCCGCGAAGTCGGGCTTCGCGACGTTGTAGTACGCCGACAACTGCGTGTTCACGGGCAGCTTGCCGAAGTGGAAAATCTTGCCGATCCCGCCGCCCAGCGGCACTGTCCACTGCTGGCCGCTGTCGGCCTTCCAGTTCACCGTCACGACCGGGGCGGACGTGAGATACAAGCCATCCGGGAAGTTGTAATTGACGAACGGCTGGATCAGGCCGTTGTTGTACGCGCCGCCCCGCTTGTCGCTGGTCAGCGACCAGATGTTATTGGCGAGCACACCGTACACCCACGGGTCGCCATGCTGGATGCGCAAAGCGACCACCGTCGGTCCCAGTCCCCAGTTCTTGTTACCGAGTTCGTTGGTGTCGGTGGGCATCTGCGCAATCGCGCCAGCGCCCCAGATCAGCCCACCGGGTCCCGGCTCGCTCGGAGAGAGGAATCCCGAGAGCTGAATGTCGCCCAGGCCAAATTCCGTACCCTGTCCGGGCGCGAATCCGGGCTGCCAGATCAACGGGATGATGGTGCGCGTGATCAGGTTCCAGTCCTTGTTCACCTCTATCGGATAGACCGGCTGGATGTTGAGGATATTCTGCGTTCCCTTCTCCGGTCCCACGTTGAGGTTCGTGTTGTTCTGGAACGGCACGCTGATCAGGTTGCCGACCGGATTCTGCGCGAGTTTCGCCAGTTCCTCGGCGCTCATCTCCGCCCGCGCCGGCGCAGCGGTGACCAGCAGCGCCGCGCAGAGGGTGGCAGCGAGCCATTCGGGTTTGGTTTGAGCGTTCATGCGTCGCACCGTGATGGGGTCAACGTGGAGAGTTGCGTGCCGCCTTCAGACCGACGTCAATGGAGGTCCGTGTCCTTGAACCAGTCGGTCCACGACACGTTGGCTGCGCGCTCGAACTTCAAGGCGCCGGCGTGCCCGCCATGATTGCCCCGGCGGCAACGCCCGTCGGTCGGGACCGATCACTGGACGATCTGGTTGAGGAGTTGCGTGGATGCCTTCTGATACTGCGCCTGCGTGATGAGGCCCTCCTTCTCCAGCGTCTTGAGTTGCTCGAGCTTCTGCGCCGTCGACGACGCGGGTGGCTTCTCCGTGATCTGCACGTTCACCGTCGGCGGTGGCGTGGGCTTCGCCGCCGCGGCCTTCGCTGCCGCCTCCTGGCTTGCCGCCGCACTCGCTGCGGCCGCGCTGGTGGTCACCGCGGCCGTGGTCACTGCGGCCGCCGTCCCGATGACCGCCACGCGCCGGATATTTCGCCGCCAGAACCCGAGGATGTCGATGAACAGTACCGCCTCGCCCGCCGACTGCGGCACCGTGCCTTCGATGATCGCGATGTCGTAGATCAGATCCTTGCCCTGAATGCGCGGATTGCGAAGGTTCACGACCGCGTTCTGCAGGTCCGCCTTGCCGACTTCCAGCAATGAGAGCGTCGCGTTAGGTGGATTTTTGGCGAAGCTGTCCGGACCCTCGCTCCACAGCGGCAGGAACTCGTCGCGCGTGTGGTAATGGCCCGCCATCCGCACCGGTCGGTCGGTGAAGAAGAGCGTCGACTGGGCGATGTTCTTCATTCGCAGCGTGCTCTTGGCCTTGTCGTACTCGATACCGGTCGAGTTCTGCACGAACAGCAGTTCCACTTTCTGCTGCGACACCGCCACCGGCGCCGACTTGACGGGCGCCTGCGCGAAGCCGGCCTGCGGCAGTGCGACCAGTGCCGCAAGCGCGAGAACGATCAGGCGCTTCGTGTGAGACGGGGGGTGCATCATGATGATCTCCTATTGGATGGGAAAAGGCCTCGACGCGCCGCCACCTGTTCACCGTCGCGCCGACACGTACGCCAGGTGGTAGCCCTGGAACGCGGACTGGCAGTGGATCCCGGAGCGCACAGCGGTAGTTCCGGATCGTACAGGGTGGGTCAGGCAGCTGTCGATTGCCTGTCTCTGGTCAGCGCCAGCCGACGCCGCGGCGCCCCACGCCGACGCCGTGAAAGCCCGGCCCGACCCCGCCGCCGACCCCGTACCAGTCGATGAACAGGCTTGTCGCGCCGCCGTTCGCCGGCATCGTTCCCTCGATGATCTTGTAGGTGTACAGGAGGTCCGCGCCACTCACGACCGGCTTCGTGATCGTGACCACCACGAGCGTCTCCTCCGCGCGCCCCGGCTCGTATACCGAGAGGGTCGCGTTCGGTGGATCGGCGCCGAAATTGTCCCGCCCCTCTTTCCACGTCTTCAGGTAGTCGGCCATCTTGATATGGCCGGCGATCCGCTGCGGCCGATCGGAGAAGTACACGGTCTGCGGATTGACCTTGACCAGCCGAAAGGTGCTCGCGGCTGCGTCGACTCGGATATCCTCCGCGCTTTGCACGTACATGAGCTGCGCCTGCGACCCGCCAGCATTCGCGCCGGGTGCCTGCGAGCCCGCGCAGCCGGCGAGAACGGCAATCACCCCGAGCAGCGCGTACAGATCGCTCCTCATTCTTGATCTCCGCATGGATGAGTGGTCTTCATTGCGTGCCGTGGATGCATGCCTTGCCTTCGGTCTACGCCGCTATGCTTTCGTCGCGCCGCCCCTTGCTGGTGCACGAGCCAGAAGTGCGGTCAGCATCAGGTGCAGCACGACCGCCGGCCATAGCAGAATCCCGGTCAAACCGCCCGCGAAGCCGACGTACACGAGATAGAGCGTGACGACCGCACTGTAGGTCAGCATGCCGATGCGCGGCGGTCCCGGCCAGCAGGCAATGCCCAGCGCGATCAGGGCGATGCCGGCCACGCGCGCCACGGTCACGGCCACGCCGGTCAGCTCCGCGCCGAACAACCATTGCCCAACGAGCGACGGAACAGCCAGCAACGCGACGCCCGTCGCGGCTTCGCCCACCGCGGCAAGCACGAGCGCCCATTTCATCGCGCGGATCCGGAGCTACAGTTCATCGCGTGCCCGCGCGAGGGCCTTGTGCACCGTCTGCTGCTCCTCTGCCGTCAACTTTTCGTCGCCTAGGTTGATGGTCACCTTGTTGATCTTCCCGGTGAACTTGAACGGGGTGTCGTAGCGATACTCGATCAGCGCCAGCGGCGTGCGCGTGTCCTGGCCGATGTCGAAGGTCTCGTCCTCGGGGAACGTGATCGGCGTGGTGTGTTCCATGGATTTTCGGGCCACTTCCTTGCCGTCCACGGAAAGCACGCCCGTCCCTCCCTTGCCGAGGCCCGGACCGTCGGACTTGAAGTCGAAGACGATGGTGTGCTTGCCGGCGCTCAACTCGGGCCCTTCCCATGTCGTGCGCTTGAGGTCGAGCAGGTTGTAGAGGAATACCGGCTTGCCCCGACCGACTCCGAGGTCGCCCTTGCTCAGGAACAGGCCATAGCCGCCGAAGCGCCCGCCGTCGGTGACGATCATGCCCTCCGCCCCGCCCTGCGGGAATCGTGACCTCGGCGGTGATGGTGTACGACTTGTTCAGGATGCTCGGAGCGCCGCTGTTGGGGGTGCTGATCAGTTCACCCGAATACGTGAAAACCTTGCGGCCCCCGGTGAGGTTCGGGCGCGGCGAATTCCAGCGCAGGAGTGACGTGTTGTCGAGCGGCAGCACGTCGAACTTCTTCGCCTCGGCGTAGAAGAGGTCCTGCATCTGCTTCAGCTTCTCCGGCATCTTCGCCGCCAGGTCGTTGTTCTCGGTGGGATCCACCGATTGCAGATCACCGACGTTGTAGAGCTCCCAGTTGTACCCGGTGATCACGTCGGGTGCCGGCTTGGTGCTCAGCTCCCACGGGATCGTTGCCGGAGTCGTTGCCGCGATCCAGCCGTCGTGGTAGATGGCGCGGTTGCCCAGCATCTCGAAGTACTGCGTCGTGTGCCGCGAGGTCGCGTTGGCGTTTGCCTTGCTCCAGGTGTAGGCCATGCTCACGCCGTCCATCGGACGTTGCTTGATGCCGTCGACGGTATCCGGCAGCGGGATGCCGGTCGCTTCGAGGATGGTCGGGGCGATGTCGATGAGGTGATGGAACTGGCGGCGGATACCGCCCGGCTCGTCGATGTGGCCAGGCCACGACACCGCCACACCCTGGGCCGTCCCGCCGTAGTGCGACGCCACCTGCTTCGTCCACTTGAATGGCGTGCCCATCGCCCACGACCAGGGCGCCGCGAAATGCGGGAAGGTCCGCTCCGATCCCCAGAACGGGTACCAGAGGAACTGGTCCTTGACCGGCACGGGAACGCCGTTGAACGTGGTGAACTCGTTCGGCGTGCCGTTGAGCATGCCTTCGGAGCTGGCGCCGTTGTCGCCGGCAATGTAGATGATCAGCGTGTTGTCGAGCTGGCCCATGTCCTCGACCGCCTGGATCACACGGCCGATCTCGTGGTCGGTGTACGCGAGGTAGGCGCCGAACACGTCGGCCTGCCTGATGAACAGCGTCCGCTCTTCGAGGCCCAGCGAGTCCCACTCGGGCAGATCCTTCGGCCAGGGCGTCAGCTGCGCATTCGCAGGCATGATGCCCAGCCGCTTCTGGTTCGCGAAGATCGTCTCGCGCACCTTGTTCCAGCCGGCGTCGAACAGATGCATGTCGCTGATCTTCTTGATCCACTCCGGCGTCGGATGATGCGGCGAATGCGTGCCGCCCGGCACGTAATAGACGAGGAACGGCTTGTCGGGCGCGACCTCCTTCAACTCCCTCATGTAATGGATCGCCTCGTCGGCCATCGCCGTGGTCAGGTTCCAGCCCGGATTACCCTGGAACGGGAAGATTGGCGTCGTATTGCGGAACAGGTTGGGCTGCCACTGGCTGGTGTCGCCACCGACGAAGCCGTAGAAGTATTCGAAGCCCATGCCGATCGGCCACTGGTCGAAGGGGCCGGCCGGGGTCGCCTGATAGAAGGGCGTGTTGTGATTCTTTCCGAACCACGAAGTCGCGTATCCATTCTCCTTCAGGATCGCGCCGATGGTGCCGTTTTCCTTCCGGATGACCGAGTCGTAGCCCGGGAATCCCGTCGCGATCTCGCCCACCACGCCGAAGCCGGCCACGTGGTGATTGCGTCCCGTGATCAGCGCCGCGCGCGACGGCGAGCACAGTGACGTGGAGTGGAAGTTCGTGTAGCGCAGCCCGGCCTTGGCGATGCGATCCATCGCCGGGGTCGGAACGACGCCGCCGAACGTGCCCGGGGCGCCGAACCCGCTATCGTCGGTCATGATCAGCAGCACGTTGGGCGCGCCCTTCGGCGGCACTACGCGCGGTGCCCACCACTGCTTCGACTCCGAGGCCTTTTCATTGATCACCCCGCCGAACTTGGGATCGGGCGGCGGCAACTGCTTGCCGTCGAGGGTCGTCGTGGCGCTCGACGAACCCAGAACGCCCGTGACCTGCTGCGCCGAGGCCGATCCGAGACACGCGGCGACCGCGACCGCCGAGGTCAGCAATTTGAATACGTGGCGTGCACTCATCGAGTCTCTCCCACAATGTCCGTCTTTCGTGTCACGTCGGGTTCGGTCCAGCGACCCGGTCCTCGACGCGAACGCTTCAGTTCAGATCGCCGTCCTTGAAGAACTTGGTGCCCCCGACCGTAAGCGTTGCCGCAAGTCCGGTCTGCGTCAGCTGGTAGAGGTACACGCCGGGCGAAACCGCAGCCGCGCCGCTGAACATGCCTCCCTGGCCGCCCGCCATGGCCGACAGGTTGACCTGGCCCCCGAACTCCCAGCCCTGGTCGATGAAGTTCCGCAGCGCCTGTTCGTTGCGGAAGACGAAGATCAGACGATTCTGATTCACACCGAACCCCAGACCACCCTGCACCTGCAGCATCTTCATGAAAGTCTGGCGACCGGTACGAAGGTTGACGACCATGCCCTTGCCGGTGGTGCCTCCGGCGAAGAAGAGCTTGACCCCGAACGTGCTGAATACGGCATAGCCGGCCGAGCGTTCGATGGTCCGGCGGGTCCCAGGCGCGATTTCGTAGAGCGAGGCAAGCGCGTCCTGCGACATTTCCCGCACCTGCTGCCTCGCCTGAATGATCCTGGCTTCGCTCGGCACACCTTCGGGAAGCGCCTCCTGTACGTCCTTGAGCGGATCCCACGAAAAGATCTGCGCCGCGGCCGGCGGCGCCAGGAGGCACATGGATGCCGCAACCGCCGCAAGAAATTGCTTTACGGTCACAGCGCCTCTCTTCACTTCAACGGCGCGCTTCGTGGGAATCAACATCGTCCGCCTCTATGAGTTCAAGGTGACGCACCACCAATGGCGTCGCCGATCGCCGCCAGCAACGCTTCGTCGTTGATGGGCTTGCGGAGATAGACTTTTGCGCCCATTTGAACGGCCCGCGCACGCGACTCGGGAGTGTCGTGCCCGGTCATGACAACGACCGGAACAGCCGGATGACCCCGGGAGAGCGCTCCTTGTACATCGAATCCGCTCATTTCCGGCATGTGAAGGTCGAGCACGACACAGTCCGGCTCGTGGTCCTGGACGGAGCGCAGGAACTCTGCACCCGACGCGAACGTCTCAACGTTGAAGCCGGCGGAGGAAACGAGTCGCGTCAAGGCAACGCGCACGTCAGCGTCGTCGTCCACTACAGCCAGCAGCGGTACGTCGTCTACCATCTTGACTGCACGGTATCAGGCGCGGCCGGCCGCTCCTACTGGACCTTGGTCCAGGTATCGGGCCGGGCACCGGCAGCGTGGCGCTGCCTCAGGGCCCGGGCGTCGAGCCAACCCCGGCGCGTTCCGCCGCCTTCACCAGATCGGCGACGACGCGCACGTCCATCTTGCGCATCAGATTGCCGCGATGGAACTTGATCGTCTTCTCGGTCGTGCCCAGCTCGGCGGCGATCTCCTTGTTCAGCCGTCCGGCGACGATCAACTCGAGAACCTGCCGTTCACGCCCGGTAAGCATTGCAAGGCACTTCGCGATGCGCTCTCGCTCCAGGTGAGCGGGGCGCAAGACCTGGTCCCTGGCCAGCGCCTCGTTAATGGCGGCAATCAGCGCAGTGTCGTCCACCGGTTTGGTCAGGAAGTCCGCCGCGCCATGCTTCATTGCCTGAACGCTCGCCGCGATGTCACCACGGCCGGTGAGAAAGACGATGGGCAGCACGCTCGCCCGCTCTTCCAGCACCCGCTGCACATCGAGACCATTCAAGCCCGGCAGCGCAAGGTCGAGCACGAGACAACCCGGAGCGTTCCGGTCGTAGCCTTCGAGAAACTGGTGCGACGATGAGAACGTTGCAACATTCAGCCCAACGGATTCGAGCAGTCGTTCGACTGCCTTCAACACGTCAGGATCATCGTCGACAACGTACACAGTTGGCGCCCGCTCTCGCATCGACGCTAGTCCCTCTTGGCCGGCAATTCGCAATGCAGCGTAGCACCGCAGTCCGAATTGTTGGTTGCCCACAGGCGGCCGCCGTGCGCCTCGACGATCGACCTGCAAATGGCCAGGCCCAAACCCATGCCGGCCGCCTTGGTGGTCACGAACGGCTCGAAAATGCGTTCAAGATCGGCCAAAGGTATCCCCGCGCCGCGGTCGACGACGGAGATCTCGACATTGCCGTGGGCGGTCGTCTGCGTTCGCACCAGGAGCCGGCGGTCCACGACCTGGCCGACCATGGCGTCGCATCCGTTGATCACGAAGTTGAGCAACACCTGCTGCAGTTGATTCCGATCGCCGCTCACGGCTGGCGGCGCCTCGGCAAGGTCGGTGCTGACCACCACCTGGCGGCTCAACAAGTCACTGTGCATCAGCCGAATCGACTCCTCGACAACTTCGTTGATGTCGAGCGGGTGACGCTGCGACGCTTCCTTTCGGAGCAGGGATCGTAGCCGCTGAATCACCGCTTCGGCACGGTGATCGTTCTTCACGATGTCGGTGAGGATTTCCGCGAGCTTGTCGATACGCGGCGGGCTCTGCGCGAGAAACCGCTGCGCGGCCTGCGCATTGCTCAGAATGGCCGTCAGCGGCTGGTTGAGTTCGTGCGCGAGCGATCCGGACAACTCGCCCAACATCGCGACCCGCGACAGGTGTGCGAGCTCGTCGCGCTGGCGGGCGGTTGCCCGCTCGACGCTTCTGCGCTCGGTGATGTCGACGACCGCCACCAGCACGAATAGTCCATCCCTTGTCGGCAACGGACTGAGCGAGGCTTCCACCGGGATTTCGACGCCATCCTTCCGGCACGCGACCAGCTCGCGTCCCGCCCCCATCGCTCTCGCCCGCGGATCTCTGGCGTACGCGCCCCGCAGCCCGGCATGCGAGATACGAAAGCGCTCCGGAATCAGTTGTTCGACCGGCATCGCAACGAGTTCCACACGCTGGTAGCCGAACACGGTCTCGGCCTGCGCATTCGCCAACGTGATCATCCCTTTGTCGTCGACCAGGAGAATCGCGCTCGGAACCGCTTCGACGACCGTGCGGAAGCGCTGCTCGCTTGCGCGGAGCTGTACCGCCAGCTGCGCCGCGGCAGCGAGGTCCCAGACCAGCTCGTAGCCCATCGCCAGCACGACGATGAAAAAGCCGGGCATGAGGATGGTGGGCGCGTGTACCACACCGGTGACGACCAGTGCGGCGAAGCTGGCTGCCGTCACGATGCAAAGAGCAAGACTGCCACCAACGAGGGCAGCGCGGCGGCGCGCCACGGTTCCGCCCCTCCGCCATAGGGTGATGGAAGCATCGACGATGAACAGGACGAGCAGCAGGTTGCTGAGCTGCGGGACGATCGCCCACGGATTCGGGATGCCGATGGGCCCGAAGACGACGGCGCCACCCCAAAGTTGCAGCTGACCCAATGCGGTGATTTCCCGAAAATTTACGTTGACACCCGTCAGGAAATTCAGCGCGAGGGCGACCAGCCGAATCCCGATCACCGCGTAGCCGAGCCAGAGTCGGCCCGCATTGAAATAGAGGCGCACGAATCCCACGGTCGAGATCACAAACACCGCGAGCGGCACGTGGGACCAGCGTGCGTTCCGGGCGAGGTCGGCCGGAGTCTCGGCCTGCATTCTCGCGAGCTCGTAGGCACCGTAGGCCGCGGCCGAGACCGCGAGCACGAAGAACAGCAGATTGGCGTACTGCGATCGTTGCTTCTTCCAGACGAACAGATGGACGACGCCCAGCATCAGGCTCGCCGCGATCATCATGGTCCAGGCGACTTCGACCCAGCTCATCGCATCACCGACACAGAAGGTACGGTTGGCGCGCGAGCGCGGTCATCGCCTCGCCCGTCCTGCCGACGTGTTCGGATGCGGTCAGGCAGCAAGGGAAGCCTTCTCGTGTGGCCGGCTGGCGCGACGTTGCAGTGGCTCGTAGACGACATCGCGAGTGTGTCCTGGCCGATCATTATCGTCGATCGGTCGAAGCGAGGCGAGGAGGCACCGCCCCGGTGGCCGAACCTGACGTAGGTCCGCTTCCGAGTAGATTGGGCGGCGGCGCCAAGTGTCTGAAACTGGCCAGTCTCGGACACCCCCGCGTTCTTCCCCGCCCGGGGTTTCCGCTACCTACAGCTGGAAACGCCGCCGCATGAACCGCGGCGCGATCATGGCCCCGGCTTCGCCGACGAGCATCAGCGTGCAGTATCCCCAGCTGACGAGCAGCGCGCCGGGGAGTTCGAGGGCGCCGAGGGCGACCGCCTTGCGACCGCGCCAGATGCGCGAAGTCGTCGTCCCCATCGCCGTCGCCCACCGTCGGAGCGGTCCGAAAGGCGACCGGCTCGCGTGCCAGCCTCCGAGCAGGTTGTCGCGGCCCTGCGCGATGCCGCGCTCGACGTAGTGCCGGAATCCGTTCGGCGGCGGGTGCGACACCCGCGCGGCGCCGTCGTAGGCGATCTTGTGACCCTCGGCGCGTATCGATTCGGCGAGCCGGCGGCACGCACCGCGAGCGAGCCCCCCGTCGTCGGCGAACCCGCGGGCGAGAAAGAAATCGCGCCGGAACGCGACGTTGTTCGCGTAGAAGTGCGCCACCAGCCCGCGCCGGCCGTCGTGATCGCGCAGCGGGAAGAACCAGGTGAGCGCGAACGCCTTCCCGTACACGGACCCGGTGTCGACGTAGCTGTTGCCGGCGGCGCACCGGACCCACGGCAGCGCGAACGGTCGCAGGATCGATTCCAGCCAACCCTCCTCGGGCACCACGTCGCTGTCGAGGAACACCACCACGTCGCCGGTCGCGGCCGCCGCGCCGGTGTTCTTCTGCTGGTAATAGCTGGCGCCGGGCGCGGGCAGGAGCCGCATGGGCAGCGAGGTCCCGGGCGCGGACGAATCGGCGACCGCCTGCCGCACCGTCGCCTCGTCGAAGCGCCCGGAATCGAACACGAGGACGATGTCGGCGCGAACCGGCCGGCCCTGCCACTCGCGGTGGCCGGAGAGGGCCAGCTGCGCGGCCTGACGGTCGAGCTCGGCCAGCATGCGGCGCGCCCGGCCCAGCTCCGACAGGCGGACGTTGTCCCACTCGACGACCACGGTCACCGACTGCGGCCTGGGATCGGCGTCGCTCATCGCCCGGCTGCCTGTTCGCGCGCGAAAATCATTCTGACGGTCTCCGCTGTTGCTCCAGCTCGCGCCGTAGCCGGCCCAGCTCGGATGCGATCTCGTCCGCCTCGCCGAGGACGTGCACCAGCGGATCGGCGACCGAGGGCGGAGTGTGCCGAAGGACGACGTCGGCGAGAAACGGGTCGTGCACCAGCTTCACCTGGTCGGCAGGAAGCCTTCGCTCGCGGACGACCGTCCAGTTCACCGCCTGCTCGAGCAGGAACGCGTCGGTCAGCATCTCTCCGTTTCGGATTGCGTTGTACGCTGTCACTGCCTGGAGGTCGGGTTTGTAGGGGCTTCCGATCGCCGTGCGGCCGAGCCACTTGACCGCAACCTTGGCGACGAACTGGTCGCGACTGCGGATCGGCAGGTGGGCGAGCGCGGCCACCTCGGCCGAGATCGCCGCCTGCGGCGCCGTCGTGCCCTCCGGCATGCCCCGGCGCGGGAACACCGAGTGGTTGCCGTGGATGATAATCGCCTCGGGGGTGTCGAGGAAGTGCCGGGCGACGACGAGCTTGAACGCGCCGTGACGCTCGGTCTCGAGGCGCCTCGCGCCCCTTGCCACCGCGACGGCATCGCCCGCCGGCGCCGCGAAGTCGGGGACGAAGGTCTGCCACCGCAGCGCCGCGTGGACCCGCGGCGGCAACCCGCCCAGCACGCGTTCCAGCAGTGCGCGATCGTGGATCCGCACGAACTCGTCGGCGTCGAGCGCGAAGACGAAATCCGCGCCGGTCGACCTGAACGCGGCGCGCACGGCGTCGGTCATCACGTCGCCCTGGTAGAACCCGACCCGGCGATCCGACTCGATCGCGAGCGGCAGCCCCTCGGCGCGCAGGGCTTCGAGGATGCGCGGCGTCGCGTCGGTCGACCGATGGTCGACGACCGTCAGCCCGTCGAGGACGGTCAGGTTGTGGCGCACGAAGGCCTCGATCACGTCGGCCTCGTTGCGCACCATTGCGACACCCCACAGCTTCATTCGCGCCTGTCTCCCGGCTTCGACGATCGTACTCCACCGCTGCCGCCGCCGTCCGATCGAACGCCGGCTCGCCCGTCGGGCTGAGTTGCGGCCAGCAGCAGGTCTCCGGCTACCAGTACGTCTCCACCGTCACGTGCCCCGGCTCGCGGCGCCGGTGCCGGCGCATGCCGCGCGCCGCCAGGACCGCCTGCACGTCGTCGACCATCGCCGGGTTGCCGCAGAGCATCGCGTGCGCGTTGTCCGCGGTGAGCGGCACGCCGGCGCGGGCCTCGAGCCGGCCGTCCTCGATCAGCGCCGGGATGCGGCCCGGCAGCGCGTCCGAGTGCGCCTCGCGCGAGACGACCGGGATGTACGTGAACGCGCCCGGGTGCGCGGCGGCGATGCCGGCGATCACGTCGCGGTAGGTGAGTTCCTCGGCGAAGCGAACCGCGTGCACCAGCACGACGCGCGGGAACTTCTCCCACGTCTCGGGAGTGCGCAGCATCGACAGGAACGGTCCGATGCCGGTGCCGGTGGCCAGGCACCACAGCGCGTCGGCCGCGGGGATCTCGCCGACCGAGAAGAAGCCGTTGGCGTTGCGCAGCAGCCAGACGGGGTCGCCGGCCTCCAGCGCCGCCAGCCGGGGCGTCAGCGGCCCGTCCGGCACGGTGATGAAGTAGAACTCGTGCGGCTGCGTTCCGGGCGCGTTGACGAACGAATAGGGTCGCCCGAGCATCGGCTCGGTCGACCCCTCGGGCGCCGGCAGCGCGACGCGGCCGAACTGCCCGGCGACGAACGTCACTTCGGGGGCGTCGATCTGCAGCGAAAACAGCCGGTCGGTCCAGCGCCGCTTGCCCGCCACCCGCCCCGCAACCCACTTTTCCATCGGGAAGTTTCCCTGAATTGGTAAGATTCCCATTATGCCCAGTCCCAGGAGCGCCGTGCTGCGGCGCGGCGAACATGTCCATGTGCGCGCACCCCGACCCGACGACGCCAGGCCCTTCCTGGCCGCGGTACGGGCGAGCCGTGCGCTCCACGACGGCTGGGTCAGTCCGCCGGCGACCCGCGCCCGCTTCGACGACTACCTGGCGCGCTTCCACGTTCCCCCGCGGGGGCTGGCCGAGGCCAGGCAGGCCGGCGTCGTCGTCGTCCGCAACGCCGACGACGCGCTGGTCGGCGTGTTCAACTTCAGCGAGATCGTCCGCGGCGCGTTCCAGAGCGCCTACCTCGGCTACTATGCGTTCGCGCCGCACGCCGGCCACGGCTACATGCGCGAAGGTCTCGCGCTGGCGCTCGACTTCGCATTCGGCACGCTGAAGCTGCACCGGGTCGAGGTGAACATCCAGCCCGTCAACGCGCGCTCGCTGGCGCTGGTCGAGCGAACGGGCTTCGCGCGCGAGGGATTCTCGCGCCGCTACGTGAAGATCGGCGGTCGCTGGCGCGACCACGTCCGCTGCGCGCTGCTGGCGGAGGACTGGCGCGCGGCAAAACGGCGTGCGCGGCGCGCGAACGAAGGATGCCCGATGAATCGCCTGACGAATTGTCCGACGCCGCGCCCGCTGCGCTCGATCGTCGTCTCCGCGCTGCTGCTGCTCGCGACCGGATGCGCGACCGCGGCGGCGCCGGTGCCGAACGTCCCCCGGACCGTGAAGGGCCACGCCATCGCGCCGTACGCCTTGCACGAGGAGTGCATGAAGCTCGTTCCCGGTGACCGGCTCGAATACCACTTCACCGCCGGCGCGCCGCTGCATTTCAACATCCACTACCACGAGGGCAAGGCGGTGGTGCTGCCGGTTTCGCGCGACGGCGTGCGCGTGGACTCCGGCGTCTTCCAGCCCACGGTCGCGCAGGATTACTGCCTGATGTGGGAGGCCGGCGCCGCCGGCGCCATGCTCGACTACCACTTCGTGCTGCGCCGCGGCGGCAGCTGAGCACGCGGCGGGTTCGGTGAACTCCCGCCCGACGGCCCGGCCGAATCGCCAACGGCGCGCACCGCCGCTCGTGACCGGCGCGACCATGCGGCGCACCGTGCTGCTCGACCTCGACGGCACGCTGACCGACAACCACGACGGCATCACCCGCTCGATCGTCCATGCGCTGGCGGCACTGGGCGCGCCGGCGCCCGACGCGGCGGCGCTGGCCGCCTGCATCGGGCCGCCGCTGCGCACGTCGTTCGCGCGGCTGCTCGCCACCACCGAGGCCGCGACCGTCGAACGCGCGCTCGCCCACTACCGCGCCCGCTACGCCGACGTCGGCTGGCAGGAGAACTTCGTCTACGCCGGCGTCCACGACGCGCTCGACGCGCTGGCCGCCGGCGGCGCGCGGCTGTTCCTGTGCACGTCGAAGCCGCAGCCCTACGCCGAGCGGATCGTCGCCCGGTTCGACCTCGCGCCGCGGCTCGCCGGTGTCTACGGCGCCGACCTCGCGGGCACGCTCGACGACAAGGCGAGGCTGATGGCGCATCTCCTCGCGCGCGAGGGGCTCGACGCCGCGGCCTGCACGATGGTCGGCGATCGCCACCACGACATCGATGCGGCGCGCGCGAACCGCGTGCGCGCCGTGGGCGTGCTGTGGGGCTACGGCTCGCGGACGGAGCTGGAGGCCGCCGGGGCGCAGGCGTTCGCCGCGACGCCGGCCGAGCTGCCCGGCGCGGTCGCCGGGCTCACAGCTCCGTAGCGTCGTACGTCCGCCCGCGCTCGACCGGCGCCTCGAGCAGCCGCGCGACGATCTTCGCGGCGAGAACATCGGGAGCGACCAGCTTTCCGCTGGCGTGGAACTCGCGGAACATCGGCGCCGACGGCAGCTCGGCGTCGCTCCTGGCGCGCAGCGATTCCTGCATCGGCGTGTCGATGATTCCCGGGCGCAGCGTCACCGCGCGGAACCCGGGCGCCGCGACGTCGGCATCGAGCATCTTCGTCAGCATCTCCAGGCCCGCCTTGCCGATCGAGTACGCGCCCGCGCCGGGAATCGCCCGTACCGCGGCACCCGACGAGATGTTGATGACGCGGCAATCGGCGCCGGTCAGCGCGGTCACGCAATGGCGCACGAAGGCGTTGGCGACGACCGCCGGTGCGGCCAGGTTGACGCCGAGCGCGCGGACGAGCGCCGCCGCGTCGAGCTCGCCGGCGACGCCGACCGGCTCGGCGGTCGCCGCGTTGTTGACGAGGCACACCGCCGACGGGCGCGCCGCGGCGATCGCCGCGAACGCCGGACCGAGTGCCGCGTCGAGACGGTCGAGGTCGGCAAGATCGCACGCGACCAGGCGGAACGCCGGGCCGGCCGCCGCCAGACGCGCCGCGGCACTGCGGCCGACGCCGGTCACCTGCCAGCCGCGCGCCAGCAACGCGGCGGCCAGCGCTTCGCCCAGCCCCTTCGAGACTCCGGTGACGATCGCGGCACGGCTCACGGGCGGTCCTTCGGCGGCGATCGGCGCCGCAGGTGATCGAGAATGGCGGTGGACATCAGCGACGCGCCCAGGAGACCGAGCTGCCAGACCGGCTTCACCGCGTAGATGAGCGCCGAGGTCGAGCCGCGGGGCGCGAGAAAGGTGACGTAGAACGCGACGAGCTCGAAGCCCGCCATCAGCACCGCCGCGGTGAGCAGGCCGCGCAGATACCCGCGCAGCGTCAGCGCGAGCGTGACGAGCCACGGCAGCACCAGCCACAGCGCGAACAGGTGGGTGGACAGCGTGAACGGCCCGGGCGCCTTCAGCACGAACAGCAGCGCGCCGGCAGCGATGCCGAGACCGGCCAGCACGCGTACCAGCGCGCGGGACGTCGAATCGTCGAGGATCGGGGTCGCCACGGGTTCAGGTCGCCGCCATCGCGCGACGGCGCGCCGGCCGGAATACGGAGAAGTCGTCGAAGCGCCGCGGATCGGCGGACATCGGCGGCTGCCCGGCCGAGGGGGGCCATTGCAGCGCGGGGAGCGCGGCGAGCGGCAGCGGCACGAGGTCGTCGGGCGTGAACGCCGCGCCGCGCGCGGCGATCCACTCGGCGGCGCGGTGGTCGACGGCGGCGCGCCGCGCTTCGTGCCCGCCGGGCAGCGCCGACGGCGCCACCGGCAGCACCAGCGCCTTCGCCGTCAGCCTGGGGAACGGCGCGCGCAGCTTGTCCAGCACGCCGTGGCCGACGACCCACGCCGCGAGCGACGCGCCGACGCGCGCGGCATCGCCGAAGGCGTCGCGCCAGCGATGCTCGCGCCACGCGGCGACGAGACCTTCATCGGCGCACGCGACCAGGATGCCGGATTCGTCGAGCAGCGTCGCGGCGTCGCGCGGGCGGCTCCTGCCGTTGCCGCCACGCGATGGCGCGGCCGCGGGGCCGCACGGTGCCGTCCGAGGCGCGCCCCCGGTCGGACCTCCGCGGCGCCCGGTCGGACGTCCGCGGCGCCGGCCGCGACATGGACCGCATTCAACGCCGCCCTGGTGCGCGGAAACGCGAGCCAGGCGAGCGCGTTGAAGGCGTCGTGCCACGAACCCTCGCGCAGCCGGACGCACGCGGTCTCGGCGATTGCGCGCTCCCAGTCCAGCGCCGTCATCGCCTGGCCGGAGGCGCCCGCCCGCAGCGGCGCGAACGTCAGCGGACGGCCGTCGGGCAACGCGAGCCCGCGGGCCCGGGCCAACGCCGCAAGGGCCGCGACCGGCGGGGGTGCGGCAACCGCACCGGGACGGCGGCGGTGGCGGTGGCGCGTGCGGTGGCGGAAAACGCGTCGGGCGCGGAGCGCGCGCACAGGGCGGCGAGCGCGGGAGCTTCGGTGTCGGGCGGCGCCGCGGCCACGGTTCGCCTCACCGCCGGCCGCCGAGCGACATGAAGATGAGGATGCCGACGAACAGCGCCAGCACGACCAGCGCCACCTTCCACGCGCTCTTCGGGTACTCGCCGCGGACGGCGCCAGTCACGCCGTTCATCACGCACTGGTAGGCCTTGCTGCCGTAGTTGTACGACAGCAGCCACACCGGCGCCAGGATGTGCTTGAAGGTCTGGCCACCGTAGTCGACGCGCACCTGCAGGTTGCGGTGGGTGTCGCCGGGCACCTGCGCGGCGCACATCGCGCGGACCTTCGCGTCCATCGCGTCGCGCGCGTGCTGCGCCGCCGCGACGAGGTCGATCTGGTAGCGCTCGACGACCCAGCCCGCGACGTAGCCGGGGTCGTAGGGCTTGAGCTCGGCCGTCGGAAACGGCTCGATCGCACGCAGCAGCCCCGGGTGCACGCCGACCGACGCGCAAACGAGGTCGTCGTCGAAGAAGTGGTTGAGGCGCCCGGCCGCAGGCTCCCAGCGCACGTGCTGCACCTGCCGGGTGCGCGTCTGTCCGCCTTCGCTGTAGGTCTCGGTCGTGTAGTAGTAGTGCCCGGCCTCCGCGGTCCACGCGGCGTCGACGCGCGCGTCGAAGGTCCAGTAGGGCAGGTACACGCCGCGCACGGTGTCGGTGAGCGCCTTCCGCTTCAGCGCCGACGGCGCGAGCCACAGCTTGCCGTACCAGGCGCGGATGCGGTCGCGGGCGTCGGTGGCGCTCACCTTGAACGGCAGCACGCTCTCGGGGCTGAACCCGGGCTTCGCCTCGGCGTAGGGCACGAGCTGCGCCGAGCCGCAGAATTCGCAGTTCTGCGCCTGCCGCTTCGGATCGAACAGCGAGATCGCGCGGCAGCTCTGGCAGCGGACCTGCCGCCGCTCGGTATCGAAGCCGCGCTTGTCATCGGTGATGCCGCGCAGCTCACGGACGAGATCATGCTCGACGATGGCGCCGCTGGCGTCGATCACCGCCGGCGATTCGGTTCCGCAGAACGGGCAGATCAGCTGCTGCCTGGCCGGATTCCAGTTCGCCTCGCCGCCGCAGGCGGGGCAGGTGAACCGCGACAGCGCAACCGTCTCGCTCATCGGACGGTCAGCGCAGGAAGTAGCCGATCACCCGCCAGCGGCCGTCGGCCTCGCGCTCGAGCGTCACCGATTCGCGCACGTCGGAGCGGTTGGAGTACGCCGAGCGGAACGTGACCAGCGCGTAGTCCCCGTCCGGGAGGCCGCCGAAGGACTTCTCGAACAGCGTCTGCAGCAGCGTGCGCTGCTCCAGCGTCCCGAGCGGGCTGCGCTCGCGGCGCAGCGCCTGCGACCATTCGTCGGCCGTCATCGCGTCCTTGAACCGCTTGCCGGCGGTCTCGCGCGAGCCGACGCTGTCGAAGCGATCGATGAGCGCGAGCCAGTCGCGCGCGGCGCGCTGGGCGTCGGCCGCGCGCGGATCCTGCGCCCGCGCCGTTCCGGTCGCCCCCGGCCCCAGCGCGAACGCAGCCGCCGCGAGCGCGGTTCCCGCCAGCGCGAGCAGCGCGCCGCCGCCGCCCCGCTTCCGCTCATGACGCGAGGAACGCGTCGACCGCGGCCCGCGTGACGCGCCACTGCGTGCCGATCTTCTTGCCCTTGAGGTCCCCCGACTCGAGGGTCGCGACGACGTCGGCCTCGGTCACGCCGAGGCGCTGCGCGACCTGCGCCGGCGTGAAGAGCTCGGCGCCGCCGGCGGCCGCCGCGGCCGTCGCCGGCGCGGCGACGCCGGGAGTCGTCTGCGCCATCAACCCGCCCTGCTGGTTCATCATCTGCTGCGCCATCGCCATGCCGACGGCCATCTCGGCCGCCATGCCGCCGGCGCCGCCGGTGCCGCCCTTCTCCATGCCCTGCGCCATCTGGAACTTGACGTAGTCGTTCAGGTTGCCGACCGCAGCCATGCTCGAGCGCTTGTCGATCGCCTGCTCGACCTCGGGCGGCACCGACACGTTCTCGACGATGAACGACGTCATCTCGAGGCCGTACTTGGCGCCGATGACCGGGTTGATCAGCGGCAGCAGCGCCTCGCCGAGCTCGCCGTAGCGCGACGCGACGTCGAGCGCCGGGATCTTCGCCTCGGCCAGGGCGTCGGAGAAGACGCTGACCAGCCGCGAGCGCATGGTGTCGGCGAACTCGTCCAGCCGGAAGTGGTGGTCGGTGCCCGCGACCTCCTTCAGGAACTTCCTCGCGTCGACGATGCGGAAGTCGTAGGTGCCGTAGGCGCGCAGCCGCACGATGCCGAAGTCGGCGTCGCGCATCATGACCGGGTTCGCCGTGCCCCACTTGTTGCCGGTGAACACCCGGGTGACGACGTAGTAGACGTCGGCCTTGAACGGGCTCTGGAGCGCGTACTTCCAGCTCTTGAGGTTGGTCAGGATCGGGATGTTGTCGGTCGAGAGCGTGTGCTTGCCCGGACCGAACTGGTCGCCGAACTCGCCGACGTAGACGAACTGCGCGAGCTGGGATTCGCGCACGATCAGCTGCGCGCCGTTCTTGATTTCCTTGTCCTCGTCGGGGAACCGGTACGACAGCGTGTCGCGCGAGTCGTCGGTCCACTCGATGATGTCGATGAACTGTTTCTTGAGGAAGTCGATGATGGCCATCGGCGGGTTCTCCCGGTGCGGGTTCGTTGGGTCGGGCGGCGCGGCGGGCGCCGCGCGGGCAGGTGGCGAGGGCGGCGCCGCAGGCGAGGCGCCTTCGGCACGCGCATCCGCCGGACGCCGCCCGGCGAACCGGGCGGCCGCGGGTCGGCGGTGCCGCTACTTCTTCGCCGCCGCGAGCTTCTTCAGCTCGGCTTCGGCGTTGGCGAACTCCGTCTCGAGCTGCTGCGCCGGCAGCGCGCCCGGGATGACGGAACCGTCGGCGAACACCAGCGTCGGCGTCGCGGTCACGCGCAGCTTCTGCCCGAGCGCGGCGGTGGCCTGGATCGGATCCTTGCAGTCACCCTTGTTGTCCGGCAGCGTGCCGTTCTCGAAGAATGCGTCCCAGGCCTTCTGGCGGTCGGGGGCGCACCAGATCTGGCGCGACTTGCGCGCGGCGTCCGGGTGCAGCTGGTCGATCGGGAACAGGAAGGTGTAGATCGTCACGTTGTCGATCGACTTGAGGTCGTTCTCCAGTCGCGCGCAGAACGGGCAGTCGGCGTCGGAGAAGACCGCGAGCTTCCGCGCACCGGTGCCCTTGACCTTCTTGATCGCGAGGTCCAACGGCAGCTGATCCCACGCCACGCGGTTGAGCTTGCGCTGGCGTTCCTCGGTCAGGTTGCGCTTGGAGGCGGCGTCGTAGAGGTTGCCGATGAGGATGTAGCTCGCCTTGGCGTCGGTGTAGATGAGCCGGTCCTCGAGCAGCGCCTCGTACAGTCCGCCGTAGGCCGTCTTGGAAACGTTGGTGATCGGCGCCCCGGGAAAGCGCTGCTCGAGCAGCTTCTTGAGCGCCGCCGCCTCGGCGGTGGGCGGGCGCTCCGGCGCGGGCTGCGCAAGGGCGATCGGTGCGAGGAGCGCCAGCGCCAGCAAGGCGGCGGAGCGACGAAGGGTGGCGAATGTGAACACGGGCAGATCTCCGGCAATGGGCGCCATCAGTGCAGCGCGGGTTGCGCCAACAGGCGCTTGACGAGGGGAAGTCGTTCGACGGCCGCGAGGCCGTGGTTGCGCAGGCTGGCCACCCAGGGTTCCCGCGCGCCGAACAGCCGCGCGAGTCCGTCGGTGACGCCCTGCATCGCCGCCACCGGCAACGCGCGCCGGCGGGCAAAGCGGTCGAGCAGGATGGGGGCGCCGACATCGCGCACGGGGCCGCGCTCCGCGAGGACCGCGGCCAGCGCCTCGGCGTCGCCAAAGCCCAGGTTGACGCCCTGGCCGGCAAGCGGGTGCACGCCGTGCGCGGCGTCGCCGACGAGCGCCAGCCGATGTCCGGTGATCGCGGGCAGCTTCAGCAGCTGCAGCGGAAAGCCGGCCGCCGGGGTGAGGCATGCGAGATCGCCCAGGGCGCGGGCCCCGGCGTCGGCGACGCGCTGCGCGAGTTCGACCGGCGTGAGCGCCAGCAACTCATGCGCGAGCGCTTCGGGCGCCGACCAGACGATCGACACCCGGCGACCCGGCAGCGGAAGCCACGCGAGAATGCCGCCGTCGTCGCGGAACCATTGCCGGGCGACGCCATGATGCGCACGCTCGCAGGCGAAATTGGCGACGACCGCCGTCTGGCCGTACGGCCGCGCCGGCGCGTCGAGCCCGGCGGCGCCGCGGACCCACGAGCGGATCCCGTCGGCCGCGACGACGAGCCGCGCCGAGAGGCTGCCGCCGTCGGCGAGGTCGAGCCGCGCCGAATCGGACGACGCGGCGAACGCGGTGAAGGTCGCCGGCGCGAAGGTGTCCACACCCGCGGCGCGCACCGCCGGCACCAGCGCGGCCCTGAGCGCGCGTTCCTCGACGATCCACGCGAGCGCGCGCTCGCCGAGATCCCACGCCGAAAACGCCAGTTCCGCGCCGCGGTCACCGGTGACCTGCATGGATTCGACGGCGGCGATCCGCGCGCAGGGCAGCGACTGCCATGCGCCCAGCGAGTGGAGGAACGCCGCGCTCGCCGGGCTGATCGCATACACGCGCGCATCCCAGTCGTCGTCGGCGTCGGCGGCGATGTCGGGCGCGGCCACCGCGACGCGGTCGGCGAGCGCCACGCGCAGGCCGGAGCGCGCGAGCGCCGGAGCGAGCGCGAGGCCGACGAGCCCGGCCCCGGCGATCACGACGTCGTAGGGGGCGGCCGCGCTCGCCGGACCACCTTCGTGCTGCGCACTCCGGTATTCGCCCTTGGGACGGCCCGGCGGGCTCATGCAGCGGACTCCATCGGCAGCGTCTCGATCGTGTGCTGCTGGTTGGTGTAGATGCACAGGTCGCCGGCGATCGTCAGCGCCTGCTTGACGATGGCGGCGGCGGGAAGCGCGGTGTTGTCGAGCAGCGCCTTCGCGGCGGCCTGCGCGTAGGGTCCGCCCGAGCCGATCGCGACGATGCCGTGCTCGGGCTCGAGCACGTCGCCGTTGCCGGTGATGACCAGCGACGCGGTGAGATCGGCCACCGCCAGCATCGCCTCGAGCCGGCGCAGGACGCGGTCGGACCGCCAGTCCTTGGCAAGCTCCACGGCGGACCGCGTCAGGTGGCCCTGATGCTTGTCGAGCTTGGCTTCGAAGCGCTCGAACAGCGTGAACGCATCCGCCGTCGCGCCCGCGAATCCCGCGAGCACGCGGTCGTGGTAGATCCGCCGGACCTTGCGCGCGGTCGACTTGATCACGACCGCGCCGAGCGTGACCTGGCCGTCGCCGCCGAGCGCAACCGCGCCGTCGCGGCGGACGGAGAGGATCGTGGTGCCGTGGAACTGCTCCATGGGGTGTCGGGATCGTGACCGGTGACTGGTGGTTGAGACCGGCGTTGGCCGGGATGGTTGCGTCGGGATCGGGGTCGGGGGGGTCGGCGCGGCCCCGGTGCGCGGCGCCGTCCGGCGTCCCGGGAAGGCGGCGTCCGGCCACGGGGGCCGGGGCGCCACGGCCCGCCGCGGGGGCTCGCCCCGGACCGAAGGGCTAGTCTGCCTTCTTCACGAAATGGCGGGGTGAAATGCCGATGAGCAGCAGCAACGCGCGGACGATCGGCGTCGCGCCGACGATTTGCACCGCCTTCCGCTGCTGCTCGATCCGGTGGACCGCGTTGAGCAGCGCCCCGGCGCAGACGAAGTCGACGCGCTCCACCTCGGTCATGTCGACCGGGATGATGGCGCGCCCGGCGGCGAATTCCTGCAGCTTGACGAGCTGTGGCGGCATCGACCCGGTCATCGCGCCGCTCCACGCCAGCATTTCGGCGTCCGGATCGATCGCGGCGGCTTCGGCGCCGTCGGCGGACGGCGCATCGGGCGCGGCAGGCGATTCCGGCGGCGTGACGTCGACCGGGGGCTCCCACGACGGCGGGGACATCTCGAACGCCACCGCGTACTCGACCGCGCGATCGTCGAAAGCCTGCTGGTTGTGCGACCACTGGAGCAGCTCGAGCGCGAGCTGCCACGACCCCTCGCCCCCTTCGCGTCCGCGGCGGATGGCGATGTCGAGCACCGGCTTCAGCCGCTCCGCGCGTTGCAGCAGCAGCGGAAAGCGCTTGCGTCGCGCGAACGCGAGCGCATCCGCGAGCAGCTTGGCGCCGGCGTCGTCGAAGCCGGTGACCGACGCGAAGTCCAGCCGCGCCTGCGGCACGCCCTTCTCGATCGCGCGCTTCAGCCCCTCGAGCTGCGGCGCGCTGGCCGCGGTGAGCTTGCCGGTGACGCCGATGTAGCCCCCCGCCACCGGCCGCAGCCCCGCCTGCGGCCTGGCGCGTTCCTCCCAGGGCGGCGCCGAGCGCTCGAATTGCACGACGTACTGCAGCGCGTACTGGTCGAACGCCGCGCGATCGCCGGCGCGCTGCAGGACGTCGAACAGCGCCAGCCAGGCGAGCGGCGAGAGCCTGGTGTCGTGATCGCCGATGACGCCCTGCTCGAGCAGCGCGCGCGCCGGCTGCGCCTGGCCGCTCGCGAAGAGCAGCGCGGCGTTCTCGAGCACCGCGCACAGCCCCGGGTTGGCCTGCGCCACCTCGAACGCGGGCTGCGCCGGCGAGAACTCCATCAGGCTCGCGCCCGTCACCGTGATGTCGGCTTGCGCCGGCTGCGTTCGTCCGCGCTCCCCCGAGCGGGAGTCGGCCTGCGCGGCGAGCTCGCGCGCCGACACCGGTCGTGCGGGCGCGGGGCCGCGGGCCTTGGGGTCGGGCCGATGCGGCTCCGGCTTCTTCGCGGGAGGTTTGGAGAAAAGGGCCATCGGTAGGGGATTCCGGCCCGCCCCCGCAGGACGGGAAACGCATGGAAACCAAGTGCTTGATTATGTTCCCGTCATGGCGATCCGACAAGCGAGGGCGGGTCTCGGCGGGACCCGGGAACGGCGTGGCGCCGCGCCGCCGCCCGCACGACGCCGGCCACGCCGCACGTCGAAAGCGGAACGGCCGGTTGCCCGGCCGTTCGCTGTGCCGCGACCCCGCGTTCGCGGGCGCGGGTTCAGGCCTTCGCCAGGTTCTCGGCGGCGAAATCCCAGTTGAGCAGCTTGTCGATCAGCGCGTTCACGTAATCGGGGCGCCGGTTCTGGTAGTCCAGATAATAGGCGTGCTCCCAGACATCCATCGTCAGCAGCGGCGTCGTGCCGGCCTCCGTCAACGGCGTCTCGGCGTTCGGCGTCTTGCTGACCACCAGCTTGCCGCCCTTCGACGAAAGCCAGGCCCAGCCGGAGCCGAACTGCGTCGCGCCTCGCGGCCTTGAACTCCTTCACGAAATTGTCGTAGCCGCCGAGATCACGTCGATCAGCTCGGCCACCTTGCCGTGCGGCTTGCCGCCGCCGTCCGGGTTTCATCGAGTGCCAGTAGAACGTGTGGTTCCACACCTGCGCCGAGTTGTTGAAGATAGCCGCCTTCGGCCTTGTCGCCGGCCGAGTCCTTGATGACCTCTTCCAGCGACGCGCCTTCGAGAGGGGTGTCCTTGACCAGGCCGTTCAGGTTGGTGACATAGGCCTGATGGTGCTTGCCATAGTGGAAGTTCAGCGTCTCTTCCGAGATGTGCGGGGCAAGGGCGGTGCCGGCATAGGGCAGCGGCGGGAGGACAAAGGGTTCGGCCATGGTGTCGGACTCCGTAGGGGTGGGACGGGACGTCAATCCCCGTACATCTTCTGGACGCGTTCGCGGCGCTCCTGCGCTTCAAGCGACAGCGTGGCGGTGGGCCGCGCGAGCAGCCGGGCGACGCCGATCGGCTCGCCCGTTTCCTCACAGTAGCCGTAGCTTCCTTCGTCGATCAGCCGCAGCGACTTCTCGACCTTCTTCAGCAGCTTGCGCTCGCGGTCGCGCGTGCGCAACTCGAGGGTGTATTCCTCTTCCAGCGTCGCACGGTCCGACGGATCGGTCGTGACCTCGTTCTCGCGCAGATGCTGGCCGGTGTCGTCGGCGTTGTTGAGCAGCTGGTCGCGCAAGTCGACCAGGCGCGCCTTGAAGAACGCGAGCTGCGCGTCGTTCATGTAGTCCTTCTCCGGCGCCTTCAGCAGGTCTTCCTCGGTGAGGACCTTGACCTTCCGGGGCGCGACCGGGGCGGACGCGGCGGGGGTTGCTCTAACGGCGGATGTTTTGGTAGCTGCCATCGATGACCTCGGTTGCCTCGGTTGCCGGGGTTGCCGCGCCGGCCGGATTCCGCCCCGGCCGACCGCTCCCCATAAACGTTCGATTATATCCCGCAAGCGGCGCGCACCGCCATGTTCCCGGCCACCACGCCCACGGCCGGGGACGGCGGCGGGGCATGACCGTATAATCGAAAAAAATCAACGCCCTGCCGCTCAGCACCCATGACTTCCGGCCCCGCCCGCATCACCCTCGCCCGCCCCGACGACTGGCACGTCCACCTGCGGGACGGCGCCGGCCTGGCGGCGGTGGTTGGCGCGACCGCTCGCGTGTTCGGGCGAGCAATCATCATGCCCAATCTCAAACCGCCGGTCACGACGGTCGCGCAGGCCGCCGCCTACCGCGCGCGGATCGTGGCGGCGCTGCCGGGTGGCAGCCGGTTCGAGCCGCTGATGACGCTCTATCTCACCGCCAACACGCCGGCTGCCGAGATCGCCGCCGCCAAGGCGTCCGGGTTCGTCCACGCAATCAAGTACTACCCCGCCGGCGCGACGACGAACTCGGATTCGGGCGTGACGGCTCTGGAGCGCGCGTATCCGGCGCTCGCCGCAATGGAGCGCCATCGCGTCGTGCTGTCGTTGCACGGCGAAGTCACCGAGCCGACGTCGACGTGTTCGACCGCGAGCGCGTGTTCGTCGACCGCCTGCTCGGCCGGCGTCGTGCGAGACTTCCCGGCGCTCAAGATCGTGCTCGAGCACATCACGACGGAAGCCAGGCGGCGCAGTTCGTCGCGGCCGCGCCGGCGAACGTGGCGGCAACCGTGACGCCGCAGCACCTGCTCTGGTCGCGCAACGCGCTGTTCGCCGGCGGCATCCGCCCGCATTTCTTTTTCCGCCTGCCCGGCGCTCGGGCGCGAAGCGCACCGGCAGGCAATGGTGGCGGCGGCGACGTCGGGCAGTCCGAAGTTCTTCCTCGGCACCGACAGCGCGCCGCACGCGCGGCACACCAAGGAGAACGCCTGCGGCTGCGCGGGCTGCTACTCGGTGCCCGCGGCATTGAAGTTCTACGCCGGCATCGAGGACGCCGGCGCGCTCGACCGGCTGGAGGGCTTCGCGAGCTGCTTCGGCGCCGACTTCTACGGCCTGCCCCGCCACGCCGACACGGTCGAGCTGGTGCGCGAGTCCTGTACGCTCCCGGCCGCGTACCCCTACGGCGAGCACACCATCGTGCCGCTGGCCGCCGGCGAGGCCGTCCGCTGGCGGCTGGCCTGCTGACCGCCGCCCCCGCGGCCCAGGTGCTATCCTAGCGCAGCGAAGTCGGCCGGATCGTCGCTCCCGCGTTCGCGCGGGGGAGGAAGTCCGGGCTCCACAGAGCGGGATGCCGGGTAACGCCCGGACGCCATACGTCGCCGTTAGCGCGGTTGACCAAAGCGCGGAACAGGGCCACAGAGACGAGTCGCTCCGGACGAGGGTCACACCGAGGCCGGAGCGGGTGAAACGCGGCAACCTCCATCCGGAGCAACACCAAATAGGCGGACGATGACGCTGCTCGCCGAGTCCGCGGGTAGGTGGCTCGAGCCCGACGGCAACGTCGGGCCCAGAAGAATGACGGTCATAGCACCGCAAGGTGCCGTAACAGAACCCGGCTTACAGGCCGGCTTCGCCTTTATCCGCCGGTAACCCGGCACGACGTCGGGGCTCCCCGCCACTTGGGCCCCGACGGGTCAGCCTCCGCGCCGCTGACGGCGCCGGCGCGCGTCGAGCAGCAGCTCCCGCGCGGCGTTCATCCCCGGGCACGCCGGTCACGCCGCCGCCGGGATGCGCGCCGGAACCGCACCAGGTAACAGGCCGGCCACCGGCATGCGGTAGTTGCCGTGGCCCAGCACGGGCCGCGCGCTGAACAGCTGGTCGAGCGACAGCGCGCCGTGGAAGATGTCGCCGCCGACGAGGCCGAATTCGCGCTCGAGATCGAGCGGCGTAAGCGCCCGCCGGCCCAGTACGCTCGCGCGGAAGTTCGGCGCGACCTCGTTGACGGTGGCGATCATCAGGTCCGCCACCCGTCGCGCGTCGGTCCCAGGTTCGACCCGGCTGCACGGAGGGCAGGTCCGGATGGACGTGCTGGCAGAACAGGCTCGCGACGTGCATGCCCGCCGGCGCCAGCGAGTCGTCGAACGACCGACGGGATCAGCACCTCGACGATCGGCCGGCGCGACCAGCCTTGCGATCCTGGCGTCGAGAGAACGCGCGCTCCATGTACGCGAGGCGTCGGCCGCACCACGACGATGCCGCTGGCCGTGGTGGCCGGCTGGCGCGGACGCTCCCGGGCAGGCACGGAGAAATCGGGCAGCGCGGACAAGCGCGACGTTCATCCGGAACGTGCCCGAGCCGCATTTGTACCGGCGATCCGCGCCCGGAAATCGGGCGGCACCGCGTCCGCCGGGACCATCCGCTCGCAACACGCAGGCGCGGATTGACGTTGGCGGCCACGCGCCGGGCCGCGAGCGACCTCCCCGCTTTCGAGTGTCGACGCCGGCGGCGCGGCCATCACGCACCACGGAGACGCGCCGCGACCGGCGCCGAAGGTGCGCATGGTCGGCGCCGCGCGCTGCGCATTCGGCACGCCACGCCTGCGTGATCGCGCCCATGCCGCCGACGGCATGGCCCCAGTGTCCCGGCTTTGCCGTCACCTCGCCGAAGACGTGATGACAGCACGTAGGCGGAGCCGGGCGTGTCACGGGCTGCGCCGAAGGCCCACGACGCTGTCGAAGCCGAAGCGGGCCTTGATCGGGGCGGACTCGAACCACCGGTCGAGCGAGCCATCGGCGGTCATGGTGAAGAGGTCGAGCACGTCCGGCGCGCCGGCGAGGTCGAGCCGCGGAAGCGCTTCGCCACCTTCCAGGCGTCGAGCAGGTCGCGAGTTCGCCGCCGCCGCCGACGTTGGGCGGCGTCGCCCAGCGAGCAGGTCGCGCAGCACCGCCGCAACGCGCTCGAGCATCGCGTGAGTAGGCCGGCAGCGCCTCGGCGTCGCGGCGGGAGAATTTTCGCGACCTCGGCCCGGGTCGCCGCGAGCCCGCCGCCGACCTTGAGAATAGTTGCCCGGCGCGTTGCCGAGGGGAAGAAAATTCGAGAACGGCCGCTCGATCACCTCGAGGCCGTGCGCCACGAGGTTCAGGTCGCGGATCACGCGCGGGTTCAGCAGGCTGACGGTGTAGCTCGCCGTCGAGTTGCGGAAGCCGGATGGAATTCCTCGGTCACCGCCGCGCCGCCCAGCACGGGGCGCCGCTCGACCACGCATACCGACAGGCCGGCGCCCGCGAGGTAGGCGGCGCAGGTCAGGCCGTTGTGGCCGCCTCCGAGGACGACGACGTCGTACGCCGGAGTTCAGCCATTGCCGCCCCGCGCGCGCGGATCCCGGCGCCGCGCGTGCGCGACGGACCGCGTCAGCATCGGCCGACGACCGCGCGCCGCGGCATCAGTCGTCGGCGATCCCCGCCGCCACCGAAACCTTCGAAAAGCCCGCGTCGACATAGGTGATTTCTCCGGTGATGGCGCTGGCCAGGCTCGGAGAAATAGAACGCGGCGACGTTGCCGACCTCGTCGATGGTCACGTTGCGCCGCAATGGCGCATTGCGCTCGACGAAGCCGAAGATCTTCGAGAAGCCGCCAATGCCGGCGGCCGCCAGCGTCTTGATCGGCCCGGCCGAGATGCCGTTGACGCGGATCCCCTCGGGGCCGAGGCAGGCGGCGAGGTACCGGACGTTGGCCTCGAGCGACGCCTTGGCCAGTCCCATCAGGTTGTAGTTCGGCAGCGCGCGCTGCGCCCCGAGATAAGTCAGCGTCAGCAACGACGCGGGGCGGCCCTGCAGCAGCGGCCGCGCGCCCTTGGCCAGCGCCGCGAAGCTGTACGAGCTGATGTCGTGCGCTGTCGCGAACGCGGCGCGCGAAATGGCGTTGAGGTAGTCGCCGGCCAGCGCCTCGCGCGGCGCGTAGGCAATCGAATGCAGCATGCCGTCGAGCCCGCCCACTCGCGTTGCAGCGAGGCGAACAGCGCGTCGATGTCGTCGTCGCGGGTCACGTCGCACGGCAGCACCGGACACGCGCCGAACTCGACCGCGACCTTCACCACGCGGTCGCGCAGCTCGTCGTTGACGTAGGTGAAGGCGATGGTCGCCCCCTCGCGCGCGCACGCCTTCGCGACGCCGTAGGCGATCGACCGGCTGGAAAGTATGCCGGTGATCAGTATTCTTGTCGGCGAGAAAACCCATCGTGTCTCCGGTTGGGGCGCCGGCACGCGCCGCGGCAGGTGAACTGCCGCGCGCGGGATGCCGGCGCCGCTAGAACGTGATGCCCTTCAATTGGTCGACAACGCCGCAGGCAACCCGGTTGTTCCTGACGCCCGGCTGGGCCTCGAGCGAACCGACCGCGCCTTCGTGAACGACGACCGAACGCCCCCGGATTCCGTCGGGACCCTCGATCCGCCAGCCGGGAAGCCGCGCGCTGATCTGGGCGGTGCCGTCGCTGTTGGTGCCGATGACGATCTGTCGCTGGTCAGGTGCCACGCCCGGGGGCGTCCACGGCGGCCCGGCCGAGAACGCATTGGGCGAGCTGCAGTTGCCGGTCGCGTGGATGACGACGCGATATTCGCGCCCGTCCGACGCATTGCCGAGGTTGGCGAGCACCGCGACGTGGCCTTCGCGCTGGACGAACGTCACCGTCCCGGTCACCGCGCTGCCCCAGACCGGACTGAGCCGCGCGCCGATGCCCCGGCCGCCGAACGTGAACGATTCGGGCACCGGATCGCCCGAGCTGCGGCACCCCGAAAGAACCGCGACGCCGATGAGCGCCCAGGCCGCGAGCGCGCACCGTCGGCGGCGCAGGAAGCGGGTCACGTGCGCTTGATGACGCCGCAGGCGACGCGTGCGCCGGAATTGCCGGTCGGTTGGGTCTTCCAGTCGTCCGGATCCTTGTGCACGATGACGCCGCGGCCGACGATGTCCGCGGCGCCGGCGCCGATGGTGATGACGTCGAGCGTCGCCGTCAGCGTGGCGTTGCCCGCCGCGTCCGCCTCGAGCATCGGCATGTCGCCGGCGTGGCGGTCGGCGGACGTCGGATGCGCGTGTGGCTTCCCGAGCGGGTTGAAATGGCCGCCCGCGCTGGTGCCGTCGGGCGCGCTGCAGTCACCCTTGTCGTGGACGTGGAAGCCGTGGCTGCCGGGCGCGAGGCCCGACACCTTCGCGACGACGACGACCTTGTCGCCGCGCTGCGCGAAGCTCACCGTTCCCTCGGTCTTGCTGCCTGCGGTCGGCTTGAGTTCGGCGACGGCCGTCGGACCGGCGGGTTGCATCGACGCGCAGCCGCCGACGAGCACGGCGACCGCGGTCGCGACCAGGGCAAGTCTCATGTTTCGATCTCCTCCGGAACGCCGCGTGCCCGGGAAGCCGCGCGTGCGATGGGCCGCGACGGTGGTCGCGGCAACCGCGTGATGATAAGCGAAGCGGGGGATGCTGGCCACCGGACGGCACCGCACCCTGCCGCTCGACGAGGTAGAATCGGACGGCTGCTCCGCGCGGGGCGGCCGTTTTTTTCCGGGGCCGCAGGCGCCCCGGATGCCCCCATCGTCCACGAGGACCGCACGCGATGAGCGCGATGACGCCCGAGGAAATCGTCTCGGAACTCGACAAGCATATCGTCGGCCAGGCCGCCGCGAAGCGCGCGGTTGCGATCGCGCTGCGCAACCGCTGGCGCCGGCAGCAGGTCGGCGAGCCGCTGCGCCAGGAAATCACGCCGAAGAACATACTGATGATCGGCCCGACCGGCGTCGGGAAGACGGAGATCGCCCGCCGCCTCGCGCGGCTCGCCGACGCGCCGTTCATCAAGGTCGAGGCGACCAAGTTCACCGAGGTCGGCTACGTCGGCCGCGACGTCGACACCATCATCCGCGATCTCGCCGAGGCGGCGATCAAGCAGACGCGCGAGACCGAGTCGCGCAAGGTGCGCGACCGCGCCGCCGACGCCGCCGAGGAGCGCGTGCTCGACGTGCTGCTGCCGCCGGCGCGCGAGGTCAACTTCGACGACATGAAGCCCACCGACTCGGCCACGCGGCAGAAGTTCCGCAAGATGCTGCGCGAGGGCGCGCTCGACGACAGGGAGATCGAGGTCGAGGTCGCGCTGGCGGTGCCGCAGATGGAGATGATGGCGCCGCCCGGGATGGAGGAGCTCACCGGGCAGATCCAGGGCATGTTCCAGCAGATGTCCGGCAGCCGGCGCAAGCACAAGAAGATGACCGTCGCCGACGCGCTGAAGCTCCTCACCGACGAGGAGGCGGGCAAGCTGCTCAACGACGACGAGATCAAGGCCAAGGCGCTGGCGAGCGTCGAGCAGAACGGCATCGTGTTCCTGGACGAGATCGACAAGATCGCGAGCCGCCAGGAGACCCAGGGCGCCGACGTTTCGCGCCACGGCGTCCAGCGCGACCTGCTGCCGCTGGTCGAGGGCACGTCGGTGTCGACCAAGTACGGGATGATCCGCACCGACCACGTGCTGTTCATCGCGTCGGGGGCGTTCCACCTGGCGAAGCCCTCGGATCTCATCCCCGAGCTGCAGGGACGCTTCCCGATCCGCGTCGAGCTCTCGCCGCTGTCGGTCAGCGACTTCGAGCAGATCCTCACCGCGACCGACGCCTGCCTGACCCGCCAGTACGAGGCGCTGCTGGGCACCGAGCAGGTGCACCTCGACTTCCGCGACGACGGCGTCCGGCGGCTGGCCGAGATCGCCTTCGCCGTCAACGAGCGCCAGGAGAACATCGGCGCGCGGCGGCTGCACACGGTGATGGAGCGGCTGCTGGAGGACGTGTCTTTCCACGCCGCGCGGCGCACCGGCGAGACGATCCTGGTCGACGCCGCGTTCGTCGACGAGCGCCTGGCCGGCATCGCCGGCGACGAAAACCTCGCCCGGTACATCCTTTGAACTGCAACCTGGTCCCGCGACGGGCGCCGCCGGAAGCCTGATGGAACGCATCCTCGCCATCATCCTGCCGGTGTTCTCCATCATCGCGCTGGGATGGCTGTACGGCCGCAAGGTCAGGCCGGACATGTCGATGGTCAACCGGATCAGCATGAACGTCCTGGCGCCGGCGCTGATCTTCTCGGCGCTGTCGTCGAAGTCGTTCGACATCTGGGACAACCGGCTGCTGATGCTGGGCAGCGTCGGCGTCGTGCTGGGATCGGGCCTGCTCGCCTGGCCCTTCGCGAAGCTCCTGCGCGTGGACCACCGGACCCTCGTGCCGCCGATGATGTTCAACAACTGCGGCAACATGGGCCTGCCGCTGGCGGCGCTCGCGTTCGGCCCGCCCGGGTTCACCGCGATGGTGGCGCTGTTCGTGATCTCCAACCTGCTGCACTTCACGCTGGGCGCATGGATGATTGACCACGACGCGCGCTTCGGGAGCCTGCTCAAGAACCCGATGGTGTGGTCGACCGTCGCCGGCTTCCTGTTCGCCGCGTTCCACCCGCCCATGCCCGAGGTGCTGGGCGTCACGTTCAGGATGGTCGGTGACGCGCTGATCCCGATGATGCTGCTCTCGCTCGGCGTTCGTCTCACCGCGATCCGCTGGGACGACGCGCGGCTGGGCGTCATCGGGGGCCTCATCTGCCCGCTGACCGGCATCGCGATGGCGGCGCTGCTGGCGCCGGTGCTCGGACTCGACAAGGCGCAGCAGGGCCTGCTGATCCTGTTCGGCTGCCTGCCGCCGGCGGTGCTCAACTTCATGGTCGCCGAGCAGTACCGGCAGGAGCCCGGAAAGGTCGCGTCGATCGTGCTGATCGGCAACGTGCTCTCGGTGCTGTTCGTGCCGCTCGGACTGGCGCTGGCGCTGCAATGACTGCCGCGGATTCCGCCCGCGACGCCGCCGCGCCGCAGATCGACGCGGTCCTGTTCGACCTGGGCGGCGTGCTGATCGAGCTGGTCGGCGTCGAGCGGATGCTCGAGTGGTCGCCGGGACTCGGCACCACCGACGAGCTGTGGCGGAAGTGGCTGCACTCGCCCGCGGTGCGCCGCTACGAAACCGGCAACGGCACCCGCGAGGAGTTCGCCGACGCCGTCATCGAGGAGTTCGGTCTGCCGGTCGGGCGCGACGACTTCCTCGCCGAGTTCGCCTGGTGGCCGCGCGCGCTCTTCGCCGGCGCCGACGAGCTCCTCGCGTCGCTCGCGTCGCGCTACACGCTCGCGTCGCTGTCGAACACCAACGAGCTGCACTGGGAGCGCTTCACCCGCGAGTGGTCGCTGCCCGACCGCTTCCACCACAATTTCCCGTCGTATGCGGTCGGCAGGCTGAAGCCCGACGCCGGGTATTTCCTGCACGTGCTCGACGCGCTCGGTGTCCCGCCGGAGCGGGCGCTGTTCGTCGACGACAATGCGATCAACGTCGCCGCGGCGGCAGACCTGGGCATCGTCGCGCGGCGCGCCCTGGGGCGGGCGGCGTGCGCGAGGTGCTCGACGAGCTGCAGCTCGTCCTGCCGGCACCTCCGGCCGCCGCGCGCGCAACCGGCACCCGCACCCCATGAACCTCCACCGCCTTCCCCTCGCCCGCACCCCGTGAACCTCCACCGCCTCCTGCTCGCCCGCGCCGCCGAAGGGCGGCCGCTCACCGTCGGCCTGATCGGCGCCGGCAAGTTCGGCGCCATGTACCTGGCGCAGGCCAAGCACACGCCCGGCATCCACGTCGTCGGGATCGCCGACCTCTCTCCCGACCGCGCGAAGGCCTCGCTGGCTCGCACCGGCTGGGCGCCCGGGCGGTTCGCCGCCACGTCGTTCGCCGCCGCGGCGAAGTCCGGCGCGACCTTCGTCGGCGACGACGCGATGGCGCTGATCGCGGCGCCGGAGATCGGGATCGTCATCGACGCCACCGGCAACCCGGCCGCGGGCATCCGCCATGCGCTGGCGTGCTGCCGGGAAGGCAAGCACATCGTGATGGTCAACGTCGAGGCCGATGCGCTGGCCGGCCCGCTGCTCGCGCAGCGCGCGCGCGACGCCGGCGTCGTGTATTCGCTGGCCTACGGCGACCAGCCGGCCCTGATCTGCGAGATGGTCGACTGGTGCCGCGCGGCGGGCTTCGAGGTGGTGGCGGCCGGCAAGGGCACCAAGTACCTGCCCGCGTACCACGAGTCCACGCCCGCGACGGTGTGGCCGCACTACGGGTTCACCCCGGAAATGGTCGCGGCCGGGGACTTCAACGCGCAGATGTTCAACTCGTTCCTCGACGGCACCAAGAGCGCCATCGAGATGGCCTCGGTCGCCAACGCGACGGGGCTCGTCCCCGCGCCCGAAGGCCTCGCGTTTCCGCCCTGCGGCGTCGACGACCTGCCGCGGGTGCTGCGGCCGCGCGACGAAGGCGGCCAGCTCGACCACGTCGGACAGGTCGAGGTCATCTCGTCGCTGGAGCGCGACGGCCGGCCGGTCTTCCGCGATCTGCGCTGGGGCGTCTACGTGACGTTCCGCGCCGGCGACGCGACCGGCGAGGACTACGTGCGGCGCTGCTTCCGGGAATACGGCTTCTCGACCGACCCGTCCGGCCGCTACAGCGCGATGTACAAGCCGTACCACGCGATCGGGCTGGAGCTGGGCATCAGCGTGGCGTCCGCCGGCCTGCGCAACGAGCCCACCGGCGCGCCGGTCGCGTGGCACGGCGACGTCGTGGCCACCGCCAAGCGTGCGCTTGCCGCGGGTGAAACGCTCGACGGCGAGGGTGGCTTCACCGTCTACGGCAAGCTGCTGGCGGCGAAGACTTCGCTGGCGCTGGGCGGCCTGCCGCTGGGCCTCGCGCACGGCGTGAAGCTCAGGCGCGCCGTGGCTGCGCACGCGCCGGTGCGCTGGGACGACGTCGAGCACGACGCCGGCGCCGAGGCGGTGCGATTCCGACGTGAGATGGAGTCGGCGTTCGGGCGCTGACGGAAGCCTTGCCGGCCGGTCACGCCGCCCGGCGGAACGTCGCCAGCACCGCGCCGGCGGCGACGAACAGGCTGCCGAACGTGCGGTTGACCCAGCGGATGTGGTGCGGCGCCCTGAGCGCGGCCAGCACGCGCGCGGCGAGCCCCGTGTAGCCCGCCATCACCACGAGGTCGGTGAAGAACAGCGTCCCCGCGCAGATGGCGTACTGGACGACCTGCGGCCGCGCGGGGTCGATGAACTGCGGCAGCACCGCCAGCATGAAGATGATGCCCTTGGGGTTGGTCGCGTTGACCAGGAAGCCACGCAGCACCAGCTCGCGCGGCGTGCCGCCCAGCGACGACTGCGCGGCGGTTTCGTCGATCGGCGCCGCGGGCGCGCGCCACTGCTGGACGCCCAGCCAGACGAGATACGCGGCGCCGAACCACTTCACCGCCTCGAACGCGTAGGTCGACGCCGCCAGCAGCGCGCCCAGCCCCGCGGCGACGATGACCAGCACCAGCAGGATGCCGAGCTGCAGCCCGAGGATGTTCCACAGTGCGCGGCGGAACCCGAAGCGCATGCCCGCCGCCATGCAGGAAATCGCGCCCGCGCCCGGCGACAGGCTGATCAGCCACGACGCAACGAAGAAGGCGAGCCAGGTCTCGAGGGGCATGGCCGGATTGTAAACCTGCCGCCCGCGGGCGGCAGCGCAGCGTGCGCCGTCGAGCCGGAACTGCCGGAGCGTTTCCCGCCTAGTACTTGACGCTGCAGCCGTACGGCGTCGTGCTCGCCACCGTCACCGGCTTGCCGGCCATCGACTCGTTCAGCGCGGCGCGGACGTAGTTGTTCGCCGTTTTCGTGTCGGCGGGATTGGCCGAGCGCTTGTCGTCGATGGCGCCGTTGTAGATGATCTTTCCGGAGGGATCGATGACGAACATGTGCGGCGTCGTCTTCGCGGCGTACGCCTTCCCGGTCGTGCTCCTGCCGTCGAGCAGCGTCGCCTTCGGCGCCGCGCCCTGCGCGCGCATCCAGTTCGCCATCTGCTCGTCGGTCTTGTACTCGCCGTGATCCTCGTTGGTCGAGTTGATCGACAGCCACACCACGTCCTTGCCGCCGGCCTCCTTCTGCAGCGTCTGCATGTTCTTCGACACGTAGTGCTTCTGCACGAACGGACACTCGGGGTTGGTCCACTCGAGCACGACGAACTTGCCCTTGTGATCGGCAAGGTTCACGGCCCGACCGGCCGTGTCGTTGAGCGTGAACGCCGGGGCGGGCGTGCCGGGGGCGGGGGCGGCCGCCGAGGCGGCGCCGGGCGGCAGGGCCAGCGCGACGAGCACGGCGGCGGAACAAAGCGAAGTGGGCGAAAAGGCGGGCGGTCATCGTCGTTCTCCCGAAAGCGTGGGGGGCTGCGGCAAGGCTGGCGGCGGCGACGGCGCCGGCCAACCCGTCCATGCTCCGGCCGCGATTTCACGGCGGCCGGTCCTTGGCGCGCCGCTCAGAGCGTGGCGAGCGCGTCGATCAGCGTCTGCCGTTGCAAGACTTCCGGCAGCAGCAAAGGTTCCTTGCCCGGACGGTACAGGACGTAGACGGGCACGCCGTTGCGGCCCAGCGCGGCCAGCGCCCGGGTGATCTCCGGGTCGCGGCGCGTCCAGTCGGCGCGCACCCGCGCGACGTTGCGGCCGTCGAGTGCCGCCAGCACCTGCGGGTCGGTCAGCACCAGCTTCTTGTTGACCTGACAGGTGACGCACCACGCGGCGGTGAAGTCGACGAAGGCCGGCCGGTCGCCGCCGGTGATTTCGGCCAGCTTCGCCGGCGTGTACGGGATCCAGTCGACCGCGCCCGTCTTCGCGCCGGGCGCCGCGGTGGCCGACGCGTCGGCGTCGGCGGTGACCAGCGGCCAGGCCACGACGGCGCCCCCAGCCAGCGCCGCGAGCCCCGCGACCGCCCAGCCGCGCGCGCCGCCGACGCGGACGATCCGCCATGCCCACAGCGCGAAGCCCAGCGCGAGCAGCGCGACCATCAGGCGCAGCACGGCGTCGTTGTCGCGCTGCGTGCCGAGCACCCAGGCGAGCCAGATCACCGTCGCGTACAGCGGAAACGCCAGCAGCTGCTTGAAGCGCTCGAGCCACGGCCCCGGCTTCGGCAGCCGGCGCCGCCAGCCGGGGAACCAGGCGAGCAGCACGTACGGCAGCGCCATGCCGACGCCGAGCGCGACGAACACGGCCAGCGTGGTCGCCATCGATCCGGTCAGCGCATAACCCATCGCCGCGCCCATGAACGGGGCGGTGCACGGCGACGCGACGACGACCGCCAGCACACCGGAGCCGAAGGCGTCGACCGTGCGGTTCCTGCTCGACCAGGTGGCGACGCCCTGCGGGGCCAGGATCCCGAATTCGAACACGCCGGAGAGGTTCAGTGCCAGCGCGAAGAACAGCAGCGCCAGCCCCGTGACCACCGCCGGCGACTGCAGCTGGAAGCCCCAACCCAACTGCTCGCCGGCCGCGCGCAGCGCCGCGAGCAGCAGACCGAGAATGACGAAGGTGCCGATGACGCCGGTCGCGAACGCGACCGCTTCGCGGTGCAGCGTCGCCTTGCTGTCGTGGTGCGTCGCGAAACCGAGCACCTTCAGCGACAGGACCGGGAACACGCAGGGCATCAGATTGAGGAGCAGCCCGCCGACGACGGCGAAGGCGATCGCCGCCAGCAGCCCGATGTCGCGGCCGGCGGGGGCGACTGGCTTGACGTTGAGCGCGGGCGCGGCGGCCAGCGCCGGCTTGGGGCCGGCGACGACGGCCCCGGCGAGCGGCAGGTCGAGCGTCGCGGCGCCGACCGCCGCGGCGACGCCGGATCCGCCGGGCGAACCTGCCGCGCTGGTGCTGCCGCCGCTGCCGCCGCCGGAAAACCCGCTGGCGGCGGTGATCACTCCGGCCAGCCGGCCGAAATCGCCGGCCAGCGTGCTCGCCACGGGCAGCGTCAGGACGAACGCGTCGCCTTCGCGGGCCAACTTCTGCGGCGCCGAGGGCTCGATCTTCGCTTCGGCGAATGGGAAGAACAGCAGCGTCCCGGGATCCTTCGCCCCCGGCGGCGGCGACAGCGTCAGCGCGATGGTGGACCCGTTGCCCCGAGCGCTCGCCCGCCAGCCCGCGAGCGGCTGCGGCAGCGCCGCCCGCGTCGCGGCGATCCGCGCGCCCCACGTCGGGTCGATCTCCGACGCGGCGGCGACCGGCAGCGTCAGCGTCAGGTCCGCGCCCTCGGGGATACAGGTCTCCTTGCACACCAGCCAGTCGGCGCGGGCGGCGAGCGTCACCGGCGCGCCGGTGGCGAGCGTGGCCGCCGGCGCGAGCTCGACCAGGTGGAACACCTCGCCTTCGTAGCCGTAGTTGATCAGCGGCCCCGCCGGCAGCGCGTGCGGCGCCGGCCAGACGATGGGACCGGCGATCACACCGGGAGGCAGCTTCCAGTCCAGCGTCGTCGGCAGTCCCGAATCGCCGGGATTGAGCCAGTACGTGTGCCAGCCCTCGCGCATCTTCATCCGCAGCGCGACGGTCAGCGGCCGGCCCGGCGTCAGCGCGGTGCGCTCGGCGACGAGTTCCGCCTCGACGTTGGGGTGCGCACCGGCGCGGCGCCGGCCGCCGAAGCGGCCGCGAACGCGAGCGCGGCCAACGCCGCCGCGCAGGCCGCGGTGGACCGGCGAAGGCGGGGAAGGCAGGAAAGCAAGCGGGCGAAAGGCGCGGGCACGGAGGGCAGACACCGAAAAACGGGGAAAGTGCATTTTCCCACACCCGGCGGCTGCCCCCGTCGGCCCCCTCCACCCACCCCCCCGCCCGCCCGGGGGCGCCTCCGGTCGGGGGGCACCCCGAGGCCGCGGAGTCCCCCCCATGCTAAAATTCATCGCCTTCCGTCGGGCCCGCCGCCGCCGTACCGGTCATCCCCGGGGCGCCGCGCGCGGTTATGCCCCCCCCCCGCGAGGCCGTCGCCCTCCCCGGGCCGGCGGCACCGCCGCCCCGGCCACGCCCCACCGACCCCGCATGCTCGAAGCCCTCCTCGTGTCCACCGCCGTCGTCGCGCTCGGCGAAATCGGCGACAAGACGCAGCTCCTCGCGCTGGTCCTCGCTGCCCGGTTCAACAAGCCGCTGCCGATCATCGTCGGCATCTTCGTCGCGACGCTGGCCAACCACACGCTCGCGGGCATCATGGGCGGCATGGTGCGGGCGATGTTTCCCGACCACATCCTCCGCTGGACCGTCGCGATCCTGTTCTTCATCGTCGCGCTGTGGGCGCTCAAGCCCGACAAGCTCGACGACGGCGACCAGCCGCCCGAGACGTCGCGCTGGGGGGTGTTCGGCATCACCGTGGTCGCGTTCTTCCTCGCCGAAATGGGCGACAAGACCCAGGTGGCCACGGTGATCCTCGCCGCCAAGTACGAGGCGCTGGCCGCGGTGGTGATGGGCACGACGCTGGGCATGCTGATCGCCAACGTGCCGGTGGTGCTGCTGGGTCGCGCGGCGTCGAGCCGCGTTCCGTTCAAGGCCATCCGCATCGCCGCGGCGGTGCTGTTCGCCGCCATGGGCGTCTACGCGCTGGTGGCCGACGCTCCCGGCGGCTAGCCCGTCGTCGGCCGGTATAATCGACGGCTGGTCGTGAGCCGGCCGCGCGCGTA
>CAWHJY010000021.1:0-306489 GCA_963829775.1 uncultured beta proteobacterium | reverse complement strand
CATCCGCAGCTCGGCTTCCTGGCCCGCGAAGCGCTCGGAATCGGCCGGTTTCTTCAGCGGCCGGTGAGGCCGGGCGACGACACCTCGAGCCGGTCGAAGTCGACGTTCTCGACGGCGAACCACCTCGTCAGGTGCTGGCTGACGCGCGCGCAGTCCTCGACGTCGACCCCTTCGGGCTTGTCGATGAAGACGCGGATGAGGCGGCCCTTGGGGGTCGACTCCACATCCACGAGTTCGTACCCGAGCGGCGGCAGCGTGCGCTCGAGCAGCAGGTTGAGGTCCATCGTTCGTCGTTCGCTTCCCGGAATCCGGTTCGCCAATAAAAAATGGGCTGCGCCCAGCCCATTTTCTTCTTACCTTCGCCCAATAGGATAGCAGAAAATCCATCGAATTTGAAGGGGTTAGCGAATCGGTGCCGCCGACGGGCGGCGTCCCTGCGACGCCGGGCCGACGCGCCCGGGCCCCGGGGGGCGTGCGCGGCAGCGGACCGGCGGCGCGTCGATCGGGCTACACTTGCCATCGCGCCCCGCAACTGTACCGAGGAACCGCCCGATGCCGGACCCGCTGCTGATCGCCAAGCATGGCGACATCGAATGCTCGCTCCTTCCCTGCGCTCGCCAACCGCCACGGCCTCATCACCGGCGCCACCGGCACCGGCAAGACGGTCACGCTCCAGGTGATGGCCGAGCGCTTCTCGGCAATCGGCGTCCCGGTGTTCATGGCGGACGTCAAGGGCGACCTCGCGGGAATCACCCAGCCGGGCGCCACGTCGCCGAAGTTCGCGGAGCGCCTGCAGCTCCTCGGCGTCGACGAGCCCCAGTTCGCGGGCTCGCCGGCCACGCTGTGGGACGTCTACGGCGAGAAGGGCCATCCGGTCCGGGCGACCATCTCGGACCTCGGCCCGCTGCTCCTCTCCCGGATCCTCGACCTCAACGAGATCCAGTCGGGCGTTCTCAACCTGGTGTTCAAGATCGCCGACGACAACGGCATGCTGCTGCTCGACCTCAAGGACCTGCGGGCGATGCTGCAGCACGTCGGCGACAATGCGCGCACCTTCCAGACCGACTACGGCAATGTGTCGGCGGCGTCGATCGGCGCGATCCAGCGCGGGCTCCTCGGACTCGAGCAACAGGGTGCGGACCGGTTCATCGGCGAACCGATGCTCAACGTCGACGATTTGCTGCAGACCGGCGCCGGCGGACGGGGAATCGTCAACATCCTGGCCGCCGACAAGCTGATGTCGGCGCCGAAGCTCTACTCGACGCTGCTGCTCTGGCTGCTGTCCGAGCTCTACGAGAAGCTGCCCGAGGTCGGCGATCGCGACAAGCCGAAGCTCGTGTTCTTCTTCGACGAGGCGCACCTGCTGTTCACCGACGCGCCGAAGTCGCTGCTGGACAAGATCGAGCAGGTCGTGCGCCTCATCCGCTCCAAGGGAGTGGGCGTCTATTTCGTGACCCAGAATCCGCTCGACATCCCGGACACCGTGCTGGGCCAGCTCGGCAACCGCGTCCAGCACGCACTGCGCGCCTTCACGCCGCGCGACCAGAAGGCGGTGAAGGCGGCAGCGGAGACGATGCGCGCCAATCCCAAGCTCGACACCGAGAAGGTCATCACCGAGCTCGGCGTCGGCGAGGCGCTGGTTTCGCTTCTGGACGAGAAGGGACGCCCCTCGGTCGTCGAGCGCGCCTACATCCTGCCGCCGGCAAGCCGCATCGGTCCCGCGAAGCCCGACGAACTGGCCGCGGTGCGCGCGGCGTCGCTGGTGGCCGGGGTCTACGAGCAGACCGTCGATCGCGAGTCGGCGTACGAGCGGCTCAAGGCACGGACCGCGGGCGCGCCCACCGCCCCGGGGCAGCCGGCGGGCGAGGCCCCCGCAACCGGCGGCAGCTGGATGGACTCGATCAAGGACTCGCTCGGCGGCCTGATGACAGGCAGTGGTCGCAAGGACAGCATGGTGGAGGCCGCAGCGAAGAGCGCCGCGCGGAGCATCGGCTCGACGGTCGGCCGCGAGATCGTACGCGGAGTGCTCGGATCGCTGCTCGGTGGAGGCAAGCGCCGCTGACCGGTCCGCGACCGCTTTTCGGCAGCGCAAATGCACAAGCCCGACCTCGGGGAGGTCGGGCTTGTGCATTGAGGGGTGCCTGACGATGACCTACTTTCGCATGGGGAATCCACACTATCATCGGCGTGCCGTCGTTTCACGGTCCTGTTCGGGATGGGAAGGCGTGGGGCCAACGGGCTATGGTCGTCAGGCGTTGAGCGAGGACAGAGGACAGAGGACAGAAGACAGAAGGTCTGCTGCCGCTGGCGGCTGCCGCGAGGAAGAAGTAAGGTGGGTTGGTGTATGCGAACCCTGCGCGGTTCGAGCGACCAGGATTTGCTTGTCTCTGTCCGCTGTTCTGTCCTCAGCGAGTTATGGGGTCAAGCCGCACGGGTTATTAGTACCGGTTAGCTTAAGGCATTACTGCCCTTCCACACCCGGCCTATCAACGTGGTGGTCTGCCACGACCCTTCAGGGGGCTCAAGGCCCCGGGAGATCTCATCTTCAGGCACGTTTCCCGCTTAGATGCTTTCAGCGGTTATCGCTTCCGTACATAGCTACCCGGCAATGCGACTGGCGTCACAACCGGTACACCAGCGGTACGTCCACTCCGGTCCTCTCGTACTAGGAGCAGCCCCCGTCAAATCTCCAGCGCCCACGGCAGATAGGGACCAAACTGTCTCACGACGTTTTGAACCCAGCTCACGTACCACTTTAAATGGCGAACAGCCATACCCTTGGGACCGGCTACAGCCCCAGGATGTGATGAGCCGACATCGAGGTGCCAAACACCGCCGTCGATATGAACTCTTGGGCGGTATCAGCCTGTTATCCCCGGCGTACCTTTTATCCGTTGAGCGATGGCCCTTCCATACAGAACCACCGGATCACTATGTCCTGCTTTCGCACCTGCTCGACTTGTCAGTCTCGCAGTCAAGCTTCCTTGTGCCATTGCACTATCAGTACGATGTCCGACCGTACCTAGGAAACCTTCGAGCTCCTCCGTTACTCTTTGGGAGGAGACCGCCCCAGTCAAACTGCCTACCATGCACGGTCCCCGATCCCGATAAGGGACCCAGGTTAGAACCGCAACAACACCAGGCTGGTATTTCAACGTTGCCTCCACGCCATCTAGCGACAGCGCTTCAAAGGCTCCCAGCTATCCTACACAAGTCTTGTCACAGTCCAATGCAAAGCTACAGTAAAGGTGCACGGGGTCTTTCCGTCTTGCCGCGGGGAGATTGCATCTTCACAAACACTTCAACTTCGCTGAGTCTCAGGAGGAGACAGTGTGGCCATCGTTACGCCATTCGTGCAGGTCGGAACTTACCCGACAAGGAATTTCGCTACCTTAGGACCGTTATAGTTACGGCCGCCGTTTACCGGGGCTTCAATCAAGAGCTTGCACCCCATCATTTAACCTTCCGGCACCGGGCAGGCGTCACACCCTATACGTCCACTTTCGTGTTAGCAGAGTGCTGTGTTTTTGTTAAACAGTCGCAGCCACCATTTCACTGCGGCCCCTCTCGGCTCCGGATGGTACCTTCACCTACCAGGGGCGCACCTTATCCCGAAGTTACGGTGCAAATTTGCCGAGTTCCTTCACCCGAGTTCTCTCAAGCGCCTTAGAATATTCATCCTGCCCACCTGTGTCGGTTTGCGGTACGGTCAACTTGGAACTGAAGCTTAGAGGCTTTTCCTGGAAGCAGGGTATCGCTCACTTCAGTCTGGCAAGCCAGCCCTCGTCATCACGCCTCAGCTAAGACCTCCGGATTTGCCTGAAACCACGCCTACACGCTTAAACCGGGACGTCCAACACCCGGCTGAGTTAACCTTCTCCGTCCCCCCATCGCATTCCAAGTCGGTGCGGGAATATTAACCCGCTTCCCATCGGCTACGACTCTCGTCCTCACCTTAGGGGCCGACTCACCCTACGCCGATGAACGTGGCGTAGGAAACCTTGGGCTTTCGGCGAGCGGGCCTTTCACCCGCTTTATCGCTACTCATGTCAGCATTCGCACTTCCGATACCTCCAGCAGCCCTCTCGGCCACCTTCACCGGCCTACGGAACGCTCTCCTACCATCTGCACTTGCGTGCAAATCCACAGCTTCGGTGCACAGTTTGAGCCCCGTTACATCTTCCGCGCAGGACGACTCGACCAGTGAGCTATTACGCTTTCTTTAAATGATGGCTGCTTCTAAGCCAACATCCTGGCTGTCTGAGCCTTCCCACCTCGTTTCCCACTTAACTGTGTCTTGGGGACCTTAGCTGGTGGTCTGGGTTGTTTCCCTCTTGACACCGGACGTTAGCACCCGATGTCTGTCTCCCAAGCTCGCACTCCTCGGTATTCGGAGTTTGCGATGGCGCGGTAAGTCACAATGACCCCCGCAACCATGACAGTGCTCTACCCCCGAGGGTGATACTTGAGGCACTACCTAAATAGTTTTCGGAGAGAACCAGCTATTTCCGGATTTGTTTAGCCTTTCACCCCTAGCCACAGCTCATCCCCTAACTTTTCAACGTTAGTGGGTTCGGACCTCCAGTGAGTGTTACCCCACCTTCATCCTGGCCATGGCTAGATCATCCGGTTTCGGGTCTACGCCCACCAACTCAAGCGCCCTGTTCGGACTCGCTTTCGCTGCGCCTCCCCTATTCGGTTAAGCTCGCTGGTGAACGTAAGTCGCTGACCCATTATACAAAAGGTACGCCGTCACCCCTGCTTCAATGGCCCTCCGGGCCACTCAAGCAGGGTCCGCTCGAATCGCTACGCGATCCGATCGACCCTGCCCTCATCGCCTTCGCCACGTCACGACATCGCTGTCGCGCGCAACGGATCTATTGCATCTTGGAGGTCTTTTGCCGCTGTCGCGCTTGCGCGCGGCAGCGTCAAAGACCTCCGAAGGCCAATTAAGCAAGGGCTCCGACTGTTTGTATGCATGCGGTTTCAGGATCTATTGCACTCCCCTCCCGGGGTTCTTTTCGCCTTTCCCTCACGGTACTGGTTCACTATCGGTCGATCACGAGTATTTAGCCTTGGAGGATGGTCCCCCCATCTTCAGACAGGATTTCACGTGTCCCGCCCTACTTCTCTCGCGCCTGGTTCCACACTCGTCTCTTCGGATACGGGGCTGTCACCCACTGCGGCCGCCCTTTCCAGAGCGTTCTCCTGAGACAAATGCTAAATCGCGACGGCTGTTCCCGTTTCGCTCGCCACTACTCCGGGAATCTCGGTTGATTTCTGTTCCTCCGGCTACTGAGATGTTTCAGTTCACCGGGTTCGCTCTACCCGACCTATGGATTCAGTCGGGAGTGACCCTTGCGGGCCGGGTTTCCCCATTCGGACATCTGCGGATCAATGCTCGTTTGCCAGCTCCCCGCAGCTTTTCGCAGGCTGCCACGTCCTTCATCGCCTGTGATCGCCAAGGCATCCACCACATGCACTTAGTCGCTTGACCCCATAACACTGCCCACTCGCCCTCCCTCGCGGGAAGCCGCCTTGGCAATGCACGGGCGTTTGCGATCCCAGCTCCCGGCCGAACTCAGAGACCAGGGCAGGTCGATACAATCTAACCCAGCGCCCGACCAGACTGCGTCGAGCGCTTGTTTGCTTCTTCCCAATTGTTAAAGAGCAACCGATTCCGGTTGAAAAACCAGACCGCAACGCCCCGCTCGGGTCGCTGCGGCCTGATCTCTCCGGGCCGTACCTGGCAGTGTCACCGCCGGCGCCCGCGCGGCGGGGGGCTTGATGGTGGAGCTGGACGGGATCGAACCGACGACCCCCTGCTTGCAAAGCAGGTGCTCTCCCAACTGAGCTACAGCCCCGCGCCCTGCTCATGCCGCCCGTGCCCCGATCCTGGTGGGTCTGGATGGATTCGAACCATCGACCCCCGCCTTATCAAGACGGTGCTCTAACCAACTGAGCTACAGGCCCGTGTCCGGTCCCGCCGGCAACCTGCCGCCGGCCCTGGTGACAACCGTTGCATCGCAACCGATAAGTGTGAACACCGGAACAACCGGGTGGTTCCGAGAAAGGAGGTGATCCAGCCGCACCTTCCGATACGGCTACCTTGTTACGACTTCACCCCAGTCATGAATCCTACCGTGGTAAGCGGCCCCCTTGCGGTTAGCCTACCTACTTCTGGTAGAACCCACTCCCATGGTGTGACGGGCGGTGTGTACAAGACCCGGGAACGTATTCACCGCGGCATGCTGATCCGCGATTACTAGCGATTCCGACTTCATGCAGTCGAGTTGCAGACTGCAATCCGGACTACGACCGGCTTTCTGGGATTGGCTCCCCCTCGCGGGTTGGCAACCCTCTGTACCGGCCATTGTATGACGTGTGAAGCCCTACCCATAAGGGCCATGAGGACTTGACGTCATCCCCACCTTCCTCCGGTTTGTCACCGGCAGTCTCCTTAGAGTGCCCTTGCGTAGCAACTAAGGACAAGGGTTGCGCTCGTTGCGGGACTTAACCCAACATCTCACGACACGAGCTGACGACAGCCATGCAGCACCTGTGTTCCAGTTCCCTTTCGGGCACACCCAGCTCTCACCAGGCTTCCGGACATGTCAAGGGTAGGTAAGGTTGTTCGCGTTGCATCGAATTAATCCACATCATCCACCGCTTGTGCGGGTCCCCGTCAATTCCTTTGAGTTTTAACCTTGCGGCCGTACTCCCCAGGCGGTCAACTTCACGCGTTAGCTACGGTACTGAGAAATTGCTCCCCCAACACCTAGTTGACATCGTTTAGGGCGTGGACTACCAGGGTATCTAATCCTGTTTGCTCCCCACGCTTTCGTGCCTGAGCGTCAGTGTCAGCCCAGGGGGCTGCCTTCGCCATCGGTGTTCCTCCGCATCTCTACGCATTTCACTGCTACACGCGGAATTCCACCCCCCTCTGCCACACTCCAGCCCGCCAGTTTCCAATGCCATTCCCAGGTTGAGCCCGGGGCTTTCACATCAGACTTGGCGAACCGCCTGCGCACGCTTTACGCCCAGTAATTCCGATTAACGCTCGCACCCTACGTATTACCGCGGCTGCTGGCACGTAGTTAGCCGGTGCTTATTCTGCCGGTACCGTCAAGAACACCCCGTATTAAGAGATGCCTTTTCTTCCCGACCAAAAGCGGTTTACAACCCGAAGGCCTTCTTCCCGCACGCGGCATGGCTGGATCAGGGTTGCCCCCATTGTCCAAAATTCCCCACTGCTGCCTCCCGTAGGAGTCTGGGCCGTGTCTCAGTCCCAGTGTGGCTGATCATCCTCTCAGACCAGCTACCGATCGTCGCCTTGGTGGGCCATTACCCCACCAACTAGCTAATCGGACATCGGCCGCTCCCATAGCGTGAGGCCCTTGCGAGTCCCCCACTTTCCTCCGTAGAGCATATGCGGTATTAGCCCAGCTTTCGCTGGGTTATCCCCCACTACGGGGTACGTTCCGATGCATTACTCACCCGTTCGCCGCTCGCCGCCAGGGTTGCCCCCGCGCTGCCGCTCGACTTGCATGTGTAAAGCATGCCGCCAGCGTTCAATCTGAGCCAGGATCAAACTCTTCAGTTAACTTCGAGTTCGATCTGTTACAAAGTCACTCAATCGACGTTGGCCCCATCCCCTTCACCCCGGCAGTCTCCCACCAAGGCAAAAAAGACAAGACAAGCCATCCACCCCGGCTCGCGCCAGAACAGACAGCTCTTTGCGTCGTGCGAGCACTTCAATGTCTCTTCCCCCCACCCCGCAGACTCGCGCCTGCGAAACAGAAGGACCCGAGCCATCCCGGTGCCCACACTTATCGGTTGCAGATTGTTAAAGAGCGCGCTCCGCCAACTGCGGGCGCCCGGAAACCGCTGGGTTTTCGGCTCGCTGCAGCGCGATTGCATGCGGAACATGCGGCGGTGCAGCGAAGAGGTGGAATTATACGGCCTCCGGCCCGATCAGCGCAACCCCGACTTCGCGCCACGGGCGCTACGGAGCGTCGCCGGCGGGCGCCGCCGGGTCCCGCGGCCGGTCGTACTTCCATTTCCTGTGGACCCACAGCCAATCGGCCGGGCTGCGCCTGATTTCGCCCTCCAGCGCCCGTGCGTAGCGCTCGACCAGGCCGGTGTCGAAGCCCTTGCGGTACGGCGGTTCGGCCAGCGGCACGAGGCGCATAAGGTAGCGGCCACGCCCGATGCGCTCGACGTCCACGAACACGACGGCAGCCGCTGCCGCACGGGCCACCACGTCGGGACCGACGAAGAACGCCGAGTCCTCGTTCAGAAAGCGGGTCCAGTGCTTCGGCTCGTCGGGCGTGGGCGTCTGGTCGGCCACCATCGCGTACACCCGGGGCTCGCGACGCCGGCGCAGGATCTCGCGCATCAGCCTCTTGTGCGGGATCGGCTCGCCGCCGAAGCGCGAACGCGTGGCCCGCAGGAACTGGTCCATCCCGGCCAGACGCTGCGGCTTGTAGATCGGATTCACCGGCGCGCCCGCCATCAGGTTGCCGGCGAGTATCTGCCATTCCCAGTTGCAGAAATGCGCGGTGAGCAGCAGCACCGAGCGGCCGGCGCGGAGGTGCTCGCCGATCAGTTCGGGATTCACGACCGGGCACCGGGCGACGAGCTCCTCCGGCGAGGCCCGGAACGACCATACGATCTCGGCCAGCAGGTCGGCGAGATTGCGATAGGATTGCGCGAGAATCGCTTCGCATTCGGCGACCGTCCGCTCCGGGAAGGCGCGTGCAAGGTTCGAACTCGCGAGCGCGTGCCGCCACCGGAAAACGCGGAACGTGAGCCAGCCGACGACGCCGAAGACGCGGTACAGCGACGCGAGCGGCAGCAGCGACAGAGCGCGGAAGAGAAATGCCATGAATAGCGCGCCGCAGGACGCGACGGCCGGAGAAAGAGCTTGAGCGTAGACGAGAAGGCGGCGGGCGGCAACCGCGGATACCATGCAAGCGCCACGCCCGGCCGACATTCCGAGGAGGCGCTTGCGCGCGCGATCGTCGCGCTGCCGCGGCCCGCAGCCGGCATCGACTGCTGGTGGATCGACCTCGCCGCGGCGGCGGATGCCGTCGCACTCGCGTCGACCTGGCTGTCGACGGCGGAGCGTGCCCGCGCCGCGCGCTTCGGTCCCGATGCGCTGCGCCGGCGATGGATCGCCGGCCGCCTCGCCTTGCGTCACCTGCTGGGTGCGTTGCTCGCAATCGCCCCCGGCGACGTCGACATCCGACGCGGCGCGCGAGGCCGCCCCTTCGTCGACGGCGCCGACCTGGATTTCAACGTCACCAACACGGGCCAGGCGGCGCTCGTCGCGGCATGCGTGACGCCGCGCAGGAGTGAACGGATCGGCGTCGACATCGAACGCCGTCGACCGGCCGGTCGACGCGAATCGCCTCGGTCGCCGGGTGCTCACGGCCGGCGAGCGGCAGCGGCACCTGGACCTCGAGCCGGAGGCCCGCCGGCTGGCGTTCCTGCGTACCTGGACATGCAAGGAAGCGATGAGCAAGGCGACCGGCGACGGGCTGTCGGCGCCCTTCCGGGCGATCGACGTCGTCGTCGGCGAATCCCTGGCACTGGTCGCCGGTCCGCCGCCCTACGCGCCGCCGGGCTGGTCGCTGACCGCGGTCGAGGTACCGGCGGATTACATCGCGTCGCTTGCGCGCCGGATTCCCTTCGACTAGAAATGGACCACCCGCGATGACGCCACCGTTACCGGAAACCCGCGCCCCATGAACGACCTCCCTCCCGACCACCCCGACCGTCGTGCGCTCGCCGACGAGGTCCATGCGCGGCCGTACGAGGCGCTGGAGACGCCGGGACGGGCAACCTGTGTCGCCGTGCGGATCGAACCCGTGGATCGCGAGCGCGAACGCGCGCACCTGGGCGCGCTGTGCGAGCGCTTCGGCGTCCCGCCTCCGACCCCGGAGACGATCCACTTCGTCGCCGCGCAGGGGGCGCTGCGGCTGAAGTGGGAACGGCACTCGGAGTTCTCGTCGTACATGGTGTTCGCGCCCGGGCAAAGTGCGCAGCCGTTCGGCGAACCGGCAAGCTCGTTGCTGCCGCCCGGTTGGCTGGAGGGCATACCCGGGCAGACGCTGTTCGCCGGCCACGCCACGCTGGTTCGCGGCAGCGACGGGCCGCCGGAGCCCGCGCTACTCGCCGGGCACTTCGGCGGCAACGTCGTCATCGGCGGCGAGATAGGCGACGGCGCCGGCGTCGCCTGCACCGACTTCCGGATCCACGCCGACGGTTACACCCGCCTGCTGCTGCTCGACCGCGGCCTCACCGCGCGGCAGGCCGGACGAATGCTGCAGCGGCTGTTCGAGATCGAGGCGTACCGGATGATGGCGCTGCTCGCGCTGCCCATCGCGCGGCGCGAGGGCGCACGAATCGTCGCGATCGAGCGCTCGCTCGCCGAGCTGACCGAGCACATCGCCCGCAGCGACGGCGCCGACGAGGCGCTGCTGGGCGAACTCACCGGGCTCGCGGCGCAGGTGGAAAGCTCGCTGGTGGCGAGCCAATACCGCTTCGGCGCGAGCGGCGCGTACTACCAGCTGGTGCGCACGCGGATCGCCGAGCTGCGGGAGCGGCGCATCCCGGGCCTGCAGCCGATCGACGAATTCATCACCCGCCGGATCGGACCTGCGATGGCCACCTGCGAGTCGATCTCGCGGCGCCTTCGCGATCTGTCGGAGCGCGTCGCGCGGGCGAGCAGCCTGCTGTCGACGCGCGTCGAGATCGCGCGCGAGCAGCAGAATCAGGCGCTGCTCTCGTCGATGGATCGCCGCGCGCGACTGCAGCTGCGGCTGCAGCAGACGGTCGAGGGACTCTCGGTCGCCGCGGTCACCTATTACGTCGTGGGCCTCGTCGGGTACGCGGTGAAGGGGCTGAAGGCCGGCGGCCTCCACGTCGACGCCGATATCTCGGCCGGCGCGGCCATACCCGTCGTCGCGCTGCTGGTCGCCTTCGCCGTGCACCGCGCGCGGAAGCGAATCAACGCCGGCGCGGCCGACCGCTACACGGGCAGCCCCGCCGCGTCGAACAGCCCCTCGAACAGCACGCTGGAAAGGTAGCGCTCGCCGGAATCCGGCAGCACGACGACGATCGTCTTGCCCGCGTTCTCCGGCCGCTGCGCGACGCGCACCGCCACCGCCGCGGCGGCGCCGCAGGAGATGCCGCAGAGAATGCCCTCCTCGCGCGCGAGGCGACGCGCGAACAGGACCGCGTCCTCGTTGCTGACCTGCGCGATCTCGTCGACCAGCGACAGGTCGAGCACCTGCGGCACGAAGCCGGCGCCGATGCCCTGGATCTTGTGCGGCCCCGGCTTCAGCGGCTCGCCGGCGCGGCTCTGGGTGAGCACCGGGCTCGCCGTCGGCTCGACGGCGATCGAGACGATCGCCTTGCCGCGCGTGTGCTTGAGGTAGCGCGTCACCCCGGTGATCGTGCCGCCGGTGCCGACGCCCGACACGAAGATGTCGACCTTGCCGTCGGTGTCGTCCCAGATTTCCGGGCCGGTCGTCGTCTCGTGGATCGCCGGGTTGGCCGGATTCTTGAACTGCTGCAGCAGCACGTACTTGCCCGGGTCCGACGCGGCGATCTCCTCGGCCTTCGCGATCGCGCCGCTCATTCCCTTCGGCCCCTCGGTGAGCACCAGCTTCGCGCCGTAGGCGACCAGGAGCTTGCGCCGCTCGACGCTCATCGTCTCGGGCATCGTCAGCGTGATCGGGATGCCCTTCGCCGCCGCGACGAACGCCAGCGCGATGCCGGTGTTGCCGCTGGTCGGCTCGACCAGTTCCTTGCCCGGCCCGAGCAGGCCGCGCTTCTGCGCGTCCCAGATCATCGCCGCGCCGATCCGGCACTTGACCGAGTAGGCCGGGTTGCGGCCCTCGATCTTCGCCAGCACCGTCGCCTTCGCGCCGTCGGTGACGCGGTTGAGGCGGATCAGCGGCGTGCGCCCGATGGACAGGGAATTGTCTTCGAACCAGTTGGCCATGGTGCTCTCCGGAAGTCGGGTTGGAAAGCATAGCCCCGGCGGGCGATCGCGAGAAGGATCGTTTGGATCATTCGATATAGCCGGGCGGGAACGACTCGCCCGCGCCCGGCGAAGCCGACCAGGCGGAACGCGCCGACCCCGCCTATACCGGGCTCCTTCACCGACGGCAGCCCGGCGAGCGCCATCGCGCAGCTCGGCCTCGTCGTAGTCGAGGTCCTGCAGCTTGCCGCCGAAGTAGTCGATGTACGCCTGCATGTCGAAGTGGCCGTGGCCGCAGAGGTTGAACAGGATCGCGCGCGACACGCCTTCCTCGCGGCAGCGGATCGCCTCGTCGATCGCGCCCCGGACGGCGTGGTTGGCTTCCGGCGCCGGCAGGATGCCCTCGGCCCGCGCGAACTGCACGCCCGCCTCGAACACCTTGCCCTGGTGATACGCGGTCGCGCCGATCAGTCCCAGCTCCTTCAGGTGCGACACCAGCGGCGCCATGCCGTGATAGCGCAGGCCGCCGGCGTGGAATCCCGGCGGCGTGAAGGTCGAGCCCAGCGTGTGCATCTTGGTCAGCGGCGTGAGATGCGCGGTGTCGCCGAAATCGTACGCGTAGGTGCCGCGCGTGAGGCTCGGGCACGCGGCCGGCTCGACGGCGATGATGTCGACCTTGCGCCCGCCGCGCAGCTGCGCGCCGAGGAACGGGAACGCGATGCCGGCGAAATTGGAGCCGCCGCCGGTGCAGCCGACGATGATGTCCGGGTAGTCGTCGGCCATTTCCATCTGCGCCATCGCTTCCTGCCCGATCACCGTCTGGTGCAGCAGCACGTGGTTGAGGACGCTGCCGAGCGCGTACTTGGCGTCGTCGCTCTGCGCGGCGACCTCGACCGCCTCGGAGATCGCGATGCCGAGACTGCCCGGGTGATCGGCGCGCTGCGCGAGGATGGCGCGGCCCGACTGCGTCTCGCTCGACGGCGACGCGATGCACCGCGCGCCGTAGGTTTCCATCAGCGCACGCCGGTACGGCTTCTGGTCGTACGACACGCGCACCATGAACACCTGGACGTCGAGCCCGAACAGCGTCCCGGCGAACGCCAGCGAGCTGCCCCACTGGCCCGCTCCCGTCTCGGTGATCAGCCGCTTGACGCCGGCTTCCTTGTTGTAGAACGCCTGCGCGACCGCCGTGTTGGGCTTGTGGCTGCCTGCCGGCGAAACGCCCTCGTACTTGTAGTAGATGCGGGCCGGCGTCTGCAGCACCTTCTCGAGCCGCCGCGCGCGGTACAGCGGCGTCGGCCGCCACTGCCGGTAGACGTCGCGGACCGGACCGGGGATCTCGACCTCGCGCTCGGTCGTGACCTCCTGCATGATCAGCGCCATCGGAAACAGCGGCGCGAGGTCGTCGGGACCGAGTGGCTTCAAGCGTGCCCGGGTGCAACGGCGGCGGCAGCGGCTTCGGCAGGTCGGCCTGCAGGTTGTACCAGAACTTCGGGATCCTCGATTCGTCGAGGACGTACTTGACGGTGTCGTTCATGGTGTCCCTCGGGCGCGCCGGAAGAGCCGCTTCGCGGATGCTGTGGCGGCTGAACGGCGAGTCTAGCGCGCGGCCGCCATCGAAGCGGCGGCTGGCCGTGCCGCCCGCAGGCGGCGTTGATCGGGATCAAGTTTCCGGCGCGGCCGACCCGTCCGGCGCCAACGGTCCGCTCGTCCGCACCTACGGCATGACGCCGATCAACTATTTCGACATCCTGGCGTCCACGCCCGGCTCGCCGGGACTTGCCCCCGGCGGCACCTATTACCCCAACATCCGAAACCGCAATGGCGACGGCACCGAATCCTGTTCGCCGACCCAGGCGCGCTGCGGCGCGCTGGCGGCGGTCCGGCTGCCCCGTTGAGCCCCGCCGATCGACTGGCGTCACTCCGCAGCCAGCGACGGACAAGTTCCCGCGGCGCCGATCACGAAGGCACCGGCAACCCGCGGATGGAGGTGCCCTGCCACCACAATCACGGTATCGCATCCGACCCGCCTTGGTTCCGTAGAATGGGCGAAAGGTCCCGACACTCGCCGACGTTCCGATGACGCGCAAGCCACTTCCCGCCCCGATCCCGCAGTCCCGCCTCGGCCGTTTCGCGAGGATGGGCCTCGCCGCGGGCGAGCTCGCCGCAGGTGCCGCGACCGAAGGCCTGAAGCGCATCGCACGCGGGCAGGCGCCCGACTTCCGCGGCGCGCTGCTGTCGGCGCCGAACGCCCGGCGGCTGGCGGCGCGGCTCGCCCGCCTGCGCGGCGCGGCGATGAAGATCGGGCAGCTCGTTTCGCTGCAGGGCGAGGACGTGCTGCCGCCGGAGTTCGCCCGGGCCTTGGCGGTCCTGCGCTCGCAGGCAGCGCCGATGCCGGCGCAGCAGCTGCACCGCGTGCTGGGGCGCGAGTACGGCGCCGGCTGGCGGCGCCTGTTCGCCAAATTCGACGACGAGCCGGTGGCCGCGGCATCGATCGGGCAGGTGCACCGCGTCACCGCCGCGGACGGGCGCGACCTCGCGCTGAAGATCCAGTACCCGGGTGTCGCCCGCTCGATCGCGAGCGACGTCGACAACGTGGCGGCGTTGTTGCGGTTGCTCAACGTGCTGCCCGTCGACATCGACGTTGACGGCTTGGCGGCCGAAGCCAAGCGGCAGCTCGCGCAGGAAACCGACTATGTCAGAGAAGCAAGTTTTCTGGAGCGCTATTCGCGCCTCGTCGCCGACGAGCCGGCGCTGCTCGTCCCGGGCGTGCACCGGGACCTGACGACGCCGCGCATCATGGCGATGGACTTCGTCGAGGGCGAACCGCTCGACGCGCTCGCGACCGCGCCGCAAGCCCGACGCAACGCTGTCGGCGCGCTGCTCGAGCGCCTGCTGTTCCGCGAGCTCTTCGAGTTCCGGGTCATGCAGACCGACCCGAACTTCGCCAATTACATGTACCAGCCGAAGAGCGGGCGGGTGGTGCTGCTCGATTTCGGGGCGACGCAGAGCTTCGCCGCCGACTTCGTCGGCCACTTCGCGCAGGTGACCCGGGGCGTGATCGAGGGTGACCGGGAGGCAGTCGCGCGCGCGGCCATTCGCATCGGGTACGCGCTGCCCGACGACGCGCCGGAACGGGTCGCGGCGGTCGTCGACATCTGCTTCCTGGTCTGCGAACCGCTGCGGCACGCGGGGCGCTACGATTTCGGGCACTCGGACCTGCCGGCGCGGGTGCGCGACCTCGGCTTCGAGCTTGCATTCCGGAAGCGCCTGCTGCGACCGCCGCCACCCCAAACGATCTTCCTGCAGCGCAAGCTCGTCGGCTCGTTCCTGCTGCTGGCGCGCATCGGGGCGCAGGTCAACGCGCGTGCGCTGGTGCTGCCGTTCCTGCCGAAGCGTTGAGTGGGAGGCGGCGGCGAGGGGTCCGGGGAATCATTGGCGCGGTGCGCGAACGGACGGGGTGAACGGTGCGCGACATTGCGAAATCGCGCATGTTCACAGTGGTGGGCGAGCACGTCTTCCCGTTCCTGCGCACGCTGGGCGGGGACGACTCGATCTACGCGGCGAGACCGCCGGGTCAACCTCCCCCCGCGGAAGAACGCCGCCATGCAACGCAGCTAGATGTGAAGGCCCAATAGGTTGTTTGTGTTCATTCGGACTGGATTTGAGAGACTGGGAATCGCCAAACCCCCGGTCATCTCAAGGAGTCCAGCCGAATGAACATCCATAAGAATGCCCGACTGACCTTCGCTCGTCGACTCGAAATGGTTCAGGACATCACCGAACGCGGACTGTCGCAAGGAGCTGCAGCCCAGCTGCATGGTGTCAGCGTGCCGACGATCCGTAAGTGGCTTGGGCGGTATCTGGCGCAGGGCGAGGTGGCGCTGGCCGATTGGTCGTCCCGCCCAAGGCTCAGTCCGCGTGCCATTGCCCCGGCCAGGGCGCTAGCGATCGTCGAGTTGCGCCGGCAGCGGCTCACCCAGGCACGCATTGCCGCCAGTCTCGGGGTCTCGAAGAGTACGGTCGGGCGCGTGCTCGCCCGTGCCGGTTTGTCGCATTTGAAGGACTTGGAGCCGATGGTACCCGTGGTGCGCTATGAGCATGCGGCGGCCGGTGACCTGCTGCACATCGATACCAAACGTCTCGGACGCATCGTCCGGCCTGGCCACCGCGTTACCGGCGATCGCAGCGGATCTTTCGGCAAGGCCGGCTGGGAGTTTCTGTTTGTGGCTATCGATGATCATGCGCGCATCGGCTTCACGGACATGTACCCGGACGAGAGCAAAGACAGCGCCGTCCAGTTCGTGCGCAACGCCGTGGCCTATTACAAGTCGCTCGGGGTGCAAATCAAACGACTGCTAACCGACAACGGCGGCGCGTTTCATTCCAAAGACTTCGCTCAGGCGTGCGCCGAGCTGAATATCAAGCATCGATTCACCCGACCCTACCGGCCGCAAACCAACGGCAAGGCCGAGCGCTTCATCCAATCAGCACTGCGTGAGTGGGCCTATGGATTCGTGTACCAGAACTCGCTTGAGCGCACCGACCAACTCGATGCCTGGATTCATCACTACAACTGGCATCGACCGCACCAAGGCATCGGAGGAGTTGCACCCATGACCAGACTCAAAACGTCCTGCAACAACCTCTTGACGCTTCACAGCTAGATGTCCTGGACTTCAGGTGTACCGCCTGATCGGGCGCCACCAATCGCCGTGTGTCGTGGCCTTGCTGCCTGATGTGCCCGCTTCAGACTGGATTGACCGGCGAACCAGAGCACGAAGGCGACCAACGCCAGCAATCCCGCGTGCGTTACGGCAGGGACCGGGACCGGACTCACGTTGCCGACCAGATTCAATGTCAACTTTTGATTTCCCCAGGTGGCGCTGGCGCCCACATCTGCGTCGGAAAGATCGAGAATGTATTGCGCGCGGAAAGAGCCCGTTCTGCCAGTCCGCATGGAGGCGAGGAACTGACTGCTGCTCCCCTGGCTCAGGTTCAGGAAACCGGCAAGGTTGTTGTCAAACGCACCGGTATCGCCGCTGCCGGCAATGGAATCCAGGTCCAGACCCGTGCGGTTGCTGTCAGCCAGATTGGATACGCTGAACGCCAGGCTCGGGGCGTTACTGCTTTGCAGGACGGTTCCAAAATCGAGCGTCAGGGTGTTCTGCGCGGAATTCGGATCGAAAGAACCCGCGGCATGCAGCAAATAGCTGTAATCGGCTCTCAGCGTCCCGTTCCAGTTGACCGTGTAGGTCGTCAGCGAACCGCTGGCTTGGCCTGCCCTTTCATTCTGCTGGGTCGTTGCCGACAGATTCGGCGCAGACAGAGAAGGATTCACCGTCCCCGCACCGACGTAGTCGTTGAGATTGGCGCTGCTGACGCTGGCTGTGGCATTGGTCGCGGTCGGTGCTGAAGTGCTGGGGCCCCAGGTGCAGGTGATGAATCCCGTGCCTCCGCTCGCCAGGCTGCATGAGCCGCCTGTTTGGGAAATGGTCGCGAAAGTGGCGCTGGCGCCGCCCGCGGTCAGTGCCGCATTGCTGAGCCCGCTTCCGGTCATGGTCTTGGCTGCACCGTTGTTCTTGTAGCCCGACCCGCGGATGGTTTGCGTGCGGTCCGACGACAGCTGCAGATCGACGCCGGTCAGTACGCCACTTGCCGGATTGAATTGGTTCACTGACACATTCGCAACGGCGGCCCCATTGTTGCTGTTGGTCAACGAGGCTGGCCCGGAAGCGGCTCCCTGGTTCGGCAAATCCTGTTGGGCCGTTACCGAAGCTGACCCGCCGAAGCTAATTGGCCCCGTCGTGGAAATCAACGTCGCTTGCGAGAGACCGTTTGCACCGAGCAGGACAGCCATCGCTGCCAGTTGAAATTCCGCTTTCACAATAACCTCCCCTTGTTCAACTACGGCTTGCGGACACCGGCGCGATGCAGAAGTGCAGTAGCGTGAAATGCGAGACGCCGAAGCCGGTTGCGTGCATCGTTGATTTTTTCGACAGGGTCGTCGTTACGAGGCTTGAACAAACCGAAGCGGAACCGACGACACAATGGCACAGGCGGAGTTAATTTGGAAGGGGGCGCCGCGACTGATGGCGTTGCACTTGACCGGCACTACCACCATCAAGATGCATTCATCGCGATGGCGTCGCGACCATCAGGCGCGCACAGGCTTGTCCACATCCGTCCCCCGCTTCACCGCCGTGTGATACGCCAGCAGTTGCAACGACACGACGTGCAGGATCGGCGACAGGGCGCCATAGTGCTCCGGCATCCGGATCACGTGGTCGCGCCGCCGATCCTTCATCTGGAGCAGCGCATTCATCTTGCCGGGGTGGTAGACGACGAGGTAGTGCAGCCGCCGCTTGGCGGCTTCGTCGCCCTCATCCATCTCGGAGTGAATGATCTCGCAGCTCTTCTTGGATTCGTCGTCCAGCCCGAGAATCTCGCCGACGCCCGCATGCAGTTTGTCGGCGACGTCCTGCGTCCATTCGAAGTCACGGCCGTCGCCATCGCGCACCGTGAACCCGAGAAACTTCTTGTGCCCGTGGTAGTGGTGCGTCAGGTAGATCGTCTCGATCTGGTCGAACACCCGCGGGGCCTTCACCCGCAGCCAGATCAGTCGGCTCATCGCGTCGGCCGTCCGGTTGAAGGATTCAATCTCCGGGTGGTTCTCGAATTCGATTGCGGCGAAGGCGTGGTCCAGCATCTCCTCGGTGCGAAAACGAACCAGTTGAAGGAGGCGCACGGCCTCCTGGTCAGCAATGGTGATGTCTTCGCGCTTGCCTGGTCAAGGCCATCGCGCTGCACGGACTGGGCCTGTACATCTACGCTGGCGAGGACCTGCCGGAGGGCGACAAGCTCGCCGACGAACCGACGCCGAAGCCCAAGGCACCGATCACCTCGATCAACGGCACGGGCACACCCGCCACCGCGGCGCAGATTCGCTACATCGAGCGCTTGATTGACGAGACCGGCAGCGATCTCGGCAAGGTCCTCGACTACTTCGGCGTTGGCTCACTGCCGGAGCTGACGTCGCAGGCCGCCAGCCGCTGCATCAAGTCACTGGAAAAGAACAGGAGAGCCGCATGAGCACGATCGTCAAACTCGTTCAAGGTAGCCCGGAGTGGCATCAGCATCGCCAATACCATCGCAACGCCAGCGAGACCCCGGCGGTGCTGCAGATCTCCCCGTGGATGACGGCATATCAGCTGTGGCAGATCAAGACCGGCCGTGCGCCACAACCGGAAGTGACGGCAGCGATGGCCCACGGCACCCAGCTGGAACCGCTGGCCCGCGAGGCCTACGAGCAGCTGACTGGCCTGGTCATGGAGCCGCTGGTGCTGGTCGATGGCGAGTACTCCGCCAGCCTCGACGGCATCACCCTCGACGGCCGGCTCATGCTGGAGATCAAGTGCCCCAAGTCGAAGGACTCGAAAATCCTGGCGGACGCCAAGGCCGGGCGGGTGCCCGAGTACGTCTACTGGCAGATTCAGACCCAGCTACTGGTCAGCGGGGCGGAGTTGGCGCACCTGTACGTGTTCGACGGCGCCAGCGGCATCCTGCTGGAACAGCGGCCCGAGGCGTCGGCCTGGGACACCATCCGGGACGACTGGGATCGCTTCATGGACCTGGTCCGTACGGACCAGCCGCCGCCGCTGACCGAACGCGACACGGTGATTCGGACCGACCCGGAATGGATTGCCGCGGCGCAGGAGTATGCCGCCACCAAGAAGCTGGCTGACGGTACTGCCGCCGCGCTCGATGCGCTGAAGCAGCGGCTGGCGAGCCTCGCCCGCCATAGCAGCGAACAGGGCGGAGGCGTGTCGGTGTCGCGGTACTGGAAGGTTGGTGCCGTCGATTACAAGAAGGTGCCGGAGCTGGCGGGTGTTGACCTGGAGCACTACCGCGGTGCCGAGCGCGAGGAGACGCGCGTCGCCGTTCTGACATTCACCGATCACCCACGAGCCTCCCCTGCGCACCTTCGACCTGACGGAAGCGGCCCACTTCCTCCGCATGAGCGCGGAGGAACTGCGGCAACGCGCGAAGGCCGGCCAGCTGCCGGGCGCCAAGATTGGACGTCGCTGGGTCTTCATTGAGGACGATCTTGTTGCCCACGTGCGCACCCGGTATTCTTAGCCTCGGCAAGCGTTGCAAGTGACAACAGGAAAGGAGTTGAAATGTCATTTCGCAAACGCGGCGGTATCTGGTGGGTCGACGTCGTCGCACCAAATGGGGAGCGAATACGCCGCACTGCTGGGACTGCCGACAAAGCCCAAGCGCAAGAACGGCACGACCGACTGAAGTCGGAGCTGTGGCGGGTCGCGCACCTCGGCGACAAGCCGCGGCGGACCTGGAACGACGCGGTGGTTCGCTGGCTCAAGGAACAGTCGCACAAGGCGACGGCCAAGGAAGATGTTGCCAAGCTTCGTTGGCTCGATCCATTCCTGGGCGGCAAGGAGCTGCAATCCATCACGCGCCCGGTCATCGACCAGATTTGCGACGCGAAGCAAGCGCTCGGGCATCAGCAACGCCACGGTAAACCGGACGCTGGAGCTTGTCCGCGCGATCCTGCGCAAATGCGTCAACGACTGGGAATGGCTGGACCGGGCACCCGCGGTACGGATGTTGAGGGAGCCCACCCGCCGGATTCGGTTCTTGACGCAGGACGAAGCGCAACGGTTGCTCGCAGCGCTTCCCGAGCATCTGGCGGACATGGCGGCGTTCTCCCTGCAGACGGGGTTACGCGCCGCCAACGTCACCGGGTTGCAGTGGTCGCAGGTGGATTTGGCACGACGGTTGGCGTGGGTGCATCCCGATCAGGCGAAGGCGCGGCGGGCAATTCCGGTACCGCTCAACGCGGAGGCCGTGTTGCTGGTGCGCAAGCAGCTCGGGCGGCACCTGACGCACGTGTTCAGCTATCGGGGCAAGCCGGTGACTCAGGTGAGCACCAAGGCTTGGTATGCGGCATTGGCGCGGGCGGGCATCACGGACTTCCGCTGGCACGATCTGCGGCATACCTGGGCCAGCTGGCACGTGCAGAGCGGCACGCCGCTGTTCGCGCTGCAGGAACTGGGGGGCTGGGAGAGCGCGGAGATGGTGCGGCGGTACGCGCACCTCGCGGCGGATCACCTGGCGCCCTATGCCGAACGCCTCTGTGTGGAGCGAGCCGTGGTGTCGTCAGATCACGGCACGTTTACGGCACAGGCCTGAAAGACGAAGGGCCTAGCCGAAGCTAAGCCCTTGTTTTATTGGTTGCGGGGGCAGGATTTGAACCTGCGACCTTCGGGTTATGAGCCCGACGAGCTGCCAGACTGCTCCACCCCGCGTCTGAACTTATAAGTATATCGGCTTTCCGGCCGGCGCGTCAATCCGTGGCCCTGCGGCCAACCCGCCGCCACTGCGGCAGGCCCTCCCTCCCTCACGCACGCGACGGTCCCGTCGCTACAGCGCGTCGCCCGCCGCCCCGCGCGGGTGCCACACCAGCAGCCGCCGCTCGATCCGCGTGACCGCGACGTCGAGCAGCAGCGCGAATGCGGTCAGCACCAGGATGCCGGCGAACACGGTGTTGATGTCGAACGTGCCCTCGGCCTGCAGGATCAGGTAGCCCACGCCCTTGGCCGAGCCGAGGTATTCGCCGACGACGGCGCCGACGAAGGCCATGCCGACGGAGGTGTGCAGGCTGGAGAACACCCAGCTCGTCGCCGACGGCAGGTAGATGTGGCGCAGCAGGTCGCGCGACCCCGCGCCCAGCATCCGCGCGTTGGCGAGCACCGTCGGGCTCACCTCGCGCACGCCCTGGTAGACGTTGAAGAACACGATGAAGAACACCAGCGTGACGCCCAGCGCCACCTTCGACGTGATGCCCAGCCCGAACCACACGGCGAAGATCGGCGCCAGGATCACGCGCGGCATCGCATTGGCCGCCTTGATGTACGGGTCGGCGAGCCGCGAGGCCATCGGCCGCAGCGCCAGCCACAGCCCGATCGCCAGTCCCAGCAGGCTGCCGACGAGGAACGCGAGCACGGTCTCGATCAGCGTGATCGCGAGGTGCGGATAGATCTTGCCGCTGGTGAACCAGTCCCAGATCACGCCCATCACCCCGATCGGGCGGCCGAAGAAGAACGCCATCTTCTTGGCGAACTCGACGGACACCAGGCCCGGGTTGGTCATCAGGTGCCAGAACACGAACACGCCGCCGAGCAGCAGCGCGTGGTAGACGAGCTCGCGGCCGCGTCCCGGACTCGCGGCGCTAGCCATCGGCCGCCTCCCGCTCGCTCGCGCCTTCGCGCCGGCCGCGCGCGTATGCCTTCAGCACCTCGTCCTTCATCGCGTGCCAGATCGCCTGGTGCAGCGCGACGAACCGCGGCGTCATCCGGATCTCCGACACGTCGCGCGGCCGCGGCAGGTCGATGACGAACTCGCCGATCGGGCGCGTCGCCGGTCCCGCGGACAGCACGACGACGCGGTCGGACAGCGAGATCGCCTCCTCGAGGTCGTGGGTGATGAACAGCACCGACTTGCGGTCGGCGTTCCACAGGTCGAGCAGCTCGTTCTCCATCAGCTGCCGCGTCTGCACGTCGAGCGCCGAGAACGGCTCGTCCATCAGCAGGATCTTCGGGTCGAGGATCAGCACCTGCGCCAGCGCCACGCGCTTGCGCATGCCGCCGGAGAGCTGGTGCGGGTAGCGGTCCTCGAAGCCGGACAGGCCGACGCGCGCGAGCCAGTCGCGCGCCCGCGGCTCGGCCTCGGCCTTCCGCCACGCCGCGGAACTCGAGCCCCGCGGTGACGTTGGCGAGCGCGCTGCGCCAGGGCATCAGCGCCTCGGCCTGGAAGAGATACCCGGCGTCGCGGTTGATCCCCGACAGCGGCGCGCCGAACACGCGCAGCTCGCCGGCGGTCGGCGCAAGCAGGCCCGGCGGCGACGTTGAGCAGCGTGGACTTGCCGCAGCCGGTGGGCCCGACGACCGACACGAACTCGCCGGGGCCCACGTCGAGGCTGGCGTTCTCGACGGCGACGTAGCGGCCCGCGGCGGCGCCGGGGACCGCGCCGCGCGCCGCGAACGCGCAGGTGACGTGGTCGAAGTCCAGCGCGGCGGTCCTTGCCGCCATGCGCGCACTGCCTGCGCCGGCGGCGATCGCGTCCGCGCCCTGCGCCACCGACGCGCGAACCGACCGGTCGGCCATCACTTGAACTTCTGCGCGGCCTTTTGCGCGAACTGCATGTTGATCGTCTTCGACAGGTCCACCGTGGCGTTCTGCAGCCCGGGGTCGAAGGTCTTGAGGTCGCGGTAGACGCCCTGCGCCGCGTCCATGCCGATGATGCCGTCGTGGCGGAAGCCCTCGAGGTTCTTCTCCAGCGCCGCCTTGTACAGCGCCTTGTCGCCGTAGTACTCGGGCGGCACGGCGGCGACGATCTGGTCGGGCGTCGACGTTCTGGATGAAGCGCAGCGCGCGCACCATCGCGTTGACGATCGCCTGCGCCGTGTTCGGGTACTTCTTCGCGAAATCGACCGGCGCGTAGACCGACCCGGCGGCGTAGGCCCCGCCGTAGACGTCCTGCATGCCCTTGGCGGTGCGGGTGTCGATGACGGGGACGATGGTGCCGTCGGACTCGAGCTGCGCGATCACCGGGTCGAGGTTGGAGATCGCGTCGAGCTCGCCCCGCTTCATGATCGCGACGGCGCCGGCGGTGGCGCCGACGCCGACGAACGCCGCCGCGTCGGGCTTGAGGCCGGCCTTGGCGAGCAGGATGTTGACGAACATGTTGGTCGACGAACCCGGCGCGGTGACGCCGATCTTCATGCCCTTGAGGTCCGCCGGGCCCTTGTACGCCGCGGCCTTGTCCTTGCTCATGCCCAGCACGATGCCGGCGTACTTGCCCTGCAGCACCAGCGCCTCGATGTTCTGCCCCTTCGCCTGCTGCGTGATCGTGTGCTCGTAGGCGCCGGAGACGACGTCGACGCTGCCGCCGATCAGCGCCTGCAGCGCGCGCGCGCCGCCCGGGAAGTCGAGGATCTCGACGTCGAGCCCTTCGGCCTTGAAGTAGCCCTGCCGCTCGGCGATGGTCAGCGGCAGGTAGTAGAACAGCGGCTTGCCGCCGACGCCGATGGTGAGCTTGGTCTTCTCCGGCGCCTGCGCGAGCGCGGCAGGGGCGGCGAGACCGAAGGCGACGGCGATGGCGGCAATGGTCGCGGCCGCGGATTCTGGACAGGCGATGCATGGAATTCTCCTCCGGTGCGCATGGTTATGGGTGCGGCGCGTATTGTCGGGCCGGGGGCCGCGAGCGTCGAACCGTTCGCTCAGGCCGCCGCCGGAAACGCCGACGACAGTGGTCGATGGCGAGCCGGATGCCGATCCGCTCGCCCAGCGCGTGGTTGTGGTGCGACGGCACCAGCGACAGCACGCGCGTGCCCGAGGCGAGCTTCAGCGTGTAGATGAAGTCGGCGCCGCGGAACGCCTTGGCCGCGACCTCGGCCTGCCACGGGCTTTCGTCGTCGTGGACGATGTCGTCGGGGCGCAGCAACAGGTCGATCGCCGCGCCTTCGTCCATGCTGAGCGGGCTGTCGGTGGAGAGCTCGCCGAGCTCGGTGACGACGCGGCCGCGACCGAGCGAAACCCCGCGCAGGAAGATGCCCTGCCCGACGAAGTCGGCGATGAACTTCGACGCGGGCTGGTGGTAGAGGTTGTACGGGCTGTCCCACTGCTCGATGCGGCCGTCCCGCATGATGCCGATCTCGTCGGCCAGCGCGAACGCCTCGTGCTGGTCGTGCGTGACCAGCAGCGCCGTCGTGCCGGCGGCCTTGATGATGTCGCGCACCTCGATCGACAGCCGCTCGCGCAGGTCGATGTCGAGATTCGAGAACGGCTCGTCGAGGAGCAGCAGCCCGGGCTCCGGCGCGAGCGCGCGGGCGAGCGCCACCCGTTGCTGCTGCCCGCCGGAGAGCTCGTGCGGATACGCGTCGCCGCGGCCGGCCAGGCCGACGAGCGCGAGCATCGCCGCGACGCGCTCGCGCGCGGCGGCATCCGGCCGGCGGCCGAAGCCGAAGCCGACGTTGCCCGCGACGGTGAGGTGCGGGAACAGCGCGTAGTCCTGGAACACCATGCCGATGCCGCGCCGCTCCGGCGGGGCCAGGCGGCCCGGTTCCGAAACCACGACGCCGTTCGAGCGCGATCCGCCCGCCGGTCAGGGGTTCGAAACCGGCGAGGCAGCGCAGCACCGTCGTCTTGCCGCAGCCCGACGGACCGAGCAGGCAGCCGATGCGCCCGGGCGCCAGGCGAAACGACAGTCCGCGCACGACGCGCTGCGCGCCGTACGCATGTTCGAGTTCGAGGACGTCGACCGAGGCTGCCACGGCAGAGGAGTTTACATGGGGCGGCGACCGCGGCGGCGTCGGGTCCGGGTCCGGCGCCGGCGATCGGCCGACCCGGCTGCAGGCGCGCCCGCTACACCGAACGCCCGGGCCCGCGGCCGGCGCGCCCGCGCGGCAGCGCCTGCAGCTGCTCCCGGATGGCGCTGCCGACGGACAGGCGAGGCGCCGCGACGCCGGGGCGCCCGCTGCCGTGGACCTGCGCGAGCGCGTCGGCCAGCGTGGCGGCCGCGGGCACCGCTTCGCCGAACAGCGACGGACCGAAGCGCGGCGCTCCACCGCGAGCGCACGGACCGGCGGCGAGGATCGCCGTGTTGTCGTCGGCCATCGCCGCGATCCAGTCGCCGGCGTCGCAGGCATCGACGACGATCACGCGCCAGCGGATCCCGGCGTCGTCGAGCAGCGCGTCGAGCGCCGCCGGCGTCAGCGGCAGGAGTTCGAGCGGCGGCAGCCGCGCGGCCACGCCTTCGCCGTCGCCGCGGCCCGCAACGTAGACCATCACGACATCCTCCGCGGGATCGATCGCGGCGCCGATCTCGGTCAGCGCCTCGCGCAGGTGGGTGACGGTGGCGATCGGCGTCGACAGCAGCGTCGTCGCGTCGTTGACCAGCGATACCGTGCGCCCGTCGGACCCGTAGGCATCCGCGAGCGCCTGCTCGGCCGCGGCGAGCTCGCCCACCAGCGCGCCGCCGGCGGCATCGGCGCCGAAGCCGACGAAATAGAGATCCGTGACGCCGGGGCGCTCGTCGTCGAGATCGGCGAGGGCGTCGTCGAGCAGCTGCGTCTGCGCGAGCATCACCGGCTCCGACGCGGGATTGGGGCCGCTGGCGTCGGACTCCTCGTCCGTCGCGTTCCACCACTGCGCCACCGGACCCACGAACACTCCGGAGACGATCACCGCCGCGACGAAGGCGCCGGCGATCCACCGGGCCCGATGCGGCGACGCGCCCTCGCGGCCGACGGCGACGAACGCTGCGCGCGCGATCGCCACCGCGCCCCAGACCAGCAGCCCGATCGACGCCGCCCATCCGATGCTCCCCACGGCGGGAACCGCGGCCAGCGCGATGCGCACCAGCTGCAGCACCGGATACGCGGCCAGCGCCAGCACCGGGATCGCCAGCGCCAGCGCCGGCCGCCGCAGCGCGAGCGCCACCGCCGTCGCCGCCGCCAGCATCACGCCGGCGCCGACGAACTCGGCGGCGAGGCCGCCCGGATCGAACGCGCCGCCGGGTGGGCTTTCCGCGAAGTCGATCGCGATGTCGAGCAGCGCCGACAGCACGAGCAGCAGCGCGAGCTGCGCGAGGTCGACGCGGAAGTCCTCGCGCGCCACGGGCCGGAACAGCGCGAGGCGGGCGCCGGCGGCGAGGTTGCGGGCGAGACAGGCAAAGGTGTAGCGCATGAGGGGGGACGGCCGGCGCGGCTGGCCCGGGGCTGGGCCGTCGTCTCGGCTTCGGGTGTGCCTTCGGGTTCGCGTTCCGGCAACGCGCGCCGCGCGGCCGGTCAGACCACCGCGTGGGTGGCGATGTACGCCTTGATCCGGTCGACGTCGGCGGGCATCCTCGTCGAGCGCTGCGGCCGCGACTCGAGATCGGCGAACGCCGCCGGGCGCTCGGCGTCGCGGCCGAGCGCCTCGCGGATCGTCGCGGCGAACTTCGCCGGCAGCGCGGTCTCGATGCAGACCATCGGGACGCCGGACTCGCGCCGCTCGCGGGCGACCTTGATGCCGTCGGCGGTGTGCGGGTCGACGACGACGCCGTCGCGCGCGTGGACGTCGCGGATCGTGGCGATGCGATCGGCGTGCGTGCTGCGTCCCGACACGAATCCCGACGCCGCCACGCGCGGCCAGTAAGGTGTCTCCGACAGGTCGAAGCCGCCGTCGCGGTCGACCTGGCGCCAGAGGTCGCGAACGACGGCCGCGTCGCGGTCGACGAGATCGTAGACGTAGCGCTCGAAGTTCGACGCCTTCGAGATGTCCATCGACGGCGACGACGTGGCGTGCGTCTCGGCGCTCGCGCGCACCCGGTAGCGGCCGGTGCGGAAGAATTCGTCGAGAACGTCGTTCTCGTTGGTCGCCAGCACCAGCCGCCGGATCGGCAGACCCATCCGCCTCGCCACGTGACCGGCCAGGATGTTGCCGAAGTTGCCCGAGGGCACCGCGAAATCGACCGGGTCGCCGTCGCGCGCGGCGACGGCGAAATAGCCCTTGAAGTAGTAGACGATCTGCGCCGCGACGCGCGCCCAGTTGATCGAGTTGACGGTGCCGATCTTCCAGCGCGCCTTGAACGCCGCGTCGGCGCTCACCGCCTTGACGATGTCCTGGCAGTCGTCGAACACGCCGTCGATCGCCAGGTTGTGGATGTTGGCGTCCGGCAGCGAGAACATCTGCGCCTGCTGGAACGGGCTCATCCGACCGAACGGGCTCAGCATGAACACGGTGAGGCCGCGCTTGCCCGCGCATCGCGTACTCGGCCGAGCTCCCGGTGTCGCCGGACGTCGCGCCGAGGATGTTGAGACGCTCGCCGCGCGCGGCCAGCACGTATTCGAACAGGTTGCCGAGGAGCTGCAGCGCGATGTCCTTGAACGCGAGCGTCGGTCCGTTCGACACGTGCAGCAGGTGCAGCCCCGGCTCGAGCGTCGTCACCGGCGTGATGGCGGCGCTGCCGAAGGCCTCCGCCGTGTAGGTGCGGCCGATGAGCGCCTTCAGGTCGGCCGGCGGAATGTCGCCGACGTAGCGCGACAGGATCGCGAACGCGAGTTCCGCGTACGACAGCGAACGCAGCGCGGCAAGTCTCGGCGGCGCCAAGCACCGGATAGGCCTGCGGCAGCGCGAGCCCGCCGTCCGGCGCGAGACCCTCGAGCAGGATCGCCGAAAACGGCTGCGGGTCGCGGTCCCAGGCGCCGCGGGTCGAGACGTAGTTCATGTCAATCGCGCTTCCGGAACCACAGGAACCACAGCGCGAGCATCACCAGCCCGATCAGCGCCGATTGCCAGCCGAAGAACCACTCGCGCCACGACGTCTCCGGCAGGCCGGACCAGATTTCCACCTCGACGCGCTCGAACGTGAGTCCCTGCCTGCGCGAGAGCTCGATCGACGGCACCACCTTGCCGTCGGCCTTGAAGCTCACCGGCCCGGCCGCCGCCGCCTTGACGAGCCGCGGGGCACCGCCCCCGGCGGGCCTCGCCGGGACCGCCCAGCCCGGCGACCGTTCCCATCGCGGTGGGCCCGTCGGGGTCCCCGTGCTTGTCGAGCCGGGTCCAGCCCGCGAGGAACAGGCTGGTCGCGTCGGGCCCGGTGACCTCCGCCTCGACGCGGACCACGATGCGGTACGGGTTGTCCTTCTGGACGACGTCGAGCGGCGGCATCGACCAGGCGACGCTGTCCTGCGCCAGGATGTTCTCGAGCGTCGACTGGTTCGGCTCGCGTGCCTTCATTCTGAACGCGTTGAACTTCGCGATCTCGTCGCGCGGCACCGTGTGCGTCCTGACCAGCGTCCGGCCCCACGATTCCGCGGCGCCGGCCGCGGGCGCGACGGACGGCAGCAGCAGCGCGGCGAAGGTGAGGGCGAGGGCGCCCCGACGACGGAGCGGGCCCGCGCGGCGCCGGAACCGGGTTGGCGGACGGCAACGGCGACCGCAGTCACGCGAGTTCCTCGAGGCGGATGCGGATGATCGACCCGCGCACCGTCGGCAGCGCCTCGATCGCGCGGATCGCATCGGCGACGCGCTTTTCGATCGACCGGTGCGTGAGCAGGATGATGTCGGTCTGGTCCTCGCCTTCGGGCGGCTCCTTCTGGATCATCGCGTCGATGGAAATGTCGCGGTCGGCGAGGATCCGCGTGATGTCGGCCAGCACGCCGGGCTTGTCCTCGACCCGCATCCGCAGGTAGTAGCTGGTCACGACCTCGCCCATCGGCAGGAACGGCACGTCGGTGAGCTGGTCGGGCTGGAAGGCGAGGTGCGGGACGCGGTGCTCGGGGTCGGCGGTGTGCATGCGCGTCACGTCGACGAGGTCCGCGATGACGGCGCTCGCGGTCGGCTCGGCGCCCGCGCCGGGGCCGTAGTAGAGCGTCGCGCCCACCGCGTCGCCCTTCACCAGGACGGCGTTCATCGCGCCCTCGACGTTCGCGATCAGCCGTCGCGTGGGAACCAGCGTCGGGTGCACGCGCAGCTCGATGCCCTCGCGGCCCTCGACGCGCGCTCGCCGCGTGATGCCGAGCAGCTTGATCCGGTAGCCGAGTTCCTCCGCGTAGCGGATGTCCTCGCGCGTCAGCCTGGTGATGCCCTCGGCGTACGCCTTGTCGAACTGCATCGGCACGCCGAAGGCGATCGCCGACATGATCGTCAGCTTGTGCGCGGCGTCGATGCCCTCGACGTCGAACGTCGGGTCGGCTTCCGCGTACCCGCGTGCCTGCGCCTCGGCGAGCACCTCGCCGAACGACGCGCCCCGGGCGCGCATCTCGGAAAGAATGAAGTTCGACGTGCCGTTGATGATGCCGGCGATCCACTCGATGCGGTTGGCGGTGAGGCCTTCGCGCAGCGCCTTGATGATCGGGATGCCTCCGGCGACCGCCGCCTCGAAGCCGACCATCACCCCCTTCGCGTGCGCGGCGGCGAAGATCTCGGTGCCGTGGTGCGCGAGCAGCGCCTTGTTCGCGGTGACGACGTGCTTGCCGTGGGCGATCGCGTCGAGCACGAGCTGTCGCGCGGGCTCGATGCCGCCGATCAGTTCGCAGACGATGTCGACGTCGGGATGGCGCACGACCACGGCCGGGTCGTTGGTGAGGTTGACGCCCGCGATGCCCCGCGTGGCCTCGCGCGCGAGGTCGAGCGTCCGCGTGGCGATCCAGCTGACGACGATCGGCCGGCCGGCGCGGCGCTGGATCTCCTCCTGGTTCCGGCGCAGCACGTCCCAGGTGCCGCGGCCGACGGTGCCGAAGCCGAGCAGTCCGACGTTGATGGGTTTCATCTGGAGGCGTGGCGGCGCTGGTAGCCGTCGAGGAAGCGGGCGATGCGGCCCATGGCGTCGGTCAGGTCGTCGCTGTTCGGCAGGAACACGACCCGGAAGTGGTCGGGGTGCGGCCAGTTGAAGCCGCTGCCCTGGACGACCAGCACCTTCTCCTCCTCGAGCAGTTCCAGCACGAACTGCTGGTCGTCCCCGATCGGATAGCGCGCCGGATCGAGCCGCGGGAAGAGGTAGAGCGCCGCCCTGGGCTTGACGCAGGTCACGCCGGGGATCGAGGTGACGAGGTCGTACGCGAGGTCGCGCTGGCGGGCGAGGCGGCCGCCCGGCGCGACCAGGTCGTTGATGCTCTGGTAGCCGCCCAGCGCCGTCTGGATCGCGAACTGGCCCGGCACGTTCGCGCACAGGCGCATCGAGGCGAGGATGTTCAGGCCCTCGAGGTAGTCCTGCGCGTGACGCTTCTCGCCGGAAACCACCATCCAGCCGCTGCGGTAGCCGCAGGCGCGGTAGTTCTTCGACAGCCCGTTGAACGTGATGAACAGCACGTCGTCGGCCAGCGCGGCGATCGACGTGTGCGTGGCGCCGTCGTAGAGCGTCTTGTCGTAGATCTCGTCGGCGAAGACGATCAGCTCGTGCCGCCGCGCGATCCCGACGATCTCGCGCAGCAGGTCCGGCGGATACAGCGCGCCGGTGGGGTTGTTCGGGTTGATGATCACGATCGCGCGCGTGCGCTCGGTGATCTTGCTTTCCATGTCGGCGAGGTCGGGCAGCCATCCGGCGCCCTCGTCGCAGAGGTAGTGCCGCGCCCGGCCGCCGGCGAGGCTGACCGCCGCGGTCCACAGCGGATAGTCCGGCGCCGGCACCAGCACCTCGTCCTCGTCGTCGAGCAGCCCCTGCATCGCCATCACGATCAGCTCGGACACGCCGTTGCCGACGAAGATGTCGTCGAGCTCGACGCCGGCGATGCCCTTCTCCTGCGTGTAGTGCATGATCGCCTTGCGCGCGGCGAACAGCCCCTTCGAGTCGGAATAGCCGGACGCCTGCGGCAGGTTGACGATGACGTCGTGGCGGACCTCGTCGGGCGTGTCGAAGCCGAACGGCGCGAGGTTGCCGATGTTGAGCTTGATGATGCGGTGGCCCTCCTCCTCCATCAGCTTCGCCCGGGCGAGCACCGGCCCCCGGATGTCGTAGCAGACGTTGGCGAGCTTCGCCGACTTGCGGATCGTCTTCAGCATGGTCATGCGGCCACCGCCAGACCGTCGCGGCGGAACATCTCCTTGACGCCGCGCACCGCCTGCCGGATGCGCGCCTCGTTCTCGATCAGCGCGAAGCGGACGTGGCCGTCGCCGAACTCGCCGAAGCCGACGCCGGGCGAAACCGACACCTTCGCCTGCGCGAGCAGCCGCTTGGTGAACTCGATCGAGCCGGCGGCCGCGTACGCGTCCGGAATCTTCGCCCACACGTACATCGACGCCCTGGGGTTGTCCACCATCCAGCCGGCCTCGTGCAGGCCCCTGACCAGCACGTCGCGGCGCTTCTGGTACTTCATCGCGATCTCGGCGACGCAGTCCTGCGGGCCTTCCAGCGCCGCGATCGCGGCGACCTGGATCGGCGTGAAGGTGCCGTAGTCGTGGTAGCCCTTGATCCGCGCCAGCGCGCCGACGAGGTCCCGGTTGCCCACCATGAAGCCCACGCGCCAGCCCGCCATGTTGTAGCTCTTCGACATCGTGAAGAACTCGACGGCGACGTCGCGCGCGCCCGGAACCTGCATGATCGAGGGCGCCTTCCAGCCGTCGAAGCAGATGTCGGCGTAGGCGAGGTCGTGCACGACCCAGATGCCGTACTCCTTCGCCAGCGCGATCACCTTCTCGAAGAACGGCAGCTCGACGCACTGGGCGGTCGGATTCGACGGGAAGTTGATGATCAGCATCTTCGGCTTCGGGAAGCTCATGCGGATCGTGTGCTCGAGCTCGGCGAAGAAATCGACGCCCGGCGCCATCGGGATCTGGCGGATGTCGGCGCCGGCGATCACCGGCCCGTAGATGTGGATCGGATAGCTCGGGTTGGGCACGAGCACCGTGTCGCCGCGGTTGAGGGTGGCGAGCGCCAGGTGGGCGATGCCCTCCTTCGAGCCGATGGTGGCGATCGCCTCGGTGTCCGGGTCGAAGTCCACGCCCCAGCGTCGCTCGTACCAGTGGCAGATCGCGCGGCGCAGGCGCGGAATGCCCTTCGACACCGAGTACCCGTGCGTGTCGAGTCGCTGGACCGTCTCCACCAGCTTCTGCACGATGTGCGGCGGCGTGGGGCCATCCGGGTTGCCCATGCCGAAGTCGATGATGTCCTCGCCCCGGCGGCGGGCCGCCATCTTGAGTTCGGTGGTGATGGCGAAGACGTACGGGGGCAGGCGCTCGAGGCGCGGGAACTGGGACGAGGGGAGCGACACGGGTGGACTCCGGGAGCGTAAGCGCCCGGAACCGTCCGAGCGACGCGCGGGCCCAAATCAGCGGCCCGCACCTATAATGCTAGCGAAAACGGGACTTTGCCGCAACGCACCATCGACGTCCGGCACGCGCGCGCGGCGTCGCCGCCGTCGTCGGCGGCCCCCGTTCCCACCACTCCGATTCGCGATCCCGACGTGCAATTCCACCTGCAGGCGCCCGAAGGCATCGTCGTCACCGGCACCGGCGACGGCTGGATTCGCGTCGGCGCCGAGGAAATCCGTGCCAACGTCGTCCTCACGCCCGACGCGGTGATCGCGGGCTTCGCGGTCGATGGCTTCGACGCGCTCGGCGAGGCGGATTTCTCCGCGCTGCTCGCGCACCATCCCGAAGTCGTGCTGCTCGGCACGGGAGCGGTGCAGCGGTTTCCGCACCCCCGGCTCACGCGCGCGCTGCCGGAAGCGCGCGTCGGCCTCGAGGTGATGGACACGCGCGCGGCCTGCCGCACGTTCAACATCCTGATCGCGGAAGGCCGGCGTGTCGTCGCCGCGCTCGTCGTCCGCGGCTGAGCTCGACGCAGGCGGCGCCGCGATCGCCCTGCAACGTGGCGCGGCGCCGGACGGCGGCGGCCCGACCGTCGCGGCGATGCGCGGCCGCCGGCGCGCGGCGGCGCGATGACCGCCGCGGGCGCGCCGCGTCGCGTCGTCGTCGCGCTCGGCACGGCGCAGACGCTGGCCTGGGCGTCGAGCTACTACCTGCCGGCGGTGCTGGCGGAACCGGTGGCCGCGGGCATCGGCGTCTCGCGCGTGTTCTTCTTCGGTGCGTTCTCCGCCGCGCTGCTGCTGATGGGCATGGTCGGGCCCGCGATCGGCCGGCACATCGACACGCACGGCGGCCGCAACGTGCTGGTCGCGTCGAACCTCGTGCTCGCCGCCGGGCTGGTCGCGCTCGCCTCGGCGCAGGGACCCGCATCGCTGTCCCTCGCATGGGTGGTCCTCGGCGCCGGCATGGCGCTGGGCCTCTACGAAACGGCCTTCTCGGCGCTCGCGCACCTCTACGGCGCGCGGGCACGGCTGCCGATCACCGGCATCACGCTGATGGCGGGCTTTGCCAGCACCGTCGGCTGGCCGCTCACGGCCGCGCTCGAGCACGCGCTGGGCTGGCGCGGCGCCTGCCTGTGCTGGGCGGCAATGCACCTGGTGCTGGGCGTGCCGCTCAACGCGCTGGGGCTGCCGCGGCGCGCGGCCCGTCGCGCGACGGACGCCGGGGCCGCCGCGCCGCCGATCCAGAGCGCCGAGGTCGAGGCGACGGCGCACGCGGGACGCCGCTCGATGGTCATCGTCGCCGGCGTCTTCGCCGCGGTGTCCTACGTTTCGACGGCGATGGCCGCGCACCTGCCGGGCCTGCTGCAGGCGACCGGGGCAACGGCGGCGGTCGCGATCGCCGCGGCGTCGCTGGTCGGCCCGGCGCAGGTCGCCGCCCGCTTCGCCGAATTCGCCATCGCCCGCCGCTTCGCGCCGCATCCGCTCGCGCCGGCACGGGTCGCGGCGGCGCTGCATCCCGTCGGGGTCGGCCTGCTGGCGCTCGTCGGCGGCTCCGGCATCGGCGCGGTCGCGTTTGCGCTGCTGCACGGTGCCGGCAACGGCATGATGACCATCGCCCGCGGCACGCTGCCGCTCGCGCTGTTCGGGGCGGACGGCTACGGCTTCCGGCAGGGCGCCATCAGCGCGGCATCACGGATCGTGCAGGCGGCGGCGCCGGTGTCGTTCGGCCTGCTGCTGGACGCGGGCGGCGCGCCGGCGGCGCTGGCGCTGTCGGCGGGACTGTCGCTGGCCGCGCTGCTCGCGCTGTTCGCGCTGCGGAAGTGACGCGCTCGCACGCCGGATCGGCTCGCACCGCGCGGCGGCGGCGTTCGCTCGGAGGTCAGCACTGAATCGTGTTGCGGGAGAACTCCGTCAGAGGGAGGACCACCGCGCGATCGCCGGCCGGCGCGTTCGCCCTGCCCGCGCCGTACTCCATCGCCAGCTTGAACTCGTACTTGCGGAAGAACGCGTCGAACTGCTCGGCGCCGAGCGTGCCGATCGCCCACAGTTCGTCCGTCGCGGCGTCGTAGTCGAGCAGGATCGCCGCCAGCGGCTGCGGTGCCGGGCCGCTGACGACGCGCGCGCCGCCGGCCGGATCGTAGACGCTGTGGTCGGCGCAGCAATGAATCACCCTCGCGTCCGCCGTCGGCGTCTTTTCGGCCTTGTAGCGGATGAACGAGACCTCGCGCGCCGGATACGCGAGCTTGTGCGCGCAGATCGCCGAGAAGGCGACGATCGACTTCGCCGGGCCCGACGCCTCCGCCCCAGGCGTAGCGCGTGCCGTCCTCGCGCGTCAGCGTCGATGCGGCCGTCGGGGGCCGGCCGAGGTTGAGCAGGAAGCACGGCGTGCTGGCGTACGGGTAGTGAAAGACGAAGTTGGTATCCGCCGCCAGCGACCGCGCCTTCACCGGCACGCCCCTGGCGTCGACCAGCCGCGCCCTGGCATAGAGCTTCGGCGTCGCGTTCGCCCAGGCGCCTTCGAGCGCTCCGAGCGACGCCGCGCCGGTGACCACCGCACACGATTCCAGAAACCTCCGGCGCTCCATCGCCCCTCCGCCCCGTTGATCGTCCGCGTCGCGCCAGGCCCAGGCGTGCGACTCCACGATTCTACCGGCGCGCGACGGCCGCGCCAGTGGACAAGGACGGACCTCAGGCGGCGAGCAGCTCGCGAATGTGCTCGGCCGCGCTGCGGCCGAGCGCGGACAGCGCGTAGCCGCCTTCGAGCGTCGAGATCAGCCGGCCCTTGCCGTGGCGGTTGGCGACGTCGAGCAGTTCCCGGGTGACCCAGGCGTAATCGGCCTCGGTCAGCTTGAGCCCCGCCAGCGGATCCTCGCGGTGCGCGTCGAAGCCCGCCGACACGTAGAGGATTTCCGGCCGGAATCGGTTGAGCGCCGGGACCCAGTGCTCGCGTACCGCGTCGCGGAACCCGTCGCTGCCGGTGCCTTCGGCCAGCGGGATGTTCACCATGTTCGGGCGGTGGACCTCGGTGCCCGAGTACGGATACAGCGGGTGCTGGAACGTCGACACCATCAGCACCCGCGGCTCCGAGGCGAAGATGTTCTCGGTGCCGTTGCCGTGATGGACGTCGAAGTCGATGACGGCGACGCGCTCGACGCCGTGTCGCGCCAGCGCGTGCGCCGCGCCGACGGCGACGTTGTTGAAAAGGCAGAATCCCATCGCGCGGTCGCGCTCGGCGTGGTGGCCCGGCGGGCGCACCGCGCAAAAGGCGGTCTTGCATTCGCCCGACAGCACGAGGTCGGTGGCGAGCACGAGCGCCCCGGCGGCGTGCCGCGCCGCGGTCAGCGAATGCGGGTTCAGCGCGGTGTCCGGGTCGATGAAGTGCAGGCCCGACTCGGGGCTCGCCGCTTCGATGGTGTCGATGTACGCGGCGCCGTGGACGCGGGCGATCTCCTCGCGCGTGGCCGCCCGGGCGGTGTAGTGACGGAGGTACGCGTCGAGCCCGGCCGCGATCAGCCGGTCGCCGATCGCGTGCAGGCGGTCCGGGCACTCCGGGTGGTACGGCCCCATGTCGTGCAGCAGCGACGACGGGTGGGTGATGTAGGCGGTCGGCACGGGAAGTTGAACTTTCGGTAGGGGCGCCGGCTCTGACCAGCCGCCGAATGGAGTTTAGCCCGCGCCCGGCGGTAATGACTAGCCGGGCGCCGGCGCGCTACAGTCCGTACCGGGCCGCTGCCGCGGCGGCCGCGACGTTCGACCGTCCGCCTTCCCCCCGATCCCCGCCCGCCCCCCCGCCCACCGCCAGCGGCTCACCCGCCCCGGAGCACCAATGACCGTTCGCCCGGCCAGCCAGGCCAACGCCCCGATCGCCGCCCGGCTCGCCGCCGTGCTGGCGCAGCTCGACCGCATCGTCGTCGGCAAGGAGACGCCGCTCAAGCTCGCGCTGGCCTGCCTGCTCGCCCGCGGCCACCTCCTGATCGAGGACATCCCCGGGGTGGGCAAGTCGACGCTGGCGCAGGCGCTGTCCGCCACGCTGGGCCTGAAGTACGCCCGGGTCCAGTTCACCAGCGACCTGCTGCCCGCCGACGTGCTCGGCGTGTCGATCTTCGACACCGGCGCCCAGGCCTTCCGTTTCCACCCGGGACCGATGTTCAACTCCGTCGTGCTCGCCGACGAAATCAACCGTGCGCCGCCGAAGACGCAGAGCGCCCTGCTGGAGGCGATGGAGGAGCGTCAGGTCTCGATGGACGGCACCACGCGCAAGCTGCCGGACCCGTTCTTCGTCATCGCCACGCAGAACCCGGTCGAGCAGATCGGCGCCTATCCGCTGCCCGAGTCGCAGCTCGACCGCTTCCTGCTTGCCGTCGAGCTGGGCTATCCGGACCCCGCCGCCGAGCGCGAACTGCTGGCCGGCGGCGACCGCCGGCAGCACATCGCCGGGCTCCCCGCGCTGGCCGACCCGCCGACGCTGCTGGCGTGGCAGCGCGAGGCGGCGGAGGTTCACGTCGCGCCGGCGCTGCTCGACTACGTGCAGGCGCTGCTCGCGGCGACCCGCGGCAACACCGGCGCCGCGGCCGACGCGGGCATGCGGCGGGGACTCTCGCCGCGGGCCGGGCTGCTGCTGATCGCCGCCGCCCGGGCGTGGGCGCTGATCCACGGCCGGCCGATGGCGCTGCCCGAGGACGTGCAGGCGGTGTTCCCCGCCGTCGCCGGCCACCGGCTGGCCGGAGGCGCCCGCGCCGGCGCGCTGCAGGCGCAGGCGCTGCTGCGCGCGGTGGCGGTGCCTTAGCCTGCCGGCTGGAATGGCCTTCGCCGCCGCCCTCGCCGGCCCGCTGACGGGGCCTCTCGACCGCTTCCGGCAGCGCCTGTTCCGGCGCGCGCCCGAGGACCATCGGCCGGTCGTGCTGCGGCATCGTCGCATCTACATCCTGCCGTCGCGGCGCGGCCTCGCGCTCATCGCGACGCTGGCGCTGATGCTGGTCACCTCGCTCAACTACGGGCTGTCGCTGGGCTTCGCCGCGACCTTCCTGCTGTCGGGGATGGTCGGCGCGACGCTGCTGCACACGTTCCGCAACCTGTCGGGACTCGAGGTCCGCCCGCTCGCGGCCGGCGAGACCTTCGCCGGCGCGACGCTGCCGTTCACGCTGTCGGTCGCCGGTGCCGGGCTTTCGCGCGGCGCGATCACCGTCGCCGCAGCGGGTGTGCAGCTGTCCCTCGACGTGCCGGCCGACGGCGCGCTGCCGGTGACGCTGGAGGTGCCGGCGCCGCGGCGGGGCCGCCTGCCGCTCGGGCGCGTGACGCTGTCGACCGAATGGCCGCTGGGACTGTGGCACGGCTGGGCGTACGTGCACTTTCCGCTGGCCGGCGTCGTCTTTCCCGCGCCCGAGCCTGAGGCCCCGCCGCTGCCGCCGGGCGCCGGCGGCCACGACCTCGCCGCCAGTGCGCGCGGCGACGACAGCGACCTCGCCGGGTTGCGCAGCTACCAGACCGGCGACCCGCTGCAGCGCGTCGCGTGGAAGGCGGTCGCCCGCGGCGCCGGCTGGTACACCAAGCAGTTCGAGGGCAGCGGCGGCGCGGGTGTCGCGCCGCTCGATTGGCGCGCGCTGCCGGCGGGGCTGCCGAGCGAGACGAAGCTCGCGCGCCTCGTCGCCTGGGTGCTCGCGGCCGAGCATGCGGCACGGCCGTTCTCGCTCGCGCTGCCGGGCGTCGCGCTGCCGGCGGGCCAGGGTCGCGACCACCGGCGCAGCGCGCTGACGGCGCTCGCGCTTCACGTCGAGGATCGCGGATGAAGCGCCACGCCGCGTCGGGTCCGGCGCCGGGTCTCGCGCTGTCGCCGGCGCAGATCAGCTGGCTCGGCGTGCTGCTGCTCGCGTCGCAGCTGCCGCAGCTGCCGTTCGTTCCGGTGTGGGTCGCAGGCTTCGGCGCCACGCTGGTCGCGCTGCGGCTGGCGCTGCTCGCGCGCGACCGCCGGCGTCCCGACACGCCTCCCGCGCGCATTCCCGCGCTGGCGCTGGTGCTGTTCGCGCTGGTCACCGCGGCGGCGATCCGCGCCTCGTTCGGCTACTTCGTCGGGCGCGACCCCTGCGTCGCGTTCCTGTTCGTGCTGGTCGGGATCAAGTACCTGGAGGCGAAGAGCGCGCGCGACGCCACGCTGCTCGTGTGCCTGTCGAGTTTCCTCGTCGTGACGCCGTTCTTCTACAGCCAGTCGCCGGTCTCGGCGCTGGCCGGGCTGCCCGCCTTGTTCGTGCTGGGCGCCGCGCTGCAGGCGCTGGCGCAGCGGCCCGGCGCGCCGACGCCGCCGTGGCGCGCTGCGCTGCGACGGTCGGGCGTGCTGATGCTGCAGGGCATCCCGCTCGCGGCGCTGCTGTTCCTGCTGTTCCCGCGGCTGGCGGCGCCGTTGTGGGGCCTGCCCGGCGACACGATGGCGCAGACCGGCCTGTCCGACCGGATGGCGCCCGGATTCATCAGCGAGCTGACGCTGTCGGACGCGATCGCTTTTCGCGTCGACTTCGACGGACGGCCGCCGCCGCCACCGCAGCGCTACTGGCGCGGCCCGGTGTTCTCGCGCTTCGACGGCACCGAGTGGACGCAGGGCATGCCCCCCGGCCAAGGTCGGCTCGCGCCGCCCGACGGCGAGCCCGTCGCGTACACCGTCACGCTGGAGCCGAGCGGCAAGCCGTGGCTGTTCGCGCTCGACCTGCCCGCGGGCCTGCCGCAGCTCGCCTCGGGCGCCGATCCGGACGTCGCGCGCGCGCCGCTGGCGACGCTGACGCGGGACCAGCAGCTCATCTCGCGCGTCGCGGTCTCGCAGCCGCTGCGCTACCGGCAGCTCTCGCTGCTGCGCGCGAGCTACCCGGCGATCGCCGACGCCGCGGCCGGACGCGAGACGGCCGAGAACCTGCGGCTTCCGTCGGGCGGCAAGCCGCCCAACCCCCGCGCGCTCGCGTTCGCCCGCGACTTGCGCGAGCGGCACCCGGACGACGCCGACTACGTGCGCGCCGTGCTGTCCTACTTTCGCAACGAACCCTTCGTCTACACGATGTCGCCGCCGCTGCTCGAGCACGACCCGGTCGACATGTTCCTGTTCGACACCCGCCGCGGCTTTTGCGAGCACTACACCAGCGCCTTCGTCGTGCTGCTGCGCGCCGCCGGCATACCCGCGCGCGTCGTCACCGGCTACCAGGGGGGCGAGGTCAATCCCAGCGGCGGATACCTGATCGTCCGCCAGTCCGACGCGCACGCCTGGGCCGAGGCGCTGATCGGCGGCCGCTGGCAGCGCGTCGACCCGACGGCCGCGGTCGCCCCGTCGCGCATCGAGCTGGGCCTGGGCGGCGCGCTGCCGTTCGGCGAGCCGGTGCCCTTCCTCGCGCGCCTGGACGACGGCCTCGTGAAGCAGCTGCGCCTGGCCTGGGATGCGATCAACCACGACTGGCGCCGCAACGTCGTCGGCTTCAACCAGGACCGCCAGCGCTCGCTGCTGCGCGACTGGCGGCTCGACCGCCTGCCCGGCTGGCAGCTCGCCGGCGGCGCCATGCTCCTCGTCGCGGCCTGGCTCGGCATCGTGCTGGGGTGGCTGGTCTGGCGGCGCCGGCGCGCCGACCGCGCGCACACGCTGTGGGAAGCCGCCTGCACCCGGCTCGCCCGCGCCGGGTTGCCGCGCCATCCCAGCGAGGGCCCGCTCAGCTACGCCGATCGCGCCGCGGCGCGCTGGCCCGAGTTCGGCGTCGCCTTCCGCGTCATCGGCGATTCGTACGCGGCGCTGCGCTACGGCGAGGCAGCGTCACGCCCCGACGACGACCGGCAGCGCGCCGCCGCGCTGGCGACGCTGGCGCGCGCGATCGACGTGCTGCCGTCGCCGGCGGTGCTGCGCGGCGCAGGCACCGCCGGCTAGAGCAGGTCGTCCCGTTCGAGGCCGCGCCGCTTCAGTCTCGCGCGGAGCTTTTCCAGCGCCTCGGCCTGGATCTGGCGCACCCGCTCGCGGGTGACGCCGACCTCGCCGGCGAGTTCCTCCAGCGTGGCCACCTCGCGACCGTTGAGGCCGTAGCGTCGCTCGATGACGGTGCGATGCCGCACCGGCAGCTCGTCCAGCCATTGCTTCACCAGCGCCTCGATCCCGCTGTTGTGCAACAGCAGCTCGGGCGCGATCGCCGCCTCGTCGGCGACGGAATCGCCGATCGACAGCGCGGCCTCGCGGTCGAACGGCGCGTCGAGCGAGGTCGTGTGCTCGTTGTAGCCGAGCACGCGACGGATGTCCTCGACACTGCGTCCGGTAAGGTGGGCGACGTCGTCCAGCGTGGGCTCGCGGCCGCCCTCCGGCGCGTGGGTCTCGAGGTGCCGCTGGGCGCGCAGCACCACGTTGAGCTCCTTCACCACGTGCGCCGGCAGCCGGATCGTCCGCGACTGGCTCATGATCGCGCGCTCGACCGCCTGCCGGATCCACCACGTCGCGTAGGTGGTGAAGCGGAAGCCGCGTTCGGGGTCGAACTTCTCCAGCGCGTGGATGAGGCCGAGGTTGCCTTCCTCGATCAGGTCCGGCAGCGCGAGTCCGCGGTGGACGTAGTGCTTGGCGATGCTGACGACGAGTCGCAGGTTGCGCTCGATCATCGTCTGCCGCGCGGCGAAGTCACCGGCGCGCGACGCACGGGACAGCGCGAGCTCTTCCTCCGGTGCCAGCAGCGCGTGGCGGCCGATGTCGTTCAGGTAGATCTGCGTCAGGTCGGTGACGAAGTCGGCGGCGAGTCCCTCGGGCGGCGCGTCGAGCGGCAGCTCCTGCGTCCAGCGATCCGGCTCGGGCGCGACGGGCGCGAGGTCGTCGGCCGGCAGTTCCGCGGCGTCCGGCGCATCGTCCACGTCCGCCTCCGGGATCCCCGGCAGCGGCGGCTCGATGTCGGCACGCGATCGCCGGCGCGGCGCCATGGCCTTGAAGGCGTTCCTACGCCGGGGGCAGGTAGCGCAGGGGGTCCATCGGCTTGCCCAGCCGGCGGATCTCGAAGTGCAGCTTCACGGCGTTGGCGTCGGTGTCGCCCATTTCGGCGATCTTCTGTCCCCGCGCGACGGCCTGGCCTTCCTTGACCAGGATCTCGCGGTTGTGCGCGTACGCCGACAGGAACGTCGCGTTGTGCTTGACGATGATGAGCTTGCCGTAGCCGCGCAGGCCGGTGCCGGCATAGACGACCTTGCCGGGCGCGCTGGCGACGACGGGCTGACCCGCGCTGCCGCCGATATCGATGCCCTTCAGATTCGCGGTTTCGGAGAACCCGGCCACGACCTTGCCCGCGGTCGGCCAGACCCAGTCGATCTTTTCCGCGTCGTCGGCCGGAGCGGGCCGGGCTTCCGGCGCGCAGCTGGTGCCGCAGCCGGTGGCGCGGGACGCGGCTCGACGGGCGCCGGCTCCGCGCGCGCGACGACAGGCGGCGGCTCCGGCGCAGTGGCCGCGCGCTGTGCCTCGCGCAACGCCTGTTCGCTGTACGGCTCCTTCACCATCTTCGGCTGCGTCTTGAGCGTGTCGGTGCTGCGGGACGCGGTGCCGGCAACCGGAGCCGGCGGCGGTGCGGATGTCCCCGCGCCCGTTCCGGCGCCGGAAGGCCGGCCGTCGGTCGCCACCACCGGCGGCGGCGCGCGCAGCGGCGTGGTCGCCACGCCGGCGGCCGCGGGCGCCCCTTCGCCCGGCGCGGCGAGATTCAGCACCTGCCCGACGCGGATCAGGTTCAGGTTCTCGATGTTGTTCCAGGCAGCGAGTTCGCGGTAGTCGAGACCGTGGTCGAGCGCGATCGCGTACAGCGTGTCGCCGCGCTTCACCGTGTAGGTCGGGGGCCGCCAATCGGGCTCGGGCGCCGGGCGTGCGGCCGCGGCGGCGGCGCGGTGGCGACGGCGGCGGACGCGCGGTGCGGTCCTCGACCGGCGCCGGCGTGCGCGACGCGCAGCCGGCCAGCGCCAGCGCCAGCACCAGCAGTGCGACGGCGGCGCCGCGCAGGGGCAGCGGCAGGATCGTGGACATCGTTGGCAGGGTCGCGGGCATCGGCAGCATCGCGCGGCGGCCGGCGCGCGAACGACGCGACGTCAGGCCAGACCGGGCAGCAATGGCACGAATCTTACCGCATCGAGCGTCTGCTCACGGAGCCCCGAGGGCGTGACCTCGATCACGGTGAGCCGCTGCACGCCGTCGCCCTCGGCGCCGTGCTGCGCCAGCGGCAGCACCATCCGGCCGCCGGGCTTGAGGTAGCGCAGCAGCGCGGTCGGCACTTCGTTGCTGCCGGCGGTGACGACGATCGCGTCGACGGCAAGGGTCTCGTTGAGGTCGTGCGACCCGTCCCCGTGCTTCAGGCGCACGTTGGCGAGCTTGAGCGACTGCAGGTTGCGCCGCGCCTTGGCCACCAGCGCGCCGATGCGCTCGACCGTGTACACCTCGCGGGCAAGCTGCGCCAGCACCGCGGTCTGGTAGCCGCAGCCGGTGCCGATCTCGAGCACGCTGTCGAGCGTGCGGCCATTGCGCGCGAGTTCGGTCATCCGCGCGACGACCCAGGGCTGCGAGATGGTCTGGCCGTGGCCGATGGGCAGCGGCACGTCCTCGTAGGCGCGTATCGCCAGCGCCTCGTCGACGAAGATGTGACGCGGCACCGCGTTCATCGCGGCGAGCACGGCCTCGTCGCGGATCCCGGTCTCGCGCAGCCGCTCGACCATCCGCGCGCGGGTGCGCGCCGAGGTCATGCCGATGCCGGTCAGGCGTCCGGTGGGGGTGGCCATCGTCGCGTGCGCGTCGTCGCGGTCAGGCGCCGGCGGCCGCCAGCCAGTCCGCGACCGGGGGCATTTCGTCGCGGTGGGTGAGATCGATCTGCAGCGGCGTCACCGACACGTAGCCGTGGGCCACCGCGTGGAAGTCGGTGCCGTCGCCGGCATCGGCCGCGGGACCCGCGGCACCGACCCAGTACACGGTCTCGCCGCGCGGGTTCTGCGTGCGGATCACGTTCTCGGCCTTGTGGCGGCGGCCCAGCCGGGTGACGCGGAAGCCCTTCAGCGCCGACTGCGGCACGTCCGGGACGTTGACGTTGACGAGCCGCGGGCCGAGCGTTCTCGCGCGGTGCCGCTGGTAGAGCTCCACCGCGACGGCGGCCGCGGTCTCGAAGTGCGCCGCGGTCTTCGACGCGAGCGACATCGCGATCGATGGAATGCCCAGCAGGTAGCCCTCGGTCGCGGCGGCGACGGTGCCCGAGTAGATGGTGTCGTCGCCCATGTTCGCGCCGAGGTTGATCCCCGAGATGACGAGGTCCGGCAGCGTGTCGAGGAGGCCCGTGACCGCCAGATGCACGCAGTCGGTCGGCGTGCCGTTGACGAACAGAAAGCCGTTCGCCGCGCGACGCACCGACAGCGGCCGGTCCAGCGTCAACGAGTTCGACGCGCCGCTGCGGTCGCGCTCGGGCGCCACCACGGTGATATCGGCGAGCGGAGCGAGCGCCGCGGCAAGCCTTTCGAGTCCGGGCGCGAAGTAACCGTCGTCGTTGGAGAGGAGTATGCGCATCGGTGCGGAGGTGCGGGCGGTGGTGCGCGGGGGTCGGGCGTCGGTGCGGGCGGAGGGGGCGGAGGGGCAGCCGCAGCGCGGTCCGGAATCCGTTTCGAGTCGTCGCCGCCGGCGATGGTCGATTATAAAGCGTCGCTTGCCCCGCCGTATAATGCGTCGATGCGAAATCGTTCGCGTTCGCGTTTCCGGGCGCCGTCCCGCCTTTCGGCGTCGCCGTCGCGCGCCCTGCGGGAACCCGGCCGTGGCTAGCGGTCGGCTGCTCGTCGCCGTCGCCGTGAGCGCTGGCGGCGCTGTTCGCGCTCCCGGTCGTCACCATCTTCGTGCTCGGATTCGCTCCGGGCTCGCTGCCGACGTGGTCGCACCTCGTGGCCACGGTCCTCCCGGGTTACATCGGCAATACGCTGATGCTGCTCGCGCTCACCGGATCCGGCGTCGCCTTCGGCGGGACGCTGGCCGCGTGGCTGGTCTCGCACCGTCGTTTTCCCGGCGACCGGTGGTTCGAGTGGGCGCTGATGCTGCCGCTGGCGATGCCGGCGTACGTGATGGCCTATGCGTACACCGACTGGCTCGAATACGCGGGTCCGGTGCAGACGGCGCTGCGCGAGGCGTTCGGCTGGTCGCGCGGCGACTACTTCTTTCCGGACGTGCGCTCGCTTCCCGGCGCGGCGGCGATGTTCGTGCTGACGCTCTACCCCTACGTCTACCTGCTCGCCCGCACCGCGTTCCTCGAGCGACCGGCTTCGCTCAACGAGGCGGCGCGGACGATGGGCCTGTCGCCGGCGCAGGCGTTCTGGCGCGTCGACCTGCCGCTCGCGCGACCCGCGGTCGCCGGAGGCATCGCGCTGGCGCTGATGGAGACGCTGGCCGACTACGGCACCGTCTCGTACTTCGCCGTCGACACGTTCACCACCGGCATCTACCGCGCGTGGTTCTCCCTCGGCGATCGGGTCGCCGCGGCGCAGCTGTCGACGCTGCTGCTCGCGGTCGTCGTCGCGGCGGTGATGCTGGAACGCTGGTCGCGGCGCGCCGCGCGCGTGACCGGCGGCACCCGCCAGCGCAATCCGCTGCCCCCGCGCGGCCCCGGCTCACCGGCGTGCGGGCGGCGGGCGCCTCGATGCTGTGCGCGGCACCGATCGTTCTCGGGTTTCTGTTGCCGGTGGCGCTGCTGCTGCGCGTGGTGCTGTCCGACCCGCTGGCGACGTTCGGCCTGCGCTTCGCCGAACTCGCCTGGAACAGCTTCCGCGTCGCCGGCGTCGCGGCGATGCTGACCGTCGTGTTCGCGGTGACGGTTGCCTACGCGGCACGTCTCGCCCCCACCCGGCTGACGCGGGGCGTCGCGCGGCTGCTTTCGCTGGGCTATGCGGTTCCGGGCACGGTGCTCGCCGTCGGGGTGCTGGTGCCCGTCGGCGCGCTCGACGCATGGCTTGCCGAGACGCTGCGGGCGCGCTTCGGCGTGGCGACGGGTTTGCTGCTGTCCGGCACCACTGCCGCGCTGATATTCGCGTACCTGGTCCGCTATTTCGCCGTCGCCTGGAACGGCATCGAGCCCGGGTTTGCCAGGATCACGCCCAGCATGGACGCCGCGGCGAGGGGGCTCGGCGCCGGCACCGGGGGCACGCTGCTGCGCGTGCACGCACCATTGCTCGCGCGGAGCTGTGCCGCTGCGGGGCTGCTCGCGTTCGTCGACGTGATGAAGGAGCTGCCGGCGACGCTGCTGATGCGGCCGTTCAACTTCGACACGCTGGCCACGCGCGCCTACACGCTGGCCAAGGACGAGCGCCTCGCCGAAGCGGCGCTGCCGTCGCTCGCCATCGTCGCCGTCGGGGTGCTGCCGCTGCTGCTGTTGACGCGCGCCGTGCGCCGAGGCGCGGCGCAGCGCCGGGGCCAGGCAGCGACGGGCGCCCCGGGCCCCCCGCGCCGGCGGTTCGGTGAGGCGCCGGCGCCGCTACTTCCAGCCGACCCGATCCAGCAGCTTCTGCGCCGCCGGCGTCGCCTTCGCGATCGCCGCGATCGACAGCGGGTCGGCCTTGAACGGGCCCAATGCGTCGAGCGCCGGATTCTTCACCACGACGCCCTTCACCACCGGCCACTCGTTGTTGCCGTCGGCGAAGTACGCCTGCGCCTCGTCGCTCGCCAGGTATTCGAGGAACTTCACCGCGTTCTGCGGGTGCGGCGCGTGCTTCGCCACGCCGGCGCCGGAGATGTTGAGGTGCGTGCCGGACGTCGCCTGGTTCGGCCACACGACCGCCGTCTTCGCGACGATCTCCCGCTCGTCCGGCTTGCTCGAGCGCATCAATCGCGCGTAGTAGTAGGTGTTGGCGATCGCGACGCCGCATTCGCCGGCAGCGACCGCCTTGATCTGGTCGGTGTCGCCGCCGCGCGGGCCGCGCGCGAAATTCGCGACGACACCCTTCGCCCAGGCCTCCGCCTTCGCCTCGCCGAGATGCTCGATCATCGCGGCCACCAGCGACAGGTTGTAGGGGTGACTGCCCGAGCGGACGCAGACCTGCCCCTTGAGCTTCGGGTCGGCCAGCGATTCGTAGGTCGCGACGTCGGCGGCCTGGAGCGCCGCCTTGTTGCGGACCAGCACGCGGGCGCGGCTGGAAAAGCCGAACCAGTTGCCGGCGGGATCGCGCAGCGCCGCCGGAATGCGCTGGTCCAGCAACGCCGACCTGACCGGCCGGAACAGGTCCTGCTGCTGCGCGCTCCACAGGCGCGACGCGTCCACGATCAGCACGACGTCGGCGGGACTCTGCGCCGCTTCGCTCTTCAGCCGGTCGAGCAGCTGCTCGTCCCCCGCCTCGATGCGGTTGATGCGGATGCCGGTCGCCCGCGTGAAGTTGGCGTACAGCGCCTCGTCGGTCTGGTAATGCCGGGCCGAGTACAGGTTGAGGACCGGCTCCTCGGCCGCCACGGCGGGGGCCGACGGCAGGGCGCCGGCGAACGCGGTGGCGAAGATGGCCGCGGCGAGCGAGCGTTTCAGCGGAGCGGGACGGCATGGATGCTCCTTCGGTGGTCCGATGTGAATGGATCCGATTCTGCCGCCCCGGCCCTGGTTGTCAATACGAATGAGAACGATTGTTATTTGCGCACAATGGGCAACGCATGACTGAACCGCTCGCGGCCCACCCTCACCCGCTGTTCCGCAGTCCCGCCGCCACCCCGTTGATCGTCAGGTGAATCGCCCGCTGCGTCCGCTCGTCCGTCTGCCCCGCCCGATACCGACGGAGCAGCTCGACCTGCAGGTGATTCAGCGGATCGAGATACGGAAAGCGGTTGCGGATGCTGCGCGCGAGCGTCGGATTGTCGGCGAGCAGCCCCTCCTGCCCGGTGATCGCGGTCAGCGCCGCCACCGTCCGGGCGTGCTCCGCGGCGAGCCGGGCGAAGATCCGTTCGCGCAACTGCACGTCCGGCACCAGCTCGGCATAGCGCGACGCGATGGCGAGATCGGTCTTCGCCAGCACCATCCCCAGGTTCGACAGCACGCTGCGGAAGAACGGCCAGCGCGCCTGCATCTCGGAGAGCAGCGCCAACGCGGCCACGGGTCCGCCGGGATGGCGCATCGCGCCATGCCTCGACCGCGCTGCCGAAGCCGTACCAGCCCGGCAGCATCAGCCGGCACTGGCCCCAGCTGAACACCCAGGGGATCGCCCGCAGGTCCTCGATGCGCGTCGACGCCGTTCGCGACGCGGGCCGGCTGCCGATCTTGAGCTCGGCGATCTCGGCGATCGGCGTCGCGGCGCGAAAGTACTCCACGAATCCCGGCGTCCCGTAGACGAGGTCGCGGTACGCGCGGTGCGCGTGCGCCGACAGTGCCTCCATCGCCGCGTGGAAGTCCGCCGTGCGATCGCCGACCCCCTCGTGGTCGACGAGCGCGGCCTCGAGCGTCGCGGCCACCAGGGTTTCCAGGTTGCGGCGACCGAGCTCGGGGTCCGAATACTTGCTGGCGATGATCTCGCCCTGCTCGGTGATGCGGAGCCCGCCGCCGACGCTGCCCGGCGGCTGCGCGAGGATCGCCTCGAACGACGGCCCGCCCCCGCGGCCGACGGTGCCGCCGCGGCCGTGGAAGAGCCGCAGCGTGACGCCGGCGGCGGCGAACACGGAAGCAAGCCCGGACTCGGCGCGGTACAGCGCCCAATTCGACGTCACGTAGCCGCCGTCCTTGTTGCTGTCCGAGTAGCCGAGCATCACTTCCTGCGCGCCGCCCCGGCTCGCCACGAGTCCGCGATACACCGGCAGCGCGAACGCCGAGCGCATCACGGCGGGCGCTCGCTCGAGGTCTTCGATGGTCTCGAACAGCGGGACGATGTCCAGCGCCGTCCTGCCGGCGCCGGCGAGCCCCGCCTCCTTCAGCAGCACCGCGACTTCGAGGAGGTCGGACACCGTCGCGCACTTGGAGATCACGCAATGCGGCAGCGCAGCGGCGCCATAGTCGCGGTGGATCGCCGCGGCGGCGGCGAGTATCGCGAGCTCGGCCGCGGTCCGGGCCGAGTACTCGACGTAGGGCGAGGCAAGGAGCCGCGCGCTGCCGAGCTCGCGCGCGAGCAGCGCCACGCGGGCGTCCTCGGGAAGCGCCGCGTACCCGTCCTCGACGCCGGCGCGGGCGAGGAGTTCGCCGACGACGGCCTCGTGGACGTCGCTGTTCTGGCGCAGGTCGAGCGCGGCCAGGTGGAAGCCGAAGACGTCGACGGCGCGCCTCAGTGCCGCCAGCCGACCGTCGGCGAGCAGCGCGGCGCCGTGCCCCCGCAGCGACGCGTCGATGGTCGCGAGGTCCGCGGCCAGCTCGCCCGCCGCGACGTACGGCGCCAGCCGCGCGTGCGGCCTTCGCGGCGGCGTCAGCCCGGCGCGCGCGTCCGCCGTCGCCGCGAGCCGCGCGTAGACGCCGATCAGCGCCTGGCGGTACGGCTCGTCGGCGCGGTGCGGGTTGTCGTCGCCGGCCGCGGCAGCCAGTTCGAGCAACGCGGCGGTCGGCTGCACCAGCCGGGTCGACAGCGAAAGCTCGCCACCCAGCGCGTGGACCTCGGCAAGGTAGTGTCCGAACGCCACGGCGGCCTGCGCGCGGATCGCGTAGTCGAGCATCGGCGCCGTGACGAACGGATTGCCGTCGCGGTCGCCGCCGATCCACGACCCCATGCGGAAGAACGGCGGCAGGCGCCACGCGGGATCGAGCGCGAACGCGGCGCGCAACTGCGTTTCGAGCGCCGCGTAGAGCCCGGGCACCTCGGCGAGGAAGGTGTAGCCGTAGTACCCGAGCCCGTTGTCGATTTCGTCCTTCACCTCCAGCCGCGACAGCCGGATCATGGCCGTCTGCCACAGCTGCAGTACGCTGCGCCTCAGGCCGGTCTCGACCGCCGCGGACTCGTCGGGGGCCATCGCCATCCGGTCGCGCCGGTCCAGCAGCCGCGCGATGGCGCGCTCGGCGTCGAGAATGCTCTTGCGCTGCACCTCGGTCGGATGCGCCGTCAGCACCGGCGAGACGATCGCGGTGTCGAGCCAGCCGGCGACGGCGACGGCATCCACCCCTTCGGCGCGGATGCGCGCCAGCGCGTCGGCCAGGCTTCCGCGTTGCGGCGGCGACCCCGCGAGCGCGTGCGCGCGGCGGCGCCTGTTCTGGTGGACGTCCTCGGCTATGTTCGCAAGGTGCGAGAAGTAGCTGAACGCGCGAACGACGTCGAGCGTCTGCGCGATCGGCAGCGGATTGAGCAGCGCGGCGAGCTCCCCGCGGACACCGTCGGCGTCGGCGCCCTCGGCGCGGCGAAAGCGGATCGCGGTGCGGCGGATCGCCTCGATCCGCTCGAAGCCCTCCTGCCCGGCCTCGTCCCGCAGCACGTCGCCGAGCACCCGGCCCAGGAGCCGCGTGTCGTCCTTCAGCGGCTGGTCCTTGTCGGCAGCGGAGTCCATGGGCACTCGGCGGAGGGGGTCGCGGACAAATGGTGGGTAAAGTTTCATTGTAGCGATTTTGCGCGACGCCCCGAATCGACTATCCTCAACCGCACCGATGCGGTGCGTTCGCACGTTTCCGGCCCACTCATGACAGATCACGCTTCCGACAACCCGCCGTCTTCGACCCTCGCCGCGCTCGCCGATCACCGGGCGGAATTCGCCGGCAGGTCGCTCGCCTCGCTCTTCGCCGGCGACCCCGCGCGCTTCGACGCGCTTTCCTTCACCTTCGACGGCTGGTGCGTCGACGTGTCCAAGGAGCGGGTCACCGCGCGCACGCTGTCCCTGCTGGAGGCGCACGCCGACGCGCTCGGCCTGCCGGCGTGGCGCGACGCGCTGTTTGCCGGCGAGCGCGTCAACATGAGCGAACAGCGGCCGGCACTGCACACCGCGCTGCGCGCCATCGGTGGCGCGCCGATACTCGTCGACGGCAACGACGTGATGCCCGGAATCCGCGCGACGCGCGTGCGCATCGCCACCATGGCGGACGCGATCCGCGCCGGCGACCGGCGCGGCGCGACCGGCGCACCGATCCGCGACGTCGTGAACATCGGCATCGGCGGGTCCGACCTCGGCCCGCGGCTGGTGTGCGACGCGCTCGGCGCCTCCGTCGCGCGCGGAGTCCGCGTTCATTTCGTTTCCAACGTCGATCCGGCGCATCTCGCGCGCACGCTGGCGCCCCTCTCCCCGGCCTCGACGCTTGTTCATCGTGACGTCCAAGACGTACTCACACGCAGGAGACGCTCGCCAACGCGGCAGCCGCGGCCGAGTGGCTCTCCGCCGGCCTTCCCGGTGCGGACGTCCGCCCGCACTTCGTCGCGGTCACCGGCAACGCTGCGGCTGCGCGGGGACGCGTGGCGTCGGACGAAGACGTGCTGCCGCTGCCGGCCTGGGTGGGCGGGCGCTACTCGCTGTGGTCGGCGGCCGGACTGTCGATTGCCATCGCGCACGGACCGGCCGCATTCGACGCGCTGCTCGGCGGCGCGGAGAGCATGGACACGCACTTCCGCCAGGCACCTCTCGCCGCCAACCTGCCGTTCATCCTGGGCGCGCTCGGCTGGTGGAACGCGCGCCAGCTCGGCCACGTCGAGCGCGTCGTCGTTCCCTACGCGCAGGCGCTGACGCTGCTGCCCCAGTTCCTGCAGCAGCTCGTGCTCGAGAGCAACGGCAAGCGCGTCGATCGCACCGGACGGCCGGTCGTGGGTCGCACCGCGCCCGCGTGGTGGGGTGCTGCCGGCACCGACGCGCAGCACGCCTTCTTCCAGTGGCTGCACCAGGGAACGCGCGAGGCGCCGGTGGAGTTCATCGTGCCCGTCGCGTCGTCGGTCGGTGCGGCGCACGCGCAGACGCTGCTCGTCGCCAACGCGCTCGCGCAGGCGCAGGCGCTACTCGCCGGCCGCAGCCCGACGCCGACGGACGGGGCCGCGACGGACGAAAGCCGCGCCTGTCCCGGCGACCGTGCGTCGACGACGCTGCTGCTGCCGCGGCTCGACGCCCGCTCGCTCGGCCAGCTGCTGGCGCTCTACGAGCACCGCACGTTCGTCGAGGCGACGCTCTACGGCATCAATCCGTTCGACCAGTTCGGGGTCGAACTCGGCAAGGCGCTGGCGGCGCCGCTCGTCGCCGCGCTGGCCGACGGCACGCCGCTGCCGGCCAGCACCGACGCGTCGACGCGCGGCCTCGTCGCCGCGGCGCGGGCGCTGCGCGGTTCCGCGGCCTGAGCCGCGGCGGCACGCGCCGTCAGCGCTCGCCGGCCTTGATCGCCTGCGCCAACGCGGCCACCGTCGCCGCGTACAGCCGGCTCCTGTTGTAGCGCGTGATCACGTAGAAGTTGTGGCAGGCGACGAAGAGTTCCGGATCGGCGTCGCGCCGCTCGAGCGCGAGCACGCCGACCGGATCGGCGGCGAGGTCCGGCGGCGTGGCAGCCGTCAGTCCGTCCGCCGTCCACGCCTCGATCGCGCGCCGCTCGGACAGCCCGCCACCCGCCTCCACCCGGCGCAGCAGCGACGCACCCCCGTCGCCCGACACCGTCGCAGGCAGCAGAATCGGCTGCCCGCGCTGCCAGTCGTGTCGCGCGAGATAAGCGGCGACGCTGCCGATCACGTCGTCGATGCTTTGCCAGAGGTCGATGCGGCCGTCGGCGTCGAAGTCGACGGCAAAGGTGCGGTAGCTGCCCGGCATGAACTGCGGCATGCCGAGCGCGCCGGCAAACGAGCCCCTGGGCGTCAGCGGGTCGGCGCCCAGATCGCGGGTCAACAGCAGGAAATGCTCGAGTTCGCCGCGGAAGAAAGTCGCGCGGCGCGGGTAGTCGAATGCCAGCGTGGCGAGCGCGTCGAGCGTCCGGTGGCGGCCCGTGTTGGCGCCGTAGAAGGTCTCGACGCCGATGATCGCGACCACGATCTCCGGCGGCACGCCGTATTCCCGCTCGGCGCGCTGCAGCGGCGCGCGGTGCGCGGTCAGGAACGCGATGCCGCCGTCGACGCGAGCCGGCGCGAGCAGAGACGGCGAGTACTCGTACCATTTCGGCGGCGCGAGCAGCGGCCGGTCCATCGCCGCAATCACCGCGGGCAGCGGACGTGCGCCGCGAAACGCGCGCGTCAGCGCGGCGCGGTCGAAATCATGCGTGGCCGCCATCTCGTCGATGAAGGCCCGCACGTCGCTGCGGCCGGCGAAACCCGCGGCCTCGGTCTGCCCGGCCTTTCCGGCCCGCCGCGACGGTTCGCCCCGCGCCGCGTTCGCCGCGGGGCGCGAATCGCGGGCGGCTGCGGAGTCCGCGGCGCCCGACGCCGGTGTCTGCGCCCACGGCGCCGGGGCCAGCGACAGCAGCAACGCGCCCAGCGCCGCCGACGCCGGGACCGGCGAGCGCAGGCCGGCGCCCTGCATTCGGCGCAACGCGGTCCCGGCGGCGCGAACGATCCTCATCGGGGTCGGATGTTATCATCGTCGCACGTCGTCACCCGCCGGGACGGCGCGCAAACGCCCTGCACGCGATGCGTGGCGCCGCGCCCGCCGTCCGCCGTCCGCCGCAATGTCGCTCCGTCCGTCGCGCCTCTACCCGCTCTTTCGCCCGATGCTGTTCGCGCTCGATCCGGAGATCGCGCACGACGTCGCCTTCTCGAGCCTCGACACCGCCGCGCGCTGCGGGCTCGCCAGGCTCGTGCTGCCCTCGGTGCCGCCGGACCCGGTCGAGGTGATGGGGCTCAGGTTCCCGAACCGCGTCGGCCTCGCGGCCGGCCTCGACAAGAATGCCGAGCACATCGACGGCCTGGCCGGGTTCGGCTTCGGCCACATCGAATGCGGCACCGTCACGCCGCGTCCGCAGCCCGGCAACCCGAAGCCGCGGCTGTTCCGGCTGGTCGAGTCCGAGGCGTTGATCAACCGGATGGGATTCAACAACAAGGGGCTCGAGGCGTTCCTCGCCAACGTCGCACGGGCGAAAGTACCGAGGGGTGCTCGGTCTCAACATCGGCAAGAACTTCGACACGCCCAACGAGCGCGCCGTCGACGATTATCTTGCCTGCCTGCGGGGCGTGTACGCACGCGCCGACTACGTCGCGGTCAACGTCAGCTCGCCCAACACCAGGGGGCTGCGCGAACTGCAGCACGAGGAGGCGCTTTCCGCGCTGCTGTCCACGCTCAAGAACGAGCAGGCGAAGCTCGCCGACCTGCACGGCAAGTACACGCCGATCGCGGTCAAGGTGGCCCCCGACCTCGACGACGCGGCGCTGGCGGGGATCGCGAAGCTGCTCGTTCGTTTGCGGATCGACGCCGTGATCGCCACCAACACGACGATCGCGCGCGACGCCGTGCGCGGGCGGCCGCACGCCGACGAGGCCGGCGGTCTCTCCGGCGCACCATTGCGGGCGCGGGCCACCGCCGTCGTGGCGGCGCTGGCGCGTGCCCTTGACGGTGCACTGCCGGTCATCGGCGTCGGCGGCATCCTGTCCGGCGCCGACGCGCGCGAGAAGATCGACGCCGGCGCCGCGCTGGTACAGGTCTACACGGGAATCATCTACCGCGGGCCGGACCTGGTCGCGGAGTGCGTGCGCGCGACCGCGGGCGTGGCGCCGGGCCCGCGCCGCTGACCTGCAGGGCTGACGGCAGCGCCGACCGACCGCACCGACCTTACCGACCGGCGACCGCGGACGCACGCGGTGCGCCCGGACGCGGCGCGCGTGCAGACGTCCGCACGCCCGCAGGCCCGCGTGGCGCCGGTTCAGGCGCGGACCGATCCGCCGCCAGCATTTTCGCGGTGGCCTCGGCGACGACGGCTGCCGTCCTGGTTGCGGCAGACCCCGGCGAGATCGACGATGCCGCCGCCGTGCTTCGGCTTGTCGTGCTTCCCGGTCACCGTCCACGTCGTCGTCAGCGTGTCGCCGACGCGCGCCGGCGCGACGAAGCGCGTGTTGTGCTCGAGGTAGCCGATCGCCGTGCCGTGGAAATGCATGCCGACCGGCGCGCCCATCAGCGCGCTCGTGATCATCCCGTGGAGAATGCGCGTGCCGTAGCGCGACTTCCGCGCGAAGGTCTCGTCGGTGTGGTGCGGGTTGAAATCCCCGATCAGTCCCGCGCCCAGCACCAGATGGGTCTCGGTGATCGTGATCGTGCGCGAGAAGGAATCGCCGACCTGCGTCTCGTCGTAGCCGTGTCCGCTGCCATCCATACCGTTGCCCGCCCCCATCGTCGTCATCCGCCTGCCCTCGTGGCCAGTCGTCCGGCCGGATCGTCCCGATCGGTCACTCCGGCGCCGGCGCGTCGGGGGCCAGCGCCTCGTGCCGGAAGCCCGCGGCGCGCACCCCGGCGACGAGATGGGCAAACGCGAGTTCCACCTGCGCCGGATCGCCGCGCACGCCCAACTCGAGCCGGCGCCCGCCGTCGGGCAGGAAAGTCGGCAGGCTGAAGAGTTTCAGCATCGGATACCGGGCGACGTTCTCGTCCATCAGCGGCAGCAGCTGGCTTTCGCCGGCATCGAAGACCGCGATCGCGCGCTCGGCCGCGACCGGTTGAGCGAGATCCGGGTAGCGCGTCGCGAGCACCCAGTCGAGCATCGGCCAGGCCATCTGCGGAAAGCCGGGAAAGAAATGATGGTCCGCCATCGAGAACGACGCGATCCGGTTGAACGGGTTCGGAATAATCGCGCTGCCCTGCGGGAATTCCGCCATCAGCACGCGATGCGGATGCGCGCCGGCGCCGAACCGCGACTCGATCTCGGCGACGGCCTCGGGGTGGCGGACCAGCGGCACGCCGAGCGCCGCGGCGGCGGCCTGCCGCGTGTGGTCGTCGGGGGTCGCCCCGACGCCGCCGAAGCTGAACACGATGTCGCCTGCGGCGAAGGTCTCGCGCAGCAGCGCGGTGAGCCGGCCACGGTCGTCGCCCTCGTACCGCGCCCACGCGAGCGCGAGGCCGCGCGCGCCGAGCGTGGCGATGACGTGGGCGAGGTGCTTGTCGGCGCGTTTGCCGGAGAGGATTTCGTCGCCGATGACCAGCGCGCCGATCCGCGGAGCCGCCACCGGATCAGGCCGCCTGGACGTCGGCGAACTTGTCGTTCATCTGCGTCATCATGTTCGAGAACGCGCGGTCGATCAGCGGCTCGGCCTCGACCAGGCGCGCCTGGTCGTTGCGGAACCGCTCGGCCAGTTCCTCGGCCGTCATCGACAGCGCCTTCTGGCCCTGCCGGTTCGTGAACAGGTAGGTGCCGCGCAGCGGGCTCACCCACGCGAGCTTGGCGAAGGCAAGCTGTCCGTCCTCGGCCTCGAACTCGATCCACATGCCGCGGTCGAGGCTGCGCGCGATCTCGAGGTATTCGTCGTCGAGCACCTCGGGCTCGGGCTCGACCGGTGCCGGCTCGGCCTGGGTCATCGCCAGTGCCAGCGCCTCGGCGCGGGCCGCGGCCACGTCGTCGCCGGCGGCCTTCGCCACCTCGGCCTCCGCCTTGGCCTGCTCGGCGACGGCGGCCGTCGGCAGCGCGACCGCGGCGAGCGACGGCTTCACCGCCGCGGCGTGCGCCTCGACCAGGTTGGACATGAACTGCTCGCGGTCCGCGGTGGGCCACGGCACCGATTGCAGGCCACCCGACATCCGCTTCAGCAGCGAGGGGAGCAGCGCGATCAGGTGCCTGCGGTCCTCCGAGGTCTTCTTCGGCTGCACGCTCCAGACCAGGTCCTCCAGCGTCGCCACTCCCTGTCCCCAGGAATCGCTCTCCTCGCCATCCTGGAGGTAGACGTGCTCCAGCGCGCCGGTCCAGCGCTGCCGAAGGAAGGCGGCGAGGAAATTCGGAACCGGATACTGCTCGATCCGCTTCTCGATCTCGGCCCGCGACACCGCGACGGCGATCTCCCGCCGATCGCGGAGGTTGATCTCCTCGGCGGTCGTCGCGATGTTCGCTTCGGCCGCCTTTTCCTCGGCGGCGAGGAAGGCCTCGATGTCGGCGTGCAACTCCTCGAACAGCTCGAGATTGTCGGTGAAGTCGTTGAGGATCCGATGGACGATCTCGTCGAGCTTGCGGTACAACGGATCGTCGCTGCCCATCTCCGGCGACCAGCCCAGCCCAGCCTCGGCCAGCGCATTGACCAGCACGCGGGACGGATGGGTCTTGCGCGCGAAGAACGCGCCGTCGAGCATCGCGGCCTTCAGCACCGGGATCTGCAGCCGCGCGAGCAGCGCCTTGATGCCGTCGGGGAGATCCCTGGTCTCGAAGATGAAGTCGAACAGCATCGCGACCATCTCGATGGTCATCGACTCGAGCTGGTTCGCCCTCTGGCCCAGCGGGGAATCCTGCAGGTCGCGCAGGACGTTCTGCATCCCCGCCGGGATGCCGGAGAACTGGACCGCGCCGCCACCGAGGTCGAAGCCAGATTCGCCCGCCTGCAGCCTTGACAGGCCCTCGCCCAGCATCGGCGTCGAAATGATCGGCGCACCGGGGACGTACCCCGATCTCGTCGGCGCCATCGGACCCGACGGGATGTAACGCGACGGCACCGTCGGACCGGCGCTGCCGAACTCGATCGACGGGAAGTCGAGCGAGCCTTCGCCTGCGCCCGCCGTCGGGGCGCCGCCCGCCGGCGCGCCGGGGAACGCGGCGCCCGCCGGCGGCGCGCCGTACGCCGGAAGAGGCTCGGCGCCGTATGCCGGCAGGGGAGCGGCGCCACCCGCCGGCGGCGCGAATTGCGGCATCGGCGCCTGTCCGCTGGCGAACATCCGCCTGAACATCGCCATCACGTCGACTTCGGGCGGCGGCGCCGGATGCTTGGGGTCCGCCTTCGCCGAGGCGGCGCGCTGGCGCTCGCCACCGCCGGGATTGACGATCGTGCTGCGCGCGCCGGGCACGACGTGCAGCTCCAGCAGGTGCTTGTTGAGGTCCTGGTAGATGCCGTTCAGGTCCGACAGCGAGCCCTGGTTGAGCTCCTTCAGGATCTGGAACTTGACTCGTCTCGTCGCTCTTCTGCGACTTCAGCGCATCGGCGAACGCGGTCACGATGCCCTCGGGCGCCAGCGGATTGCCGTCGGTCTCGAGGTCGGGCTGGCCCATCAGGTGGCCGATGCCGCGATTGAGGGTCTGCAGCTCGTCGTAGCAGAGGTTCTCGACAACGCGCGTGATGTTCCCGGTGATCACCGACTCGTCCATCACCTGGGTGTCGACGAGTGTCAGGTTGGTGATGTCGACCTTGGAAAAGTCCGCCTTGACCTCCTCCTTGCCCGATATCTTGTCGTCGATCCGCCTCTTGAGCCGGCGCTCGAACTCGGCCATCAGCGGCTTGCGCTCGGACATGAGCGTCGCGCGGGCGTCGAGGAAGAGCTGCTGCTCGTCGCGGACGTCGGTGCGACCTGCGCGGTCCATCAGCACCTCGCCGACCTTGTCCAGGATGGCCGAGAACGCGGCGAGCAGGCGCCTGACGGCGAGATCCCGACAGTCGCCGAGGATCTTCGTGGTGTCGCGCGGCGTAGGCCGACGGCTGGCCGCTGGAGTGGTCGTGGCGTTCACGTGGGCATCGGACATTTGCGGGCGAGCGGCTGTCGGTGCGCGCTTTCGCGCCGCCCCGCCGGGCCCCGGACTCCCGGGCTCCGGCGACACGATCCCCCGGGCACCTCGAAACTGCCCGACGAACCGCAGCTAACTCACTGTAGCACGTCGGGAAACACCCTGCCAACGCGCCAAAGACCACGCCAGTCAGCGCGCGAGCTCCGTCCAGGCACGTTCCAGGCGCTTGTAGGACACCGGCTGCGGCGTGCGCAGCTCCTGCGCGAACAGCGAGACGGTCAGTTCCTCGAGCAGCCAGCGGAACTCCTCCGAACCCCGGCTCGATGCGCCCGGCGACGCGGTCGGCCTCGCGGCGTTCGGCCAGCCGGCGCCACCAGTCCGCCAGCGTCGCCGCGTGCCTGGCGTCGCGACCCGGGTTCTCCGCGTGCTTGACCAGCCGCCGCTCCGCCGCCGCGAGATAGCGGGGAAGGTGGTTGAGCTGCGCCCACGGGGTCGCCCGGAAGAACCCGGGGTGGACCAGCGCGTCGCGCCGGAGGCGCACCTCGGCGCCGAGCCGCGACAACGATGGCGGCAGCGCGGCGATCCGCTGCGACAGCGCGTAATGCGCCGCCGCGATCGTCGCCAGCAGCCGAAACGCGCCCTCGCCGACCGCAGGCAACCGCGTGCGCGCCCGTTTCACCTGCTCGGCGAACGCCGTCGCCGTGCGCGGCAGCGCGTCGTCGCCGATGAAGGCGCGGTCGGCGATCGCCGCGAGCACGTCGCCCAGGAGCGCGTCGGTGGCGATGACGGGCTTGAGCTGCAGCGCCGCCTGCGCGAAACCCGGGGCGCCCTTTTCGAAGCGCGCGAACGCGTCCTTCAGCGCGAACCGTATCAGTCGGATGACGCCGGCGCGCGTCGAACGCTCGGCCGCGGCGGGAGTGTCCAGCAGCGCGAGCGACACGCTGTCGGTGTCGTCGACCAGCGCCGGATAGCCGGTCAGGCGCTGGCCGCGCTCGACCCGCGTCAGTGTCGGCGGCAGGTCGCCGCATTCCCAGGCGCGCATGCCCTTCTGCTCGAGCGCCGGACCGGCGGCGGCGAAGGTCATCTGCGCCGCCTCGCCGAGCTTCGAGCGCAGCGCGGCGGGATCGCGGTCGCTGCCCAATTCGCGCCCGGCCGCGTCGACGACGCGCAGGTTGACCATGAGATGCGGCGGCAGCGGCGAGTCGTCCCACACCGACGGCGGCGGCGTCGCACGCAGCCGCTCGCCGAGCCAGCCGCGGATCGCCTCGGGCAGCGACGCGCGGCCGGATGGCACCGCTGGCACCGCCTCCAGGAACGCCGTCACGCTGTCGGGCAGCGGCACCAGCCGGTTGCGCCAGGCCTTGGGCAGCGCCTTCAGGTAATGCGTGACTTTCTCGCGCACCATGCCGGGCACGAGCCACGTGAGCCGCGCGTCGTCGAGCTGGTTGAGCAGCGCCAGCGGCACGGTGAGCGTCAGGCCATCGAGCGGATGTCCGGGCGCGAACCGGTACTTCACCGGCAGCCGCGTGCCGGCCATCGCGATCGACTCCGGAAAGAGCTCCTCGGTCACATGCGCCGCGGCATGCCGCATCAGCGCTTCGCGGGTCAAGCAGAGCACGCGCGGATCCTGCCTTTCCGCGTCCTCGCGCCAGCGTTCGAAGCCCGCCAGCGTGCACACGCCCTCGGGCACCCGGGTGGCGTAGAACGCGGCGATCGTCTCGTCGTCGACGAGCACGTCCTGGCGGCGCGCCTTGTGCTCGAGTTCCGCAACCTCGGCGACCAGGCGCCGGTTGTGCGCGAGGAAGGCGCCCCTGGTCGCCAGCGCGCCCGGCACCAGCGCTTCGCGAATGAAGACCTCGCGCGCCGTGGCGCCGTCGATCGCGCCGAACGAGACACGCCGGCGCGGCACCAGCGTCAGCCCGTAGAGCTGGACCCGCTCGCTGGCCACCACTTCGCCCCGGCCCTCGTCCCAGTGCGGCTCGAAGTGCTCGCGGGTGACGCGCTCGCCGGCAACCGCCTCGATCCACTCGGGCTCGACGCGGGCCGCCACCCTCGCGTACAGGCGCTGCGTCTCGACCAGCTCCGCGGCGAGCACCCAGCGCGGCGACTTCTTCGCCAGACCCGAGCCGGGGTGCAGCACGAACGCGAGTCCGCGGGTCCCCTGGTAGCCTTCGCCCTCGGGATCCCTGGCGCCGACATTCGACAGCAGCCCGGTCAGCAGCGCCTCGTGGATCGCCTGGTAGCGCCGCGCGTCGATGGCTTCCGGCAGCGCGGGCGACCATTGCCAGGCCGAGCTCGGCGAGCTCGCTCGCGAGCTGCCGGTGAACGTCGCGCCACTCGGTGAGGCGCAGGAACGACACGAACTGCGCACGGCAGGCGTCGACGCGCTTGCGGTGCGACAGCCCCTGCCCGTCGAGCCCGGCGAAGAACTCCCACAGCGTGATCAGCGACAGGAAGTCCGAGCGCTCGTCGCGGAACCGCAGATGCGCCTGGTCGGCCGCCTGCTGCTTCTCGAGGGGCCGGTCGCGCGGGTCCGGCACCGACAGCGCCGCGGCGATGACCAGCACCTCGGCGAGGCAGCCGCGCTCGCGGGCCGCGAGCACCATCCGGCCGACCCGCGGGTCGACCGGCAGCCGCGCGAGATCGCGGCCCAGCGGGGTCAGCCGGCGCGCATCGTCGACGGCGCCGAGTTCCTGCAGCAGCTGGTAGCCGTCGGCGATCGCACGCGCGCCCGGCGCCTCGAGAAACGGAAACGCCTCGACGTTGCCGAGGTCCAGCGAGGCCATGCGCAGGATCACCGCCGCCAGCGAGCTGCGCAGGATCTCCGGATCGGTGTAGCGCGGTCGCGCCGCGTAGTCGTCCTCGCCATAGAGCCTGACGCAGACGCCGGCGGCGACGCGGCCGCAGCGCCCCGCGCGCTGGTCCGCCGCCGCCTGGGCGATCTTCTCGATCTGCAGCAGCGTCGTCTTGTTGCGCAGCGAGTAGCGCTTGACGCGGGCAAGCCCGCTGTCGATGACGTAGCGGATGCCCGGGACGGTCAGCGAGGTCTCGGCGACGTTGGTCGCGAGCACGACGCGCCGCCCCCGCGACGGCGCGAACACGCGCTGCTGCTCCGGGACCGACAGCCGCGAATACAGCGGCAGGATCTCGACGGCAGCCGCGTACGGACGGCGCGCGAGCGAGCGGCGCAGGAGTTCCGCGGTTTCGCGGATCTCGCGCTCGCCGGGCAGGAACACCAGGATGTCGCCGGGGCCTTCGCGCCAGAGATCCTCCGCCGCACCGACGATCGCGTCCTCGAGTTCCTCCTCGTCGTCGGCCTCTCCGGTCGCGACGTCGCGGCCCGAGCCCAGCGGCCGCCAGCGGACGTCGACGGGATACGTCCGGCCGGTCACCTCGATCACCGGCGCCGGCCGGTTCGGCGGTGCCGAAGTGGCGCGCGAAGCGCTGCGCGTCGAGCGTGGCCGACGTCACGATGACCTTGAGGTCGGGGCGCTGCGCCAGCAACGTCTTCAGGTAGCCCAGCAGGAAGTCGATGTTGAGGCTGCGCTCGTGCGCCTCGTCGACGATGATCGTGTCGTAGGCCGACAGGAGGCGGTCGCCGGCCGTCTCGGCGAGCAGGATGCCGTCGGTCATCAGCTTCACGAACGCGTCGGGCTTCGTGTGGTCGGTGAAGCGGACCTTGTAGCCGACGTGGTCGCCCAGTTCGCTGCCGAGTTCCTGCGCGATGCGCGTCGCGACCGCGCGCGCCGCGATGCGTCGCGGCTGGGTGTGGCCGATGAGGCCCCGCTCGCCCCGGCCCAGCGCCAGGCAGATCTTGGGCAGCTGCGTCGTCTTGCCCGAGCCCGTCTCGCCGCAGACGATCACGACCTGGTGGTCGCGGATCGCGGCGGCGATCTCGTCGGCCCGCTGCGCGACCGGCAGGTCGTCCGGGTAGACGATCGCCGGCCGGCGCGCGGCCCGGGCGCGGCGGCGCTCGACCGAGCGCGCGACCGCGGCCTCGAGGCGTTGCCACTCCGCGGCCGGCGCGCGGCCGCCGCGGGCGCGCTCGATCCGCCGGGCGAGCGGCAGCGCATCGACGGCCATGCCTTCGGCGAGGGCGGCGAGCAGGCGGGCGGCGGGGGACGGGGCTGGCATGGCGGGAGCAGGAGCGGCGCGGATTCTACCCCGCAGCCGGCGCGTCCGTTATCATTCCCGGCTGGCACCCCGACTGGCGAGCTGCTCGCCAGCCCCAAAGTCCCCTGGAGAAGTCATGACCGTTCGCAACCATGCGCGCCCCTTCGCGCGCCGTGCGCCGGCCCGCGCCGGCGTGCTGGCGCTTGCCCTGGCGGCCTCCCTCGCCGCCGCCCTGCCCGCCGACGCCAAGACCCTGCGCTGGGCCGGCCGCGGCGACCCGCAGACGATGGACCCGTACTCGCAGAACGAGAACCTCACCAACAACATCAACTGGCACGTCTACGACACGCTGGTCACGCGCGACCGGAACCTCAAGATCGTGCCGGGGCTCGCGTCGTCGTGGGAGCAGACCGGCCCGACCACGTGGCGGTTCAAGCTGCGCCCCGGGATCAAGTTCCACGACGGCACGCCGTTCACCGCCGACGACGTCGTCTTCTCGTTCCAGCGGGCGACCGAGGACACCTCGCAGATCCGCGCCTACGCGAAGGCGTCGGGCAAGCCGCGCAAGATCGACGACCTGACCGTGGAGTTCGTGACCGAGGGTCCCAACCCGATCGAGCTCGAGCACATCGTCACGATCTTCATCATGTCGAAGTCGTGGTCGGAGAAGAACAAGGCGACGAAACCGCTCGACTTCAAGAACAAGGAGGAGATGATCACCGCACGGCAGGCCAACGGCACCGGCGCGTACATCCTCAAGACGCGCGAGCCGGACGTGAAGACGGTCATGGTGAAGAACCCCGACTGGTGGGGCTGGAAGGACAAGGACAACGACGGCAACGTCACCGAGCTCGTCTACACGCCGATCGCCAACGACGCGACGCGTCTCGCCGCGCTGGTCGCCGGCAACGTCGACGTCGTCAACGACCCCGCGCCGCAGGACGTGCCGCGCCTGTCGCAGACGCCCGGCGTCAGGGTGATCGAGGGCGTCGAGCAGCGGATCGTGTTCCTCGGCATGGACCAGGCGCGCGACGAGTTGCTGTACTCGAACGTCAAGGGGCGGAACCCGCTCAAGGACAAGCGCGTCCGCCAGGCGCTGTACCAGGCGATCGACATCGAGGCGATCCACAAGGCGACGATGCGCGGCCTGTCGAAGCCTTCCGGCGGCCTCACGCCGTCGCCGGTGCAGTCGACGCCGGAAATCGAGAAGCGGCTGGCGTTCGCCCCGGAGCAGTCGAAGAAGCTGCTGGCCGAGGCCGGCTACCCGAACGGCTTCGAGGTGACGCTCGACTGCCCGAACAACCGCTACGTCAACGACGAGAAGATCTGCCAGGCGATCGCGGCGATGTGGTCGAAGGTCGGCGTCGCCACCAAGCTGGTGACGTTGCCGAGGGCACAGTACTTCCCCAAGCTGGAGAAGCTCGACACGAGCATCTACATGCTGGGCTGGGGCGGCGGGTCGACCGACGCGATCTTCACCCTGCAGCCGGTGCTCTCGACCTTCAACGGCAAGGGTGACGGCGACTACAACTACGGCCGCTACACCAACAGCGTGAAGTTCGACGCGCTGGTCGCGGAGATCAAGAACGAGATGAACGCCGAGAAGCGCCTGGCGCTGATCCGCCGCGCGCTCGAGCTCAACAAGGACGAGATCAACGTGCTGCCGCTGCACCGGCAGGTGATCCCGTGGGCGGTGCGCGCGAACGTCGACACGCCGCATCGCGCCGACAACAACGTGTGGGCCTACCGGACGAAGATCAAGTAGCCGCGGCCGGAGGCGCTTCCGTCATGGGCGCGCCGCCGTCGCGTTCGCGTGCGTCGCCGGCGGCGCCGACCGTGGCGCCCGAATAGTCGGCCCGCGCGATCAGTCCGCCGCCGCCACGCCGATGACGCCGCGCGCGGCGAGGTCGGCGATGGTCCCGGCGTCGAAGCCGAGCGCTTCGCCCAGCACCGCCGCCGTGTGCTCGCCGAGCAGCGGCGGCGGCGCGTCGTAGGCGAGCGGCGTCGCCGAGAACCGGACCGGCGCGACCACCTGCGGCACCGTTCCCGCCAGCGGATGCGGCAGGTCGCGCCGCATCCCCCGCGCGACGACCTGCGGATCGGCGAACACCTGGTCGAGCCGGTTGATCGGACCGCAGGGCACGCCCTCGCGTTCCAGCGCCGCGAGCCAGTCGCGCTGGCCGCGCGCGCGGACCGCCGCGGCGACCAGCGGCACCAGCGTGTCGCGGTGGCGGACGCGATCGGCGTTCTTCGCGAAGCGCGGATCCCCGGCCCATTCCGGGTGGCCGGCGATGGCGCAGAACTTCGCGAACTGGCCGTCGTTGCCGACGGCGAGGATCAGGTGGCCGTCGGCGCACGCGAACACCTGGTACGGGACGATGTTCTGGTGGGCGTTGCCGGCGCGCCCCGGCGGCTCGCCGGTCACGAGGTAATTCATGTCCATGACCGCCATCATCGCGACCATCGAGTCGAGCAGCGCGAGGTCGACGTGCTGGCCCTGCCCCGTGCGGTCGCGATGCGCGAGCGCCGCCTGGATGGCGACCGCGGCGTACATGCCGGTCATCAGGTCGCTGATCGCGACGCCGGCCTTCTGCGGTCCGCCGCCCGGCAGGTCGTCGCGCTCGCCGGTCACGCTCATGAAGCCGCCCATGCCCTGGATGATGAAGTCGTAGCCCGCGCGGTCGGCGTACGGTCCGTCCTGTCCGAAACCGGTGATCGACGCGTAGACCAGCCGCGGATGCGCCGGCGCGACGCTCGCGTAGTCGAGTCCGTACTTCGCGAGCCCGCCGACCTTGAAGTTCTCGATCAGCACGTCGGCGCGCGCGAGCAGTCCGCGCACGATGCGCTGCCCGTCGGCCTGCGTGAAGTCGACGGCGACCGAGCGCTTGCCGCGGTTGCACGCCAGGTAGTACGCGGCCTCGGAGGTGTCGCGCCCGTCGGCGCCGCGAAGGTACGGCGGTCCCCAGGCGCGGGTGTCGTCGCCGCCGCCGGGCTTCTCGATCTTCCAGACGGTGGCGCCGAGGTCGGCGAGGAGCTGCGTGCACCACGGTCCGGCGAGGACCCGGGAGAGGTCGAGCACCGTCAGGTGCGCAAGCGGTCCGGTCGGCAAGGCGGCGGGGCCGGGCAGAGTGGGGACGCGGGGTGGACCCGGCCGCTGGGATGCGCGAGGCGGTCGCCGCCCCGCGCCGTATCACTCGATGGCCTTGACCAGGTCCTCGACGACCTTCTTCGCGTCGCCGAACACCATCATCGTCTTGTCCATGTAGAACAGCGGATTGTCGAGTCCCGCGTAGCCGGAGGCCATCGACCGCTTGTTGACGATGACGGTCTTCGCCTTGTAGGCCTCGAGGATCGGCATGCCGTAGATCGGGCTGCCCTTCTGCTCGGCGAGCGGGTTGACGACGTCGTTGGCGCCGAGGATCAGCGCCACGTCGGCGGTGCCGAACTCGCCGTTGATGTCCTCCATCTCGAACACCTGGTCGTAGGGCACCTCGGCCTCGGCGAGCAGCACGTTCATGTGGCCCGGCATGCGCCCGGCGACCGGGTGGATCGCGTACTTCACCGTGACGCCCTTCTCGCGCAGCTTCGGCCGCCATCTCCTTGACCGCGTGCTGGGCGCGCGCGACCGCGAGGCCGTAGCCCGGCACGATGATCACCGTCTCGGCGTTGCCCATGATGAACGCGGCATCGTCGGCGCTGCCGGACTTCACGGTCTTCTGCGAGGCGTCCGCCGCCGCCGCGCCCTCCTCCGCGCCGAAGCCGCCGAGGATCGACGGAGAAGAAGCTGCGGTTCATCGCCTTGCACATGATGTACGACAGGATCGCGCCGGAGGAGCCGACCAGCGACCCGGCGATGATCAGCATCGGGTTGTTGAGCGAGAAGCCGATGCCGGCGGCCGCCCAGCCCGAGTAGCTGTTCAGCATCGAGATCACCACCGGCATGTCGGCGCCGCCGATCGGGATGATGATCAGCACGCCGAGCAGGAACGCGATCGCCGTCATCGCGATGAACGGCGTCCAGCCGCCGCCCATGAAGAACCAGACGCCGAAGCCGATCATCGCGATCGCCAGCACCAGGTTGATGAGGTGCTGGCCGGTGTAGACGACCGGCGCGCTCTTGATGCGGCCCGACAGCTTGCCGAAGGCGATGACCGACCCGGAGAACGTGATCGCGCCGATGAAGGTGCCGATGAAGAGCTCGAGCTTGTTGCCCGTCGGGATCTCCGCCGGAAGTCCGAACGACACCGGGTTGTTGATCGCCGCGACGGCGATCAGCACCGCGGCGAGGCCGACCAGCGAGTGCATCGCGGCGACGAGCTCGGGCATCTGCGTCATCTGCACGCGCTTGCGCGACCACCGCGCCGATCGTGCCGCCGACGGCGATGCCGGCGATGATCATGCCGACGTTGCGGGTGGTCGAATAGACGAGCGCCAGCGTGACGACGACGGCGATCGCCATGCCGGCGATGCCGAGCGCGTTGCCGCGGCGGGCGGTGGACGGGTGCGACAGTCCCTTCAGCGCGAGGATGAAGCAGACCGACGCGACGAGGTACCAGAGGGCGACTTGGTTGGCGCTCATGATCGTTCTCCGGTCGGCCTCAGTGCTTCGCTTCGCCGGGAGCCGCCTTCGGCTCCTTCTTGCGGAACATCTCGAGCATCCGCTGCGTGACGAGGAAGCCGCCGAAGACGTTCACCGACGCGAGCGTCACGGCGAGGACGCCGACCCAGCCGCCCCAGTCGAACACCGCCGGCCCGGCGGCGAGCATCGCGCCGACGAGGATGATCCCCGAGATCGCGTTGGTGACGCTCATCAGCGGCGTGTGCAGCGCCGGCGTGACGCTCCAGACGACGTGGTAGCCGACGACGATGGCGAGCACGAAGATGATGAGATAGAAGACGATCGGGTCGACGGCACCAGCCATGATGGGCTCCGGGCGTTGGACGTTGGCAGCGGATTCGCGGAAAGGGGGATGCGCGGCGGCGCTCAGGACTTCGGCGCGGCGACCGCGCCGTTCTCGCAGACGAGCGTCGCGGCGATGATCTCGTCGTCGCGCGGGATGGCGAAGTCGCCGGTCTTGGGATTCAGCGACAGCGACAGGAAGGTCAGCACGTTGCGGGCGTACAGCGCGCTCGCGTCGGCGGGCACGGTGGCCGCGAGGTTCGGGATGCCGACGAGCTTGACGCCGTTCTTCACGACGATGCGGTCGAGCTCGGAGCCCTCGACGTTGCCGCCCTGCTCGACGGCGAGGTCGACGACCACGGCGCCCGGCTTCATCGCCGCGACCGTGTCGGCCTTGATCAGCTTGGGCGCCGGCCGGCCGGGGATCAGCGCCGTCGTGATCACGATGTCGGCGGCCTTGCAGCGCTCGTGGACGATCGCCGCCTGCCGCGCCATCCACGCGGGCGGCATCGGCCGCGCGTAGCCGCCGACGCCTTCGGCGATCTCCTTCTCCTCGTCGGTCTCGTACGGCACGTCGACCCACTTGGCGCCGAGCGATTCGACCTGGTCCTTGACCGAGGGCCGCACGTCGGACGCCTCGATCACGGCGCCCAGCCGCTTGGCGGTCGCGATCGCCTGCAGGCCGGCGACGCCCACGCCCATGATCAGCACCCGCGCCGCCTTCACCGTGCCGGCGGCGGTCATCAGCATCGGCATGAACCGGCCGTACTCGTTGGCGGCGAGCATCACCGCCTTGTAGCCGGCGATGTTCGCCTGCGACGACAGCACGTCCATCGACTGCGCGCGCGAGATCCGCGGCAGCTTCTCGAGCGCGAAGCCGGTCACGCCGGCCTTCGCGCAGCGCCTCGATCGCCGCGGCGTCGTAGGGATTGAGCAGGCCGACCAGCACCGCGCCGGACTTGAGCGAGGCGAGCTCGGCGCCGGCCGGCGCGCGCACCTTGAGCACGATGTCGGCGCCGAGCGCCTCGCCGCCGTCCCGATGGTCGCGCCGGCGGCCTCGTACTCGCGCGTCGGTGATGCTCGACGCGAGGCCGGCACCGGTCTCGCACGACGAGTCCGTGCTTGCCGCTCGCGGCGAGCTTCTTGACGGTCTCGGGCGTGGCGGCGACGCGCGTCTCGCCCGGACGCGTTTCGCGTGGAATGCCGATCAGCATGGAGAACTCCCCTGAAGCGTAGTGCCTGGCGGCCGCGCTTGGCGGCGCCGGGTCATGGTCGGTCGTTGTTTGCGCAACATCGTGCCACAAACAACCGTACTTGGGCAGCTCCGGCGCGCGCCCTCGCTGCGGAAACGCTAGATCGCCGTGCCCGACGGCACGCGCCGCGACGTCATCCGCAACGGTCGGAGCCCGGTCGCGAGCGCGGCCAGCGCCCCGCGGTCGAGCTTGCCGGCCACGGTCTGCGGCAGCCGTGGCGCGAACGCGATCTGCCGGGGCCACTTGTGCGGGGCCAATCGGGATTCGATCCAGCGCGAGAGTTCGGCGTCGTCCGGCGGCGGCGCGCGATCGGCGACGAGAATGGCCGCGACCGTCTGGCCCCACGTTTCGTCGGCGAGCCCGAACACCGCCGCCGCCCCGATCCCGGGGCAACGCTCGAGCTCCCGTTCCACCTCGGCCGGATAGACGTTCTCACCGCCGGTGACGATGAGATCGGCGCGCCGCGCACGCACGTGCAGGAAGCCGTTCGCGTCGAACGCGCCGAGGTCGCCGGTGTCGAACCATGCGTCCGGCGCGAGCGGCGGCGCATTCCAGTAGCCGGCCATCAGCATCGGCCCGCGCACCTCGATGCGACCTTCGACGACCCTCACCGCGGCCCCAGACAACGGCCGGCCGGCGCCGTGCCCCGCCGGCGCGTAGCGATCCGCATAGGGAGTCGCCACCACCTGCGAGCAGGTCTCGGTGAGGCCGTAGGTCAGCACGATGGGCACGCCGCGATCCGCCGCGCGCGCCAGCAGCCGGGGCGGTGCGTCGGCGCCGCCGACGAGGACCGCGCGCAGGTGCTCCGGCGCTCGCCAGTCCGGATGCGCGTCGAGCACCCGCGCGAGCATCGTCGGCACCAGCGACGCCAGCGTGACGCCTTCGCCGGCGACGAGCGCCGGAAAGCCGCCGGCGTCGATGCCGTCGGTCAGCACCACGCGCCGTCGCGCCGCGAGACTGCGCGTCAGGATCGACAGGCCGCCGACGCGCGCCAGCGGCATGCACGCGAGCCAGCAGTCGTCGTCCTGCCAGCCCAGGTTGGCGGCGCTCGCCGCGGCCGAGGCCAGCAGCGCCGATCGCGTCAGCACCGCGCCGCGCGGCACGCCGGTCGTGCCGGACGTGTGGATGATCACCGCGGCGCCGTCGTGGGGGACGCGCCCCGCGCACGCCGCATCCGCCAGCAGCGCGTCGCGCTCGGCCGCGGTGAGCCGCGGATGAACGAGCAGCGCTGGAATGCGCTGCTCCAGCAGCGCGAACAGCGTGACGACCGTGGCGATCGAGTTGCCGGCGACCAGCGGAAACGGCCGGCCATCGCGAAAATCGCGCGCCAGCGCCGGCAGCTCGAGGTCGACGAGGGCGGCGAGCTCGCCGAAGCTCAGCGTCCGTCCGCCGCACGACAGCGCGGGCGCGCCGCCGGCCTCCGCGGCTGCGGCGCGGATGGAGAGCGCATCGCTCATGCGCAGCGGAGCGCCATGCTCGCGTCGCGGTTGCGGGCCGAAGTCAGGGCAGGCGCCGGAACTTGCGGAAGTCCGGCGGGCGCTTCTCGAGGTACGCGTTCTTGCCCTCCTGCGCCTCCTCGGTCATGTAGTAGAGCAGCGTCGCGTTGCCGGCGAGCTCCTGCAGGCCGGCCTGGCCGTCGCAGTCGGCGTTGAGCGCCGCCTTGAGGCAACGCAGCGCGATCGGGCTGTTGGCGAGCATCTCCCGGCACCACTGCACGGTCTCGGCCTCGAGCTCGATCGACCGGAACCACGCTGTTGACGAGTCCCATGTCGAGTGCCTGCTGCGCGTCGTACTGCCGGCACAGGAACCAGATCTCGCGCGCCTTCTTCTGCCCGACGATGCGCGCCATGTACGCGGCGCCGTAGCCGCCGTCGAAGCTGCCGACGCGCGGACCGGTCTGGCCGAAGCGCGCGTTGTCGGCGGCGATCGTGAGGTCGCACATCAGGTGCAGCACGTGGCCGCCGCCGATCGCGTAGCCGGCGACCATCGCGACGACCGGCTTCGGCAGCGTGCGGATCTGCCGCTGCAGGTCGAGCACGTTGAGGCGCGGCACGCCGTCGTCGCCGACGTAGCCGCCCTTGCCGCGGACGCGCTGGTCGCCGCCGGAGCAGAACGCCTCCCGACCCTCGCCCGTCAGCACGACCACGCCGACGCTCTCGTCGTCGCGCGCGTCGGCGAAGGCGCGCTGCAGCTCCTGCACCGTCTCGGGCCGGAAGGCGTTGCGCACCTCGGGCCGGTTGATGGTGATCTTGGCGATGCCTTCGTCGGCCTTCGCGTACACGATGTCCCGGTAGCCGGGAACCGCGTTCCACGCCGGGAGGGGAGGCTGCTGCCGCTTCTGCATCGTTCGCTCCATTCAGTCGATCTTGGCCCCGGACTGCTTCACCACGCGGGCCCATTTTTCCGATTCGGCGGCGATGTGGCGCGCGAATTCGTCGGCCGTTCCAGGCACCGGCTGCGCGCCGCGCCCGACCAGCGCCTGACGGACCTGCGGGTCGGCGAGCGCCCTTCGGATCGCCGCATTGAGTTTTTCGATCACCGCGGCGGCGTGCCCGCCGGCGCGAGGATGCCGTCCCAGGCGGCGACTTCGAACCCGGGGACGCCGGACTCCGCGAACGTCGGCAGTTCCGGCGCCGCCGGCACGCGCGCCGCGGTCGTCACCGCCACGCTCCGCAGCTTGCCGCCCGCGGCCAGCGGCAGGACGTTGGGCATGACATCGATCATCATCGTCACCTGCCCGCCCATCACGTCGGCCGCCGCGAGCGCGCCGCCGCGGTAGGGCACGTGGACGATGTCGATCCCCGCCATCGTCTTGAACAGCTCGCCGGCGAGATGCGAGGTCGTGCCGTTGCCCGCCGACGCGAAGAACAGCTTGCCGGGATTCGCCTTCGCGTACTCGACCAGCTCGGCGACCGAGCGCACGGGCACCGCCGGATGCACCACCAGCAGCGCGGCGATCTGCGTCATCCGCGACACCGGCGCGAAATCGCGCACCGGATCGAACGCCATCTGCGCGTACAGGCTGCGGTTGATCGCGTGGGTGCCGTTGGTCCCGTACAGCAGCGTGTAGCCGTCGGGCGCGGCGCGCGACACGAACTCGGCGCCGACGTTGCCGCCCGCGCCGGGACGATTGTCGATGAATATCGTCGTCCCGAGCTCCTCGGCGACCTTCGGCATGATCGCCCGGGCGATGTTGTCGGCCCCGCCCCCGCCGGGAACGGCACGACCAGACGGATCGGCCGGTCCGGAAATTCGGCCGCGGCCGCCGGCGCGAACAGCACGCCGAGCGCCGTCAGCAGCGCCGCAGCGAACCGGACCCGGCCAAGCGGGGAGCGCCGAAGCCGCATCAGGTCCACGCGCGTCCTTCCTAGATCGCGGCGGCGATCGCGCGCCCGAGCTCGACCGTCGTCGCCCGCCCGCCCAGGTCGGGCGTGCGCGGCGCAGCCGGGTCGGCCAGCGTGCGCTCGATCGCGGCGACGACGGCGTCGGCCGCAGCCTTGTGGCCGAGGAATTCGAGCATCAGCGCCCCCGACCAGATCTGGCCGATCGGATTGGCGATGCCCTTGCCCGCGATGTCGGGCGCCGAGCCGTGCACCGGCTCGAACAGCGACGGGAAGTCGCGCTCCGGATTGAGATTGGCCGACGGCGCGATGCCGATGGTGCCGCAGACCGCGGGCCCGAGATCGGACAGGATGTCGCCGAACAGGTTGGAGCCGACGACGACGTCGAAGATCTGCGGCCGCTGAACGAAATGCGCGGTCAGGATGTCGATGTGGTACGCGTCGGTCGCGATGTCCGGGTACTGCGCCGCGAGCGCGCGGAAGCGCTCGTCCCAGAACGGCATGGTGATGGCGATGCCGTTGGACTTGGTCGCCGACGTCACCTTCTTCCGCGGCCGCGTGCGCGCGAGCTCGAACGCGAACTTGACGATCCGGTCGACCCCCTTGCGGCTGAACACCGACTCCTGGAACACGATTTCGCGTTCGGTGCCTTCGTACATCCGGCCGCCGACCGACGAGTACTCGCCTTCGGTGTTCTCGCGCACGACGACGAAGTCGATGTCGCCCGGCTTGCGGCCTGCCAGCGGCGACGGGATGCCCGGCATCAGCCGGCACGGCCGCAGGTTGACGTACTGGTCGAAGCGGCGGCGGAACTGGATCAGCGAGCCCCACAGCGACACGTGGTCGGGCACCGTCGCCGGCCAGCCGACCGCGCCGTAGAAGATCGCGTCGAAGCCCGAGAGCTGCTCGAACCAGTCCTCCGGCATCATCCGGCCGTGCTTGCCGTAGTAGTCGCAGTTCCAGTCGAACTGCGTGAAGGCGAAGTCGATTCCATGCCGCCGGCCGGCCGCCTCGAGCGCGCGCAGCCCCTCGGGGGCCACTTCCTTGCCGATGCCGTCGCCGGGGATGACGGCAATGCGATGCGTGGGCATCGTTCCTCCCGCGAAAAGCGTCTATTCTAAAGTAAGCTGCGGCGGCGACCCGGTCCGCTGCATGCGGGCCGACTTGGGGAGGCCGCGTCGCGCCGATGCCCACTTTCGTCCCCACCCCGTCCGCCGCCGGATCGCGCCACCGTTCCTCCGCCAAGCCATGCGCTCGCGCCTGCTCGTCGCCCTGCAGTTCGCCCTCGTCGCGGCGCTGGTCGCGCCGTGGGGTGCGCCGGTCTTCGGCGCCGCGGCGACGATCTCCGGGGCGGCGGCCATCGCCGCCGGCATCGCCGTCGGCCTGTGGGCGCTGTTCGAGAACCGTCCGGGCAACTTCAACGTGCGCCCCGAGCCGCGCCCAGGCGGGCGACTGGTGACCACGGGCCCGTATCGGTTCGTCCGCCATCCGATGTACGCCGCGGTGCTGCTGTTCGCGGCCGGCTGCGCGATCGGCTACGGCGAGCCGTGGCGCGGCGCCTCTTCGTCGCGCTGGCGGTGGTCCTGCACGTCAAGGCGGGCATCGAGGAACGACTGCTGACGGCGGCCCACCCCGGCTACGCCGACTACGCGCGCCGGACGCCGCGCCTCATCCCGTTCCTGCGGTAGGCTGGAGCCTCGCACGTTGTCCCCGCGAGCTGCGAGGCGCGCGCCGGACGACGGCGGCCCCGCGAACCGCCCCCCCGATTGCGGCTCATCCGTCCGGACGATGGCGCTGCCCGGCGCCGATGCCTACATTGAACGGCAGAGGGAGAGCCGCCCGCCCGCATGCCGCGGACCGTCGGCCCACCGCCTCGACGACCCCGCCTCGACGACCCCGCCTCGACGTCCCGCTCCGTCCCATGCCCCTTGCCCGTACCGTTCTCCGTCCGCTGCCCTTCCATCCGCGGCCCTGCCCCGGTCGCCCGGTCCCGCTGCGCCGCGCCTACCTCGCCGCGCTGGCGGTGCTGCAGGTCGCGATCGCCGTCCACGCCGCGCCGGTGCTGGTGCCGCCGATGTCGCGCCTCACCGCCTACGCGGCGTTCCACGGCGGCGGCGCCGGCGCGCTGCTGCTCGTGCTGACCGCGCTGGCCGCCATCGGTGCCGCGATCGCGCTGGCGTTCCCTGCGCTGGCGTTGGCGCGGCACCTGCGGCGCGGCGAGCGGCGCTTCGCCGGCGTCCCGACCGCCGCGGCGGCGTTGGCGACGGCGGGCGCCGCCGTGCTGCTCGTCGGTGCCGTCGCTCTGGCCGCTCGCCGGATCCCTGCCACCGGAATGGCGAACCCTCGCGGTGCACGGCGGCCGCGCGGCCGCCGCGGCGGGATTCGCGCTCGCCGCCGCGGGCACGCTCGCCGGCGAACTGCTGCGCCGAAGCAAGGGGACCGGGTGGTTCCCCGTTCCCGTGAGTCGCGGCGCGCCGGCGGGCGCCCCGGCGATGGTCCGACAGCGCGACGCCGGCTCGCTGCCGGCGTCCTGAGGCGTCCGCGGTCCCGACTCGACGCGGCCAGGGCGCTGCGGTAGGGTGCGGGCATGACCGTGTCCCGCTTCGCCGCCGCCGCGGCCACATCGGCCGACCCGGCGACCGATCCTGCGTCCGACCCGAAGACGCCGGCGCGCGACGCCGCCTCCGGCGTCGATGCCCGACCCGCGCCGTCCGACGCGCTGCGCTGGCAATGGTCGCGCTTCGACACGATGGCCCCCGCCGACCTCTACGCGGCGCTCGCCCTGCGCCAGCGGGTGTTCGTGGTCGAGCAGCAGTGCGTTTTCGTCGACGCCGACGGCGCCGACGAGCAGGCGTTCCACCTGCTCGGCTGGCAGCCGGGCGAAGGCGGCACCGGGCGCGACGTGCTGGTCGCGTACCTGCGCCTCGTCGACCCCGGCGTCAAGTTCGCCGAGCCTTCGATCGGACGCGTCATCACCGCGCCCGAGGCGCGCGGTCGCGGACACGGCCGGGCGCTGATGCAGGAAGGCCTCGCCGGGGCCGCCCGCCGCTTTCCCGGCCGCGACCTGCGCATCGCCGCGCAGCAGCGTCTCGCGGCCTTCTACGCGAGCCTCGGCTTCGTGACGGCGTCGACGCCCTACCTCGAGGACGGCATCCCGCACGTCGACATGCTGCGCAGCGCCTGAGCCGTGTCCGTTCCCGTCGAACCGCGCGCGCACCGCCGCGCGATCCTGATGATGATCGTTGCCGCGATCTGCTGGTCGTCGGGCGGCATCCTGGTGCGCCAGCTCTCGATCACCAACGCCTGGGAGATCGTGTTCTGGCGCAGCGTGTTCATGGCGCTGTTCGTCGCCGGCGTGCTGCTGGCGATGCACGGACGACGGATGCCGCGCGCGGTGGTGGCCGCGGGCAAGCCGGGCCTGCTGGCCGGGCTGTTCCTCGCCGGCACGTTCTTCTTCTTCATCGGCTCGCTCGACGCGCACCACCGTCGCCAACACCTTCGTGCTGATGAGCGTGTCGCCGTTCCTGGCCGCGCTGGCCGGCCGCCTGCTGCTGAAGGAAGCGGTCCCGACGCGAACCTGGATCGCGATGGGCGTGGCCTTCGCCGGCATCGTCGTGATGTTCGCCGATTCGCTCGACGCCGGACGCCTGGCCGGCAACCTGCTGGCGCTGGGCGTTTCCGTCTGCTTCGCCGCGCAGGTGATGGTGCTGCGCAAGTTCCACGCGACGGTCGACATGCTGCCGCAGGTGATGATCGCCGGCGTGATTTCGCTCGTCGTCGCGTTCGCGCTGGCCCCGCCGTTCGCGGCGACGGGACGCGACCTCGCGGTCCTCGCGCTGATGGGCTGCGTCCAGCTCGGCACCGGGTGCCTGCTCGCCACCGCCGCGTCGAAACACCTGTCGGCGACCGAGCTGGGGCTGCTCGCGCTGCTCGAGCCCATCCTCGGGCCGCTCTGGGTCTGGGCGCTGCTGGCCGAGCGGCCCGGGCCGGCGACGCTGGTCGGCGCGGTCGTCGTCCTCGGCGCGGTCATCGCCAACGAGGTGTTCGCCGCCTGGCGCGGCGCCCGCGCCCCGGAGGCCGCCGCGCCCCGGCGCGGCTGACGGGCGCCGCGTGAACTGGCCCGACTTTCCGCTCGCGTTCTACGCGGTCGCCGTCGTCGCGATCCTGATCACCGGCATCTCGAAGGGCGGCTTCGGCGGGGGGTCGGGTGGCGTGGCGGTGCCGCTGATGTCGATCTTCATCGCGCCACCGGAGGCGGCCGGCATCATGCTGCCGATCCTCTGCGCGATGGACCTGTTCGGCGTCCACGCCTACCGCGGCCGCTGGTCGAAGGCGCACCTTGCGGTGCTGCTGCCGGGCGCGGCCATCGGCATCGCCGCCGGCGGCCTCGCCTTCGGCGCGCTGCCGGTCAACGCGATCCGGCTCCTGCTCGGCGTGATCGCCGTCACCTTCGCGCTCAATCGCTGGTTCCGGATCTCGGAACGGTTGTCGGCGCGGCTCGCGGCCCGCGCGGCGCCGCCCGGACGCCTCGCCGGGTGGTTCTGGGGGGCCCTGTCGGGCTTCACCAGCACGCTGGCGCACGCGGGCGGGCCGCCCTTTTCGATATGGATGCTGCCGCAGAAGCTGGACAAGACGCTGCTGGTCGGCACTTCGGTGGTGTTCTTCCTCATCGTCAACTACGTCAAGCTGATTCCCTACTATTTCCTGGGGCAGCTCAACGCCGGGAACCTCGCCGCCTCGCTGATGTTCGCGCCGCTCGCGCCGCTGGGCATCTGGCTCGGCGTGTTCCTGCATCGACGGATGTCGGACCGGGTGTTCTACGCGGTCAGCTACACGCTGCTGTTCGCGACCGGGGTCAAGCTCATCGCCGACGCGTGGCCTGACCGGTCGGCGAGGGCCGGCATCGCCGGGTCTGCCCCGGCGGCGGCGACCCGCTTAGGCTATGATTCGCGCCATCGACGCCCCGCTCCTCCGCCGCCCCATGAAGCAGACCTTCCTCGACTTCGAGCAGCCGATCGCCGAACTGCAGGCGAAGATCGACGAGCTGCGCTACGTCCACGAGGATTCGGCCGTCGACATCTCGGACGAGATCAGCCGGCTGGCCAAGAAGAGCCAGCAGCTGACCAAGGACATCTACGGCAAGCTCACGTCGTGGCAGATCGCGCAGGTCGCGCGCCATCCGCAGCGCCCGTACACGCTCGACTACATCGCCGGCATGTTCTCGGACTTCCACGAGCTCGCGGGCGACCGCTCGTACGCCGACGACGCGGCGATCGTCGGCGGCATCGCGCGCTTCAACGGGCAGCCGTGCATGGTGATCGGCCACCAGAAGGGCCGCGACACCAAGGAGAAGATCCACCGCAACTTCGGCATGCCCCGGCCCGAGGGCTACCGCAAGGCGCTGCGCCTGATGAAGCTCGCCGAGAAGTTCGGCCTGCCGCTGTTCACCTTCGTCGACACCCCGGGCGCGTACCCGGGCATCGGCGCCGAGGAGCGCGGGCAGTCGGAGGCGATCGGACGCAACCTGTACGAAATGGCGGGACTGCGCGTCCCGATCATCGTGACGGTCATCGGCGAGGGCGGTTCCGGCGGCGCGCTGGCGATCGCGATCGGCGACGTCACGCTGATGCTCCAGTATTCGACCTACTCGGTGATCTCCCCCGAAGGCTGCGCGTCGATCCTGTGGAAGTCCGCGGACCAGGCGTCCGAAGCGGCCGAGGTCCTGGGCATCACCGTCGACGCGGCTGAAGCAGCTGGGGCTGATCGACAAGATCGTCAACGAGCCGCTGGGCGGCGCGCACCGCGACCACGCGGCGATGATGGTCGCGCTGAAGAAGGCGCTGGCCGAGGCGCTGCGCCAACTGCAGGACCAGCCGCTCGACACGATGCTCGAGGCGCGCGAGGACAAGCTGCTATCCCATGGCAAGTTCAAGGAGCTCTCCTCCGGCTGAACGCGCGGCGCCGGGTGCCGCGCCCGCGCGACGACGCGGGTCCGGTCGGCACTGGAACGTCGCGCCGCCGGACGTCGAGCGCGTCGAGCCCGTCGTCGCCGCGGTCCGCGCGGCGCCGCTGCCGTTCGGTCGAAGACGCGGTGCGGCGCGCTGGCGCGCGCCGGCGGTCGCTCGCCGGTCACCGCCCGCGGGTCGCGATCGCGCTCTCGGGCGGGCGCGATTCGATGGCGCTGCTCGACGCCGCGGTCCGCGCGGCGGCCACGCTGCCGGTCGAGCTGTCCGCGGTCCACGTCCACCACGGCCTGTCCCCTCACGCCGACGACTGGGCGGCGTTCTGCGGCGGCGCCTGCCGCGAGCGCGGCGTCGCGCTGACCATCCGCCGCGTCGACGTGGCGCGCCGCGGCGGGCAGAGCCTGGAGGCCGCCGCCCGCAGCGCGCGTTACGCGGCCTTCGCCGGCCTCGAGGTCGACGTCATCGCGCTGGCGCACCACGCCGACGACCAGGCCGAGACCCTGCTGCTGCAGCTCCTGCGGGGCGCCGGCCCGCATGGCGCCGCCGCGATGGCCCGCTGCACGCCGGCGCGCGCGACGGGCCCGGCGCTGCTGCGCCCGCTGCTGGGATTGCCGCGGCGCGCGATCGACGCCTACGTCGGCGCGCGCGGCATCGCCCACGTCGACGACGAATCCAACGCCGACGTCGCGCTGCGGCGCAACCGGCTGCGACACGAGGTCGCGCCGCTGCTCGCCGCGGCGTTCCCCGGCTATCCGCAAACGCTGGTCCGCGCCGCCGGGCACCAGGCCGAGGCGGCGCAGCTGCTCGACGAGCTGGCGGCGCTCGACGCGCGCGGCGCCGTCGCCCCGGCGCTTCCCGGCACGGCGCCGACGGGCGGCGGCGTCCTCGACCGGCGCGCGCTGGCGGCGCTTTCCGACGCGCGCGCGCGCAACCTGCTGCGCTGGTTCCTGCGCCGCCACGACCTGCGCGCGCCCTCCGCCGCGCGCCTCGCCTCGATGCTCGAGCCAGTTCGCCGGATCCGCCGCCGATGCCCGCGTGGCGATCGACGCACGACGGCGCGACGCTCGGCGTTCACCGCGGGTGGATCGCGATCCACCGCGAGCCGGCCGCCGGCTGGGAGGCCGTGTGGCGCGGCGAGCCCGAGCTCGCGCTGCCGCACGGCACGCTGGCCTTTCGCGCGCTCGCCGACGGCGGCGACCAGACGGGCATCGCGTCCGCCGCGCTGGCGGGCCGCCCGCTGGCGGTGCGCGCGGCGCGCGGCGGCGAACGGCTGCGGCTCGCCGCCGGCCGGCCCCGACGGGCGCTGACCGACCTCTGGCGCGAGGCCGGCGTGCCGCCGTGGGCGCGCGCCGCGTGGCCGCTGCTGTTCTGCGGCGACGAACTCGCCGCGGTGCCGGGCACTGGGCATCGCGCCGCCGTTCGCCGCCCGCGACGGCGCCGCGGGCTACGCGGTGGCCTGGCGGCCGGCCGGGGCGCGACCCCAAAGCTTGACCGACGTCAACCGCGCCCCGGATTCGACCGGCTAGCCTGCGGCAATATCGCGCAGGGTCGCGGGCGCGGGACCGGCGGCGGGCCGCATTTGACAGCCGAACCACGGCTGGCGCCTAATTCCCGGCAGCCACGACGCGACAGAGCCGGCAACCGCAGCGGTCGACCGCGTCCAGTCTTTCGCAGCAAGCAGGGCAATCCGCCGGGCGAGGCGTCCGGCCAACAGTTCCACTGGAGGAGTTCATGAAAGCACGTCACTGGCTCGCGCTCGCCGCCGCCGCGGTGTTCGCCGTCTCCGCCGCACAGGCGCAGCAGCCCATCATCATCAAGTTCAGCCACGTCGTCGCCCAGGACACGCCGAAGGGCAAGGGCGCCGAGAAATTCAAGGAGCTCGCCGAGAAGGCGCTGCCCGGGCAAGGTCAAGGTCGAGCTGTACCCGAACTCGACGCTGTACAAGGACGGCGAGGAGATGGAAGCGCTGTCGCTGGGCTCGGTGCAGATGCTGGCCCCCTCGCTCGCCAAGTTCGGCCCGCTGGGCGTGCGCGAGTTCGAGGTGTTCGACCTGCCGTACATCTTCGACGACTACGCCGAGCTGCACAAGGTCACCGGCGGCCCGGTCGGCAAGGCGCTGTTCAAGAAGCTCGAGTCGAAGGGCATCGTCGGCCTCGCGTACTGGGACAACGGCTTCAAGATCCTGTCGTCGAACAAGCCGCTGAAGCTGCCGGCCGACGTCAAGGGCCAGAAGATGCGCATCCAGAGCTCGCAGGTGCTCGCCGCGCAGATGAAGGCGCTGGGCGCGCTGCCGCAGACGATGGCGTTCTCCGAGGTCTACCAGGCGCTGCAGACGGGCGTCGTCGACGGCACCGAGAACCCGCCGTCGAACCTGTACACGCAGAAGATGCACGAGGTCCAGAAGCACGCCATCGTCAGCAATCACGGCTATCTGGGCTACGCGGTCATCGTCAACAAGAAGTTCTGGGACGGGCTGCCCGCCGACGTGCGCGCGGGCCTCGAGGGCGCGATGGTCGAGGCGACCATGTACGCCAACACAGATCGCCAAGCAGGAGAACGACCCGGCGCTGGAGAAGGTGAAGGCCTCCGGCAAGACGCAGGTCTACGTGCCGACCGCGGCGGAAAAGGCGGCGTGGAAGAAGGCGCTGGTCGGCGTGCACAAGGAAATGGAAGGCCGGATCGGCAAGGACACGATCCAGTCCGTGTACAACGAGACCGGGTTCAAGCCCGACTGAGCAGCCGTCTCGTCCGGGATGCCCGCGGCCGCCGCGGGCATCCCGTTGTCCGTCCCGGTGGCCACCGCGCCGCCGCCCCAGGAGGAGGCCTGCGCATGGTCAACCGTTTCCTCGACCATCTCGAGGAGTGGATCATCACGTTCCTGATCGGTGCCGCGACGACGATCATCTTCGTCGCCGTCGTGCACCGGTACGCCACCGGTTTCGCGACCGGCGCGTTCCAGGACGCGCTCCTCAAGATCGACCTCTCCTGGGCGCAGGAGCTCACCATCTTCATGTTCGTGTGGATGGCCAAGTTCGGCGCCGCCTACGGCGTGCGCACCGGCATCCACGTCGGCGTCGACGTGCTGATCAACAACCTCAACGACCGCATCCGCGCCTGGTTCGTCCTGTTCGGGCTGATGGCCGGCGCGCTGTTCACCGCGATCATCGGCAGCTTCGGCGCGCACTTCGTCTGGGAGCTGATGCACACCGACCAGGTGTCGGCCGACCTCGAACTGCCGAAGTGGATCGTCTACGCCTGCATCCCGCTGGGCTCGTACCTGATGTGCTACCGGTTCCTGCAGACCGCGTGGAACTTCCACAAGACCGGCCAGCTGCCGCACGCCGACCACGGCCACGTCGAGGGCCTCGACAAGGAAGACGCGACCGAGTGGGCCAAGCTGCCGTCCGACCTGCATCCCGCTGACGTCAAGCCGGGAGCGCAGCCATGACCGGCCTCGTCATCTTCGGTCTGCTGTCGGTGCTGATGCTCACCGGCATGCCGATCTCGATCGCGCTCGGCCTCACCGTGCTCACGTTCCTGTTCACGATGACGCAGGTGCCGCTCGAGTCGGTGGCGCTGAAGCTCTTCACCGGCATCGAGAAGTTCGAGATCATGGCGATCCCGTTCTTCATCCTCGCCGGCAATTTCCTCACCCACGGCGGCGTCGCCAAGCGGATGATCCGCTTCGCCACCGCGATGGTCGGCCACCTGCACGGCGGGCTGGCGCTGGGCGGCGTCGTCGCCTGCGCGCTGTTCGCCGCGGTGTCGGGCAGCTCGCCGGCGACCGTCGTCGCCATCGGGTCGATCCTGCTGCCGGCGATGGTCAAGCAGGGCTACCCGATGAAGTTCGGCGTCGGCGTGATCGGCACCTCGGGCGCGCTGGGCATCCTGATCCCGCCGTCGATCGTGATGGTGATCTACGCGGTGTCGACCAACTCGTCGATCGGGCGGCTGTTCATCGCCGGCATCATCCCCGGCCTGATGCTGGCCGGCCTGCTGCTGCTCGTCACCTGGGTGGTCGCGAAGAAGCGCAACTACCCGCGGATGCCGCGCGCGAGCTTCAAGGAGATGCTGCTGGCGTTCCGCGAGAGCGTCTGGGGGCTGTTCCTGATCGTCGTCGTCATCGGCGGCATCTACTCGGGCATCTTCACGCCGACCGAGGCCGCGGCGATGAGCGCCGCCTACGCGTTCTTCGTGTCGGTGTTCGTCTACAAGGACCTGACGCTGAAGCAGGTGCCGAAGGTGCTGCTCGACAGCGCCAACCTGTCGGCGATGATCCTGTACATCATCACCAACGCGGTGCTGTTCTCGTTCCTGCTCACCTCCGAGCAGATCCCGCAGAGCCTCGCCGCGTGGATCAACGAGATGGGGCTGTCGCCGTGGACCTTCCTCATCGTCGTCAACGTCCTGCTGCTGATCGCCGGCAACTTCATGGAGCCGTCGTCGATCCTGCTGATCACCGCGCCGATCCTGTTCCCGGTCGCGATGAAGCTCGGCATCGACCCGATCCACCTCGGCGTCCTGATGACGGTGAACATGGAAATCGGGATGATCACGCCGCCGGTGGGGCTCAACCTGTACGTGGCGTCCGGCATCGCCAACATGGGCCTGACCGAGGTCACCAAGGCCTGCGCGCCGTGGATCCTGGTGATGCTCGCCTTCCTGATCCTGATCACCTACGTGCCGGCGATCTCGCTGTGGCTGCCGAACCTGCTGATGGGCGCGGCGAGCTGAGCGCCCGCCGGCTGGCAGCGACGACGACGGGCCGCGCAACGCGGCCCGTTGCGTTTGGGCCGGCCGCCGCCAGGGCGCGGCAACTGCAAGCGGCGCCGACGCCCCGGCAACGAGCCGGTTCGACCGTCGGCGCTCGTGGCACGCCTTTCCCGGGCATCCGCCGCTGATGGTCGAAACCGCCCTGCCGCTCGACCGTCGCGGCGCCGCCGTCCCGCTCGCCGACGAAGGCCGGCGTCCGCGACGACCCAAGCGGCAAAGTGCTATAATTTTGAATTTTCTGGCTTTTACGCTCTGGAGACGCACAAATGGCGGTCGAACGCACCCTTTCCATCATCAAGCCCGACGCGGTCGCGAAGAACGTGATCGGCAAGATCTACTCGCGCTTCGAGACCAACGGCCTGCGCATCGTCGCGGCCCAGATGCGCTGGCTGTCGCCGAAGGAAGCCGAGGGCTTCTACGCGGTCCACCGCGAACGTCCGTTCTTCAAGGACCTGGTCGGCTTCATGATCTCCGGGCCGGTGATGATCCAGGTGCTCGAGGGCGAGAATGCGATCGCGAAGAACCGCGACCTGATGGGCGCGACCGACCCGAAAAAGGCGGCGGCCGGCACGATCCGCGCCGATTTCGCCGAATCGATCGACGCCAACGCGGTCCACGGTTCCGACGCCGCGGAGACGGCGGCGGCCGAGATCGCCTATTTCTTCCCGACGCTCGCCGTCTACGGCCGCTGACCCGGGCACCCGGCCGACCGGCCCATCCCCGCCCGTGACCAACCTGCTCGACCTCGACGCCGACGGCCTGGCCGCGTTCTTCGCCGAACGCGGCGAGAAGCCGTTTCGCGCGCGGCAGGTGTCGCGCTGGCTGCACCAGCGCTTCGTCGACGACGTCGGCGCCATGACCGACATGGCCAAGGTCGCGCGCGAGCGCCTCGCCGCCGACGCGGTGATCCGCGCGCCGGCGGTCGTGTCCGACAGCACCGCCGCCGACGGCACCCGCAAGTGGCTGCTCGACGTCGGCAGCGCCAACGCCGTCGAGGCCGTCTACATCCCCGAGGACGACCGCGGCACGCTGTGCGTCTCGTCGCAGGCCGGCTGCGCGCTCGACTGCGCGTTCTGCTCGACCGGCAAGCAGGGCTTCAACCGCAACCTGACGGTGGCCGAGATCGTCGGCCAGCTCTGGCACGCCAACCGCGCGCTGCTCGCCGACGGCGTCACCGCGCCGTGGGTCGAGGCCGGCCGCGCGCCGATCACCAACGTCGTGATGATGGGCATGGGCGAGCCGCTGGCGAACTTCGACAACGTCGTCGCCGCGCTGCGCCTGTTCCTCGACGACAACGCCTACGGCCTGTCGCGCCGCCGCGTCACGCTGTCGACGTCGGGCATCGTTCCCGCCATCGACCGGCTGCGCGACGCGTGCCCGGTGGCGCTCGCGGTCAGCCTGCACGCGCCCAACGACGCGCTGCGCGACCAGCTCGTGCCGATCAACCGCAAGTACCCGCTGGCCCAGCTGCTCGCCGCCTGCCGCCGCTACCTCGAGCGCGCGCCGCGCGATTTCGTCACCTTCGAGTACGTGATGCTCGACGGCGTCAACGACCAGCCGGCGCACGCGCGCGAGCTGGCCGAGCTCGTGCGCGACACGCCGTGCAAGTTCAACCTGATTCCGTGGAACCCGTTCCCGGGCGCCGCGTTCCGCACCAGCCCCCGCGAGCGCGTGCTCGCGTTCCAGCGGGAGCTCATCGACGCCGGGTACGTGACCACGGTCCGCAGGACACGGGGCGACGACATCGACGCCGCCTGCGGCCAGCTCGCCGGCCGGGTCCAGGACCGCACCAAGCGGCAGCTGACGAGGCTGCCCCGGGTCGTCGCGGCCAGCGCGTCCTGACGATGATCCTGGAGTCGACCATGCGCCCGCACCTCCCGCGTTCGTCCCCGTCGCGCATGCGCCTCGCGCGGTTCGCCGTGCTCTCGCTCGCCGCGCTTCTCGGCGCGTGCGCGTCGAAGGAACCGGCCCCCCAGGCGCCGCCGCCGCCGCCCGAGCCGGCGCCGCGGATCCAGCCGGCCCCCGCGGCCACCCGGGCCCAGCTCAAGCAGGAACTCGCCGCCGGCTATTACGAGCGCGGCCAGATGGACGTCGCGCTCGAGGAGCTCAACGAGGCGGTCAAGATCGACCCCAACAACGCGCGGATCTACAACATCTACGGGCTCGTCTACACGCAGCTGGGCGAGAATCCGAAGGCCGAGGAGAACTTCCGCCGCGGACTGGCGCTCGCGCCGGACGACTCGGAGATTCGCCAGAACTGGGGCTGGTATCTCTGCCAGACGGGACGCCCGCGCGAATCGATCGCCGAGTTCGAGGCCGCGGTGCGCAACCCGCTCTACAAGACGCCCTGGATCGCGCTGATCAACGCCGGCAAGTGCAGCGCGGCGGCCGGCGACCCGGCGGCGGCGCAGGCCTTCTTTCGCCGCGCGCTGACGGTGTCGCCGAACAATCCGGAGGCCGCCTACAACTTCGCCCTGCTCCAGTACAAGTCCGGCGAACTACGGCGACTCGCGCGCGCTGATGCGGATCGTCATGCTGCAGTCCAACCCGCCGCCCGAAGCGCTGTATCTCGGCCTGTGCACCGAACGCAAGCTCGGCGACCGTCAGTCGGAGCTGTCGTACGTGACGCAGCTGCGCAACCGTTGGCCGGATGCCGCGGAAACCCGGGCGATTGCAGAAGGAACCTGCGAGTGACCGACAGCGACGTTACGCGGGCGGCCGGCGACGGCGCGCCTCGTGCCGGGTCCGACACGGCGCCGCACCCCGCGACCGGGCTCGCCGCCGATTCGACCGCCGGCATCGCCGCCGCAGGCGCGGCAACCGCGGGCGCGATGCTCGCCGCCGCGCGCGCGCGCGCCGGCCTGTCGATCGACGCGGTCGCGCAGCAGCTGAAGCTCGGCGTGCGGCAGGTGCAGGCGATCGAGGAAGACGACTTCGCCGCGCTGCCCGGCCGCACCTTCGTGCGGGGTTTCGTGCGCAACTACGCGCGGCTGCTCAAGCTCGACGGCGACGCGGTGCTGGCCGCGCTGCCGGGGTCGAGCGCCCCGGCGCTCGAGGCGCCGTCGCTGCACGAAACCGCGCCCTCGATCGGCGAGCTGCCGACCACCGGCGGCAATCGGCCGGGCTGGACCCGCTGGGCCATCCCGCTGACGCTGCTCGCCATCATCGCCGGCGCCGCCGCGTACGAGTTCCTGCGCCCGACCGGCGACGCACGCCATGCCGGCCCGAAGGACACCGCGGCGGTCGCGACCCGCGCCGAGCCCGCGAAGCCGGCCGCGGAAAGCGGCGTCGTCGCGTTGCCGAATCCGATCCCGCCCGGCGGCGGGTCGACCGGCGACGCCGGCAACGGCGCCCCGCCCCACCCGCCGGGCGCCGCGGCGCCCGCCGCCGCGCCCGACGCAGCCGTCCGTGGTGGAGCGCCGGGCGTGCCGGGCGCGGCCGCGCCGTCGTCCCCGGCGGCCTCGCCGGCACCGCCGGCCATCCGCTCCGTTCCCGCACCCGCGACGACCACGACCACGGCGACACCCGCGCCAACGACCGCGCCACCGACCGCGGCGATCGACGGCTGCGGCGGGCGACGTCACGCTGGCGCTCGCGTACAAGGACTCGTCGTGGACCGAGATCCGGGATCGGACGGGACGCGTGCTGCTGTCCCGGATGAACGAGGGCGGCCAGACCCAGACCGTCGCCGGCCAGCCTCCGTTCGAGTTGACGATCGGCAACGCGACCGACGTGACGCTGCGCTACAACGGCAAGCCGGTCGACCTCGCTCCGCACACGCGGCAGAACGTCGCCCGCTTCACGCTGCCCTGAGCCGGTACCGATGAGCGAGCGAACCCGCATCCTGCGCCGCGTCACGCGGCTGGTCGACATCGGCGGCGTGCGCGTCGGCGGCCACGCGCCGATCGTCGTGCAGTCGATGACCAACACCGACACCGCCGACGTCGCCGCGACCGTCGCCCAGGTCCGCGCGCTGGCCGACGCGGGCTCCGAGCTCGTGCGCGTGACGGTCAACACCACCGAGGCGGCGGCCGCGGTGCCCGCGATCCGCGAGCGTCTCGACGCGCAGGGATGCCGGGTGCCCCTCATCGGCGACTTCCACTTCAACGGCCACAAGCTGCTCGCCGACGTGCCCGACTGCGGCAAGGCCCTGGCGAAGTTCCGGATCAACCCGGGCAACGTCGGCAAGGGCAGCCGGCGCGACTCGCAGTTCGCGCAGATGATCGAGCACGCGCTTCGCTTCGGCCGGCCGGTCCGCATCGGCGTCAACTGGGGCAGCCTCGACGCCGACCTGCTCGCGCGGCTGATGGACGAGAATGCCGCGTTGCCGACGCCGCGCTCCGCCCCCGCGGTGATGCGCGAGGCGCTGGTCGTCTCCGCCATCGGCAGCGCGCGCCGCGCCGAGCAGCTCGGCCTGCCGGGCGATCGCATCGTGCTGTCGTGCAAGGTGTCCGACGTGCAGGACCTGATCGCGGTGTACGGCGAGCTCGCGCTCCGCGGCGACTATCCGCTGCACCTCGGCCTCACCGAGGCCGGCATGGGCAGCAAGGGCATCGTCGCGTCGACCGCGGCGCTGGCGATCCTGCTGCAGCAGGGCATCGGCGACACCATCCGCGTGTCGCTGACCCCCGAGCCGAACGGCGACCGCACGAAGGAGGTCGTGGTCGCGCAGGAGATCCTGCAGACGATGGGCCTGCGCTCGTTCGCGCCGATGGTGACCGCGTGCCCCGGCTGCGGCCGCACGACCAGCACCGTGTTCCAGGAACTCGCGCAGGACATCCAGTCCTACCTGCGCGCGCAGATGCCCGTCTGGCGCGATCGCTATCCGGGCGCCGAGGCGATGCAGGTCGCGGTGATGGGCTGCGTCGTCAACGGGCCCGGCGAGTCCAAGCTCGCCAACGTCGGCATCTCGCTGCCGGGCACCGGCGAGACGCCGGTCGCGCCGGTCTACGTCGACGGCCGGAAGACGGTGACGCTGAAGGGCGAGCACATCGCCGCGGAGTTCACGCGCATCGTGGACGACTACGTGCGCGCGACCTACGGCGGCGAGCCGCGCACCCCGGCGCTCGACCCGGAGCGGCGGACGATCCCGCTCAAGACGACGGCCTGATCCGCGATGACCGAGACCGCATCCCCGCTGCCGCCGGACGCCCCCGCGTCGCCCGCCGCGAAATCGCCCGCGAAGCCCGCCGCGCTGCAGGCGGTGCGCGGCATGAACGACGTCCTGCCCGACGAGGCGGCGCTGTGGGAGCGCTTCGAGGCGATCGCGCGGGGCGTGCTGACCCGCTACGGCTACCGCAACCTCCGCGTGCCGATCGTCGAGCCGACGGCGCTGTTCGTCCGCGGCATCGGCGAGGCGACCGACGTCGTCGAGCACGAGATGTACACCTTCGAGGACAAGCTCAACGGCGAGAGCCTGACGCTGCGGCCCGAAGCGACGGCCGGCGTCGTCCGCGCGGCGATCGAGCACAACCTCACGTACGAGCGCCCGCAGCGCGTCTGGCTCGCCGGGCCGATGTTCCGCCACGAGCGCCCGCAGAAAGGCCGCTACCGCCAGTTCCACCAGATCAACGCCGAGGCGCTGGGCTTCGCCGGGCCCGACGTCGACGCCGAGCAGATCGTGCTGCTGGCGCGGCTCTGGCGCGAGCTGGGCCTCGCCGACGGCATCCGGCTCAAGCTCAACTCGATCGGCGACGCCGCCGAGCGGCGGGCGCACCGTGCCGCGCTGATCGAGCACTTCGAGCGGCACCGCGACGTCCTCGACGAGGACGCGAGGCGGCGCCTGCACGTCAATCCGCTGCGGCTGCTCGACAGCAAGAATCCGGCGATGCAGGACGTGATCGAGGCCGCGCCGAAGCTCGTCGCCAACCTCGGCGTCGAGTCGCGCGCGCATTTCGACGGCCTGCAGCAGGCGCTCGCCGACGCGGGCGTCGCCTGGGAAATCGACGGCCGGCTGGTCCGCGGCCTCGACTATTACAATCGCACCGTGTTCGAGTGGGTGACCGACCGGCTCGGCGCGCAGGGCACCGTCGCCGGCGGCGGCCGCTACGACGGCCTGTTCGAGCGGCTCGGCGGCCGATCGGTGCCGGCCTGCGGCTTCGCCATCGGCATCGAGCGGATGGTGCTGCTGCTGCAGGACGCGGCGACGCTCGCCACCGACGCCCCGCTCGCCTACGTCGTCCACGCGGGCCCCGCGGCGGCGCGGCTAGCCGTCGCGGCGGCCGAAGCGCTGCGCGACGCCGGCGCCGCGGTCGTCGTCAACGGCGGCGGCGGCAGTTTCAAGTCGCAGATGAAGCGTGCCGACGCATCCGGCGCACACTACGCGCTCCTGCTGGGCGACGACGAAGCCGCCGCCAGCACCGTCACCGTCAAGCCGCTGCGCGACGCGGGCGAGCAGCGCACGTTGCCGCTGGCGTCCCTCGTCGGCGCGCTGGTGCCGCCGCGCTGAGCGCCGCGACGAATCCGATCTCAACGCAAGGAAGACCATGGCTGTCTACGATCTCGAAGAACAGGACCAACTCGACGACCTGAAGGCGTGGTGGAGCCGCTGGGGCAACACGGTTTCGGCGGTGATCATTGCCGCCTGCCTCGCCGTCGTCGCGTTCCAGGGCTGGCGCTGGTGGCAGGCCAAGCAGAACGACGAGGCCTCGACGCTGTACGGCGCCGTCAGCACCGCGCTGCGTTCCGGCGACCTCGCCAAGGCGAAGGACGCCGTTGCGCAGCTCACCGACCGCTACGCCGGCACCGCCTACGCGCCGCGCGGCGCCCTGCTCTACGCCCGCATGCTGTTCGACCAGGGCGACAAGACGGGCGCGCGGACGCAGCTGCAGTGGGTCGTCGACCGCGGCGGCGACGACGAAGTCCGCGATGTCGCGCGGTTCCGCCTGGCGGAGGTGCAGTTCGACGAGAAGGCCTACGACGCAGCGCTGTCGACGCTCGACGCGCGCCACGACGACGCGTTCTCCGGCGTCTTCGCCGACCTGCGCGGCGACATCCTCGTCGCGGCCGGACGGCCGAACGAAGCGCGCACCGCCTACCAGACCGCGCTGACCAAGCTCGACGCCAAGAGCCCGTACAAGGTCTACGTGCAGGTGAAGCTCGACGCCATCGGCGGCGCGCCCGCCGGCGCATCGGGAGGCACCGCCCCGGTCGCCGGGGGCATCCCCGCCGGGACGGCTGCGCCGCCGCCGGCCGCCGTGCGCGCGCCCACCCCGCCGGCCGCTGCGTCCGCCCCGCCGGCCGCCGCGCCCGCGCCCGCCGCCGCGCCGAAGCCCTGACGTCCCACCGCCACACCTCGCCCGTCCGAAGTCCACGCCCATGACCGCCCGCCCGCTCCGCCTCGCCCCCCTGCTCGCGACGCTCGCGCTCGCCGGCTGCAGCACGATGTCGTCGTGGTTCCCGTCGATACCCGCGCCGTCGCTGTCGTCCATTTCGTGGATGTGGGGCGGCGGCCCGAAGAAGCCGGGCCCGCTGCCCGAATTCAAGGCGACGACGACCGCGCAGGCGGTCTGGCAGGTCTCGGTCGGCAAGGCCGCGCCGGGGCTCGCGCCCGCGGTCGTGCCGGGGGCCATCTACGCGGCCGCCCTCGACGGGACGGTCGTCCGCGTCGATCCCGCGACCGGCCGCACGGTCTGGCGGATCTCGGCGGGCAAGCGCCTCGCCGCCGGCGTCGGCGCCGACCCCACGATCGTCGTCGTCGGCACCGACAAGGGCGACGTGCTCGCGTTCGACCCCGACGGCAAGACGTTGTGGACCGCCCGCGTGTCCAGCGAGGTCGTGAGCCCCCCCGACGTCGCCGAAGGCATCGTCGCCGTGTGGTCGGGAGACGGGCGGCTCTACGGCCTGTCGTCGGCCGACGGCAAGACCAAGTGGGTCTACCAGCGGGCCAACCCGCCGCTGACGGTACGCAACTACGCGGGCGGCACGATCTCGCGCGGCGGGGTGTTCGTCGGCACGGCGGGAGGCAAGCTCGTCGCGCTCGACCTCGCCACCGGCCGCGTCGGCTGGGAAGGCAACGTCGCCACGCCGCGCGGGGCGACCGAGCTCGAGCGGATCGCGGACGTGACCAGCCTGCCGGTCGTCGAGCCGACGCAGGCCTGCGCGGCCGCCTACCAGGGCCGGGTCGCCTGCTTCGAAATCATGCGCGGCACGCTGCTCTGGTCCCGCGACCTCTCCAGCCTCGAGGGCATCGTCGTCGACAACCGCCACATCTACGTCACCGACGACCGCAGCACGCTCCACGCGCTCGACAAGGCCACCGGGGCTTCGGTGTGGAAGCAGGACCTGCTGAAGGATCGCCGGATCGGCGGCCCGCAGATCGCCGGCGATTTCGTCGCCGTCGTCGACGTCGAGGGCTACGTCCACCTGATCGACCGCAACGACGGCCGACTCGCCGGCCGGATGGCCACCGACGGCTCCCCCGCGACATCGCAGCCGGCCGCCGAGGGCGGCAACGCCGTGTTCCTGTCGACCAACGGCACGCTCTACGCCGTGACCGGTCGCTAGCGCCGGCCGCGCCGCCGGTTCCCGCCCGCGGCCGTCAGGCCACCACCATGCTGCCCACCCTCGTCCTCGTCGGCCGGCCCAACGTCGGCAAGTCGACGCTGTTCAACCGGCTGACCAAGAGCCGGGCGGCGCTGGTCGCCGATTTTCCGGGGCTGACGCGCGATCGTCACTACGGACGCGGGCGCGTCGGCGACCGGCCGTTCCTGATCGTCGACACCGGCGGCTTCGAGCCGGTGGCCAAGGACGGCATCATGCACGAGATGGCGAAGCAGACGCGCCAGGCCATCGCCGAGGCCGACGCGGTCATCTTCCTCACCGACGCGCGGCAGGGACTGTCGCTGCAGGACAAGACGATCGCCGACCTGCTGCGCCGCTCGGGACGCCCGGTGGTGCTGGCGGTGAACAAGGCCGAGGGACTGGTGGTCGAGCGCGCGGCCGCCGATTTCTACGAGCTCGGGCTGGGCGAGCCGCACCCGATCTCGTCGGCGCACGGCGACAACGTGCAGGCGGTCGTCGAACACGCGCTGTCGCTGGTGCCCGCCGACGCGACCGGCGACGAGGAGCGCGACGCCGACGGCAGGATCAAGGTCGCGATCGTCGGCCGCCCGAACGTCGGCAAGTCGACGCTGGTGAACACGCTGCTGGGGGAGGAGCGGGTCATCGCCTTCGACCAGCCCGGCACGACGCGCGACTCGATCTACCTCGACTTCGAGCGCAACGAGCGCCGCTACACGCTGATCGACACCGCCGGCGTCCGGCGCCGGGGCAAGGTGTTCGAGGCGATCGAGAAGTTCTCGGTGGTGAAGACGCTGCAGGCGATCGAGGACGCCAACGTCGTGATCCTGCTGCTCGACGCGCGCGAAGGCGTGTCCGAGCAGGATGCGCATCTCGCGGGGTTCATCCTCGAGGCGGGTCGCGCGCTCGTCCTGGGCATCAACAAGTGGGACGACGTGCCGGCGGCGCAGCGCGACGAGGTCAAGCGCGAGCTCGACCGCAAGCTCGCCTTCCTCGCCTTCGCGCGCCAGCACTTCATCTCGGCCAAGGAGGGCCGCGGCGTCGCCGGCCTGCTGAAGAGCGTCGACGGCGCCTACGCCGCGGCGATGGCGCACCTGTCCACCCCCCGCCTCACCCGGTCGATCATCGCCGCGGTCGAGCGCCAGCAGCCGCCGCGCACCGGGATGACCCGCCCGAAGCTGCGCTACGCCCACCAGGGCGGCCACAACCCGCCGCTGGTCATCATCCACGGGACGGGACTCGGCCACATTCCGGACACCTACCGCCGGTACCTGGAACATTTCCTCGTCGACACGTTCCAACTGCGTGGAACCCCGCTTCGGATACAATTCAAGACGGGGGCCAACCCCTACGCGGAATCACCCGCACGCCGCAAGGGGCGTTGAGGCCACGCCGCCGCCGCCCCGGGCCTGCCGGATGCGGCGCGGCACAGGTTCTCCGTGCGACCGACCTCGATGGAGCCTTCGATGAGCAACAAAGGGCAAATGCTACAAGACCCGTTCCTGAACACCCTGCGCAAGGAGCACGTGCAGGTGTCGATCTATCTCGTCAACGGCATCAAGCTGCAGGGGCAGATCGAGTCGTTCGACCAGTACGTGGTCCTGCTCAAGAACACCGTCACGCAGATGGTCTACAAGCACGCGATCTCGACCGTCGTGCCGGCGCGCGCCGTCACGATGTCCCACCAGGCGCCCAACGGGGACGGCGAGAGCTGACCCTGCGTCGACCGGCGCGACGCGGCGGTCCGGGCCTCCGGCCGCCCGCCGCCGCGCCGCCTCCACCCTTTCTCCCGCATTCCCCAATGTTCGAACGCCCCTCGGGCGGTGACCGCGCGATCGTGGTCGCCATCGACTTTCGTGCCGGCGACCCCGACCTTCGCCTCGCCGAAATCGAGGCGCTCGCGACGTCGGCCGGCGGCACCGTCGTCGGCCGCGTGACCGGCCGACGCGCGCGCCCCGATCCGGCGCTGTTCGCCGGCAAGGGCAAGGTCGAGGCGATCGCGGCGATGAAGAACGAGACCGACGCCGATCTCGTCATCTTCGACCACGAGCTCACCGGCGCCCAGCAGCGCAACCTCGAGCGGGCCCTGGAGTGCCGGGTCGTCGACCGCGTGAGCCTGATCCTCGACATCTTCGCGCTGCGGGCGCGCAGCGCCGAAGGCAAGCTGCAGGTCGAGCTCGCGCAGCTCAAGCACCTGTCGACGCGGCTCGTCGGCGGCTGGACCCACCTCGAGCGGCAGAAGGGCGGCATCGGGCTGCGCGGGCCCGGCGAGACCCAGCTCGAGACCGACCGCCGCCTGATCGGCATCCGGGTCAAGCTGCTGAAGGACCGGCTGGCGCACGTCGCCCGCCGGCACGCGGTGCAGAGCCGCAACCGCCGGCGCGCATCGGTGCGCACCGTCGCGCTGGTCGGCTACACCAACGCCGGCAAGTCGACGCTGTTCAACCGGCTGACCCGCTCCGGCATGTACGCCGCCGACCAGCTGTTCGCGACGCTCGACACGACGCTGCGCCGCTTCTACGTTCCGGGCGCCGACGCGATCGTGCTGTCGGACACCGTGGGCTTCATCCGCGACCTGCCGCACGACCTCGTGGCGGCGTTCCGGGGCACGCTGTCCGAGGCCGCGGATGCCGACCTGCTGCTGCACGTCGTCGATGCGTCGCACCCGAACCGCGACGAGCAGATCGCCGCCGTGGACGCCGTGCTGGCGGAGATCGGGGCCGACGCGGTGCCCCAGCTCCGGGTGCTGAACAAGATCGACGCGGCGGGGCTCGCGCCCGGCGTCGAGCGCGACGAGTCTGGTATACTTTCCGCCGTTCGCGTCAGCGCGATCACCGGCGAGGGCTGCGACGCATTGCGCGCGGCGCTCGCCGAACGTTTTCCGGCGCCGCCGCGCCCCGTTCCGGAAGCCGCGCCAGCGGCCCCGGCCTGATCCCGCCGGCGACGCTCCGCGCCACGGCCCCTCCCCTCGAACCAGAAGCTTCAACATGTCGCTCAACGATCCCCAGTGGGGCAAGCGTGGCAACGGCGGGCCCCCCGATCTCGAAGAGATCTGGCGCAACGTCAACCGCAAGATCAACGAGCTGTTCAGCCGCAAGGGCGGCGGCAGCGACGACGGTGGTGGCGGCGGCAGACCCCGCCCGTCGCTCCCGCTCTCGGGCGCCGGCATCCTGGTCGCGCTCGTGCTGCTGGTGTGGCTGGCGAGCGGCTTCTACATCGTCGACGAAGGCCGCCGCGGCGTGGTCACCCGCTTCGGCAAGTACACCGAGACGACGCAACCGGGCCCGCGCTGGCACCTGCCGTTCCCGGTGGAGTCGGTCGAGCTCGTGGATTTCTCGCAGGTGAGGACCGTCGAGATCGGCTACCGCAACACGCCCAAGAACAAGGTCGAGCGCGAAGCGGTGATGCTGACCGAGGATGAGAACATCATCGACATCCAGTTCGCGGTCCAGTACAACCTCAAGAACGCCGAGGACTACGTCTTCAACACGCGCAAGCCCGACGCGCTGGTCGCCGCGGTCGCCGAGACCGCGGTCCGCGAGGTGATCGGCAAGAGCCGGATGGACTTCGCGCTGTACGTCGGCCGCGAGCAGATCACCAAGTCCACCGAGCAGCTGATGCAGGTGATGCTCGACCGCTACGGCACGGGCGTCTACGTGCAGAAGGTGACGCTGCAGAGCGTGCAGCCGCCGGACAAGGTGCAGGCCGCGTTCGACGACGCGGTCAAGGCCGGCCAGGACCTCGAGCGGCAGAAGAACGAGGGGCAGGCCTACGCCAACGACGTGATTCCGCGCGCCGCCGGCAACGCGTCGCGGCTGCTCGAGGAGGCGCAGGGCTACCTGGCCAGCGTCGTATCCAAGGCCGAGGGCGACGCGTCGCGCTTCCGCCAGATCGTCGCCGAGTACCAGAAGGCGCCGGGCGTCACGCGCGACCGCCTCTACCTCGACATGATGCAGTCGGTGCTGGGCAGTTCGAGCAAGGTGCTGGTCGACCAGAAGGGCGGCCAGAACCTGCTGTACCTGCCGCTCGACCGGCTGCTCCGCGAGAGCGGCCCTGCCGGTGCCGCCGTCGTGCCCTCCGACCTGCCGGCGACCCCGCAGCCGGCGCCGCGCTCGGTCACGCCGGCGCCCGAGCAGCCGGTGACGCTCGATCCGGGACGTTCCCGCGAGGCGTTGCGCAGCCGCGGAGGGGAGTCGCGATGAAGTACACGATGCCGATCCTCGCGCTCGTCGTCGCCGGGCTGCTGGTGCTGTCGCAATCGATCTACACGGTCGACCAGCGCCAGGACGCGATCAAGTTCCAGCTGGGCGAGATCGTCGAGACCAACTCCAAGGCGGGCCTCTACTTCAAGGTACCGCTGCTGCAGAACGTCCGCTTCTTCGACCGGCGCATCCTCGCGCTCGACAACCCCGAGCCGGACCGGGTCACCACCAGCGAGAAGAAGCCGCTGCTGGTCGACTACACGGTGCTTTGGCGGATCATCGACGTCAAGCAGTACTACGTGTCGGTGCAGGGCGACGAGGAGGCCGCGCGCCGGCGGCTGACGCAGACCGTCCGCGCGAACCTCGCCGAGGAGTTCAACAAGCGGACGATGAGCGAAGCGATCAGCTCGCAGCGCGACCAGATCATGAACTCGACGCGGCAGCGGGCCGATGCCGACGCGCGCACCATCGGCGTCGAGGTCGTCGACGTCCGGCTGCGCCGGATCGACCTGCCGCCCGACGTCACCGGCCCGGTCTACCAGCGGATGGAGTCCGAGCGCCGGCGCGTGGCCAACGAGCTGCGCTCGCTCGGCGCCGCCGAGAGCGAGAAGATCCGCGCCGACGCCGACCGCCAGCGCGAGGTGATCCTGGCCGACGCGTACCGCCAGGCGCAGAAGCTCAAGGGCGAGGGCGACGCCAAGGCCGCGGCGATCTACTCGTCGGCGTACGGCGTCAACCCCGAGTTCTACGCCTTCTACCGCAGCCTCGAGGCGTACCGGTCGTCGTTCAGGAACAAGAGCGACCTCATGGTGCTCGATCCGTCGAGCGAGTTCTTCCACTACTTCAAGCAGTCGGGCAGCGGGCGCTCGACGCGCGGCGCGGCGACCAAGTAACGACGGCGGGGGGCGCCCGATGCAGGACTCGCTCGTCGCCGCGCTCGCGCTCGTGCTGGTGATCGAGGGTCTGCTGCCCCTGCTCGCGCCGCGGCTGTGGCGCGAGAGCTTCCGCCGGATCGTCGACTTCAGCGACGGCCAGCTGCGCTTCGTCGGCCTCGTTTCGATCGTCCTCGGCTTCGCCGGATACTGGCTGGTCACCCATGCGTAAGTGGATTCTCCCCGAGCACATCGACGACGTGCTCCCCGCCGAGGCCGAGCGCATCGAGGCGCTGCGGCGCGTGCTGCTCGACCATTTCCGCGCCCACGGTTACCGGCTGGTCCAGCCGCCGCTGGTGGAGTACCTCGAATCGCTGCTCACCGGCACGGGCCGCGATCTCGACCTGCAGACGTTCAAGGTCGTCGATCCGCTGTCGGGGCGCCTGCTCGGCGTGCGCGCCGACATCACGCCCCAGGTCGCGCGGATCGACGCGCACCTGCTCAACGAGCCCGGCGTCACCCGCCTTTGCTACGCCGGCAGCGTGCTGCGCACGACGCCGTCGGGCCAGGCGAAGACGCGTGAAGTGATGCAGATCGGCGCCGAGCTGTTCGGCGAGCCGACGATCGCCGGCGACCACGCCGTCGTATCGCTGCTGCTGTCGTCGCTCTCTGCTGCGGGCGTCCGGCGCGCGCACCTCGACCTCGGCCACGTCGGCGTCTACCGCGCGCTGTCGCAGGCCGCGGGCATCGCCGGCAACGAGGACGACTCCGACCTCACCGCCGCGATGCGGGCCAAGGACGTGCCGGCGGTGCGCGAGCTCACGTCCCGGCTGCCGGCCGCCTGGCGCGACGCGCTGGCGGCGCTGCCGACGCTCTACGGCCCCGCCGACGAAGTGCTCGCGGCGGCGCGCGCCCGGCTGCCCGACACCCCTGCGGTGGCCAACGCCCTCGCGACGCTCGCGGCGCTGGCGGCTGCCGTGGGCGGCGAAGTGGAGGCGATTCACATCGATCTCGCCGACCTCACGGGCTATCATTACCAGAACGGCGCGATCTTCGCGGCGTTCACCGCCGGCGAGCCGGACGCGATCGGCAACGGCGGCCGCTACGACGGCATCGGCAAGGCGTTCGGGCGCGCGCGTCCGGCAACCGGATTCACGCTCGACCTGCGCCAGCTGGCGGCGGTGGTCGGGCGCCAGACCTGACAAGGAAAGTAGGGGAGCATGGGGAAGAACGTCGTCGTCATCGGCACCCAGTGGGGTGACGAAGGCAAAGGGCAAGGTCGTCGACTGGCTGACCGAGCACGCGCAGGGCGTCGTCCGCTTCCAGGGCGGGCACAACGCCGGGCACACGCTCGTGATCGGCGGCAGGAAGACCGTGCTGCGCCTGATCCCGTCCGGCGTGCTGCGGCCGCATGTCGACATCTTCATCGGCAACGGCGTCGTGCTGTCGCCGACGGCGCTGTTCACCGAGATCCGCGAGCTCGAGGCCGCCGGCGTCGAGCTGCGATCGCGCCTCAAGGTCTCGCCTGCCTGCCCGCTGGTGCTGCCCTGCCACGTCGCGCTCGACCAGGCGCGCGAGGGCGCGATGGGCGACGAGAAGATCGGCACCACCGGCCGCGGCATCGGCCCCGCCTACGAAGACAAGATCGCGCGCCGCGCGATCCGCGTCCAGGACCTCCTCGACGCCGACCGCTTCTCCGCCAAGCTCGAGCGCCTGCTCGAGTACCACAATTTCATCCTGACGCAGTACTTCAAGCGCGACCCGGTGCCGTTCGCCGAGACGCGCGACGCGACGCTCGCGCTCGCGCCCGAACTCGAGCCGATGGTCGCCGACGTCGCCGCCCTGCTGCAGCAGGCCCGCGCGGCCGGCAAGTCGCTGCTGTTCGAGGGCGCGCAGGGCGCGCTGCTCGACGTCGACCACGGCACGTATCCGTACGTGACGTCGTCGAACTGCCTCGCCGGCACCGCGGCGCCCGGCGCGGGCGTCGGTCCGCAGTTCCTCGACTACGTGCTCGGCATCGTCAAGGCCTACACGACGCGCGTCGGCACCGGCCCCTTCCCCACCGAGCTCACGGACGACGTCGGCGCGGGGCTGGCCCGCCGCGGCAAGGAGTTCGGCTCGGTCACCGGCCGTCCGCGCCGCTGCGGCTGGCTCGACATCCCGGCGCTCAAGCGCTCGATGCAGCTCAACGGCGTCGACGGGCTGTGCGTGATGAAGCTCGACGTCCTCGACGGCATGGACGAGATCCGCGTCTGCACCGGGTACACCGTCGCGGGCAAGCCGGTGGAACTGCTGCCGACCGGCGCCGACGCCGTCGCCGAGTGCGTCGCCGTCTACGAGTCGCTGCCCGGCTGGACCGACAGCACCGTCGGCGTGCGCAGCTTCGACGCGCTGCCCGCCAACGCCCGCGCGTACCTGCGCCGCGTCGAGGCGCTCGCCGGCGTCCCGCTGGCGATGGTGTCCACGGGGCCCGAGCGCGACGACACGATCCTGCTGCACCATCCGTTTCGCTGAGCACCGAAGACGCCGCGGAGGGCGCCGATGAGCCTCAAGGTCACCTGGGACGATTACAACACGCTGGTCGAGCGGCTCGCCCTCAACGTCTCACCGGTCCGGCTTCTCGTTCAACCAGATCATCTGCATCGCGCGCGGGGGGCTGCGCGTCGGCGACGTGCTGTCGCGGATCTACGAGCTGCCGCTGGCGATCCTGTCGACGCATTCGTACGCGGAGGGCGGCGGCACCGTCCGCGGCCAGCTGATCATCGCCGAGCACATGACGATGACCTCGCCCCGGCTGGGCGACCGCATCCTGCTGGTCGACGACATGGTCGACTCGGGCCACACGCTGGCGGCCGTCCACGACGAGCTGCCGAAGCGCTTCCCCCACGTCACGGCGCTGAAGACGGCCGTCGTCTGGTGGAAGGCCTGCTCGGTGTTCAAGCCGGACTTCTACGTCGACTACCTCGCCGACAATCCGTGGATCCACCAGCCGTTCGAGGTCTACGACAACCTGCGGCCGGAAGCGTTGGCCGCCCGCCTCGGCGAGCGGTAGGCCGCAAGCGCGTTTCCCCGCCTCGGCCCGGATTTCCGCCGGCCGATTCCCGCCGGGCCGGATTCCAGCGGGCCCCGACCGCGGAATGCCGGGTCTCCGGCGGCTCGCGCGGAGTCACTTCCCTTTGGCCCTGTTCTTGCTTACCCTGTAGCCGACAGCCGCGGCGGCCCGTCGCAGGCGGCCAGGGCAATCCCGGGAGGAGACCGGCATGAACCGTTGGATCAAGGGTTTGGGGGCCACGCTGGCCGCGGTCGCGCTCGCCGGCGCGGCGCCGGCGACGGCCCAGGATGGCGTCACCGCGACGTCGATCGTGATCGGTCAGTCGGCGGCGTTCACCGGCCCCGCGGCGCAGCTCGGCATCCAGATGCGCGACGGCGCCCGGCTGTGGATCGACTACGTCAACGCCAACGGCGGCGTCAACGGCCGGCGGATCGAGCTCAAGTCGCGCGACGACAAGTACGAGTCGGCGCTGGCGGCCGAGAACACGAAAAAGCTGATCGAGGAGGACCGCGTCTTCGCGCTGTTCGCGTACGTCGGCACGCCGACGTCGGCGGCGGCGCTGCCGATCTTCTCCGCGGCGCGCGTCCCCTTCGTCGGCCCGTTCACCGGCGCCGAGCTGCTGCGCACGCCGTTCAATCGCTACATCTTCAACGTCCGCGCGAGCTACTTCGACGAGACCGACCGCATCGTCGAGCACCTGACGCGCACCGGCGTCAAGCGCATCGCCGTGTTCCACCAGAACGACTCCTACGGCCAGGCCGGTCTCGAGGGCGTCAAGCGCGCGATGACCAAGCGCGGCCTCACGATCGCGGCGCTCGGCACCAACGAGCGCAACTCGACCGACGTCGCGGCCGCCGTCAAGTCGATCGGCGACGCCAAGCCGGAGGCCATCGTGATGATCACCGCCTACTCGTTCGGCGGCCGAGTTCATCAGGCAGATGAAGAAGCTGCCGGACCCGACGCTGTTCTTCAACGTGTCGTTCGTCGGCAGCAAGGCGCTGGCCGAGGCGCTGGGCAAGGACGGCCACGGCGTGATGATCTCGCAGGTCGTGCCGTTCCCGTGGAGTCCGATGACGCCGGTGGTCAAGGAGTACCTCGGCCTCGCCAAGGCGGCCAAGGTCGACGTCAACTTCTCGAGCCTCGAGGGCTTCATCGCGGCCAAGGTGCTGGTCGAGGGCCTGCGCCGGACCGGCAAGGAGCCGACGCGCGAGCGCTTCGTCGCCGCGCTGGAGTCGATCTCGGCGCTGGATTTCGGCGGCTTCCAGGTCAGCTTCTCGCCGACCAACCACAACGGATCGCAGTTCGTCGACCTGTCGATGATCGGGCGCGACGGCAGCTTCGTGCGCTGAACGCCGCCGCGGATCCACCGGTAGCGGCAGCCGCGCGCCGTCCGCCGCGGTTCGCCGACGGCGCGCACGCGCCGCGGCGCGCGCGTGCCCGTGGGCCCGCAGGCGACAGGGTCCCCGTCACGGGGTATAGTGTCGATCGTATGCGTCGCGTGCGGTACTGCGCGCCCGGTGTGCCTTTCGTGACGGGCCCGGGCCGGATCGCCGGATGACGCGAAGGCGCCGGTCCCCCCCCGGGGGCCGCGCACCGCCGGTCAGCCTGCCGATGCGCGACCGCAGGCGTCCGCAACAAAGCAGAACAGGCGCCGAAGCGCCTGTCGTCCGGATGCGGCCCGGATGCGGCCCGCTGCGGTCAATTGTTGGTGCCCAGAAGAGGACTCGAACCTCCACAGTGTCGCCACCGCCAGGACCTGAACCTGGTGCGTCTACCAATTCCGCCATCTGGGCGACCGCAATCCATAATTTTACGTTTCCGAGCCTGCATTGTCAAAAAAGACCCGCCCCACCCCACCCGTTCCGTCCACCGCCGCGGCCCCCGAGCAGCGCCGCCGCGACGCCGTTCCCGCCGCGGAACGAGCCCCCCGCAACGCGCGCCGCGACCTCGACCCCGAGCTCGTGCCCGCCCGCACCGCGATCCTGACGGCGCTGCGCGACGCCGGCGTGCCGCAGACCGCCGCGGAGATCGAGCAGACGCTCGCCGTCGACTCACCGCGCGCGCGAAGCGTTCGCCGGCCGGCTTGCGGCGATGGAGCGCGACGGCCAGGTCGTCGTCAACCGCAAGGGCCAGCTGCTCGTCGCCGCCAAGCTCGACCTCGTCACCGGCGTCCTGCAGGGTCACCCTGACGGCTTCGGTTTCCTCAAGCCCGACGACGGCTCGCCCGACGTCGTGCTGTCCGAGCGCGAGATGCACAAGGCGCTGCACGGCGACCGCGTTTCGGTCCGTCGCAAGGGCGTCGACCGGCGCGGCCGGCCCGAAGGCGAGATCGTCGACGTGCTCGAGCGGGCCAACCGCACCGTCGTCGGGAGGCTGCACGAGGAGCGCGGACTCTGGTTCGCCGTCGCCGAGAACCGGCGCATCAACCAGGACCTGCTGATCGGGCCCGCCGACCTGGGCGGCGCCAAGTCGGGCGACGTCGTCGTCGTCGAGATCGTCGAGCAGCCGTCGGCGTCGCGCGAGGCGATGGCCCGCGTCGTCGAGGTGCTCGGCGCGTTCACCGACCCGGGCATGGAGATCGAGATCGCGCTGCGCAAGCACGCGCTGCCGTTCGAGTTCTCGGTCGCCGCGACCAAGCTCGCGAAGAAGCTGCCGGCAACGGTCCGCGACGAGGACCGCGCGGGCCGCGTCGATCTCACGGCGCTGCCGCTGGTGACCATCGACGGCGAGACGGCGAAGGACTTCGACGACGCCGTCTACTGCGAGAAGAAGGGCCGCGGCTGGCGGCTGCTGGTCGCGATCGCCGACGTCTCGCACTACGTCCGCGACGGCGACCCGATCGACCAGGACGCCCGCGAGCGCGGCACGTCGGTGTACTTCCCGCGCCGCGTCATCCCGATGCTGCCGGAGGCGCTGTCCAACGAGCTGTGCTCGCTCAAGCCCGCCGTCGACCGGCTGTGCATGGTCTGCGAGATGACGGTCGGCGCCACCGGCGCGATCGGCGACTACCGGTTCTTCCCGGCGGTGATGCATTCGCGCGCGCGGCTCACGTACAACCACGTGTGGTCCTGGCTGTCCGAGCCGGATGCGGCGCCGCCGGAGGCGCAGCCGCTGCTGCCGCATCTCAAGCAGCTGTACGCCGTGTTCAAGGCGCTGCTGGCGGCGCGGGAGAAGCGCGGCGCGATCGACTTCGACACCGTCGAGACGCAACTCGAATTCGACATCCGCGGCAAGATCGTCCGCGTCGTTCCCGCGGTGCGCAACGATGCGCACCGGCTGATCGAGGAATGCATGCTCGCGGCCAACGTCTGCACCGCGCAGTACCTCGCCGCGCACGAGCACCCGGCGCTCTACCGCGTCCACGACACGCCGCCCCCCGACAAGCTCGCCGCGCTGCGCGATTTCCTCGGTGGCTGCGGGCTCGCGCTGTCCGGCGGCGAAGCGCCGACCGCATCGGACTATGCGGCGCTGCTCCTGCGCATCAAGACGCGGCCCGACTACCCGCTGCTGCAGACGGTGCTCCTGCGCTCGCTGTCGCAGGCCCAGTACCGGCCCGACAACGTCGGCCACTTCGGCCTCGCGTACGAGGCCTACGCGCACTTCACGTCGCCGATCCGCCGCTACCCGGACCTGCTGGTTCACCGTGCGATCAAGGCGGTGCTGGGCAAGCGCAAGTACGTGCCGGCCGGCTCGTCGTGGGCCGACCTGGGCACGCACTGCTCGCTCACCGAGCGGCGCGCCGACGACGCCTCACGCGACGTCGAGAACTGGCTCAAGTGCTACTTCATGCAGGACAAGATCGGCGAGACCTTCGACGGCACGATCAGTCACGTCGCGAGCTTCGGCCTGTTCGTCACCCTCGACGGGTATGCGATCGACGGTCTCGTCCACGTCACCGAGCTCGGCCGCGACTACTTCCACTACGATGCCGGGCGCCACGCGATGATCGGCGAGCGCACCGGCCGCGTGTTCCAGCTGGCCGGCCGCATCCGGGTGACGGTTGCCCGGGTCGACCTCGAGACGACGAAGATCGACTTCGCGCTCGCCGCCGAAGCCGAGTCGGCGGATGGCGTCCGGCCGGCGCTGCCCAAGGGACCGCTGTCGGCGGCCGACCTGCCGCCGCGCCCCCGCGCAGCGGACAAGGCGGGCCCCCGGACGTCGGGCAAGGGTGGCCCGCGCAAGGGTGGACGCGGCGGTCGCTGACGGCGCGCCGGTTCACCGCTTCGGGCGGGCGGCCGGTCGCGGGCGGTCAAAGTTGCAATTTTCAATAAAATAATCATTGACTTGGGTTGCCATCCCCGTTTTGGTTGCGGCGCAGCATCCGGCGGCTCGACAGGCGTAAAATGACGCTTTCTCCCTCCGGGCCGGCACCCAGTGACCGGCGTCAGGCAATGCACATCGGCACCCCGCTCTCCCCGTCCGCCACCAAGGTCATGCTGCTCGGCAGCGGCGAGCTCGGCAAGGAAGTGATCATCGCGCTACAGCGCCTCGGCGTCGAAGTCGTCGCCGTCGACCGCTACGCGAATGCGCCGGGCCACCAGGTCGCGCATCGCGCGCACGTGATCGCGATGACCGACGCGGCGGCGCTCAAGCGCCTGATCGAGCAGGAACGCCCGCACCTCGTCGTACCCGAGATCGAGGCGATCGCGACCGCCGTGCTCGCCGACGTCGAGCGCGACGGCACCGCGGGCGTCGTGCCGACGGCGCGCGCCGTCCAGCTCACGATGAACCGCGAGGGCATCCGCCGGCTCGCCGCCGAGGACCTCGCGCTGCCGACTTCGCCCTACCGCTTCGCCGACACGCTCGAGGAACTGAAGACCGCGATCGAGACGACGCCCGGGATCGGCTACCCCTGCATCGTCAAGCCGGTGATGTCGTCGTCCGGCAAGGGCCAGTCGCTGGTCAACGGCGCCGACGAGGTCGCGTCGGCCTGGCAGTACGCCGAGAGCGCCGGCCGCGTGCGCGGCAGCCGGATGATCGTCGAGGGCTTCATCGACTTCGACTACGAGATCACGCTGCTGACCGTGCGGGCGCGCGGCGCCGACGGCACCGTCGAGACGCACTTCTGCGAGCCGGTCGGCCACCTGCAGGTCAACGGCGACTACGTCGAATCGTGGCAGCCGCAGCCGATGTCCCCGGCGGCGCTGGCGACCGCGCGCGACATCGCGCACCAGGTCACCGCCAATCTCGGCGGCTGCGGCATCTTCGGCGTCGAGCTTTTCATCAAGGGCGACCGGGTGTGGTTTTCCGAGGTGAGCCCCCGCCCGCACGACACGGGGCTGGTCACGCTGTGCACGCAGGCGCAGAACGAATTCGAGCTCCATGCGCGCGCGATCCTCGGCCTGCCGGTGGACACGACGCTGCGCAATCCCGGCGCGTCGGCGGTCATCTACGGCGGTATCGAGGCGAAAGGCGTGCGGTTCGATGACGTCGCCCACGCGCTGTCGATTCCGCAGACCGACCTGCGCCTGTTCGGCAAGCCGGAGTCGTACAAGAAGCGGCGAATGGGCGTGGCGCTCGCCGCCGCCGCCGACGTCGCGACGGCAAGGGAGCGGGCGAAGGCCTGCGCCGCGCGGGTGAAGCCGCGCGCCTGACCGCGCGAACCGGTTCTCATGGATCTCGTCGTACAGGCGCCCGCGGTCGGCGCGGTCGAACTCAACGCGCTGGTGGAGCTGACCGGCGCGCAGGGCGTCACCCCGCTCGACGGCGGCGGGCAGCAGGCGTACCGGCTGCGCCGCGTGCAGTCGCGCGCCGGCGCGCCGGAATACTGCGCTGGCGCCGGACTCGACTGCGCGTTCGTTCCCGCCGACCTCGCCCGCGAGCGCGTCTGCGTCGTCGCGATGGACATGGACTCGACGCTGATCACCATCGAGTGCATCGACGAGATCGCCGACCTGCAGGGCATCCGGGCCGAGGTGTCGGCGATCACCCGCAGCGCGATGCGCGGCGAGATCGATTTCCGCGAAAGCCTGACCCGCCGAGTATCGCTGCTCGCCGGGCTGCCGGTCGCGGCGCTCGAGCGGGTCTACGACGAGCGGCTGCGGCTGTCGCCGGGCGCCGAGCGGATGCTCGCGGGCTTCAAGGCGGTCGGCGCGAAGACGCTGCTCGTTTCCGGCGGCTTCACGTTCTTCACCTCGCGGCTCGAGCGGCGACTCGGTCTCGACGCGACGCTGGCGAACGAGCTCGACATCGTCGACGGCCGGCTCACCGGACGCATCGCCGGCGACATCGTCGACGCGCAGGCGAAGGCCGCGCGCGTGGCGGCGATGCGCCGCGAGCATGGGCGCACCGGCGGCCTCGTCGTCGTCATCGGCGACGGCGCCAACGACTTGCCGATGCTGCAAGAAGCGGACGTCGCCATCGCCTACCGGGCCAAGCCCGTCGTGCGCGCGCAGGCCGACTACGCGCTCAACGTCAGCGGGCTCGACGGCGTCCTGAACCTGTTCGCCTGAAGCGGCGGCAGGCGGGACAGTTCACTCGACCTCGTCGATCCACGTCGCCTGGATCGCCTCGAGAATCTTCTCGCCGCTTCGCGCCGGATCGTCGGCGAAGCCGGGCAGCGCGCAGACCCAGGCGTGCAGGTCGGTGAAGCGCACGTACCTCGGGTCGACGTCCGGGTGCGCTTCGGCGAGCGCGATCGCGATGTCGCGGGTGTCGGTCCAGTGCATGGTGGAATCCTCGCGGCGCCCGCCCTCACGGGCCACGCTTTTCCTTCGCGTAGTTGATCGTGTAGCGCGGCAGCTCGATCGTGAGGTCGGTGCCGCCGACGATCGCCTGGCACGACAGCCGCGACAGCGGGGTCAGCCCCCAGGCCCGGTCGAGCAGGTCGTCCTCGTCCTCGCTCGACGGCGGCAGCGACTCGAAGCCCTGCCGCACGATCACGTGGCAGGTGGTGCAGGCGCAGGACTTCTCGCAGGCGTGCTCGACCTCGACGCCGTGCGTGAGCAGGCTGTCGCAGACGGAGGCGCCCGGCTTCGCGTCGAAGCTCGTGCCGGCGGGACACAGGTCGGGATGGGGCAGTACGGTGATGCGGGTCATGGCAGGGCGAAGGTTCAGGCGACCGCGTCGATCCGCTTGCCGGACAGCGCGTGTGCAACGCTGCGGTCCATCCGCCGGGCGGCGAACTCGGCGGTCGCGTGGTTGAGGGCCGCGGACGCGACGGCAAGCGCGCGGTGATCGGTGCCGGCGCGAGCCCGCGCGACCTCGGCGAGCGCCGCCTCGATCGGCGCCCGCTCGGCAGGCGTCAGCAACTCACCGTCCGCCGCCAGCGCGCTCTGCGTGGCGGCGGCGATCTGGTCGGCCTCGACCGCGGCCTCGGCCAGCGCGCGGGCCGCCATGTCGTCGGTGGCGTGGGCAATCGAGTCCTGCAGCATCCGGGCGACCTCGGCGTCGGTGAGGCCGTAGGACGGCTTCACCGCCACCGACGATTCGATCGCCGGTGGCGAGCTCGCGCGCCGACACCGACAGCAGGCCGTCGGCGTCGACCTGGAAGGTCACGCGGATGCGCGCCGCGCCCGCCGCCATCGGCGGGATGCCGCGCAGCTCGAAGCGCGCCAGCGACCGGCAGTCGGCGACGCGCTCGCGTTCGCCCTGGACGACGTGGATCGACATCGCCGACTGGCCGTCCTTGAACGTGGTGAATTCCTGCGCCCGCGTGACCGGAATGGTCGAGTTGCGCGGGACGATCTTCTCAGCGAGGCCGCCCATCGTCTCGAGGCCGAGCGACAGCGGAGTGACGTCGAGCAGCAGCCACTCGTCACCGGCGGACTTGTTGCCGGCAAGCGCGTCGGCCTGGATCGCGGCGCCGAGCGCCACCACCTGGTCGGGATTGAGGTTCGTCAGCGGCGGCTGGCCGAAGAAGTCGCCGACCGCCTTCTGCACCTGCGGCATCCGCGTCGCGCCGCCGACCATCACGACGCCGGTGATGTCGGACGGCTGGAGCCTGGCGTCGCGCAGTGCGCGCTTCACCGGCGCGAGCGTCTTGGCGATGAGGTTCTGCGTGATCTCGGTGAAGCCCTCGGCGGTGATCGTCAGGTCGAGCTTGGTGCCGCCCGCGAGCGTCGCGACGATCGGCGCGGCCGCGTGCAGCGTCAGGTTTTCCTTCGCCTCGCGCGCCTTGACCATCAGCAGGCGCGTGTCCTCCGGCGACAGCGGCGGCAGCCCGGCCGCCTCGATGATCCAGCAGTAGACGCGGTGGTCGAAGTCGTCGCCGCCGAGCGCCGAGTCGCCGTTGGTCGCCAGCACTTCGAACACCCCCCGCGACAGCCGCAGGATCGAGATGTCGAACGTGCCGCCGCCGAGGTCGTAGACGGCGTAGGTGCCCTCGGCGGCGTTGTCGAGGCCGTAGGCGATCGCCGCCGCGGTCGGCTCGTTCAGCAGCCGCAGCACCTCGAGCCCCGCGAGGCGGGCGGCGTCCTTGGTCGCCTGCCGCTGCGCGTCGTCGAAGTACGCGGGCACGGTGACGACGGCGCCCTCGACGGTTCCACCCAGCGCCAGCTCCGCGCGGTGGCGCAGCGACCGCAGGATGTCGGCGGACACCTCGACCGGGCTCCGCGGACCGGCGCGGGTGCCGATGCGGACCATGCCGGGATCGTCGATGAACCGGTAGGGGAAACGGCGCGCGTCGGACAGGTCGGCGAGGCCGCGCCCCATCAGCCGCTTGACCGAGACGATCGTGTTCTGCGGGTCCCGCGCCTGCAGCGCCTGCGCGGCGTGGCCGACGGTCACGCCGTCCTCGCCGTAGCGGACGATCGACGGCAGCAGCGGCCGTCCGTGGTCGTCGGGCAGCACGACCGGCATGCCGTTGCGCACCGTGGCCACCAGCGAATTGGTCGTGCCCAGGTCGATGCCGATCGCGCGGCGGCGCTCGCGCGGCGCCTCGGGCGCATCGGGTTCGGCAATCTGCAGCAGCGCCATCAGTCGCTCCTCGCGTCGCGCGCCGGATCGCGGCGCAGCCGTCCCGCGACGCGCGAGGCCGGTTCCGGACGGCCCGTCACTGCCACGTCCTCGAGCGCGCCGAGTGCGTCGTCGAGATCGGCGGCGAGCTTGGTGAGGAAGCGCAGTTCGCGCACCGCAGCGCGCGCGGAGTCGTAGGCGCCGGCGCCGTCGATCAGTTCGCCCAGGATCGCCTCGCGGTCGCCGATTTCGGCGCGCACGCCGGCGACGATGGCGTCGAGCGTCCGCGCGTCGCGGGCCGCGACGGCGTCGCTGGCCTCCTCGCGCCGCTCCAGCTGGCGCTCGAGGAAATCGATGGCCAGCGCAGTGTCGGTCTCGGCCATCGCGTCGACGCCGCGCAGCGCCAGCAGGTACTGCGCCCGCGACACCGGATCCTTGAGTGCCCGGTACGCCTCGTTGACGCGGGCCGACGACTGCAGCGCGACCCGCCGCTCGCTGTCGGCGGCGGCCGCGAAGCGGTCGGGGTGGACCTCGGTCTGCAGCGCGCGGTAGGCGCGGTCGAGCGCCGCGGTGTCGCAGCGAAACCGCGCCGGCAGGCCGAAGAGCTCGAAATGGTTGCGCGAGAAGTCGATCATCGTTCTTGTGCCCGCCGGCGCGATCGTGCAGCCGTCGGGTCGGGTGCGGCGGGGGCCGGCAGGGCGGTCCCGGGTCCGGTCGCGGACCGTGTCCGGCGACGCTGCGTCAGACGTTGAACGACTCCCCGCAGCCGCACGCGTCCTTCACGTTCGGGTTGTGGAACTTGAATCCCTCGTTCAGCCCTTCGCGCGCGAAGTCGAGCTCCGTCCCTTCGAGATACGGCAGGCTCTTCGGGTCGATGATAACCGCGACGCCGTGGCTCTGGAACGTCAGGTCCTCGGGCCGGACCTCGTCGGCGTACTCGATCTTGTAGGCGAGGCCCGAGCAGCCGGACGTGCGCACGCCGAGGCGCAGGCCGACGCCCTTGCCCCGCTTGGAGAGCTGGGCGGCGACGTGCTTCGCCGCCGATTCGGAAAGCGTGACCGGCATGTCAGTCCGCCGCGTGCCGGGCAACCGGCGCGCAGGCGTCCGCTTCGGCCACGCCGCCCACGGGCTGCGCGTCGCCATCGTGTTTCTTGCGGTAATCCTCGACCGCCGCCTTGATCGCGTCCTCGGCGAGGATCGAGCAGTGGATCTTGACCGGCGGCAGCGCGAGCTCCGCGGCGATCTGCGTGTTCTTGATCGACATCGCCTGGTCCAGCGTCTTGCCCTTGACCCACTCGGTGACCAGCGACGACGACGCGATCGCCGAGCCGCAGCCGTAGGTCTTGAACTTGGCGTCCTCGATGACGCCGTCGGCGCCGACGCGGATCTGCAGCTTCATCACGTCGCCGCAGGCCGGCGCGCCGACCATGCCGGTGCCCACCGCGCCGTCGTCCTTGGCGAACGACCCGACGTTGCGCGGATTCTCGTAATGGTCGATGACCTTTTCGCTGTAAGCCATGGTGTTTCTCCGTAACGCTGGATCAGTGGGCAGCCCACTGGACGGTGCTGAGGTCAACGCCGTCCTGATGCATCTCCCAGAGCGGCGACAGCTCGCGCAGCTTGCCGACCTTGCGCTTGAGGAGGTCGATGGTGAAGTCGATCTCCTCGGCCGTCGTGAACCGCCCCACGGTGAACCGGATGGAACTGTGCGCGAGCTCGTCGCTGCGCCCGAGCGCCCGCAGCACGTAGGAAGGCTCGAGCGACGCCGACGTGCAGGCCGACCCGGACGACACCGCGATGTCCTTGATCGCCATGATCAGGCTCTCGCCCTCGACGAAGTTGAAGCTCACGTTGAGGTTGTGCGGCACGCGGCGCTCGAAGTCGCCGTTGAGGTAGACCTCCTCGATCTCCGACAGGCCCGCCCACAGCCGGTCGCGCAGCGCGCGGATGCGCTCGTTCTCCGCCGCCATCTCGAGCTTCGCCAGGCGGAACGCCTCGCCCATGCCGACGATCTGGTGCGTCGGCAGCGTGCCCGAACGCATCCCGCGCTCGTGTCCGCCGCCGTGCATCTGCGCCTCGATGCGGACGCGCGGCTTGCGCCGGACGAACAGCGCACCGACGCCCTTCGGCCCGTAGGTCTTGTGCGCCGAGAAGCTCATCAGGTCGACCTTGAGCGTCGCCAGGTCGACCACGACCTTGCCGGTCGCCTGCGCGGCGTCGACGTGGAAGACGATGCCCCGGGACCGGCAGAGTTCGCCCATCCGCGGAATGTCCTGGATCACGCCGATCTCGTTGTTGACGAACATCACCGACACGACCGTCGTGTCGGGGCGCAGCGCGGCCTCGAACGCCGCGAAGTCGACGAGGCCGTCGTCGTCGACGTCGAGATAGGTGACCTCGAAGCCCTCGCGCTCGAGCTCGCGCATCGTGTCGAGCGTGGCCTTGTGCTCGGTCTTGACCGTCACGAGGTGCCTGCCCTTGTCGCGGTAGAAGTGCGCGGCGCCCTTGATCGCGAGATTGATCGACTCGGTCGCGCCGGACGTCCAGACGATTTCCCTGGGGTCGCAGTTGACCAGCGCCGCGACGTGCCCGCGCGCGTCCTCGACCGCCTTCTCGGCTTCCCAGCCGAACGCATGCGAGCGCGACGCGGGATTGCCGAAGTGCTCGGTGAGCCAGGGAATCATCGCCTGGGCGACCCGGGGGTCGACCGGGGTCGTCGCCGAATAATCGAGATAGATCGGTGTTTTCATCGCTGCTGCGTGTTGTGGTGGGTGTCGGTCGGCCGGGAGCGGTTCAGATCGCGACGATCGTCTCGGCGGGACGCGCCGCGGTCCCCAGCCGGTGATCCTGCAGCACCGCGACGTCGCCGGCGCGCTCCTTCGCCTCGTGCTGCTGGCGCGACGAGCTGCGCGAGCGTCACCGAGCGGAGGAACGAGAAGATGTGCGCGTTGAGTCCGGCCCACAGTTCGTGCGTCATGCAGCGGCGGTCGTCGTGGCAGTTCTCGCGGCCGCCGCACTGCGTGGCGTCGATCGGCTCGTCGACCGCCTGGATGATGTCGGCGACCGACACCTGGTCGAGCGGCTTGCCGAGATGATACCCGCCGCCGGGGCCGCGGACGCTCTCGACGAGGCCGTGGCGCCGCAGCTTGCCGAACAGCTGCTCCAGGTACGACAGCGAGATCTTGCTGCCGCTCCGAGACGGCGGCGAGCGTCACGGGACCCTTGGTGCCGTAGAGCGCGACGTCGATCATCGCGGTGACGGCGAATCGTCCTTTGGTGGTGAGGCGCATGGCGGTTCGATGCTCCCTGGTTCAGGTGTCGGTCTTCCGGGCGTTGCCGGGGGCGTCGGGTCGGGCGGACCGAGGACGGTGATCCCGCTGAGGGACGGTCAAGGATCTGGTTCGGCTTGCCTGTCCTGGACACGACGCGCCCTCGAATTCTGCCTTTCCCGACTTGTTTAGTCAACCTTAAGTCCGACAAGTTCAGTCAAGCATGCGATTCAGCCGCTGGGGATCGAAGCCGTCGGCCGTGGCCTTCGCATCGCCACAATCGTGACCGTCCTCGGTCAGCTGCGAAATGAGGCGTTCGAGCCGGGCGTCGGCCTGGGCGGCGTGATCGATCAGGCGGTGAATGGCCTGCACGACCGGGTCGTCCATGTCGGCGGCGATGGCGTAGGCCGAAAACCCCATCTTCGCCGCCTGCGACTCGCGGCGCTCGGCTTCACCGCCCACGAGCACGCGCGCCGGGATGCCCACCGCCGTCGCATCGGCCGGAACGTCGCGCACCACGACGGCATTGGAGCCTATCTTGGCCCCATCTCCGACCAAAATCGGCCCCAGCACCTTGGCGCCGGCGCCGATCACCACGCCTTTGCCGAGGGTCGGGTGGCGCTTGCCCTTGTTCCAGGACGTGCCGCCCAGCGTGACCCCGTGATAGAGGGTGCAGTCGTCGCCGATTTCGGCGGTCTCCCCGATCACGACGCCCATGCCGTGGTCGATGAAGACCCGACGGCCGATCGTCGCCCCGGGGTGGATTTCGATGCCGGTGGCGAAGCGGCCGCAGTGCGCGAGCCAGCGCGCGAGCCAGCGCCAACCTGCCCGCCAAAGGCGGCGCGTCAGCCGATGCCACACCAGCGCGTGCAGCCCCGGGTAGCAGGTCAGCACCTCCCACCGCGTCCGCGCGGCGGGATCCCGGTCGAACACGACGGCAACGTCTTCGCGCAAACGATCGAACATCAAAATGATCTTCCCATATCCGACCGTTTCCCTCAAGTATTGGCGTCCGGCCGCGACCGGGCACTCCCGCGCTGCTCTGGCGATGCGGTACGGCAGCACGCGCCCCGGTACACGACCGCGCGGCAACCCTGCCGCCGCCGCTTCGAATTGTCTACACTGCGCCTTGGTCGCAAACACAGCGGCGCGCCGCCCACCCGGGCGAGCGATGCCCATCCGGAGGAACGATGTCACGCCTTGCCCGCACCCTCGTCGCATCAACGTTCGTCGCGCTCGCGTCGCTTCCCGCGGCCGCGCAGGAAATCACGCTGAAGGTGCACCACTTCTGGCCGCCGGGCGCGATGCCGCCGTCGCAGCTGCTCGTGCCCTGGTGCGACAAGATCGCGAAGGACTCCGGCAACAAGCTCAAGTGCCAGATCTACCCGTCGATGCAGCTCGGCGGCACGCCGCCGCAGCTGATCGACCAGGTGAAGGACGGCGTCGCCGACATCGTGTGGACGCTGCCCGGCTACACCGCGGGCCGCTTCCCGCTGATGGAAGTGTTCGAGCTGCCGTTCATGTCGGCGTCGGCCGAGTCGACGAGCCAGGCGGCGTGGGAATACTACGAGAAGAACGCGCAGAAGGAATTCGCCGGCATCAAGATGCTCGTCGTCAACGTGCACGACAACGGTTTCGTCAACACCCGCGACAAGCAGGTGAAGGTGATGGCCGACTTCAAGGGGCTCAAGATGCGCGCGCCGACGCGGCAGACGAACAAGCTGCTCGCCGCGCTGGGCGCCACGCCGGTGGCGATGCCGCTGCCCGCGCTGGCCGAAGCGATTTCCAAGGGGGTGATCGACGGCTACCTGCTGCCGTGGGAAGTGATTCCGTCGATCAAGGCGCACGAGCTCACGAAGTACCACAGCGAGACCGACCCCAAGTCGCGCGCGCTGTACACCGCGGTGTTCACGCTGGCGATGAACCAGGCGAAATACGACAGCCTGCCGGCCGACCTGAAGAAGGTGATCGACGCCAACTCCGGCCTGCCGATGGCGAAGGCGTTCGGCCGGCAGTGGGACGCGTCGGCGCCGCCCGCGCGCAAGCTCGCCGTCGACCGCGGCAACACCTTCTACACGATCCCGGCCGCCGAGCTCGCGAACTGGGAGAAGGCGACGGCGAACCTCGACGACGACTGGGTGAAGGACGTCACCGCCAAGGGCAACGACGGCAAGGCGCTGCTGCAGAGCGCCCGCGACCTGATCAAGAAGTACGAGACGGCGAAGTAGCCGCCCAGCGCGCCATTCGACGGCGACGACGGCGCGGCGAGCCGCGCCCGTTTCGTTTGCGACGCCGTTCACGTCCGCCCGCGCGTTGCCGCTCGCGACGGTCGAGCCGCGCGACGGCCGTCAGCGCAGACGATCGCGGTGACCAGCAGGAACGACGTGACCAGCGCGAACATGACCAGGTAGGCGATCGCCACGACCACGCCGCGCGCGAGCACGCCGATCCAGCGCCCGCCGTACACGACCTTCATCGACCAGAGGAAGTAGCAGAACATCCAGAGGATGGCGGCGGCCCTGAGCGGGGGCCACGGCGCGGCGACGGCGACGATCAGCGCCAGGCAGGCGAAGGCGTGGTTGTGCGCGCCGTAGACGAGGTGCTCGGCGAAGCGGCGCGGCCGGTGCGGGTACCGCCGCCGTCGTCCTGCGTAGACGATCTGCAGCAGCAGCGCAAACCACGGCAGCAGCGCGATCAGCGCGTACGGGCCGTAGCGCAGCGCGCCGCCGATCACCTGGTCGATCTTGTCCTGCTTGCCCAGACGGTTGAAGCGATCCATCCGCTGCTGCAGCTGGTCGCGCAGCGGGCCCTCGGGCCGACCACGGTGACGCCCAGCTCGCGGTCGATCCGCAGGCCCTGGTCGGCGCCAGCAGCACCCGCGCGAGTTCGGCGTCGGCGGCTTTCCCGGCGCGCTGCTCGCGGGACGGCCTTCGCCGAGGTCTGCCGTCGAGGTCACGGCCGGAGCGGCTCCGTCGCCGAGGGCTCGCCGTCGAGGTCCGGCCGAGCGGCCGCCTTCGCCCCGGCGTTCGCGTTCCGCATCGCCCTTCGCGGCCGCCATCGCGGCGACGGCCTCTGGCGCCTTCGGTGGCGCCGCATTCCGCGGACGTCGTCCCGTCGACGACGATCAGCGCCGCGCCGGGCGACGTCTCGGCGACGACGCGAAGGATCGCGAACAGCGCCAGGGCCAGCACCAGGAACAGCCGCGCCGGCCGGATGTAGCGCTTGCGCCGGCCGGCGAAGTATTCGTTGGTGAGGAACCCGGGCCGGAACAGCAGGTGGAACAGCGTGCGCGCGAACCGGCCGTCCAACGCGACGTAGCGGCCGGCCGCCTCGCGCAGGAACACGCCCGCCGTGGGCAGCGCCAGCGCCGTTTCCTGGCCGCAGGCAGGGCAATAGGTGCCCGGGGCCTCGGCGCCGCAGTTGCGGCAGGTCGCGGCGGAGTCCGCCGCGCGCGGCGACAGCGGTGCGCCGGCGAAGCGGCGGGTCCACGGGTAGTGCCGCGGGATGCACGCGGCGACGCGGCGCGCCCGGGGGCGAAGGTGGCGGGTCCGCGGGTGGTGCCGCCGGATGCAGGGGCGGCGGACCCGCGGACGGTGGTGGCGTGTGCACCGGTGCCTCAGAAAACGTGGAAGCGGCCGCGATGGTACCCCAGCGGCCAGCGCCCGGCGGCGAACAGCGCGAGCTTGCGCACGAAGACGTGATCGTCGGCCGCTCCGGCCAGCGCCGCCAGCGTCCGCTGGTGGGCGGCGAGCGCGAGCGCGACGGCCGCGTCGGCCGCGAGTTCGGGATCGGCGCCGAAGGCGCGCCGCGCGGCGTCGCGCGCGACGACACGCCATCGCGCGCCCTCGGCGGCAAGCCGTCGCTCGAGATCGGCTTCGGTGATCGCGTGCGAGGCGGCGAGCCAGAGCTCCTCCCGCACGGCCTCCTCCTCGTCCCACCAGTCGTCGTCGAACACCGCGGAGCGCAGCAGCGCCGCGGCCGCCTCCGTGCCGACGACGACGCAGACTGCGGCGCCGGCCAGCGCCGGCCAGGACCGGATCAGCGCGTCGACCGCGCGCGATTCGGCCGGCGACCACGGCTGCCCCGCCCGGGCGAACCAGGCGATCGCCGCCGGATGTTCTCGCTCAGCGTCCACGCGCCCGCTCGACCAGCTCGTCGATGCGCGCGAGGATGCCGCGCAGGATGTTGACTTCCTCGCGCTCGAAGCCGCGCCGCGCGAAGAGGCGCCGCAGCCGCGGCAGCAGGCGCTTCGGATGCGCCGGATTGAGGAAGCGCATCGCCACCAGCGTCTTCTCCGCGTGCGCGTACAGGCTCGCGATCTCGTCCGCGGTCGCCGGCGCGAAACGCGGCGCGCGCCAGACCTCGCCCCCGGTCGCGGCGACGTTGAGCTCGTAGCAGGCGACCTGCACCGCCGCCGCCAGATTGAGCGACGCGTAGCCGGGGTTGGCCGGGATCGTCGCCACGATGCCGCAGCGGGTGAGCTCGTCGTTCGACAGCCCCGACATCTCGGTGCCGAAGACGAACGCGACGTCGCCGTGCGACGCGTGCGCCAGCGCCTCGACCGCCGCGGCGCGCACCGGCAGCACGCGGCCGGCGAACTCGCGCGGCCGCGCCGACAGGCCCGACCGCAAGCACGCAGCCGGCCAGCGCTTGGTCGAGGCTCGCGACGACCTGCGCCGCGTCGAGCACCGTGGTCGCCCCCGATGCCCGCGCCACCGCGTCGGCGTCGGGAAACAATCGCGGCGCGACCAGAACGAGGCGGCGCACGCCCATGGTCAGCATCGCCCGCGCGGCCGCGCCGATGTTGCCGGGATGGCTGGTGGCGACCAGCACGATGCGCACGCGATCGAGGGGCGAATTCACGGCCGTCGGGAAGTTGATCGGGGGAACGCAGTCGGCGCAGGCGGAATGCGCCGAATCGCCGCGGACCGCGCAGGGCGGGCCGGCAGCGGGTAAAATGCCATCCTTCGTTCTTTATCACGCCGGTCGCGCCCGCCGCGCCCGCACCACGACATGCATCCCACGCTCACCATCGCGGTGAAAGCGGCGCGCCGCGCCGGCAACATCATCAACCGCGGGTCCCGCGACCTCGACCGCCTGACGGTGACCGCAAAGGGGCCGAAGGATTTCGTCAGCGAGATCGATCGCGCCGCCGAAAGCGCGATCGTCGAGACGCTGCTCGAGGCGTATCCGGACCACGCGATTCTAGCAGAGGAAGGCACCGCCAAAGGCGCGAACGCCGACGCCGAGAACGTGTGGATCATCGACCCGCTCGACGGCACGACCAACTTCCTGCACGGCTTCCCGCAGTACTGCGTGTCGATCGCGCTGGCGCACAAGGGCCAGGTCACGCAGGGCGTCATCTACGACCCGGTGCGCAACGACCTGTTCACCGCCACGCGCGGCCGCGGCGCGTACCTCAACGACCGGCGGATCCGCGTGTCGAAGCGCACGCAGCTGAAGGAGTGCCTGATCGGCACCGGCTTCCCCTTCCGCGACGGCAGCTTTCTCGATGCTTATCTCGCGATGATGCGCACGATGATCGAGCACACCGCGGGCCTGCGCCGTCCGGGCGCCGCCGCGCTCGATCTCGCCTACGTCGCCGCCGGGTTCTACGACGGGTTCTTCGAGGTCGGCCTCAACCCGTGGGACGTCGCCGCCGGCAGCCTGCTGGTGCTCGAGGCGGGCGGACTGATCGGCGACCTGTCCGGCGAGGGCGATTACCTCCACGGCGGCGAGGTGATCGCGGCGACGCCGAAGATCTTCGCGCAGATGGTGACGCTGCTGGGCCCCTACCGCGCCGAAGTCGCCCGCACGCGCGCGGCGGCGCGAGCGCTGCCGCACTCCGGCGACTGAGTCTCCGGGACCCCGGTGACGGGCGGCGGTGCATCGCCGCAGGCATGGCCGGGGCCGAGCGCGTGGCCTCGAACTTGCTTCGCTCGCGGGGTCCAGTTTCGGCCGCGCAAACTTCCGGGGAGACCCGCATGACCCGCCTGTCCAGATCGTCCATCGTCCGCCCTGCCCTCCATCGCGGCGCGGGAGTTGCCGCCGACCGGGGTCGGCCCGCGGCGCGCGCCGCCATCACGCTCGTCGCCGGCCTCGTCTTCGCGGCCGGCTGGGCCGCGAGCGCGCGCGCCGACGACGTCGCGTCGATCCGCGTCCGCCTCCATCCCTACGCCGCCGCCGCGGGGCAGTTGCCGGACAACGTCAAGGCGAGGCTGGAAACGCTCGCGGGATCGCCGCTCGCGGTCACCGGCACGACGCGCACCGGCGCCGTCGACGTGGCGCTTCCGGCGCCGCGCAGCCGCGCCGACGTCGACACGATGCTGCGCGCGCTGCGCCAGGATCGCGGCGTCCTCTGGGCCGAAGTGCCGGCGCCCCGCGCGCTGGTCGAGAAATTCGCCAGGAAAGCCGCGGGCACCAAGGGTGACCGGCTGCTCGTCCGGCTGAAGGACGCGCCCGAAGACTGGACGGCGCTCGCCGCACGCTTTGCGGCCACGCTGGGGGTCGGCGTCACCGCGGAGCGGCAGATCGGCGGGGTCTGGCTGCTGCGGCTCGACCGCGCGCAGGACGCCGCGACGCTGGCCGCGCTCGCCTCCCGGCTGCAGGACGACGCCGCGGTCCAGTATGCCGACCCGGTGCTGCGCCGATTCACGCAGGCGGCGGTGCCCAACGACACGCTGTTCGGCCGGCAATGGGGGCTGTTCGATCCGGTGGCGGGCATCAACGCGACCGCCGCCTGGGACCTCACGACCGGCTCGGCCAGCATGGTCGTCGCGGTCGTCGACACGGGCATCCAGCCGCATCCCGACATGACCGGGCGCACGCTGCCAGGGTACGACTTCATCTCGTCGGCCGAGAACGCGCGCGACGGCGACGGGCGCGACGGCAACCCGCGCGACGAGGGCGACTGGATCGACGAAGGCGGTTGCGGCGGCTACCCCGCCACCCCGTCGTCGTGGCACGGCACCTTCGTCGCCGGGCAGATCGCCGCCAACACCAACAACGGGCAGGGAATCGCCGGCGTCGACTGGCGCGCGAAGGTCCTTCCGGTGCGCGTGCTCGGGCAGTGCGGCGGCACCGACGCCGACGTGTTCGAGGGCATGCTCTGGGCGTCGGGCGTGCCGATCGCGGGCGTGCCCGCGAACCCCAACCCCGCGCGCGTCATCAACCTGAGCCTCGGCGGGCCCGGAGCGTGCGCGCAGGCGATCCAGGAAGCCGTCGACGATGCGCTGGCGCAGGGCGCGGTCGTCGTCGCCGTCGGCCGGCAACGAGGCCGACGACGTCGCCAACCATGCGCCGGCGAACTGCAGCGGCGTCGTCACGGTGGCCGCGCTCAACGTCGCCGGCGAGCGCGCATTCTACTCGAATTTCGGCGCGCGAGTCGACCTCGCGGCGCCGGCCGGCGAGACGATCGACGACGCGACGGTGTCGCACTCCAACCGCGGCGAGACGATGCCCGGCGATCCGGCGTATTCGCTGGGCATCGGCACCAGTTTCTCGGCCCCGCTGGTGTCGGGCGTCGCGTCGCTGATGCTCGGCCGCAATCCGACGATGACCCCCGGACGCGTGCTGGGCATCCTGCAGGGCACCGCGCGCGATTTCCCGACCGGCACCACCTGCGGCACCGGCACGCTGTGCGGCATCGGCATGCTCGACGCCGGGGCGGCCGTCGCGAGCACGATCCCGGCCGCCGACAACCTGCCGCCGGGATCGATTCCGGTCGTCGAGTACTACAACGCCGAACTCGACCACTACTTCATCACCGCGTCGGCCGCCGAGATGGACTCGCTCGACGCCAATCCGGCAGGCACGTTCCAGCGCACCGGGCTCGTGTTCTACGGGTACATCGACCCGGTCTACGCGCCGGCGTCGATGCCGGTCTGCCGGTTCTACGCCGGCGCCGACGTCCACATCAATTCGCACTTCTTCAGCGCCGACTGGAACGAGTGCCAGTTCGTGCTGACCCGGTGGCCCGGCGTCTGGAACCTCGAAATGGACGCCGCGTTCTGGATCGAAGTGCCGGACGCCGCGGGCAACTGCCCGGCCGGTCGCGTGCCGGTGTACCGGTTCTTCAACAACCGGCGCGACGCCAACCATCGCTACTACCATCGACCTGTCGGTGAAGCGCGCGATGATCAATCGAGGCTGGGTGCCGGAGGGCGCGGGTCCCAACAGCGTGGCGTTCTGCAGCGCGATCTGACGCGCCCGCGAGGCGGGTGACCGAACGACGGGGCCGGCGGAGAAGTTCGCCGGCCCCGGTCCTTTCAGGCAGGGCCGACGGGGCCGGGCGCGGTCGCGTCGACTCCGATCAGGCGGTGCCGTCGCTCCCGGCGGGGGGCGTAGCGTTGTCGTGGGCCGCCGGCGAAGGTGCCTCGGCCGGGAGCGCCGCGGGCGCCCATTCCTTGACCAGCATGAAACCGACGGCGATCAGCACCGGCCCGAGGAACACGCCGATGAACCCGAAGGCCAGGATGCCCCCGATGATGCCGATCAGGACCAGGATGAACGGCAGCGCGCCGCCGTGACTGATGATCAGCGGCCGGATGATGTTGTCGACGGTCGAGACCAGGCCCGCGCCCCACACCAGCATGAACATGCCCCACCCGGTCGCGCCCTGCATGAACAGCAGCGCGGCCGCGCCGCCCCAGATCAACGGCGGCCCGACCGGCACCGGCGACAGCAGGAACACGAGGAACCCCAGCAGCGGCGCGGCCTGGATGCCGGCCATCCACGCGCCCAGTCCCATCAGGATGCCCTGGGCGAGCGCGGTGCCGAGAATTCCGAGCACGACACCGCGCGTCGTTACGGTCGCCACCGCCAGCAGTCGACGGGCGCGATCACCGGCGATGCGCTCGCCGGCCGCGCGCAGGCGCGCGAGGATCGCGTCGCCGTCGCGAAAGAAGAAGAACGCGATCAGGACCGACAGCGCGAGCTGCAGCAGGCCGGCGAGGACGCTCGTACCACCGGACAAGGCGAGCTTGCGCGCGGGGTCGGCGAGCTTGCGCAGTTCCTCCAGCAGCCGCGCCGTGTCGTGGGCGAACCCGCCCCAGTAGGTGGCGAGTTGCGGCCCGGCCAGCGGTATCCGCGCCACCCACTCCGGCGGCGCGGGCGGGCCCTCGGCGACGAAGCGCTGCAGCACCGCGAACAGCTGCTCGGCGTTGTCGGCGATGGTCGCGCCGACGATCACGAACGGCGCGAGCAGCATCAGCGAGATCAGGACGACCATCGCCAGCGACGCGAGCCCGGTGTGTCCGCGCAGCGCCGTGCGCAGCCGGACGAACAGCGGCCACGTCGTCGCCGCCAGGATCGCCGCCCAGACGATCGCCGTCAGGAACGGCTTGAGGACGAGATAGCAGCCGGCGACGAGCAGCGCCAGCGCGACGAGCGAAATCGTCTTGTCGATGCGGGGGTTCGTTGGCATGGGCACGGTTTGTTGCGACGGCGCCACGTCGCGCCCCGCGGTCGCAATCGCGCGGGGGCGATCATGCCGGCTGCTCGACGTGCGGCGGCGGGCCGTTGCCGGCATCCGGAAAGCCAGCGGGCCCCTGCAGGGCCCGTGGCGGAAGTATGGCGGAGAGCGAGGGATTCGAACCCCCGAACAGGTTGCCCCGTTACCTGATTTCGAGTCAGGCGCCTTCGACCACTCGGCCAGCTCTCCGGGCCGGCGATTATATCGCGGCCCGGCCACGACGCCAAACCGGGACCGTTCCACCGGGCTGCGACGCGCGCAAAAAGAAACGGGGGCCGTGGCCCCCGTCGCAAGTCATCGCAGTGCGGACGCTATTTCTTTGCCGGAGCCGGCGCGGCCTTGGCGGCGGGTGCCGCGGGCGCACTGGCGGGCATCTGCGGCGGCGTCACCTGCTTGCCCTTCGCCTTGGATTCGGCGTAGTAGCGAGCGGCGATACGGTCTTCCGCCTTGGCCTGCTTCTGTTTGGCGAGATCGGCGGCGGCGGCATCCTTGGCCTTCTTTTCCTCGGCGGCCACCTTTTGGGCGTCGGTCGGTGGCGGCGCCGGCGGCAGCTTTGCCACCGCGACTCCGAATGTCCCCACCACCAGGCCTGCCGCGATCAGTGCGCGCAGCGTCGTCATCGTCATTCCCCCTTCCCTCCTCCGGTTCGTCATACCGCGAAGCGGCTGCGCGGCAACGGCGCGGCCGGTTCCGGTCCGCGCGGCAGCTTGCCCGCCACCACGTCGTTGTACCAGTACTCGTGATGCTCCTTCGCCCACGCCTCGTCGACGTAGCCGTAGCGCATGGCGTCGAACGCGCCGCGCATGCCCACCGTGCCCAGGTAGATGTGGAAGCAGGCCATCGCGACGGCGAGCAGCGCCGCGCCGATGTGCACGATGTTCGCGATCTGCATCGTCGAGCGCGTCTGGTCGAAGTTCGGGAACAGCAGCACGTAGCCCGACAGCACCAGCAGCACGCACAGGAAGCAGACCAGCCCCCAGAACAGCGCCTTCTCGCCGGCGTTGAACTTGCCCGACGGCGGGTGCGTGTTGCCCGAGCGGTCGAGCATGCCGCCGAACTTGGCGAGCCACTTGGCGTCGGACGCGCGCGGGATGTTGTCGCCGATGAACATAACGATGAACACCAGCAGCGCGACCGAGAACACCGGCGAGAGGAAGTTGTGGATCGTCTTCGCCAGCGTGGCCAGCCAGGAGAACAGCGTGTAGCCGATCAGCGGCAGCAGCAGCGACTTGCCGAAGGTGATGATGAGCCCGGTGATCGCCAGCGTGACGAACGACAAGGCCATCGTCCAGTGGGCGAGGCGCTTGGCCGGCGTGAAGCGCTGGATCAGCCGTCCGGTCGGCTTGCCGTGCAGCTCGATCGAGCCGCGCCAGGCGTAGTAACCGAGCAGGCCCAGCAGCACGATGGAGATCAGCACCCCGCCGATGGTCGCGGCCTGCGCGTGCGCCGCGCGCCACGTCTGCCCCTGCGGCTGGATGAGGACGTTGGTCTCGCGGCCGGGTAGGCTGGTGAACTGCGGCGCCCCCGAGCGGACTTCCGACCAGACCGGCTGGTTGTTGCCCGGCTGCGACTGCTGCTGCGCCTGCTGCTGCTTGGCGAGGTCCGCGTCCTTGGGACTGACGGCGGGAGCCTGCGCGGAAGCCGCGTTCAGCCAGCCGATCGCGATCAGGCCAGCGACCGCGCGAATGAGTCCGTTGCGCATGTCGTCTCCCTCAGTGACTGATGCGCTTGTATTCGTTCTGCGCCTGGTTGCGGGTGCGGACCGCGTTGGCCCACTCGTCGCGATTGCCGTTCCACGGTGCGCCGCCGTACGGGGCCATGTCCCGCTTGCCCTGGTAGATCCCCTGCTTGTAGACGACGACCTGCTCGCGTTCGCCGCAGCCGGCGAGTCCGACCGTCACGCCGACGGCGAGCAGAGCGAGCATCGATCTGCGCATCATGATTTGGCTCCTTGCGCCGGGGCCACCGGCGGTTGCTTGGCCGCGGGGGTGGGCAGCCCGTAGGCGGTCGCCCAGCCCCAGACGTCGCCGCCCTTGCCGCGCGACATCACGCGCTCGCGGTAGATGTCGGCGAGCACCTCGCCGTCGCCGCCGAGCAGCGCCTTGGTCGCGCACATCTCGGCGCAGACCGGCAGCTTGCCCTCGGCCAGGCGGTTGCGGCCGTACTTGACGAACTCTTCCTCCGAGCCGTTCTTCTCGGGACCGCCGGCGCAGAACGTGCACTTGTCCATCTTGCCGCGCACGCCGAACGCGCCGGCCTGCGGGAACTGCGGCGCGCCGAACGGGCAGGCGTAGAAGCAGTAGCCGCAGCCGATGCACAGGTCCTTGTCGTGCAGCACCACGCCCTCTTCGGTGCGGTAGAAGCAGTCGACCGGGCACACCGCCATGCAGGGCGCGTCGGAGCAGTGCATGCACGCCACCGACACCGAGCGCTCACCGGGGACGCCGTCGTTGATCGTCACCACCCGGCGGCGGTTCACGCCCCACGGAACGTCGTGCTCCTGCTTGCACGCGGTGACGCAGCCGTTGCATTCGATGCAGCGCTCGGCATCGCAGAGAAACTTCATTCGGGCCATTGTGTGTTCTCCTCGCCTCGGGTGCTGGTCAGGCCCGCGCGATCTGACAGACGGTCGTCTTGGTTTCCTGCATCATCGTCACCGAGTCGTAGCCGTAGGTCGTGGCGGTGTTGACCGCCTCGCCGCGGACGATCGGGTGCGCGCCCTCGGGGTAGTACTCGAGCATGTCCTTGCCCATCCAGATGCCCGAGAAGTGGAACGGCATGAACGTCGTGCCGGCCGCCACGCGCTCGGTGACCTGAGCCTTGACCTTGAGCTGCGCGCCGGTCGGCGTCTTCAGCCAGACGTACTCGCCGTCGCGCACGCCGCGGTCGTTGGCGTCGCGCGGATTGATCTCGACGAACGCCTCCTGCTGCAGCTCGGCCAGCCAGCGGTTCGAGCGCGTTTCCTCGCCGCCGCCCTCGTACTCGACGAGCCGGCCGCTGGTGAGGACGAGCGGGAATTCCTTGACCACGTCCTTGTTCTTCTCCTGCACCGTCTTGTACAGCGTCGGCAGGCGCCAGAAGGCCTTCTTGTCGTCGTGCGTCGGATACTTGGCGACCAGGTCCGGGCGGGTCGAGAACAGCGGCTCGCGGTGCTGCGGAACCGGATCGGGGAAGTTCCAGACGACGGCGCGCGCCTTCGCGTTGCCGAACGGATGGTTGCCGTGGTTCTTCATGAACACGCGGATCATGCCGCCCGAGCAGGTCGGTCTTCCAGTTCTTGCCCTCGGCGGCCTTCTTCTCCGCCTCGGTCAGCTCGTCCCACCAGCCGAGCTTCTTCAGCAGCACGTGGTCGAGCTCGGGGTAGCCGGAGGTGAGCTCGCCGCCCTTCGGGTACGAGCCGTCCTCGGCCAGCAGGTTGACGCCGTCGCGCTCGACGCCGAAGTTGGCGCGGAAGCAGCCGCCGCCGTCCATCATCGAGACCGAGGTGTCGTAGAGGTTGGGCGAGCCCGGGTGCTTCAGCTCCGGCGTGCCGTAGCACGGCCACGGCAGGCCGAAGAAGTCGCCGTCGCAGGGGCCGCCCTTGGCGCGCAGCGTCCGCACGTCGAACGTGTTCATGTGCTTCATGTGCAGCTTCAGCCGCTCCGGCGACTGCCCGGTGTAGCCGATCGTCCAGACGCCCTTGTTGATCTCGCGCAGGATCGACTCGGCTTCCGGCTCCTCCCACTTGTTCGCGTCCGGCTTGACCATCTTGTAGTTCTTGACGAACTCCTTGTCGAAGCCGAACTTCTTCGCGAACGCGTACATGATCGCGTGGTCGGTCTGCGACTCGAACAGCGGGCTGATCACGCGCTCGCGCCACTGGATCGAGCGGTTCGACGCCGTGCACGAGCCGGAGGTCTCGAACTGCGTCGCCGCCGGCAGCAGGTAGACGTCGCCGGTGGCGCCGCCCGCCTTGGCCGCCTCGGTCTTCGCCATGTTCGCCATCGCCGCGGTGGCCGACGGATACGGGTCGATGACGACGAGCAGATCGAGCTTCTTCATCGCCTCGATCATTTCCTTGCCGCGCGTCTGGCTGTTCGGCGCGTGGCCCCAGAACACCATGCCGCGCAGGTTGCGGTCCTGGTCGATCAGCTCGTTCTTTTCCAGCACGCCGTCGATCCAGCGCGACACCGTCATGCCGGACTTTTCCATCATCGCCTGCGAGGCGTACTGACCCTTGATCCACTCGTAGTCGACGCCCCACACCGTGGCCCAGTGCTTCCACGAGCCGGCGGCGATGCCGTAGTAGCCCGGCAGCGAATCGGGGTTCGGGCCGACGTCGGTCGCGCCCTGCACGTTGTCGTGGCCGCGGAAGATGTTGGTGCCGCCGCCCGACCCGCCGACGTTGCCCAGCGCGAGCTGCAGGATGCACGACGCGCGCACCATCGCGTTGCCGATCGTGTGCTGCGTCTGCCCCATGCACCAGACGACGGTCGACGGCCGGTTCTTGGCCATCATCTCGGCGACCTTGAAGATCTGCGCCTCGGGCACGCCGCAGGCTTCCTCGACCTTGTCCGGCGTCCACTTGGCCAGGACCTCCTCCTTGACCTTGTCCATGCCGAACACGCGGTCGTTGATGTACTGCTTGTCTTCCCAGCCGTTCTTGAAGATGTGGTGCAGCACGCCGAACAGGAACGGGATGTCGGTGCCCGAGCGGATGCGCACGTACTCGTCGGCCTTGGCCGCGGTGCGCGTGAAGCGCGGATCGACGACGATCATCTTCGCGCCGTTCTCCTTCGCGTGCAGCATGTGCAGCATCGACACCGGGTGCGCCTCGGCGGCGTTGCTGCCGATGTACAACGCGCACTTGGTGTTCTGCATGTCGTTGTACGAGTTGGTCATCGCGCCGTAGCCCCAGGTGTTGGCTACGCCGGCGACCGTCGTCGAGTGGCAGATCCGCGCCTGGTGGTCGGTGTTGTTGGTGCCCCAGAAGGACACGAACTTGCGCATCAGGTACGCCTGCTCGTTGTTGTGCTTCGAGCTGCCGACCCAGAACACGGCGTCGGGACCGCTCTCCTTGCGGATCGCGAGCATCTTGTCGCCGATCTCGTTGATCGCCTGTTCCCAGCTGATCTTCTGGTACTTGCCGTTGACCAGCTTCATCGGCGACTTCAGGCGGTGTTCGCCCTGGCCGTGCTCGCGCACCGAGGCGCCCTTGGCGCAGTGCGCGCCGAGGTTCAGCGGCGAATCGAACACCGGCTCCTGCCGCATCCACACGCCGTTCTCGACGGTGGCGTCGATCGCGCAGCCGACCGAGCAGTGCGTGCAGACGGTGCGTGCGGATTGCGCGGCCTTCGCGGCGTCTTCCTTGGCGGCCTCGGCGGGGCCGATCGCGCCGAAGGGCAGCTGGCTCGCGAACGCCGCCCCGGTACCGGCGACCAGGCCCGAGCGCTTGAGGAACGTCCGCCGGTCCATCGTCGCGAGGCGCGTGCCCGCGAAGCGCGTAAGGCGCGGCCCGGCCGCGGCGATGCCTTCGCTCTTTTTCGTCAGCAGCATGTCCTTCCTCCTCCTAGAGCTTGATGGTGCGGTAGTAGTCGCGGACGTGCTGCGTCTCGCGATACTTCGCCACGGTGTCGTCGTCGGCCGGCGCGGCGGGCGCCGCGGCGTGGCAGTGGCGGCGGCGGGCAGTGCGACCAGTGCCGCGGCAGCGCCGGCGCTGCCGGCACCGAGCAGGAATCGCCGGCGCGCGGGATCGGTGGAGGTGGGGGATGCCGCCGGGTCTGCTGCGGCGGAACGGTCGCGAGACGGGCTCGTGCGCATGAACAACCTCCGAAAAGACCGCGTGACTTGAGATTTCAGTCCATGGCGAGCGCGTCACGCTCGATCGCCAGGAAACAATCGGTGAATTGTGCTACCCGCAGGTAGTAGTTGGCAAGCGGACAAACTTCTATTGCAGTGCAGCAATCCTTTGTCCAAGACGCGATGTGCGCCTCGAAAAAGCGTCGCTGCTCGGCAATCGGCGTCGGTTTGCGCTCGCCCTGCCCGGCAATCAATATCCGCATCGTCTCGCACAGCGACGAGAGGTGATCCTCGAGGATCGTCACCTCCGGCCGGCGCGCGAGGCCCATGGTGGCGAGGTCGGCGCGCAGGTCGGCCAGCGGCTTCTCCATCATCGCGCCGGCGAGCCAGTGCGAGCCGTGCAGGTTGACCTCGCTCTTCCCGACGCCGACGAAGACGTCGACGTACTCCTGCGTCGCGGCCTCCGGGTCCATCGCCGCGCTCGCGGCGCGCAGCCGGTCCCACGCCGCGGCCAGCCGCGCGCCGGCGCCGCGCGTCGTCGCCGGAGGTCTCCGCCGCTTCGAGCGGAGGCGCCGCGGCGATGGCCTGCAGCAGCGCGGCGTCGGGCCCCGACGCGTACAGCCGCGACGAGCAGCGCGTAGAAGTCGGCCCGCGCCTGGTCCTCGGGCTCGACCCGGTGATGCAGCGTGATCGCGGTCTCGCTCATCGCGCGCCCCCGGCGTCGCCGGAGCCGGGCCCGGTTTCGTTGCGGATCAGGTCGACCACGCGGCAGTCGGCGCACATCTTCAGCCGGTCGAGCGCGCCCGGCGTTGGGCGAACATCGAGTGCCCGGACAGCTTGGCCAGCATGTTGCCGATCATCTTGTCGGTGCCCATCGGCTTGCCGCAGCGGATGCAGTTGAAGATCGCCGCGGCGTTGACCACCCGCGGCGCCTTCGCCTCGGCGGCCAGGTTGAGCCGCGGTCGACAGCGTGATCGCGGACTCGGGGCAGGTCTCGCGGCACAGCCCGCACTGGACGCACTTGCTTTCGACGAAGCGCAGCTCGAGCACCTCCTGCCCGTCCTGCAGCGCGCCGACCGGGCACGACCCGACGCAGGCGAGGCACATGGTGCACGTGTCGGCGTTGACGGCGATGGTGCCGAACGGCGCGCCGGCCGGCAGCGCGATCTCCTTGCGCGGCACCGGCGCGTGCGCCGCGAGGTGCTCGATCGCCAGCGCGGCCGTCGTCCGCTTCTCCGGCGTCCCGGCAAAGGTCGCCGCGACGCGTACCGCGAGCGCCGGGGGCCAGTCGCGCAGCGCCGCCGCGAAGGCGATGGCGTCGGCGCCGTCCACGCAGCCGGAAGTGCTCGCCCTGGTAGCCGAGGCCCTGGGCGATGGCGTCGGCGACGCCCATCTGGTGCGTGAGCGCGGCGTGGTACTCGGGGGCCTCGGCGCCGGTGGCCAGCACCGCCACCTGACTGGCGCCCCAGGCGAGCGCCGCCAGCCACAGGTCGAGGCCGACCGACGCGATGTGATGGACCTCGACCGGGATCACCCGCGCCGGCAGGCCGTCGCCGCGCCTGGCCGCGTTGGCGATGACGTCGCGGCCGTCGGCGGCGTGCAGCAGCACGACCGCGTCGCGCCCGCCGGCGCGTTCGTACGTCGACAGCAGCGTGCGCAGGCGGCGCGCGAGGTCGGGCGCCGACGGGTACGCGTAGGTCATCGCCCCGGACGGGCACTCGGTCGCGCAGGCGCCGCAGCCCATGCACAGGTGGGGCTCGACCTTCACGTGGTCGCCGTCGGCCGAGATCGCCTCGGTGGAGCAGACGTCGAGGCAGCGGTTGCAGCCCGCCTTCTGCGACCGGCTGTGGGCGCAGATCGACGCCTTGTAGTTGAAGAACTTCGGCTTCTCGAACTCGCCGACCATCGCGGTCAGTTCCGCCACCGCCTGCGCCTGGGCCACCGCGTCGGCGCCCGGGGCGAGGTAGCCCTGCGGCGGCTGGTGCAGCCGGATCGCCGGGGTGCGCTGCAGGTCGAGCACGAGGTCGAACCGCTCGCTGCGCGCCGCGGTCGCTGCGCGCGAAGTCGATCGCCGCCGTCGCGCCGCAGGCGGCGACGCACGCGCGATGGCTCTTGCAGCGGTCGAGGTCGATCTGGTAGCTCCAGTCGATCGCGTGCTCGGGGCAGGCCTTGACGCAGGCGTTGCAGCGCGTGCACAGATCGAGGTCGATCGGATTGTCGATCGTCCAGGCGGCGTCGAACGCGCCCAGCCAGCCGTCCAGCCGGGTCAGCGTGCCGGAGTAGACGGGAAACGTGCGCTCGGACGGCAATTCGGCGCCGGCGCTGCGCCCGGTCGCCAGCACCGTCACCGCGAGCCGTCCGGACAGCGCCTTGGCCCAGTGCAGCGCGGCGTCCATCGGGCCGACGATCAGCGTGCGCCCTTCGGACCGGTAGCTGACGCTCGGAACGGGATCGGGGTCGGGCAGACCGGCCAGCGCCAGCAGCGCGGCGATCTTCGGCGTCGCCGCCGGCGCCTCGGCCGACCAGCCCCCCGTCTCGCGGATGTTGACGAAGCGGATCGTCTGCGTGCGCCCGCCCTCCTCGGCGACGTCCCCGAACAGCCGCGCTTCCTGGGTGCACGCGACGACGACGTCGCCGTCGCTCGCCGCGGCGAAGCTGCCAAGCTCCTTCTGGCAGAGCATCGTCCGCACCGGCGGAACTTCAGGCAGGTCGAGGGCCGACGCGATGCGCTCGGCCGAGATGCGGCATGGTGCCGTTGCAGGAGCAAAGGTGCAGTTTCTTGCCGGTGAGGCTCATCGGGGGGGACGCGAAGGCGATGGGGTCGCGCGACGGCGCGGCCGAGGGTTCGGGAACGGCCGGCGCGGGTGCCGGAACGGGAGCCGGCGCCGGCGTCGGCGCCGGGGGACGCAGCGGCGACCGACGCCGGATTCGCGGATGCCGCGACCGGCGTGCCGGCGCCGTCCCGGTCGGCATCGCGCGCCGCCGGCACGTCCGCGCTGGCGGGCTCGTTCGCCGCATCGGCCGCCGCGGGGACCCCGGCAGCCGGCTCGTCCGGCGGGACGACTTCGACGTGACCCTGGTCGTTCACGCGCGTTCTCGGCGGATCGAGGATCGCCCGGGCCTGGACCAGCCCGCGCGCCTCCTCGGCGTCGAGCGGCACGAAGACCGAGTAGTCGTCGATGTAGGTGTCCAGGCCGTCCATCACGTTGAAGCGCGGGTCCGCGAACAGTTTCTTCAGCGCCGCGTTGCGCAGCGAACGGGGCGACGTTGGGCTTGAAGAACCCGGTGAAGTCGGCGTCGATGCCGAGCGAATCGATCGGCGGCAGCGGCGGCGGCGCAGCGGCAGCGCCGGGACGTCGCGGCGGCGCGGCTGACGTCGCCGGTGCGGTCGCGGCCGATGTCGTCGTGGCCGCGCGCCGTCGTGGCCGGTGTCGCGCCGATGGCCGTGGCCGGTGCGGTCGTTGCCGGTCGGCCGGCCGTCTCGTCACGCGATGCTGCCGCCGCCGCCGGCGTCGGGGCACGCCGGACGCGGGTCGGCGCTCGTCGGGGCCGGGGCGTCGGAACGCGGCGCCGCGGGAGCTCGCGCGCGCCGACTCGAGCTTGCGGCGCGACCAGCGCGACAGCGAGAACCGGTCGGGCGGACGATCGTCGGTCATGCGTGGGAGGCGATGGCGATGGCGGGGGCAGGCCGCGCGGTCAACGGCGGCGTCCGCCGGCGCCTTCGGCGTCGCGGAACGGGTCGTTGCGGCGGACCTTGCTTCCTGGGTTCGGGCTTGTAGTGCGCGGCGACGAACGGCTCCATCCAGCGCCCTGAGCACGTCGGGCAGCGGGACCGCGTCGACCTGCTCGCCGCCGTCGAGCATCCGCGCCGCCTGGTTGTAGGAGAGCGTCACGCAATGGGGCCGCATCGCCGGTTCCAGCGCATCGTCGGCCGGCCGCCACGCGACGAACGCCTTGGGCTCCGGCGCGGTCAGGTTGAGGTGGTAGCCCTCCGCCTCGCTCGGGTGCAGCTCGACCTCGAAGCCGGCACAGGACCAGCGGGTTCCTTCCGGGCCGTCGGCGATCCGCTGCGGCGGCGCGGTCGCTCGCGTCCGGGCGCCGGTCCCGGGGCGGGGCCGGGAATCACCGCCGCAGGCTGCCAGCGCTCCGACACCCAGCGGTTCTGCAGCGGCACGCGCTCCATCACGACGACGACGGGAAACCGCAGCGGCAACATGGGATTGAGCGGGTGGCTTTCGCGCTAAGGTGCGAGGGGTCGGGCGGCGCGAGTGTACCGCAATGTGCTGCGGGCGCCCCCGCCGTTTGCTAACATCTTCGATTGCCGACCGCGGCAAACGGTTCCGCCGGCGACCTCCCATGGCCACGATCATTCCGCTCACCGACCTCCGCGCCGCCGCGCGCGCCGCGCAACTGCGCGCGGCGACGGGCGCGCCCGCGGTCGTGCCGTCGGGGCTGCTCGCGGACCAGCGCGGGCGGCCGCTGCGCGATCTGCGCATCTCGGTCACCGATCGCTGCAACTTCCGCTGCGTCTACTGCATGCCGAAGGACGTCTTCGGCCGCGACTACCCGTTCCTGCCGCACGACGAGCTGCTGTCGTTCGAGGAGATCGCCCGCGTCGCCCGCGTGTTCAAGGCGCACGGCGTCGAGAAGATCCGGCTGACCGGCGGCGAGCCGCTGCTGCGCCGGAACGTCGAACGGCTGGTCGAACTGCTGGCGGCGATCGGCGGCCTCGATCTCACGCTGACGACCAACGGCGCGGTGCTGGCGAAGAAGGCGCGCGCGCTGCGGGACGCCGGGCTCAACCGCGTGACGGTGAGCCTCGACGCGCTCGACGATCGCGTGTTCCGCGCGATGAACGACGTCGACTTTCCCGTCGACCGCGTGCTCGAGGGCATCGACGCCGCCGCGGCCGCGGGCCTGTCGCCGATCAAGATCAACATGGTGGTCAAGCGCGGCACCAACGACCAGGAGATCGTGCGGGTCGCGCGCCGCTTCAAGGGCACCGGCCACATCGTCCGCTTCATCGAGTACATGGACGTCGGCAGCACCAACGGCTGGCAGATGGACGAAGTGCTGCCGTCCGCCGACGTCGTCCGGCGCATCGACGCCGAGCTGCCGCTGGAGCAGGTCGACCCCAACTATGCCGGCGAAATCGCCGAGCGCTGGCGCTACCGCGACGGCGGCGGCGAGATCGGCGTCATCGCGTCGGTCACCCAGGCGTTCTGCCGCGACTGCACGCGCGCGCGGCTGTCGACCGACGGCAAGATCTACACCTGCCTGTTCGCCACCGGCGGTCACGACCTGAAGCGCGCTGCTGCGCGGCGGCGCCGACGACGGCGCGCTCGCGACCGCGATCGCCGCGGTCTGGGGCGCGCGGGACGACCGGTACTCCGAACTCAGGACGGCGGCGACCGCCGCGCGACCCAAGGTCGAGATGAGCTACATCGGGGGCTGACGGTGAACGCCCCCGCGACACCCTATCGTCCGGTGCTGACCGACGCCGCCCGCCCGTCGACGTTCGTCGTGCAGGCGGTCGACGAGCACGGCGCGCCGCGCGAGGTGCCGATCGCCGGCGAGCACCCGCTCACCGTCTACGTCGACAAGCGCGAGCTGCTCACGCTGATGACGCTCGGCGCCGCGCCCGAGGCGCTGGCCATCGGCTACCTGCGCAACCAGCGCCTGGTCGAGTCGATCGACGACATCGTCGCCGTCCAGGTGGACTGGGACGTGAACGCGGTGTCGGTGCAGACCCGCCACGGCCTCAAGGATCTCGAGGCGCGGATGGCGAAGCAGACCAAGACCTCCGGCTGCGGCCAGGGCACGGTCTTCGGCGACCTGATGGAGGACATCGAGAACGTCAGGCTGCCGGCCGGCGCGACGCTGGCGCAGGAAACGCTCTACGACCTCCTCGAGCGGGTGCGCCTGCACGAGACGATCTACAAGCAGTCCGGCGCGGTGCACGGCTGCGCGCTCGCGGTCAACGCGCCGGGGGGCGCGGACATCCTGATGTTCGTCGAGGACGTCGGCCGGCACAACGCCGTCGACGCGATCGCCGGCCGCATGTGGCTCGACCGCCTCGAGGGCGGCGACAAGATCTTCTACACCACCGGCCGGCTCACCTCCGAGATGGTGATCAAGTGCGCGCAGATGGGCATTCCGTTCCTGGTGTCGCGCTCCGGGCTCACGCAGATGGGCCACGAGATCGCCTGCAAGGTCGGCATGACGATGATCGGCCGCGCGACCAACCGGCACTTCCTGCTGTTCACCGGCGCCGAGCGCTTTCGCGCCACCGCGGCATGAGCGTCGCGCCGGCGTCCGCCGTCGCCGCGCACGGCCGCTGTCACTGCGGCGCGGTGCGCTTCGTCGCGCGCTTTCCCTCGCGCTTCGTCGCGCACTGCCACTGCGCGAGCTGCCGGCGCGCGCACGGCGCGGCGTTCGTCACCTGGGCCGGCTTTCCGTCGGCGCAGGTCGAGGTCACCGCCGGCGGCGACGAACTGGCGACGCACGAGTCGTCGCCGGGCACGTTCCGGCGCTTCTGCCGGCGCTGCGGCACCAAGCTGTTCTTCGAGTCCGCGCGCTGGCCCGGCGAGACCCACGTCGTGCTGGCGGCGTTCGACGATCCGGTCGATCGCGCGCCCGACGGGCACGCTTTCGCCAGCGAGCACGTCGACTGGCTGCCGTTCACTCTGGACGAGCCGCTCGAATGAGCACCGACCGCGACGCCGTGACCGGCATCGTGCTGGCGGGCGGCCAGGGCCGGCGGATGGGCGGCGTCGACAAGGGCCTCGTCGACCTCGACGGCCGGCCGCTGGTGGCGCACGTGCTCGACCGCTTCGCCCCGCAGGTCGGCGACGTGCTGATCAACGCCAACCAGAACACCGAGCGCTACGCGGCCTTCGGCCACGCGGTCGTCGCCGACGCGGTCGGCGGCTTCGCCGGGCCGCTCGCAGGGCTGCACGCCGGCATGACCGCCGCGACGCGGCGGTTCGTCTGCACGGTGCCCTGCGATTCGCCGTTCCTGCCCGACGATCTCGTCGCGCGGCTGGCGGCAGCGCAGGCGGCGCACGACGCCGACGTCGCCGTGGCGAAGACCGGCGCGCAGCCGCATCCGGTGTTCGCGCTGGTGCGCCGCGCCGTGCTGCCGCACCTCACCGCCTTTCTCGCCGGCGGCGGCCGCAAGATCGACGTCTGGTACTCGACGCTGACCGTCGTCGAGGTCGCGTTCGACGACGTCGAGGCGGCGTTCCGCAACATCAACACGCGCGACGAGCTCGCGGCGGCGCACCGGGACTGATTCCCCGGCACCCGACCCTCGGCCCGCGTTCGCCGCCGTCCCCGACCATTCCGGCGCCCGCCGCCCGCGCTCGTCGCCCCTCCCCGACCATTCCGGCGCCCGCCGCCCGCGCTCGCCTCCGCTCCCCGACCATTCCGGCGCCCGCCGCCTGCATTGCCAACCTGACCGCCATGACCACACCCAAGACCCTGCGCGAAGCCTCCTGTGCCGACGACTACGATCCGGACTCGATGCCCGTCGACAAGGCGCGCACGCTGATCCGCTCGTTTCTCGCGCCCGTGAGCACCGTCGAGCGCGTCCCGATCCGCTCGGCGCTGGGCCGCGTGCTCGCCGCCGACGTCGTCTCGCCGCTGGACGTTCCCGGCCACGACAACTCGGCGATGGACGGCTGGGCGGTGCGCTTCGCCGACCTCGCTGCGGACGCCGACACCTCGCTGCGGCGGGTCGGCGAATCGTTCGCCGGCAAGCCTCACGCGGGCCGCGTAGGCCCCGGCGAGGCGGTGCGCATCTTCACCGGCGCGGTGATGCCGGAAGGTGCCGACACCGTCGTCATGCAGGAGCGCGCGAGCGAGGTTCCCGGCGGGGTGACCGTCGCCGCGCGCGCGGTCGCGAAGGCGGGCCAGAACCGGCGCTTCGCCGGCGAGGACCTCAAGGCCGGTCAGGTGGTGTTCCGTGCCGGGCAGCGGGTGCGGCCCGCCGAGCTGGGAATGATGGCGTCGCTGGGCGTCGGCGAAGTCGCGGTCTATCGCCGGCTGCGCGTGGCGTTCTTCTCGACCGGCGACGAGCTGGTGTCGATCGGCGCGCCGCTGGCGACCGGCCAGATCTACGACAGCAACCGCTACACGCTGCACGGCATGCTGACGCGGCTCAACTGCGACGTGCTCGACCTCGGCGTCGTGCGCGACGTGCCGGCCGATCTCGAGCGCGCGTTCGCGGACGCCGCCGCGGCGGCGGACGTCGTGATCACCTCCGGCGGCGTCTCGGTCGGCGAGGCCGATTTCGTCAAGCAGCTCCTGGACAAGCTCGGCGAGGTGCTGTTCTGGAAGATCGCGATGAAGCCCGGCCGGCCGCTCGCCTACGGACGCATCGGCAGCGCGCATTTCTTCGGCCTGCCCGGCAATCCGGTGTCGGTGATGGTCACGTTCTACCAGTTCGTCCAGGACGCGCTGCGCGATGCTGCAGGGCGAGCGCGACATCGGCCCGCGGCCCACGTTCAAGGTGACGCTGGCGGCGCCGATCCGCAAGGCGCCGGGGCGCACCGAGTTCCAGCGCGGCATCCTCGCCGCCGACGGCGCCGGCGGCTGGACCGTGCGCACCACCGGCGATCAGGGGTCGGGCATCCTGTCGTCGATGTCGGTCGCCAACTGCTTCATCGTGCTGCCGGCCGAGTGCGGCAACGTCGACGCCGGCACGCCGGTCGACGTCGAGCTGTTCGAGGGACTGATCTGACGCCGGGCGACGCAACGGCAACCATCGCGCCGCCGGCGCCGACGCGCGCCGAGGCGTTCCGCTACTGGCTGCGGCTCGGCTGCGTCAGCTTCGGCGGTCCGGCGGGGCAGATCGCGATCATGCATCGCGACCTGGTCGAGACCAAGCGCTGGATTTCCGAGGGGCGCTTCCTCCACGCGCTCAACTACTGCATGGTGCTGCCCGGACCGGAGGCGCAGCAGCTCGCGACCTACATCGGCTGGCTGCTGCACCGCAGCTGGGGCGGCGTGATCGCCGGGACGCTGTTCGTGCTGCCGTCGCTCGCGGTCCTCGTCGCGCTGTCGTGGCTCTACCTCGCGTACGGGACCGTGCCGGCGGTGGCGGGCGTCCTCTACGGGATCAAGCCTGCCGTCGTCGCCATCGTGCTGCACGCGGCGTGGCGCATCGGCGGCCGCGCGCTCAGGCATCCGCTGCTGTGGGCGATCGCGGCCGCCGCGTTCGTGGCGATCAGCGTGTTCGCGGTGCCGTTTCCGGCCATCGTGCTCGCCGCCGGCGTCGCGGGCGCGCTGGGCGGCCGGTGGGTGCCGCGCGCCTTCGCCCGCGGTTCCGGACACGCGGCCGCCGGCGGGCGGGTCCACGCCGCCGCCGTCATCGACGACGACACGCCGACACCCGCCCACGCGCGCCACTCGGCGCGGCGCCTCGGCGTCGTCGTCACGGTGTTCGTCGCGCTGTGGCTGACTGGCGTACGGCGCGCTCTCGGCGCTCGCCCTGGACGACGGCACGCTGGCGGCGATGGCGGGCTTCTTCACCCGCGCCGCGCTGCTCACCTTCGGCGGCGCGTACGCGGTGCTGCCCTACGTCTACCAGGGCGCGGTCGAGACCTGGGGCTGGCTGACCGCGGCGCAGATGATCGACGGCCTCGCGCTCGGCGAGACGACGCCGGGGCCGCTGATCATGGTCGTGGCCTTCGTCGGTTTCGTCGGCGGCTGGACGCGCGCGCTGTTCGGTCCCGACGCGCTCGCGCTGGCGGGAATCGCCGGCGCGGTCTGCGCCACGTTCTTCACCTTCCTGCCGAGCTTCCTGTTCATCCTCGCCGGCGGGCCGCTGGTCGAGTCGACGCACGGGCAGCTCCGGTTCACCGCGCCGCTGACCGCGATCACCGCCGCGGTCGTCGGCGTCATCGTCAATCTGGCGCTGTTCTTCGCCGTCCACGTCCTGTGGCCGCAGGGCCGCGGCGGCGGGTTCGACCCGGCGGGCGCGGCGATCGCGGCCGGCGCGGCGCTGGCGCTGTTCCGGTTTCGGGCCGGCGTCATCCCGGTCATCGCCGCGGTCCGGCGCGGTCGGGCTCGCGCTGCGGTTGCATGCCGGCGTAGCGCGCCGCCGCGTCACTCGATCGTCCACGGATGTTCGCAGCGCCGGCAGCGGACCTCGAGGCTGACGCCCGCGGGCGCCTCCGGCGCATCCCGCACCGCGCCGAGCGCGAACCGGGCGTACGCGCCGCACCCGGGGCAAACCGCGCGCTCCGAAAGGTATTCGGCGCGGAAGAGCTGGCTGGTGAACCGCTTCCAGGCGAACAGGCACAGCGCGCCGCCGCCGACCGCGACCGCCGCCAGCGCGAAGAAACCGCGCGGGCCGGACCGGAATTCGACGGTCTCGAGCGCGATCGCCATCATGATCATCGCCAGGAACCCGGTCACCAGCCACAGGTGCCCCTCGATCAGCTGGCGCTCGTGCCAGCGGCGGAAGCCCCGCTTGCGGATGGCGTCGGCAATCGACACGTGGTTCTCCGGAGGGTGCGGCGCCGGCGGCGGTCGGGGAAGCGCCCGCCGTGGGTCCGATCGAGTCTACGCCCGCGTCGCGCCGGTGGGCAACGACGCGCGGGTGCGACAATGGCCGGTGGGCCGGGGGCCGGTGGGCCGGTGGGCCGGTGGCCGGGAACCGGCGGGATGGTCGTGCGCTCCAATGCCCGATCGCGGCCGTTCGCCGGACGGGTAAGGAACGGCCTCCGGCAACGACCAAGCATTGACCGTCCGGGCCGAGTTGCCCGCCGATCCACCGACTGCAGGTGCGCCACCTCATGAACCGACGCCACTTTCTCGCCGCCCTCCTCGCCGCGCCCTGGGCCGCGCCGCTCGTGTCCGGCATCCGCGCCGCGCAGGCCGCGCCGGCGGCCGCTTCCGACGCCATCGCGAAGATGCAGGCCCGCTGGCGCACGCTGCTCGCGCCCGGCACCCCGGTGCCGCCGGCGGGCGAAATGCTCGCGCTGCCGAACGCCGAGTGGAAGAAGCGGCTGTCGCCGGCGGCCTACAACGTGATGCGCGAGGACGGCACCGAGCGCGCGTTCACCAGCCCGCTCAACGACGAGAAGCGCGCCGGCGTGTTCGTCTGCGCCGGCTGCGCGCTGCCCCTGTTCACTTCCGAGATGAAGTACGACAGCGGCACCGGCTGGCCGAGCTTCTTCACCACCATCCCCGATGCGTTCCAGACCAGGCCGGACAACGGATTGTTCTACACCCGCACCGAGTACCACTGCGCGCGCTGCGGCGGCCACCACGGCCACGTCTTCAACGACGGCCCGCCGCCGACCGGCCAGCGCTGGTGCAACAACGGCGTCGCGCTGAAGTTCGTGCCGCTGAAGGCCTGATCAGCGCCGCGTCGCCGACAGCACGCCGGCGACGTCGTGGACCTGCGCCAGCGCGCGCCGCAGCTCGGCGACGCTCTTCACTTCGAGGGTGAAGCTCATCCGGGCGAGGTCGCGCCTGGACAGCGTGTTGACCGCGGTGACGTTGATGCGCTCCTTCGAGAACACCTCCGAAAGGTCGCGCAGCAGGCCCGGGCGGTCGCTCGCCTCGACGACGATGTCGACCGGGAACACCTCCTCGCGCGCCCGGCCCCATTCGGCGGTGATCAGCCGCTCGGGTCTGCGTCGCGCGCGCCCGCGCGACGTTGGCACAGCCCTCGCGATGGATCGTGATGCCCTTGCCGCGGGTGACGAAGCCGACGATCGCGTCGGGTGGCGCCGGCTTGCAGCAGCGCCCGAGCCCCGTCATCAGCCGGTCGACGCCCACGATCAGGATGCCGCTGCCGGCGCCCGCGGCGCGCGAAGGCCGCGTGATCGCCTCGGCGGCATCGTCGGCCGGGGCTTCCGTCGCCGCGGGGGCCGTGAGCGCCGCGATGGCCGTCTGGATCGCGCGCGTGTTGATCTCGTCGCGGCCGGCGGCGGCGAAGAGCTCGTCGGCCTTCGCAAAGCCCGCCTTCGCCGCCACCGCGTCCAGATTGAGCGCGGTGGCGCCCGCCCGCTGCAGCTCGCGCTCGATGATCGCGCGGCCGTGCGCGACGGTCTCGTCGAGCTGCTGCGCCTTGAACCACTGGCGGACCTTGGCGCGCGCGCGGTGACTCTGCACGTACCCGAGCTCGGGATTGAGCCAGTCGCGCGAAGGTCCCCCCTGCTTGACGGTGACGATCTCGACCTGCTGGCCGTTGCGCAGCGTGCTGTTGAGCGGCGCCATCGCACCGTCGATCTTCGCGCCGCGGCAGCGGTGGCCGAGATTGCTGTGCACCGCGTACGCGAAGTCGACCGGCGTCGCGCCGCGCGGCAGGTCGATCACCCGGCCCTGCGGCGTCAGCACGTAGATCGTCTCGGTGAACAGGCTCGACTTGAACGCCGCCAGCCACTCCGACGCGTCGGCCGCGGCGTCCTTCCAGTCCAGCACCTGCCGCAGCCAGGCGATCCGGTCCTCGAACGCGGGATCGCGACGGCCGCCGTGCGCCGCCCCGCCTTCCTTGTAGCGCCAGTGCGCCGCGACGCCGTACTCGGAGTGCTGGTGCATCTCGCGGGTGCGGATCTGCACTTCGAGCGGCTTGCCTTCGGGACCGATGACCGCGGTGTGCAGCGAGCGATAGTTGTTCGGCTTGGGCTTGGCGATGTAGTCGTCGAACTCGTGCTGCAGCGGGGTCCACAGGTGGTGGACGATCCCCAGCGCGGTGTAGCAATCCTTGACGTCGTCGACGAGAATGCGCACCGCGCGGATGTCGTAGAGCGTGTCGATGCCGCCCTGCTTGCGGCGCATCTTGTTCCAGATGCTGTAGATGTGCTTGGGCCGACCGGTGACGTCGGCGCGGATGCCGGCGTCGGCGAGCTCGCGCTGGAGGGACGCGACGACCGCGTCGATGTAGCGCTGGCGATCGAGCCGGCGTTCGTCGAGCTGCTTCGCGATCGACTTGTAGGTGTCGGGCTCGAGCGCCCGCAGCGACAGGTCCTCGAGCTCCCACTTGAGCTGCCAGATGCCCAGCCGGTTGGCGAGCGGCGCGAAGAGGTCGATCACCTCGCGGGCGCACCGCGCCCGCGCCTCGGGATCCGCGGTCATCAGGAACCGCAGCGCCTGCGTGCGCTCCGCCAGCTTGACGAGGACGACGCGGATGTCCTCGACCATCGCGAGCAGCATCTTGCGCAGCCGCTCCGCCTGCGCCGCGCGCTCGTCGGCGTCGCCGGCCTGCGGCAGCGCGCGGATTTCGTCCATCCGCGCGACGCCGCCGACCAGCGTCGCGACCTCGGCGCCGAATCGCGCGGTGACGTCCTCGGCGTCGAAGGCCCCGGCGGCGGGCAGCCCGACGAAGAGGGCGCCGACGACGGTGGTGGCGTCGAACTTGAGGCCGGCGAGAATCGACGCGGCGCCGGCGCCGCGGTCGATCAGCGGCTCGCCATCGCGCGTGCAGGCGTCGCCGCAACGGGTCCGCGCGTAGTCGAGCGCGCTCGCGAACGCCGCGATGTCGTCGGGAGGATAGGTGCCGCGCAGGCTGTCGAGCCAGGCCGCCGTTGCTTCCGGCGCGCCGGTCCGCGGAGCGGCGTGCAGGACCGCGACCATCGTTCGATTATACGGGGTGCGTCGCCGGCCGGTCCGCGGCCGCTCGGACGGCGGGGTGCCGCGGCAACCTGGAGCGGCGTGCCGGCGGCGGTGGCGGTGGCGATTACGGCAGCGGCGAGTTGCTCAGCACCATCCGATGCGCAACGCGCCTGCCTACAGCGGCGCGCCGGCGGCGGTCGCGATGGTGCCGGCGATCGTCTCGGCCGCCCGGTCCGCGAGGGCGCGCTCGCGCGCCTCGACCATGACGCGCAGCACCGGCTCGGTGCCCGACGGCCGCAGCAGCACCCGGCCCGCGTCCCCCAGCGCCGCGACCGCCGTCCTTTCCGCCGCGCGGACCGCCGTGCTCGACTGCCAGTCCCAGCCGCGCCGGACCGGAACGTTGATGAGCCGCTGCGGAAACAGCGTCACGCCCGCCGTCGCCTCGGCCAGCGTCACCTTGCGCTCGACCAGCGCGCGCAGCACCGCCAGCGCGGCGACGATGGCGTCCCCCGTCGTGTGCTTGTCGAGGCAGAGCAGATGGCCCGAATTCTCGCCGCCGAGCTGCCAGCCCTTCGTCGCCAATCGCTCCAGCACGTAGCGATCGCCGACCTTCGCGCGCTCGAGCGGGATCGACTCCCGGGCCAGCGCCTGCTCGAGACCGAGGTTGGTCATCAGCGTGCCCACCACGCCGCCGGGGAGCGCGCCGCGCCGCCGGTAGTCCATCGCGATGACGTAGAGGAGCTCGTCGCCGTCGTAGATGCGTCCCGCGCGGTCGACCATGATCAGCCGGTCGCCGTCGCCGTCGAGCGCGATGCCGATGTCGGCGCCGTGGTCGACGACGGCGCGGGCGAGCGCCTGCGGATGCGTGGCGCCGACGCCGGCGTTGATGTTGAGGCCGTCGGGTTCGACGCCGATGCTCACCACTTCCGCGCCGAGCTCGTGGAACACCGGCGGCGCCACGTGGTAGCCCGCGCCGTGAGCGCAGTCGACGACGATCTTCCAGCCCTTGAGGTCGAGGTCGGCGGGAAAGGTGCCCTTGCAGAACTCGATGTACCGGCCCGCCGCGTCCTCGATGCGACGCGCCTTGCCCAGCTCGGCGGAGGGCACGCAGGCGAGCGGCATCGCCATCGCCGCCTCGATCGCGTGCTCGGTCGCGTCGGGAAGCTTGGCGCCGGCCCCGGAAAAGAACTTGATGCCGTTGTCGTCGTAGGGATTGTGCGACGCGCTGATGACGATGCCGGCGTCGAGCCGCAGCGCCCGGGTGAGGTGGGCGATGCCCGGCGTGGGCAGCGGCCCGCACAGCAGGACGTCGACGCCGGCCGCCGACAGGCCCGCCTCCAGCGCCGCCTCGAGGAGGTAGCCGGAGATCCGCGTGTCCTTGCCGATGAGCACGGCGGGATGTCCGCCGGCGCGGCGCGTGTCCGCGGCCAGGACGCGACCCGCGGCCCAGCCGAGCTTGAGCACGAGCTCCGGAGTGATCGGCGGCTCGCCGACCAGACCCCGCACGCCGTCAGTGCCGAAATAGTGCCGCTCCGTCATCGCTCGCCTCGTGTCGTCATGCCCAGCCGGTACCGATGCCCGCCGCCGACCAGACCTTGAGCGCGTCGACGGTCTCGCGCACGTCGTGGACGCGGACGACCGCCGCGCCGCGCGCGACGGCCGCCAGCGCCGCGCCGACGCTCGCGGCCATCCGTTCGCCGACGGGGCGGCCCGTGAGCGCGCCCAGCATCGACTTGCGCGACAGGCCGGCCAGCACCGGATAGCCGGTTGCCGCCAGCGTCGGCAGCGCATGCAGCAGCGCGAGATTATGCGCCAGCGTCTTGCCGAAACCGAAGCCGGGATCGAGCAGGATGCGCTCGCGCGCGATGCCGGCCGCCTCGCACGCCGCGGCGCGGGCCACGAGAAAGGCGCGGACCTCGGCGACGACGTCGGCGTAGTCCGGGCCCTCCTGCATAGTCTGCGGCTCACCGCGCATGTGCATCAGGCACACCGCGGCGCCGCTCGCGGCGACGGCGTCGAGCGCACCCGGCGCGGCGAGCGCCCGCACGTCGTTGATCATCGTCGCGCCGGCCTCGATCGCCGCGCGCATCACCGCCGGCTTCGTCGTGTCCACGCTGACGATCGCGCCGTCGGCGGCCAGCGCGGTGACCACCGGCAGGATGCGCGCCAGCTCGTCGCGCTCGGCCACCGGCGCGGCGCCGGGTCGCGTCGACTCGCCGCCGATGTCGAGGATGTCGGCGCCGTCGGCGAGCAGCGCTCGCGCGTGGGCGATCGCCGCGGCGGGATCGGCGTGGCGGCCGCCGTCCGCGAAGGAGTCGGGCGTGACGTTGACGATCCCCATCACCCGCGGCCGGTCGAGCGGCAGCGCGCGGGGACCGAAGCGCAGCAGCGGGCTCAGGCCGGGTTGGCCGACGGCGCCGCGTCGGGCCCGGGCTTGGCGCCGGTCGACGTCGGGCCGCTGCCCGACTGCGTGGGCTTGGGCGGCCGCGGCTTGTTGCCGGACATGATGTCGCCGATCTGGTCGGAGTCGATGGTCTCGAACTCCAGCAGCGCCGCCGCCATCGCCTCGACCTTGTCGCGGTTGTCCTCGAGCAGCTTGCGCGCCACCGCGTACTGCGTGTCGATGATGTTGCGGATCTCGGTCTCGATCCTGAGCAGCGTCTCGCTGGACACGTTGGTGGTCCGGGTGATCGAGCGGCCGAGGAAGATCTCGCCCTCGTCCTCGGCGTAGACCATCGGCCCGAGCGCCTCGCTCATGCCGTAGCGCATGACCATGTCGCGCGCGAGGTGCGTGGCGCGCTCGAAGTCGTTGGAGGCGCCGGTGGTCATCTGGTTCATGAACACCTCCTCCGCGATGCGCCCGCCGAACAGGACCGCGATCATCGACAGCATCCGCACGCGGTCCATGCTGTAGCGGTCGCCTTCGGGCAGCTGCATGGTCACGCCCAGCGCGCGTCCGCGCGGGATGATGGTCACCTTGTGGACCGGGTCCGTCTTGGGCATCAGGAACGCGACGATCGCGTGGCCCGATTCGTGGAACGCGGTGTTCCGCCGCTCTTCCTCGGGCATGACGATCGAACGCCGCTCGGCGCCCATGATGATCTTGTCCTTCGCCATCTCGAAGTCGTCCATGTCGACGAGCCGCTTGCTCCGGCGTGCCGCGAACAGCGCGGCTTCGTTGACGAGGTTGGCGAGATCGGCGCCCGACATGCCGGGCGTGCCGCGGGCGATGATCTCCGCCTTCACGTCGCTGGCCATCGGCACCTTGCGCATGTGGACCAGCAGGATCTGCTCGCGGCCGCGGATGTCCGGCAGCGGCACGACGACCTGGCGGTCGAAACGGCCCGGCCGCATCAGCGCCGGGTCGAGCACGTCGGGGCGGTTGGTCGCGGCGATGACGATGACGCCCGAGTTGCCCTCGAACCCATCCATCTCGACCAGCAGCTGGTTAAGCGTCTGCTCGCGCTCGTCGTTGCCGCCGCCGAGGCCGGCGCCGCGCTGGCGGCCGACCGCGTCGATTTCATCGATGAACACGATGCAGGGGGCGCTCTTCTTCGCCTGCTCGAACATGTCGCGCACGCGCGCCGCGCCGACGCCGACGAACATCTCGACGAAGTCGGAGCCCGAGATCGAGAAGAACGGCACCTTCGCCTCGCCGGCGATCGCCTTGGCCAGCAGCGTCTTGCCGGTCCCCGGGCTGCCGACCATCAGCACGCCGCGCGGGATGCGCCCGCCGAGCTTCTGGAACTTGGACGGATCGCGGAGGAACTCGACGAGCTCGCTCACCTCCTCCTTGGCCTCGTCGCAGCCGGCGACGTCGGCGAAGGTGACGGTGTTGTTCGACTCGTCGAGCATCTTCGCCTTGCTCTTGCCGAAGCTGAACGCGCCGCCGCGCCCGCCGCCCTGCATCTGGCGCATGAAGAAGATCCACACGCCGATGAGCAGCAGCATCGGGAACCACGAGATGAAGATCTGGGCGAGGAAGCTCTGCTCCTCCTCCGGCTTGGCCTCGACCTTGACGCCGTACTTGACGAGGTCGCCGACCATCCAGATGTCGCCGGGGCTGTAGGTCAGGTAGCGCTTCTTGTCGGCGCCGATCCACTTGATCGTGCGGCCCTCGACGCTCGCCGATTCGACGGTGCCGGCCTTGGCCTTGTCCATGAACTCGGAATAGGAGACCGAATCCTTCGTCGTCTGCCGGGTGTCGAATTGACGCACGACGGTCAGCACGACGAGGCCGATCACCAGCCAGATACCGACGTTCTTGAGCAGATTGTTCAAAGTGACTCCTCGCGGCGGCGTGTTCAGGGGACGCCGCCGACCCCGTCGACCCCGGCGCCGATTCCTCCGGGGCACTGCGATGCCGGCCGCCGTGGGGCGCGCCGGGTCTGCCATTTTAGCCCGTTGTGGTGCGCTCCGGGCATTCTTCCGGCGTGGACGCCGGCCCCGGGCATTCAGCCCGGGGGGGCGAGGGTCCCGGCCCGGATTCGCTTGCCGACCAGGAAAACCTCCCGGCTGCGGTCGCGCGACGCCTTGGGCTTGCGCACGTAGACCTTGTCGAAATGCCCCTGCATCGCCCGCTGGAATTCCGGGAAACCCTCCCCCTGGAACATCTTGACCACCAGATCGCCGCCAGGTTGCAGCCAGAGCACGGCGAATTCGAGGGCCAGCTCGCCCAGATGGATGGCCCGCGCCTGGTCGGCCGACTCCACACCCGACAAGTTGGGGGCCATGTCCGATAGCACAAGGTCCGCCTTGCGCCCGCCCAGGGCCTCGGCCAGCGCCGCCAATGCGGAGTCCTCGCGGAAATCGGCCTGCACGACTTTCACACCGGCGACCGGGGTCATTTCGAGCAGGTCGATCGCCACGATCGTGCCCCGGTCGCCGACCCGCTCGCGCAGCACCTGCGTCCAGCTTCCGGGCGCCGCCCCGAGGTCGACCACCGTCATTCCCGGGCGCAGCAGCTGGTCGCGCTCGGCGAGTTCCAGCAGCTTGAACGCCGCCCGCGACCGGTAGCCGCGCCGCTGCGCCTCCTTCACCCAGTGGTCGTTGACGTGCTCCTGCATCCACGCCTTGCCGAACCGGTGCTTCTTCTTCGAGGGATTGAGCGGACCCGCCACGTCAGGGAGTCGCTTCAGCCGAAGATCCGGAACAGGTTGGTGGCCATGACGATGATCACGATGACCACCAGCGCGGCGATGATCGCGTTCTGGGTCGCCCGGGTCTCGCCATGGTAGACGAGGAGTTCGTCCGCGAGTTCGGCGAGCTGCGCGTTGGTCGCCGGCGACTCCGCGGCGTCGAGCCCGGGCAGCGGATACTCGGGTCCGTGGGCCAGCGGCGACGGCTCGGCCATCGCCACCGCCACCGGCAGGATCGCGACGAAGTTGGTCACCGGCAGGATGCGGAAGGCCGTGGTGTCCCACTGCTTGATCCGCCGGCCGCGGCGCGTGACGTGCGTCAGGCCGCGCGTGCCGCGGCCCACTGTCCGGACCCCGGCGTCGACGAAGAACCTCGCGGGCAGGCGCCCGGCCAGCGCAAGCTTGAACAGCGTGTCGAACTTGTCCTGCGCCATCGAGATGTTGATCTGGAACTTCGCCGGCTCGCCGCCGGCGCCACCGTTGCCGCCGTTGACGTAGACCAGCGTGCCGGATGCGCGGCCCTCGGCGCGGCCCTGGAAGCCGGGATGCTCGCGGATGCGCAGCACGCCGACGAGGCGCTCGAGCGCCTCGCCGTTGGCGAGCTCGACGCCGTCGCCCTGGGTGACGACGACGCGCATGACCAGCACGCTGGCCTTCCCCTGTTCGACGACCAGGCGGGCCTTGAGAGGAGTGAAACAGACGAGCGGCATGCGCCGTGAGTTGGTTGTCGTCGCTGACGGCGACCGCGGTCCGTGGAAGTGAAAGTCCGCCCGTGATCTCGCGCCGGCGGTTCGCCCGCAATGGTCGCCGGAATCGCGCCGCAGGGGAAGCCCGCCGGTCGGCAATTCGTGTTCGAACCGGTTCGCGAAGGCGCGCCCGCCACATCGGTGTGGTGTACATTTCGCCCATGGAAAACACGCTCACTCCCGCGCAACGCCGCGAATTCCGCGCTGCGGCCCACCACCTCCATCCGGTGGTTGCGATCGGTCAGCACGGCCTCACCCCCGCGGTGCTGCACGAGATCGACATCGCGCTGGCCGCGCACGAACTCATCAAGGTCCGCGTCTTCAACGACGACCGCGCCGAGCGGGACGCCCTGTTCGCCCGCGTGTGCGAGGAACTCGACGCCGTTGCGGTCCAGCACCTGGGCAAGCTGCTGGTCCTCTGGCGCGAGAAGCCCGTCGCCGAGAAAGCACCCGGCCGCGCCCGCGCCGGGGCCGAACCCCGGCCGGCGAAGCGTGGCAAGGCCAAGGGCAAGCCCGCGGCCGGCAAGCCAGCCGGCAAGCCGGGCGCGAAGAAGCCGCCGGCCGGCCACGCAGCCACGCCGAAGGCACGCACGATTCCCGCCCCGGGCGGCCGGCGCACCGGGGGGCAGTGGAGCGCCGGCGCCGCGGCGGCGAAGCGCGGCCCCGCCGGATCCGGGACCGGGCGCACGACCGCCGGCACGGGAGCGAAACGCACGACCGCAACCGCCGGAGCGAAACACACGACCGCCGAGACTTGGGCGAAGTGGACCAGCGCCGAGACCGGGGCGAAGCGCACCACCGCCGGCACCAGGACGAAGCGCACGGCCGCCGAAACCGGGGCGAAGCGGACCACCGCCGCCACCGGGACGAAACGGGCCACTGTCGGCACCGGAGCGAAGCGCACCACCGCGACACCCGGAGGCAAGCGCACGACGACCGGTGGCGGCACGAGGCGTGCCGGTGGCGGGCCGTCGGCGGCGCCCGCGGCCGGCCGGCGGCGACGCGCCAAAGCCTGACCGCGACGCACGAGGCCACCGGCCCGCGAGCGTCGCCCGATGCCCACCTCCCGCCGCCCGCTCGACGCGACCGCAGCCAGCGCGATGGTCGTGCTGTGCGCGCTGTGGGGCTTCCAGCAGGTCGCGGTCAAGCTCGCGGCGCCGGCGGTGCCGCTGCTGCTGCAGGGGGCGATCCGCTCGGCGGTCGCGACGCTGCTGGTGCTGGCGTGGGCGCGCTGGCGCGGCATCGCGTTGTGGCAGCGGGACGGGGCGCTCGCGCCCGGGCTGGCGGCCGGCGTCCTGTTCTCCGTCGAGTTCGCGCTGATCTACGCCGGGCTCGCGCACACGACGGCGGCGCGGATGGTGGTGTTCCTCTACCTCGCCCCGTGCCTCACCGCGCTCGGCCTGTCGTGGTTCGTGCCCGGCGAACGACTCTCGCCGGTGCAATGGGCCGGCGTCGCGATGGCGTTCGCGGGCATTGCCGTGGCGTTCGGCGACGGCTTCGCGGCGCTCGGACAGGCGACCCTCCGGGGCGACGCGATGGGCGTGCTGGCCGCCGTCGGCTGGGCGGCGACGACGGTGCTGATCCGCGCATCGCCGCTCGCGGCGGTCAGCGCCACGCGCACGCTGTTCTACCAGCTCGCGGTGTCGGCGGCGCTGCTGCCGCTGTTCTCGCTGGCGGCCGGCGAGGGCGGCGTCGCCGCCTGGACGCCGGTGGCCGTCGCGAGCCTCGCCTACCAGGCGGTGATCGTCGCGTTCGCGAGCTACCTGACGTGGTTCTGGCTGCTCACGAAGTACCTGGCGGGGCGGCTCGCGGTGTTCTCGTTCCTCACGCCGCTGTTCGGCGTCGCGGCCGGGCACGCCGTGCTCGGCGACCCGCTCAGCCCCGCGTTCATCGCGGCGGCGGCGCTGGTCGGCGTCGGCATCGCGCTGGTCAACCTGCGCCGCGCCGCCTAGCCGAAGCGGACGTCGAGGATGTCGTAGTGCCGGACGCCGGCGGGCGCCTGCACGTCGACGGTGTCGCCGGCTTCCTTGCCGATCAGCGCCCGGGCGATCGGCGAGGACACCGAGATCTTCCCGTGCTTCAGGTCGGCCTCGTCGTCGCCGACGATCTGGTAGGTCACGTGATCGCCGCTCTCGTGGTCCTCGAGCTCGACCGTGGCGCCGAACACCACCCGACCGTCGGCGTCGATCGTCGACGGATCGATGACCTGCGCGTTGGCGAGCTTGGACTCGACCTCGCTGATGCGGCCCTCGATGAAACCCTGCCGCTCCTTCGCCGCGTCGTAGTCGGCGTTCTCGGACAGGTCGCCGTGCGAGCGCGCCTCCGCGATCGCCTGGATCACCGCCGGCCGGTCGACGGTCTTGAGCCGGTGCAGCTCGGCCTTGAGGCGCTGGGCGCCGGCCACGGTCATGGGGATTCTTGCCATCGTCGTCGTCTTGAATGAATCGGCCGGAGGCGGCGCGCCGCCTCCGGCCTGCGGTTGATCGGAAATTCGGGGCGGTCCCGCCGTCAGGCGAGCCGCTGATGCAGCGCCTGCATCGAATACGGAACGAACTCGCGCATGCCGGAGAGTCCGATCGCGGCGGCGCGGGCACCGGCGAGCGTCGTGAACGTGGGAATCTGGTCGGTCAGCGCCTCGCGCCGGATCGCGTAGCTGTCCTGGATCGCGGAGCGCTTTTCCTCGACCGTGTTGATGACCATCGCGATCTCGTCGTTCTTGATCATGTCGACGATGTGCGGGCGTCCCTCGGCGACCTTGTTCACCGGTGTCACCGGGACGCCCGCCGCGGCGAGCGCCGCCGCGGTGCCGCGCGTCGCGACCAGCGTGAAGCCCAGCCCCACGAGGATCGTCGCGACCTCGATCGCCCGCGGCTTGTCGCTGTTCTTCAGGCTGATGAACACGCGCCCCCCGGCCGGCAGCCGGACTCCCGCCGCGAGCTGCGACTTCAGGAACGCCTCGGCGAACGTGTCGCCGACCCCCATCACCTCGCCGGTGGACTTCATCTCGGGCCCGAGAATCGTGTCGACGCCGGGGAACTTGATGAAGGGGAACACCGCTTCCTTCACCGAGAAATACGGCGGCACGATCTCGCCGGCGACGCCCTGCTCGGCCAGCGTGCGCCCGACCATGCAGCGCGCGGCGATCTTGGCCAGCGGACGGCCCGTCGCCTTGGACACGTAGGGCACGGTGCGCGACGCCCGCGGGTTCACCTCGAGGACGTAGACGGTCCCGTTCTGGATCGCGAACTGCACGTTCATCAGCCCGACGACGTCGAGCCCCTTCGCCATCGCCACCGTCTGCCGGCGCAGCTCGTGCTGCAGCTCGGCCGACAGCGAATACGGCGGCAGCGAGCACGCCGAGTCGCCGGAGTGGACGCCCGCCTGCTCGATGTGCTCCATGATGCCGCCGATCACGACCTCGCGGCCGTCGCACAGCGCGTCGACGTCGACCTCGATCGCGTCGTTGAGGAAGCGGTCGAGCAGCACCGGGCTGTCGTTGCTGACCTTGACCGCCTCGCGCATGTAGCGCTCGAGGTCGCGCTGCTCGTGGACGATCTCCATCGCCCGGCCGCCGAGCACGTACGACGGCCGCACGACCAGCGGATAGCCGATGTCGGTGGCGGCGGCGATCGCGTCGGCCTCGGTCCGGGCGGTGCGGTTGGGCGGCTGCTTGAGCCCGAGCCGGTGCAGCATCTGCTGGAAGCGCTCGCGGTCCTCGGCCATGTCGATCATGTCCGGCGACGTGCCGATGATCGGCACGCCGTATTTCTCGAGGTCGCGGGCGAGCTTCAGCGGCGTCTGCCCGCCGTACTGGACGATGACGCCCCAGGGCTTCTCGACGTGGACGATCTCGAGCACGTCCTCGAGCGTCAGCGGCTCGAAGTACAGGCGGTCGGAGGTGTCGTAGTCGGTCGAGACGGTCTCCGGGTTGCAGTTGACCATGATGGTCTCGTACCCGTCCTCGCGCAGCGCCATCGCCGCGTGCACGCAGCAGTAGTCGAACTCGATGCCCTGCCCGATGCGGTTCGGCCCGCCGCCCAGCACCATCACCTTCTTCCGGCCGGTCGGCTGCGCTTCGCACTCGTCCTCGTAGGTCGAGTAGAGGTAGGCGGTGCCGGTGGCGAACTCGGCGGCGCAGGTGTCGACGCGCTTGTACACGGGGCGGATCGACAGCGCGTGCCGGCGCTCGCGCACGTCGGCCTCGGTGACGCGCAGCAGATGCGCGAGCCGGCGGTCGGAGAAGCCCATGCGCTTCAGTCGCCGCAGCTCCGCTGCCTCGAGGTCGGCGAGCCCGAGCTTCTCCACCGCGAGCTCGGTGTCGACGATCTCCTTGATCTGCGCGAGGAACCACGGGTCGATCCTGGTGTGCCGGTGGATTTCCTCGAGCGACATGCCGACGCCGAACGCGTCGGCGACGTACCAGAGCCGCTCGGCGCGCGGGTACGCGAGCTCGTCGGCGATCTTGTCCATCTCGACGGTCTTGAGGTTGAAGCCGTCGACGCCGACCTCGAGCCCGCGCAGCGCCTTCTGCAGCGACTCCTGGAACGTCCGGCCGATGGCCATCACCTCGCCGACCGACTTCATCTGCGTCGTCAGCCGGTCGTCCGCCTGCTTGAACTTCTCGAAGGCGAAGCGCGGGACCTTGGTGACGACGTAGTCGATCGTCGGCTCGAACGACGCCGGCGTCCTGCCGCCGGTGATGTCGTTGGCGAGCTCGTCCAGCGTGTAGCCGACGGCGAGCTTGGCCGCGACCTTGGCGATCGGGAAGCCGGTGGCCTTCGACGCCAGCGCCGAGCTGCGCGACACCCGCGGGTTCATCTCGATCACCACCATCCGCCCGTCGTCCGGGTTGATCGCGAACTGCACGTTCGACCCGCCGGTGTCGACGCCGATCTCGCGCAGCACCGCGATCGACGCGTCGCGCATGATCTGGTATTCCTTGTCGGTCAGCGTCTGCGCCGGCGCGACGGTGATCGAGTCGCCGGTGTGGACGCCCATCGGATCGAGGTTCTCGATCGAGCAGACGATGATGCAGTTGTCCTTGCGGTCGCGGACGACCTCCATCTCGAACTCTTTCCAGCCGAGCAGCGACTCCTCGATCAGCAGCTCGTGCGTCGGCGACAGGTCGAGCCCGCGCTTGCACATCTCGATGAACTCGTCCTTGTTGTACGCGATGCCGCCGCCGGAACCGCCCAGCGTGAACGACGGGCGCAGGACCGCGGGAAAGCCGATGTCCGCCTGCACCTCGAGCGCCTGCTCGATGTCGTGCGCGATGCCGGAGCGCGCGCTGCCGAGCCCGATCCGGGTCATCGCCGCCTTGAACTTCTCGCGGTCCTCGGCCTTGTCGATCGCCTTCTTCGACGCGCCGATGAGCTCGACGTCGAACTTCGTGAGCACCCCTTCGCGGGCGAGGTCGAGCGCGCAGTTCAGCGCCGTCTGCCCGCCCATCGTCGGCAGCAGCGCATCGGGCCGCTCGCGCTCGATGATCGACGCGACCATCTGCCAGGTGATCGGCTCGATGTAGGTGACGTCGGCCATTTCCGGGTCGGTCATGATCGTCGCCGGATTGCTGTTGACGAGGATGACCCGGTAGCCCTCCTCGCGCAGCGCCTTGCACGCCTGCGCGCCCGAATAGTCGAACTCGCAGGCCTGGCCGATGATGATCGGGCCGGCGCCGATGATCAGGATGCTCTCGAGGTCGGTGCGCTTGGGCATGGCCTACTTCTTTTCCATCAGCTTCACGAACCGGTCGAACAGGTACGCGACGTCGTGCGGACCCGGGCTCGCCTCGGGATGCCCCTGGAAGCCGAAAGCCGGCCGGTCGGTGCGGGCGATCCCCTGCAGGCTGCCGTCGAACAGCGACACGTGGGTGACGCGGGCATTCGCGGGCAGCGACGCGGGGTCGACGGCGAAGCCGTGGTTCTGGCTGGTGATGTGGACCTGGCCGGTGTCCTTGTCGAGCACCGGGTGGTTCGCGCCATGGTGACCGAATTTCATCTTGACGGTCCGGGCGCCCGACGCGAGTCCCAGCAGCTGGTGGCCGAGACAGATGCCGAAGGTCGGCACGCCGGCGTCCACGATCGTCCGGATCGCCGCGATCGCGTAATCGCAGGGCTCGGGGTCGCCCGGGCCGTTGGACAGGAACACGCCGTCGGGCTGGAGCGCCTGCACGGCGGCGGCCGGCGTCGTCGCCGGCACCACGGTGAGGCGGCAGCCGCGCGCGGCGAGCATGCGCAGGATGTTGTGCTTGACGCCGAAGTCGTAGGCGACGACGTGGAAGCGCGCGGGCGGCGCCGCGCCATGGCCCTCGCCCAGCTTCCAGACGCCGCCGGTCCACGCGTAAGGCTCGCGGCAGGTGACGACGCGGGCGAGGTCCTGCCCCGCCATGCTCGGGGCCGCGCCGGCGCGGCGGACGGCGTCGCCGATCGCGGCGTCGTCGATCGACCCGCCGGCGACGATGCAGCCGTTCTGCGCGCCCCGCTCGCGGAGCACCCGCGTCAGCCTGCGCGTGTCGAGGTCGGCGATGCCGACGATGCCGTTGCCGGCGAGCCAGGTCGCGAGGTCGCCGGTCGCGCGGAAGCTGGAGACGACGCGCGACAGGTCACGGATCACCAGCCCCCTGGCGCTGGGCCGCGCCGATTCGGCATCCTCGGGATTCACGCCGACGTTGCCGATGTGCGGGTACGTGAGCGTGACGATCTGCCCGGCGTACGACGGGTCGGTCAGGATTTCCTGGTAACCCGTCATCGCCGTGTTGAACACGACCTCGCCGGTCGCGTGGCCGGCCGCGCCGATCGAACGGCCGGCGAACACCGTGCCGTCCGCGAGCGCGAGGGCCGCCGGAACGACCGGGGCGAACAGCGGGGCGCGGGCGACGGACGCGGTCATGGCGGCGAGCTTCGAGGCGGAGGAAGGGCACCCCTCGCGGGGCGGTCCGGACGTGGAAAGCGGGAACGTCTGCGCGCAGCACGTTCCCGCCATCGAGTCGACGAATTATACCCCGCGCGGGGCGGCGCCGACAACCGGTCGGGTCAGGCGAAGCCGAGCACGTCGCGCATGTCGAACAGCCCCGTGCGCCGCTCGGCGCGGCACGCCGCCGCGTAGCGCGCGGCGCGCAGCGCGCCCGCGGCGAAGTTTCCCCGCGACGTCGCCTTGTGGGTGAGTTCGACGCGCTCGCCGGGGCCGGCGAAGATGACGGTGTGCTCGCCGACGACGTCGCCGCCGCGCAGCGTCGCGAAGCCGATCGCGCCCGCCGGGCGCTCGCCGGTGACGCCCTGCCGCGCATAGACGGCGCAATCGGCGAGGCGCCGGCCCGCGCCGGCCGCGGCCGCCTCGCCCAGGCGCAGCGCGGTGCCCGACGGGGCGTCGACCTTGTGGCGATGGTGCATCTCGACGATTTCGATGTCGTAATCGCCGGCCAGCCGCCGGGCCGCGTCCTCGACCAGCGCGATCAGCACGTTCACGCCGACGCTCATGTTGGGCGCGAACACGACGGGAACGGCGCGCGCGTGCGCGGCCAGCGCGTCCTTCTGCGCGGCGTCGAGGCCGGTGGTGCCGACGACGGCGGCGACTCCGGCGCGCGCGCAGGCCGCCACGTGCGCGAGCGTGCCCTCGGGCCGGGTGAAGTCGATCAGGACGTCGGCCGCGGCCAGCGCCGCCGCGACGTCGGCGCCGACGACCACGCCGGTGGCGCGGCCGAACCGCTCTCCGGCGTCGTGGCCGACGAAGGGGCTGCCGGCGACGTCGAGGGCCGCCCCGAGCCGGAGATCGGCGGCGGCGAGCGTCGCCTCGATCAGCGCCTGGCCCATGCGGCCGCCGGCTCCGGCGATCGCGACCCTCGTCATCGCGGGTCGCGGAAGAGGTCGAAGAACCAGGTCAGGACGCCCTTGTCGTCGGCCGACGGCAGCCGGCCGATCGACCGCTCGGCGGCGAGGCGGTTGAGTTCCGTCGGCGACGGCGGCATCTCGTCGCCCTCCCACCGCGCCAGGCCGTCGTCGACGAAGTAAACCACGAAGCGGCGCTGCTCGCGGACCGTGCCCTGGCGGGCGAAGAGGTACACGTAGTCCCACCGGGCGTCGCGGAACGCGCTGGTGATGAGCGGCGTGCCCAGGAGGGCGCGGACCTGCGCGCGGGACTGCCCGACCTTGAGCCGGTCGACCTGGTCCTGCGACAGCATGTTGCCCTGGTTGATGTCGATCCTGTAGACGCCGAACTGCTCGATCGCCGGGATGTAGGTATTGATCGTCGAGCAGCCGCCCGCGGCGAGCGCGGCGACGAGCGGCAGCGCGAACCGGAGTCGCGCGGCGACGGGGAGATGAAACCGGCAGGGGCGGGAAAATCGTGGCACGAGTCTGGCCGTTTGCGAAATGACCCACTATTATAGACGCGCCCGACCGGACTGCCCGCCGGATCGTCGGCCATCGGGCCCGCCGCGTCCGGCGCCTGCCGCGTCCCGCCCCCTGCTCCTCCCCGAAGCCTCCGGTCCCGTCCCCGAGAAACCGCCCGCCCGATGACCAAGCCCCACGACCTCAAGAGCGCCGGCCTCAAGGCAACGCTGCCGCGGCTCAAGATCATCAGCCTGTTCGAGGCGTCCCGCGTCCGGCACCTGACCGCGGAGGACGTCTACAAGCAGCTTCTCGCCGACGGCGTGGACATCGGGCTGGCCACGGTCTACCGGGTGCTCACGCAGTTCGAGCAGGCCGGGCTGCTCGTCCGCCACCACTTCGAGTCCGGCAAGGCGGTGTTCGAACTGGACGAGGGGCGGCACCACGACCACCTGGTCTGCATGCAGTGCGGGCGCGTCGAGGAATTCTACGATCCGGAAATCGAGAAGCGGCAGGCGAAGGTCGCGCGCGACCGCGGCTTCGAAATCTCCGAGCACGCGCTCTACCTCTACGCCGATTGCACGAAGCCGCGCTGCCCGCACCTGAAGAAATGAATCCGCGGCGCGCGCCGGCGGTGCGACCGCCGTCCGCGCCGGTCACTTCTTCGCGGCCGTGGCCGCGGGTGGCGCCGTCGCGTCGCTCCGGTTGAAGTCGGCGAGCCGGAAGCCCAGCAGCCACAGCGCGCCGAAATACGCGCCGGCGCCGGCGGCACAGACCCAGGCCAGGCGCAGCACCCGCGCCCACAGCGTCGCCTCGAGCCACAGCGACGCCGGTCCGGCGATCGCCAGCAGCAGCGCGACCAGCACGAACAGCGCGACCACGGTCTTCGCGACGAACAGCAGCCAGCCGGGCCGCGGCGCGTAGATGCCCTGCTTCCGGAGGAACCAGAACAGCAGGCCGGCATTGAGGCACGCCCCGATCGACGTCGACAGCGTCAGTCCCGCGTGGCCGAGGGGAAACATCAGCACGACGGCGAACGTCTGCGCGACGAGCACGGTGACGACGGCGATCTTCACCGGTGTCTTCATGTTCTGCCGCGCGTAGAAACCCGGCGCCAGGATCTTGACCAGGATCAGGCCGAGCAGGCCGACGCTGTAGCCCAGCAGCGCCTGGCGCGTCATCATCACGTCGTGCGCGGTGAAGCGGCCGTACTGGTAGAGGGTCGACACCAGCGGCACCGCGAGGACCCACAGGGCGACGGCCGCCGGCAGCGCGAGCAGGAAGACCAGCCGCAGGCCCCAGTCGAGCAGCGCCGAGTATCCGGCGGCATCGCCGTCGCTGTGGTGCTTCGCCAGCGAGGGCAGCAGCACGGTGCCGAGCGCCACGCCCAGGAGCGCGCTGGGAAACTCCATCAACCGGTCGGCAAAGGTGATCCAGGAGATGCGCCCGTCGCCGAGCGACGCCGCGAGCTGGGTGTTGATGAGCGCCGAGATCTGGGCGGCCGAGACCCCGATCACCGCCGGGCCCATCGCATACAGGACCCGGCGGACGCCCTCGTCCCGCCAGTCGAAGCGCAGCCTCGGCAGCATGCCGATCTTCGCCAGCGGCCGGATCTGCAGCGCGAGCTGCGCGACGCCGCCGATCAGCACGCCCCAGGCCAGCGCCTTCACCGGCGGCTCGCAGTACGGCGCGAGGAAGACGGCGGCACCGATGATCGACACGTTCAGCAGCACCGGCGTGAACGCCGGGATCGCGAACCGGCGGAACACGTTCAGCACGCCGCCCGCCAGCGAGATCAGCGAAACGAACAGGATGTACGGGAACACGATGCGGATGAGCTCGGCGGTGAGCTCCACCTTGCCCGGCGTCCGCGCGAAGCCCGCCGCGAGCGCATAGACGAGCCACGGCGCCGCGAGCACCCCGATCACCGACAGGCCGAGCAGCGAGAACGCCAGCAGCGAAGCGACGCGGCTCATCAGCGCCCGGGTCTCGTCCTCGCCCCGCGTGCGGCGGTACTCGGCGAAGATCGGCACGAACGCCTGCGAGAATGCCCCCTCGGCGAACAGGCGCCGCAGGATGTTGGGCAGCCGGAACGCCGCTTCGAACGCGTCCATCGCGAAGCCCGCGCCGAAGGCGCTGGCCTTGATGCTCTCGCGCACGAGGCCGGTGATCCGGGACAGCAGCGTCATGCCGCTGACCGTGGAAAGCGAGCGCAGCAGGCTCATCGGACGCGACGCGGGAGGTGGCGCGACTTCGGCGGGCGGCGGGAAGGGGACATCCGGGGGCGATGGGAGGGGGTGGGGAGCCGCTGGGGGGGCAAATCGGAGGCGCGGCGGCGGGGTCCCGGACGGCTGCCGGGACACGTCGGCCGAGCCGACCCGCGTCTTGCGCGACCTGCGCCAAGCTGCTATTATGCTAGGTCTTTTTCGGCAACTCAAAGCACACGAAGGATTTACAGCCATGGCCAACTCCGTCCAAGCCCGCAAGCGCGCCCGGCAAGCGGAAGAAACCCGCCAGCGCAATGCGAGCCTCAAGTCGGCGCTGCGCACCGCGGTCAAGAAGGTGAAGAAGGCGATCGCCAAGGGCGACAAGTCCGCCGCCACGTCGCAGCTTCAGGCGTCGCAGGCGGTGATCGACCGCATCGCCGACAAGAAGATCGTCCACAAGAACACCGCGTCGCGCACCAAGTCGCGCCTCGCGCAGGCGATCAAGGCGCTGGCCTGATCGGCCGGCGTCGGTCCGCCGACAGCAAAGAGCGCCTCCGGGCGCTCTTTTTTTGCCTTCGGGCGCGCCGGGGCTCCGGCTGGCGCGACGGGCCCGCGCGTGCCGGGCCGGCGCGCGGGGCGAAGCCCTCGCCCGGTCAGACCGGCTCCCGCGGCTCCCCGGGACCGGCGGCGGGGCGGGATGCCGGCGACGGCGGCACGAGCGTCTGCGGCGACGCCAGCGCGCCGGCGGTGCGATGCACGACGAGCTCGTTGTCGTGGGCGAAGCCGAGCAGGAACTGGAACAGCCGCGGCTCGAGCTCCGAGAGCTTGCTGCCGACGACGACCGCCTTCACGCCGGCGACGGTGACCGGCCGGACGAACGGCGAGTACGCGAGTTTCTGATTGGCGCCGAACGCCGACGTCAGGCCCGCGAGCCGCTCGGCCCAGTCGCTCGGCCGGAAGGGCCGGCCGGCTGTCGTGAGACCCCAGATGACGACGTCGTGTTGACCCGCGGGATCCATGACGGCCCGGATTCTAGCACCGCAGCGGCAGGCACCCGCCGCACGCGGTGGCGCCGCGCCCCCGGGACCCGACTACCCTGCCGCCGGGACCAGCGGAGCCGGTCGCCGGCCGGTCAGCAGGTACGCGACGAGATCGCTGACCGGGCGGATCTCGGAACCGAAGGGCAGCGCCGCGGCGCCGCGGAAGAACAGCCCCTTGCCGACGTCGCCGCCGAGCCCTTCGGCCAGTTTCTGGTCGATGCAGAACTGGCCGACCCCGGCGTTGCCGTCGCGCAGGCCGCACTGGACGAGGCAGTCGAACTTGAGCGTGCACCGCGGCTTCTTGCGCGCGACCGCGGTGAGCTTCGGCAGGTGCTCGAGGTACTTCGCGAGCCAGGGGGTGCGCACGGCGCGCGCCGGCAGGCCGGCGACGCTCATGAACTCGACGATGTCCTCCGGCGTCGGCGCCGGCGAGCACGCGCTTGAAATCGGCGTCGGCGTCGCCCTCCTCGGTCACCGCGAACGCGGTTCCGAGCTGCACCGCCGAGGCGCCGAGCGCGATGAGTTCGCGGACGCGCTCGTGGGTGTTGATGCCGCCCGCGGGGATCAGCGGTATCGCGCCGTCGGCGATGCCCTCGGCGCGGAAGAACGCGAGCGTCTCCGGAATCACGTTCTCGAAATCGAAGCGCGGGTCGCCGAGGTCGGCGATCTTCGCCGCGCCGAGGTGCCCGCCCGCGTAGCGCGGATGCTCGATCACGATCGCGTCCGGCAGGCGTCCCTTGCGCGCCCACTTCTTCACGATCAGCGCGATGCCGCGGGCATCGGAGAGGATCGGTATCAGCGCGACCTCGGGGTGGGTCGGCCGAGAGGTCGGGCAGGTCGAGCGGAAGCCCGGCGCCGACGACGATCGCGTCGGCGCCGCTGACGCAGGACTGGCGCACGTAGCGGGCGTATTCCGAGACGGCGCGCATCACGTTGACCGCCACCATCCCGCGACCGGCGGCCAGCGCGCGCGCGGCGACGATCTCGCGGTCGAGCGCGACGAGGTTCGCGGCGTCCACCTCGGCCTTCGGCGCGTGCGCCGTCGCCGCGAGCAGGTCGGGGTGGTGCCGGCGCAGGTCGACGCTGGCGATCGTGCCGACGGCGCCCAGCGATGCGACGGTGCCGGCGAGCCGGTGCGCCGACACCCCGACGCCCATCCCGCCCTGGACGATCGGCAGCAGGCGCCGGCCGCGGATGAAGAGCGGCGGCAGGTCGGCTGCTTCGGCCAGGATCGGCGCAGGCGCGTTCATCGATGGACCCCGTGCGCGGAAAACCGCGCGTCAGCGGACACTACGCGGTGCGGCCGCATGACGCATTGACGCGGATCAATCGTCGGCACCGCGGGACCCCGGGCGACGCATGCTAATATCTTGTTTTGACTGAAGTTGACGGGCGCAAACCGCGCGATCCCGCGCCCCGCGCCGCCCGCAGTCGCCCCCCCGTCCCCCCCCAGTCGCCGCCCCCGTCTGCCCATGGCCTCCGACCCGCCCAAGCACTTCCTGCAGCTCAGCGATTTCTCGCCCGAGGAGTTCGCCCACCTCTTCGCGCGGACGCGCTGGATCAAGGATCGCTTCAAGCGCTACGAGCTGTACCAGCCGCTGCGCGACCGCACGCTGGCGATGGTGTTCGAGAAGGCCAGCACGCGCACCCGCGTGTCGTTCGAGGCGGGGATGAACCAGCTCGGCGGCATCGCGATCAACCTGACGCGCGGCGACACGCAGCTCTCGCGCGGCGAGCCGATCGAGGACGTCGCCCGCGTGATCTCCCGGATGGTCGACGTGGTGATGATCCGCACCTTCGAGCAGACGATCATCGAACGGTTCGCCGAGCACTCGCGGGTGCCGGTGATCAACGGGCTCACCAACGAACACCATCCGTGCCAGATCCTGGCCGACGTCTACACCTACGTCGAGCACCGCGGCGGGATCGCCGGGCGCACCGTGGCGTGGATCGGCGACGCCAACAACATGCTGACGAGCTGGCTGCAGGCCGCGGCGATCTTCGGCTTCACCGTCAACGTGTCGTCGCCCGCGGGCTACGCGCTCGATGTCGGGACGCTGTCCGCGGCCGAGCGCGCGCACTGCGCGGTCTTCGGCGACCCGATGGACGCCTGCCGCGGCGCCGATCTCGTCACCACCGACGTCTGGACGAGCATGGGCTTCGAGGCCGAGAATGCCGAGCGTCTCAAGGCCTTTGCCGACTGGCAGGTCGACGCCGACATGATGAAGCAGGCGAAGCCCGACGCGCTGTTCATGCACTGCCTGCCAGTGCACCGCGGGGAGGAAGTCGCCGCCGAGGTCATCGACGGCCCGCAGAGCGTCGTCTGGGACGAGGCGGAGAACCGGCTGCACGCGCAGAAGGCGCTGCTCGAATACCTCGTCTGCGGCCGTGTCACCGGCTGAGCACCCGACGCCGAATGTTTCCGCGTCGGCACAACCCCTCCCTGCACGCGCCGGCCGCCGGCGCGCGCACGACCCGTCCCGGCCGCGCCCGGGCGCAACGACCTCCCGGAGTCCCCGCATGAAACGACGCCACGCGCTCGCGGCAATCACGCTCGCCGCCGCCGCCGTCCTCGCCGGCCCGGCCACGGCGCAGGCCTGGCCCGACAAGCCGATCCGCTTCCTGATGACCGCGCCGGCGGGCAGCTCGATCGACGTGCTGGGCCGCACCATCGCCGACAAGCTCAAGGACCGGCTGGGCCAGCCGGTCATCGTCGAGAACAAGCCGGCGGCCGGGGGCACGGTCGCGGTCGCCGAGGTCGCGAAGTCCGCGCCCGATGGCTACACGATGGTCCTCGGCTTCAACGGCCCCCTGGCGTTCGGCCCGCTGCTGCAGAAGCTGCCCTACGACGTCGCGAAGGACCTGGCCCCGGTGATCATCACGTCGAGCCAGCCGAACGTGCTCGCGGTGAACGCGGCGCTGCCGGTGAAGAACCTGGCCGAGCTCGTGGCGTACGCCAAGGCGAACCCGGGCAAGCTCAACTACGCGTCGGTCGGCAACGGCAGCTCGTCGCACCTCAACATGGAGCTGCTGAAGTCGATGGCGGGGATCGACGCGGTCCACGTGCCTTTCAACGGCTCGCCGCCGGCGGTCACCGCGACCGTGCAGGGCGAGACCCAGATGATGTTCGCGGTGATGCAGCCGCTGCAGCCGCAGATCCAGGCCGGAAAGCTGCGCGCGATCGCGGTCACGACGGCAAAGCGCTTTCCGCTCCTGCCGGAGCTGCCGGCGATCGCCGAGTCGGGCTATCCCGGCTTCGAGGCGCTGGCGTGGAACGGCGTGATGGTGCCCGCGGGCACGCCGCGGGCGGTCGTCGCCCGCCTCAACGCCGAGATCGACGCGATCCTCAAGCAACCCGACGTCGTGCAGAAGATGAACGCCGCGGGCTTCCAGCTCATCGGCGGCGCGCCCGACGACCTGTCCGCGCTGATCCGGTCGGAGACCGAGCGCTGGACCCCGGTGATCCGCCGCCTCGGCCTCAAGATCGACTGAACCCCAACCCTTCCCCGACGACATGCCCACCTCCATGAAACCCAAGAAAGTTGTCCTCGCCTATTCCGGCGGTCTCGATACCTCGGTCATCCTGAAGTGGCTGCAGGACACCTACGGCTGCGAAGTCATCACGTTCACGGCCGACATCGGCCAGGGCGAGGAGGTCGAGCCGGCGCGCCGCAAGGCCGAGCTGCTCGGCATCAGGAAGAAGAACATCCACGTCGAGGACCTGCGCGAGGAGTTCGTCCGCGACTTCGTGTTCCCGATGTTCCGCGCCAACGCCGTGTACGAGGGCGAGTACCTGCTCGGCACGTCGATCGCGCGCCCGCTGATCGGCAAGCGGCTGGTCGAGATCGCCCGCGAGACGGGCGCCGACGCGGTCAGCCACGGCGCCACCGGCAAGGGCAACGACCAGGTCCGCTTCGAGCTCACCGCCTACGCGCTGATGCCCGACGTCAGGATCATCGCGCCGTGGCGCGAGTGGGACCTGCTGTCGCGCGAGAAGCTGCTGGCCTACGCCGACAAGCACGGCATCCCGGTCGACTTCAAGAAGCGCAAGGGCGGCGCGCCGTACTCGATGGACGCCAACCTGCTGCACATCAGCTACGAGGGCGGAATCCTCGAGGACCCGAACTTCGAGCCCGAGGCGTCGATGTGGCGCCGCACCGTGTCGCCCGAAAAGGCGCCGGGGAAGGCGCAGGTGGTCGAGATCGAGTACAAGCACGGCGACATCGTGGCGATCGACGGGAAGAAGCTCTCGCCGGCGCAGGTGCTGACCACGCTCAACGAGTACGGCGGCCGTCACGGCATCGGCCGGCTCGACATGGTGGAGAACCGCTACGTCGGCATGAAGTCGCGCGGGTGCTACGAGACGCCCGGCGGGACGATCATGCTGAAGGCGCACCGCGCGATGGAATCGCTCACCCTCGACCGCGAGGTGCTGGCGCTGAAGGACGACCTGATGCCCCGCTACGCGCGGATGGTCTACAACGGCTACTGGTTCAGCCCGGAGCGCACGCTGCTGCAGGGCCTGATCGACGCGTCGCAGGCGACCGTGAACGGCACCGTGCGGCTCAAGCTCTACAAGGGCACGATCCTGTGCATCGGCCGGGCGTCGAAGCACGACTCGCTGTTCGACACGACGATCGCGACGTTCGAGGACGACGCGGGGGCGTACGACCAGAAGGACGCCGAGGGCTTCATCAAGCTCAACGCGCTGCGCCTGCGCATCGGGGCCAATCGCCGCAAGCGCGGCAAGTAGCCGCGCCGGCGATGGCGGCTGCCGCCGAAAGCCTTCCCGACCGCGGGTTGCTCGTCCAGGCGCTGCGCCTGCACCAGGCCGGCCGGCTGCAGGAGGCCGAGGACACGTACGCGCGCTACCTTGCCGCGCACCCCGACGTCCCGACGGCGCTGAGCAACGCGGCCACGCTGGCCCTGGCGATGGGCCGGGCCCCGCTGGCCGTCGCGCGCCTCGAGCGGGCGGTCGCCATCGACCCCGACGGCACCGTCGGGCGGCACAACCTGGGCTTCGCGCTGATCCGCGCGGGCCGACCTCGCGACGCGATGTTCCACCTCGAGAGCGCCGTCGCGCGCGATCCCGGCTACACCAGCGCCTGGAACAACCTGGGCATCGCGCTGGCGCACGCCGGCAACCGGCCCGAGGCGATCCGCGCGTTCGAGCGGGCGCTCTCGCTCGACGCCGGCTTCGCCGACGCGGCGGTGAACCTCGGCGACATGCACAACCGCTCCGGCGATCCCGCGCGCGCCCGCGCCGCCTTCGAGCGCGCGCTCGCCGCGCGACCGGATCACCCCGGCGCGATCGTCGGGGTTTCGTTCGCGCAGGCGCTCGAGGGCGAGCTCGACCCGGCGCTGGCCGCGATGGAAGCGCGCGCCCGGCCCGCACCGGCCTACGCGCCGTTCTGGCAGACACTGGCGGCGCTTCGTCACTGGTCGGGCGACCTCGACCGCGCCGAGGATGCGTACAAGCAGGCGTCCGCGCTCGACCCGACCGACTTCGACGCCAAGTTCGGCATCGCCAGCACGCTGCTCGGGCGCGGCGACTACCCGCGGGGGCTGCGTGCATTCGAGGACCGGCCCGATGGCCGCTACGGTCCCGCGCGGCGGTTTCCGGCGCTGCCGGTCTGGGGCGGCGCGAAGATCGACGGCACGCTGCTCGTGTTCTGCGAGCAGGGCCTGGGCGACGTCGTGCAGTTCGCGCGGTTCGTGCCGGCGGCGCGCGAGCGGGCCGGTGCGCTCGTCTTCGTCGTCGACGGCTACTGGCGGCCGCTCGCGCCGCTGCTCGCCTCGCTGGCCGGGGTCGACCACCTGCTGAACGACGCCGTCGCCGTCGACGCGCTGGAACGGGCGCCTGCCGCGCGCACCTCGGTGCTGTCGCTCGCGTACCTGCTCGACGTCGTGCCGGAACGTCTGCCCGGTCCCGTACCTTATCTGGCCGCGCCCGACGATCGCGTCGAGACCTGGTCGCCGCGCGTGGCCGCGCTGCCCGGGCTCAAGGTCGGCCTGGCGTGGTCGGCGCTCCATCGCGGCGACCACGGCTACCTCACCCGGCACAAGTCGGTGCCGGTCGCGGCGCTGGCGCCGATCGTCGCCCAGCCGGGCGCCTCGTTCGTCAGCCTGCAGCCGGGCGCGGCCGGCGACCGGACCCCGCTGGGCGCGCTCGCGGATCGCATCGTCGACTGGACCGGGGAGATCCGCGATTTCGGCGACACCGCCGCGATCATCGCGGCGCTCGACCTCGTCGTCACGACCGATACGGCGGTCGCCCACGTCGCCGGCGCGCTCGGCAAGCCGGTCTGGCTGCTCGACCGCTACAATGCGTGCTGGCGCTGGCGGCTCCACCCGGACCGTTCGCCGTGGTATCCGACGCTGTCGATCTTCCGCCAGCACGCGTTCCTCGACTGGACCGGACCGCTCGCCGCCGTCGAGGCCGAGCTGGCGCGAGTCATCGCCGGAGCCCGCGCGTTGCCCTGAGTTCCCCTCGGCTGCCCTCGATTGACCTCAGTTGCCCTCACTTGCCCTCCGCCGCCCCGCGCGGCCCTGCCACCCATCCACCCAGCCCGGAAATCGCCATGCCCTCGTTCGATATCGTCTCCGAAGTCAATCAGGTCGAAGTGCGCAACGCCATCGACCAGGCCAACAAGGAAATCAGCACCCGGTTCGACTTCAAGGGCTCGGACTCGCGCGTCGAGTACGACGGCAAGGCGCTGACGCTCTACGCCGACGACGAGTTCAAGCTCGGCCAGGTGATGGACGTGCTCGGCGCCAAGTTCGCCAAGCGGCAGGTCGACAGCCGCTCGCTCAAGGAGGGTGACATCGAGAAGATCTCGGGCAACAAGGTGAAGCGGCTCATCACCGTGCGCACGGGGGTCGAGCAGGAAACGGCCAAGAAGATCGTCAAGCTGCTGAAGGAGAGCAAGATCAAGGTGCAGGGTTCGATCCAGGGCGACTCGGTGCGCGTGTCCGGCGCCAAGCGCGACGACCTGCAGGCGGCGATCGCGCTGGTGAAGGGCGCCGTCACCGACTACCCGCTGCAATACGAGAACTTCCGCGATTGAACGCCACCGCGAGCCTTGCGGCACCGATCGCGACGGCGCGGCTCGATCTCGAGCCGCTGCGTCTCGCGCACGCCGAGACGTGCTACGCCGCGTTCGCCGATCCGGCGCTCTACCGTTTCATCGACCTGCCGATGCCGGCGGACGCCACGGAGCTGCGCGAGCGCTTCGCGGGCTGGCGCCGCGGCAGCGGCCGGCCCGACGAAGTCTGGCTCAACTGGATCGCCTTCGAGCGCGGAACGGGCCGCGCCGCGGGGTGGTTCCAGGCGACCGTGCGTCACGCGGACGGCGAGGCCGACATCGCGTACCTGGTCTTCGGCACCTTCCAGCGCCGCGGCGTCGCGAGCGAGGTGGTGCGGGCGATGGCGGATCGGCTGTTCGCGGCGACCGATGTCCTGACGCTCGTCGCGCAGACCGACGAGCGCAACGAGGCGTCGCGTCGCGCGGCCCTGGCCGCAGGCTTTGCCGCGGACCCGCTGCCGTTCGCCTCGACGCTGCGCGGCGAGCCGTCGACCGATCGCATCTACCGGCTGCGCCGCCCGCCGGGGACCGCCGCGTCGCCCGGCTGACGGGGCGACGGCGTCAGCGCGACGCCCCTCGACGAACTCCGACGGCTCAGCCGAAGTCGGCGGCGAGCGCTCCGCGCGACTCGGCGCCCAGCGCAGGAATGGCCGCGGCGTAGTTCGGGTGATCGACGCCGATGCCGAGCGCCACGCCGTACTTCAGCGCCGCGATCATCTCCGGGCTGAACTCGAAGCGCAGGAAGTGGACCGCGGAGGTCTTTTCCTCGTTCTCGCGCTCGAGGTCCTCGTCGGCGATCGCATACACCTTCGGGCAGCCTTCGACCTGCACCCAGACGCGGTCCTCGATGCCCTTGAGGCGGCCCAGCGCAACGCGGCGCTCGTCGACGTCCGCGTACTCGATCAGCATCGTCGCCTTGAGGTTGGTGCCGTCCGGCACCAGCGGGTTGTACGCATCGAGCTCGTCCTGGATGCCCGCCTCCTCGAAGGTCTTCTCGATCCGCAGCATTTCCTGGATCTGGTAGCGCAGCGTCAGCTCGTCCTCGAACACCAGCGTCAGGTGCTCGCCGAGGTGGATGGTGCGCGGCTTCTTGTGCGCGAGCACCCGGGCGCGGAAATCCTTGCGCGCCTTGGCGTAGGCCTCGAGCGTCAGCAGCGATTCACGCGTGATGCGCGGCATGCGCGTCTCCCTGGTCGTCGATGTCATGCGATTCTCCGGTTTCATGGTCCCGTCGGTTCGAGCCTCGGCCGCTCCGGCGGGTTCCGCGGCGCGCCTGGACAGCGCACCGCGTGGTCATTCGATGCCGTAGGCCATCCGGATCAGCGTCAGCGGATGCGCCCTCGCCGGCTCGGCCGCGCCGGATTCCCCGATGCCCTGCTGGATGCGCCGGCCGGCGATCGGGCAGTCGGAACTGACGAACTGCGGCTCGTCCTGCGCCATCTGGCGGAACACCGGCTTGCCGATCTTCATCGACGCCTCGATGAACTCGCTCTTCACGCCGTAGGTGCCGTCGTGGCCCGCGCAGCGCTCGACCGTGCTCACCGTGGTGTCCGGCACCCACTCGAGCACCTCGCGCGTCTTCTGGCCGACGTTCTGCACGCGCGAGTGGCACGGGATGTGGTAGCTGACCTTGCCCAGCGGCCGCTTGAAGTCCTTCTTCAGCAGGCCGTCCTTGTCGCGCAGCACCAGGTACTCGAACGGGTCGAACATCGCCTCGCGGACCGCCTTGACGTCGGCGTCGTCCGGATACATCAGCGGCAGCTCCTGCTTGAACATCAGCGTGCACGAGGGCACCGACGTCATGATCGCGTAGCCTTCGCGGGCCAGCGCCGCCAGCGCCGGGATGTTGACGTTCTTGAGGCGGTCCACCGCCTCGAAGTCGCCGAGCTCGAGCTTGGGCATGCCGCAGCACGCCTCCTTCTCGACCAGGCGGTAGGAAATCTCGTTGTGGGCGAGGATCGCCAGCAGGTCGTGGCCGATCCCCGGCTCGTTGTAGTTGATGTAGCAGGTCGAGAAGACGACGACCTTGCCCGGCGTGCGCTCGCCGTCGCGCACGGGCCAGGCGACGGAGGCGCCGGCCGTCTTGCGGAAGTGCTTCGAGTCGTACGGGGGCAGCCGCGTCTCCTGCGCCACGCCCAGCGCGCTGTCCATCAGCTTGCGCATCGACGGCGTGCGGTTCGCCCAGTTCACCGCCTGCACGACGACGGGTATGGTCGCGAGCTTGCCGACCGCGTCGGTGCTGGTGAGCAGCCGGTCGCGGAAACGCGCGCCGTCCTGCTTGAACTTCACCGCCTTGGCGCGCAGCATCAGGTGCGGAAAATCGAGGTTCCACGGATGCGGCGGAACGTACGGGCACTTGGTCATGTAGCAGACGTCGCACAGGTAGCACTGGTCGACCACTTTCCAGTAGTCGTCCTTCGCGACCCCGTCCACCTCCATCGTCTTGCTCTCGTCGACCAGGTCGAACAGCGTCGGGAACGACTGGCACAGGCTCACGCAGCGGCGGCAGCCGTGACAGATGTCGAAGACGCGCTCCATCTCCTTGAACAGCGCTTCGCTGTCGTAGAACTCGGGATTGCGCCAGTCGATCGGGTGGCGCGTGGGCGCTTCGAGGCTGCCTTCGCGGACGGTCATCGTGGACTCGTTGGATGAAGATGGTGCAACGGCGAACCGTTGCCGCGGCGGCTGCGGCTACGCGCCGCCGCCGCGGTTCAGGCATTTCTGCCAGGTCGAGCGGCGCCGTCACCGCCGGCGTCCGCTCCAACCGGCGGCGACTCAGTCCGTCAACGCGTCGAGCGCCTTCTGGAACCGGTTGGCGTGCGACCGCTCGGCCTTCGCCAGCGTCTCGAACCAGTCGGCGATTTCCTCGAAGCCTTCGTCGCGCGCGGACTTGGACATGCCCGGGTACATGTCGGTGTACTCGTGCGTTTCCCCGGCGACTGCCGCCTTGAGGTTCTGGCGCGAGCTGCCGATCGGCAGGTCCGTCGCCGGGTCGCCCACCTGCGCCAGATAATCGAGGTGGCCGTGCGCGTGGCCGGTCTCGCCTTCCGCCGTCGAGCGGAACAGCGCCGCGACGTCGTTCTGGCCTTCGACGTCGGCCTTGTTTGCGAAGTACAGGTAGCGGCGGTTCGCCTGCGATTCGCCGGCGAACGCGGCCTTCAGGTTGTCGTGCGTCTTGGTGCCTTTGAGACTCTTCATCGTGCATCTCCTCTCGAGGTGAGCGCCCCGGCAGGACGTTGCCGCCGGCGCGAAAGCTGCGACCGCCGGACACCGCATTCTTCCGACGATGATTGATTGTGCGCGCCGCGCGGCAGAGCCCGTCCAATTGACTGTGCCAATGTGAACGATAACCTGCGCTAATGCCGCCTGGCGTGTCGGCAGCGAAGCGGGCCGGGGCCTGCGGCTCGCCGCCGCAGGAAATGCGGGGGCAGCGTTCGGCCCCCCCGGCGGCCCGAATGCGGACCCGTCAGCTGCGGCGGCGGCGAATGCCCGCGAACCCGGTCGTCGCGACGAGCGCGGCGAGCAGCAGCAGCGCGAGCTCGCCCAGCGTGGGAATCGGCTGCGTCGGACCCTGCGGCGGATTGACGACGACGTTGACGACCTGCAGCACCGTGGGCGACGTGCTCGGCGCATTCTGGGCGTCGCCCCCGTAGGTCGCCGTGATCGGGTGCGTACCCAGCGTCAGCGCGGAGGTCGTCAGCGTGGCAACCCCACCGCCCACCGGCGCGGTCCCGAGGCTCGTCGCCCCGTCGAAGAACTGCACGGTTCCGGTCGGCGTCACGCCGGTCACCGTCGCGGTGAAGGTGACCGCCTGGCCGAGCGTCGACGGATTCAGCGACGACACCAGCGCGGTGGTCGTGGCGCCGGCCGCGACCGGATTCACCACCTGGTTCACGACCGGCGACGTGCTGGAGGCATTGCCTGCGTCGCCGCCGTAGACGGCGGTGATCGGATGCGTGCCCTGCGTCAGCGCGGAGGTGGCGAGGGTGGCAACGCCCCCGGTCAGCGGCGCCGGGGCGCCCAGATTCCCGGCCCCGTCCCGGAACTGGACGGTGCCGGTGGGGCTCGCGCCGGTGACCGTCGCGGTGAAGGTCACCGACTGGCCGACCGTCGACGGATTGAGCGACGAGACGAGGGCCGTCGACGTCGCCGCCGGGCCCGCGACGGGGCATTGCGAAAACTCCGAGGTGTCGCCGGCAGGGCTGGTGGCGGTCGACGTGATGACGCCCTCGCCCACCGGCACCGCGAACGCCAGCGGGCCGAAGCTCGCGTTGCCGGCACCGTCGGTGGCGACGTCGGTGGCGCCGATGAAGGTCTTGCCCTCGCCGAAGCCCGACGCATCGCAAACCGCACTCGCGAAGAACTCGAGGTGCAGGCTCGTGCCGGCGTTGCTGTTGATCGTGCCCGAGATGGTGGCCGTGCCTGCCAAGATCGCTGCCGACGTGATCACCGGGTAATTCTGGCCGTTGTTGCCGGGCGCCGTATCCAGGTCCCCCGGATCGTTGGGGAGCGGCGTGCCACTGTGCACGAGGGTGATGCCGAGGGCGGTGTTGGAGTGGATCGAGTTCTGCGTGATGCGGTTGTTGAAACGGCCGATGTTGAAATCGATTCCGCTGTTGACGTTGAACGCGATGACGTTGCCCTGTCCCGCGCCCGATCCGCCGATCGTCGACCCGTCGCCGTCGATGGACATTCCGCCGAAGTTGCCGTTGGGCAGCGCGGTGACGCCGTCGCGCTGCGTGCCGACCAGGTTGCCCCGGAACACGTTGTTGCCGAACAGCCGCACGCCTCCGCCCAGGTTGCCGGAGACGAGGTTGCCGAGCACGTTTGCCCCGCCGATGTTGGCGAGGCCGATCGTGGACGAGCCGGCCGTGTTGAGGGCCACCGTTCCGGTGACGTCGGTGCCGACGTAATTGCCCTGGATCAGGTGACCGGTGGTGCTCGGGAACGGCAGGATCACGCTGCCCTGGCTGCTGCCGGAGATCAGGTTGCGGTCGGCGGGGTTGGGACCGCCGATGGTCGCGTTGGTCGCGGTCTGGTCGATCCGGACCCCGAAACCGCCGAACGCACCGGATGCTGCGGCGGTTCCGGCGGCATTGGTGCCGATGAAGTTGCCGACGACGGTGACGTTGCTGACCCAGCTCAGGATCTTGTCGCTCGACGAGCCGTTGATGATCAGCCCGCGAATGGTCGAGCCGCCGCTGCCGGTGAACAGGAAGAGCCCGCCGCTGGTCGTGCCATCGAGCTGGATCTGCAGCACCGCGTTGATGCCGGCACCGAGGGCGTTCGTATTGGGGCTGGCGCCGGGCTGCGTGTAGCCGTCGATCAGCACCGGACTCGTGATGTTCGGCAGCGCCGTTGCCGGCGCGATCGTGTGAACGCCCGGACCCGGAACGTTGAATTCGATCGAGTCGAGACCGGGTGCCGCGTTCGCGTCGAGCAGCGCCTGGCGGAAGCTGCCCGGTCCGGAATCGCCCGTATTGGTGACGGTGAAGACCAAGGCCTGCGCCGGCGCCGTGAACACCGCGCAAAGCAGGGCGACGCGGGAAATCCAGACGGGCGACCAGTTCATGTGCAGCGCTCCTTGGTTACCCGGTGGGGTCCCGCATTGTGGGCGCCTGCGATTGAATGTCAACGACTTTCCGCGCTCGCCCCCCCGGTCGGACCCGAACGCGAAGTGAGGGGCAGGCCGACGGTTCGCTCCAGCCGCGCGCTTTGGGCGATGGCCTCCAAGGTGGCCGCGTTGTCGCGGCTGGCCTGCGCCGCGCGATCGATGGCCTCGAAGTCCCGCTGGGCCACCATCCGGGCGAACGCCTCCGCAGCAAACAGGAAGCCGCTGCCGACCGGCGAGTGGATTGCCTCGAACGGAATGGTGTTGGCCGTACCACGGCGCACGCGCAGCTGGCTGGGCAGGTAGCCGTAAGGGTGACCACCGGCCTGCTCGCTCGTGTGGTTCAGGTATTCGGTCTCGATCGTGCCCTTCGAGCCCACGATGGTGGCGCGGCGATGGTTGGCTGCGTCCATGGCGCAGGATAGCTGCGCGCGGCGCCCATCGGCGTAGTGCAGCGTCGCCACCAGACTGATGTCCACGCCGGTGGCGGCCCAGGTCGCATCGGCGTGCACCCGCGCCGGCGCGCATCCCATGGCCAGGCGTATCAGGCTCAGCGGGTAGCTTCCGGCGTCCAGCAGCGCGCCACCGCCAAGCTCCGGCTTCATCCGGATGTTGTCCTGCGAATTCGGCAACGTGAAACCGAAACACGCCTGAACCGAGCGAACCGCACCGATGGCGCCCTCCTGCAACAGCGCCAGCATGTCGATGGTCTGCGGCTGAAACTGATAAGGAAAGGACTCGAGCAGCATGACCCCGTGGCGCCGGGCCGCGTCGAACATGGCGCGCACCTCGTCACGACCCAGCGCCAATGGCTTTTCGCACAGGACGTGCTTGCCGCATTCCATCGCCCTGATTGTCCATTCGGCATGCAGGCTGTTGGGCAGCGGCAGGTAGATGGCATCGACTTCGGCGTCCGCCAGCAGCGCCGCGTAGCTGCCGTGGTGGCGGGCCAATCCGTGGGCCGCTGCAAAGGCCGCCGCGGTGTCCGCGTCGCGACTGCCCACCGCAACAATGCGTACCGCCCTGCTCGGTGCCACGTCACGCGCGAACTGCCTGGCGATGTTGGCGGAACCGAGAATGCCGATGCGCAGCGGCGTGTCGTGCGGTCGAATGGTCGTCATGAGTTGCTCGGGTGCACCCGCGACGCGCCGCCGCGGATCAGTCGATCCGCTCGTACGCCGGCAGCGTCAGGAACTCGACGAAGGTGTCGTTGTTGACGAGGTCGGCGAAGATCTTCGCCGCGTCGTCGTACTTGCCCTCGCCGAACGCGGCGCCGAGGAGGTCGCGGATCTTCTGCATCTCCTCGGGGATCATCGCACCGACCATCTCCCTGGTGACCTTGCGGCCGTCGTCGAGCTTGCCCTTGGGCGAGCGGATCCACTGCCAGACCTGCGAGCGCGAGATCTCGGCGGTGGCCGCGTCCTCCATCAGGTTGAAGATCGGCACCGCACCCTGCCCGGCCAGCCACGCGCCGATGTACTGGATCGCGACGTTGATGTTGAGGCGCAGCCCCTTCTCGGTGATCGGCTGCTCGGGCTCGAATTTGATCAGGTCGGCCGCGACGACCTTGACGTCGTCGCGCTTCCTGCTCGCGATCTGGTTCGGCGCCGGCATCAGGCGGTCGAACGCCTCCATCGCCACCGGCACCAGCGCCGGGTGCGCGACCCACGTGCCGTCGTGGCCGTACGTCGCCTCGCGCTCCTTGTCGGCCTTCACCTTGGCGAAGGCCTCGGCGTTGGCCTGCTCGTCGTTCTTGACCGGAATCTGCGCCGCCATGCCGCCCATCGCGTGGATGTTGCGGCGGTGGCAGGTCTTGATGCACAGCTCCGCGTAGCTGCGCAGGAAGTGCGTCGTCATCGTGACCAGCACCCGGTCGGCGAGGCAGAAGTCGGCGTTGTTCCGGAACTTCTTGATGCACGAGAAGATGTAGTCCCAGCGCCCGCAGTTGAGCCCGGCCGAGTGCTCGCGCAGCTCGTGCAGGATCTCGTCCATCTCGTAGGCGGCGAGGATCGTCTCGATCAGCACCGTCGCCTTGATCGTGCCGCGCGGCACGCCCAGCGTGTCCTGCGCCATCACGAAGATGTCGTTCCAGAGCCGCGCCTCGAGGTGGCTCTCCATCTTCGGCAGGTAGAAGTACGGGCCGCTGCCGCGCGCGACCAGCTCCTTCGCGTTGTGGAAGAAGTACAGCGCGAAATCGAAGATGCCTCCGGACATGACCTGCCCGTCGATCTTCACGTGCTTCTCCGGCAGGTGCCAGCCGCGCGGGCGCACGAACAGCGTGGCGACCTTGTCGTTCAGCTTGTACGCCTTGCCCTCGGGCGAGACGTAGTCGATGCGGCGGCGGATCGCGTCGCGCAGGTTGAGGTGGCCCTGGAGGTTGTTGTCCCAGCGCGGCGTGTTGGCGTCCTCGAAGTCGGCCATGAACACCTTCGCGCCGGAGTTGAGCGCGTTGATGATCATCTTGCGGTCGACCGGGCCGGTGATCTCGACGCGGCGGTCCTGGATGTCCGCTCCGACCGGCGCACACGTCCAGTCGCCCTCGCGCACCGCGCGCGTCTCGGGCAGGAAGTCGGGCAGCTTGCCGGCGTCGAGCTCGGCCTGCCGCTGCGCGCGCTTCGCCAGCAGTTCCGCGCGCCGGCCGCCGAACGCGCGCTGCAGCTTCGCGGCGAACGCGACGGCGTCGGGGGTCAGGATTTCGGCGTACTCGGGGGTGATGCGGCCGGTGATCTCGATGCCGGCGCCGTAGGCAGGGGTGCTCATCGTCGGGTCCTCGTGCATGGGATGGGCGGGTGCGGCGGCCGTCGAACGATCCGGCCGTGGATGCAGATCGGCGAATGTGAAAGTCGTTTTCAGATTCGCATTTTACCCGAAACGGAGTCCCTGCGCACGCCGCCCGGCGCGCCAGCGATTGGCGGTGGCGGATCGCCGCCCTCCCGCTTCCGCCGCGCCGCGACCCACCGCCGCCGTCAGGCGTAACTGACCTTCCGCGCGTCCGGCCGCACCAGCATGCCCTGGGCGATGCCGCGGTTGACCGCGCTGACCACCGCGCGCAGCGTCGCCGTGACGATGTTCGGGTCGAAGCCGACGCCGTAGACCGTCTGCTCGGCGCCGATGCGCAACTGCACGTACGCGACCGCGGTCGCGTCCTCGCCGGCGCCCACGCCGTGCTCGTGGTAGTTCTGCACGTGGATGTCGAAGCCCCCGTCGACCCGCAGCGCGTGGACGAACGCATCGACGGGTCCGTTGCCGGAACCGGTGAGCTGCCACTCGACGCCGTCGACCGCCAGGTGCGCCGTCAGCTTCTCGACGGTGCCGTCGGCGACGTTGTGCACCGCCCGGTGGCCGACGTAGGCGACCGGCGACGTCGCCGCCACGTACTCGCGGTCGAACGCGGCCCGAATGGCTTCCGAGGCGAGTTCCTTGCCCGTCGCGTCGGCCATCTTCTGCACCACCTGGCTGAACTCGATCTGCAGCAGCCGCGGCAGCGCGAGGCCGCAGTCGCGCTCCAGCAGGTAGGCGATGCCGCCCTTGCCCGACTGGCTGTTGACGCGGATGACCGCGTCGTAGGTCCGGCCCACGTCGGCGGGATCGATCGGCAGGTACGGGACGTCCCATACCGGGTCGCCGCGCGCCGTGCGCACGGCGCGCTCGGCCAGGCCCTTCTTGATCGCGTCCTGGTGCGAGCCCGGAGAACGCGGTGAACACGAGGTCGCCGCCGTAGGGGTGGCGCGGATGCACCGGCAGCTGGTTGCAGTACTCCACCGTCCGGATGATCTCGTTGATGTCCGAGAAATCGATGCCCGGATCGATGCCCTGCGTGAACAGGTTGAGCCCGAGGGTCACGAGGCAGACGTTGCCGGTGCGCTCGCCGTTGCCGAACAGGCAGCCTTCGACCCGCTCCGCGCCGGCCAGCAGCGCGAGCTCGGCCGCGGCGACGCCGCAGCCGCGATCGTTGTGCGGATGCACCGAGAGCACGATCGAGTCGCGGCGCGCGAGGTGCCGCGACATCCACTCGATCTGGTCGGCGTAGATGTTCGGCGTCGCCATCTCGACCGTGGCCGGAAGGTTGATGATGACCTTGTGCGCCGGCGTCGGCTGCCACACGGCGTTCACCGCGTCGCACATCTCGACGGCGAAGTCGAGCTCGGTGGCGGTGAAGCTCTCGGGCGAATACTCGAAGACCCAATCGGTCTCCGGACGCGCGGCGGCGCAATCGCGGATCACCCTGGCGCCGGCGACCGCGATGTCGCGAATGCCGGCGCGGTCCATGCCGAAGACCACGCGGCGCTGCGTCGTCGAGGTCGAGTTGTACAGGTGGACGATCGCGCGCCTCGACCCCGCGCAGGGCCTCGAACGTGCGCTGGATCAGCGGCTCGCGGGCCTGCGTCAGCACCTGCACGGCAACGTCGTCCGGAATCATCCGCTCGTCGATCAGCTTGCGGACGAAATCGAAGTCGGTCTGCGACGCGGCCGGGAAGCCGATCTCGATCTCCTTGTACCCCAGGCTGACCAGCAGGCGGAACAGCCGGAGCTTCCGCTCGGCGTCCATCGGCTCGATCAGCGCCTGGTTGCCGTCGCGAAGGTCGACGCTGCACCACTGCGGCGCACGGTCGATCACCCGCGACGGCCACTGCCGGTCAGGCAAGGCGATGGCGGCGTAGGGCGGGTACTTGCGGGACGGGTCGATGCTCATGGTCGGCTCTCGGGGCACGGACGAACTGCACGGATTCGCCGACCGGTGCTCCGGCGGCGATCGGGGTCAGGCTCGAATTGGGGGAGGTGGTTTATGTGCGCGCGGGGCGCAGCAGAAGCAGCAGCGGGCCGCCCGAAAGGGAGGTCGGCGCGGGGAGCGCGGGGCGGCCACAGGTGCGAGTGCAACTCATGCCGGAACTATAACCGCATATTTTGCACCGCCGCAAGGGGCCCCGGCGGGCGGGGCTCCGTCCCCGGGGGGCAGAATCCTCCCCCGCCCTCCGCGGCGCTTCCGGGGAGGGCACGCGCAAGGGCGGGCGAGCCGATCAGCTCGCGGGCGGCGGGGGCGGCCTCCGCCGCTTCAGCCACATGTACGCCGACCCGACGTAGCCGGACAGCGCGTAGACGACGAATCCGGCGAACAGCACCAGCGCGGGCTGATAGGACAGCAGCGCGAGGAACATGACGATCGCGAAGATCGCGATGAACGGCACGCTCTTCTTGAGGTTGACGGTCTTGAACGAGTAGTACTTGACGTTGCTCACCATGGTCAGGCCGGCGAACAGCGTGATGCCCCAGGCCCACCAGCGGACGCTGCCCGGGTCGATGACGTAGTCGTGCATGATGTAGACGAAGCCCGCGACCAGCGCCGCCGCCGCCGGGCTCGGCATGCCGGTGAACCAGCGCTTGTCGGCGACCTCGAGCATGGTGTTGAAGCGGGCGAGCCGCAGCGCGGCGCCGGCGCAATAGACGAACGCGGCGATCCAGCCGAGCTTGCCCATGCCCCTCAGCGTCCACTCGTAGATGACCAGCGCCGGCGCGGCGCCGAAGCTCACCATGTCGGACAGGCTGTCGTACTCGGCGCCGAACGCGCTCTGCGTCCGGGTGAGGCGCGCGACGCGGCCGTCGAGGCTGTCGAGCACCATGGCGACGAATATCGCGATCGCGGCCTGCTCGAATGCCTGGTTCATCGCCTGCACGATCGCGTAGAACCCGGCGAACAGCGCCGCCGTCGTGAACAGGTTGGGCAGCAGGTAGATGCCGCGCCGGCGAATCCGGTTCTTCGCGAGCGCGCGCTGGGTGTCGAAGTCCGTCATGGCGCGCTCACAGCGGTCCGCCCGGGAAGCCGCCCGCGAGCGTCATCGCGATGGTCGGCGTGCCGGTCATCGGGCCGGCAGCTCGGCGAGGACGGTGGAGGTTGCGGCGACCTTGTCGCCGACCGCGACGCGCGGCGTCGAGTCCGGCGCCAGGTAGACGTCGACGCGCGAGCCGAAGCGGATGAAACCGTAGCGCTGGCCGCGGGCGAGCCGGTCGCCGGTCTTCGCGTAGCAGAGGATCCGCCGCGCGATGAGCCCGGCGACCTGCACGCAGGTCACGTCCTGCCCGGCGACCGTCGTGATGTGCAGCGCATTGCGCTCGTTCTCGAGCGACGCCTTGTCGAGCGCCGCGTTGACGAATGCGCCGGGGTGGTACCAGACGTTCTTCACGACCCCGTCGACCGGGCTGCGGTTGCTGTGGACGTTGAAGACGTTCATGAACACGCTGATCTTCAGCGCGTCGCGCTCCAGCCACGGGTCGCGCGCGCGCTCGACCTTGACGATGCGGCCGTCGGCCGGCGACAGCACCGCGTGGGCGCCCTGCGGCACGATCCGCGGCGGATCGCGAAAGAACTGCACGACGAACAGCACGACGAGCCAGGCCAGCGCGGCGAGGAACCACAGCCCGCCGAAGGAGAGCGCCGCCGCGACCGCCACCGCGACGGCGATGAACGGCCAGCCCTCGCGGGCGATGATCGGATGGGGGTAGGAGGACACGGCAGGCATCGACGGAAACCGACGGTCATTCTAGCATTGCCCATCGGGCACCCCCGGGGCGCCGGGGCGGGCGCGCATGCGCGCGTCCGCCCGCGTCCGGGACGCGATCGCGCCGGTCCGCGCGCTCACTTCTCGCCTTCGTTGACCTGGCGCCCGCGCTCGGCCGCGCCCTGCAGCACCATGCCCTCGACGGCACGGGCGCGGTCGATGGGCGCCGACGACGCCGGTGTCGCCGATGCCGCATCGCCTGCTGGCACGGCGCCGGGAGGCAGGCGGCCCCGCTCGCCCGCGGCCGCGACCGGCGGCCGGGCGCCGAGGAGTCCCATCCCGCGCAGCACCGACTGGCCGAGCAACCCCACGATGACCAGCGCGAGCAGGACGACGATCAGTCCCACCCAGCCCCGCTGCCGCCGTCTCGTTCGCATGCCGTCCTCCCGTTGCCGCGGGCACCCGCCGGTCGAGCGGGATTCCAGTCGCGCCGCGCAGCCGCGGCCATCGGCAGTTACGCGCCGGCGGCGCAGTCCGTGGCGGCGCCGCGCTGCTGCCCGCCAGGCGGGGGTCAGTTGCGGGACTGGTCGACGAGCTTGTTCTTGCGGATCCACGGCATCATCGACCGCAGCTTCTCGCCCACCGTCTCGATCGAGTGCTGCGCGGTGATGCGGCGCCGCGACAGCAGCGTCGGCGCACCGGCGCGGTTCTCGAGGATGAAGTCCTTCGCGTACTCGCCGGTCTGGATGCGCGTCAGCACGTCCTTCATCGCCCGCTTGGTCTCCGGCGTGATGATCTTCGGGCCGGTGACGTACTCGCCGTACTCGGCGTTGTTGCTGATCGAGTAGTTCATGTTGCCGATGCCGCCCTCGTAGATGAGGTCGACGATCAGCTTGAGCTCGTGCAGGCACTCGAAGTAGGCCATCTCCGGCGCGTACCCGGCCTCGACCAGCGTCTCGTAGCCGGCCTTGATCAGCTCGACGGTGCCGCCGCACAGCACGGCCTGCTCGCCGAAGAGGTCGGTCTCGGTCTCCTCGCGGAAATTGGTCTCGATAACGCCGGCGCGGCCGCCGCCGATCGCCGCCGCGTACGACAGCGCGACGTCGCGCGCCTTCTTCGACGCGTCCTGGTGCACGGCGATCAGCATCGGCACGCCGCCGCCGGCCGCGTAGGTCGAGCGCACCGTGTGGCCCGGTGCCTTCGGCGCGATCATCACGACGTCGAGGTCGCCGCGCGGCTGGACCTGGCCGTAGTGGATGTTGAAGCCGTGCGCGAACGCGAGCGTCGCGCCCTTCTTGATGTTCGGCTCGACGTCGGCCTTGTAGGTGGCGGCGATGCTCTCGTCGGGCATCAGCATCATCACGACGTCGGCGCCCTTGACCGCGTCGGCGACCTCGGCGACCTTGAGGCCGGCCTTCTTCGCCTTGTCCCACGACGCGCCCCCCTTGCGCAGGCCGACGACGACCTTGACGCCGGAGTCGTTCAGATTCTGCGCGTGCGCGTGGCCCTGCGAACCGTAGCCGACGATCGTGACCTTCTTGCCCTTGATCAGCGACAGGTCGGCGTCCTTCTCGTAATAGACCTTCATCTTCCACTCCCCTCGTTCAAGTCAAACCCGCAGGATCCGCTCGCCCCGGCCGATCCCCGACGCGCCGGTGCGCACCGTCTCGAGGATCACGCCGGGCTCGATGGCCTGCAGAAAGGCGTCGAGCTTGCTGCCCGTGCCCGTGAGTTCGATCGTGTAGCTCTTGTCCGTCACGTCGAGAATGCGGCCGCGGAAGATGTCGGCGAGCCGCTTCATCTCGTCGCGATCCTTCCCCGCCGCGCGCACCTTCACCAGCATCAGCTCGCGCTCGATGTGATTGCCCTCGGTCAGGTCGACCACCTTGACGACCTCGACCAGCTTGTTCAGCTGCTTGGTGATCTGCTCGATGACGTCGTCGGACCCGACGGTGACGATCGTCATCCGCGACATCGTCGGGTCCTCGGTCGGCGCGACCGTCAGCGACTCGATGTTGTAGCCGCGCGCGGAGAACAGCCCCGAGATCCGCGACAGCGCGCCCGCCTCGTTCTCGACCAGAATCGACAGGATGTGCCGCATGGTCACAGCTCCTCGGCCAGGATCATCTCGGTGAGGCCCTTGCCGCCGGGCACCATCGGGAACACGTTCTCGGTCTGGTCGGTGATGAAGTCCATGAAGACCAGCCGGTCCTTCAGCGCGAAGGCCTCCTTCAGCGCGCCCTCGACGTCGCCCGGCTTCTCGATCTTCATCCCGACGTGGCCGTACGCCTCGGCGAGCTTGACGAAGTCGGGCAGCGCGTCCATGTACGACGCGGCGTAGCGATTGCCGTAGAAGAACTCCTGCCACTGCCGGACCATCCCCATGTACCGGTTGTTGAGGTTCACCAGCTTGATCGGCAGGTGGTACTGCTTGCAGGTGGAGAGCTCCTGGATGCACATCTGGATCGACGCTTCGCCGGTGACGCAGGCGACCGTGGCCTCCGGATTGACGAGCTGCACGCCCATCGCCGCCGGCAGCCCGAAACCCATCGTGCCGAGGCCGCCGGAGTTGATCCAGCGCCGCGGCTTGTCGAACTTGTAGTACTGCGCCGCCCACATCTGGTGCTGGCCGACGTCGGAGGTGATGAAGGCGTCGCCCCTGGTCAGTTCGTAGAGCTTTTCGACGACGAACTGCGGCTTGATCAGCGCGCTCTTGCGATCGTAGCGCAGGCAGTCGCCGCGCTGCCATTCCTTGATCTCGGCCCACCAGGCCTTGAGCGCCGCCGGATCCGGCCGCTGCGGCGACGACTCGATCAGCTTCAGCATCTCGTCGAGCACGTCGGCGACGTAGCCCACGATCGGCACGTCGACCTTGACCCGCTTGGAAATCGACGATGGGTCGATGTCGATGTGGATGATCTTGCGGTCGGCGCGGAAGAAGTGCTGCGGGATTGCCGATGACGCGGTCGTCGAAGCGCGCGCCGATGGCGATCAGCACGTCGCAGTGCTGCATCGCCATGTTCGACTCGAACGTGCCGTGCATGCCGAGCATGCCGGTGAACTGCGGATCGGTGCCGGGGAACGCGCCCAGACCCATCAGCGTGTTGGTGCAGGGAAAGCCCAGCAGGCGGACGAGGCGCGTCAGCTGCGGCGCCGCGTTGTTGAGGATCACGCCGCCGCCGGCGTAGACCATGGGCCGCTTGGCCTCGAGCAGCAACTGGACCGCCTTCTTGATCTGCCCCGGGTGTCCCTTGGTGACCGGGTTGTACGAGCGCAGCGAAACCGTCTTCGGGTAGCTGAACTCGGTCTTCGCCTGCGTGACGTCCTTCGGGAATGTCGACCAGCACCGGGCCCGGCCGGCCGGTCGCCGCGAGGTAGAACGCCTTCTTGATCGTGACCGCGAGGTCCTTGACGTCCTTGACCAGGAAGTTGTGCTTGACGCAGGGTCGGGTGATGCCGACGGTGTCGCACTCCTGGAACGCGTCCTGGCCGATCGCGTGCGTCGGCACCTGGCCGGTGAGGACGACCATCGGGATCGAGTCCATGTAGGCCGTCGCGATGCCGGTCACCGCGTTGGTCACGCCGGGACCGGACGTCACCAGCGCGACGCCGACCTTGTGCGACGACCGCGAGTAACCGTCGGCGGCGTGGACGGCCCCCTGCTCGTGCCGGACCAGCACGTGCTTGACCTGGTCCTGCTTGAAGAACTCGTCGTAGATGTTGAGCACCGAGCCGCCCGGGTATCCGAAGACGTAGTCGACGCCTTCTTCCTGCAGGCAGCGGATGACGATTTCCGCACCGGAGAGTTGCATGAGTCAGCCTTTGTCGTGATGGCGCCGGGTTGAGCGCCGTAGCATTCACATTGCCCCGGGCGCGCGCACGCCCGCCTTCGCGGCGGCGATGCGACACACCGTGGGGACTGCAAAACTGCTCGGCGCGCATGGGGGTGACGCGCCCGCCTTGGGCTACGATCGGGTTTGGCCGCGATCCTGAAGGGCAAACCGGAATGGGTTCCGAGGGAGGCTTCGTCGCGCTTGTGGCGCCGCGAAGGGAACGCAATCCGTTTTTGCAGCACAGCATCGCTTCCGCAGAAACGACCCCGTAACCTTACCGTCGCTCGCGACGGCGGTCAACCCCGCTGCACCGCACAACCGGGTTCACTTCGACTGGCCCTATAATCGCCGCCGAACGACCATCGAGACGCGTCCTGGCCTCCTCCACCGAAATTTCGGCATTTCTGGCGCAAGTCGAGCGCCGCGCCTTCAAGCAGGCGATTTTCGCCGTTCGCGACGAGGATGCGGCGCTCGACGTGGTCCAGGACGCGATGCTGAAGCTCGCCGAGAAATATGCGGAAAAACCGGCGGCCGAGCTGCCGATGCTGTTCCAGCGGATCCTGCAGAACACGATCCACGACCATTTCCGCCGCCAGAAGGTACGAAATACGTGGACGACGCTGCTCTCGGCGCTGGGGAAAGGTGACGAAAAGGACGACGACTTCGACCCGCTGGAAACTTTGCCGGCAAAAGCGGACTCCAATCAGCCGCCCGATCCCGCGGACCGCGTCCAGCAGTCGCAGACTGTGGCCATCATCGAACAGGCGCTGTCGCGGCTGCCGGCGCGTCAACGGGAGGCGTTCCTGCTGCGTTACTGGGAAGAGCTGGATGTTGCTGAAACCGCGCAGGCGATGGGCTGCTCGGAGGGAAGCGTGAAAACGCACTGTTCCAGGGCAGTGCATGCGCTGGCCGAGATGCTCAAGGCCAAGGGACTGACGTTATGACCACCGAAAACGCAGATTTCGCCCGCAAGCTTGTCGCCCACCTCGACCGGGGCACCGCCGACCTCAAGGCCGGCACTGCGTATCGCCTGCAGCAGGCACGCGGAGCGGCACTGGAGCGCCTGTCCGGCGCCCCGGCCCACGCCGCCGCGCCCGCGCTGGCGGGCGCCCGCACCCTCGCCGGCCTGCCCGGGCCACGGGACGCACGGCCGCAGCCTGTGGTCCAGCGGGCGCCTGTGGCTGGGCATCGCCCTGATCGCCGCCGCAAGCGTGGGCTACCAGCAGTGGCTCGCGTGTCAGCAGCTCTCCGAACTCGAGGAGACCGACGCCGCGCTGCTTTCCTCGGACCTGCCGATCGACGCGTACCTGGACCGGGGATTCCAGAATTGGATCAAGATATCCGACGAGTAGCCTTCGCCCTCGCCCTCGCCCTCGCGCTGACCTGCCTGGCCCTCCCGGCCGGGCAGGCGTTCGCGCAGCCGGTGGCCTTGCGCTCCCCCGCGTGGTCCGAGCTCTCCCCGGCCGAGAAGCAGGTGCTCGCCCCGCTCGCACCGGACTGGGACAAGCTCGACGCCCAGCGCAAGGCGAAATGGCGCGGCATCGCCCAGCGCTACCCGAAGATGTCCGCCGATGAACAGCAGCGGGTCCGGCAGCAGATGCGCCCCTGGGCCGATCTGACGCCGGAGCAGCGCACCCAGGCGCGCGAGCAGTTCAAGACGCTGAAGCAGCTGCCGCCCGAGAAGAAGGACGAGGTCCGGCAGAAATGGGACCAATACCAGAGCCTGCCGCCCGAAACCCGACGCGAACTGGCGGCGAAACCGGTGCCTCCGGGTCCCGCCGCCGGTGGCGCGGCCGCGGCGCGCAAGCCGGCTCCCGCGCTCCCGCCACCCGGATTCGCCTCCCCCGCCCCGTCCGCCTCCCCGCCCCGTCCGCCCTGCCCGCCCCCGTCCGCCCTGCCGCGCCGTCCCCGGCGAGCCCGCCGTCGCGCTGAGCGTTGCCTGACGGGTACGTCGGGCGCCCGTCCGGCGTCCGACCCGTCCGCCCCGGCTTCCATCCCCGGCCTTGGCCCTTTCCACCCCCACGCCGAACCCCGCCGGCCCTGCGTCCGGTGGCGTGCCTGCGTCGCTGCGGCGGCGGATCGGGGCCCTGATCTACGAAGGGCTGCTGCTGACGGCGCTGATGTTCGTCGCGGGCTTCGCGCTGGTGCCGCTGGTGTCGCCCGAGCCCGCAGCGATGGCGCCGGCCGCACGGACGCTGCAGCTGCCGTCGGTTCCCGCGCGCGCTTTCACGTTTCTCGCGCTGTTCTCGGTCGGCGCGCTCTACTTCGTCGGGTCCTGGACCGGCGGGCGCCGCACGCTGCCCATGAAGACCTGGCGCCTCCGGCTCGTCGGCCCCGACGGCGCCCCGCCGGATCGGCGGCGCGCGCTGGTGCGCTATTTCGCCGCCTGGATCGGCCCGGCCGCAGCCCTCGCCGCCTACCTGGCATTGCGCCCGTCCGGACTCTCGGCGCACGGGATCTGGCTCGTCGCCTTCGGCTGGCTGTGGGCGTTCGTCGATCGCGACCGGTCGTTCCTGCACGATCGGATCGCCGGCACCCGCCTGCTTCGCGACGCGACCGGCAACTGAATTCCGGGCGTCGCCCACGCATCGCGGCGCGCGCGGTCGAACCGGGTCAGGCGGGGCCTGGTGGACGCGGCCGGCCGATCGCCACCGCGACCGCGATGACCACCATGCCGGCCAGCGCCGGCGCGTCGAGGGTCTCGCCGAACAGTGCCCAGGCCATCAGGGCGGTCACCATCGGGACCAGGTAGAACAACCGCGCCACGTCCGCGGCCGCGCCATGGCGCAGCAGCCAGTAGAGCAGGCTGATGGCGCCGAGCGAAAGCACCAGCACCGACCACCCGAGCGCGAAGCCGAACGACCCGGTCCAGCGGACGGCCGGGGCCTCGATCCACGCGACGATGGGCGCGTACAGCAGCGCGCAGGCCGCGAACTGGATCACCGCGCCGGTGCGCAGATCAAGGTGCGCGCAATGCCGCTTCTGCCACAGCGTGCCGACGCTGATGCCGGCGAGCGCGACGGCCGCCGGCAGCAGCGCCGCGAGGTTCGCGTCGAGCGCGACCTTGTGCCGGACGACCAGCCAGACGCCCGCCAGCCCCAGCATCAGCCCCACCCACTGCCGCGTCGCAAGGCGCTCGCCGAGCCAGGCGCGCGCGATGACGACGGTGAGCAGCGGTTGCAGGCCGACGAGCATGGCGATCGTCCCGGCGGCCATGCCGTCCGCGAGCGCAACGAACACGCCGCCGAGGTAGAGACCGTGCACCAGCCACCCGGCGAATGCCGAGTGCGCGATCTCGCGCCACGATCGCGGCCGCGGCGCGCGCGTGGCAAGCGCGAACAGGCCGACCAGCGCGGCGACCAGGGCGAAGCGGTACAGGAGGAAGGTGAGCGGCGGCGCGTACGGCAGCCCGTACTTGGCGGCGATGAAGCCGGTGCTCCACAGCAGCACGAACAGCAGCGGAAACATCGCCGCCCGGCGGGGGGCGCCCGCGGGGCCGTGCCCACCCGGGGGGGCCGGCGCGCCGTCCGGCTCGCCCGCGGCGGCTCGCGTCGCGCGCGCCGTCGGCGCGGCCGGGGCGGATGGCGGAGGAAACGATCGGTCCCGGAACGGGCAGCCGTGGCGCCGGGGTCGGGGACGGTCCGGCTCAGCCCCTGGCCTTCGCCTTGCCCTTGCCCTTGGTCTTGCCGCCGTCGGCGGACTTGCGCTTGCCCTTGTCCTTCGACCTCGCTTCGACCTTGCCCGCGGCCGCGGTCCCGGCTGCCGCGCCGGGGGATTTCGCGGCGCCGCCGCGTTGCGCGCGCTCGAAGCGCGCCACGCTCTCCATGATTTCGCGCTTGGCTTCCTCGGCCTCGACCCAGATGCCGACGCGAACCCACTTGCCCGGCTCGAGGTCCTTGTAGTGCTCGAAGAAATGCGCGATCTGCCGGGTCGTGATCTCCGGCAGGTCGCGCGGCGACTTCACGTGGTGGTAGAGGCTCGAGAGCTTGTCGATCGGCACCGCGAGGATCTTGGCGTCGCCGCCCGCCTCGTCGTCGAGCTTGAGCATGCCGATCGGCCGGCAGCGCACGACGACACCCGTGACCAGCGGCATCGGCGAGAGCACCAGCACGTCGCAGGGATCGCCGTCGTCCGACAGCGTCCGCGGGACGTAGCCGTAGTTGCACGGATAGTGCATGGCCGTCGACATGAAGCGGTCGACGAAGACCGCGCCGGTCTCCTTGTCGACCTCGTACTTGATCGGGTCGGCGCGCATCGGGATCTCGATGACGACGTTGCAGTCGTTGGGTACTTCCTTGCCGGCGGGGACGCGGTCGAGGCTCATGGCGGAGGGCGCCGGAATCGGCGGGTGGTTGGCGGGAAAGAAGCGGTGAGCGTCGATTATACCGGCGCGCCGGTCGGTGCCGCGGGCGTATCATCGCCGGAGGGCACGGTCTGTCGCCCTTCCCTTCTGTCGATCCGGCCGCCATCGCCTCCCTCGCCATGCTGTTCACCCTCGAAGGACGCCGCGTCGAGTTGCGCGGCGCGACATCACTACATCGCACCTACGGCCGTCCTCATCGGATCGGTGATCCTCGGGGACTCGTCGTCGGTGTGGTTCGGCGTCGTCGCCCGCGGCGACAACGAGCCCATCACCATCGGCCCGCGCAGCAACGTGCAGGACGGCACCGTGCTGCACACCGACGTCGGCGTGCCGCTGACGCTGGGCGCGGACGTCACCGTCGGGCACCAGGCGATGCTCCACGGCTGCACGGTGGGGGACGGCTCGCTCATCGGCATCAAGGCGGTCGTGCTCAATCACGCCGTGATCGGCCGCGAATGCCTGATCGGCGCGAACACCCTGATTCCGGAGGGAAAGATCATCCCGGACCGGTCGCTGGTCCTGGGCAGCCCCGGCAAGGTCGTCCGGACGCTGTCCGACGAGGACGTGGCCCGCCTGCGCGACGGCGCGCGCAGCTACGTCGAGAACGCACGCCGCTACCTGACGACGCTGGCGCCCGACCCGCGCGGCTGACCGGCACCTGACCGGCGGCCCGACGGCGACCGCGCCAGGCCGCGCCCGACCCCCGGGGAGGTCATCGTGAATCCACCGGCGCCCTTCGCTGCATCCAATCCGTATCGCCGCCCGCCAAGGCCCGCCCATGAAACGCTCGACGCTGCTGATCCTGATCGCTGTCGCCACCGCCATCGCGCTCGCCGCGACCTGGCTGATGCTCAACCGCGGCGGCGCGACGACCGCGACCACCAACGAGGACCTGCCGGCTTTCTCGCGCATCACCATCGACGGGGCGGCCACCCTCGTGCTGGTGCAGGGGTCCGCGGAGCACATCGCCGTCGAATCGTCGCCGCGGTCCGGCGGCGTCCGCGCGCAGGTGGGCACCGACGGCACGCTGGTCATCACCACCGAGGACCACCGCCGCTGGTGGCGTTCGCTGGTGTCGGGCCCCGCGCGCGCGCCGACGATCACGCTGACGTTCCGCACCCTGCAATCGCTGCGCGGCAACGGGGCGGTGAAGGTCGTCGCCGAACGACTCGCCGTTCCCCACCTCGGCCTCGCGCTCAACGGCGCGGGCAGCGTGCGGATCGCCTCGATCGAGGCCGACGAACTGACGCTGTCGGGCGCCGGGGCCGTCAAGGCCGACATTGCCGGACGCGTGGGCACGCAGAAGATCGCGATGACCGGCGCCGGCGTCTACCGCGCCGGCGAGCTGCGCAGCGACCACGCGACCGTCGCGGTCAGCGGCGCCGGCAAGGCCCTGGTCAATGCGGCGAAGACGCTGACCGTCGACATTTCCGGCGCCGGCAGCGTCGAGTACCTCGGCGATCCGAAAGTCACCGAGCGGGTGAGCGGCGCGGGCAAGGTCCGCAAGCGCGACACCACGGCGGAATCGCATCTGCACGTCGCGGCCCGCTGACCGCGGCGCGGCAGCGCCGGCGTTCAGTGCACGGATTCGCCGTCCTCCGGCAGCGTCCCCGGCTTGAACAGCAGCGGCAGCCCGGTGCCGGCGACGCGGTCGGCGTGAACGCCGCCGACGACGCGGACATCGGTCACCCGGCAGTCGGCGAGCAACGACGCCAGCATCGCCAGCACGTCGTCGACGCGATCGAGCGCATAGAGCGGGCACCGGAACCCCTCGGCGTCGCGTGGCTCGAACGGCGACGACAGCGACAGCCGCAGTTCGCCGCCGCCCGGCGCATCGGCGGCCCGGTGGGCGCTGATCACCGCCGACGGCTCGCCGACCGACGCCCGCAGCTTGCGGATGGCGTTGCTGGCGAAGAGCTGCGCCGAGACCTCGCGCTGGGCGGCGCGTCCGGCCTGCACCGCCGGGAGCAGCCGCGCCGGCGCGCGGGGCAGCGCGAGCACCGACACCCGGTCGCCGCCCAGCTGCCGCGACAAGGCGCGCGTGAACGGCATGCCCCAGGTGCCGACCGTCGTGTCCGCGGTGAGATCGGCGCCGGCGCGCGCGAGCGCCGTCCCGGGGATGAAGCGCAGGTGCACCGCCTCGCGGCCGGAGAAATAGCCCAGCGGCGCCGGCGGCAACGCGCGCGCGGGCAGCGGCGCGCCGGACACCAGCGCATCGGGCAGCCGCTGCCACGCGCGCAGGGTCGGGACCGCCGCGAGGTCGATGGACTCGGTCGCCGTCAGCACGTTGGCCAGCGCGAAGGCCCGGTTCCCGGCGAGCGCGCCGTGCTCGGCCAGGATCGCGGCCAGCGCGGGAGCGTCGTCGAGCACGCCCGCCAGCGTGCCGTCGCCGGTCGTTGCCTCGAGGCCCGTGACGGCGATCACCGGCAGCGCGAAAAGGTGCGCGGTCACGCCGCCGGCGCGCGCCTCGTCCTCGCGCCACGCGAGGTCGAGTTGACGGACCACATGCCGCGCGACGGCGACCGACGGCGCGCTGTCGACGAGCGCGGCCAGCGCGCGCGCCGTCGCCATCCAGCGCGGACCGCAGGCGTTCGCGCAGCGACGCGTCGGCGCGGTCGGCCTCCTGCTGCGTCGGCGCGGCGAGCGCGGTGGCGGCGTCGCGGTGGACCGCCGCCGCGTCCGCCGAAGCATCGTCGGGGGCGGTGAAACGCCGGGGATCGGGGAGCGCGTTCGCTGCATTCATCGTGCCGATTTTCGCACGCGCCACCCCGGTCCCGGGACGTGGCGCTCGCGACCGGCAGGTCGCGGCGACCGCCCAGCCACGACGATGCGCGCGACGCTGGCCGGCTAAGGCACGATGCAGAACGGGCCCTGCCCCAGCGCCATCGCGCCGAACAGCGCGCGATACAGCCCCGCCAGCGCGAACGCGACGAGCAGCAGCGCCGCGCCGTAGCGGACCGCACGGCGATCGAGCCACGCCCGCAGCCGGCCGAGGAGCACGCCCGCCGCCAGCAGATTCGGCAGCGTCCCCGCGCCGAAGGCCGCCATCACCAGCGCGCCCTCGGCCGGACCGCCGGCGAACAGCGCCACCGGGATCACGCCGTAGACGAGCCCGCACGGCACGAGCCCCCACAGCATTCCCGTCGCGAAGCGCGCGGCCGGGGCGTCGCGGGTCGGCAAGGCGGCCCACCGCCGGCGCGATCCGCCCGAAAGCCGCGATCGCCCCGCGCTGCAGCGACGTCCAGGGGTCGATCCGGAAGGCGATCGTCGCGGCCAGCATGAGCAGGAACACGTTGGCGACGACATAGAGGCCCCGGACCAGCGGCAGCCAGGCCGCGGCGCCCAGCACGGCCGCGCCGAGTCCGCCGGCGAGCGCGCCCAGCAGCGTGTAGGTCGCGACGCGACCGAGGTTGTACGGGAGCAGCCGCCTCACCAGCCGCGAGGCCGGAAGCAGCGGCGCCGTCGGGCGGGTGCCGGCCATGGCGGTCACGAAACCACCGCACATGGCGACGCAATGCACGCCGCCCAGCAGGCCGGCGAGCAGCGCTGCGATCAGCGCCGCCGCGGACATCGGTCGATGACGCGAAGGCCGGCCGCGGCAGACGGTCGCAGGCCGGTCCGCGGGGAAGGTGGACAGCCGACGCCGGGCGATCGGGGCCGCAACGTGCGCGATGGGGGTTTTGGCATTAAACTAACCGGGTTTGATCTGCATCAATCTGCGGTCGCCCCGCCCCGGTGCGGCCGGCGCCAGAGGACACGAACAGCCATGCCAGTGCAACCGGTCTCCAACGCCATCCCGCCCGTGGCGCCCGTGGCGCCCTCGCGCGGCGGCGGGCCGGCGCCCGTCATATCGATCCGGGACCTCAAGACCCACTGCTCGACCTGCTCGATGCGCGAGCTGTGCCTGCCCGTCGGACTCGACGGCGACGAGCTCAAGCTGATCGACGCCCTCCTCGGCGCGCGGATCAGGCTGAAGAAGGGCGAGTCGCTCTATCGGGCCGGTGACGCGTTCCATTCGCTGTTCGCGATCCGGCTGGGCTCGCTCAAGACCACCGTGCTGGCCGAGGATGGACGCGAGCAGGTCTCCGGCTACCACATGCTCGGCGACATCATCGGCCTCGACGGCATCGGCACCGAGCATCACGGCTGCCAGGCCGTCGCGCTCGAGGACACCGAGGTCTGCGTCCTGCCGTTCGAGCGGCTGGAGGAACTCGCCCGCGAAGTGCCCCCGCTGCAGCACAACCTCTACCAGTTCCTGTCGCGGGAGATTTCGCGCGACCACAACGTGATGTTGCTGCTCGGCAGCATGCGCGCGGAGGAACGGCTCGCGGTGTTCCTGCTGAATCTGGCCGATCGGTATCGCCGCCGCGGGTACTCGTCCACCGAGTACGTGCTGCGGATGACGCGCGAGGAGATCGGCAGCTACCTCGGTCTCAAGCTCGAGACCGTCAGCCGCCTCTTCTCGCGGTTCCAGGAAGAAGGGCTGATCCAGGTGCAGGGACGCGCGGTCAAGCTGCTCGACACCGCGGCGCTCAAGCAGCTCGTCGGCCAGCGCACCTGACCCCGCGCGCGGCCCGCCGGTCGGCGCCGCGCTCGCCCTCACGCCTGCCGCTGCTGCGCGTCGTCCGGCGCGCAGCACGCGTCGTCCTGGTCGCGCTTCGGACATCCTTCCGGCCGGGCCTGCGGCTCGATCGGACACCGGTTCACCTCCCACGGCGACCGCTCCAGGAAGACGGTCAGCGCGGAGGACGCGATGCCGAGCGCCCAGAACCCGAAGAACCCCATCGTGTAGATCGCCGTGCGGGAGATCTCCAGCGGCGCCCCGAAGAAATGCAGGTCGAAGGGGTCGAACACGGTGAAGAAGATCGCCTCGGCCACGCCCGCGACCAGGAACGACGGCCACATCACCCACATGAGGCGCTGCGCGAGGTTGCCGGTCGTCTTCATGTGCGCTCCCCTCATTGTCCCGTTCGGTTCGTTCGCGCCGGCGTGCCGGGCGACATCACGATGCGCTTCAGCGCGCCGGCGCGCCAAAGGTCGCCCGCCCCTCGGCACCGTCGACGGGCAGCGTCGGCAGCCGCCACGCGTCGGTCTCCAGCGTGACCAGCCAGCGCCCCGCGCCCAGCGGCTCGACCGTCCCCGCATAGGTGCCGTCGGCGCCGCGGGTGAGCGTCGCGGTCCGGTCGAATCCGGCGCGCGTCGGGTGCGCGACCTTCAGCGTCAGCGCGGCGGGCGCGACGCCGGAGCTGCCGCCGAGCGTGACGCGCACGCCGCCGTCGGCGCCGATCGCCAGGTCGGCGGCCAGGCCCAGCGCGATGCCGCGCTCGGTTCGCTCCAGGGTGCGATTGATCACCAGCCCGCGCTTGTAGTAGTCGTCGGCGATGACGCCGTCGTCGGTGGTGGCCGCGAGCCACAGCGTCGCGAAGCCGGCGACGACCACGATCGCGGGACCGGCCATCAGCAGCCAGGGCCAGCGCTGCCGGTACCATGGCGTCGCGGCGGGAACGGCCTCGCGGGGGGCGCTCATGACGGAAGTATGCATCGGATGGCGCGGCTTTCAGCGCGGGAACAGGAAGGTCGAGTCCTCGCGGCGAACCAGCGGCGACTCGCCCTCGGACCTGATGATGAACTCGATGCGGTGGGCGCCCGGCCTGGCGGACTCCGCCGGCACCTGGACGCGCAGCGGCACCAGCCGCGTGGCCGCGCCGTCCAGCGCGATCGGCTGGTCGACGCCGACGACCGTCGCGCCGGGCAGTCCCTCGACCTCGACGATGAAGCGATGCGCGCGCTCGGCCGTGTTCATGACCTGCAGCCGATAGACGTTCTCGATGACGCCGGGAGCCGTCTCGCGCGCGAGCGCGCCGCGGTCACGCAGCACGTCGACCTTCAGCGGATTGCGCAGCGCCAGCGAAACGCCCGCCGCGACCGTGATGGCGACCAGCAGCGAAACGTAGATCAGCGTGCGCAGGCGCAGGACGCGGCGCCACATCTCGCGGTAGCCGAAGCCTTCGGTGAGCGAATTCTCGGAGGCGAACCGGATCAGCCCCTTCGGGTAGCCCATCTTGTCCATCACCTGGTCGCAGCCGTCGACGCAGGCGGCGCAGCCGATGCACTCGTACTGCAGCCCCTTGCGGATGTCGATGCCCGTCGGACAGACCTGCACGCAGATCGAGCAGTCGATGCAGTGGCCGAGCCCGGCCTGCGCGAGGTCGGTCTTCCTGCTGCGCGAGCCGCGCGGCTCGCCCCGACCGGAGTCGTAGGCGATGATCATCGTGTCCTTGTCGAACATCACCGACTGGAACCGCGCGTACGGGCACATGTACTTGCACACCTGCTCGCGCATCCACCCGGCGTTGCCGTAGGTGGCGAACCCGTAGAAGAGGATCCAGAACACCTCCCACCCGCCCAGGCCGAACGGAATCGCGGCGATCAGCTCGCGGATCGGGGTGAAGTAGCCGACGAAGGTGAGCCCGGTCCACAGCGCGATCGCGATCCAGATCGCGTGCTTGGCCACCTTGCGCCAGACCTTCGCCGCCGACAGCGGCTGGCCATCGAGCCGCATCCGCGCCTGCCGGTCGCCTTCGATCCTGCGTTCGACCCAGAGGAAGATCTCGGTATAGACGGTCTGCGGGCAGGCGTAGCCGCACCACAGCCGCCCCGCGATGGCGGTGAACAGGAACAACGCATACGCGGACAGGATCAGCAGGATCGACAGGTAGATCACGTCCTGCGGCCAGAACACCAGGCCGAAGATGTAGAACTTGCGCGCGGCGAGGTCGAACAGCACCGCCTGGCGGTCGTTCCACTGCAGCCACGGCAGACCATAGAAGACGATCTGCGTCGCGAAGACCAGCGCCCAGCGCCAGGTCGCGAAGACTCCCGTGACCGCCCGCGGGTAGATCTTCCTCCGGATCTCGTAGAGCGAGACCTCGTCGACGGGAACGGCGGTGCCGCCGGCGGCGGCCGCGGAACGGGGCGGGTCGGTGGGGTTCATCGTGGCGGGGTCGGCCGTCGCGACCTGGGCCACGGCGGGCGCCCGGCGCGGCCCGGCGGGGCCGCCCGAACGCGCCGGCCGCCGCGACGGGCGGCGGCGCGCGGTCGGATTACTTGGATACGGCGGCCTGCGGCTTGTTGGACAGGCCCCAGACGTAGGCCGCAAGGATCTGCACCTTGCCGGCGCCCAGGGTATCCTTGTGCGCCGGCATCGGCGGATGGTTCGCGTCGAGATTCAGGTGTCGGCCCTTGTTGACGCCTTCGGCGATCGTCACCTCCGAACTGCCGTACAGCCAGATCTGGTCGGTGAGGTTGGGCGCGCCCACCGCCTGGTTGCCCTTGCCTTCGGGACCGTGGCACGCCGCACACACGGCGAAACTCGCCTTGCCGAGTTCGGCCTTGGTCCCGTCGTGAGAGAGGCCCGACATGGAACGGACGTAGGCGACGACGTTCTTGACGCCTTCGTCGCCCAGCGTGGCGCCCAGCGCAGGCATGACGCCCATCCGGCCGTTCATGATCGACTCGCGGATCACCTCGGGCTCGCCGCCCCAAAGCCAGTCATTGTCGCGCAGATTGGGGAAGCCGCGCGCGCCGCCGGCATCGGAGCCATGGCACTGCGCGCAGTTGTTCAGGAACAGCCGCTCGCCCATCGCTCTTGCCTGCGGGTCGGCCGCGACCTGCTTGAGGTCCATCGCCAGATACTTGTCGTACAGCGGCTTGACCTTGGCGTCCGCGGCGGTGGTCTCCTTCGTCCACGCGTCGGTCGAGCTCCAGCCGAGCACGCCCGGCACCGTTGCCGAAGCCCGGGTAGAGCGCCAGGTAGCCGACCGAGAACACGATGCGTGATCCAGAACAGCCACACCCACCACTTGGGCAGCGGGTTGTTGTACTCGGCGAGGTCGCCGTCCCACACGTGGCCGGTGATCTCGACCGCCTTGCCGCCGGGTCCGCCCGCGGCGGGCGCCTTCGCGGTGCCCGCGGCGACCTTCACCTTGCCGGTGCGCCACAGGAGCCAGCCGCAGCGCGAAGATGCTGACGGCGGTGATGACGATGACGTACCAGCTCCAGAAATCCGATGTGAAATCGCTCATGACCGCTGCTCCACGCTGTTGCCGTCTTCCGCCGCCACGTCGTCCGGGAGGGCGAACGGCGCATTCGCCGCCGCCTCGAACGCGCGCTCGCGCTTGCGGCTGTACGCCCACGCGACCACGCCGATGAATCCGGCGAAGGCCGCGACCGTCGTCGCGCTCGCCAGCCAGGTGTAGATGACCGGGGGTTCCATCGCCTACCTCGCGTTCTTCATGGCGAGACCCGAGGTTCTGCAGGTACGCGACGAGCGCGTCTTCCTCGGTCTTGCCCTTGAGCTCGCCCTCGGCCTTGGCGATTTCCTCGTCGGAGTACGGCGCCCCCAGCATCCGCAGCGTGCGCATCTTGGCGACGATGTCCGTCGCGTTCGCGGGACTCTTCGCGAGCCACGGGTACGCCGGCATGTTCGACTCGGGCACGACGTCGCGCGGGTTGTTGAGGTGCACGCGGTGCCAGTCGTCGGAGTAACGGCCGCCGACGCGATGCAGGTCCGGACCCGTGCGCTTGCTGCCCCACTGGAACGGCCGGTCGTAGACGAATTCGCCGGCGACCGAGTACGGGCCGTAGCGCTCGGTCTCGGCGCGGAACGGACGCACCATCTGCGAGTGGCAGTTGTAGCAGCCCTCGCGGACGTAGACGTCGCGCCCGGTCAGCTGCAGCGCGCTGTACGGCTTGAGGCCGGCGATCGGCTGCGTGGTCGACTTCTGGAAGTACAGCGGGACGATCTGCACCAGCCCGCCGACCGAGACGACCAGGATGATCATGACGATCAGCCAGCCGACGTTCTTCTCCATCAATTCCTGATTGAGCTTCATCGTTCGCTCCGGATTACGTGTTGGCTCGAGCGATCGCCGCTCACGCGTGGGCCGGCACGACGGCCGGGATCGGCGCCTCGTACGCCTTGCCGCCGCGCACCGTCTTCCACACGTTCCAGCCATGATCAGCATGCCGGTGAAGAACAGCGTGCCGCCGACGAGCCGGATCGCGTAGAACGGGTAGGTCGCCTTGACGCTCTCGACGAACGCGTAGGTCAGCGTCCCGTCGGCGTTCACCGCGCGCCACATCAGGCCCTGCATCACCCCGGCGATCCACATCGCCGCGATGTACAGCACGACGCCGATCGTGGCGATCCAGAAGTGCGTCGTGATGAGGCGCACCGACCACATCTCGGTCTTGCCGAACATCCGCGGGATCAGGTAGTACATCGAGCCGATCGAGATGAACGCGACCCAGCCCAGCGCGCCCGAGTGCACGTGCCCGATGGTCCAGTCGGTGTAGTGCGACAGCGCGTTGACCGTCTTGATCGACATCATCGGGCCCTCGAACGTGCTCATGCCGTAGAACGACAGCGAGACGATGAGGAACTTCAGGATCGGGTCCTCGCGCAGCTTGTACCAGGCGCCCGACAGCGTCATGATGCCGTTGATCATGCCGCCCCACGAAGGCGCCAGCAGGATCAGCGAGAACACCATCCCGAGCGACTGGGTCCAGTCCGGCAGCGCGGTGTAGTGCAGGTGGTGCGGGCCCGCCCACATGTAGGTGAAGATCAGCGCCCAGAAGTGCACCACCGAAAGCCGGTAGCTGTACACCGGCCGGCCGGCCTGCTTGGGCACGAAGTAGTACATCATCCCCAGGAAGCCCGCGGTCAGGAAGAAGCCGACCGCGTTGTGGCCGTACCACCACTGGACCATCGCGTCCTGCACGCCGGCGTACGCCGAGTACGACTTCCACAGCGTCACCGGCACCGCCGCGCTGTTGACGACGTGCAGCAGCGCCACCGTCAGGATGTAGGCGCCGAAGAACCAGTTGGCGACGTAGATGTGCGGCGTCTTGCGCTTGGCCAGGGTGCCGAAGAACACGACGGCGTAGGCGACCCAGACCAGCGTGATCAGGATGTCGATCGGCCACTCGAGCTCCGCGTATTCCTTGGACGTGGTGATGCCGAGCGGCAGCGTGATCGCCGCGAGCACGATCACCAGGTTCCAGCCCCAGAAGGTGAACACGGCGAGCGCGTCGGAGAACAGCCGCACCTGGCAGGTGCGCTGGACGACGTAGTAGGACGTCGCGAAGAGCGCCGAGCCGCCGAACGCGAAGATCACCGCGTTGGTGTGCAGCGGCCGCAGCCGCCCGTACGACAGCCACGGCACCGCCGGCAGGACTTCCGGCCACAGCAGCTGGGCCGCGATGATGACGCCGACGAGCATGCCCACGATGCCCCAGACGACCGTCATGATCGAGAACCAGCGCACCACCTTGTAATTGAACGTCGCCGTCGCGGCTGCCGTCATGGTCAAATCCCCCTAGGAACTGCGAACCCGGCCGACGCGGATCCGGGTCCGCGTGGGCTGCCAGCAGCGGACAAACCCCCGGCGCGTGCCGGGCGCGACCGCCAAGAACTCCCCCGATGCTACTGACCCCGTTCCACGCCAGGCTTGATCGAGGTCAATTTCGCCTGCTGCTGCGCAGCATTGTCCACCTGCGACGGAATGTCGTCGTCGGCCAGGATCCGATGCGCGGGACCCTCGAGATCGTCGAACTGGCCGCTCTTCACCGACCACCAGAACACGCCGCCGATCAGCGCCACGAGCGCGACCGAGACCGGAATCAGCAGCAGCAGGATGTCCACTAGGCCCCCCCGGCCCGCGAACGCGGCCCGGTATCGGGCAGCGTGCATATTCGGCGGTCGTCATGCAGGTCGCCCGGCGCCGGCGCATCGTCGAGGCGCGCGACGCGCAGTGCGTTGGCGACGACGAGCAGCGACGAAGCCGACATGCCGATCGCAGCCACGAGCGGCGTCACGTGTCCCAGCGCCGCGGCGGGAATCGCCACCGCATTGTAGGCGAATGCCCACAACAGGTTCTGTCGCACGACGGCCAGCGTCCGCCGCGCGTGGCGGATCGTCGCGGTCAGTCGCCCAAGGTCGTCGGCCAGGATGACGACGTCGGCCGTCCACTGTGCCAGCGGCGTCGCGCTGCCGAGACTCGCCGACACCTGCGCCCGCGCCAGCGCCGGCGCATCGTTGATGCCGTCGCCGACCATGGCCACGACCGCGCCGCGGGCCTGCAGCGCGGCGATCGCGTCCCGCTTGTCCTCCGGCAGCGCATCGCCGTGCGCGTCGGCCATGCCGAGCGCCGCGGCGGTGGCGGTCACCGCCGCCTGCCGGTCGCCGGACAGCAGCACCGGCGCGATCCCCAGCGCGCGCAGGTCGGCGACCAGACACTGCGCGCCCGGGCGCAGCCGGTCGCCCAGGGCGAACACCGCCAGCGGGCCCTGCGCGTCGCCCAGCGCCACCAGGGTGTCGGTCGGGCCGCCCGGCGTCGCGTCGGCACGTTGTCCGCCCGCCAGCGCCGCGACGAACGGGACACGCCCGAGACGCAGCGGCACGCCGTCGACCACGCCTTCGAGCCCCTGGCCCGGCTCGACGACGACGTCGGTCGCCTCCGCGCGCGGCAGTCCCTGCGCCGCGGCGCGCAAGGCGCCGGCCAGCGGGTGTTCGGACGGCGCCTCGAGCGCCGCCGCCAGCGCAAGCGCGCGGTCGCGCGACGTGCCGCGGAAGAGCGCGAGGTCGGTGAGTCCGGGACGTCCCTCGGTCAGCGTTCCCGTCTTGTCGAGCACGACGTGGGTCACCTGCGCGAACGATTCGAGCGCATCGGGCCGGGTGACGACCACCTGGCATCGCGCGAGCGCGCCCGCCGCCGCCGCCAACGCCGCCGGCGTGGCCAGCGACAGGGCGCAGGGACACGAGACCACGAGCAGCGCGAACGTCACCGGCAGCGCGCGCTCCGGATCGACCTGCCACCAGACCAGCGCGGTGATTGCCGCCAGCACGAGCAGCGCGGCGACGAACCAGCGCGCGACGCGATCGGCGAGGCGCGCGACGCGCGGGCGTCCCGTCACCGCGCGCACGGCGGCGCGTTCGATCGCCGCGAGCCGGGTGCCCTCGCCCGCCGCGGTGACTTTGACGACGAGCACGCCATCGCGCGCGATGCTGCCCGCGAGCACGCGCTCGCCGGGGCCGCGCGCCCGGGGCTGCGACTCGCCGGTCAGGATCGCCTCGTCGACGGCGGCGCGGCCTTCGGCGACGACGCCGTCGCACGGCACCGGAGCCCCGGCCCGCACCAGCACGAAATCGCCGCCCGCGAGCACGGCGGCGCCGACGGTCTCGGCCTCGCGCGAATGCGGGAAGCCGGGCAGGCGCTCGGCGGTCGCCGGTTGCGCCCGCGCAACCGCCTCGATGGCGTCGCCGGCGCGGCGGCGCGCACCGAGTTCGACGTAGCGGGCGACGAGCAGCAGCGCGATGAACATCGTCACCGAGTCGTAGTAGACCGCGCCCTCGCCGGTGAACGTGGCCCACGCGCTGGCGCCGAACGCCGCGGCGAGGCCCAGGGCGACCGGCACGTCCATCCCCGGCCGCCCGAGCGCGAGGTCGCGCCAGGCGCCGTGGAAGAACGGCGCCGCGGAGTAGAGCAGCGCCGGCAGCGTCAGCGTCAGGCTCGCCCACTCGAGCAGGCGCCGGTGCTCCGGGTCGACCCCGTCGACGGTCACGTAGGTGGGCACCGCGAACATCATCACCTGCATCATCGCCAGCAGCGCCACGCTCATCCGCAGCAGCAGCGCGCGCGATTCGTGGCGCGCGAACTCCTCGCGCCGTGCCGGATCGTAGGGGTAGGCGCGGTAGCCCACCGCGGCGACGGCGCGCAGCACGGCCGACACGCGCCCGGCCGCCGGATCGAACACCACCCGGGCGCGGCGCGTCGCGAAATTGACCCCGGCCTCGCGCACCCCCGGCTGCCGCGAGAGCCACGACTCGAGCAGCCAGACGCAGGCCCCGCAGTGCATCCCTTCGAGCAGCAGCGCGACCTCCCGGCCGCCGTCCGGCAGCGTCCGGACGAAGCCGGCCTGCGCCGCCGGATCGTCCCAGCGCGACCACTCGTCGTCGGGCTCCTCGCCGGGTCGGTCGGCGTGGACGGTGCGCCGGTCGTAGAACGCGTCGAGGCCGGCGGCGTGGATCGTCTGCGCGACGGCGACGCAGCCGGCGCAGCAGAACTCGCGCGGCGCGCCGGCGACGACGGCGCGCCACCGGGCGCCGGGCGGGTTGGGCAGCCCGCAGTGGTAGCAGGTCTCCGGCGCCGCCGCGTCCGCCGGCGAGGGGGCCGAAGGTGACAAGGACATGGTTGCAGCCTATGCGGCAGCCCCGGGAGGGTCAAGCCGCATGGCGGGCGGGTTTGATCGTTTTGCGCCGCCGGTTGGCATGCCGTTGATGTGTGTCAACGGCCGTGCCGCCGGCGGCCGTATCATCGATCATGCCGCTTGACGCGGCCGAGGAGACACCATGTACAAGAACCTGCTCGTCTGCACCGACGGCTCGAAGCTGTCCGACAAGGCGGTTGCGCACGCGATCGGGCTGGCACAGGCGGTCGGCGCCGGCATCACCGCCTTCTACGCGGCCCCCGACTACCCCCTGCCCGCGTACGCGGACGGTGTCGTCTACGAACCGGTCTCGCGCAAGGAATACGCGAAGCTCGCCAGCGCCGATGCGGAAAAGGTGCTCGGCGCCGTGAGCGCGAAGGCCGAAGCCGCCGGACTGGCCTGCAAGACCACGTATGCGATCGCCGCCGCGCCCTGGGAAGCGATCCTCAACGCCGCCAAGAAGCAGAAATGCGACGCCATCGTCATGGCTTCGCACGGCCGGCGCGGCGTGTCGGCGCTGCTGCTGGGCAGCGAGACGCAGAAAGTGCTGACCCACAGCAAGCTGCCCGTGATCGTCGTCCGGTAGTTGGAGCGGCCGCCCGGCGAAGCCGCGCCGCGCGGTCGCGCGGAATCCGTCCCGCGCGTGGGATGGATTCGCGCTACAATTGCTGTTTTTCGAGCAAAAACAGCACCATGCGCGTTTCCCGGTTTTACCTTTCCACGCTGAAGGAAGCCCCGGCCGAAGCCGACGTCGTCAGCCAGAAGCTGATGCTGCGCGCGGGGCTCATCAAGAAGGTCTCGTCCGGCATCTATTCGTGGATGCCGCTTGGCCTCATCACGCTGCGGCGGGTCGAGCAGGTCGTGCGCGAGGAAATGAACCGCGCCGGCGCGCTCGAGTGCTACCTGCCGCACGTCATCCCGTCGGAGCTCTGGCAGGAGACCGGCCGCTGGGACCAGTTCGGCCCGCAGCTGCTCAAGATCCGCGACCGGCAGGAGCGCGATTTCCTGTTCGGGCCGACGCACGAGGAACCGATGACCGACATCGTCCGCAAGGACGTCCGCAGCTACCGCCAGCTGCCGGTCAATCTGTACCAGATCCAGGTCAAGTTCCGCGACGAGATCCGGCCGCGCTTCGGCGTGATGCGCGGCCGCGAGTTCCTCATGAAGGATGCGTACTCGTTCGACGTCGATCGCGACGCGCTGATGCGCTCGTACCGCGCGATGTACGATGCATACACGCGGATCTTCACGCGGCTGGGGCTCAAGTTCCGTGCCGTCGACGCCGACACCGGCGCGATCGGCGGCTTCGCGTCGCACGAGTTCCAGGTGCTCGCGGAATCGGGCGAGGACGCGATCGCCTGGTGCCCCGCGTCGGACTACGCGGCGAACATCGAGCAGGCCGAGGCCCTCGCCCCCGCCGGTGCGCGCGCCGCGCCGGCCGAGGCGATCCGCAAGGTGCCGACGCCGAACCAGTCGACCTGCGAGGAGGTCACCGCGCTGCTGGGCCTGCCGCTGGCGCGCAGCGTCAAGTGCCTGATGATCTTCGCGCAGGACAAGGTGCAGATGCTGCTGGTCCGCGGCGACCACATGGGCAACGAGGTCAAGATCGGCAAGCTGCCCGGGCTCGCCGGCTGGCGCTGGGCGAACGACGCCGAGATCGTCGCCGCGACCGGCTGCCGGCCGGGATACCTGGGACCGGTCGGCCTCGCTGCGGGCGTGCCGCTGATCGTCGACCGGACCGTCGCGGCCATGAGCGATTTCGTCTGCGGCGCCAACGAGGCGGACTTCCACCTCGCCGGCGTCAATTTCGGGCGCGACTGCCGGGAGCCCGACCTCGTCGCCGACCTGCGCAACGTCGTCGCCGGCGACCCGTCGCCCGACGGCAAGGGCACCCTAGAGATCGTCCGCGGCATCGAGGTCGGCCACGTGTTCGCGCTGGGCACCAAGTATTCCGAGGCGATGGGTGCAACTTATCTCGACGCGCAGGGTCAATCCCACCTGATCGAGATGGGCTGCTACGGCATCGGCGTCACCCGCGTCGTGGCGGCGGCGATAGAGCAGAACCACGACGACCGGGGCATCGTCTGGCCCGATGCAATGGCACCGTTCGCCGTCGCCATCGCGCCGATCGGCTACGACCGCAGCGACGCGGTGCGCGCGCTCGCCGACCGGCTGCACGACGAGCTTGCCGCACAGGGCATCGAGGTCCTGCTCGACGACCGCGGCGAGCGCCCTGGCGTGATGTTTGCTGATCTCGAGCTGATCGGGATTCCGCACCGGGTCACCATCGGCGACCGCGGCCTCAAGGACGGCAAGGTCGAGTATCAGCACCGGCGCGACGCGGCCGCGACGACCGTGGCGGCCGACGCGATCGGGGCGCTCCTCCGGGAGCGGCTCGGACGCGGTTGACCCGCCGCGGCGCCCGGGCCGCTGCACCGGCGCCGAACCGGCGGCTGCACGATGCCCTGTTGCCCAACGCGAACCGAGAGACCATGACCGCACCACGACCGACGACCCGGACACCGCAGCGCCGCACCGCGCACCTTGCGGCGATCGCGCTCGCGCTCGGGTCGGTCCTCGTCGGTGTCGCGCCGGCCGCGGTCGCCGGAGCGCAGGCGGAAGAGCAGCTGGCGCCTTCCGTCGTCGCCGGATTGTCGAAGGCGATCGCCGACCGGCCGGTACCGGCCGACTACGCGGGCAAGCCGGAGGCGCGCGCCTGGCAGGACGAGATGTCTCGCCGCCTGGTCCAGCGCATGCCCGACGCGCGCGAACGCGCCGAGTTCCTGGCGACCGTCCATTACGAGGCCGTGCGCGCGGGGCTCGATCCGCAACTGGTGCTCGCGGTGATCCACCACGAGAGCGGGTTCAAGAAATTCGCGGTGTCGGTGGCGGGAGCGCGCGGCTACATGCAGGTGATGCCGTTCTGGGTGAAGCTGATCGGGTCCGCCGACCAGAATCTGTTCAACCTGCGGACCAACCTGCGCTACGGCTGCACCATTCTTCGCCACTACCTCGATCGGGAAAGCGGTGACCTCTACCGCGCGCTCGGCCGCTACAACGGCAGCCTCGGCCAGCCGCAATATCCGAGCGCCGTCGTCGCCGCGTGGACCCGGCACTGGCACTACGAGCAGTCGACGACGCGCCTCGGCGCCGCGTCGGCCGCGACACTGACGCGGTGACCGCGGCACCGCGCACTCCGACGCCCCGCTACCGGGGGCGCTTCGCCCCTTCTCCCACCGGCCCGCTGCACTTCGGCTCGCTGATCGCCGCCGTCGCGAGCTGTGCCGACGCGCGCGCGGCAGGCGGCGAATGGCTGCTCCGCATCGAGGACGTCGACGAACCGCGCACGCGCGCCGGCGCGGAGTCGGTCATCCTCGCCCAGCTCGAGCGCTACGGATTCGCGTGGGACGGCGCCGTGCTCCGCCAATGCGACCGGACCGGCTTCTACGCCGAAGCGCTGTCGCGACTGCGCGAAAGCGGGCACGTCTACGAATGCGCGTGCACGCGGCGGGAGCTCGAGTCCGCGCCGCTCGGCGCAGGAGGCGAGCGCGTGTATCCGGGCACCTGCCGCGACGGCATACCCGCGGACCGCCGCGACCGCCCGCAGCGGGCGTGGCGCGTCCGCGTTCCCGCGGCGGGCGCGGCGGTCGTCTTCGTCGATCGCCTGCAGGGCACGGTCGCGCAGGATCTCGCGCGCGACGTCGGGGACTTCGTCCTGCAGCGCGCCGACGGCCTCCATGCCTACCAGCTCGCCGTCGTCGTCGACGATGCGCTGTCCGGCGTGAACGCGGTCGTTCGCGGCGCCGACCTTCTGGTGTCGACGCCGCGGCAGATCCTGCTGCAGCGACTGCTCGGATACGCGACGCCGTCGTACCTGCACACGCCGGTCGCGATCGGTCCTTCCGGCGAGAAGCTGTCGAAACAGACGCGAGCCGCGCCGCTGCCCGACGACCCGCTGCCGACGCTGATCGAGGCCTGGCGCTTTCTCGACCAGCCCTGGCCGGCGGGAAGCGCGGCGCCCCGATCGGTCGAGGCGTTCTGGGCGCACGCGCGCGCCGCGTGGACGCCGGCGCGGCTGCCGCCGGTGCCGATGCTCCCCGCGCCGGCGACGCTCGCGGCGCACGCCGGTGACCGGGTATAATTACGGGTTCCGCTCCGCCTTGCTGCTCCGGCGCGGCGCGCCTCGGCGCGCTCCTTCGCGCCGCCGCGACCCGCGAGCTCCACCCCGGGATCCCGCCTCCATGACCACGCTCGTTGCCGTTCGCAAGAACGACGAAATCGCCATCGCCGCCGACTCGCTGACCACCTTCGGCGACACGCGGCTCGCCGCGCAGCATGACCGCTCGTACGAGAAGATCGTCCGCTACCAGGACACCTACATCGGGCTGTGCGGAAGTGCTGCGCACCAGCTCGTGTTCGAGAGCCTGCTCGCGCGCCAGGGCGAGCTCGATTTCTCGAACAAGCTCGCCATCTTCGAGACCTTCCGCAAGCTGCATCCGATCCTGAAGGAGCAGCACTTCCTCAATCCGAAGGAGGAGGACGACGATCCGTACGAATCGACGCAGATCACGGCGCTGGTCGCGAACCGGAACGGCATCTTCGGCGTCTACTCGATGCGCGAGGTGTTCGAATACACGCAGTTCTGGGCCGTGGGCTCGGGCCGGGAGTTCGCGCTGGGCGCCATGCACGCGCTGTACCCCCGCCTGAAGACCGCCGCCGCGATCGCGAAGGCGGGGGTCGAGGCCGGCGCCACGTTCGACAAGAACTCCGCGCTGCCGATGTCGCTGTACACGCTGCCGCTCGGAGGCCCGGAGTCGCCGCGATGAACGCGGCGGCCGGGTCGACGCGTCCGCCAACCCGCGACGCGCTCGCGCGGTTCGTCCTCGAAGGCGCCGCCGTCCGCGGCGCGGTCGTGAGCCTCGACGCGACGCTGCGGGACATCCTCGGCACCCATCCCTACCCGCCGGCACTCGCGCGCGCGCTGGCCGAGTTCGCCGCCGCCGCGGCGCTGCTCGCCTCGACGCTCAAGTTCAAAGGCAGCCTCGTCGTCCAGCTCGCGAGCGAGGGGCCGGTGCGGCTCGCCGTCGTCGAATGCGATGCATCGCTCGGCTTGCGCGCGACCGCGCAGTGGCGGGACGAAGCCCGCGCGCTTCCCGCCGACGCCGCACTGGCCGTGCTGGCCGGCGACCGCGCGCGGGCGCGGCTCGTGATCACGCTCGACCCGAAGGATGGCGGGCCGATCTATCAGGGTGTCGTCGCGATCGGCGGCGGCTCGATCGCGGGCCTGATCGAGCACTACCTCGCGACCTCCGAGCAGATCGACAGCCGCATGGTGCTGGTGGCCGGCGACGACGGTGTGCGCGGGCTGCTCGTCCAGCGGCTGCCCGGCGCCGGTCCGGAAGACGACGACGCCTGGCAGCGGACGATTGCGGCGGTCGCCGCGCTCGATCGGGGGCGCTTCGCGCACGCCGCGACCATCGGCAATCTCGTCGCCACCGCACTGCCGCAGGAGGACATCCGCCTGTTCGCCGCGCGGGCGACGCGGTTCGCGTGTCCCTGTTCCGAGTCGCGGGTCGAACGCGCGCTGCGGCTCCTTGGCCGCGCCGAGATCGAGACCCTGCTCGCGGAGCGCGGCAACGTCGAAGTCACCTGCGAGTTCTGCAACCGCACCTACGCCCTCGACCCGGCCTCGGCGCGGGCGCTGTTCTCCGACGAATCGCGGCCGGCCTGATCCCGCAGATCCGATGAGCGTCTACGTCCCGCCCGCCTTCTCGCCCGCGCGAGCGCGCGTCGGTCGCGCGGCTGCTCCACGATCACCCGTTCGCGACGCTGGTGACCCCGGGCGCGGGGGAACCGCTGATCTCGCACCTGCCGCTGCTCCACGTCGCCGACCGCGAGCCGCACGGCACGCTGCTGGGGCATTTCGCCCGCGCCAATCCGCACTGGCGCGAAGCGCAGCGGCGCGATTCGATCGCCGTGTTCCACGGTCCCCACGCCTACGTCTCTCCGTCGTGGTATGCGGAGCCCGAGCTCGCGGTGCCGACCTGGAACTACGCGACGGTGCACGTGCACGGCACCGTCGAGGTGGTCGACGAACCCGCCGGCGCAAGGTCGATTCTCGACGCGCTGATCCAGCGTTTCGAGGCCGGCCGTGAAGTTCCGTGGGAGCTCAGGATGGACGCGGCGAGGCGCGACGCGCTGGTCGCGGCGATCGTCGCGTTCAGGATCCGGATCAGGCACGTCGAAGCCAAGTTCAAGCTGTCGCAGAACCGGCCGGTCGCGGACCGTGCCCGCGTCGCGGCGGCGCTGGAGCGCGAAGGTCACGCCGACGCCACTGCGACCGCGGCGTGGATGCTGGCCTATGGCGGAGCGCGCGATCATGAGCCGTCCTGAGCGCGAGTCCGCGCCGGCCGCGGCGTCGGCCCGCGTCCGCCTCGACAAGTGGTTGTGGGCGGCGCGGTTCTACCGGACGCGGTCGGTCGGCCGCACAGGCGATCGACGCCGGCCAGGTCAGGCTGAACGACGAACGTGCGAAGCCGGCGCACCCGGTGCGCACGGGCGACACGGTGACGGTGCGCCGACACGGCCTCGCGTGGGTCGTCGTGGTCGCCGCGGTGTCCGAGCGACGCGGCGGCGCCCCCGACGCCGCGAAGCTCTACGCGGAGACCGCGGCCAGCACGGCCGAGCGCGAGGAGGAACTGCTGCGCCGCCGAGCCGTGGCGACGTCGGACCCGCACACCGACGGACGTCCGACCAAACGCAACCGGCGCAAGCTCGAGGATTTCCTCGCCGAGCCCTGAGCCTCGTCGTCAGCAGAGCCGGAATCCGGAGAGTTCGAGCAGGAGGTCCGGATTGCGGTAGGCGCGCAGGATCAGCCAGGCGAGGGCCGCGGCGAGCAGCAGGCCCACCGTGTGCCACAGCGCGCGGCTGGCGAAAATGCGGCGCGGCCCGAGGGACGCGCCGTGAAGGTCCGCGGAGGAAACGGGTTCGGGAGATTCGCGCTCGATCACGCCTCCGACTCTACGCCAGCTCCTTGCCCTCGGGCAACAACCCGAGCAGCGTCACCGGCGTGGTCGGCATCACCGCAAGTTCGCGCATCGTCGCCATGATCGAGCTGAAGTCGGCGGCCGTCCGCACGTCGGCGATGGGTTTCGCGAGCAGATGGACCGCCCGGCCGCTGACCACCAGCGGCATCGACGCCGGAAGCTCGCTGCGCAGCGAGCGGATTTCCTGGCCGGCGATCTTGCCCGAAATGCCACGGTCGAACAGCAGCGCGACCAGGCTCACCTTGTAGGCCTCCGCCGCGCCGGCAATCTCCTGCGCCGGCACGCCGGCGCCCAGCGTCAGGCAATTGACGCCTTCGGTGAACAGCAGCAGTTCGAGAATCGCGAGGCCGAGCTGGTTCGGATCGTTCGGCGGCGTCGCCAGCAGGATCTGCCGCGCGTCCCGCGTCGGACGCACCAGTCGCGTGACGTCGCGCAACAGGCGCTGCGCAAGGTCGGCAAAGCGCAGCTCCTGGAAGTTGCGCATCTCCCCGCGGACGACGCGCTCGTGCACCGCCTCGTTGAGCGGAATCAGCGTGTACTCGAGGAACCGCCGCAGGCCTTGGCCCACCAACAGCTTCGACAGATGATTCTGCAGCTCGCCGACGCGGTGCTGCGACAGGAGCTTCACCGCGGTCTCGATTTCCGCCGGCAGGGCGGTGGGAGCCGCGACCGCGAGGCCCAGCATCGACTGCAGCGCGGACTCGGCCAGGGGCACCACTGCCCCGGCCCGCCAGCCCTCGGAGAGCAGTTGCTTGATCAGCTTGAGGCGCGCCACCTGGTCGGGGGGATACATGCGGTCGCCGAAGCCGTCGCGCAGCGGCGACGGAAAGCCGTACCGACGCTGCCACATGTAGAGCTGTTCGCGGCGCAGCCCGGTCAGCCGGACGACTTCGCGGATGTGCAGCGAGCCGCGGGCGTCGGGGGGCGCGCCGGCGGCCGGGATCTCGTCGGCGCCACGGCGGCGCGAAGGCGCCTTGATCAGAATGCCCATGCTTGTCGGTCCTTGCTCAAATTCGTCACATGCTACGCATTTTGTGCTGCACAAGTCCAGCCGCCGGCATGGCGGTCGACTGCCCCGCGGGGAGACAGGTCTGCCCGCTCGCGCCGCACGCGCACACTGTGCTGCACGAAACGAACGTTGCACGATGCGTGCCAATCGCGGAGTCCCGCTCTTGCCCCGGTCCGCGCTTTGGGCGATGATCGGGTGGGAAAAACCAGTGGCAGTCCGACCGGGCTGCCTTTGTTTTGGCGGGCGTGAAACCACCGCGGCGCGATTCTTGCCCCGTCGGGTGATGGGCGGGGACGTTGCCCCGCGGCTGCCCTCCACCGGCGCGCCCCTGCGCCGTGCCCAGCACACGAGGAACCGATGTTCGGATTCGGAAAGACGAACAAGGATCCGCTCGCCGACGTCAGGACGGCCGAGCGGTGGTTCGCCACATTCCCGCCGAACGACCCGCTCGCCGCCCACGGCGAGCTGATGACCGAGCTCGGCCGTTACTCCGAACGCGACGCCAAGCGCAGCCCCGCGCGACTCGAGGCCGTGTTCTACGCCGACGCGAACTCCCGGTCGCTGCGGCGCACGCTGACCACGCAATACATCGAGCACGCGAATCGCAGCTCGAAGATCGAGAATCAGCTCTGGCAGGCGCTGTTCGACCTCACGCAGGGCTTCCTGCAGTGCTACACCGCGTTCGCGCGCGAGGTGTCCGAACACACCTCCTCCAGCAAGTGGCAGGCGCTGCTGCCGCAGCTCGTCGCCCGGCAGATCGTGCACCTGGGCCAGGACGCGAAGGTGCGCCTCTACCGCTACGAGCAATGGATCCCGGCGAAGTGGACGGAGCTGCACGCGCTGTTCTCGCTCGCGTGCACCCGGCAGATCGAGCGCCAGCAGCTGCTGCTGGCGGCGGACGGCGGCGCGACCACGATCGAGCAGGAATACCTGATGACGCTGGTGCTCCAGCTGATGAACAGCGGCAACCTGAAGCCGCGCGACATCGAGTGGGTCGACAGCCAGCTGACCGAGTGGACGGCGCCGCTGCGCCTCACCCTCGAGCCGTCGTCGGTCACGTCGTTCTACGTCGACCTCGGCGCCCGCGAGGGGCTGCGCCGACGGTCGCCGGCGCCGCTCGAGGGGCGGGTCCTGTTCCTCGACACGCGCCCGCTGCACGCGCTGCTGATGCAGAACGTCGCGATGCTCGAGCAGAAGATCCGGGGCCAGCCGCTGTCGGACCGCACGTCGCGCCGCAGCGACCTGCTCGGCCTGATTTCGAAGCTGGCCTCGCAGGTCGACCCGGAGTTCAAGCCGTTCGCCCGCCGCGGCGAGCGCACCTCGGCTGCCGGGACCGTCGACGCCATCGTCGGGTTCAGCAAGATCTCCGGCTACCTGCGCGAGGAAGAGCACGAGCCGCTGTCGCAGCTCGAGCTCGGCGGAAGTTTCGGCGGCACCATGGAACTCGCGGTGTTCGGCCGGATGCGCAACGAGCGCGACCGGCGGCTCGAGACGGCGCGCCGGCGGCTCGCCACCTTCGCCACTCCGGGCGGCCCCTGGGAGGTCAAGGACGTCAGCCAGACCGGCTTCCGGCTGCTGGCACCGATGATCGTCGCCAACGCGGTGACGCTGGGAACACTGGCGGCGATACGCGCCCAGGGCCAGAGCGTGTGGTCGCTCGGCATCGTGCGGCGGATCAGGCGCATCACCTCGGACCGCGGCGAGATCGGCCTGCAGATCATCGCCAACTCGCTGGTCGGCGTCGACCTGGTCGAGCAGCGGCGGACCACGGAGAGCGACTACTCGGTCGACGGCGAACCGACGACGATCAGCGGCCGCATGTTCCACGCGCTGTTCCTGACGCTCCGGAAGCGCGACAGCGATACCGCCGTGCAGTCGCTGATCGTTCCGGCGTCCGAGTACCGGCCGTCGCGCCGATTTCGGGTGCAGACGGCGACCTCGTCGCTGGCAATCCGCTTCGGCCGCCTGCTGGAGCAGGAGCCCGACTGGGTCTGGGCGACCGTCGAGCCGCTCGAACTGCCGCCGTCGGCGCGGACGGCGGACGCGGCGACGCGCCGCTGACCGCGCGCCGACGGACCATGCGCGGCGACCGCTACGCCGAGGCCTACGCGGCGCACCGCTGGGAGGTCCCCGCGGAGTTCAACATCGCCGACGCCTGCTGTCGACGCTGGGCCCGCGACCGCGCCCGCTTCGCGCTGTACTGGGAAGACGAGTCCGGAGACCGCGCCGCCTACACGTTCTGGGACCTGGACCGCGCCGCCGATCGCCTGGCGAGCGCGCTCGCCGCGCGCGGTGTGCGTCGCGGCGACCGGATCGCAGTGATCCTGCCGCAGCGGCCGGAGACCGTCGTCGCGCACATGGCCGCGTACCGGATGGGTGCGATCGCCGTGCCGCTGTCGTTCCTGTTCGGGGCCGACGCCCTCGAATACCGGCTCGCCGATTCGCAGGCCCGGGTGGCGTTCGTCGATCCGCAGTCGCTGCCGAATCTGGCGCCGATCCGCGACCGGCTGCCGGACCTCGCGCACGTCGTCGGCGCCGCCGGCGCGGAAGCGCGCGGCGTGGTCTCGTGGGAGGCCATGCTGGCGGAGGGACACCCCGCCTTCGACGCGGTCGCCACCCGTCCTTCCGACCCGGCGCTGATCGTCTACACCAGCGGCACCACCGGGCCGCCGAAGGGCGCGCTGATGCCGCATTCGTGCCTGCTCGGCAACCTGCCGGGGTTCGTCCACTCGCACGACGGCTATCCGCAGCCCGGCGACCTCCTGTGGTCGCCCGCCGACTGGGCGTGGACCGGCGGCCTGATGGACGCGCTGCTGCCGACGCTGTACTTCGGCCAGCCCATCGTCGGGTATCGCGGCCGCTTCGACCCCGCGAACGCGTTTCGCCTGATCGAACGCTATCAGGTCCGCAACACATTCCTGTTTCCGACCGCGCTCAAGCTGATGATGAAGGCGTATCCCGAGCCGCGCGCGAGCTTCGACCTCAACCTGCGCAGCATCATGAGCGCCGGCGAAGCCGTCGGCACGACGGTCTTCGAATGGGCGCAGCGTGCCCTCGGCGTCACGATCAACGAGATGTTCGGCCAGACCGAGCTCAACTACATCGTCGGCAATTCGCACACGCTGTGGCCGGCGAAGCCCGGGCTCGATGGGGCGTCCCTACCCCGGCCACCGCATCGCCGTCATCGACGACAGCGGGCGCGAGGTGCCGCGGGGAGAGCCCGGCGACATCTCGGTGCACCGCGTCGCGCCCGACGGCGCCGCCGATCCGGTCTTCTTCCTCGAGTATTTCCGCAATCCGGAGGAGACGCGGAGGAAATACACCGGCGACTGGTGCCGCACCGGCGACGTCGCGATCATGGATGCGGACGGCTACCTCTGGTACCAGGGTCGCAGCGACGACATGTTCAAGGTGGCGGGCTACCGCGTCGGCCCGTCGGAAATCGAGAACTGTCTCGTCCGCCACGCGGCGGTCGTCAACGCGGCGGTGATCCCGGTGCCCGACGAGACGCGCGGCAATGCGGTCAAGGCCTTTGTCGTGCTGGCCCCCGGGCACGAGGCGTCGGCCCCGCTGGTCGAAGCGCTGCAGCAGCACGTGCGCCGGTTCCTCGCGCCCTACGAAGTGCCGAAGTCGATCGAATTCATCGATGCGCTGCCGATGACGACCACCGGCAAGGTCCGGCGCAAGGTCTTGCGGGAACGAGAGCGCAACGCCGCGGGCGGCCCGACGTGATCGGCTTCGCCCGCCGGCTTCGCCTCGAGCTGATGCCCGAGCGCATCGCCATCTGCCGCCTCGACGCCGACGCTCCGCTGCCGCCGTGGGCTCTGGCGGCGAGGTACTGGTCGATCACGCGGACGCCCGACGAGCTGTCGGTCGTGTGTCCGGAAGCGGCCGTCCCGTCCTCGGTCGCGGCCAGCCGCGGCTGGTGCGCGCTGCGCTTCGAAGGTCCGCTGCCGCTCGACCAGACCGGCATCCTGGCCAGCGTGACCACGCCGCTCGCGCAGGCACGGGTCTCGGTGTTCGCGCTGGCGACCTACGACACCGATTACGTGCTCATTCCCGCGGCGCAGCAGGGCCAGGCGATCGCCGCGCTGGAAGCGGCCGGCCACAGCATCGGCGCGGGTGCATAGGCGGGGCGGCCACCGCGCCGGACGCGCGGCGCCGGCGCACGGGAGGCAACCCCGCGATCCCGCGGCATCCCCGGATCTGTCCGCGCGCGCCGGGCAATTCGTTACCATAGCCCTTTGGGCACCCTGGGCACCGAGGCGGGCATGAACGAGCAGGCGAAGGTCCTGGTGGTCGACGACACGCCGGCGAACGTGAAGCTGCTGGCCGACCTGCTGGCGATCAAGGGCTATGCGGTAGCGACGGCCCGCTCGGGCGAGGAGGCCCTGGCCCAGGTCGCGGCGGAGCGGCCCGATCTCATCCTGCTCGACGTGATGATGCCGGGGATGTCGGGATACGACGTCTGCCGGCAGCTGCGCAGCGATCCCGAGACCGCGCTGCTGCCGATCGTCCTCGTCACGTCGCTCGATCCGCAGCAGGAACGGATCAAGGGCATCGCATCGGGCGCCGACGACTTCCTCGCCAAGCCGATCAACCAGCCCGAATTGTTCGCGCGCGTGCAGTCACTGCTGCGCATCAAGCGGCTGCACGAGGAGACGAAGCGGCAGGCTGCACAACTCGCCGAGTGGAGCGCGACGCTCGAGCGGCGCGTTGCCGAGCAGGTGGCGGAGAACGAGCGGCTGTCGAAACTCAAGCGATTCTTTTCGCCGCAGCTCGCCGAGCTGATCGTCAGCGGCGGCTCGGAAGACCCGCTGCGCAGCCGGCGGCGCGAGATCGTCGTGGTGTTCCTCGACCTGCGCGGATTCACCGCCTTTTCCGAGACCTTCGAGCCCGAGGAGGTGATGCGCACGCTCGGCACCTATCATGCCGCGATGGGACGGCTGGTGATGGAGCACGAGGCGACGCTCGAGCGGTTCACCGGCGACGGCATGATGATCTTCCTCGGCGACCCGGTGCCGGTCGAAAACGCCGCCGAGAAGGGCGTGCGGCTGGCGCTCGCGATGCGCGAGGCGGCGCTCGAGCTGTCGGCCGGCTGGAAGAAGCGCGGCGTCGACCTCGGGCTCGGCATCGGCATCGCCCAGGGCTTCGCCACCGTCGGCGCGATCGGCTTCGAGGGACGGATCGACTACGGGGCGATCGGCACCGTCACCAACTTGGCGAGCCGCCTCTGCCAGCAGGCGAAGGCCGGCGAGATCATCCTGTCGCAGCGGATCCATTCCGAAGTGAGCGGAATGGTCGACGCCGAGGACCTGGGCGAACTGCAGCTGCACGGCTTCGCGCGGCCCGCCCGTGCGTTTCGCTGCACGGGCCCGATCGGGCTGCCTGCTTCGCAAGGCTAGCGGGGCCCCACAGTTCCGGCCGGCGCGAACGCGGTCGAGGCGACCATTCGCGCGTAAACTCACTGCCGACCGTTCGGCCACCGCCGCATCGCCGCGAGGCGAGCGATGCGAACGGTCGGATCGTCGCAACAAGCCGGCGGCCGGCGGCGACGGCCGTCATCCCGACCGCGCGGATTCGTGGAGCTTTGCATGAACGTCAGCGTTGCAGCACATGCCACCCTCGACTGCACGAGGGTGAAGCCCGCCGGCGAGGCAACCCGGTGACCAGCCGCCGCTCGTTCCTCGCCGCCGCGGCGACGCTTGCGGCGGCAGCCGCCGCGCGCGCCCAGCCCGCGGCCCCACCGCGCATCGGCTGGATCTCCTACACCGCGCCGGGCGTGGCGATCGACGCGTTCCAGGACGGCATGCGCGCGCTCGGCTACGCCGGCAGGAACGCCGTCGGCATCGAGGTCCGCGTCGTCGAGCTGGACCCGGACCGGGTGCGTGCGGCGATCGAGGAACTGCAGCGGCTGCCGGTGGCGCTGATCGTCTGCCAGGCGGCCGTTGCGCCGGTCGCGCATCGGATCAACGCCGGCCGGGTTCCGCTGGTCTTCGCCTTCAGCGGCGATCCGGTGGTGGCCGGCATGGTGGAGAGCTTCGGGCGTCCCGGCGGCAACACGACCGGGATGTCGTTTCTGTCGCTGGAACTGGTCGGCAAGCGGCTCGAGCTGATGAAGGAGATCGCGCCGTCGGTGCGACGCGTGGCGATCGTCGCCAATCCGCAGCATCCGGGGGAAAAGGCGGAGCTCAAGGCCTCACTCGACGCCGCCCTGCGCATGGGCGTGCAGACCGCGTACGTCCAGATCCTGCCGCGCGAGAGCCCGGAAGCCGCGTTCGAGCGCATCCGGCAGGAGCGCGTCCAGGGCATCATCGTGTTCCAGGATGCCGGGATGGTCGCGCGGGCGGCCCAGATCGCCCAATTCGCATTGAAGGAGCGATTGCTCGCGATCTCGGGATGGGCGCAGTTCGCGCAGGCCGGATTCCTCGCGACCTACGGTCCCAATCTGAGCGATGTCTATCGCCACATCGCCGTGTACGTCGATCGGCTGCTCAAGGGCGCGCGCGCGGAAAGCCTGCCGGTCGAGTTGCCGACGCGCATCGAGCTGGTCGTCAATGCGAGGACCGCAAAGGCGCTCGGCGTCACGATTCCGCAGGCGATGCTGCTGCGAGCCGACGAGGTGATCCAGTGAACCGAAGAGCGATCTGCCGCGCCCTTGCCCTGTTGCCGGCCGCCGCCGCATTCCCGGGCACCGCCCAGCCGGCGCCGGTGTTCCGGGTGGCGTGGGTGTCCTCCGACCGCGCGGGGTCGAATTCGCCCAGCCTCGAGGCGTTCCGCGCCGGGATGCGCGAACTGGGTTACGTCGAGGGCAGAAATCTCGCGATCGACACGTGGTGGGGCGAAGGGTCGCCCGAGCGGCTGGAGAAGGCGATGGGCGACATCCTCCGCGCCAGGCCGGACGTCATCGTGGCCCAGGGCGGCCAGGCGCTGCGGCCGATCCTGAACGCCGGCGTGAAGTTGCCGATCGTGTTCGGCATGAGTGCCGATCCGGTCGAGGCGAAGGTCGTCGCAAGCTTTGCGCGTCCGGGCGGCAACGTCACCGGAATGAGCTTCTTCGCCCTGGACCTCGTCGGCAAGCGCATGGAACTGATCAAGGAGGTGCTGCCGGGAATCAAACGCGTCGCCGTAATCGCGAATCCCGAGCATCCCGGCGAGCAGAAGGAGCTGGCGGTTTCGCAAGCGGCTGCCGACAAGCTGGGACTCGCCCTGCACTACTTTCCGGTCCGCACCGGCGCCGAGCTCGAAACCGCACTGGCATCGGTCGCGAAGGCGCGCGACGGCGCCATCCTGGCGTTCGCCGACGCGTTCACGCTGAGCTACGCCGATCGGTTCGCCGAATTCGCGCTCCGGCAGCGCATCCCGGCCATCGCCGGCTGGGCCGCGTTCGCGCGGCGGGGCAACCTGATGACCTACGGTCCCGTGATCGACGACAGCTACCGTCGGATGGCCGCCTACGTCGACAGGCTCCACAAGGGGGCGAAGCCCGCCGATCTCCCGATCGAGTTTCCGACCAAGGTCGAGCTGGTCGTCAACGTCGTCGCGGCGAAGGCCATCGGCATCACGATTCCGCCGAGCGTGCTGGCACGCGCGGACGAGGTGATCCGGTGATCGACCGGCGGACGTTCGTTGCCATGGGGGCCGGTGCCCTGCTCGCCGGGATGCGTGGCGAAGCCTATGCGCAACCAACGGCTGAAGTGCGGCGTATCGGCTGGCTCGGCAACACCATGGACGCGCGCGTTCAGGAAGTGCTCTCGCTGGCGTTGCGGGAGCGCGGTTACGTCGAAGGGAGGAACCTCGTCGTCCTGCGCCGGTTCGCCGAGGGCAAGGACGAGCGATTCCCGGCGCTGGCCGCCGAGCTCATCGGCCTCAAGCCGGACGTCATCATGAGCCTCACCGGCCCCGGAACGGCCGCGGCGAAAGCGGCGACGTCCACCATCCCTATCGTCATGGTCGGAATCAGCGATCCCGTCGGCAGGGGGCTGGTTAGCAAGCTCGGCGGCCCCGGCGCGAACATCACCGGCATCGCCAGCCTCAACGTCGACCTGTATCCGAAGCGCCTCGAGCTGCTCAAGGCGGCGGTGCCGAAGACTGCGCGCGTCGCCAGCATCGGCAACTCGGCGGGACAGGAGCCAGCGAGACTGGCCGCCCTCGTGCAGAGCGCCGACGCGGCCGCAAAGGGGATGGACGTGACTCTGGTGCGCTTCGAGCTCAACGCTCCGGCGGAGTGGAAAGGAGTGACCGACGCCATCGTCCGCGAACGTCCCGACGCGATGATCCTGAGTTCCGTGGCCATCAACCTGAGGCTGCGCCGGGAAATTGCCGAGTTCGCGGCCGAGCAGCGGTTGCCCGCGATCGGAGCCTTCCGGGAACAGGCCATCGCCGGCATCCTGATGTCGTACGGCCCGGACTACGACGAGGTCATCCGCGACGCAGTCACCTACGTGGACAGGATTCTCAAGGGCGCGAAGCCGGGCGATCTCCCCGTCGAGCAGCCGACCAAGATCATGCTGGTCATCAATCTGAAGACCGCCAAGGCGCTGGGCATCACGATCCCGCAGTCGCTGCTGCTGCGCGCCGACGAGGTGATCCAGTGATCGACCGGCGGACGTTCCTCGGCATGCTGACCGGCGGCCTGCTCGTCGCGCCGCTGGCCGGCCTCGCCCAGCAGCCGGCGAAGATTCCCCGCGTCGGCGTGATCGGCGAGCGCTCGGCCTCCGACCCCTTCATCGTGGCGTTCCGGCAGGGGTTGCGCGACCTCGGCTACGTGGAAAACCAGAATGTGATCATCGAGTTTCGCGGCACGAACGGGGCACTCGAACGCGTGCCCGAACTCGCGCGCGAGCTGATTCGCCTCCCGGTGGACGTGCTCGTGGTCGGGGGCGGCGTGTCCGCGCAGCACGCGATGGCGGCGACCGCGACCGTGCCGATCGTGTTCACGACGGTCGGCGACCCGGTCGGCATCGGGCTGGTCTCGAGCCTGGCCCGTCCGGGCGGGAACGCGACGGGATTGTCGAACCTGCAGTCGGTCCTCGGCGCCAAGCAGCTGGAAATGCTCAAGGCGGTCGCACCGCGCATCGCGCGCGTCGCGGTGCTCTTCAACCCGGACAGCCCGATATCGGTCACCGTGGTGCGTGACGTGCAGGACTTCGCCCGCTCGCAGGCGGTCGAGCTCCTGTTCACGGAAGTCCGGCGCCCGGGCGAACTGGCGGGCGCCTTGTCCGCACTCGGGCGGAAGCGTGCCGACGCGCTGCTCGTGCTGTCCGATCCGGTGTTCGGCAGTCAGATGGCAACCATCGCCCAGGCGGCGGCCAGGCTCCGCCTGCCTTCGGTCTACTCGCATCGGGGATTCGCAGGCGTCGGCGGCCTCCTCGCGTACGGGCCCAACTTCGACGACAATTACCGCCGCGCGGCGACCTACGTCGACAAGATCCTCAAGGGCGCGAAGCCGGCGGACCTTCCGGTGCAGCAACCGACCAAACTCGAACTGACCATCAACCGCAAGACCGCCGCGGCGCTCGGTCTCGCGATCCCGCCGTCGCTGCTGCTCCGCGCGGACGAGGTGATCCAGTGAACGGCGACGCCGGCGAAGTCGTCCCGGCGTCGGCCGGCTCGGCCACCCTGCCCGATACCGCTCCGCCCGCTCCGCCCGCGCCGCCGCAGCGGTCGCGGCAGGGTCGCCTGTTCCGCAAGTACCTGCTGCTCATCCTGACGCTGGTCAGCGGCGCGCTGCTCACGTCGGGCGCGATCAGCATCTACTTCTCGTACCAGGAACAGAAGACCGCACTGGGCAACCTGCAGCAGGAAAAGGCGATCGCGGCGGCGTCGCGCATCGAGCAGTACATCCGCCAGATCGAGCAGCAGCTCGCGTACGCCGCGCTGCCGCAGCTCGACGCCAGCGACGTCGAACTGCGCCGCATCGAGTTCCTGAAGCTGTTGCGCCAGGTGCCCGAGGTGACCGACATCACGCAGCTGGACGCGACCGGCCGCGAGCAGGTGGCGGTGTCGCGCCTCGGGATGGACGTCATCGGTTCGGGCAAGGACCGCTCGCAGGAGCCGGCGTTCGTCAGCGCGCGGCGCGGCCAGCCCTGGATCGGCCCCGTGTACTTCCGCAAGGAAACCGAGCCGTACATGACCATCGCCGTGCGGTCGACCGGAAGCAGCGGCCCGGTGACCATCGCGGAGGTGAATCTCAAGTTCATCTGGGACGTCGTGTCGCGGATCAAGATCGGCGACAAGGGCAAGGCGTACGTCGTCGACGACAAGGGATACCTGGTCGCCGACCCGGACATCGGCCTGGTCCTGCGCAAGACCAACCTGTCGGAACTGGCGCACGTCCGGGCCGCCGCCGACCGCGGGTTCGACGGCATGGCGATGCTCTCGCACGACCTCGGCGGCACGCCGGTGCTGGTGTCCGTGGCGCCGATCGAGGCGCTCGCCTGGAAGGTGTTCGTCGAGCAGCCGGTGTCCGAAGTCTACGCCAAGCTGAACGCATCGATTCTGCGGACGGGCCTGCTGCTGCTGGTCGGACTGGTCATCTCCGCCCTGGGCGCGTTGGCGCTGGCTCGCGGCATGGTGCGGCCCATTCGCACGCTGTCGGACGGCGCGCAACGGATCGGCGAAGGCAACCTCGACCAGAGGATCGACGTGCGCACCGGCGACGAGCTGGAGGCGCTCGCCGACCGGTTCAACCGCATGTCGAGCCAGCTGAAGGAATCGTACGCGGGCCTCGAGCGCAAGGTCGACGAGCGCACGCACGAGCTCACGAATTCTCTCGAGCAGCAGACGGCGATCAGCGAGATCCTGCGGGTGATTTCGGGCTCGCCGACCGACGTGCAGCCGGTGCTCGACGCGGTGGCCGAGCGCGCCGCGCACCTGTGCGCCGCCCCGTTTGCCCGCATCATGCTGGTCGACAGCGACGTCCTGATCCCGGCTGCGGAGTATTGGGAAGGCAAGCTGACCGAAGGCGCGCAGTGGCAGCCGACGCAACCGGTGCCGCTCAACCGCACGTCGGTCACCGGGCGCGCCTTCGTCGATCGCGAGACGATCCACCTGGCCGACATCCGGCCGCTGCTCGACGGCGAATTCGCGGGCGCGAAGGAGAACATGCTGCGCTTCAACTGCCGGGCGGTGCTGGGCGTGCCGCTGATGCGGGAAGGCGGCGCGTACGGCGGCATCTTCCTGGCACGGCACCAGCCGGGGTTCTTCGCTCCCGACCAGGTCGCCCTGGTGGAGACATTCGCTCAACAGGCTGCGATCGCGATCGACAACGTCCGGCTGTTCAACGAGACCAAGGAGGCCCTCGACCAGCAGACGGCGATCAGCGAAGTCCTGCGGGTGATCGCCAGCTCCCCGGGCGACGTGCGGCCGATGCTTGACGCCGTCGCCGAGCGCGCGATGAAGCTCTGCGACGCGTCCCAGGCGACCATCGTCCTGGTCGCCGGCGGCGCGCTTCGTTGCGCTGCCGCGCACGGCGCCACGCGGACGCTGCAGGAGGGCGAGGTCATTCCGCTTACCCGTGGATCCGTCGCCGGGCGCGCGGTCATCGACCGCGTGTCGTACCAGATCGAGGACCTCGCCACCGCGCCCGAGGACGAGTTCCCCGTCGGCCGCGAGCTGCAGCGGCGGATCGGGCACCACACGGCGTTGGCGGTGCCGCTGATGCGGGAGGACCACGCCATCGGCGCGATCCAGCTCTGGCGCATGGAAACACAGCCCTTCACCGAAAAGCAGGTCGCCCTGGTCAGGACCTTCGCCGATCAGGCTGCGATCGCAATCGAGAACGTGCGCCTCTTCAACGAGACGAAGGAGGCCCTCGAACAGCAGACGGCGATCAGCGAGATCCTGCGCGTGATCTCGGGCTCGCCGACCGACGTGCAGCCGGTGCTCGACGCGGTCGCCGAACGGGCGCTCAAGCTGTGCGGCGCGGCGCAATCGGTGATCGCCCTCGTCGAGGGCACGAGCGTCCGCTTCGTGTCGGGATCCGGCAATACGCCGAACGCCGTCGGCGAAGTGGTTCCCCTCACTCGCGGCCTGGTCATCGGTCGGGCGATCATCGATCGTTCGCTGGTCCACGTGCCGGATCTGGCAGCCGTCCCGCCGGAGGAGTTTCCGGAGGGTCGGGAGATGCAGGAGCGGATCGGCCACAGGACGACGCTGGCCGTTCCGCTGATGCGCGAAGGCCGGGCGATCGGCGCCATCGCGATGTGGCGGATGGAGGCACGGCCGTTCGCGGAAAAGGAAACCCGGCTGATCCGGACCTTCGCGGACCAGGCCGCCATCGCCATTGACAACGTCCGCCTGTTCAACGAGACGAAGGAAGCCCTCGATCAGCAGCGGGCATCCGGCGAGGTGCTCGCTGCGATCAGCAGTTCCATCGCGGACACGGCACCGGTTTTCGAAACGATCCTGGCGAGCTGCGAGCGCCTGTTCGCCGGCAAGATGGCCGTGATCGACCTGGTCGGGGAAGACGGGCTCGTGCACCTTGGCGCGTACCACGGCGCCAACAAGGACGAGGTGCGCCGCGTCTATCCGCACACCGTCGACACGACGAGCGCCACGGGCACGGCGATCGCGACCGGCGGCGTCGTGCATTTCCCCACCCTCGACGGCGTTCCGAAGACCGCACGTACCGCGTTCGACGCGTTCGGCATCGAGGCGGCCATCGGTGCGCCGATGATGTGGGAAGGCAAGGGCATCGGCGCGATCTGGGTCGCCCGGGAATACGCCGGCCCGTTTTCCGAGAAGGACATCGCGTTGCTGAGAACCTTCGCCGACCAGGCCGTCATCGCCATCCAGAACGCGCGCCTGTTCCGCGAAATCGAGGACAAGAGCAGGCAGCTCGAGATCGCGAACCAGCACAAGTCGGCCTTCCTCGCGAGCATGTCGCACGAGCTGCGCACGCCGCTGAACGCCATCATCGGCTTTTCCGAAGTCCTGCTGGCGCGCTTCTTCGGCGAGCTCAACGAGAAGCAGGACGACTACCTGAAGGACATCCATTCCTCGGGACGGCATCTGTTGAACCTGATCAACGACGTGCTGGACCTGTCGAAGGTCGAGGCCGGGCGCATGGAACTCGACGTCGCGCGGTTCGACCTGCCCGCGGCGCTCGCCGACGCGATGACGCTGATCCGCGAACGCGCGACCAAGCACGGCATCGCGCTCGACCTCGACGCGCCGGCGAATCTGGGGTCGATCGCGGCCGACGAGCGCAAGTTCAAGCAGATCCTGCTGAACCTCCTCTCGAACGCGGTCAAGTTCACGCCCGACGGCGGCAGCATCGCGGTGACGGCGGTGCGCGACCAGGCCGGAATCCGGGTGGCCGTGAAGGACACCGGCATCGGCATCGCTGCGGCCGACCAGGAGGCGGTGTTCGAGGAGTTCCGGCAGGTCGGCACCGACTATACGAGCAAGCAGGAAGGCACCGGCCTCGGCCTCGCGCTTACCCGCCGCTTCGTCGAACTGCACGGCGGGCGCATCTGGCTGGAGAGCGCTCCAGGCAAGGGATCGACCTTCTTCTTCAACCTGCCGGACCGGCCATGAGTCTGATCCTGATCGTCGAAGACAATCCGCGCAACATGAAGCTCGTCCGCGACGTGCTGCAGGTCAAGGGTTTCGAGACCCTGGAGGCCATCAATGCCGAGGAAGGCATCGTGCTCGCCGCCGAGCACCGGCCGGACCTGATCCTGATGGACATCCAGCTGCCGGGCATGAACGGCATCGACGCGCTGCGCGTGCTGCGCGGCAAGCCCGAGACCGAGCGGATTCGCGTGATCGCCGTGACCGCTTCAGTCATGCAGCACGACCGCAATCTCATCACCGAGGCCGGCTTCGACGGCTACGTCGGCAAGCCGATCAACCTGATGGAGTTCCTCGGCGCGGTCAACGACATGCTGGCGCGCGGGCCGCGCTGAGCCGTCGGCGCGCGGGCCGGTCTAGCGGCGCAGCGACTCGAGGAAGCGGCGGTGGGTCAGCACCCAGACGACCGCCGGGACGACGGTGGGAAGGATCAGCGAGCCGAACTGGAACGAGAAGGCGATCGCCTCGCGCTGCCATGGCGCGAAGCCGGTCTGCGAGGCCACCAGCGCGCCCGAGGTGATCGTGACGTTCTTCAGGAAGTCGGCGAGCACCCCGAATGCCACCACCGGGACGATCGCCACGTAGCCCAGGGCCAGCCGGGCCGGCCAGCCCCGTTCGCTGGCACCCATGACCAGCGCGGCGTACAGCGGCATGCCGTAGGCGTACAGCAACGCGTTGACGTCGACGGTGATCTCGCCGCGGCCGGTCGCCTGGCCGGGCTTGAGCGCGGTAGCGAAGGTCAGCGTTGCCCCGTGCTGCTCGACGGCGCGGACGATGTCCGGCAGCCCGATGGCGCCGACCGCGGAAACGATCAGCTGCGCCGGCCAGACCAGCAGCGGTGCCGCGAGCGCCCAGATCGCGAACATCACCGGCAGCCACGCCAGCACGCGAACGACGAAGCGCGCGAGCGGGCTCCCCACGCGCGACACTTTCACGCCGCGGCCGGCGCCGCGCCCGGTGGCGTGCCGCGGCCCGGATCGCCGTTCTCGCGCGGCAGCGTGCGCACCCAGATCAGGAACACGACCAGCACGTCGAGCATGATCAGCGCCTGCCACAGGTACAGGTGCGCCCACTCGAACACCTGGAAGTCCCATTGGCCGAGGTAGAACAGGCTGATCACGCGCACGACGTTGAGCCCCTGGACCGCGACGATGCCGGCGGCGAGTCCGGCGAGCTTGCGCCCCCACGACGCCGGGAAGGCGAGGATCGCGGCGATCAGCACGATCGTTGCCTCGACGCCGTTGCAGCCGGCCTCGATCGACACGGCGAATCCGTTGGCGGTGCTGCGCATCACCTTGCCGGTCGCAACCACATTGGCGTCGAACAGCGTCACCAGCCAGGTGGAGAACTGGGCCAGCGCGTTGGTCCACGGCACCACGAACCAGCGTTGCGCCCACGGCGTGAGTTCGAGCCCGAACAACAGCCCGAGCAGCAACAGGAAGAGCAGGAAGAAGCGGACCATCAGCGGATTCTAGCGCAGCCCGCCGAGGGGCCCGGCGGCCCCGCGGGCGGCCGGGCGGCTCCGGTCGGCGCGGGTCAACTCCTGGCGAGCGCCGGGTTCTGCGCGAAGTAGCGCCTGAGGCCGTCGCTGATCGATTCGGCGAACCGGGCCTGCTGTTTCGGGTCGCGCAGCTTCAGCTCCTCGTCGGGGTTGCTGATGAACGCGGTCTCGACCAGGATCGACGGGATGTCGGGGGCCTTGAGCACGGCGAAGCCGGCCTGCTCGACCTGCGGCTTGTGCAGCGTGTTGTGCCCGCCGATTTCGGCGAGGACGTGGCGGCCGACACGAAGGCTGTCGTTGATCTGCGCAGTCTGCGACAGATCGAGCAGCGTGCGAGCGAGCACCGGATCGCGGGCGTCGAGGTTGACCCCGCCGATCAGGTCGGCGGCGTTCTCCTTCTGCGCAAGCCATTTCGCCGCGGCGCTGGTCGCGCCGTTTTCCGACAGCGCGAACACCGACGAGCCTCGAGCCCGCGATTCGCGGAACGCGTCGGCGTGGACGGAGATCAGGAGGTCGGCCTGCACGCGGCGCGCCTTCTGCACCCGCGTCGCCAGCGGCACGAAGTAGTCGTCGTCTCGCGTCAGCATCGCCCGCATCCCGGGCTGGCCGTCGACCATGGACTTCAGCCGCCGCGAGATCGCGAGCACGACGTCCTTCTCGTAGGTGCCGCGGCGGCCGACGGCGCCAGGGTCCTCGCCGCCGTGCCCGGGGTCGATGGCGATGGTGATGCGTCGCCGCTCGCTGCCGCGCGCCGGCGGCGCGGGCTCGGTGCGGGCACCGGCTTTCGCGTCGGGGCGCGGCGCTGCTGCGGCGGGCCGTTCCTTCTCCTCGAGCAGCGCCATCAGCGGATCCACCGGCGTGACCGGATAGAGATCGAGCACCAGCCGGTGCCCGAACTCGGCGATCGGCGTCAACGCGAAGAGCTGCGGCTTCACCTCGCCGCGCAGGTCGATGACGACGCGCAGTGTCCCCGCCGCCTTGCGGCCGAACCGGATGCCCGCGATGTAGGGGTCCGACGGCTGAACGCGGACCGGCAGCTGCGTGAGCTCGGGGTTGAGGTCGACGCCGTCGAGGTCCAGCACCACGCGGTGCGGGTCCTTCAGCGTGGTCAGCTGGTGCGGCAGCGGCGCGCCCGCCTCGAGGATGAGCCGCGTGTATTCCTGCGCGGGCCAGATTCGAGCCGACGCGATCGCGCCGACATTGGCCCACAGCGCCGACGGCAGCAGCAGGCCGGCGGGCGGCAGCGCCAGCCACTTCAGCGCACGGCGCCGCTCGAGGCTGACGGCGACGACGTCGCGGTCGTGGCGCGCGGAGCGAAAGCGGCGAGCGCGATCAGACATCGCTCACCTGCCTCCGAATTGGCGCGCGCCGTCAGCAGGCGACCCGATCCCGCCTCGGTCAGCACGAGTTCGAGGTCGGGAGGTGGCAGCAGGTCGGCTACGCGTTCGGGCCATTCGATCAGGCACACCGCATCGTTGCGAAAGCAATCGGCGAGGCCCGCGGTCTCCCATTCTTCCGGATCCGCGAACCGATAAAAATCAAAGTGATAAAAGTATAAGCTCGAAAGCGAATAAGGTTCAACCAGCGTGTACGTAGGGCTTTTGACCGCGCCGGGCCAGCCGCGTGCCCGCAACACGCCCCGGGCGAGCGTCGTCTTGCCGGCGCCGAGGTCCCCGACCAACGTCACCGTCATGCCGCCGGCGAGCGCCGGCGCCAGTGCGGCCCCTGCGGCTTCGGTCGCGGCGGCGTCCGCAAGGTGCATCGTCAGCGGCGGAGTCGGGGGCGGGGTTTGCGGTGGCACGGGGGGCTCGTCTGGGGTGGCGACGGGGTGCAACGAGGACGGTATCCGCCGTCCCGGCTTCGGGCGGGCATCGCATCCGGGCCGCGTCGGGTACGCTTGTGCAATGGCCCCGACCCAGCCTCCATCGCCCGCCGTCGCCGGCCCGGACCGGCCGCAGTCCGGGGAAGTCGACTGGGCCGCGCTGGCCGACCGCATCACCGGCTGGGGCCGCGACCTGGGCTTCGGCGAAGTCGGCATCAGCGACACCGATCTTTCGACCGAGGAAGCGCGGCTCGTCGCGTGGCTCGATGCCGGCCGCCACGGCGAGATGGATTATATGGCAAGGCACGGCGCGACCCGCGCGCGGCCGGCGGCGCTGGTGCCGGGAACGCTGCGGGTGATCAGCGCCCGGATGGACTACCTCCCGCCCGGTGCCCACGACGCCGCTGCCGTGCTCGCGAATCCCGGCATGGCGTACATCGCGCGCTACGCGCTCGGTCGCGACTACCACAAGGTGCTGCGCGGCCGGCTGCAGCGGCTCGCCACGCACATCCGCGGCGAGATCGGCGATTTCGGCTATCGCGTGTTCACCGACAGCGCGCCGGTGCTCGAGGTCGCGCTCGCGGCGAAGGCCGGGCTGGGCTGGCGCGGCAAGCACACGCTGCTGCTGACGCGCGACCGCGGCTCGTACTTCTTCCTCGGCGAGATCTACACCGACCTGCCGCTGCCGCCGACGCCGCCGGTCAGCGCGCACTGCGGCAGCTGCACCGCGTGCATCGGCGCCTGCCCGACCGGCGCGATCGTCGCGCCGTACGAGCTCGACGCCCGGCGCTGCATCTCGTACCTGACCATCGAGCTCAAGGGCGCGATCCCCGAGCCACTGCGGCCGCTCGTCGGCAACCGGATCTACGGCTGCGACGACTGCCAGCTCGCCTGCCCGTGGAACCGTTACGCGCAAGTTGCCGCGGAACCGGATTTCGCCGTGCGTCACGGCCTCGACGCACCGTCGCTGGCCACGCTCTTCGGCTGGGACGAGCCGACGTTCCTCGCGCGCACGGTCGGCAGCGCGATTCGGCGCATCGGCTTCGAGCGGTGGTCGCGCAATCTGGCCGTGGCGCTCGGCAACGCCGCGGCGACGCCGGCGGTGCTGGCGGCGCTCAGGCGGCGCGCCGACGACCGGTCGCCGCTGGTGCGCGAGCACGTGGCCTGGGCGCTGGCGCGGCATGACGCCGGCGCGACCGGGACCGACCCGGCCGCCGCGGAATAACGGGGGCACTGCAGCGACGCGTAGCGGGCCCGGAGCGCACGCAGGCGACGGCGGGTGACGGCGAACAGAAGCTCGGCAGTCTTCACCGGATCAGCTGGTTCATCGACACGATCGGCAGCATCACCGCGAGCACCAGCACGAGCACGATCGCGCCCATCAGCACGATCAGCGCCGGCTGCAGCAGCGCGGCGAACCACGTCAGGCGCCGCTCGGCCTCGCGCTCGAGCTCGCCGGCGGCGCGCTCGAGCATCGGGGCCAGCCGGCCGCTGGACTCGCCGTTGGCGACGAGATGCACCAGCACCGGCGGGAACCGCTTCTGCGCCGCCAGCGCGCGGGACAGCGTCACGCCCTCGCGCACCAGCCCGGCGGCACGGTCGGCGGCGGCCGCGAGCGGCCGCGCCCAGATCACGTCGCGCGCGGCTTCCAGCGCGCGCAGCAGCGGCGCGCCGCTGCCGACGAGGATCGCGAGCGTGCTGGCGAAGCGCGCGGTGTCCGTCGCGGTGACGAGGCGCCCGATCCCCGGAGTCCGCAGCAGCAGCGCCTGCCACCGCGCGCGGAAGGCTTCGCGGCGGTCGGCAACGGCGAAGGCGATGCCCGCGGCGGCGACCAGCCCCGCCCACAGCCAGCCGGTGGCGCGGAAGAACGCCGACGTGGCGATCAGCGCCTGCGTGAGCCACGGCAGCGTCTGCCGGCTCTGCTGGTACACCGACACCACCTGCGGCACGACGTACGCCAGCAGCACCGCGACGACCGCCAGCGCGACGATCGTCACCAGCACCGGGTAGACCAGCGCCAGCGTGAACTTCTGCTTCTGCGCCTCGCGCGCCTCGAGGTAGTCGGCGAGCCGCACCAGCACGTCGTCGAGGCGGCCGGTCTCGCCGCCGACGGCGACCAGGCCGCGGTAGAGCGGGCCGAACGTGCGCGGCCACCCGGCCATCGCCCCGGCCAGCGGCTCGCCCTCCCCGACGCGGGCGCGCAGCCCCGTCGCGACCGCGGCGGCCCGCGCATCGTCGGCCTGCTCGGCGAGCGCGGCGAGCGACTGGTCGAGCGGCATGCCCGACTGCACCAGCGTCGCGAGCTGGCGCGTCAGCAGCGCGACGGTCGTCGCCGGCAGGCGCAGCCGCGACGCGGGGCGCGCGCCGCCACCGGCCGCCGTGCCGTCGGACCCAGTCGGCTCGATCGCCGTCGGAAAGAGCCCGTCGCCGCGCAGCCGGTCGCGAACCTGGCGCGGCGTGTCGGCGTCGACCACGCCGCGGCGCGGCTTGCCGAGCGCGTCGACCGCCTCGTAACGGAACGCGCCCATGGTCAGCCTTCGCGCGAGACGCGGACGAGCTCGGCGAGCGACGTCGTGCCGTCGGCGATCCAGCGCGCGCCGTCGCGCCGCAGCGGCGTCATCCCCGCGGCGAGCGCCGCCGCGCGCACCGCGTGCTCGGGCGCGCGCTCGTGGATCAGCCGGCGCATCGGCTCGTCGACGACCAGCAGCTCGTAGACTCCCGTGCGGCCCCGGTAACCGGTCTGCCGGCACTGGTCGCAGCCGGTCGCGGCGCAAGGCTCGAGCGTCGGCGCGAGGTCCAGCCCCGCCAGCAGCTCCGCCTCGCCGGCGGTGGCCGGCGCGCGCGTGCGGCAGGCAGGGCACAGCGTGCGCACCAGCCGCTGCGCGAGCACCCCCAGCAGGCTCGACGCCAGCAGATACGGCTCGACGCCCATGTCGGCGAGCCGCGTCACCGCGCTCGACGCATCGTTGGTGTGCAGCGTCGCGAGCACGAGGTGCCCGGTCAGCGACGCCTGGACGGCGATCTGCGCCGTCTCGAGGTCGCGTATCTCGCCGATCATGATGACGTCGGGATCCTGCCGCAGGATCGACCGCAGCGCGCGCGCGAACGTGAGCTCGATGCGCGGGTTCACCTGCGTCTGCGCGACGCCGTCGAGCGCGTACTCGATCGGGTCCTCGACGGTCATCATGTTGGCGCCGCGGCGATCGAGCCGCGACAGCGCCGCGTACAGCGTGGTGGTCTTGCCGGCGCCGGTGGGCCCGGTGACGAGCACGATGCCGTGCGGCTCGGCGAGCAGGCGGTCGACGCCCGCGAGCGCCGGCGCACTCATGCCGAGCGTCGCCAGGTCGAGGCGCGCGCTGTCCTTGTCGAGCAGCCGCAGCACCACGCGCTCGCCTGATCCGGTCGGCAGCGTCGACATCCGCACGTCGACCTGCTTGTCGCCGAGCTTCAGCGCGATGCGCCCGTCCTGCGGCAGGCGGCGTTCGGCGATGTCGAGTCCGGCCATGATCTTGAGCCGCGACACGATCGCCGCGTGCAGCGCGCGCGGCGGCTCGAGCACGTCGACGAGCACGCCGTCGACGCGGAAGCGCACCGTCGACCGGCCCTCGTACGGCTCGAAGTGCAGGTCCGACGCGCGCTCGCGCAGCGCCTGCAGCAGCAGCGCGTTGATCATCCGCACGACCGGCGCTTCGCGCCCGCCCTGCTCGAGCAGGTCCTCGGCTTCGGGCAGGTCCTGCATCAGCCGCGCGAGATCGGTCTCGCGCGCGAGGTCGCCGGAGAGCTGCGCCATCGTCGCGTCGCCGGTGTTGTAGGCGCGGGCGAGCTCGGCGGCGAAGCGCGCCGCGTCGACCGCCTCGGTCTGCACCGGCCGCTGCAGCACGCGGCGGATTTCCGCGAGGCCGTCGACGGTCGCGTCCGGCCGCGTCAGCACGACGACGACGCCCTGCTCCTCGGCGAGCGGAAGCACGCCGTGCGCGCGGGCGAACGCGTAGGGAATCGACGCGACGGCGGGAGCGAAACGGGCGGCCATCGGCGCCTCGGGGCCTGCTGCCGGGGTCAGGGCCGCCAGCCGGGCGACAGCGCGCCCGGCGTTCCCGGCGCGCCCGGCGATGCCGGGCGCGATCGGCGCCGGCCGCTCGCTCTCCGGCAGGTACCAGCCGGGCGGCCAGGCGGGCAGCGGCGAGGGCGGGGTCTTCGGCGCCGGGACGGTGGCGCCAGGGGTGCCGGGCATCGTGCCTTCGGGCGGCAGCGTCGGCTGCACCGGGTCGTTCCAGAACGGCCGCTCGCCGGGATTCATCCGCTGCTGCTCGCCCTCGAGGTAGCGGTAGCGCTCCGACGTGATTTCGCGGCCGTCGGCGCCGTTGCGCACGACGGTGGGCTTGATGAAGATCATCAGGTTGGTCTTCTCGCGCTTGCGGGCGTCGTAACGGAACAGCTGGCCGACCAGCGGAATGTCGCCGGCGACCGGCACCTTGTCGGTGCCGTCGGTCAGCCGGTCCTCGATCAGGCCGCCGAGCACGACGATCTGGCTGTCGTCGATGACGACCGACGACTCGAGCGAGCGCTTGGACAGGACGATGCCGGTCGTCGCGGAAACGTCCTGGATCCGCGACACTTCCTGGTAGATCATCAGCCGCACCGTGCCGCCCTCGGTGATCTGCGGCTTCACCCGCAGCACGATGCCGATGTCGCGGCGCTCGATGGTCTGGAACGGCGTCACCGTCGCCGTGTTGCCGGTATTGGCGTACTGGCCGGTGACGAACGGGACGTTCTGCCCGACGACGATGCGCGCCTCCTCGTTGTCGAGCGTCAGCAGCGTCGGCGTCGACAGGATGTTGGCGTTGATCTGCGTCTCCAGCGCGCGCGCCAGGAACGCGAGGTTGGTGATCGTACCGAGCCCGGGGATCGTCAGCGTGCCGCGGATGACGCCGAGGTTGAGCCCCTGCCCCAGCGCGCCGAGGTTGATCGCGCCGTCGATGATGTTGCCGCCGCCGCCGCGGCTGCCGAAGTTGGTGCCGCCGACGACGCGCGTCTGCGTCGACGTCGTGCCCGACAGCGCCTGCCACTGGATGCCGAACTCGGCCGCCTTGTCGGCGGCGACCTCGACGATCAGCGCCTCGACGAACACCTGCGCGCGACGGACGTCGAGCTTGTCGATCACCGTGCGCAGGTTGTTGTAGATGGGCTCGGGCGCCATGATGATCAGCGCGTTGTTCGCGGTGTCGGCCTGGATCGTCACGCCGCCGCCGGAAAAGCCGCCCGCGACCGCCGGCGTCCCGCCGGTCGACAGCGGCGCCGTCGCCTGCGGACTCGCACCGGTCATGAGCGCCGCCACCCCGCCCATGGCCGCGGTGCGGCGCGGAACGGCGAAGGTGCCGCCCGCGCCGGTCGTCGTGTCCGCGCCGGTCATCAACGCGCGCAGCGTCTGGGCGACCCGCGCGGCGTCGGCGTTCTTGAGGTAGACGATGAACATGTTGCCGCCGGCGCGGCCCGGCGTGTCGAGCTGCTCGATCAGCTGCCGGACGCGGGCGACGCGACCCGGGTTGTCGGCGCGAACGAGGATGGAGTTCGAGCGCGCGTCGGCGACGATGGCGATCCGCTGCTGCGGGTCCGCGGCGCCGCCCTGCCCGCCGCCCGCGGCCTGATCGACCAGCAGCCGGTTGAGCATCGGCACCAGGTCCAGCGCCGACGCGTGTCGCACCGGCACCAGCACCGGCTCGCCGCCCGGCGGCTGGTCCAGCGTCGCGATGATGCGGTCGAGCCGGCGCAGGTTGTCGGCGTAGTCGGTGATGATCAGCGCATTGGCGCCGGGGAGCGCGGCGATGGTGTTGTTCGGCGAGATCAGCGGGCGCAGGACGTTGACCAGCGACGCCGCCGATTCGTAGCGCAGCTGGACGACCTGCGTGACGATCCGGTCGCCGGAGCCGGCGCCGGTGCCGATGGGCGCCGCGGTGGACCGCCCCGCCCTGCAGCTTCGCGTCGGCCTCGGGGACGATGCGGACGACGTCGTCGGACTCGACCGCGGTGAAGCCCTGCATCCGCAGCGCCGAGAGCAGCGTCGGGTACACCAGCGCGCGCGCGACCGGCCGCGCCGAGACGATGTTGATCGTTCCCTTGACTTTCGGGTCGACGATGAAGCTCTTGCCGGTGATCTCGGCGATTGCCTTGACCACGGCGTCGATGTCGGCGTTGACGAAATTGAGCGTGACGGCATCGTCGGCCGCCAGCGCGGCCGGCGCGGTGATCAGCGCGGCCGGAAGGACCAGCAGGGCCGCAAGGACCACGAGGGCCACGAACGACAGGCGGGCGACGGCGCTCGGGAAGGCGGCCGCAAGGCGGAGCGCGAGACGGCAGCGGAGCGCGAAATTCTGCAAGCGGTCAGTCCGGTCGATCGCGTGGGGCGTCCGACGCGCGGTCAGGCGTCGCCGCGGGGGGCGCGAAACCTGGATGAAACTGCGCCAAATCGGGGCGTCGGGCGATTTTCGCCGCCAATGGCCATTTTGACGATAATAGCATGCACGTTCGCGGTCGATCCAAGGGGGCCGAGGCGGGCGCGGCTGGCCGGACGGCGGTTCCCGGCCGTCGGACGGCGCCCGGGACCGGGACCCGGGCGTCCCCGGCTGAATCCGGATCGGCTGCTCGCCGCATCCAACGATCGAGACCACCTTTTCCCGGAGTCCACGTGTCCGCATCCACCGTCCTCGCCTCGGTCGCGCCGTCGACCCTCCCCCGCCGGCTGATTCTGGGCGGCGCCTTCCTCGTCGGCCTCGCCGCCGCGATCCTGCCGGACAGCCCGACCGCCGCCGCCCAGGCGCCGAAGGCGCAGGCGACGATCACCGACGACGCCGGCAAGACCGTCACCATCACCGCCGGTCCCGGCGGGGTCGAGACGAAGATCGAGAACAAGTCCGGCACGCCGCCGGCCCCGGAGGCGGAAGCCGCGGCCGAGCCCGACGCGCCGGCGGTGGTCATCGAGAAGAAGCGCCCCAAGATCCATGTCGGCGTCGGCAGCGATCGCGAGTTCGACTCGTTCAACCAGCTGGTCGAGACCGAGCCGTGGCTCGCCGGGCTGATCTTCATGGCGTGCTGCTGGTCTTCCTGGTGCCGCTGCTGATCATCATCGCGCTGATCTGGTACAAGATGCGCAAGACGCGCATGCTCAACGAAACGATGGTCAAGCTCGCCGAGAAGGGAATGGTGCCGGCGGGCGACGCGATGCAGGCGATCGCCGGCAACCGGCAGGCCGACTATCTCGCCAGCGCCGCGCCGATGGCGCCGCTGCTGGAACAGGCGCGCATCGTCCGCAAGCGCGCCGCGTGGTCGGACCTGCGCAAGGGGGTCATCATGACGGCGGTGGGTCTGGGCTTCACGTTCTACTCGATGCTCGACGACGGCTCGCCCAACGGACTCGGCCTGGTGCTGCTGTTCGTCGGGCTCGGCTACGTCATCCTCTGGTGGTTCGAGGACCGGCAGCTGCCGCCGGCCGCGGGCGGACCGCCCTCCGGCGCGTGAGCCGATGCGTGAATCCGCACCGCGCCGGCGGGAAGGCTGACCCGCGCCGATGGCGCCGCCCGGAGTCGCCGATGCCGAGCTCATCGCACGGGTGGTCGTTCACGACGACCGGCACGCGTTCGCCGAGCTGGTGCGCCGCTACCAGTCGCCGATCCGCGCGACGCTGCGGCGCATGACCGCGGGCAATCACGCGCTCGCCGACGATCTCGCCCAGGAGACTTTCCTGCTCGCCTATCGCAACCTGAAGTCGTTCCGGCACGAGGCGCGGTTCCCGACGTGGCTGCACCGGATCGCCACCAACGCGTTCCTCGCCGACGCGCGCAAGCGCAAGGAGGAACTGCTCGGCGATCGCGTCGGCGACGTCGCCGACGAGGACGACGACGGCGCCGGGGGCCGGGACACGGACGGTACGGGCCGGGCCAGCGAAGGTCACGAGCGCGCCGCGTCGCTCAAGCTCGACCTCGAGCGCGCGATGGCCACGCTGTCCGAGGCCGAAAGGGCCGCGATCGTCCAGTGCTACCATAACGACCTCACGCACGAGGAGGCCGCGTACGTGCTGAACTGCCCGGTCGGAACGGTCAAGACGCACGTGCTGCGGGCCAAGCAGAAGCTCAAGCTCCGCCTGGCCGCGTGGAACCCCGAACCGGACGCCACCGCATGAACACGGACCCGACGCTGAACGCCCCCGCCGCCGCCCCCGACGGCGACGCCGACTGGCTCGACGCCGCGCTCGCCGCGGACGGGCGGTCGCACCGCGAAGCGTACATCGACGACTCGGGCTTCACCGCGCGCCTGACGGCCGTGCTGCCCGCGCCGGCGACCCTGCCGGCGTGGCGCAAGCCCGCGCTGTCGGCGCTCTGGGCCGCCGCCGGGCTGGGGGTGGCGCTGGCACTGCCGACCGCGGCCACCGACGTCGCGCGCGAGCTGTTCCGGCTGGCCGCGCATCCGGTGTCGCTGCTCGAGATCGTCGCCGCGATCGCGGTGCTGGGGGCGATCAGCTGGGGCGGCGCGGCGTACGTGCTCCGGCAGGACTGATCCGCCGCGCCCGCGGCAAACGAAGCGGCCGCCCGTGGGCGGCCGTTTTCGCTGGTGTCGCGGCGGCGTGCCGCCACGTCACTCGGCGGTGTTGAACACGATCAGCACGGTCGCCTTGTACTTGGTGCCGTCGGCCGTGCACTTCTTCCAGTTGATCAGCGATTCCTTCACCGCGCGGTCGAACACCCGCGGCGGAGTCGACGTCACGATCTGCACGTCGAACACGTTGCCCTGCTCGTCGATCTGGACGATCGCGTTGACCTCGCCCTTGTCGGCGCCGGCCTTGCGGGCTTCGCGCGGGAACGACGGCTTCTCGATGTCCGCGCACTGCACGCCCTGCCGGACCGCCGGCCTCGGCGGCGCCGGAGGCGCGGGCGGCGCCTCCACCAGCGGCGGCGCGATCACGTGCGGCGCCGTCGGCGCCGTCGACGTCGTCGCCGAGATCACCGGCGCGTCCTGCGACGTCGTGGCGACCGGGATGTCCGGCGGCGGAACGTAGGTTTCCTGCGGCGCCTGCTGCTTCGGCGGCGCCTGCTCGATCTTCTTCGGCGGCGGCGGCGGTGGCGGCGGGGCCTTGATTTCCTCGATGATCGTCGCCGACAGCGGCTTCTTGATCACCTCGACCGCCTTCCGTGCGAGTCCGGTGACCATCGCGTAGATGAGCAGCAGGTGCAGCAGAACGACGAACGTGATCCCGATGAGGTGCCGGGCCGGGTCTCGCTGTTGCCGTGCGTAATCCATGTCTTGTTGACTCCGTTGCCTGCGCGCTGCGCCGGCCGGCGGCGAGCTATTCGATGAACTGCTCGCTGCCGACGATGCCGATCTTGGTCAGGCCGAGCCGCTGCGCCGAGACCATCACCGCGGCGACCACGTCGTACTTGGCGGCCCGGTCCGGACGAAGGTGCAGTTCGGGCTGGACTTCCTGCGTCGAGGCGAGCCGGAATTTTTCCTCGAGCGTCGCGCGATCGGGAACGAGCTCGCCGTTCCAGTACATCTGGCTCGTGCCGTCGATGTCGATCTTGACCACCTCGGGCTTGACCAGCGGCGGCGGCGGATTGCCGACCGGCATGTTCAGGTTGACCGAGTGCAGCTGGATCGGGATGGTGATGATCAGCATGATCAGCAGCACCAGCATCACGTCGATCAGCGGCGTGGTGTTGATGTCGATCATGACGTCCGGATCGCCCGAGCCGCTGCCCGTGCCGACGTTCATGCCCATGTTCGTGTCCTCAAGTGAACCGCGTGGCGGCGCGTCAGCCGCCGCGCACCGGCGGCTCGGTGATGAAGCCGACCTTGGCGATCCCCGCCCGCTGGACCGCGTAGATGATGCGACCCACCGATTCGTACTTCGCGCCGCCGTCGCCGCGGATCTGGACTTCCGGCTGCGGCGTCAGCACCGACACCTTCTTCAGCCGGTCGATCAGCGCCGCGGTGCTCTGGATCCGCAGGTCGTTCCAGTAGATGCCGCCCGCGGCGTCGACGGAGATCGTGATGTTCTCCGGCTTGGTCTCGCGGATCTCGTTGGTCTCTTTCGGCAGGTTCACCGGGATCGACGTCGTCACCACCGGCACCGTGATCAGGAAGATGATCAGCAGCACCAGCATGACGTCGACGAGCGGCGTGGTGTTGATCGCCGAGACGACTTCGTCCTCGTCGCCCTCGGACTGGCCGACGTTCATCGCCATGGCTCAGCCCTTGGCAGCGGTCTTCGGCGCGGACAGCAGGACCGCGTGCAGATCGGCGCCGAAGCCGCGCACGCGCTCCATCGCCGCCTTGTTGCGGCGGACCAGCCAGTTGTAGCCGAGCACCGCCGGAACGGCGACGGCGAGGCCGATCGCGGTCATGATCAGCGCTTCACCCACCGGGCCGGCGACCTTGTCGATCGACGCCTGGCCGGCGATGCCGATGGCGGTCAGCGCGTGGTAGATGCCCCAGACCGTTCCGAACAGGCCGACGAAGGGCGCCGTCGAGCCGACGGTGGCGAGAAACGCGAGGCCGTCCTGCATCCGGCTGCCGACGTTGTCGATGGCGCGCTGGATCGACATCGACATCCAGTCGTTCAGGTTGACGTTGCCCAAGAGCCCGGTGTGCCTGCTCGACGCCTCGAGCCCGGCCTCCGCGATGAACCGGAACGGGCTGGTCTTCTTGAGGCCCTCGGCGCCCTTCTGGACCGACGGGGCGGACCAGAACGACTTCTCGGCGGCCCGTGCCTGCGTGCCGAGCTTGTACTGCTCGTAGATCTTGGTGACGATGATGTACCAGCTGCCGATCGACATGATGACGAGGATCGTCAGCGTCGCCTTGGCGACCGCGTCGGAGGTGCGCCACAGCGATTCGAGGCCGTAGGGGTTGTCGACGATTTCGGTCGTCCGCCCGGCCTTGGCCGCCGGCGTCGCGGCCTTCGGAGCCTCGGCGACCGGGGTCGCAGGTGCGTCGGCGGCGGGAGCGGCGGCCGGGGCGGCGGGCTGCGCCTGCGCCTGCACGGACGGCGCAACGACCGCCACGACCGCGGCGATAACCATGACCGCCGCCAGCGCGGCCAGACGGGTCTTGTTCAGCATGTTGTCTCCAGGCAGATGAGTGTTCGATCTGAAAGATGGCTCGGGTCCGGCGGATTCGCCCGACGGAACCGGTGACGCGGGGTCACCGACAACGCCGGACGGACCGTTGGACGCGGACCCGCTGTTCCGGATGCGGCCGGCGCTTGCCATCCCGTCCCTTGCCGACCCCCGGGGCCGACCCCGAACGACCGCATTCCGGGGTTCCGCCACAGGTCGATTCGCCGGGCCGGGCGCGCAAACGCCAAAACGGATTGGCCCCGCGGAGGGCGGGGCCAAGCTTTCGTCGCAAAGTCGCAGAATTTTACACAAATCCGAAAGAATGTCCACCGCGCGATTAGAGCCCGAGCTCTGGAATTCCCTTCGCAAATGGCGCCCGGCCATTGCCAATCCTGCGGCCCCGGCTCCAGGTGCCAGCCCCGTCCACGATCGACCCTGCCACCACGGCGGTTGAATCCGCAACCGGGGTTCGCGACATCCAATGATCGTACGGCGGCAATCCTGCCCTGGAGAAACGACATGAAGCGCTACGACTTCCCGACACCCCGCCTCGCCTTTGGCCTCGCCGCGGTCGCACTCGCCGCGCTGACACTCGGAGCGGCGCTGGTCGTCCCGGTTTCGCTCGAACCTGCGCGCGACGCGCCGCCACTCCTCGCGAACGCCGCGGCGGACGGATCCTACCGGACCGAGGTCATCGTCACCCCGACGCGCATCGACGTGATCGCGGTGCGGACGTCGACGACCGCAGCGGCACCCGCCCGCGACGCCCCGCCGAAGCGCAGGCAGCAGGTCTGAGCGGGCGCGCCCGCCGGCGCCGGCTGCCCGGCCCGCCCGTCCCCGCGAAGCGCTACTTGACCAGCGGAATCGCGGCCGCGAGGTCGTACGCGTACGCGGCACGGATCTTGGACTCGAGCTGCACATAACGGACGGCCTTCGTCGCCGGCAGCGCCTTCAGCATCCGGTTCTGCATCGACTTCCGCGCGCGCGCTTCCGCGTCGTCGGCGGCGATCAGGTCGCGGGCGAGGTTCCGGGCAAAGAGATCCGACATCGGCTTGTTGAGCGCGATGACGCCTTCCAGCGCCAGCGACCGCTGCCGGTTGGCGGCGTCGAGGTCGCGCTGGAAGTCGGCGTAGATCGGCCAGAACTTCTTCGCCTCGGCGTCGCTGAGGCCCATCGTCGCCGCGACGAACGCCTTCTTGTCGCCCTGCAGCGCGGTGCGCAGCGCCGACAGGTCGGTCACGCCGCTGGCGGCGTCCTGGGCCCGGGCCAGCGGCGAGGCGATCACGGCAACGGCCAGCAGCAGGGCGGCCAGGTTTCGAATCATCATTGACTCCTTCGGGTTCATCGGCGCTTCGGCGCGCGCGTGCGTGCGTGCGTGCACATTAGCAAAAAAACAGGGGGCCCGGAGGCCCCCTGCCAAACGTGCTGCGTGCTGCGTGCTGCCTGTTACTTGAACGCGTACTTGACCGAGCCGTAGAAGATGCGGCCACGCGGATCGCCGTACGTCGGGTCGAAGCCGACCTGGAACGTGTCGTTCTGGGTCGAGAACGGCGGCGCCGTGTCGAGCAGGTTCTTGATGCCCAGCGTCAGCGCCAGGTTCTTGAACCCGTTGTAGCGGCCCTGGAGATCCCAGAGGCTGTACGAGCCGACGTCGCGTTCGCCCGAGGCGGTGACCGTGCTCGGCTCGGTGTAGCCCAGCTGGTACGTCTGCGCCAGCGTCGCACCCCACGGACCCATCGTCCAGTCGAGCGCGATGTTGTGACGCCAGCGCGGGATCGCGCCCGACGAGCCCCGCGTGCCCACGTAGTTCGGGTACTCGGTGTTCAGCGCATCCGGACTGCCGCCACTTGTCCAGGTACGTGCCGGTGAAGTTGACGCCGAACCGGCCGACGCCGGTCGCCGGCGAGCGCCACTGCGCGGTGAAGTCCCAGCCCTGGACTTCCTGCTTGGCCGCGTTGATGGTGTACTCGTTGACGTAATCGATCGGCGGCGGCAGGTTCGGATACTGCGGATCGGCGAAGGGCCCGGCGGACGACCTGCGACGCGAACAGCGCCGGGCTGTCCCAGATCGTGTCAGCACTGACGAAGGTGAACGCGTCCTCGAGCTTGATCTGGAAGAAGTCGACACCCAGCGACAGGTTCTCGACCGGCTCCCACACGATGCCGGCGTACCACTGGGTCGACGTTTCGCGGCTGCAGGCCGGGTTGCCGCCGCGACGCGCGTCGAACTGGCGCTCGCAGTCGAGGGCCGACTTGGTCGTCGGGCACCGCGCCGGATCGTCGAAGCTGCCCGAGGTGTTCGTCGTCAGCGTCGGCGAGTACAGGTCGTTCAGCGTCGGCGCGCGGAAGCCCGTGCCCCACGAGCCGCGGACCAGCAGCTGCTTGATCGGCTGCCAGCGCAGCGAGAGCTTCGGGTTGGTCGTGCCGCCGAAGTCGCTGTAGTCGTCGTAGCGGATGGCGACGTTGGCTTCCACCGTCTTGACGATCGGGATGTTGAACTCGGCGTAGACCGCCCAGACGTCGCGATTGGCGCCTTGCATCGACGGGATCGCGCCGGAGCCGCCGATGATGTCGCCCGACTGGTAGATGTCCGGAGTTGATGATGTCGAGCTCTTCCTTGTGCCAATCGGCACCCAGCGCCATCGCGACGCTGCCGGCCGGCAGCTTGAAGATCTCGGTCGAGACCTTGCCGTCGACGCCGTAGTTCTTCGCCGTCGACTTGCGGATGTCGCCGGTGATCTGCGCCGCCTGCACCTGCTGGCGGACGGCCGTCGGTGTTGGCGCCGAACGGGTTGACGACGCCCGAGAACAGCAGCGGGAAGAGCTGCGATTCGCTGAAGTAGCCGCTGCGGATAGGTCTCGGTCTGCTCGTTCTCGGTCCAGTTGAACGCGACCGCGTAGTCCCAGTTCTTGAAGATCGTGCCCTGCAGGCCGGCCACCGCACGGTAGAAGTCGCTGTCGGCTTGGCTGGTGCGCGGTCCGAACTCGTTCATCCGCCACAGGACGTCGACGGCAGGTCGGGTTGCCGCCGACCGAGCGATGAACGCCGCCGGGTAGTACGGCTCGACGAGGTCAGGAACTCGAGATGTCGCCGTACGAGCCGGTCGGACATCGGCGTCGGCGAGATGCGGTAGGTGTACTTGCCGTTGAAGTATCCGCCTTCGAGGAACGCCTCGTGCTCGGGGGTGATCTGCCAGGTGGCGCGGCCGACGATGTTGAGCTTCTCGGTCTCGGGAATCGTCTCGATCTGGCTCGCGAAGTCGTAGCGGCACTGGGTCGCCGACGAGCCGGTCGTCGGGTACGAGAACGGCGGGGCGCAGGTCGGGTTGGTCGGGTTGCGCGTGCCGATGACGCCCGGGATGATGATGTTGCCGGGATACGAATAGCCCGACGTGCGGTTGACGCCTTCCGCCGGGATGTAGGCGGTCTTGGAGATTTCGCGGTCGATCGCCTGGTCAGCGCGTCCTGCTTCTGGTAGTCGACGTTGACGAAGACGTTGAACTTGTCCTTGGTCAGGTCGCCCCAGCCGCCGGTGACCGTGGCGCGCCACGAGTCGCCGCCGCCCTGCTGTCGCGTCGGCGCGCCGTAGTAGCCGTACGCCTCGACGCCCGGTAGTCCTTCTTCAGGATGAAGTTGATGACGCCGGCGATGGCGTCGGTGCCGTAGATCGCGGACGCGCCGTCCTTCAGCACTTCGACGCGCTCGAGCGCCGCGAGCGGCAGCGACGAGAGGTCGACGCCCGTAGCCGTCCGAGAATCGCGTACGCCGAGACGCGGCGGCCGTTCAGCAGCACCAGCGTGCGGCCGTAGCCCAGGCCGCGCAGCGACGCGCCGGTGCACGCGCGGTCGACGCTGCTGCCGGTGCCGCCGGCGTTGAACGAGCCGACGACTCGTTGGACGCGAGTCTGTCGAGCAGTTCCGCGGCGTTCTGCACGCCGGCGTTGTCGATTTCGCTCCTCGTCAGCGTCTGCACCGGCAATGCGCCTTCACCTTCGACCCGCTTGATCGTCGGAACCCGTCACGTCGACGCGGATGTCCTGCGCCTGCGCCGGAGCGCCCGCGAGCAGGAATGCGCCGCCGCGCCGATCAGGCCAAGCGCGGTTGCGACTTTCTTGCGTTGAAATTTCATTGATGTAACCCCCGGAAGGAAAGTGTTGGAGAAAAGCCGGGCGGCGCCCGTCTTTTTCACACCCTGCAAGGTTACCTGCCGGGTCAAAGCCCGGGCAACGACGACATGCGTTTGTTACACTGGGTGCGACAGTTTTGTTGCAATTTCGCACAGCATGCCGATACGCCACGCCCAACCCGCTGATTTGCCTGCGATTGTCGATATCTACAATGCGTCGATCCCCGGCCGGATGGCGACGGCCGACACGTCGCCGGTGACGGTTTCCGAGCGCGAAGGCTGGTTCCGGGAGTTCTCGCCCGACCGGCGGCCGCTGTGGGTGCAGGACGACCCGACGGGGATCGCCGGCTGGCTGTCGCTGCGCTCGTTCTACGGCCGGCCGGCCTACCACGCGACCGTCGAGGTCGCCGTCTACGTCGACCCGCGGCGTCGGCGGGAGGGCGTCGCCCGGCGGCTCCTCGGCCACGCGCTGGACAGCGCGCCGGCGCTCCGGATCCGCACGCTGCTCGCCTTCGTCTTCGCGCACAACGGACCCTCGCTGACGCTGTTCCACCGCGCCGGTTTCGCCGACTGGGGCCTGCTGCCGCGCGTGGCGGAAATCGACGGCGTCGAGCGCGACCTCGCCCTGCTCGGCTGGCGGCACGGCGCATGACCGCAGCCGCCCCGGCGATCCGCGCCGCCACCGAGGCGGACGTCCCCGCGATCCACGCGCTGATCCGCGACCTCGCCGAATTCGAGCAGCTGGCCCACCTGTGCCGGGCCACGGAGGCCGACCTTCGCGACGCGCTGTTCGGCGCGTCCCCCGCCGCCGAGGTGCTGATTGCCGCCTGCGACGGCGAAGTCGCCGGATTCGCGCTGTTCTTCCACAATTTCTCGACCTTCGTCGGCCGCCGCGGGTTGTGGCTCGAGGATCTCTACGTCCGGCCGGCGTTCCGCCGCCGCGGCTGCGCGCAGGCGCTGCTGCGCCGGCTCGCCGGGATCGCCGGCGAGCGCGGCTGCGGCCGGTTCGAATGGGCGGTGCTCGACTGGAACGCCGACGCGATCCGCTTCTACGAGGCGCTGGGCGGCACGGTGCTGCCCGACTGGCGGATCGTCCGCGTCACCGGCCCGGCGCTGGAGGCGATGGCGTCCGACGACGCCCCGGCCGGCCGCCGACCGGCTGACGCTCTCCTCGTCCAGGCGCCGGGGACTCGCACCCGCCGCCCGCTCACGCGATAATCGCGGCCTTTGTCGTTGGGGATATCGCCGCGGCCCGCACCGTACCCCGCCGGCGCCGGCGGCACCCTCGCGCTGCCCTTCCTCCCCCGGCACCACCCCTTTCGCCCTCTCCTTCCCCGGAACCCGCCATGCCCGACGCCGACCGTCCGCTTCCGTACGACATCGCCGCCCTCGCCCCGCGCGCCGACTTCTGGTCCGTGCGCTACGTCGAGGAAAGCAGCGAAACGCTGACCGTCCGCAACGATGTCGCGTTGCCGCCGTCGTTCGTCGCCGATCGCGGCGTGATGGCCACCGTGCTCGCCGACGGCGGCTACGGCTACGCCGCGACATCCGACCTCTCGCCGGCGGGCGTGCGCGCCGCGCTCGAGCGGGCGGCCGCGTGGGCGCGCGCCACCGCGCGCCACGCGGTGGCCGACACCCGCGCGTTTCCGCGGCCCGCGCCGCGCGGCGACTACGCGTCGGCGCTCCCCTTCGGCGCCGGGGCGCTCGCGGCGGGAGTGGCTCGACCTGCTGCGCCGCGAAGTGGCGGCGGCGGCGATCGACGCCCGCATCGTCGATCGCGAGGCGAGCATGGAAATCCGTTCGGCCACGCACCGGTTCGTCACCAGCACCGGCGGCGACGCGACGCAGCGCTTCCGCTTCCTGCTGCCCGGACTCGCGGTCACCGCGCACGCGGGCGGCGACACGCAGACGCGCACGCTGCACGGGCACCGCGGGATCTGCCAGCAGGGCGGCGAGGAAATCCTGCTGCGCTTCGGCTACGTGGACAGCGGACGGCGGCTCGCCGACGAGGCGATCGAGCTCGTGCTCGCGCCCAACTGTCCCGCCGGCCGGATGGACGTGCTGCTCCTGCCCGACCAGATGATCCTGCAGATCCACGAGTCGATCGGCCACCCGCTGGAGCTCGACCGGATACTCGGCGACGAGCGCAATTTCGCCGGCACCAGCTTCGTCACGCCGGACATGTTCGGCAGCTATCGCTACGGCTCGGAGCTGCTCAACGTCACGTTCGACCCGACGCGCCACGAGGAACTCGCGAGCTACGCGTTCGACGACGACGGCGCGCCCGCGCGCCGGGAGTACCTGATCCGCGACGGCGTCCTCGAGCGGCCGCTGGGCGGCGCGATCTCGCAGCAGCGGGCGGGACTGCCCGGCGTCGCCAACACCCGCGCCGACGGCTGGAACCGGCCGCCGATCGACCGCATGGCCAACATCAACCTCGAGCCCGGCGACGCCACGCTCGCCGACATGATCGCCGGCGTCGACCGCGGCGTGCTGATGGAAACCAACCGCTCGTGGTCGATCGACGACTCGCGCAACAAGTTCCAGTTCGGCTGCGAGCGCGGCCGCGTCATCGAGCACGGCCGGCTCGGCGGCGTGGTGAAGAACCCCAACTACCGGGGCGTCTCGGCGTCGTTCTGGCGCAGCCTCGCGCGGGTCGGCGACGCGTCGACGCTGCAGGTGCTGGGCACGCCGTACTGCGGCAAGGGCGAGCCCGCGCAGATCATCCGCGTCGGCCACGCGTCGCCGGCGTGCGTGTTCGCCGACGTCGACGTCTTCGGCGGCGTCGCCTGAGCGCCGCGCGCCGCGCTCTCCCGCCGCCGCCGCTCCGCCTCGCTTCCCGCCCTTCCCCTATCCGCGCCCCGGCATCGACCCGACACCGACACCATGAACGCACCCTTCCCGCACGGCGCCGTCGAAGGCGCCTTTCACGACCTCGCCGCCGCGATCGCCGGCGCCACCGCCGCCGGCGAGACCTGGACCGCCGGCTATTCGGCCGAGGTCTCCGACTTCGTCCGCTTCAACCGCGGCCGCGTGCGCCAGCCCGGAACGGTCGTGCAGCGCTATCTCGACCTCGACCTCGTCCACGGCGCGAAGCACGCGACCGCCCGGCTCGCGCTCGCCGGCGACCCCGCCGCCGACCGCGCGGCCGTGACGGCGGCGATGGCGACGGCGCGCGCCGCGCGCGACGACCTCGGCGACGACCCGCACCTGCTGTTTCCGGACACCGTCGTCGACAGCCGCGACGTCCGCGGCGGCCCGCTGCCGCCCGCCGAGGCCGTCGTCGACACGGTGCTCGGTGCGGCGCCGGGGCTCGACCTCGTCGGCTTCTACGCCGGCGGCACCGTCTATCGCGGCTTCGCCAACGCGATGGGCCAGCGCAACTGGCACGAGGCGACGTCGTGCAACCTGCAGTGGAGCCTCTACGACCGGACCGACAAGGCGGTGAAGTCGGGACTGTCGGGGTTCACCTTCGACGAGCGCGCCTTCGCGGCGAAGATGGACGAGGCGCGCGAAGCGCTCGCGCACGTGGCGAAGCCGTCGCGCCGGCTCGAGCCGGGCGCCTACCGCGCCTACCTCGCGCCGGCGGCGGTCGAGGAAATCGTCTCGCTGCTGTGCTGGGGCGGGTTCTCCGGCCGCGCGCTCGCGACCCGGCAATCGGCGCTGACGCGCATGCACGGCGCCGACGGCCTCCGGCTCGATCCGCGGGTGTTCATGAGCGAGGCGACGGTCGACGGCGTCGCGCCGCGGTTCCAGGCCGAGGGCTTCGCCCGGCCGCCGCGGGTGCCGCTGATCGAGGCCGGACGGCTGGCGGGCTCGCTGGTCGCGCCGCGCACCGCGCGCGAGTTCTCGCTCGAGGCCAACGGCGCCAACGCGTGGGAGACGCCGGAGGCGCTGGCGATGGCGGGCGGCGACCTTCCCGCCGCCGACGCGCTGGCCGCGCTGGGAACCGGCCTGTACGTCGGCAACCTCTGGTATCTCAACTACTCGGACCGGCCGGCCTGCCGTATCACCGGCATGACGCGGTTCGCGACGTTCTGGGTCGAGAACGGACGCATCGTCGCGCCGATCGACGTGCTGCGCTTCGACGACACGCTCTGGCGCGTCCTCGGGCTCGAAGCTCGAGGCGCTGACCCGCGAGACCGAGCTCATCCTGTCGACCGACACCTACCGCGAGCGCTCGCTCGCGAGCATGCGCCTGCCGGGCCTGCTGCTCTCCGAACTCGCGTTCACGCTCTGACCGGCGTGAGTCCGGCGGCGCCGCGCGCTGCCGGCTACGCCCGCTCGCGCGGGCCGTGCCAGCCCTTGGGGATCGACGCCAGCAGCCGCTGGGTGTAGCCCTCGCGCGGATTGCGGTACAGGTCGTCCGAGTTGGCGGTCTCGACGACGCGCCCCTCGCTCATCACCAGCACCTGGTCGGAGATGTACTTGACCACGGCGAGATCGTGCGAGATGAAGATGTACGACAGGCCGAACTCGTCCTGCAGGTCCTGCAGCAGGTTCAGCACCTGCGCCTGCACCGAGACGTCCAGCGCCGACACCGACTCGTCGCAGATCAGGATGTCCGGCTGCATCGTCAGGCAGCGCGCGATGGCGATCCGCTGCCGCTGGCCGCCGGAGAATTCGTGCGGGTACTTGTAGAACGACACTTCCGGCAGCCCGACCTTGGCGAGCAGCTCGAACGCGCGGTCGGTGCGATCCTGCGCCCCGGTGCCGATGCCGTGGATGTCCATCGGCTCGACCAGGATCTGGCCGACGGTGAACCGCGGGTTGAGCGACGCGTAGGGATTCTGGAAGATGATCTGGATGCGCCGCTTGTACTCCATGAACTCGCGCGGTGACAGCGCGAGGAGGTCGCGGCCCTCGAAGATCGCCTCGCCCGACGTCGCCTCGTGCAGGCGCATCAGCGTGAGGCCGACGGTCGTCTTGCCGGAGCCGGATTCGCCCACCAGGCCGAGCGTCTTGCCCTTGGCGAGCCGGAACGACACGCCCTCGACCGCCTTGAACTCGCGCTTGCCGAACAGGCCCTCGCGCGACCAGAAGCTCTTGCCCAGGTTCTTGACGTCGAGGACGACCGCGTCGCCGGGCTCGACGCCGCGCGGACGGTCCTCCATGTGCTGCGGCCCGTGCGCGGTGCCGCCCATGTAGTCCTCGATCACCGGCAGCCGCACCGGACGCCGGTCGAGCTGCGGCCGGCACTGCAGCAGGGCCTTGGTGTACGGATCCTGCGGGCGCTCGAACACGTCGCGGGCGGGCCCCTGCTCGCGGATCTCGCCGTCGCGCATCACGACCACGTGATCGGCGATCTCGCCGACGACCGCGAGGTCGTGGGTGATGAACAGCACCGACATCTGGTGCTTCTTCTGCAGCGCGGCGATCAGGTCGAGGATCTGCTTCTGGATGGTGACGTCGAGCGCGGTCGTCGGCTCGTCGGCGATCAGCAGCTTCGGCTCGCAGGCGATCGCCATCGCGATCATCACCCGCTGCTGCTGGCCGCCGGACATCTGCGACGGGAACTTGTCGACGCTGCGCTCGGGCTCGGGAATGCCGACCTCGTCGAGCACCTCGATCGCGCGCTTGCGCGCCGCGGCGCCGGCGAGGCCCCGGTGCAGCTTCAGCACTTCCATCAGCTGGTAGCCGACCGTGAACACGGGGTTCAGCGACGTCATCGGCTCCTGGAAGATCATCGAGATGTCGGCGCCGCGCAGTTCCCGCAGGGCGGACCGGGAATACTGAGTGAGGTTGCGCCCGCCGTAGAGGATCTCGCTGTCCTTGCCGACGATCGAGTTCTCCGGCGGCAGCAGGCCGAGGATCGCGAGCGAGGTGACGCTCTTGCCGGAGCCGGATTCGCCGACCAGCGCGACGGTGCTGTTGCGCGGGATGTCGAACGAGACCCGCTTCACCGCGTCGAAGGTCGTGTGCTTGTCGATGCGGAACGAGACCGACAGGTTGCGGACGCGGACCAGCGGGTCGAGGGTGTGGCTGTCGTTGTTCATGGCGTCAGGACCCGGCCTTGCCCTTGAGTTTCGGATCGAGCGCGTCGCGCAGCGCGTCGGTGAAGAGGCTGAACGCGGTCACCAGCAGCGCCATCGCGGTGCCGGCCGCGGCGAGCTGCCACCACTTGCCGAGGATCAGCTCGTTCTGCGCCTCGTTGAGCATCGAGCCCCACGACACCACGTCGACCGGGACGCCGAAGCCCAGGAACGACAGGATGACCTCGGCCTTGATGAAGCCGACGGCGTAGATCGAGAGCTGCACGAGCACGACGTGGCTCACGTTCGGGAAGATGTGGATGAACATCCGCCGCGCGTTCGACGCGCCGATCGCGTCGGCCGCCTGCACGTACTCGCGCGCCTTGTGCTTCAGGTACTCGCCGCGGATCAGGCGGAAGGTGCCGGTCCATCCGGTGAGCCCCAGGATGAGCACGATGGTCAGGATCCCCTTCTGCTGCAGCACCGCCGCCACCGCCAGGATCAGCAGCAGGTACGGGATCGAGCTGAAGACGCTGAAGAACCAGTTGAGCGCATCGTCGACCCAGCCGCCGTAGTAGCCGGCGAACGCGCCGAGGACGGTGCCGATGAACGTCGCGACGATCGCCGCGGCGATGCCGACGAAGATCGACGTCTCCGAGCCCTTGATGGTCTTGGCGAGCACGTCGCGGCCCCACTTGTCGCCGCCGAACGGGAGCGTCGCGGCGCGCACTTCGGTCGGCGCCGCGGCAGCCCCCGCCTTGCCGGCCTTCGCGTTGATGTCGGCCATGACGTCAGCGAGCGGATCGACGCTCTTGCCCGCGGCCGCAGGGACGCCCTTCTGCGCGTCGATTTCCTTCATCACGTCGGCGAGCGGATCGACGACCTTCGACTCGCCGGCTGCGGCGGCGGCGCAGCAGCAGCGCCGGCCGGCGCCGCGGGCGGCTCGCCCCTGAGCTCGGCGATGACGTCGCCGATCGGGTCGACCACGTCCGAGGTGTACGCCGCCGCCGGGACCGGCGCCGGTCCGGCCGGGGCCGCCGGCGCGCCGGCCTCGACGTCGGCGCCGACGAACGACGGCGGCGCGTAGTTGACGCCGGTCTCCTTCGACCAGTCCTTCGCCACCAGCCCGGCGGCCGACAGGATCATCAGCACGAAGAACGCGAGCACGATGGCGAGCGACACCATCCCGACGTGGTCGGACTTGAGCCGCTTCCAGGCCAGCGCCCACAATCCCGGCGAGACCGAGTGCGGGATCTCGCGCGGGGCGGGACGGGCGGGCGGCATCGCCGCGATGTTCGTGGTCATCGCCGCCTCCTACTTGAGCTGCACGCGCGGGTCGACTGCCTTGTAGAGCAGGTCCGCGAGCAGGTTGGTGAGAATCGTGGCGAACGCGACGTAGACGGTGATCGCCTTGATCACCGGAAAGTCGGAACGCTCGACGGCGAGGATGACCTCCCGGCCGATGCCGGGGATCGAGAAGAAGCGCTCGATCAGGAACGACCCCAGCAGCAGGCCCGGCAGCCCTGCCATCAGGTGCGTGATGATCGGGATCGACGCGTTGCGCAGCACGTGGATCCACATGATCCGGTTCTCGGACAGGCCCTTGGCACGGGCCGTGCGCACGTAGTCCTGGTTGATCTCGTCGAGCACGAAGGTGCGGTACAGCCGCAGGTTCGGCGCGATGGAGACCACGAGCCCGATCAGGATCGGCAGCGATGCGTAGCGGAACAGGTTCTCGACGACGCTGTCGCCCCAGCCCTGGACCGGGAACCAGCCCAGCTTGTAGGCGAAGAAGTACTGGAAGACGATGATGTAGACGAGGATCGAGATCGACAGCCCGACGGTGCAGACGATCATCACCGCGCGGTCGGTGAGCGATCCGCGGACGTAGGCGACGGCGAGCGCCAGGCCGATCGCGATGATCGTCTCGATCACGAGCAGCGGCAGCAGGACGGTCAGCGACGGGCCCAGCCGCGTCGCGAGGATGTGCGAGACCTTCTCGTTGGTGCTCCAGCTCGCGCCGAAGTCCGCGGTCAGGATCTGCTTGATGAAGATCCACAGCTGGACCCAGTACGGCTGGTCGACGCCCAGCTGGCGCCGGATGTTGTCGATCTGCTCCTGGTTGCTGATCTTGCCGGCCAGCACGTAGGCGGGATCCCCGCCCACCCAGTTGAAGAGCAGGAACACGAGCAGCACGACCCCGAGCATGGTCGGGATCATCTGCCACAGGCGTCGGATGATGTATGCGGTCACAGGTTGCTCCGGTCCCGAAGGCGCGGATCGCGCGCGCTCGCGGATGGTGTACTGCCATGGTTCGTCGATGCTGCGCGGACGCCCGCCGTGCGGGGCGGCGGAACCGTTTTCCGCGCCCGACCGCTCGGCGCCGTTTCGCCGCGACCGTCCCGGGATGGGGGTCGACCGCGGCGCCGGCAGTCGGGTCGGACCGGGTTGTCCGGCCGCCCGCTTCTTCTTCCTCCGTTACTGCTCCTTCTCCTCCTGCATTTGCTGCGCGCCGGCGGTCACTTGGCCGGCGCTGCGATGTCGATGTACTGCCACTGCGCGTGCAGGATCGGGTGCTTGCGGTATCCCTGCACCTGCGGCTGCACGAGCATGTTGCGGTAGCGGCTCAACGTCAGCCGCCACGGCGCGTACGCCTCGATGAGCTTCGCCATGTCGCGGTAGAGCCGGTCGCGCTCCGGGCCGGGCGGCGTCCGCACGCTTTTCGCGTAGAGCGCATCGTACTCGGGAATCTTCGCGCACGCATTGTTGCTCTGGAAGATGTTCGGCCCGTAGAGCAGCTGCATGAAATTGTCGCCGTCCGGATAGTCGGCGATCCACGACGCGGTCCGGCTCATCAGCTTGCACTGCTTCTCGAGCTTGAGCAGCTCGGGAAACTTGTCCTTGTGCACGTCCATCCGCACGCCGATGGCGTCGAACGACTTCTTCACCATCTCGTCCTGCTGCCGGCCGAGCGTGTCGGGCCGCGACGAGTACCGGATCACCAGCGGCTTGCCGTCGGGCAGCGTGCGGAAGCCGTCGGCGCCGCGCTTGTAGCCGAACTTGTCGAGCAGCGCGTTGGCGCCGGCCGGATCGTACCTGATCGAGGTCTGCCAGTCGGGCTGGTGGCCGACGACGCCGGGCGGGATCGGGAACTTCGCCTCGACCGCCTGGCCGTTGCGGACGACGCGGATCTCCTCCTCGACGTTGTACGACATCGCGAGCGCGCGCCGCAGCGCGATCTTGTCGTTGCCGAAGCCGCCGACGACCGGGTCCTGCATGTTCCAGTACAGGTACGAGATCTCGGGGTCGACGATCCGCGACAGGCGCACGCCCTTCGCCGCGAGCTCGGGCCGGAGCCGGCCGCCGTCGAGCGCCTTGGGCGCCAGCGGACCTTCCATGTTCATGATGTCGAGCTCGCCGTTCTGGAACGCGAGCCAGCGCGCCTGGTCCTCCTCGATGATGCTGATCTCGACGCGGCCGATCCGGGGCATCTTCTTGCCCTTCATTTCCGCGACGATCCTCTGGTCGGCGGCGTCGCCCGGCTTGAAGTCCCAGGTGAAGCCGCGGTAGTCGGGGTTCGCCTCGAGAATGATCTTCGAGCTGCGCACCCACTTCGCGAGCCGGTACGGCCCGGTGCCGACGGGATTGGCCAGCGCGCGCCCGTCGCTCTCGCCGTACGCCTCGATCACCTCGCGCGCCACCGCCGAGGTCGGCTCGTGGGCCAGAACGTTGGGCAGGTTGTAGTCGGTGTCCTTCAGCCGGAAGCGCAGCGTGTACCGGTCGACCGCCTCCATTCCGGCGAGCTTGCGGTCGTAGTCGAACTTTCCGCTCTTCTTCGCCGCGGCGATCTCCTCGTCGAGGCCGACGAACTTGCCCTCCACCAGGAACGCCCACGGCGAGCGGATCCTCGGGTCGGCGAGCCGCTTCAGCGAATACACGACGTCCTCGGCGACGAGCTCGCGCGGCTTGCCCTTGAACGCGGGGTCCGGCGCAAAGTGGATGCCCTTCTTCAGCCGGATCGTCCACGTGCGGCCGTTGTCGGTGACCTGCGGCAGCGCCTCGGCGGTGAGCGGCACGATCTTCGCGGGCTGCGCCAGGTAGTCGTAGGTGTAGAGCGTCTCGAAGATCGCCTGGACGATGGTGCCGGAATACAGATCGTGGACCGCGGCGGGATCGAACCCGGTCTCCGCCACGGGGAAGACGTCGCGGATCACCTTGGCCGGGTCGGCGGCCGCGCTGGCCGGCGCCGGTGCGAGCGCACCGGCCAGGCCGACGACCAGGGCCGCGGCGAAGGCGGCGAGGCGGCGGCAAGTCGACGGCGGCAGGACCCGGCGCGGGACGGGCGCGGGCCGCGTCACGACTTCGGCCCGAGGTCCATGTACAGCCACTCGGCGTGCAGGATCGGGTGCTTCTTGTAGCCCTTGACCCACGGCCGGATCAGCTGGTTGCGCTCGCGCGAGATGTGCAGGCTCCACGCCCCGTCGACTTCCATCTGCCGCGTCATGTCGAGGAACAGCCGGTTGCGCTCGGGCCGGTCCGGCGGCATCGCGCGCGCCTTGCGGTAGAACTCGTCGAAGGCCTTGGACTCGTAGCAGCCGTTGTTGCTCTGGCCGGTGTTCGGGCCGTAGAGCAGCTGCATGAAGTTCTCGCCGTCCGGATAGTCGGCGCTCCACGCGGCGCCCCACATCATCAGCTGGCACACCTTCGAGGCCTTGAGGTGGTCGGCGAACTTGCCGGCGTCGAACTCGATGCGCACGCCGATGACGTCGAGCGATTTCCTCCACAGCTCGTTGAACGTCCGGTCGATCTGCGAGGTGCCGGTCGCGAGCCGCAGCACCAGCGGCTTGCCGTCGGGCAGCGTCCGGTAGCCGTCGGCGCCGCGCTTGTAGCCGAAGCGGTCGAGGAGCTTGTTGGCGAGCGCGGGGTCGTAGTCGTTGATGCTCCGGTAGCCCGGGTCGTGCCCGACGACGCCGGCGGGAATCGGCATGTGCAGCTGCACCGCCTGGCCCTTGCGGATGACCTTGATTTCCTCCTGGATGTCGTAGGCCATGATGATCGCGCGGCGCAGCGCGATCTTCTCCTTGCCGAAGCCGCCGACGATCGGGTCGCGGAAATTGAAGTACGTGTACGTGGCGTCGGGCTCGATCGCCTTGAACAGCGACACGCCCTGGTCCCTCCACGACGGCAGCAGCTCGCCGTCGGCGCCGATCGCCTGCGGCCGGAACGTGCCGGGCAGCGAGAGCACGTCGAGCTCCTTCTGCCCGAACGCGAGCCAGCGCGACTGGTCCTCCTCGATGATCGAGATCTCGACGCGGCCGATCTGCGGCATCTTCTTGCCGCGCATCACCTCGACCAGCGGGCCGTCCCAGACCGGATCGGAAACCTCGAAATTCCAGGTGAAGCCGCGATGGTCGGGGTTGGCGTCGAGCACGATCTTGGCCGCCCGCTTCCACTCCGTGAGCACGTACGGCCCGGTGCCGACCGGGTGCGCCTGCAGATCGTCGCCGTAGGCCTCGACCACCTCCCGCGCGACCGCGCCGTAGGGGATGTGCGCCGCGGTGTAGTTGAACAGGTAGTCGGCCTCGGTCAGCCGGATGCGCAGCGTGTGGCGGTCGACCGCCGTCAGCCCGCTTATCTTCGCGTCGTAGTCGAACTTGCCGGTCTTCTTCGCCGCGGCGATCGCCGCGTCGAGGCCCTCGATCCTGCCCTCGATCATGAACGCCCAGGGCGAGCGGTTCTTCGGGTCGGCGAAGCGCTTGAACGAGTAGACGAAGTCGTCGGCGACGAGCTCGCGCCTGACGCCCTTGAACGCCGGATCGGGCGTGAAGAAGATGCCCTTCTTCAGCCGGAACACGTAGGTCCTGCCGTTGTCCGAGATTTCGGGCATGGCTTCGGCGACCATCGGCACCAGCTTGGCCGGACGAGCCAGATAGTCGTAGGTCAGCAGGCGCTCGAATATGACCTCGTTGACCGTGTTGGAATAGAGGTCCGAGACGCGGACGGGATCGAATCCGGTTTCCGCCGCGGGAAACGACGTGCGGAACACCTTGGCCGGATCGGCGGCGCTCGCCGGCGCGGCCGCCGCCGCGAGCGCGATCACGGCGACGAAACAACGCAATATCCGGCCGAAACGACGATCCATCCCTACCCCCGGAAAACAAAGCCGCGCATAGTAACATTTCCGACTCGCCATGCCACGCCACCTTTTCAGGAAGATGACCGCCCGCCTGCAGCCGGCGATCGACCGCATCACCGGCCACCCGTGGGTGCTCCGCCACGTCCCGGCGCTGGCCGATCCGGACCTCTGGCACCTCAACCGCCGGTCGACGGCGCGGGCGGTCGCGGTGGGGCTGTTCTGCGGCCTGATCCCCGGGCCGCTGCAGGTGATCTCGGCGATCGCGGTTCTCGCTCGTCGTCCGCGCCAATTTTCCCGTCGCGGTGGTCACGACGTTCTATACCAATCCGTTCACCATCGTCCCGCTGTACCTGGTGGCGTACGAATACGGCTCGCTGTTCCTGCCTTCCGGGGTGGCGCGGGCGTCGGTGCTCGACCCGCCGCCGCTCGCGGCGCCCGGAATCTGGATCCCGCAGCTGGTCGAATGGATGGTGGCGATGGGCAAGCCGCTGGCGCTCGGGCTGGTGCTGCTCGCGGTCACGCTGGCCGTGGTCGGCTGGGTCGTGGTCCGGCTCGGCTGGCGCGCGCACGCCGTGTGGGCGTGGCGCCGGCGCGCGCGCCTGCGCGCGCTGCGCGACGCGTGACGCCGGCCGCCGCGAAGCCGCCGTGGTGGGACGGCGCGGTCCGCGATCTCGCCCGCGGCGACCGGACACTGGCCCGGATCATCCGCCGGCATCCCGGACTTCACCTCGCGCGGCGCGGCGAGCCTTTCACGACGCTGGCGCGCGCGATCGTCGGCCAGCAGATTTCGGTCCGGGCGGCGCAGTCGATCTGGGAACGCGTCGTGGTCGCGACGACGGGAGCGGGCGCGACCCCGGCGGCGGCTCCCGCGGCCGTTGCCGGCGCGACCCGCCGGAGCGATCCCGCCGGACGCGGCGGTGCGGCTCGACCCCGCGCGCGTCGCGCGGATGCGGCTGCCGACGCTCGCCCGCTGCGGGCTGTCCGCGCGCAAGGCCGAATACATCCGCGACCTCGCCCGGCACTTCGCGTCGGGCCGGCTCGAGCCGTCGACGTGGCCGGCGCTGGACGACGAGGCGCTGATCGGGCAGCTGGTGGACGTCAAGGGCATCGGACGGTGGACCGCCGAGATGTTCCTGATCTTCCACGAGCTGCGCGCCGACGTCTTCCCGGTCGACGACATCGGCCTGCAGAAAGCGGTGGCGCTGCACTACCACGGCGGCGAGAGGATGACGCCGGCGGCGCTGCACGCGTTCGGCGAGCGCTGGCGCCCCTGGCGCAGCGCGGCGACCTGGTACCTGTGGCGCTCGCTCGACCCGATCCCCGTCGAATACTGAACGCGCCGCGTCAGGTCGCGGCAGCCGTCGCCGCGGGGTGCAGCTTGCCGTCCAGCAGCGTCAGCGTGCGATCGGTGCGCGCCGCGAGTTCGGGGTCGTGCGTCACGATCACCAGCGCGGTGCCGGCGGCGCGGTTGAGCTCGAGCATCAGGTCGAACACCTGGTGCGCCGTGTGGCGGTCGAGGTTGCCGGTGGGCTCGTCGGCCAGCACGCAGCGCGGCGCGGTGACCAGCGCCCGCGCGAGCGCGACCCGCTGGCGCTCGCCGCCGGACAGCTCGCCGGGGAGGTGCTTCAGCCGATGGCCGAGGCCGACGCGCTCGAGCATCGCGGCGGCCGCCGCGCGCGCGGCCGCGGGCGGGTCGCGGCGCACCGTCAGCGGCATCGCGACGTTCTCGACCGCGGTGAACTCGGGCAGCAGGTGATGGAACTGGTAGATGAAGCCGAGCGCGCGGTTGCGCACCCGGCCGCGCTCGGTCTCGGACAGCGACGCGAACGCGCGGCCCTCGATGCGGACCTCGCCCGCGGTCGGCACGTCGAGACCGCCCAGCAGGTGCAGCAGCGTGCTCTTGCCGGACCCCGACGCGCCGACGATGGCGATGCGCTCGCCGGCGGCGAGGGCGAGGTCGATGCCGGCGAGCACCGGCACCTCCAGCGGTCCGCTGACGTAGGTCTTCGCCAGGCCCCGGCATTCGAGCACGGGCACGGATCCCGCGTCACTCATAGCGCAGCGCCTCCGCGGGATTGACGCGGGCGGCGCGCCACGCGGGATAGAGCGTCGCGAGCAGCGCCAGCACGAACGCGAGCGACGCGATCGTCAGCACGTCGCCGCGCTGCAGGTCCGAGGGCAGGTCGCTGATGTAGTAGACGCTCTTGTCGAGGAACTGGACGTTGAGCAGGCGCTCGATCGCGGGCACGACGACGTCGATGTTGACGGCGAGCAGGATGCCGGCGACGACGCCGATCACCGTCCCGATCACGCCGATCAGCGCGCCCTGGACGATGAAGATCGCCATGATCGACCCCGGCGCCGCGCCGAGCGTGCGCAGGATCGCGATGTCCGCCTGCTTGTCGGTCACCGTCATCACCTGCGCCGAGACGATGTTGAACGCGGCGACGGCGACGATCAGCGTCAGGATGATGAACATCATCCGCTTCTCGATCTGCACGGCGCGGAAGAAATTGGAGTGGCTGCGCGTCCAGTCGCGCACCTCGGCGTTCTCGGGGATCGCGGCGGCGAGCTCGCGCGCCACCGCCGGCGCGGTGAACAGGTCGTCGATCTTCAGGCGCACGCCCGACACGCCGTCGAGCCGGTAGAGCTTGCGCGCGTCGTCGATGTCGATGAGCGCGAGTCCGCTGTCGAATTCGTACATGCCGACCTCGAACACGCCGACGACGCGGAAGCTCTTGACCCGCGGCAGCGTGCCCGCCGGCGTCAGCGTCCCCTGCGGCGTGATCACGACGACGGGGTCGCCCATGCGCACGCCCAGCGCGCGGGCGAGGTCGGCGCCGAGCACGATGCCGAATTCGCCGGGCTTGAGCGCCGTCAGCGCGCCGGCGCGCATGTGGCGCCCGATGTCGGCGACGGTGTCCTCGCGCGCCGGGTCGATGCCGCGCACCAGCGCGCCGCGATTGACGTCGCCCGCCGACAGCATCGCCTGGCCCAGCACGTACGGCGCCGCGGCCTTGACGTGCGGATTGGCCAGCGCGGCCTTCGCCACCGCGGCGTCGTCCTTCAGCGACGGCAACCCGCGCACCTCGATGTGCGCGGCGACCGACAGGATGCGGTTGCGCAGCTCCTCCTGGAAGCCGTTCATCACCGACAGCACGACGATCAGCGCGGCCACGCCCAGCGCGATGCCCGCCATCGACACGAACGCGATGAACGAGATGAACGAATTGCGGCCGGAGCCGCGGCGGGCGCGCGTGTAGCGCAGGCCGACGGCGAGTTCGTAGGGCGTCACGGGGGAAGCGGCGGGAAGGAGACGGCGCGAAGGAAGCGGGGGAACGCCCGGCGGCGGGAAGCGCGCGTGGCGCGCGGGGGCCGCAATTATCGCATGCTACGATCGCGCCCCTTCCCGCCGCTCCGATGCGCCTCGTCCTCACCCTCCCAGGCCTCGTCGCCGCCGACCCTTCGCGGCAGGCGCCGGCGCTGGCTCGGCTGCTCGCGGCGGCCGGTGCGCCCACGACGGACCCGCGCGGGCTGGCCGCGATGCTGGCCGCCGAGTACGGGATCGTCGCCCCGGCGGACCGCGACGCGCCGCTCGCGCCGATCCTCGCCGCCGCCGCCGGCGCGACCCCCGGCGACGCGTACTGGCTGGTCGCCGATCCGGTGACGCTCGTCGCCGGCCGCGACGACGTCCTGCTCGCCGGCCGCGTCGACGATCTCGCCGGCGACGAGACCGCCGCGCTGCTCGCGACGCTGAACGACCACTTCGCCGACGACGGCTATCGCCTTCGTCGCGCCGGCGCCGTCGGCGTGGTTCGTGCGGACGGACGGCACGCCGGCGCTGGTCGACGCCGGCGCTCGACGCCGCCGCCGGGCGGCCGCTGCGCGAGCTGCTGCCGCAGGGCGCCGACGCGCCGCGCTGGCGCCGCTGGCAGAACGAGATCCAGATGCTGCTGCACGCGCATGCCGTCAACGAAGCGCGCGCGGCGGGCGGCCGCGCGCCCGTGACCAGCGTCTGGTTCTGGGGAGGCGGTCGCGCCGCGGACGCGGCACCCTCCGGCACGATCGCGACCTGGGGCGGCGATCGCGTCGCCGTCGCCCTCGCGTCCGCGGCCGGCGCGCCGGCGCGAGCGCTGCCGCAGGCAACTCGCGCCGGTGCTGGCGACCGCCGCGCCGGTGCACGTCGTCGCCCTGCCCGCGGATGCCGGCGATCGCGTGCGTCGCACCCGGCTTCGTCGCGGCGGCGTGGGACCGCGCTGCTGCGCGGGCAGCTGTCGGAGGTGACGGTCATCGCCGACGGCACGGGCGCCGCCTGGCGCTGGTCGGCGCGGCGGCCCGGCTTCGCGGCCCGCGTTGCCGCCCGCGCCGGCTGGCGCCGCCCCGCGCTCGCCCCGCTGCTCGACGCGGCGCGCGACCCGTGATCGACATCGTCCGCCGCGACGTGCCGGCCGCGGCCGCGGCCGCGCTGGCTGCGGCCGGCGTGCCGCCGGTGCTCGCGCGCATCTACGCCGCGCGCGGGATCGCGGCGCCGGCCGACGTCGCGCCGTCGCTCGACTCGCTGCCGCCGCCTTCCGCGCTGCTGGGCAGCGGCGAGGCGGCGGCGCGGCTGGCCGATGCCATCGCCCGCCGCGAGCGCATCCTCATCGTCGGCGACTACGACGCCGACGGCGCCACGGGCTGCGCGACCGGCGTGCGCGGGCTCGCCGCGCTGGGCGCCGACGTCGATTTTCTGGTTCCCAACCGGTTCGACTACGGCTACGGGCTGACGCCGGAGATCGTGACGCAGGCGCTCACCCGCGAGCCCCGCGTGCTGGTCACGGTGGACAACGGCATCGCCAGCCACGACGGGGTCGCCGCGGCGGCGGCGGCCGGCGTCGACGTCATCGTCACCGACCATCACCTTCCCGCCGCGACGCTCCCGCACCCGGCGATCATCGTCAATCCGAGCCAGCCGGGCTGCGCGTTTCCGTCGAAGCACCTCGCCGGCGTCGGCGTGATGTTCTACGTGCTGACCGCGACCCGCGCCGAGCTGCGCCGGCGCGGCGCCTTCGGCGACGGCGGCGGACCGAACCTCGCCGTGCTGCTCGACCTGGTCGCGCTGGGCACCGTCGCCGACGTCGTGCGGCTGGATCGCGTCAACCGCGCGCTGGTCGCGCAGGGACTCGCCCGCATTCGCGCCGGCCGCGCGCAGCCCGGCGTCGCCGCGCTGTTCGCCGCCGCCGGCCGCGACCCGGCGCGCGCCACCGCCTACGACCTGGGCTTCGTCGCCGGGCCGCGGCTCAACGCGGCCGGACGGCTCGCCGACATGACGACGGGCATCCGCTGCCTGCTGGCCGACGACGAGCGCGAGGCGCGCTCGCTCGCGGCCGAGCTCGATCGGCTCAACCGCGAGCGCCGCGACGTCGAGGCGACGATGCAGGAGGAGGCGCTGGCCGACGTCGACGCATCGGTGGCCCCGGACGCGTACACGCTCGCGCTGTTCCGCCCCGAATGGCACCAGGGTGTCGTCGGCATCGTCGCGTCGCGGCTGAAGGACCGCTACCACCGGCCCGCCGTCGTGTTCGCCCGCGGCGGCGACGGCGCGCTCAAGGGATCGGGCCGGTCGATCCCCGGGATTCCACCTGCGCGACGCGCTCGACCTCGTCGACAAGCGGGAGCCGGGCCTGATCGTCCGGTTCGGCGGTCACGCCTTCGCCGCGGGCCTGACGCTGGCCGAGGCGGCGCTGCCGCGCTTCGCCGCGGCGTTCGAGGCGGTGGCGCGCGCCGCGCTGACCCCGGCGATGCTGTCGCGGACGCTGGAGACCGACGGCGCCCTCGCCGCCGGCGAACTGACCCTGCCGCTCGCCGCCGGCCTGCGCGACGGCGTCTGGGGACAGGGGTTCCCGGCGCCCGTGTTCGACGACGTGTTCGCGGTCGCCGGACAGCGGGTCGTCGGCAGCGGCCACAGCAAGCTGACGCTGGAACGCGGCGGCGAGCGTTTCGACGCCATGCTGTTCCGGCACGCGGATCCGCTGCCGGCGCGGATCCGGGCCGCATTCCGGCCGGACGTCAACGAGTGGAACGGCGCCGTCGCGCTCCAGCTCGTCATCGAGGGCTGGCAGCCGGCCTGAATGTCGGGTGCGCACCGCGGCGCGTCACGGCCTGCCGTTCCCGGCGGCCGCACCGCAACAGGAATTGCTCGCCCGTCGACGAAAACCCCGGTCGACGCGATCGTACCGGTCGGGAGACCGGAACGCAGACCACTGATTAAGCTGCTGTTTTTACAAATTCTCGCCGGGATCGGTCTCCAGGCACCCGCCGCCGCCGGCGTGACGATCGCGTTCCAAGTCGACGTCACCAACAACGACAGCATCGCGTGCCTCGGACGAGGCGTCCTGCATCAACGGCGCGGTCATCGAAGTCTCCGGCGGCGTCACCATCTGACCGCGGGCGGCCGTCGGGCGCGGCAGAATGTCGCGCGGACGCAGCCGCGCAGTCCGCCGCCGGCGGGACGGTGGCGTGTCCGCGCCGGTTGCCCTCGGCCTGCGTGCCCCCGCACCGCCCGCATCGGCCCGCATCGGCCCTCATCGGCCCGCATCGGCCATCAGGCCGGCTTGAGCGGGGCCCCCCGGCGCGGTAGGATGCACGATCATTCCGACCGGGTCCGCCGCCACGCCATGCTCCGCTCCCCCTTGTCCGTCCGCCCACCCGTCCCCATGTCCTGTCCGCATGCCCGCCACCATGCCCGTCCCGTCCTTCCTCCGCCTTTCCCTCCCGGTCTCCGTCGCCGCTGCCGCGACGGTCGTCGCGCTCGCGCTGGCGCTTGCGGCGCCCCCCGCGCGCGCGCAGGCCGCGCCGAAGCCCGACACCTATCTCTGTCCGAACGTCAGTTCCGGCGGCGCCGTCGATTGCTTCCTCGACGCGGTCGCGCACCTGTACACGATGTGCCGACAGGTCAAGTCGATCGAGATCATCGAATTCGGCTACGAAATGGCCGAGCAGGGAGTCAACGCCGCCAAGACCGAGTACTGCATCGACAAGCACAAGCTGTCGATGACGCGTCCCTACCAGGGCGCGCTGCGCGAGGCCACCGGCAACCGCCCGGTCGTCGAGCAGCTGCGGGCGATGTACGACCGCTGGCTGGGCGCGTTGCAGGAACTGACCTGGAAGCCCGGCGAGACCGACGAGCAGTACAAGCAGCGCGTCGCGCAGCCGTATCAGTATTTCAAGGAACGCGCCGAGGTCGTGCGCACCGCCATGGCCAGCGGCGCCAAGCCGGCGACCGCCGAAGCCGCGTCCGCCAAGGCGAAGCCGGCGGCGAAGACGAAGACCGCCGAGGCACCGGCCGCCCGCAAGGCGTCGAACTGACCCGCCCGCGCGACGCGGCCCCGGCGGCGTCCGCGCCAGCCATCGGCGCGCCCGCGGCCGACGCGACCGCGCCCCGCGCGCACGACCCCGATCTCGCCGCCATCTTCGGCGACGGCGGCGCGCTGGCCCGGACGCTCCCGGGTTTCCGTCACCGCCCGCAGCAACTGGCGATGGCCTCGGCCGTCGCCGCGGCGATCGCCACGCGCAGCGCCCTGATCGCCGAAGCCGGAACCGGCACCGGCAAGACCTTCGCCTACCTCGTTCCCGCGCTGCTGTACGGCGGCAAGGTCATCGTCTCGACCGGCACCAAGACGCTGCAGGACCAGCTCTACCAGCGCGACCTGCCGCTGCTGCGCGACGCACTCGGTTCGCCGGCGACGCTGGCGCTGCTCAAGGGCCGCGCCAACTACGTCTGCCACCACCACCTCGAGCGCGCCGCGGCGGACGGCCGGCTGCCGTCGCGCGACGATGCGCGCCACCTGCCGAAGATCGTCGCCTTCGCGCACGCGAGCGAGTCCGGCGACCGCGGCGAGCTGGCCGACGTCCCGGAGAACGCGACGATCTGGCCGCTGGTGACGTCGACGCGCGACAACTGCCTCGGCGGCGACTGCGGCTTCTTCGGCGACTGCTTCGTGATGAAGGCGCGCAAGGCGGCGCTCGAGGCCGACGTGGTCGTGGTCAATCACCACCTGTTCTTCGCCGACGTGATGCTCCGCGACGAGGGGCTGTCCGAGCTCCTGCCCGCGTGCCACACGGTGATCCTCGACGAGGCCCACCAGCTGCCCGACACCGCGACGCTGTTCTTCGGCGAGCAGGTGTCGGCCGGCGCGCTGGCCGAGCTGGCGCGCGATGCCGAGGTCGCCGCCCGCACCGGCGCGCGCGAGGTCCCCGACCTGCCGGCGGCCGCGGCCGACCTCGGTCCGGCGATTCGCAAGCTGCGGCTCGCGCTGGGCGACGGAGGCGGCAAGCTCGCCCAGAGCAGCGCCGCGCAGCGCGAAGGCTTCCTGCCGGCGCTCGACGAGCTCTTGACCGCGCTCGACCGCGCGGCGACCGAACTCGGCCTGTTCGCCGAGCGCAGCGAGGACCTGGCCACCGTCGCCCGCCGCGCCGGCGAGCTGCAGGCGGCGCTGCGCCGCTGGTGCGACGGACTCGCCGCCGGCCGCGCGCGCACGCACGACCGCGCGGACGACCGCACCCCGGATCCCGCCCCGGGCGATGACCCGACCGTGGGCGCGGCCGCGGATCCCGCCGGCGGCTGGATCCGCTGGATCGACGTGACGCCGCAGGGCTTCCTGCTGCACGCGTCGCCGCTGTCGGTCGCGGACATCTTTTCGCAGCAGGTCAGGGACTCCGGTCGCGCGTGGATCTTCACTTCGGCGACGCTGGCGGTGGCGGGTGATTTCTCGCTCTACCAGCGCGAGCTGGGGCTCGTCGACGCCGCCACCGGCTGCTGGGAGTCGCCGTTCGACTACGCCACGCAGGCGCTGCTGTACGTCCCGCGCGGCCTGCCGGAACCCAACTCGCGCGAGCACACCGAGGCGGTCGTCGCCGCGGCGCTGCCGGTCCTGCGCGCGAGCGGCGGACGCGCGTTCATGCTGTTCACCAGCCTGCGCGCACTCAACGTCGCGCGCGAGCTCGTCGCCGAGGCGATCGCCGCGGAGGATCTGCCCTGGCCCCTGCTGGTGCAGGGAGAGGGTGCGAAGACCGAGCTGCTGGTGCGGTTCCGCGAGGCGGGCAACGCCGTGCTGCTGGGCAGCGCGAGTTTCTGGGAAGGCGTCGACGTGCCGGGCGACGCGCTGTCGGTCGTCGTCATCGACAAGCTGCCGTTCGCGCCGCCCGACGACCCGCTGCTCGCGGCGCGGCTCGAGCACCTGAAGCGGGAAGGCGGCAACCCGTTCTTCGACTGGCAGGTGCCGCAGGCGGCGATCAGCCTCAAGCAGGGCGCCGGCCGGCTGATCCGTTCCGAGACCGACCGTGGCGTGCTGATGATCGGCGACCCGCGACTGCCGGAGAAGTCCTACGGCAAGCGGATCTGGCGCAGCCTGCCGCCGATGCGGCGCACCCGGGAGCTGGCCGACGTCGAGGCGTTCTTCCTGCCGTCGGACGCCGTGCCGCAGGACCGGCGCGGCGACTGAGCGATTCGCCGCGCGGCGAGCGCGGCGAACCCGCGCGGCGCGGCAACCTCAGCGGGGCGCCCGGGCCGGGCTCGACTTCGCCACCCGACGCCGCGTCACCACAACTGCCACCACGGCCTGGGCGGCACGCCGGCGATGAACGGGCTTTCCGGATACGTCGCCTTCAGGATGCGGCGGGTGTCCTCGGCGAGCTGGGGAAGTCCGAGCTTCTCGTAGGCCCTGATCATCAGGTCGAGCGCGTCCTCGTTCGACGGCATCCGCGGATGATTGACCAGCGACCCCTGCGCGCGATTGATCGCCGCGATGTAGGCACCCCGGTTGAAGTAGTACCGCGCGACCTTGACCTCGTAGAGCGCGAGCGCGTTCGACAGGTACTTCATCCGGTCGTTCGCATCGCCGGCATAGCGGCTCTCCGGAAACTTCACGACCAGTTCCTTGAACGCGGCGAACGACTCGCGCATGCCCTTGGGCTCGCGCTCCGACAGGTCCAGTTCGTAGACGTAGCCGAGGAGGCCCTGGTCCTCGCGGAAGTAAACGAGTCCCTTGAGGTAGTACGCGTAGTCGACGTTCGGGTGGTTGGGGTACGTCCGGATGAAGCGGTCGGCGGCGGCAACCGCCAGCGCGGTCTCCGCGGCGCGGTAATTCGCGTACGCGCCTTCGAGCACGGCCTGCTGGGCGTAGCGGCCGTAGGGATAGCGCGATTCGAGCGTCTCGAACAGCTTGACCGCGCGCTGGAAATTGCCCTCGACCAGCGCGTCGTGCGCGGTCTGGTAGAGCCGCTGCGCCGACCAGCCGGCGGTTTCGTCGCCCCTCAATTCGGGCAGCAGGCCGCAGCCCGCGAGCGCCAGCGCGGCGAGGAAGGCGAGCACGAGCGCGCGCAGGCCCGCCAGCGGGGCACGGCCTGCAACGGGCAGCGGAAACGGCAATCGGGACATCGGGGCATCCTCGCGCGACGGCGAAACCGTATGATTATAGCCGACGGGCCGCGGCACCCTGCGCCGGATCGGCGCCGCCACCCGCCGCCGATTCCGCCACCCGCAGACACTGCCGACCACGCCCACCGATGCCCCGCATCCCGCCCTCGCCGCTCCGTCGCCCCCGCGTCCGCTGACCAGGGACAGGGCGTCGGCACGGATGCGCAGCGCGAAGCCGGCGGCGCAGCGCCCCTGCAACCTCCACCCCGGCGCCGGATGCCGGCGGGCGACGTCCGCACGCTGACGCTGCCGCCGACCGCCGCGGGCCTGCGCTTCGACGCGGCGCTGGCGCAGGCGCTGCCCGAGTTCTCCCGCGCCCGGCTGCGGGCATGGATAGACGCCGGCCGCGTCAGCGTCGACGGCGCCGCGGCGGAGCCGACGCGGAAGGCGCGCGGCGGCGAAGTCGTCGTCGTGCATCCGGTGCCGGACCTGTCCGACGAGACGCATGCCGCGCAGCCGATCGCGCTCGCCGTCGTGCACGAGGACGACGCGCTGATCGTCATCGACAAGCCCGCGGGCCTCGTCGTTCATCCGGGCAGCGGCAACCGGGACGGCACGCTGCAGAATGCGCTGCTGCATCACGCCCCCGCGCTCGCGGGCGTGCCGCGCGCCGGCATCGTCCACCGGCTGGACAAGGAGACGAGCGGGCTCCTGGTCGTGGCGAAGACGCTCGCCGCGCAGACGAGCCTCGTCCGCCAGCTGCAGGCGCGCAGCATGGGCCGCGAGTACGTCGCGCTCGCCCGCGGCGACGTCGCGCGCGGCGGCACCGTCGACGCGCCGATCGGCCGCCATCCGACCAGGCGCACGTCGATGGCGGTCGTGTCGACCGGCAAGGCGGCGCGCACGCACTACGAGGTGGTCGAGCGCTTCGGCGACGCGACGCTGCTGCGCTGCCGGCTCGAGACCGGGCGCACGCACCAGATCCGCGTGCATCTCGCCTCGATCGGCCACCCGCTGGTCGGCGATCCCGCGTACGGACGGCGCGGCGCGATCGCGTTCGGGCGGCAGGCGCTGCACGCGGCGAAGCTGTCGCTGGTGCATCCGCTCACCGGCGCGGCGCGATCGTGGACCTCGCCGCTGCCGGCGGACCTGGCCGCGCTGCTCGCGCAGCTGCGCGCCCGCGGCGCCGGGAGGACGACGAATGAGATGCCGTCGGGCCGCCCCAGGGACGAATACCGGAGTGCGCAGCACGAAGGCAGCCCAGTGAGCCCGCCGGGCCGCCCCAAGGGCGAATACCGGAGTGCGCAGCACGAAGGTAGTCCAGTGAGCGCGGATCCCGCCACCGCACTGGCGGCGCGCTTCGCCGCCGACGGGCTCGACTGGATCGTTCCCGCATGGGCCGCGCCGCCCACGGTCCGCGCGTTCTTCACGACGCGGCGCGGCGGCGTCAGCATCGGCGCCACGGCGTCGCTCGACGTCGGCGGCGCGAGCCCGCTCGACCGCGCCGATGCGGAGGCGATCGAGGAGAACCGCCGCCGCGTCGCGCGCTTCCTGCCGGCCGCGCCGGTCTACGCGCAACAGGTGCACGGCGTCGCGGTGGCCGCGATCGATGCCGCGAACGCAGGCCGCCGCGCGCGCATCGCCGCCGGTCGCCGACGCCCTCGTCACCCGCGCGTCGGGCGTGCCGCTCGCGGTCCGCGTCGCCGACTGCCTGCCGGTGCTGTTCGCCGACCTCGAGGGCACCGTCGTCGCGGCCGCGCACGCGGGCTGGCGCGGGCTCGCCGCGGGCGTGCTCGAAGCGACCGTCGCCGCGATGGACGCCGCACCGTCGCGGATCGTCGCCTGGATCGGACCGGCGATCGGTCCGACCGCGTTCGAGGTGGGTCCGGAAGTCCGCGCGGCCTTCGTCGCCGACGACCCCAGCGCGGTGGTGCATTTCGCGGCGCACCGCGGGGACCGGTTGCTGGCGGACCTGGCGGGCCTCGCGCGCCGGCGGCTGGCCCGGGTCGGCATCGACAACGTCACGGGCGACGGCTGGTGCACGGTGACCGGGGCGCAGCGGTTCCATTCGTGGCGCCGCGACCGCTCGCCGGGCCGCATGGCGGCGCTGATCTGGCGCGACGCCCCCCGCGGGACGCTGACCCCGGTCCCGTCGGCGCGACGGCGAGCGCCGATGTCCCCGACGGAACGCGCGCTATAATGCAACCCGGTTGCGCGACGTGCCGACAATCGCCCCGCGGTCCGCAGCGGGACGTCGGCGGCGCCACCCGACGCGGTTCGGGCGCGACCGGCCCGCCGCTCCGGGGCCCGCCGCCTGCCCCCGGGACCCGTCGCCCGGGTTCCATCAGCCTCCCGACCCTCCGACGCCGATGCCCGTCCTTGCCGAGATCGTGATCGCCGCGCTCGCCGGCGGCGTGCTCGCCACCGCGGCTGCGGCGGGCACGCTCGCGCTGCACGCCGGATGGATCTCGCGGCTGGTGTCGTTCGCCGTCGGCGCGCTGCTGGGCGCGGTGTTCCTCGAGTTGCTGCCGCACGCGCTCGAGACCGGCAGCGCCGAGCGCGTGATGATGACGACGCTCGCCGGCCTGCTCGCGTTCTTCCTGCTGGAGAAGCTCGTGCTGTGGCGGCACAGTCACGGTCACGGCGAGCATCAGGCCGACGCCGAGGAAACCGAGCACGATCACGCGCTGCACGGCCACGGCCACGACGGCGGCCGCTCGGGACTGATGATCCTGATCGGCACCAGCGTCCACAATTTCTGCGACGGCGTGGTGATCGCCGCGTCGTTCCTGGCGGACACGAGGCTGGGCGTCGCGGCGACGGTCGCGATCGTCGCGCACGCGGTGCCGCAGCAGGTCGGCGACTTCGCCGTGCTCGTCCACTCGGGCTACACCCGCACGCGCGCGTTCGGCACCAACGTGGCCGTGGGCCTGGCGACGGTCGCCGGCGCGCTCGCGGGGTACTACGCGCTCGCCGACATGCAGCAGGCGCTGCCGACGGTGCTGGCGATCGCCGCGGCGAGCCTGCTCTACGTCGCGGTCGCCGACCTGATCCCGAGCCTGCACCGGCGGGCCGAGCCGCTGGAAACGGCCAAGCAGGCGCTGCTGATCGGGCTCGGCGTCGCCGTCATCGCCGGCGCCCACGCGGCACTCGCGCACTGACGGCGCGCCGCGCCGCGAGTCCCCGGCAGGGGCGTCGGCCTTCCGACACCGGATTGAACCGGACCGGCGCGCACGATACCATCCATCGTTTCGCGCCGCGGCCGTCGCGACCGGCGGCCGTTCGCGGTCCGGCCGCGCGCCCCTCTCCCCCGCCCCTCCCCTTCCGCCCCGGATTTCCTCTCCCCGCTCCCCCGATGTCGCCCTCGATCGAGCCACACACCCCGCCTGCCGCCGAACCCGCGCCGTGGTTCGACCTCGCCTCGCACTGGCAGCTGATCGGGCAGGAATGGGCGCACTGGTGGATGCATTCGACGCACGGCGTCGCGTCGACGCCGGACGGTCGTTCGACGCCGTCGCTGGAGGTGCCGCCCGCGCTGGCGCCGGCGTTGATCGAGCCGCAGGCGCTGGCCGCGCTGAACGCGAAGTTCGCGCCGCGGTTCCAGGCGCTGTGGGCGCAGTCGACGTTTCCCGCCGCGGGCGCGCCGGCCGGCGAACCGGCGGGCGGGCCACCGGGCGCCTCGCCGTCGAAGCCCCCCGTGTCCGCCGACCGCCGGTTCGCCAGCCGCGATTGGCAGGACCTGCCCTACTTCGCGTTCCTGCGCGACGGCTACCTGCTGACTTCCGAGTACCTCAACGAACTCGCGGCCCTCGCGCCGCTGCCTCCCGCGGACAAGCACCGGCTGGCGTTCGCGACGCGGCAGGTCATCGACGCGCTGTCGCCGGCGAACTTCCCGGCGACGAACCCCGACGTGCTGAAGCGCGCGATCGCGACCGAGGGCGCGAGCTTCGCCCGCGGCGCCGCGAACCTCGTCGCCGACGCGCGCAAGGGCCGCATCACGATGGCCGACGAGGCCGCGTTCGAGGTCGGCCGCAATCTGGCGCTCTCGCCCGGCGACGTCGTGTTCCGCAACGAGCTCGTCGAACTGATCCAGTACGCGCCGTCGACCGAGCGCGTGCATCGGCGGCCGCTGCTGATCGTGCCGCCGTGCATCAACAAGTACTACATCCTCGACCTGCAGCCGACGAACTCGTTCGTGCGCCACGCGGTCGCCGCCGGCCACACGGTGTTCCTGATTTCCTGGCGCAACATCCCGCCCGAGCTCGGCCACGTCACCTGGGACGACTACCTCGAGCAGGGCGTGCTTGCCGCGCTCGAGGTCGTGCAGCAGGTCAGCGGCAGCCGGACCGTCAACACGCTGGGCTTCTGCGTCGGAGGCACGCTGCTCGCCAGCGCGCTGGCCGTGCTGGCGGCGCGGCGCGAGCGCAGCGTCGAGAGCGCGACGTTCCTGACGACCATGCTCGACTTCGAGGATCCCGGCGAGATCGGCGTCTACATCTCGAAGGACCTGCTCGAGGCCCGCCGGTCGGCGCTGATGTCGGGCCAGCGCGTGCACGGCAGCGAGCTCGCCGGCGCGTTCGCGAGCCTGCGCGCGAACGACCTCGTCTGGAACTACGTCGTCGGCAATTACCTCAAGGGCGAGACGCCCCCGGCGTTCGACCTCCTGTACTGGAACGGCGACTCGTCCAACCTGCCCGGACCGATGTACGCGTACTACCTCGAGAACATGTATCTCGCCAACCGGCTGCGCGTGCCGGACGCGCTGACGATGGCCGGCGAGACCATCGACCTCGGGCGGATCACGATGCCGGCGTACGTGCTCGCGACGCGCGACGACCACATCGTGCCGTGGCGCAGCGCGTACCGGACGACGGCCCTCGTCGGCGGCGACGCGACCTTCGTGCTCGGCGCGTCGGGCCACATCGCGGGCGTGGTCAATCCGCCTGCGGCGAACCGGCGCAACTACTGGACCAACGAGCTGCTCACCGACGACGCCGACGAGTGGTTCGACCGCGCGCAGTCGCAGCCCGGAAGCTGGTGGACGCACTGGACGCAATGGCTCGCGCCGCACGGCGGCCCGCTGCATGCGGCACCCCGGCACGCCGGCAGCGCCGCGCACCCGCCGCTCGCGCCGGCGCCGGGATCGTACGTGCGCGAGCGAGCCTGACGACCGCGATCCGCGCTACCATCGCCTATCCGGGAGCACGCCGGCTCGCGCCCGCCGGCATCGCCCCGATCCCCACCAATCCTCGATCTCGCCACGGAGTACCGCATGACCGACATCGTCATCGTCGCCGCCACCCGCACCGCCATCGGCAAGTTCGGCGGCGCGCTCGCCAAGACCCCTGCGCCCGAACTGGGCGCCACCGTCATCCGCGCGCTGCTCGCGCAGACCGGGGTCGCGCCCGAGGCGGTGTCCGAGGTGATCCTGGGCCAGGTGCTGGCGGCGGGCAGCGGGCAGAACCCGGCGCGGCAGGCGGTGGTGAGGTCCGGCCTGCCGCACGCCGTCCCGGCGATGACGATCAACAAGGTCTGCGGCTCGGGGCTCAAGGCCGTGATGCTCGCGGCGCAGGCGGTGCGCTGCGGCGACGCCGACATCGTCATCGCGGGCGGCCAGGAGAACATGAGCGCGTCGCCGCACGTGCTGATGGGCTCGCGCGACGGCTTCCGCATGGGCGACGCCAAGCTGGTCGACACGATGATCGTCGACGGCCTGTGGGACGTCTACAACCAGTACCACATGGGCGTCACCGCCGAGAACGTCGCGAAGCAGTACGGGATCACGCGCGCGCAACAGGACGAATTCGCCGTCGCCAGCCAGAACAAGGCCGAGGCCGCGCAGAAGGCCGGCCGCTTCGCCGCCGAGATCACGCCGGTGCTGATCCCGCAGCGCAAGGGCGATCCCGTCGCGTTCGCCGTCGACGAGTTTCCGAAAGCCGGCACCACGCTCGACAGCGTCGGCGGTCTCAAGCCCGCGTTCGCCAAGGACGGCTCGGTCACCGCGGCCAACGCTTCGGGCATCAACGACGGCGGCGCCGCCGTCATGGTGATGTCCGCGGCCCACGCGGCGAAGCTGGGGTTGAAGCCGCTGGCGACGATCAGGGCCTACGCGTCGGCCGGCGTCGACCCGGCGATCATGGGCATGGGCCCGGTGCCGGCGTCGCGCCGCTGCCTGGAGAAGGCCGGCTGGACGCCCGCCGACCTCGACCTGATGGAAATCAACGAGGCGTTCGCCGCGCAGGCCTGCGCGGTCGAACAAGGAAATGGGCTGGGACACGTCGAGGATCAACGTCAACGGCGGCGCGATCGCGCTGGGACATCCGATCGGCGCGTCGGGCTGCCGCGTGCTGGTGTCGCTGCTGCACGAAATGGGCCGGCGCGACGCGAAGAAGGGCCTCGCGTCGCTGTGCATCGGCGGCGGCATGGGCGTCGCGCTGGCGGTCGAACGCTGACGCGCGCAGGATCGCAGGAGCGCCGCGCCCGGGACGACGCCCCGGCGCGCGGCGGCAGGTTAGGAATCGCGTCGAGACCGTCACGGGAGCACCGCGGGTGCGGCAGGGCCGCAGCGCGCAAGCCTCCGGGCGCCAACCACTGCAACGAGGAGCAACGGCATGCCTAACAAGACCCCGCGTATCGCGCTCGTGACCGGCGGCATGGGAGGCCTCGGCGAGGCCATCTGCATCAAGCTGGCCGCGCTGGGCTACAAGGTCGTCACCACGTACTCGCCCGGCAACACCAAGGCGCAGGAGTGGCTCGACGGCATGAACAAGATGGGCTACGGCTTCCGTGCGTATCCCTGCGACGTCGCCGACTGGGACTCCGCGACGAAGTGCGTCGCGACGGTGGTGAAGGAGGTCGGGCCGGTCGACGTGCTGATCAACAACGCCGGCATCACCCGCGACACGACGTTCAAGAAGATGGACAAGGCGAACTGGGACGCCGTGATGAAGACCAACCTCGACTCGTGCTTCAACATGACCAAGCAGGTCTGCGACGGCATGGTCGACCGCGGCTGGGGCCGGATCATCAACATCTCGTCGGTCAACGGCCAGAAGGGCGCCTTCGGCCAGACCAACTACTCGGCGGCGAAGGCCGGCATGCACGGCTTCACCAAGGCGCTGGCGCTCGAGGTCGCGCGCAAGGGCGTCACCGTCAACACCATCTCGCCCGGCTACATCGGCACCAAGATGGTGATGGCGATCCCGCAGGAAGTGCTGGACAGCAAGATCATCCCGCAGATCCCGATGGGCCGCCTGGGCAAGCCCGAGGAGGTCGCCGGGCTGGTCGTCTACCTGTCGAGCGACGAGGCCGCGTTCGTCACCGGCGCCAACATCGCGATCAACGGCGGGCAGCACATGTTCTGACCGGCGGTCCGCGGTGCGCCGGGATCCGATCCCGGCGCGCGGCGATATGCGAATGGACCGCTGCCCGGCGATCGTGAAGGAAGCGGTCCGCTTGCTTCCACTGCGGCCTTCGCTGCGTCGGGCAGTACTCGAGTTCACCGCCATCGCGACGTTCCCGGTCCTGCCCGGGCTCATCGGCATCGCAGGCGCCCGGGCAGCAACGGCGGAGCACGCTTGAGTTCCACAGCGTCCGGCGACGCGCCGACGGCCAACGCATGAGCCTCGAGTACAGGCGACTGACGCATGCGCTGCTGCTTTCGCTGCTGATTCACACCTTGCTGTTGGGCCTGACCTTCGGTGGCCAGGGACTCTGGCTTCCTGGCTTCGGATTTCCCTGGCAGATTCGACGGATCAAGGCACCCGATCTGCGCGTCGCAGTCGTTCCGGCGCAGCGCACAGTCGCAGAGCCGGCGGTCACGCCGGTCGCTGCGCCGCTGCAGCAGGCACGGGTCGAGCGCCCTGTTGCCGGTGGGCCTGCGCTGGCGCCATCCGTGTCCCGTGCGCCGACCCCGCGGCCGAGCGCAGCAGCGATCATGCCGGAGGTCGATCCGAGGGCGGAGGCCACTTCAAGGACAGACGCCGCGACCGGTGCGGTCCCCGCGCAAATGCCTTTGCGTGCTGATCGGCCCGGTGACGCGACGCCCCCGCCGATCCCCGCGCCGGCCGTGATCGCCTTGGCGCGGACCGACGAGGCCAAGTCGGTCGTACGCGCCACTCCAGCGATGCCAACGCCAAGCGTCTCGAGCCCGACCCCGCGATGCGGTCCGCTTCGCGATGCTGGCGATGCAGCGCGGGCGCCAATCGCCCATGAGGCGCCGGAGCGCGCCGTTGAACCGGCCAAGCCGGATACTTCCGAGCAGGAGGGGCAACGCCAGGCGGAGCAGCTGGAGGCGGCGCGGCAGGAGGCCGCCCGTCAGGAAGCGGCGCGGGCCGAGAACGCACGGGTCGAGGCCACGCAGGTCGAGGCCGCACGGGTCGAGGCCGCACGGAAGTCGAGGCCGCACGGGTCGAGGCCGCAAAGGTCGAGGCCGCAAAGGTCGATGCCGGCACGGGTCGAGGCCGCACGGATCGAGGGCGCACGGGTCGACATTGCGCAAGAGGAAGCCGCCAGACGGGAAGCGGTGCTTCGGGCGATAGGACGACAGCTGGACGAGGAGGCCGACCGCCGTGAAGCTGCAACGGCTGCAGCGCGCCGGTCACCCTCGCTGGCACCCTCGTCGAGCAGCGTACGTCGATACAGGCTCTTCGGTCGCTCCGACCCCAACGCGGAACTCATCCTGTATGCGGAAGCCTGGAGCCGGAAGATCCACCTGAACATGACGTTCGACATGGTCCGCGAAGCGGCGAAGCAGCCTCACACCGATCCCCTCGTGACGGTGGCCATTCGTAGCGACGGCTCGGTGGAGTCGGTGACCATCGTTCAATCCAGCGGCGTGGCGGCCCTCGACGACGCGATACGACGCGTCGTGCACAGCCAGACGCCCTACCAGGTGTTCCCGCCGGGCCTGGCCCGCGAGTTCGACGTGATCGAGATTCGCCGAACGTGGTACTTCGACTCGGCGATCCGGCTGTACTGATGGGACACCGACAGGCGTCAGGCGATGCTCAACGCGTCGGCCCGGGCGCCCAACCTGCTCCCGCAGCTTGGACCACCGTCATGGTCTTTGACCTCACCACGGCGGTCCGATACTCACCCAGGCACCTGCTTTGGGCGTGCACGGCCATCGGAAACTGCAAAAAAAACACCCCGACCTTGCGATCGGGGTGAGGCTGTATCGTCCGGGAGGAGGAGGAAGATACGACGGGGAACGGTGCGAGCACCGAACTGCGATGCAGCGCACGGATGTAGCTATGCGCAGTCGCATTAGAGCGTGGAGGTTCTAAACCGCACGGCGCACCGGCTGGGGGCATGCGCGCCATCACGAGATGCATGTCGTCGCCCCGCAAAAACGGCCCCGGCGCGGGGCCGGGGCCGAGGCTGTATCTTCCAGGAGGAGGAGGCTCGATACAGGTAGAGCCAACGCTTCCGACGTCGGGGCAGACTCAACGATCATACAAACTTACCCGGGTGGGTGTCGCCCATGCGCGCGGGCGAGCCCGCGCGGCGATGAGCGGACGCTGAACTTACCGCGGCCTTGCGGCCCTTCGGCGCGGCAGTGGCCTTGGTCGCGTTGGCGGCCGCGGCGCGCATGCTCGCGTCGGCGAGGCTATCACCACCCTGCTTCGACAACGCCTTCTGGAAGCTGGTCTCCAGCGCCGGCGGTCGTCGCGGCGACGGAGAGTCGACTTCATCGCGTTGATCGCGACGTCCGAGCCGGCCGGGGCCGACTGGCTCGACCTTCTCGACCCACGACGCGAGGCCCTTGGGTGTAGCCGGCGACCGCTTCCTCGGCGATTGCCGAGTATTGCGCCTGGGCTTCCGACACGACTTCGTAGAGGCCGCGCGAATAAGCCGACGACTGCTCTCGACGCCCGTCTCGGCGTACTTGCGCGGCAGCGTGAAGAATTCCTGGACGTCCTTCTACCCACGCGGCGGCGGAGGCGCCTTCGACGCCCTGGGCAAGCGCGGCCTTGACCGTCGCGAGGTTGAGCTTCATCAGCTTCTCGGCGTTGTCCATCGCGATGGCGGCGATCTTGCTGGCCTGGGCGACGTTGACCTTGTTGAACTCGGCGAACTGGTTGGCGTTGTACATGGTGGTGTGGTTCCCTTTCGTCAGAGGTTGTTTGGTCGCGAGATGCGACCCGATCCTTGCATCCAAGCCCCCCGCTCATGAGACCACGGGGTCCGGGAGGCTCGTTGGACCCTCCCGACGGCGGAAATCATGCTGCACCGCACAATTCGCATTCTAGGGGCCTGGGTCGAGGTCAAGTCAAGGGGGTTTTTGTGCATCGCACCATTTATTTTGTTGATCCGCGGTGGCAAAATTCCCAAACGCCAACAAATCATACGTTATAATGGCCGCATCCCGTCGCCGGAGTCCGCGATGACCGAAACCCCCCGCATCATCAAGAAGTACCCCGAACCGCCGGCTCTACGACACGGCGAACAGCGGCTACATCACGCTCGCCGACGTGAGCCAGATGGTGCTCGACAACATCGAGTTCCAGGTCATCGACGCCAAGACCGGGCGACGACCTGACGCGGTCGATCCTGCTGCAGATCATCCTCGAGGAGGAGTCCGCGGGCTGCCGATGTTCACCTCGGAGATGCTCGCGCAGATGATCCGCTTCTACGGCAGCGCGCAGCAGACGATCATGGGCAGCTACATCGAGCAGAACGTCAAGGCGTTCCTCGCCATCCAGAAGAAGCTGCAGGACCAGGCGAAGCAGATCTACGGCGACAAGATGATGATCACCCCCGACCTGTGGAAGCAGTTCATGCAGATGCAGGCGCCGGCGATGCAGGGCATGCTCGGCAACTACCTCGAGCAGAGCGCGAAGCTGTTCATGGACATGCAGCAGCGGATGCAGGACCAGACGCGCGGGATGTTCTCGGCGTTCCCGTTCCCCAACTTCGGTGCCCCGCCGGAAACGGGCGCCGAAGAGGAAAAGGGACGCGACCGCCCGGCGCCGCAAAAATCGGGCGCCCCGCCGGGTTTTTTGTGAACCGCAATCTGCGCCTCCGCCGACCATCGATGCTGCACAGCAACACGGGCCGCAGCCGTGCCGTCCTGCCGCTCCGTCCTCCCGCAATGACCTGCCGCCGATACCGCCCGAACCGCCAATCGCCCCCCGCGCCGCCCGCCCGACCCGCGGCGCCCCGCATCGGGTTCGTCTCGCTCGGCTGCCCCAAGGCGCTGGTCGACTCGGAGCAGATCCTGACCCAGCTGCGCGCCGAGGGCTACGCGATATCGCCTACGTACGACGGCGCCGACATCGTCGTCGTCAACACCTGCGGCTTCATCGACGCGGCGGTGGCCGAGTCGCTGGACGCGATCGGCGAGGCGCTGGCCGAGAATGGCAAGGTCATCGTCACCGGCTGCCTCGGTGCGAAGGACGGCGGCGAATTCGTGCGCGCGGCGCACCCCAAGGTGCTGGCCGTCACCGGGCCGCACGCGACCGCCGAGGTGGATGGCCGCCGTCCACGCGCACCTGCCGAGGCCGCACGACCCGTTCGTCGACCTCGTGCCGGCGCAGGGAATGAGGCTCACGCCGAGCACTACGCCTACCTGAAGATCAGCGAGGGCTGCAACCACCGCTGCACGTTCTGCATCATCCCGTCGATGCGCGGCGACCTCGTCAGCCGACCGATCGGCGAGGTGCTGGGCGAGGCGCGGCGGCTGCTGCGCCGCGGGCGTGAGGGAGCTGCTGGTGGTCTCGCAGGACACCAGCGCGTACGGTGTCGACGTGCGCTACCGGACGGGGTTCTGGGACGGTCGACCGGTGAAGACGCGGATGACCGAGCTTCGCGCACGCGCTCGATGCGCTCGGACGCCGGCACGGCGCGTGGGTGCGGCTGCACTACGTGTATCCGTACCCACATGTCGACGAGGTCGTCGGGCGGATGGCCGCCCCGATCCCGCCGGCGGCGGGCTGCTGCCCTATCTCGACGTGCCCTTCCAGCACGCGAGCCCGCGCATCCTGCGGCTGATGAAGCGGCCCGCCAACGCGGAGCGGCACGCTGCGGCGGGCATCGAGGCCTGGCGCGCCGCCCGGCCGGATCCTCGTGATACGCAGCACCGTTCATCGCCGGCTTTCCGGGCGAGACCGAGCGCGAGTTCGACGAGCTGCTGGCGTTTCTCGAAGCGGCGCAGCTCGACCGCGTCGGGTGTTTCGCCTACTCGCCGGTCGAGGGTGCGGCCGCCAACGCGCTGCCCGATCCGGTGCCGGAGGACGTGAAGGAGCAGCGGCGCGCGCGGTTCATGGCGGTGCAGGCGAGGATCTCGGCCGCGCGGCTCGCGCGGCGCGTCGGCGCGACGGCGACGGTGCGCTGGTCGACGGCCACGACGAGCACGGCGCGATCGCCCGCAGCGCGGCCGACGCGCCGGAGATCGACGGTGTGGTGCGCGTGGCCTCAGGCCGCGCGTTGGCGGTGGGGGAATTCGCGCGCGTGCGGATCACCGCCGCGGACGCGCACGACCTCGAAGCGGTCGCCGCAAACTGAACGCCGGCCCCGGGTCGGGCACCGCCCGTTTCGGGCTAGTCGCAGCCCGGGTTGAGCGGAGCGAAACCCGGGGCAATCGTCGCGATGGCCGGCATCGCCCCGGTTTCGCTGCGCTCAACCCGGGCTACGCGAGAACGCGCTGCGTGTGGCGCGCGATCATCAGCTCCTCGTTGGTCGGGATCACCCACGCCGACAGCGCGGCTCGCGGCCGTGCTGATGCGCGGTCCGCCGGCGCTGTTGGCCGCCGCGTCGAGCTCGACGCCGAGCCACGCGGCGTCGCGGCAGACGCGCTCGCGGATCACCTGCGCATGTCTCGCCGATGCCGCCGGTGAACACGAGCGCGTCGAGGCCGCCCAGCGCCGCCGCCAGCGAACCGAGCTCGCGGCCGATGCGGTAGACGAAGAGATCGACCGCGAGCTTGGCGCGCGGCTCCGCGCTCGCCAGCAGCGCGCGCATGTCGCTCGAGATGCCCGACACGCCGAGCAGACCGGACTGCTGGTAGATCAGCTTCTCGATTGCGCGCGCGTCCATGCTTCAGCTCGTCCATCAGGTAGAGCATCACGCCCGGATCGAGCGAACCGCAGCGCGTACCCATCGGCAGGCCGTCGACCGCGGTGAAACCCATGGTGCTGGCGACGCTGCGGCCGGCCTTGATCGCGCACATGCTGGCGCCGTTGCCGAGATGCGCGACGACGACGCGGCCCGCGCGCCGCCTGTGCGTCGAGCCGCGGCAGCGCGCCGGCGATGTACTCGTAGGACAGTCCGTGGAAGCCGTAGCGCCGCACGCCGCGATCCGGTGATCGCTTGCGGCAACGCGAACGCCTGCGCGACCTCCGGCTGGGCGCGATGGAACGCGGTGTCGAAGCACGCGACCTGCGGCAACTGCGGCGGGCGCTCGGCAGCGATGCGGATCGGCGACAGGTTGTGCGGCTGGTGCAGCGGCGCCAGCGGCACGAACTTCTCCAGCGTCGCCAGCACCGCGGCGTCGACGAGCACCGGCGCGGCGTAATCGAGCGCCGCCATGCACGACGCGGTGGCCGACGCCGATCAGGCGGTGCTGCGCCGAATTCGGCGCGCAGGAACGCCGATCAGGTGCGTCGAGCGCGCCGTCGTGGCCGAGCTCGCTGCCCTCGCCCCACGCTGTCTCGCCGAGGCGACCTGCCGGCACCGTCCTTGGCGACGAAGCGCGGCGACGCTGTAAAGCCCCTCGATCTGCCCGCGCGCGACAGGTCGAGCGTCGCCGTCCTGCGCGGCGAACACCGAGAACTTGATGCTCGACGAGCCGGCATTGAGGACCGGATCGCGTCGGCCATGTCAACCACCGCCTTGCCGCGGCGCTCGCGCCGCGCCTTGGCGACCAGCGCCGCGACCGCGCACGAGGCCAGCCGCGCCATCACCGAATCGGCGCGGCTGGTCAGGATGATCGGCACGCGCGCGCCCAGCACGATGCCGGCGGCGTCGGCGCCGGCGAGGAACGTCAGGCTCTTCGCCAGCATGTTGCCGGCCTCGAGGTCGGGCACCACCAGCACGTTGGCGCGGCCGGCGACCGGCGAGTCGATCTTCTTGATCGCGGCCGCCTCCAGGCTGATCGCGTTGTCGAGCGCGAGCGGTCCGTCGAGGATCGGCGCCGGTGATCTGGCCGCGGTCGGCCATCTTGCACAGCGCGGCCGCCTCGATCGTCGAGGGCACCTTGGGGTTGACCGTCTCCATCGCCGACAGGATCGCCACCCGCACCTCGGGAACGCCCAGCGCATGCGCGAGATCGATCGCGTTCTGGACGATGTCGACCTTGTCCTCCAGCGTCGGCGCGATGTTGACCGCGGCGTCGGTGATGATCAGCGGCTCGGCGTGGCTCGGCACGTCCATCACGAAGCAGTGGCTGACGCGCCGCGAGGTGCGCAGCCCGGTCTCGCGCCTGACCACCGCGGCCATCAGCTCGTCGGTGTGCAGGCTGCCCTTCATCAGCGCCTCGGCCTTGCCCTCGCGCACCAGTCCGCACCGCCTTCTCGGCCGAGGCCTGGCTGTGCGGCGCGTCGACGATCGGGAATGCCGGCGATGTCGATGCCGGCCTTCGCCGCGATCCCTCGATGCGCGCGGCGGGCCCGACCAGGATCGGCGCGATCAGGCCGGCCTTGCCGGCGTCGACCGCGCCGCGCAGCGAACTCTCGTCGCAGGGGTGCGCGACCGCGGTCGGCGTCGGCGGCAGTGTCTTGCAGCCGCGATCAGGCGCTGGTAGCTTCTCATGTTTTGCTGCCATGCCGAATCTCCCTCAATTGGCATGTTTTCACAGTTTGCGCTTTGCCGCGGCTAGTCGACGCCCACGCGGCGGGTGCCTTGCCGTCAGCACGGCTACGGATGCCGATCGAGCATCGCCATCTGCCCGGCGGTCGGCTGAACCTGCTGCACGCGCTCGTCGGCCAGCAGGCGGTCGAGCAGTGTGAGCAGCCGCTCGCGGTCGCGGCGTCACTCAACAGAGTCCGGCAGCGTCTCGATCGCCTGCTCCGGCTCGTAGCGCGCGATGATTTCCTGCTCGCCGCGGATGCGGCGCCATTCGATCGGGCAGCGTCGGCAGCAGATCGGCGTAGTCCTTGGCGAGTTCCTGCCGCAGTACGAGCGCGCGACAGCGGCAGTGCGCGTCCTTGCCGCGCGAGCAGCGACCCGACGCGCGCAAACGCCTCGGCATAGCCGCCTTCGCGTATCGATGCCAGCGCTTCCTTGACGAAAGGCAGTTCGCGCGGGTCCGTGACGCCTCGGCGGATGCGTCCTGTCCGCCTCGTGCTTGTCGGCGATATAAAGCGAGAACACGTTGCCGAAGGTGGAGAAGAATGCCGCCTCGCTCGCCGCGTCGCGCAACCCGCGGTAATAATCCAGCGACGCGCTCATCAACTCCGACATCGGCTTCTCGACCTTGCGCGCGGGATCGTCTTTCGCGACGGCCTGGCGCTGCGATCTTACGGCCTGCGCCGCGGGGGCCAGCCATGCCAGCCACGGATTGAAATCGGACAGCGCCCAGCGTTGAACGCGCAGCGGATGCAATTCCGGCCTGAGTTTCGCCGTTGCCTCGTTCGACATCGACTGCACCAGCGGCTGCGCGAACAGTTCGTACGCGCGCTGGTTGAATTCCGACACCGCCGCGACGGCCTCGAACGGCTTCTCGTCGTTGCGTTCAAAGCGATTGAGCCGCGCGGTGATCTCCTCGAGCCGGCGCTCCTCGAAACTGACCGTGTATTCGTCGTTGCCGTCGCGTCCTGCTTCGTGTATCTTCATCGCATAGAGTCCCGGCGGCAGCAGCTCGACCGACTTGAGCACCGAGACGATCTGCGCATGCTCTTTCTTCGCCACCTTGCCCGACACGAAGATGCCGAGGTGGCCGATGTCCTCGTGCATGAGACCGACGATGACCTGCCCCGCGCCTTGATTTCATCGGTGCTGCCGTAGACGTCGGCGACCCAGTTGAACGCCTGCTGCGGCGGCGTGATGTTGTCGCCCATCGAGGCGAACAGAACGATCGGGCACCTTGATTTCGCGCAGGTCGAAGGCCTTGCCGCCGTTGCCTTGACGTCCCCCGACCACAGCTTGTTGCCGACGAACAGATTCTGGGTGATCCACTCGATCTCCTCGCGGTTCATCAGGTAGAAGCCGCCCCACCAGCGCTCGAACTCGAGAAAGCGCGGCGTGCTCGGTGTCGACCTTGGCGAACAGGTTGTAGTACTTGTCCCAGAACGTGTTGGCCGGGTTGAGGTTCTCGAAGTTCTCGACCAGGTACGCACCGTCGAAGATGCCGTCGCCGAGGTCGGCGGTCGAACGACGCCAGCCACGTGCCGCCCAGCATGCCGCCGGCGTAGCGCATCGGGTTGTCGCCTGCGCTTTCCTGCCACGCGCCGCCCCAGTAGGACATCGGCGCGCCGTTGATCACGATCGGCCCGGTGTCCGTCGGAGTCGGACGCGGCGAGCATCATCGCCGCCCAGCCGCCCTGGCAGTTGCCGACGATCGCCGGCTTCGGGCTGTCCGGATGCAGTTCGCGCACCTTCTTCACGAACTCCTTCTCGGCCGCGCAGCACGTCGAGCCAGCGTCTGACCCGGCTCCGGGTCGCGGAAGAAGATCACGAAGTAGACCGGATGGCCCTCGCGCAGCGCGACGCCGACCTGCGAATCGTCCTTGAAGCCGCCGATGCCGGGGCCGTGGCCGGCGCGCGGATCGATGATCACGTAAGGACGGCGCTTCGGGTCGACCGTCACGCCTTCCGGCGGGACGATGCGCACCAGCGCGTAATTGACCGGCCGTTCGAGCTGGCGTCGCGTCGACACCGTTTCGTACTCGAAGTGCAGCACCGGCGGCAGCCCCTCCCGGTTGTGCTCGATGAAGTTGTTGCCGCGCTGGCGCAGCGTGTCCCAGAACAGCACCGAACGCTGCGCGAAATCGGTCGCGTACTCGACCCATTGCGACCAGAAGTCGGCTGCGGTGGCGGGCCGCTCGGTGAGGCCCGTCGCGCAATCGGCGTACGCCTTGGAGAGCCGCTCACTGAAATGTTCCTGCGCCAGCTTCGTCCGCTTCTGGTAGAGCTGCGCCACCTTGCTGGAAATGTCGAGGCTCTTTGCGACTTGCTTGGCTGCGTCCATGGTTGCGCCTCCCAGTCAGTCAGCGGACAGCCCTGCCGCGGACGCCATCGCCGGTTTCGGCACCCGCGCTCCGGCTCCTTCGAGTCGGACCGGCGGGATCGGGTTTGGTTCAGGCCCGCCCGCCTGTGCCGAGCGGGTACGGTCGAGTCGCGCTGGCATGCCGCCGACCCGCCCGCTCCGCATGCTTTTCGATTATCCGTTCGGGTTGTCGCGTTACTGGATATTTTAGGACACTAGCTGGATATTCCCGGACCGGGTCGCCCCGCTTGCTTGTCCGAAATCAATGAAGGTTCATCAGGCGCCCCCGGGCGGTCGGACGCATTGCGGTGTCGATCTGCTAGTCTCCGCATCTTGCTGCCCGCCGCGGCCCGGCCGCGCACACACCGGTCCCTGATGCAATCGCGCTTTCGCCCACTGAACGTCCTGCGCACGCTGCTCGTCGGCATGCTCGTCCTGGCCATCGTACCCGCGTGCGCGGCCGACGAGGAAGCGACGCGCATCGGTGGAAGCGACGTGGTCGTGTGGACACCGTCCACCGGCGCCCGCGAGCATCTCCCCGTGGTCATGTTCTCGCACGCCCTTTACATGTGCCCCGGCCAATCGAGCTACCTGACCGGGCGCTGGCGGACGCCGGGTCACCTGGTGATCGCCCCGCGGCACGCCGATTCCGCCTGCAGCTTTTCGAACTTGCCCAGCGTGTGGCGGATGAGCGGGAAGCCGTCGCCGCTGTGGACCGACAGCGACTACCGGGACCGGCCGACGACATCCGGACCGTCCTGAACGCGCTGCCCGAAAGACCCGCGGATCGCAGCCGCACCGATCCGAGTCGCCTGGCCCTGGTCGGGCACTCGCTCGGCGGTTATACGGTGCTGGGTCTCGGCGGTGCCTGGCCGTCGTCGCGCCTGCCCGCCTGCGCGCCATCGTGGCCTTGACGCCCTATTCGCTCCCGTTCCAGCGCAGCGAGGGGCTGCGCCGTGTTTCCGCCCCGGTCATGTATCAGGCGGGCGCGCTTGACCCGGTCTTCACGTGCCGCTCGAGGAATTCGGCTACGCGCAGACGCCCGAGCCGAAGTACCCGTTGAAGATGGCCTCGGCGAACCCTGGCGTGGACGGACTTCGGCCTTTCCAGCCGCGAATGCGATCGTCAACTACGCGATCGCCTTCCTCGGATTGCTAGTCAAGGGCGCGCCCGAAACGTCGACGCTGCTCGATGCGCTGCAGGGCGTGTCGACCTTCCTGCACAATTGATCCGCGCACGCGCCCCACGTCAGCCCGGTCGTCGATCGCGGACCCCCGGGGTATCGTCACCGTACTGGCGTCGTAAGCAGGTCCGTCGAGGGGGCGCTGACCGGAACCTCCCCGATCGGCGTCCCCTGCGGCAGGAACCGTGCGCGCCGACGAAAGTTCTCGCTGTCCGACTTGGCGCTCTGCGTGGCGAGTTCGGCGGCCTCCGGGTAGGCCATGGGGTTCTTGCTCGACTCGATCTCGAGCAGCTTCGTCGCGTCGTTCACGCGCACGCTGTACTTGCCCATGTTGTAGAGGACGTACATCGCGAAGAGATTGTCGAAGTCCTCGTAGCTGGCCCTGTTCGTTCCGGAAGTCGCGGGACAGGACGGAGGGGAACCGGTTGGGCAGGTCCTTGAACGCCACCTTCTCCTCTTCGTGCGGATCCACCCAGGTCGAGCCCTCGTACTTCCTGTACAGCACCACGTCCAACCCGTACCCGCGCGCGTTCCACTCCTTGAGGAGCTTCATCGCCATCTCGGTGGGGATGTTGGCGTTGGCGGCCGCCACCACCCTCCGCCCGGAGAGAAGCTTCGCGCTCGTCGACCTCGAGATCCTTGTACCCGGCGCCGTACCTGAATGCCGCGCCGATGGTCTTGGCGCAGTTGAGGCGCAGGTAGTCGTACCTGACCTCGCCGTCGTGGTACTCGGTCTTCTTGGCCCGGTTGTGATAGTCGTCGTTGATGCGCCCGAAGAAGGCGGCCAGCGCCTCCTTCTCCCGGCCGGCACGCCGTAGACGCGCACGCCGACGACCGATCGCTTGTAGATCTCGCCGAAGTCGAGGCCGAACGAGGCCTTGTCGCCGAGCGACGAGGTCGTCCCGAACAGGTACTCCTTCTTCGGGATCCCGACCATGAGGTCGTCGGTGTAGAAGTCCTTCTCGTGCTTGGGCGCCCGGTCGGCGTAGAAGTTGGCCGAGTAGACGACGGTCGTCGCCGGGCGCCCGGTCGCGGATGGCCAGGGCGAGGTGGCCCGCCGAGCCGCCCTTGGAGGTGCCGTAGCTGATCAGCAGCTCGAGGTCGTACGGGTCCTGCCGCAGGACGTCCGCGATCGCGTCGACGTTGGCAGGCTGCGGCCCGCCCGGGGTTCCGAAGTCGGCGGCGGCCGAATGCGCTGCGTACGTGAGCATCGCCAGCAGGGCCCAGACCGTGCCTCTCATCGCGGTGCCACCCCGGAACCCGGCGGTCGCTGCGCTTGCCCGGACCGGCATTTCACTGCGCGCCGCGGCGGCAGCAGGTAGAGCGTCATGGCGAAGATCAGGTAGACCATCAGCACCAGCACGCCGACGAACCAGGCCGAGCGCCCGCTGTTGGTGACCAGCGAGGCGGTCAGGGTGGCGATGAGCATCATCACCACGGCGCCCGGCCAGAACTGCAGGTCCATCGGCGTCGGGCCGATCACGTAGCTCAGCAGCACCAGCACCGGCGCGACGAACAGCGCGATCTGCGACGCGCTGCCGAGGGCGATGCCGACGCTCAGGTCCAGCCGGTTCTTGCGCGCGCCGGAGAACGCCGAGGCCATCTCCGCCGCGCCGCCCACCAGCGCCACGACGATGAAGCCGACGAACGCCGGGGTCATGCCGAAGGTCTCCGCCGCCTTCTGCACCGACTCGACGAAGATCTCGCTGACCAGCGCCACCAGCACCGTGACGCCGGCCAGCGTGGCCAGCGCCAGCCCGATCGGCCACGGCGCTTCGCCGTCCTCGCCGTCCGCGTGCTCCGCGCTGGCGAAGAGCTCGCGGTGCGTCTTGAGCGAGAACAGCATGCCGAGCCCGTAGGCGACGATGAGCAGCACCGCCAGGCCGAGGCTCAGCTTCTGGGTGAACGCGGCCCTCGCCGCGGAGTCGGCCGCGGCGACCGCCGACGGAATCAGCAGCGCGACCGTGGCCAGGAACAGCAGGCCGGCCTGCAGGCGGGCGCTGACCCGGTTGTACTCCTGCACGTGGTGCTTGAGCCCGCCGAGCAGGAACGACGCGCCCAGCATGAACAGCGTGTTGGTGACGATCGCGCCGGCGATGGACGCCTTCACCAGCATGTACTCGCCGGCGCGCAGCGCGGTCAGCGCGATGACCAGTTCGGTCAGGTTGCCGAGCGTGGCGTTGAGCAGGCCGCCGACCGCGTCGCCGGTCTTGGCCGCCACCGATTCGGTGGCGTGGCTCAGCAGCGCCGCCAGCGGCACGATCGCCAGCACCGACAGCACGAACAGCAGCGTGTGCGCCTCGGGCCTGAGCTTCGCGGCGGCGAACACCACCGGCACGAAGACCAGCAGCCAGAGCAGCGGGTTGCGGCGGATTTCCCTGAGCAGCGGGTTCATGGGTTCACCTGGCTCCGATTCAAAAGTTGGCTACGAAGGCATTGCCGATGACCCGCGCCAACTACCGGATGGCGTTGGCGCGCTCATGGTGCTGCACATCGACTGTGCCGTCATTCCGTTGGCGGTGAGGATCAACTTGCCCAGAAGTTCGCTGCGTGCGTCCGCGCCAGCATGCCACCGGCGAGGGTTCTGGCCTTGAAGCCCTTCTGCATCAGCATGCGCGTCGCATAGTAGGCCCGTTGTCCCGAACGGCAGACGACGAGGATCTCGCGATCGCGAGGCAGCTCGTCGAGACGCGCCCGGAGTTGGCCGATCGGGATGTTGACCGCACCCGGCGCACTCTCCACGGCCAGTTCCGCCGGCTCACGCACGTCGAGAAGGAAGCCATTCCCGGTGTCGTCCCAGTGGGTGAGCGGCATGTCGCCGCGCGTGACGTCCGCGGCGACCATCCCCGCGAAGTTGACCGGATCCTTCGCGCTGCCGAACTGGGGCGCGTAGCAGAGCTCCGCCTCCTCGAGGTCGTAGATCGTCGCGCCCATCTGGAGCGCCATGGCCAGCGCACTGATCCGCTTGTCCACCAGATCCTCGCCGAGCGCCTGCGCGCCGAGGAGGCGCCCGTTCGACTTGCGGAAGATGACCTTCATCGCGATCGGCCTGGCGCCGGGGTAATACCCCGCGTGCGAATTCGGATACAGGTAGATCTTCTCGTAATCCTTGTCGCCGATGCGATCGAGCGTCTTCTCGCTGCGCCCGTCCACGCCGCCACGCCACCGAAGAATCCGATGATCGAAGTGCCCTGGGTGCCGCGGAAGCGCGAGTTGCGGCCGGCAATCACGTCGGCGGCGATGCGGCCCTGCCGGTTCGCCGGACCGGCGAGCGCGATGAGGCTCCATTCACCAGTCACGAAGTCCCTGACCTCGATCGCGTCGCCCACGGCGAAGATGTCCGGGTTGCTCGTGCGCATCTGGTCGTCGACACGGATGCCACCGCGCTGGCCGATCTCCAGTCCGGCGGTCCTGGCCAAAGCGGTATCCGGCCGCACGCCGATGGCAAGGATCACGAGGTCGGCCGGATGCACCTTGCCGGACTGCGTGAGCACCTTCAGCGAGCCGTTGTCGCCCTGCTCGAATCCGGCCACGCCGTCGTGGAGCGCGAGGCGCAGGCCGTGGCGCTCCAGGTAGCCCTCGGCGATGCGTGCCATGTCCTTGTCCATCGGCGCCAGGATCTGGTCGCCCATCTCCACCAGGGTCACGTCGAAGCCGCGGTGAATGAGGTTCTCCGCCGTTTCGAGGCCGATGAAGCCGCCGCCCACGACCACCGCCCGCGTCTTCGGCCGCAAGGTCTGGAAGCCCGAATACCGGTGCATCCCGGCCAGGAAGGCAGTGCCCCGTTCGATCCACTCGCGGATCGCCCTCGCATCGGGCACGGTCCTGACCTCGAAAATGCCGGGCAGGTCGATCCCGGGCAGCGGCGGCCGGATCGACGGCGCGCCGGGCGACAGCACCAGCTTGTCGTAGGACTCCGTCGTCACCTGGCCGGTGGCGACATTGCGCAGCTCGACGGTCTTCGTGTCCGGCGAAACCTTGATGGCTTCGCAGCCGGTTCTCACGTCGATGGCGAATTGCGAGCGAAACGTGCTTTCGTCCGCCACCATCAGGCTGGATTCCTTCTCGATGATGCCGCCGACGTGGTAGGGCAACCCGCAGTTCGCGTACGAAACATAAGGTCCGCGTTCCACCATGAGGATTTCCGCGTCTTCATCCAGCCTGCGCAGGCGCGCCGCACACGACGCGCCGCCGGCCACTCCGCCGACAATGATGACTTTCACGATTCGTCCCCCGTCGCCGGTCCTTGCGCAGCCGACGATTCGCCATACCGCCCAGGTGCCGTAGCTTGTGTCATTATCGAACCAGTTCGTTGTGGTGCTGGATTTTTTCCGACACCGACTGGACATTATTGGACAGTCAGGCCATTCCCGCTTGCGACAAGTCAACGCGGTGCCACCTAGGCGGTACGGGCCGGCAAGTCGCAGGCCGGTGGTCAGCGAAATCGGGACCGGAACCGGCAACGGGGGCGGGTGACCCGGCGCCTGCACTCAGGCTGCCTGCCGGACATGCACGGCGCGCGTCGCGCGGCGCTCCGCCGACTCGAGGGGGACCAAGACGATGTATTCGGACTTCATCGACCGCAACGTCGCCTTGCGCGACGGACGTGCCGTGCACGTCCGCGCGATGCAGCCGTCGGACGAGGCCGAGCTTCTGCAAGCGTTCGAGCGGATGGACGCTGGTGCCCGTTACATGCGGTTCATGCGCGTCGTCCAGGAGCCCAATCTGGACCGATTGCGCAACGCGCTCGCGTCGTTCCCAGCCGGTGGGCTCGGAATCGTGGCGACCGCTTCGGCAGCCGACGGGATCGACATCGTGGGAAGTGCGATTTTCGTGATCGGGAGCCGCGCCTCGAGCTGCGAATTCGCGATCAACGTCGCCGCCAGCTACGGCCGGGCCGGCCTCGGTGGCACGCTGATGACGTCGCTGATCGACGCAGCCAGACGGCGCGGGCTCCGGGACATGGAAGGCTTCGTGCTCACCGAGAACAAGCCGATGCTGCGGCTTGCCGCGCGCCTCGGATTCAACATCGCGCCCGACCCCGACGACCGCACCGTTCGCCTCTGCCGGCTGCACCTCGGCGCTCCCTGATGCCGGCGGTCGGACAGGCGCGAGCGATCACTGGCCGTCTGGCCTCCGGTCGCGTCCCGTGGAGCGGAAAGGTCGACTCGCATCGCGCCTTGCGGCACCGGAATGCCGCCGCGGACTACCGGGTCGCCGGTCCCTTCGGCTCGGTGCCGGATGGCTTCGGGTCCGCGACGACCCTGGCGCCGAGGTCTTTCAGCAGGCGCTGGAACTCGGGCGACGCGAGGATGATCGTCCCCGCGGCGGCGCGCAGGCGATCGACCGCCTCGGGCGGCAGCACGAACGACGTCGGCTGCTGATTCAGGTACTCGAATTCCGCCCTGTCCTTGAGCTCGGCGAACGAGACGTCGATGGCGTAGACTTCCGCGTCCGGAGCGCGTACCGCCCTGGCCACCGCAGGATCGGTGTTGGACGCCATCGCCGCCGAATCCCTGATGAGGCGCAACGTGCGCCACCTGGCCGCCGTATCCCTGAGCTGCTCGACGGTTTCGAAGGAATTCCGGTCGATCGGCGTCCCGGTCGCCTTGAGCAGCGTCTCCACCATGTTGGGTGATTGCTCGGACCGATCCCAGTTCGTCGTGGGCTCGGATACGGAGTTGACGACGATCACGACGATCCTCCGCAAGCGGTCGAGCGACGTGGGCACGCCGGATTCGCGCAGCGCTTCGAGAATTTCCATCACGTCGAGCACCCCGCGCATGCCAATGTTGTCCGACACGCCGCCGTCCACCAGGTGCAGGAACGGCCGGTTGACGCCGTCGGCATAAGCCATCGTCGACTTGAGCGTGCGCGTCGCCCGCGCGGCGGGCCGCGGCGGGTCCGGCGACTCGACGAAGGGCACCGCCCAGGCGGGAAGCTTCATGTTGCAGGTGCCACCGTAATTGTTAAGCGTCACCGCCGACAGGACCACCGGCACCGCCGAAGATGCCGCGGCGGCGCGGGACAGCCGGACTGCGTCGAGGTCCGAGCAGATCACGTCGAAGAAGGCCTGGTTGAAGGTGAAGCGGGACCCCGTCGACAGGTCGGTCGTCGCCGCCATGATCGTCGGGCCGCTACCGCGTTTGAGATCGCCGTAGGTCGCGCCGTTGAAGAGGATCTCGTCGTACAGTTCCGCCGCCAGTTCGGACCGGCCCCAGCCGGTCGACGACAGACGTCCCCAGTTGAAGGGATTGAGCGTGCGGGCGAGGATCTCGCCCTGCACGTTGCGCTTGAGGAAGCGCGTCTCGTAGTCGTCGAACAGCTTGTCCCCGTACAGACCATACGCCAGCGCGGTGAAGCTGCCGCCGGAAACGCCGGTGATCAGGTCGACCTGGTCGAGCAGCCGAACGGTCCGCCCATTCGTGTCGACAACCTGCGTCCGTCGCAGGACTTCCAGCACCCCGTAGGAAAAGGCGGCGGCACGCGTGCCGCCCCCGGAGAAGGCCAGGACGACGAGCGCCTCCTTGCCCGCTTCCCTGGCACGCGCCTGCCGGACCTCGAAGCGGTAGCCGGTGCTCGGGTCGGCCTGCGTGATGGGCGGGTTGACCGGGCGGGTCGCACAGCCACCGAGCAGGGTAATCAGGCCGATTGCCAGCCATGGCGACAGGTTCAGGCGAGTCATGAGTTCACCGCGATGCGTTGGGAGAGTCGGTCCGAAGCCGGCGGTGGGCGGTTCCCCTTGCGAGGGCGCCGATAGCCGCGAGGCACATGCAACCTCGCCATTTTACGCCGGGCGCGCCGGCGCGGTCCCGTTCAGCGCGCCGCGGTCGGCGGCGGCGCGGCGCCCGTCGCCGGCAGCGCCTGGTAGCGCTCGATCGCCGCGCGGGCGTTGAACAGCATCCGCTCGCGCCCCAGCCGCCGGTCCAGCCCGACGTGCTTTGCGGTCTCCAGGACGCCCGGGTTCAGCCCTGCCAGCCATACCAAAGTGCCGCCCTCGGTCATCCGCTGCTCGCCTTCCATCAGCACCTGCAGCGCCGAGTATTCGACGTCGGGCACCCGGCTCATGTCCAGGGCCAGCACCCGCGGCTTGTGCTGCGCGACCAGCGCGCGGATCCGGTCCGACACGTACTGTGCGTTGACGAAGTAGAGGCGGCCCTCCGGCCGCAGTATCAGCAGGCCCTCGAACGTCTCGTCGTCCGGGTGTTCGGGCGTCAGCGGCCGCAGCACGTCGGCCCCGCGCTTGCGGCCGATGACCGACACGCGCGGCTGGGCGGTCTGGCTCGCCAGCCCGATCATCGACACGATGATCGCCACCACGATGCCCTTGAGCGTACCGAACACCAGCACGCCGAGCACAGGCGATCAGCGCCCAGCGAAACTCCATCGTGCGCACGCCGCGGATCGCCCGGAACTCCGCGGGCTGGATCAGCCCGACCGAATAGACGATGACGACCGCCGCGAGCGTCGCGTGCGGCATCAGGCCCAGCACCGGCGCGAGCAGCAGCATCGTCGCCACCGCGGCGCCGGCGGTCACCAGCGACGCCTTCTGCGACCGCCCGCCCGCCGCGCGCACCACCGCCGTCTGCGACGTGCCCCCGCCGGCCGGCATCGCGCCGAACAGCGCGCCGCCGAGGTTGGCCGCCCCGGTGGCGATCAGTTCGCGGTTCGCGTTGATCGGAGGGTCGTCCGGGCGGGCAAAAGCGCGGCCCGCCGCGATCGTCTCGGTAAAGCTCATCAGCGCGATCCCCAGCGCGCCCGGCACCAATTGCCCGATCAGCGCAAGGTCCGGCAGCGTGAGCGACGGGAATCCTTGCGGAATCAGGCCGACCGTCGAGACCCCCAGTGCCTGCAGGCCGAAGAACCACGACGCGGCGATGCGCGCCCCCCACCGCGACCAGCGGCGCCGGGGAATGCGGCCACAGCCGCTCCATGCCGATCAGCACCGCGAACGTCGCCACGGCCACCGCCAGCGTCAGCAGCGAGGTGTCGGGAACGTGCTGCGCGACGCTCAGGAGATCGACGAAGAACCCCTGCTTGGCGATGTGGATGCCCAGCAGCTTCGGCACCTGGTCCAGCACGATCACGAGGCCGATGCCCGCCTTGAAGCCCGTCAGCACCGGCGTGGAAATGAAGTTGGCGACGAATCCCAGCTTCATCAGCCGCGCCAGCACCAGCATCGCGCCGACCAGCGCGGCCAGCGTGGCCGTCGCCGTGACCAGCTTCGCCGGGTCGCCGTCCGGCACCACCAGGCCGAGCTGCGTGCCGGCCAGGATCGCCAGCGTCGTGGTGGAGCTGACGCTGAGCACGCGCGACGAGCCGAGCAGCGCGTAGACCACCATCGGGATGAAGGCGGTGTAGAGGCCGATGGCGACGGGCAGCCCGGCCACCGTCGCGTAGGCCATGGCCTTGGGCAGCACGACGGCGGCGGCCGTGAGACCGGCGACGATGTCGAAGCGAATCGCACCGGCTCCGGACTGGACCGCCGTTGCCTCGGTCGGATGGGGCTTCATGCGGCCCGCCCCGACCGTGATCAGAACCGTTCCGGCACGTACTTGACCGGATGGTCCTTGGCCTTGTAGCGGCCGATCTTGCGCTGCGGCAGCTTGACCTTCGGCGCCGGGACGGCCTTGTACGGCACGTGCTTCGAGCAGGTGGCTGATCACGTTCAGGCGCACGCGCTTCTTGTCCTCCGAGCGCGCGACGAACCACGGCGCCCACGAGGAATCGGTGGCGGCGAACATCTCGTCGCGGGCCTTCGTGTAATCGTCCCAGCGATCGTAGGACTTCACGTCCATCGGCGAGAGCTTCCACGTCTTGCGCCCATCGCCGATCCGCGCCTTGAGCCGCCGCGTCTGCTCCTCGGGACTCACTTCCAGCCAGTACTTGAGCAGGATGACGCCGGAATCGATCATCAACCGCTCGAACAGCGGCACCACCTTGAGGAAACCCCTCGCCTGATCCTCGCTGCAGAAGCCCATCACGCGCTCGACGCCCGCACGGTTGTACCAGCTGCGGTCGAAGATCACGATCTCTCCCGCCGCCGGCAGGTGCGGCAGGTAGCGCTGCGCGTACATCTGCGACTTCTCGCGCTCGGTCGGCGCGGGAAGTGCAATCACGCGAAACACCCGGGGGCTCACGCGTTCCGTGATCGCCTTGATCGTGCCGCCCTTGCCGGCGCCGTCGCGGCCCTCGAACAGGATGCATACCTTGAGGCCCTTGTGCACGACCCACTGCTGGAGCTTGACCAGCTCGACGTGCAGCTTCTTGAGCTCGCGGTCGTAGTCCTTGGCGGACAGCTTCTTGCCGGGCTTCGAAACGCCGTTCGGGTCCGCCCCCGCCTCGGCTGCGGCGCCGTTTCCGGCCTTCGCTTTGCCCTTGGGCTCGACCTTCGTCTTTGCGCTCTTCTTGGTCATCGTCGTCTCCATCGATTCATCGCACCGGATCGCTCGGCGCTCATCCTAACCGGGCGAAGCCATGCCCGCGGCATGGTCGGCGCTCGATCACTGTGTCGCCACCGGCTCCATCGCCGGCAGGTCGAATCCGCCGCCGAGCGCAAGGTGGAGGTTGACGCGCTGCGCCAGCCGCTCGGTCTGCACGCCCAGAAGCGAGATCCTCGCCGAGTACAGGGCGAGCTGGTTCTGCTCGACCACGCGCAGGTCGACGCTGCCGACGCGATACTGGATCTGCGCGAGCTCCAGTGCGCGCGCGCTGTCCCGGACGGCGGCCGCGAGGATCGCTTCGCGGTCGCGCAGCGCGTTCTCGGCCGCGAGCGCGTTCTCGACCTCGCCGAACGCCCGCTGCCCGGCGCGCGCGTACTCCGCAACCGCCTGCTTCTGCTCGGCCGAGCGAATCTCGACCTGTGCCCGCAGCGCGCCGCCCTGGTACAGCGGCGCGATCAGGTTGCCGCCAAAGCTCCAGATGGGGTTGCTCGTGTCCTTCAGCTGCAGCAGATCGCTCGACACGCTGCTGCCGCCCGCAGTCAGGCTGATGCGCGGCAGCTGCGCAGCACGCGCTTCGCCCACCCGGTCGAAAGCGGCGGCGACACGGCGCTCCGCGGCGATGACATCAGGCCGGCGCTCGAGCAACTGCGACGGCATGCCCACCGGCACCGGCGGCGGCATCGGCGCGAGGCGCTCCGCGACGGCGATCTCCGCTGCCGGGTAGCGCCCGACGAGGAGCTCCAGCGCACGCAGCGTTTGCTCGCGCGCCAGCTCGATCTGGCGCAACCGGTCGCGGAACGTGCCGACGTTGACTTGGGCCTCCGCCACCGCCTGTTCGTTGCCGTTCCCAACGCGCAGGCGGTCCTGCGCAACTCGCAGCAGCGACTCCGACGAGCGGAGCCCCTCCTGCACGATCGCCCGCTGCAGTCCGGCCTCGATGGCCAGGAACCAGCTCCTGGCCACCGTCGCCGCCAGCGACTGGCGCGCATACGCGTAGTCGGCCGCGGCGGCTGCCGATTGCGCCTCGGCCGCCGCCTGCCCGTAGCGCAAGCGCCCCCAGATGTCGAGTTCCAGCGACGCGTTCAGCCAGACGCCGTCCAGGCCCCCGCTGCCGCCCGACTTGCCGCCGCCCATGCCCAGCAGCCCCACCGAGGGAAGCAGCGAGCCGCTGGCCACCTTCACGTAACCGGCGGCCTGCTCGACCCGCGCCGCCGCCACCTGCAGGTCGGCGTTGTACGCCAGTGCCTCGGCTACCAGCGCCGAAAGGGCCGCATCGTCGAACGTCGCCAGCCAGCGGTCGACCACCGGCGCCGGCACGCCGCCGGCCGCCTTGAACGCGGCCGGCACGTCCGTGTGCGGCAGCGCCTGCTTCCGCAGTTCGTCCGTCGTCGGCGGCGGGTTGAGCGCACAGCCCGCCGCGGCGGCCACGAGCGCCGCCGCGAGGAGTCTGAGGGCAATGAAAGCGGCGCGCATCAGTGCAATTTCAGCACGAGGTAATCCATGATCGAGTTGATGCGCAGGATCACCATCCGCAGGATGTGGATTGCTTGCGCGTGCTCGGTGTAGATCGCGCCGCCGCCCACCGCTCCGGCCGGGAGGAACAGCTCGCGGTCCCGTTCGGCAACGAGGAGCTTGACGGGAAACCGGCCCGGCACCTGCGGGAAGGCGCCGGTCTGCGGCAGCGTGCCCGACTGCGGCACCTGCCCCTGGCCCTGCGCCCAGACGATCGAGTCGACCGATGCCTTGATGACGCGCCCCGGGTAGTTGTGGAGCGTGAACTCCGCCGGGTTGCCCGGCTCGACCAGCACCAGTTCGTTTTGCGCGTAGAGCGCGATGACCTGGTACTCCTCCTCGACGAAGCTCATCGCCGGGGCCAGCGGCATCGCGACCGTGAACGAGCCCGGCCGCAACTGGACGTTGATCGCATAGCCAGTGGTCGGCGCAAACACGGCGGTCTGGTCGAGGTTCCACTGCGCGTTCGCGAGGTCGGCACGGCTCTGATCGACCTGCGCCTTCGCGGTCGCGAGCTGCGCGCGGGCAGCGGCGACCGAGGCCTGCTCGCCGTTCACCTGCCCGGACAGCTTCTGCGTCACCTGCGCCTCGTTCGCAACAGCAGTGGCGATCTGGCCTACGAGTTCGGTCACGTTGGCTTCGGCCTGTTCCAGCGCGAACTTGTCCCCGGCGCCGGTGGCCACCAGTTCGCGGTACTGCCGCACCCGCAGCCGCGCGAGTTCCAGTTTCGGCTGCAATGCGCTGACCTGTCCGCTCGCCGATTTCAACTGTTCCTGCAGCTGACGAGCGCCGGCCGACGCGTCCACCAGCCCCGCGGCGGCCTGCGCGAGCTTCGCCTCGTCGGCGGCGAGCCTCGACTTGGCGACGTTGAGGTCGTTCTGGTACGGGGTCGGGTCGAGGCGGAACAAGAGCTCGCCCTTCTTGACCAGCCTGTTGGGCTCGACCGGCACCTCGATCACGCGCCCGCGCACCTGAGGAATGATCTGCACGACGTACTTGATGACGCGTACGTCGGACGACGACGGCGCAACCACGTTGAGCGTCAGGACCAGCGCGGTCAGCGCAACGATCGGAATGACGACGACCGTGACCTGCGACGTGGTGTTCCACGGCAGCCACTTGAACTTGATGAAGATCAGCCAGACGAAGAACGCGTAGATTCCGAGAAGAAGGGCTTCCATCAGGCGTTCCCTGCCTTTCCGCCGGCAACGGCCGGCGCCGCCTGTGCCGCCAGGGGCGCGGCTGGTGCCGCCTGCGCCGTGGCCAGTTCCCGCCGCAGCGATTTGAGCTCGGGTGTCAGCCCGCCCTTGGCGTCGATCGCATCGAGCTCCTCGCGCAGATGCGCAAGCTCATGGCCGGGCAACTCTCCCGCGCGCGCCTTCGCGCCCATCTCGTGGAAATAGTCCTCGTGCTTCTCGGTGCCGTAGGCCATCTTGTAGGTCACCGGCTTCACGTAGGCCCACAGCCAGGCGATCGGCCACAGCAGGCCCCCGAACACCAGCGACAGCAGGCAGAGCATCTGGATCGCGTCCCTCTGCGGATGGTGACGCTTGTGCGCGATCTTCTCCGGCAGGATGTGCACCAGCCAGAACAGCACGATCCCGCCGATCGGCACGAAGATGATGACGAACCACGCGAGGTACATCGCAGCGCTGTCCATCAACTCGGGAGGGAGAAACGAAGCGCGTGCGGCCGGCGGAAACGCCAGGGCGGTCACCGCGAGCGCCGCCGACGCGAGGACGGCGAGCGGGACGGGCAGGGACACTCGGAATTTCATCGGGAACGGACCTCCGTGAGCTTGCGGCCAGCGACCGCGGGACCACCCCGACGACCGCCGTTCACCCGCCGGCCGCCCCATGGGGCACTGCGGCGCGTGGCAAGAAATTCGACTTCAGAACCGCACTTTACCGCGATCCGTGACTGCGTTGTTCCGGCTGGCAGGTCAAGGCGCCTTCGCTTGGCGAGCCAAGCCCTCATCGACCGACCCGGTCGACCGGTCCAGCCGATCGACCGGAGACAGGCGATTATGCACGGACCTCGCGACGCTGCTGGACACTCGCCGCCAGGTTCTGGACATTTTCCGACACGGCGGCGCGAGCTCCATGCGCCAAATCAATCACCCCGCAACGAGTCGGTACGCGGCGGCAGATGACGATGCCGGCCCCGCGGGTTTCTCCGGACCGGCGGCGGTCAGAACGTCGCGCCGATCGAGCCCACGAAGACCTGGTCCGCCGATCCGGGGTTGAACCAGAACCCGCCGATGGTGACGGGACCCCAGGTCAGCTGCGCGAACGGCCCGCGCTGGACTTCGCGGTCGCCGCCGTAGGCCCGGGTGCGCTGGCCGGCAAGCCCCACGCGAAGCCACTCGACCGGCCGGAATCCGAGCTCGCTCCAGGCGTAGAAGTAGCTGTCGGTACGCTCCGCGCTGTCGCTGATGTACTCGGCCTCGACGTAGATGTCGAGCGCCTTCCACGCGACGCTCGCCTCCAGCCCCGGCACGAACGCCCGCACCGAGCCCCAGGCGCCCCCGAGCAGAGGCGTCAGTTCCCAGGTGACGCTTTCCCCGCCGGAAAACGTCCAGCCGACGAAGGCCGAGCGCGCGCCGACCGACTCGTAGTTGTACCTGCCCTCGAGGTGCAGCGGCCCGCGGTCGGCGGCCGCGATGGCCGAGGTGTAGTTGTCACCGTCGCGAACCACGGTGGGATACGCGGTGACCGCGAACTCCCACGACGGCTTTTCGGGGCGGGACGCGCGACGTCCGCCGTGGTCGTTCCCGACGTCACCTTCACCCGCGAACGCCGCCGTGGCCGCGACGGCGGCGACGAAGGCGGGGCCGCAGGCAACGACGAACTTCATCCGCCGAGCGCCATGATCGCGCCCACGAGCGCCACGCCTACCGCGACCATTATGAACCCGAACCTCCAGCTGCCGAAGCCGGCGTAGTGGCCGAGCGCGAACCCGCCCCAGAACAGCATCGCGAGCGCGATCACGCGCGACACGGTCATCGCCGTGCGCACGTCACCGATCAGCGCGAACGGCAGCACGACCGGAAAGGTCGAGGCGACGACGATCAGGAATATCGCAAGGGCGGCGAGCAGATCGTCCCGGTGCAGGGACGGTCGCGCCGGCAGGCCGGACAGGGCGACGATGCGCCCGCGGATCGCCTCCAGTTCCACCGACGAGAACAGCCTCGCGACCGGCCGCGACAGCGAGCGCTCGATAAGGCGGCGACCGGCTTCCGGATCGGCCGCGGACCGAACTGAAACGACCAGGGTGAACGTCTTGGCGCGCTCGGTGGCGGTGCGCACCAGGTACATCACTGCGTCGACGAGACCCCACGCCAGGTTGCACCCCAGCGCGGCGGTGAACATCGATCGAACTTCCTCGCGTCCGGAATCGGCCACCGACAGGGCCCCCACGAACGAGAGCGCCATGAACAGGCCGAACAGCAGCTCCGACACCCGGTCGACGACGTTGAGCACCGGCTCGCGCACCGGTCGCTCGGACAGTGATTCGATCTGGGTCATGGTCATCTCGTCGTGCGCGCCGGTCCGGTCACGTTCGCGAAGGCGGGCGAGGCCGAAGTATACTGATACGACGATTGGCCGTGGCGTGGCAACGATGCGGCAACGGGGTGTCGTCTGTCCGATCGAAGGCCTTGCCTGCCGGGAGGCGCGATGTTCGATTCGCCCTTCGAATTCTGTACGATCTGCAAGCAGTACGTCCTGCTCGACCAGACGCAACGGCAGTGTACGCGCGAGCATGCCTGCACCCCCGGCACGCCTTGCCCGCTGCACCGCTACTTCACCGGGATCGAGTTCGGTCGCGCCGAGGGGGCCGCCGAAGCGCGCCAGCGGCCCGGCGTGGTGCCGCTCCAGCGCCGGAACGCCCGCGTGAAGGCGCTGGGATCCGCATAGCCGAGCAACAGGGCGATCTGCCTCACGTCCATCGCCGAGTCCCCGAGCATCTGGCGGCCGATCTCGAAGCGCCCCTCGTCGACGAGTTCCTGGAGGCCGACGCCGAAAGCATCCAGGCGGCGACTCAGCGTGCGTGGATGCATCGAGAACATCGCCGCGACCTGATCGGCCCTCGAGTGACCGGTGAGGAGCGCCGTGCGCAGCACGCTGCGAACCTGCTCCGGGAAGTCGGTGCCGTGCCGGACCTCGAGCGCGTCGATCTGCCGTTGCAGCAGCCCGCGCACGTGGGAATCGGCGCCAGGCAGAGGGTGAACCAGCCAGTCGGCGGAGAACACCATCGCGTTCCCTTCGGCGTCGAAGCGCAGCGGGGCCTTGAAGAACCTTCGATAAGGACCGACATCGTCCGGCTTGCGGTGGGCCATGCGGACCTCGATCGGCTTCCATTGCGGTCCGCACAAGGCGCGCATGATGTTGAACATTGCCGCGAGCGCGCCATCGCCGACCTGGTCGGTGGCCTCGACGCGTGGCCGGTGGACGTCGTAGGTCAAACTCGCCAAGGCGCCGTCGACCGCGAAGGTCGTCGTCGCACCCCGGACGTGCAGATGCATGTGGTGCACGAGGCTCCGCAGCGCCGTTCCAGCATCCGGCGAGTACTTGACCAGCAGGCCCACGAGCCCCAGCGAGTGCAGCCCGTTGTGCTCACCGACCAGGAGTCCGAGATGTCGGCAGCCGGTCCTGGCCACGCAATGGGCCAACAGGCGGCCCCGGGCTGCGAAGGAAACTTCGTTGTCGGGATCGTCGAACAGCGCGAGGTCGAACCCCGCCTCGCCCAGGAGCTGTGCCGGATCCGCGCCCAGGCTCCGAAGGACCTCCGGAAGGGCCAGCGTGGCGCCAATGCGCACCATCGCTTCGGCGGACCGGCGAGTCGCCGTTCGCTGTCCGGTGCCACCTAAATGTTGCTTGGTTGATTTCACACAAAATCCTTGCCGAAGATTGTCTAAAAACGTACAGTCAATGTCTTCAATTGTCCAGCTTCCCAATGCGCCGCATCCATAATGGGCGCACGCGGGCCGGCAGGCGCCAGCGGCGCCGTTGATGCGCCGCGCGGCGAGGCGGGACCCCTTCCTTTCATGACATCACGGAGCTCTTGATGAACACCCAATCGAAATTCGCGCTCGCACTGATCACGGCGGCCCTGGCCGCGACCGCGCTCGCGCAGCAACCCGGCGCCACCGGCGGTGCCATCGTCGCCAGCGAGCCCGGCAAGGCGGCGATCGTCGCCGCCGCGGAGATCTCCGCGCAGGTCATGGCCATCGACAAAGCGACGCGGACGCTGACACTGAAGGGACCGAAGGGCGACAGCGTCGACATCGTCGCCGGCGACGAGGTCAAGAACTTCGACCAGATCAAGCTCGGCGACTTCGTCGTCGCGCGCTATGCCCAGGCGTTGTCGCTCGAACTCAAGAAGACCCGGGTCGCCGCCGGGGAACCCACGGTGCGCGAGGAAGTCGGCAAGGCGAAGCCCGGCGAACGGCCGGCGGTCGGCGGTGCGCGGCAGGTCACCGCGCTTGCCGACGTCACGGCGGTCGACCCGCAGAAGAGCACGATCACGCTGAAGGGGCCGCGGGGCAATGTCGTGACGCTCAACGTGCGGAACCCCGACCAGTTCAAGGTCGTGAAGAAGGGCGATCAGGTCGAGGTCACCTACACCGAGGCGCTCGCGCTCTCCGTCGAGCCGGCACCGAAGCCCGCGGCAGCCAAATCGAAGTGAGCCGGGCCGCAATCCGCGGACACGTATTGGCCGGCGACGTCGGGATGACTCGCGAATTGCATCCGGTCGCGCCGGCCGGCCGACAGGCGGGAGGAGATTGGAAATGAAGCCACGCACTTCATTGATGTTTGCGCTGGCGGTCGCCCTGACGGGGGCCGCGGGTGCGCAGCAGTTCGTCTATCCCGCCAAGGGGCAGTCGCCGCAGCAGCAGAAGAGCGACGAGGCCGCCTGCCATACCTGGGCGGTGCAGCAAAGCGGATTCGATCCCGCGAAGCCCCCGGCGCAGCCGACCGCCGCCACGCCGCCGACCACGGCGACCGGCACGACTCCGGGTGCCGGCGCTCGCGGCGCGGCGCGCGGCGCGGTGGTGGGCGAGGTCGTCGGCGGGGACGCGGGCGCGGGTGCCGCAGCCGGCGCGGCGGTCGCGCGCAGCCAGAGCCGCAAGCAGAACGCGGCGGCCGCCCAGCAGGGACAGCAGCAGGCGCAGGCGGCCAACCAGCAGCAGCAGGCGGCGTTCGCCAAGGCGCGTGCCGCGTGCCTCGAGGGCCGCGGGTACACTGTCAAGTGAACCAGCCTTCGCTTCGGCTTGGCCGCGGCCGGTCGGCACGATGCCTTACGCGCAATCAGCACTCGGAGCAAACATGATGAACGGCTTTCGTACCCAAGCCGCGGCGAATCGCCGCAACCCCTCGCGCTGGCTCGGGCTGCTGCAGGGACTCTTCCTATTCGTGTTCGCGGCGAACGCCGTCGCGCAGGCCCCGGCGGCCACGGGGGGCGCCGCCCCCCCGTCGTCCGGCGAGGAGCTGGCCAAGCTCGTCGGCCCGATCGCGCTGTATCCGGACGACCTGGTCGCGATCATCCTCCCCGCCGCGACCAATCCGCTGCAGCTGGTGCAGGCGGACCGCTATCTCGACAAGCGGAAAGCCGACCCGAAGCTGCCCGTCGACGACAAGTGGGACGACTCGGTCAAGTCGCTGCTCAACTATCCGGACGTCGTGAAGACGATGAGCGCCGATCTCGACTGGACCAGCGCGCTCGGCGAAGCGGTCGTCACCGACCAGGGCGCGGTGCTGGACGCGATCCAGGCATTTCGCCGCAAGGCGCAGGCCGCGGGCAATCTCAAGTCCGACGCCAAGCAGGTCGTGGTGGTCGAGAAGGAGATCGTCACCATCGCCCCGGCCGATCCGCAGGTGATCTACGTGCCGCAGTACAACCCGTCGACCGTCGTCGTCTACGGAGCGCCTGCCTGGGGCTACTACCCGACGGCCTACCCGTCGTACTACTACCCCTACCCGCCCGGCGCCGCGCTTGCCGCCGGCGTCGTCTGGGGCGCGGCGATCGGCGCGGCCTGGAACGGCGGCCGCTACGGCGCGAACTACGGCGGTGACGCCAACATCAACGTCAACCGCAACACCAACATCAACACGGGTGACATCAACCGCGGCGGCGGCGCAAGCCAGCGTCCCGCGAGCGGCGGCAGCAGCGCATGGAAGTCCAACAAGCAACCCGGTCAGGTCAGCAGCTCAGTCGGAAAGACCGCCTCGACCGCTCGCGCGGGCGATGCGCGCGCGGGTGGAGGCGGCGGCTACGGGGCGGGCGGCGGTGCGGCGGCGCGCCCGTCGACGACGGGTGCGGGCGGCGGCGCGGCGGGCGGTGGCGCGGCTGCGCGCAGCCAGCCGGGCGGTGTCAGCGCATCGGCACGCGACAGCTACGGCGGCAGCGGCAGTCGGGGCGGTGGCTCGGGCGGTGACGCCTTCGGCGGCTACGGCTCCGGCTCCGGGCGGCAAACCCAGATGGACAGTTCCCGTGGCGCGTCGAGCCGCAGCGCGTCGTCCGGCGCGAGCGCGCGTTCGATGCCGAGCGGCGGCGGCGGTGCGCGTGGCGGTGGCGGTGGCGGTGGTGGTGGTGGTGGGCGCGGCGGCGGTGGCGGGCGTCGTTGAAGGCCGGGGCATCCTCATGCGCACATTCCCTTCCATCGAAAGCAAGGCATCACCCATGAACATCATTCGCCTCTGGTCGTTCCTGCGCCGGCTTGCGCTGGCGCTCATCGTGGCCGTTCCGCTCGCCGCGGCGGCCGCCCCGCAGGAAACCTTCGCGACGCCGGAAGCGGCGGTCGACGCGCTGATGGCCGCGCTCAAGGCCGACAGCGATCCGGCGATGGTCGCGATCTTCGGCGAAGCGCACAAGGACCTCATCATCAGATCCGATCGCGCGGCAACCAGCGCGACCCGGGCGAAGATCCTCGCGGCGATGCAGACGCTGCGCGTGCTGCAGGAGCCGAGCCCGAATCGGCGCGTGCTGGTGATCGGCGACGAGGCGTGGCCGGTGCCGATTCCCATCGTGCGAACGGCGGATCGCTGGCGCTTCGCCACCGAGGAAGGCGCGGACGAGATCGTCAATCGCCGCATCGGCGGCAACGAGCGCAACGCCATCTACGTGCTGCGGGCGTACATCGACGCGCAGCGCGCCTACGCGGCGAGCGATCGCGACGGCGACGGCGTGCTCCAGTACGCGCAGAAGGTGGCCAGCACCCCGGGCAAGCGCGACGGGCTGTACTGGCCCGCCGACGCCGCGAAGGGCGAAGAGGCGAGCCCGTTCGGACCCCTCATCGCCGAAAGCTCCGCCTACCTCAAGGGTCACGCGGCGGTCGACGCCTACCGCGGCTATCACTTCAGGATCCTGACGCGCCAGGGCAAGAATGCCCCGGGCGGCGCCTACAGCTACGTGATCAACGGCCGCATGATCGCCGGCTTCGCGATGGTCGCGTATCCGGCCGTCCATGGCGAAAGCGGCGTGATGACGTTCATCGTCAGCCACAACGGCAAGGTCTTCGAAAAGGACCTCGGCAAGAACTCCACTGCCATCGGCGCGAAGATGGCGGCATTCGACCTCGGTGCCGGATGGAAGGAAGTGGCACCCTGATCCACCCGCCGGCGGGAGCGTCCCAGGAGAGGTGCGCATCATGCGGACGAATCGGTTCCTCCTGGTCCTGCTGGCGATGCTGGCGCTGGCAGGTTGCGCCAGCCGGCCGATCAACGAGCGGATCACCCAGGCCGACCCGAACACCGGTTATCGGCCGTACCTGCTGATGCCCAAGCGCATCAACAACGATCCGGGCACGCTGTTCTTCCTCGCGTTCTCCGGCGGCGGCACCCGCGCCGCGGCGCTGTCCTACGGCGTGCTGGAAGAGCTCCGACGCACCGAGATCACGATCGACGGCCAGCGCCGCCGGCTGATCGACGAGGTGGACGTCATCACCGGCGTGTCGGGGGAAGCTTCACGGCGCTCGCCTATGCGCTCTACGGCGAGCGCCTGTTCGCCGAGTACGAGCAGCGCTTCCTGAAGCGCGACGTCCAGGGCGACCTGATCCAGCGCGCCCTCAACCCGTTCAACTGGTCGAAGTACATCGGGGGCAGCGCCGGGCGCTCGGAGCTCGCCGCCGAGTACTACGACGAGATCCTGTTCGAAGGCGCCACGTACGCCGACCTGCTCGCCAGGCAGGCACCGGTCGCGATCGCCAACGGCACCGACATCTCGACCGGCTACCGGTTTTCGTTCTACCAGAACGACTTCGACCTGCTGTGCTCGGATCTGAACAAGGTCCGCCTGGCGCGCGCGGCGGCCACGTCCTCGGCCGTGCCGGTCGTGCTCTCGGCGGTGACGCTCGACAATTACGGCGGCACCTGCAACTACGAGTATCCGGACTGGGTCCGGGACGTCGCCAAGACCGACGGACGGGTCCGGCCATCGGCGCGCGCGGTCAAGCGTTACCTCGAGATGAAGGACTTCCAGAACAGCAAGGATCGCCCGTACATCCACCTCGTCGACGGCGGCGTGGCGGACAACATCGGGATGCGCGGCGTGCTGGAGGCCCTGGAGGCCGTGGGGGCGAGCGCTACGTTCGCGGGCGAGATCGGCTTCGGAGCCATCCGCAGGATCGTGGTCATCGTGGTGAATTCGCGCTCGGCGCCGAAGACCGACTGGGACCGCAAGGAAGACCCGCCCGGCACGATCGACCAACTGCTGAAAGCCAGCGGAGTGCCGATCGACCGCTACTCGTTCGAGACCATCGAGCTCATGAAGGACCGGCAGGAGATCTACGGCTGGCGGCGCGACATGCTGATTCTGCGGGCGCGCCTTGCCGGCGCGACCGAGGCGCAGGCTGAGGCGAAGCGTCTCACTGCCGAAGCTGACCCTGCACCTCATGGACATCAGCTTCGACGCCGTCAAGGATCCGGCCGAGCGCGACCGTCTGATGAACCTGCCGACGAGTTTCGTGCTGCCGGCCGCTGACGTCGATCTGTTGCGCGAAGCCGCCGGGCGACTGCTGCGCGAATCCGAGGACTACCAATCGCTGCTGCGTGATCTGGGGGGCTCGCCCCCGAAGTAGGAGAGACGGGCCCATTGCGGGAGCCATGCATCATGTCCAGCGGGTCGCGATTCGCGCCTGACACCGGCACCGGCGCCGAGGCGGCAAACGGTCCCGGCGCCGCGCCCGATGCCGTCTCGCTGGCGCGGGGATTCCGGCAGTTCCTGATGGCCGGCCTCGTGGTGATGGCCGGTTGCTCGCCTTCGGGCCCTCAACCCGACGCGCGGCTTCCCGCGGCCGGATCGCACGAGTTCCGGGGAACGTGGACCGCGGTCGGCAGCCGGCACGCGATGCGGCTCGGTCCCGACCGGCGGGCCTCGATCGCGAGCTTCGAGGGCACGCTGCTGCTCGAAGGCGACGCCCGTCCCGGCGTCGGCTTCCGCGCGGAGGCGATCGTGCTCAACGACAGCGCCTCCGGCATGGTCGGCCGTGCGGTCTGGACCGACGAGCACGGCGACCAGGCGTACAGCGAACTGCGCGGCGAAGGCACGGCGACCGGCAACCGGGTCGAGGGGACCTTTGTCGGCGGGACCGGACGCTACTCGGGAGCCACGGGCAGCTACCAGTTCCTGTGGCGATTCGTGCTCGAGTCGGAGGACGGGACCGTGCAGGGTCATTCGGTCGGCCTGACGGGCAGGGTGCGCGTCGGCTCGCCGCCGGTCCGCGCCCCCGGCGGGAGCTTCGCCGCCATGATCGCCCCTGCCCTGCTCGTGAAGCGCGCCGCGCCGTTCGCGCTGGCGCTCGCCATCTGGTTCGTACCGGTCCCGGCAGGGCTCACGGCGCCCGCCTGGCACCTGTTCGCGATATTCGTCGCCTCGATCGCGTCGGTGCTGGTCGGCGCGTTCCCGCTCCTCACGTCCACGATGCTGGCAGTGGCGGCTGTCGTGATGACCGGCACCCTCTCGCCCGCCAAGGCGTTCGCCGGCTTCGCCAATGCGAGCGTGCTGCTGGTGGTGATCGCCTTTCTCGTCGCGCAGGCGGTCGTGAAATCGGGGCTGGGCCAGCGCATCAGCCTGTTCATGGTGAGCCGGTTCGGCCGTTCATCGCTGGGTCTCGCGTACAGCATCGTGCTCACGGACGCGGCGATCGCGCCGGCGTTCCCGAGCAACACCGCGCGCGGCGGCGTGCTGTTCCCGATCGTGCTGTCGGTGGCGCAGGGATCCGGCTCGCGGCCCGATGACCCCGAGGGCCGCCGGCTGGGCGCCTACCTGATGTTCTGCGCGATGGCGAGCCTGGCGGTCTCGTCGGCCCTCTGGATGACGGCCACGTCGGCCAACCCGATCGGCATCCAGATCGTGCGGGAGTTCGGACTGGAGGTCGGCTTCGGCAAGTGGCTCCTCGTGGCCTCGGTGCCGGCGCTGACCGCGATCCTGCTGCTGCCGAGGGTCGTCGCGCTGATCTTCCCGCCCGGCGTCGGCGAGACGCCGGAAGCCCCGCTGGCCGCGCGGAAGGCGCTTGCGGCGCTGGGGCCGCTGACGCGCGACGAGCGGATCACCGCGGTGGCGTTCGCGCTGATGGTCTCCGGCTGGATCTTCGCCGATGCGTTGAATCTCAACGTGACCAGCATCGCCTTTGCCGGGCTCGGCCTGCTGCTGATGACCAACGTGCTGACGCTCGACGACATCGCCGCGCAGGGCGACACGCTCGCGACCTTCCTCTGGCTGGCGGTGCTGTTCGCCCTGAGCGGCCAGTTGAACGAGCTGGGGTTCATGGCCTACGCCGGCGGGCGCCTCGCGTCGCACATGGGCAGCCTGTCGTGGCCGGTGACGTACGTGACGCTGATCGTGCTCTACGTCGCGATCCACTACATGTTCGTCAGCCAGTCGTCGCAGGTCCTGGCACTCCTGGGCATCTTCCTCGACGTGGGGATCCGCGGCGGCGTCCCCGCCCCGCTGATGGCGTTCGCGCTGCTGTTCGCGAGCAGCTACTTCTCGGTCATCACGCCGCAGGCCGGCAGCCAGAACGTCATCTTCGTCGGCAGCGGCTACCTCACGCAGCGCGAGCTCTACCGGCTCGGGTTGCTGATGACGCTCTTCTTCATGGTCGTGTTCCTCGTCGTCGGAACCGCGTGGATTCTCCTGGTCACCGGCTGACCGGGTCCGGGGACACGCGGAACTCCCTGGGCGACCGTGCGTCGCGCCTCGACCCGGCGCAGGTGACGTTCGTTGCTGCCGAATTCGCGCCGGCGGTCGTCAGCGCGAAGGCAGCGGCACCGCGGCGAGGTCGCGGGCCAGTTCCGCGACGATCTCGCCCAGCGCCGCGGTCAATGCCGTCGCATGCGCGTCGGCGGTGGTGCCGGAAACCGGCACCCGTCGGCGATACTCCTTCGACCAGAACGGCGTCGACGTCGCGGCGTCGGCGCGGCTGAGATACCAGGTGATCGCGAGCTCGGCCGCGGGCTTGGCCGGGTCGCGTCGGTCGCCGTAGAGCGCGCCGACGAAACCGTCGAGCACCCAGTCGCCGTCGGGCGGCGCGCCGGGCGGGATGACGCGCGCGAACACGCGCGCACCGTCCAGCGCGCGCGCGGTCGCGTCGCCGATCATCGCCGACGGGATGACCAGGAATTCGGTGTAGAAGTCGGCGTCGTAGCCGAGCTCCGATTGGCGGAAGACCAGCGCCTTGCCGCGGTACGGCGCCGCCACGCCGACGGTGCCCACGCGCAGCGTGCCGGGCTGGGGCTTCGCCGCCGGCGCAGGCACCGCCGCCTCGAGCAGGAAGACCTGCTTGACCGGCGCGGGACGCGACAGCGCGCAGCCTCCGACCAGCGCGACCGTCGCCAGCAGCGCCAGCAGCCTGGCGAGATCCGGGAAAGACGCGCGCGGCGCCGACATCGAACGGGCGGTCATCGTTTGCCTTCCAGTGGTCGCGGCGGCTCGCCGAGCAACAGGTTCGCCGGATAGCGCTTGGTGTCCTCGGTGAGGTCGCGCAGGTTGTCGGTGATCTGGCGCAGGTTCTCGACGGTGGCCGCGAGGTCGGCCTCGCCGCCACCCAGGATCCGGTCCAGCCGGCCGAGCGAGCGCGACAGCGACTGCAGCGTCTTCGGCAGCGCCGGATCCTCGGTCAGCGCGCGCAGTTTCGCCATCGTCGCGCCGGCATCCTCGGGCAGCTTCTGCAGCGCCGGATTGCCCAGCGTCTTGCGCAGCTCGGCGTTCGACGCGCGCAGCTCGGCGAGCAGCGCGACCGCCTCGTCGGACACCTTCCCCAGCTTCGCGCCGTCGAGGGCGGTTTCCATCTTGCCGAGGACCCGCTCCGTGCGCTGCGACAGCGCCTTGGTGTCGATCGCGCCGACGCGCTCGTTGGTGAGCACCAGCAGCCGGTTGAGGTTGGCCACCGTGCCTTCGACGTCGAGGTCGTGCAGCCGCGTGATCAGTTCCGACGCCGCGTTGACGAACTGCAGCACCGTCGAAGGCGAGCTGGGGATGTAGAAGTTCTCGGGCACCCAGTCGATCGGCAGCGCCGGGTTGGCGCGCGGGTCGACGTAGTCGATCTCGAGGTAGTTGGTTCCCGTGATGCCCTGCGGCGCGAGCCGCGCCCGCAGGCCGCGCTCGACCTCGATCTTGGCGTTCTCGGGACTGGTGATCTCGCCGGCGGCCCGGCCGCCGAGCAGCCGCGGCTGCAGCTTCGCCTCCACCATCACGTAGCGCTTGCGCTCGGGCAGCGGCCGGTCCTGCTGATAGACGACGTGGGTGAAGCCGATCTTGGTGACCTCGCCGATCACGACGCCGCGATACTTGACCTTGGATCCGATGTCGAGGCCCTGCACCGACTCGTCGAAGTAGGTTTCGAAGGTGATCTTCGGCTGGAACCAGCGCCCGCTGCCGACGACCAGCAGCAGCACGATCGCGGCGCCCATCGCCCCCAGCACGAACAGGCCCAGCTTGAAGTAGTTGGCTCGCACACTCACGGTCGGCTCATTTCGGCAGGAATCGGCTCATGCGGCCACCGCTTCGGGCTCGCGGTTGAAGAAGGCGCGCACCCGCGGGTCGGTGCTCTCGTCGCGCAGCCGGCGGGGGTCGCCCTCCGCGATGATACCTTTGGTGCGCTTGTCGAGGAGGATCACGCGATCGACGGCAGCGAACACGCTGGCGAGGTCGTGGGTGACGATGACGAAGGTGACGCCGAGGCTGTCGGCGAGCCGCCGGATCAGGGCGTCCAGCGACGCGGCGGTGATCGGGTCGAGGCCCGACGACGGCTCGTCGAGGAACAGGATCGCCGGATCCAGCGCCATCGCCCGCGCGATCGCCGCGCGCTTCTGCATGCCGCCCGACAGTTCGGCCGGCATGTGCCCGGTCGCCGCGGACAGCCCGACCAGCTCGAGCTTCATCCGCGCGACCAGGTCGATCGCGTCGTCGGGAAGGTCGGTGTAGACCTCGAGCGGCAGCCGCACGTTTTCCAGCAGCGTCATCGAGCCGAACAGCGCGCCGGACTGGTACATCACGCCGACCTTGCGCAGGATCTCGTAGCGGTCGCCCGCGTCGGCGGCGACCATGTCGTCGCCGTCGATCCAGACGTGGCCCGCGATCGCCGGGTACAGGCCGATCATGTGCTTCAGCAGCGTGGTCTTGCCGCCGCCGGAGCCGCCGAGAATGCCGAACACCTCGCCGCGGCGGATCTCGAAGTTCACGTGCTCGAGGATCGCGACGTCGTCGTAGCCGGCGGCGAGATCCTCGACCCGGATGACGGCATCGGCATCCGCATCGGCGCGAGTGGAGAGGTCGCCGGCGGCCATGTCAGATGTCCAGCACGTAATAGGCGAGCGCGAACATGCCGTCGACGACGACCAGCAGGATGATGCCCGACACCACCGCGCGCGTCGCCGAATCGCCCACCGCCGACGCGCCCGCCCGCGTCTGCAGCCCGCGCAGGCAGCCGATGCCGGCGATCAGGATCGCGAACACGAACGACTTCACGAAGCCGGCGAGGAAATCGTTCATCGTCACCGCGCTGTCGACCTCCTTGAGGAAGGTGACGAACGGGATCGAGAACGTCGTCATCGTGAGGGCGCCGCCGACGAGGCCGACGACGTTGGCGAACAGCACCAGCAGCGGCGTCATCATCAGCGCCGCGATGATCCGCGGCGTCACCAGGAAGCGCACCGGGTCGAGGCCCATCGTCGTCAGCGCGTCGACCTCCTGGTTGACGCGCATGGTGCCGATCTCGGCGGCGAACGCCGCGCCGGAGCGACCCGCGAGCAGGATCGCCGTCATCAGCGGCCCCAACTCGCGCAGCATCGAGAGGCCGATCAGGTCGGCGACGAAGATCTCGGCGCCGAAGCGCTTCATCGGGACCGCCGACTGGAACGCGAGGATCATGCCCAGCAGGAACGAGATCAGCGCCACGATCGGCAGCGCGTCGACGCCGACCCGCTCGGCGATCAGCATCACGTCCTTCCAGCGCGACGCTGCGCGGGTGCGTCGCCGCGTAGAAGAGCGCCGCGGTGGTTTCGCCGATGAACGCGATCTGGATCCTGATGTCGCGCCAGACCCCGGACGCGGCGCGTCCGATTTCCTCGATCGCCGGGCCGCGCGGCGGCTCGGGGTCCTGGTCGACGGCGAGGCGCTGCGCGTCGAACTGGCCGAGCAGCGCGGCGAACGACGGGGCGAGGTTGGCCACTTCGAGCGGCGCCTTCCCCGCCTGGCGCTGCAGCTCGACGAACAGCGCGATGCCGGCGCCGTCGCAGTACTCGACCGCGCCGGCATCGACGACGACCGGCCGGCCGGACGCGCCGGCGAGCGCCGCGCGGGCTTCCTTCCAGAGGGGGGCGACCGTCGCGGCGTCGAGCCGGCCGGACAGCGCCAGCACGCGGCGGCCGTCGGGGGCGTCGGTGATCGCGAGCGTAGCCATCGGCGCCGGCGCTGGGCCGCTAGTTCACGAGTTCGACGTTGTTGCCCGCGATGCGGACACGATCGCCTTCGCGGACGTACGGCTCGAAGGCCATGCGCACGACCTGCGTCCGGCCGCCGTCGAGCTTGACGGTCACGTCCCAGCGCGACTGTTCGTACGAATTGGGCGACTTGCGGTAGTTGGCGCCGCCGGCGGCGCCGAGGATGACCATCCCCTGGTTGTCGCCGCCGCGTCCGATCTGGAACGCCGTCGTCACGCCGCCGGTCCCGCCGGGACCGCTCTGGGCGTTGGTGCCGC
>CAWHJY010000020.1:0-172593 GCA_963829775.1 uncultured beta proteobacterium | reverse complement strand
CGCGCGCGGCGGGGATCACCGGACGACGGGCGGCGTCTCGAAGGTGTGGTACGGCGCCGGCGACGGCACCGTCCACTCGAGCGTGTCGGCGCCGTCCCACGGCTTCGCGGGCGCCTTCGCGCCGTCGCCGCGGATGCACTTGATCACGACCCACAGGATGATCAGCTGCGACAGCCCGAACCAGAACGCGCCGATCGACGCCATCATGTTCCAGTCGGCGAACTGCTGCGCGTAGTCGGGAATGCGCCGCGGCATGCCGGCGAGCCCGAGGAAGTGCATCGGGAAGAACGTCAGGTTGAACGAGATCATCGACGACCAGAAGTGCAGCTTGCCCAGCCGCTCGTCGTACATCGTGCCGGTCCACTTCGGGATCCAGTAGTAGATGCCGGCGAAGAACGCGAACAGGCTGCCCGCGACCATCACGTAGTGGAAGTGCGCGACGACGTAGTACGTGTCGTGCAGCTGGATGTCGATCGGCATGATCGCCAGCACCAGGCCGGTGAAGCCGCCCATCGTGAACAGGAACAGGAAGCCGACGGCGAACAGCATCGGCGCCTCGAAGGTCAGCGAGCCCTTCCACATCGTCGCCAGCCAGTTGAAGACCTTCACGCCGGTCGGCACCGCGATCAGCATCGTCGCGTACATGAAGAACAGCACGCCGGCCGTCGGCATGCCGACGGTGAACATGTGGTGCGCCCAGACGATGAACGACAGGATCGCGATGCCGGCGGTGGCGTAGACCATCGACGCGTAGCCGAACAGCGGCTTGCGCGAGAACACCGGGATGATCTGCGAGATGATGCCGAACGCCGGGAGGATGATGATGTAGACCTCGGGGTGCCCGAAGAACCAGAAGACGTGCTGGAAGAGCACCGGGTCGCCGCCGCCGGCGGCGTTGAAGAACGACGTGCCGAAGTGGCGGTCGGTCAGCAGCATCGTCACCGCGCCGGCGAGCACCGGCATCACGGCGATCAGCAGGTACGCGGTGATCAGCCAGGTCCAGCAGAACATCGGCATCTTCATCAGCGTCATCCCCGGCGCGCGCAGGTTGAGGATGGTCGTGATGATGTTGATCGAGCCCATGATCGACGACGCGCCCATGATGTGGACGGCGAAGATCGTGAGGTCCATGCCCATGCCGGCCTGGATCGTCAGCGGCGGGTACATCGTCCAGCCCGCGGCCGCGGCGCCGCCCGGGACGAACAGCGAGGTGATCAGCAGGATCGCGGCGGGCGGCAGCAGCCAGAAGCTCCAGTTGTTCATCCGCGCGAACGCCATGTCCGGCGCGCCGATCAGCATCGGGATCATCCAGTTCGCGAAGCCGACCGCGGCCGGCATGATCGCGCCGAACACCATGATCAGCCCGTGCAGCGTCGTCATCGAGTTGAAGAACTCGGGATGGACGACCTGCAGCCCCGGCTGGAACAGCTCGGCGCGGATGGTGAGCGCCATCACCCCGCCGGTCAGGAACATGAGGAACGAGAACCACAGGTACATCGTGCCGATGTCCTTGTGGTTGGTCGTCGTGAGCCAGCGCATGACCCCGGTGGGATGGTGGTCGTGCGCGTCGTCGTGGCCGTGGGCGTGATCGTGCGGGATGCTGCTCATCGGGTGCTCCTGGCGGATGCGGCTGATTCTGGAAGCGGGTTCGGGCGCGGTGGCGGGGGCGGCGTCAGTTGCGCGCGGCCTTGACCTCGGCAGGCTGCACTTCGCCGGCCTTGTTGCTCCAGCTGTTGCGGGTGTAGCTGATCACGGCGGCGAGATCGGTGTCGGAGAGCTGCTTGAACGAGACCATCGCGGTGTTCGGCCGGCCGTTCAGCAGCACCGCGAGCTGGTCGGCCTTGGGGCCGCCGACGACCTTCGATCCGTCGAGCGCCGGGAACGCATTGGGCACGCCCTTGCCGGTCGCCTGGTGGCAGGCGACGCAGTTCGCCTGGTAGACCTTCTCGCCGCGCGCGAGCAGCGCCGGGAGGTCCCAGACGCGGTTCGGATCGTCGGCGACCGCCGCGGCCTTCTTCTTCTGCGCGTCGACCCACTTCGCGTAGTCTTCCTTCGTCTTCACCTCGACGACGATCGGCATGAAGCCGTGCTCCTTGCCGCAGAGCTCGGCGCACTGCCCGCGGTAGATGCCGGGCTTGTCGGCGCGGAACCACGAGTCGCGGACGAAGCCGGGGATCGCGTCCTGCTTCACGCCCAGCGCGGGCACCCACCAGGCGTGGATGACGTCGGCGGCGGTGATCAGCACGCGGACCTTGCTGTCGACCGGGACCACCAGCGGGTTGTCGACCTCGAGCAGGTAGCCGGCGTCCTTGGGGGCGCGGTTCTCGATCTGCGCGAGCGGCGTCGCGAGGTTCGAGTAGAACCCGAAGCCTTCCTGCAGGTAGTCGTAGCTCCACTTCCACTGGTAGCCCGTGACCTTGACCGTCATGTCGGGCGCGCTTCACTTGACGACCGGCGGCGTCTCGAAGGTGTGGTACGGCGCCGGCGACGGCACGGTCCACTCGAGCGTGTCGGCGCCCTCCCACGGCCTGGCCGGAGCCCTGGCGCCATCGCCGCGGATGCACTTGATCACGACCCAAAGGATGATCAGCTGCGAGAACCCGAACCAGAACGCGCCGACCGACGCCATCATGTTCCAGTCGGCGAACTGCTGCGCGTAGTCGGGGATCCGCCGCGGCATGCCGGCGAGCCCGAGGAAATGCATCGGGAAGAAGGTGATGTTGAACGAGATCATCGACGACCAGAAGTGCAGCTTGCCGAGCTTCTCGTCGTACATCGTGCCGGTCCACTTCGGAATCCAGTAGTAGATGCCGGCGAAGAACGCGAACAGGCTGCCGGCGACCATCACGTAGTGGAAATGCGCGACCACGTAGTAGGTGTCGTGCAGCTGGATGTCGATCGGCGTGATCGCCAGCACCAGGCCGGTGAATCCGCCCATCGTGAACAGGAACAGGAAGCCGACGGCGAACAGCATCGGCGCCTCGAAGGTCAGCGAGCCCTTCCACATCGTCGCCAGCCAGTTGAACACCTTCACGCCGGTCGGAACGGCGATCAGCATCGTCGCGTACATGAAGAACAGCAGGCCCGCCGTCGGCATGCCGGTGGTGAACATGTGGTGCGCCCAGACGATGAACGACAGGATCGCGATGCCGGCGGTCGCGTAGACCATCGACGCGTAGCCGAACAGCGGCTTGCGCGAGAACACCGGGATGATCTGCGAAATGATGCCGAACGCCGGCAGGATGATGATGTAGACCTCGGGGTGCCCGAAGAACCAGAACACGTGCTGGAAGAGCACCGGGTCGCCGCCGCCGGCCGCGTTGAAGAACGAGGTGCCGAAGTGGCGGTCGGTCAGCAGCATCGTGACCGCGCCGGCAAGCACCGGCATCACGGCGATCAGCAGGTACGCGGTGATCAGCCAGGTCCAGCAGAACATCGGCATCTTCATCAGCGTCATCCCCGGCGCGCGCAGGTTGAGGATGGTCGTGATGATGTTGATCGAGCCCATGATCGACGACGCGCCCATGATGTGGACGGCGAAGATCGTGAGGTCCATGCCCATGCCGGCCTGGATGGTCAGCGGCGGATACATGGTCCAGCCCGCGGCGGCGGCGCCGCCGGGGACGAACAGTGAGCTGATCAGCAGGATCGCGGCGGGCGGGAGCAGCCAGAAGCTCCAGTTGTTCATCCGCGCGAACGCCATGTCCGGCGCGCCGATCAGCATCGGGATCATCCAGTTGGCGAAGCCGACCGCGGCCGGCATGATCGCGCCGAACACCATGATCAGCCCGTGGAGCGTCGTCATCGAGTTGAAGAACTCGGGATGGACGACCTGCAGCCCCGGCTGGAACAGCTCGGCGCGGATGGTGAGCGCCATCACGCCGCCGGTCAGGAACATGAAGAACGAGAACCACAGGTACATCGTGCCGATGTCCTTGTGGTTGGTCGTCATGATCCAGCGCATGATCCCCGTGGGATGGTGGTCGTGCGCGTGGTCGTCGCCGTGGGCGTGATCGTGCGGGATGCTGCTCATCGGGTGCTCCTGGCGGATGCGGCTGATTCTGGAAGCGGGTTCGGGCGGGAGGTCGGCGCCGTCAGTTGCGCGCGGACTTGACCTCGGCCGGCTGCACTTCGCCGGACTTGTTGCTCCAGCTGTTGCGCGTGTAGGTGATCACGGCGGCGAGATCGGTGTCGGAGAGCTGCTTGAACGACGCCATCGCCGTGCCCGCCTTGCCGTTGAGCACCAGCGCGAGCTGGTCGGCCTTGGGGCCGCCGACGACCTTCGAGCCGTCGAGCGCGGGGAACGCGTTGGGCACGCCCTTGCCGGTCGCCTGGTGGCAGGCGACGCAGTTCGCCTGGTAGACCTTCTCGCCGCGCGCGACCAGCGCCGGGACGTCCCAGACGCGGCCCGGATCGTCGGCGACGGCCGCCGACTTCTTCTTCTGCGCGTCGACCCACTTCGCGTAGTCGTCCTTCGACTTCACCTCGACGACGATCGGCATGAAGCCGTGTTCCTTGCCGCACAGCTCCGCGCACTGGCCGCGGTAGATGCCGACCTTGTCGGCCCGGAACCACGAGTCGCGGACGAATCCGGGGATCGCATCCTGCTTCACGCCGAACGCCGGCACCCACCAGGAGTGGATGACGTCGGCGGCGGTGATCAGCAGCCGGACCTTCGTGTCGACCGGCACGACCAGCGGATGGTCGACCTCGAGCAGGTAGTCGGGACCCTTCGGCTCGCGGTTCTCGATCTGCGCCAGCGGCGTCGACAGGTTCGAGTAGAAGCCGAAGCCCTCCTGCAGGTAGTCGTAGCTCCACTTCCACTGGTAGCCAGTGACCTTGACCGTCATGTCCGGCGCGCTGGTGTCCTTCATCGCCAGCACCGTGCGGGTCGCGGGAAACGCCATGAACAGCAGGATCAGGAACGGGATGACGGTCCAGATCACCTCGACCGTCGTGTTCTCGTGGAACTGCGCGGCCGGTGCCCCACCGACTTCCGGTGCTTGAAGATCGAGTAGAACATCACGCCGAACACGGCGACGAAGATGACGACGCAGATCCACATGATGAACACGTGCAGGTCCTGCGATCTGCGCGGCGATCGGCGAGCACCGGCGTCTGGAAGTTGACCTCCCGCGCCGCCTGCGCCAGCGCCGCCGCCGGCACCAGCCATCGCCGCCATCGCCGTCCGCGCGCCGGCAGCAATGCGCCGCCGCAGTTGGCCGAACGCCCGCATCATCGCTTCACTGCTCATCATGCTGACCTCGACTCCGTGGTTCCCTGTTCGCTGGATCGCCGGACGCCGGTCGGGCGCGCCGCCGGCCGTACCCGCCACGCGCCCGCGGCGGCCAACAGCAGCGCAATTGCCAACGATGCCGACGCCAGCGACGCGAACAGCGTCCACCGCTGGCCACGCCGAAGCGAGTTGTTGCGCCGGGACACGACGCAGTACTCGGGATCGGCCGGCGGGGGCATTGACGCGTCCTGCATCGGGCAATTCCCTCGGCCGGGCTGCTGCAAAGCCGGCGGATATTAACATGGATCAAGTAAGGGACAACTATTGGACACGCGCGCGGTCCCGACGGGCTTGCGGTGTCGGCAAATACCTGTGCCCTTGCGCCGCGGCGGCCCCCAATATGCGCCAGAGCGAACATGCCGCGGCCGGCCGTCGCAGACCGCGCGTTTCGCCCGATTTTTCGGCGTTCGCCGAAAATCGGGCTTCCCGGCTCAGTTTCCGGGCGCGCCGCCGCGGGTCGGAAGCCACGCGGCCGGAAGCGTCAGCCGCGGCGGCGGCGCGGCGGCATCCGGTTGCCAGGCCAGATCGTCCCAGCGCGGCGCGGCAAGCCGGCGATCCAGCGTCGCCAGGCTCTCCGCGACCGCGGCCATCGCCGGATCGATCCGGTTGGCGACCCATCCGGCGAGCTGCAGGCCGCGCGCGCGGATCGCCACCGCGGACAGCAGCGCGTGGTTGAGGCACCCGAGCCGCATGCCGACGACCAGCAGCACCGGCAGGCGCAGACGCAACGCGATGTCGAGCATGTCGCGCTGCTCGTCCAGCGGCACCAGCGCGCCCCCGGCGCCTTCGACGACGACGAGGTCGGCGCGGCGCGCGAGCGCACCGTAGGCCGCCGCGATGCGGTCGAGGTCGATCGCGCGTCCGGCGGCCCTCGCCGCGACGTGCGGCGCGATCGCGGGCGTGAACGCGAAGGGATTGACGTCGGCCAGCGGCGCCTCGACGTTGCCGGCCGCGACGAGGGCGGCGACGTCGGCGTTGAGGGTCGCGGCGGGATCGACGCCCGCCGCCACGGGCTTCATGCCGACCGCGCGACCTCCCGCGGCGACGAACGAGCGCAGCAGCGCCGTCGCGACCCGCGTCTTGCCCACCCCCGTGTCGGTGCCGGTGACGAAGATGCCGCGCGCGATCGCAGGCGCGCTCACGATCGCCGCCCGCCCGTCGCGTTGCCGGCGCCGCCGCCGGCCCGCCGCGGCGACGGCATGGCCACCACCGCGTGCCCTTCGGGCGTGCGCGTCGGCGCCAGTTTCCACGCGTGGCCGTAGATCACTTCCCAGGTCGACGGGATGCGCCCGTCGCGGCGCATGCCGTCCAGCGCCGCCAGCACCCGGGCGTGGCGCTGTCGGCCGGTCAGGCCGCGCGCGCGCGCCAGCGCCGCGTTGGTCGCGCCGATGGCCTTCAGGTCGCGCAGCATCGCGGCGGGCTCGGCGTAGGTCAGCGTCATCGTCTCCATCTGCATCACGGGGTCGGCGAAGCCGGTGTGCATCAGCGCGTCGCCGAGGTCGTGCATGTCGACGAACTGCGACACGTGCGGCCGGCCGTCGACGCCGGCGAACGCGGCGCGGAGCTCGCGCAGCGTGTCGGGGCCGAAGGTCGTGAACGTGAACAGCCCGCCGACCGCGAGCACGCGATGCACCTCGGCGAACGCCCGCACGGGATCGTTCTGCCACTGCAGCGCGAGGTTGCTCCACGCCAGCCCGAACGTCGCCGGCGCCAGCGGCAGCGCCGCCATGTCCGCCGCGACGAACGCCGGCGGCCGCGGCGCCGTCCGGCCCCAGCCCGCGCCGAGCGCCGCGGCGAGCCGCGCGAGCGTCCCCCGTCGCTCGCGGGCCTTCGCGCGCGCCCGCTCGAGCATCGGCAGCGCGATGTCGACGGCGACGCGCTGCGCCCGCGGATAGCGGACCGCGAGCTCGCCCAGCGCGTCGCCGGTGCCGCAGCCGAGGTCGAGCACCCGCGTCGGCGCGAGGCGGACGACGTCGAGCCGCTCCATCATCCGCGCGCCGACTTCCTTCTGCAGCACCGCCGCGGCGTCGTAGGTCGCCGCGGCGCGGCCGAAGTGCAGGCGCACCGCGCGCGGATCGAGCGTCCGGGCGGGCGCCGGGGCGTGGTCCGGGTCCGGGACCGGAGCGTGGTCCGGGTCCGGCGCGTCGTCAGCGGCCATCGAGGAACCCGTCGACGGCCGCGTGGAACTCGTCGGGATGCGACAGGAACGGCACGTGCGCGGCGCCGGCGATCTCGACGATCCGCGCGTCGGGCAGCGTCGCGGCAAGCCAGCGCCCCGCCCCCGGCGGAGTCAGCGCGTCGCGGCCGCCGGCGACGACCAGCGTCGGCGCCGCGATCGCCGGCACCTGTGCGCGCAGGTCCAGCCGACCCAGCAGCGCGAGCCCGTCGCGCAGCACGGCCGGCGCCGGCTGCCCGCGCGCGAACAGCTCGTGGTGCAGCGCGTGCAGCGCCGCGCGGCCGTGGTCGCTGCCGTGGACCTGCAACGCCAGGAATCGCTGCAGCGTGTGCCGCCAGGAAACGGCGAGCTCGTCGCCGAAGCGCGCGAGCGTTTCCGCGGTCATCGCGTGCGGCCAGTCGACGTCGGTGACGAAGCGCGGCGTGGCTCCGACCAGCACCAGCCGTGCGACACGGTCCGGCCGCGCGCGCGCGAACGCCAGGGCGATGGCCGCGCCCAGCGACCAGCCGATCAGCGTGACCGGCGCACGGCCGCGGCTGCGATCGGCGTCGGCGACCGGGGTGCCCGTCCCGCCGCCCGCATTCGCGGCGCCCGCCGCGTCGGCCGCGACGTCCGGCGCATCGAGCGCCGCGCCGACCGCCGCGACGACGCTTTCGAGCGACATTGCTTCCGGCGGCGGGCTGTGACCATGCCCCGGCAGGTCGACCGCGTGCACGCGGTGACGATCGGCGAGCCGCGCCGCCAGCGGGCCGAACAGTCCGCCATGCATCGCCCAGCCGTGGAGCAGCGCCACCGGCGGCCCGGCGCCGACGCTTTCGACGTGGAGGCCGCCGCGCAGCGTCGGTGCAACGCGACCGCCCCGGGCGTCGGGCGCGACGTCGCGATCGGTCGCCGTCGCGATTCATCCGAGATCGTCCCGCGCGCACGCCGGCGCAAGCGTGGCGAACGCCGCGAGCAGCGCGTCGACGTCGTCGTCGGTGTGCGCGGCCGACAGTGAAACGCGCAGCCGCGCGGTGCCGGCCGGCACCGTCGGCGGCCGGATCGCCGGCACGTAGAAGCCGCGCTGCCAGAGGCCCTCGGCGAGGGCGAGCGCCGCGTCGTTGGCGCCGACGATCACCGGCTGGATCGCCGTCGGCGACGGCGCGAGGCGCCAGGGCAGCGCCGCCATGCCGGCGCGGAAGCGCGCGATGTTGGCGAAGAGCCGCAGGCGGCGCGCAGGCTCGTCGCGGATCAGCCCGACGCTCGTCGCCAGCGCGTGCGCCAGCGCCGGCGGCGCGGCCGTCGTGTAGATGTACGGCCGCGCGGTCTGCACCAGCGTCTCGATCACCGACGGGTGCGCGGCGACGAATGCGCCGGCGACGCCGGCGGCCTTGCCCAGCGTGCCCATCGCGACGATGCGCTCGGACGCGAGCCCGGCGGCGGCGACGCTGCCGCGACCCTCGCCCAGCACCCCGAAGCCGTGCGCGTCGTCGACGACGAGCCACGCGTCGTGGCGCTCGGCCAGCGCGAACAGTTCGACCAGCGGCGCCACGTCGCCGTCCATGCTGAACACGCCGTCGGTGACGATCAGCCGGCGCCGCGCCGGCGTGCGCTCGAGCGCCGCGGCGAGCCGACCGACGTCGCCGTGCGGGTAGCGGACGAAGCGCGCGCGGGACAGCAGCGCGCCGTCGTTGAGGCAGGCGTGGTTGAGCTTGTCGGCGAAGATCGCGTCGTCGCGGCCGGCCAGCGCGGTGAGCAGCGCAAGGTTGGCGAGCCAGCCCGACGAGAACGTCAGCGCCGCGGCGCCCGGCGCGGGCGCGACGAACGCGGCGAGCGCTCCCTCCAGCGCCGCGTGCGCCGCGGTGTGGCCGCCGACCAGGTGCGAGGCCCCGGCGCCGGCGCCCCAGCGCTCGGCGCCTTCGCGCAGCGCGGCGACGACGCGCGGATCCGCCGCCAGGCCGAGGTAGTCGTTGCCGGAGAACGCGACCACGGCGCGGCCGTCGATGACGGCATGCGGCGCGGCCGGCGTGTCCAGCGTCCGGCGCGTGCGCCACAGTCCGGCGGCACGCCTCGCGCCGAGCTCGCTGTCCAGCGCGGCGATGAGCGTGCCGGGCGGCGCCGGGGTCACGCCGTCGCGAGGCCCAGCGCGGACAGCAGCGCGCGGTCGGCGTCGACGTCGGGATTGCCGGTGGTCAGCAGCCGGTCGCCGTAGAAGATCGAGTTCGCCCCGGCGAGGAAGCACAGTGCCTGCGCGGCGTCGCCGAGCTCGCGCCGGCCCGCGGACAGCCGCACCATGGCCTTCGGCATCGTCAGCCTCGCGACCGCGATCGTGCGGACGAATTCCAGCGGCGCCAGCGCGGGCTCGCCGCCCAGGCGGTCGTGCAGCGGCGTGCCCTCGACCTGCACCAGGTGGTTGATCGGCACCGACTCCGGGTACGGGTCGAGGTTGGCGAGCTGCGCGATCAGCCCCGCGCGCGCGCGCCGCGATTCGCCCATGCCGACGATGCCGCCGCAGCAGACGTTGATGCCCGCCTCGCGCACGCGCTCGAGCGTGTCGAGCCGGTCGCGGTAGTCGCGCGTGGTGACGATGTCGCCGTAGAACTCCGGCGCGGTGTCGAGGTTGTGGTTGTAGTAGTCGAGGCCGGCGTCCTTCAGCGCCTGCGCCTGCCCGTCCTTCAGCATGCCCAGCGTGCAGCAGGTCTCGAGACCCTCGGCCTTGACCGCGCGGACCATGTCGAGCACCGGCGCGAGGTCGCGCTCCTTCGGTCCGCGCCACGCCGCGCCCATGCAGAACCGCGACGCGCCGGCCGCCTTGGCGGCGCGCGCGGCGGCGACGACCACGTCCTGCGCGAGCAGCGCCTCGTTCTCGACGCCGGTCTGGTAGCGGGCCGCCTGCGGGCAATAGCCGCAGTCCTCCGAGCAGCCGCCGGTCTTGATCGACAGCAGCGTCGACAGCTGCACGGTGTCCGGCGCGTGGTGCTGGCGGTGCACCGTCTGCGCGCGGTGCAGGAGTTCGGTGAAGGGCAGCGCGAACAGCGCTTCGACGGCGTCGACGGTCCAGCGCGCGGGCGCCCGGGATGCGGCGGGGACGGCACCGGCGATGGCGCGGGTCGCGGAATCGGCGACCTGGTCGACGGAGGCGTTCATGCGTTCGGCGGATGGCGGGACGGACATCGTGGTGCGAGGCTCCGGGTCGGGACGTTGCGGCCGACTATCGGGGGAGCCCACAGCGTTGTCAAACGAACGCGGCGCGACATTTGACTGCGACAGGCGCGCCGCACGCTGGGCTGCGGCGCTGCGCGCGGGCCTGCCGCAACGCTGCGCGCTCTGCGCCGGGCCGGCGGGCGAGGCGCTGGTCTGCGCGGAATGCGCGCTCGGCCTGCCGCGTCTCGCCGCGCCCTGCCCGGTCTGTGCGCTGCCGACCGGCGCCGCCATCGATCGAGGCCGCGCGACGCCGATCTGCGGCGCGTGCCTCCGCCAGCCGCCCCCGTATGCGGCGACGCTGGCCGCGTTCGTCTACGCGTACCCGGTCGACCGGCTGCTGCAGGCGCTCAAGTACGGCGGCCGCGTCGCGCTCGCGGATTTCGCCGGTGCGGCGCTGGCCGCGACGGCCGCGGCCGCGCTGGCGGCCGAGGGATCGGGCCGCCGCCCCGACGCGGTGTGCGCGATGCCGCTCGCGAAGGCGCGACAGCGCGAGCGCGGCTACAACCAGGCGCAGGAGCTCGCGCGCCGCGTCGCGGCGACGCTGGAGCTACCGCTCGCCGCGCCGCTGGAGCGTCGGCGCCACGGCGAGCCGCAGGCCTCGCTCGCGTGGTCGGCGCGCGCACGCAACGTCGCCGGCGCCTTCGCCTGCACCGCCGACGTGCGCGACCGGCGGATCGCGCTGGTCGACGACGTCATGACCACGGGCGCCACCGTCGCCGCGGCGTCGACGGCGCTGCTCGACGCCGGCGCCGCGGCGGTCGAGGCCTGGGTGGTCGCGCGGACGCTGCCGCCCATGCGGTGACAGCACGTCCTGGCGGCGGGACGGCCGCGGACCAGCGCCCGGCAGCGCATCGGCGGCTGACGGGCAACCTTTCCCGCCGTCCTCGATCCGCCCGACGCCCGGCTCGACGCATGCAGGATCCTCGATGCCGGCTCGACAAGGTCCTGCGTCACGCGTGTAGGATCGGCAACAGGTCCGGATGCTCTCGCGGGCAATGACAGCCAGGCGACCCCTTGTCGGGGGCGCGCGCGCGTTCGGCCGGCGCCTTTGCCATGACGGGTGCTCACGGGGTACCGGCAAGCACACGACAACCAGGAAGGGGAACGATGGATCGCTGGAAGATCGAGCCGGGCAAACCAACCTCCCTGATGGCGCCCGGCGAGCCGCTCCCGGAGCTGGGATTCGCCTGGCTCGACCTCTCCTACGACGAGGTGGATTCCGGCCAGGTCGAGGTCGAGCGGCTGACGGGGGTACGCATCTTCGAGGTGCACATCGGCGACGCGAAGAACCCGGCGCATCCGTCGTATTTCGACAGCACCGACAGCTACGAAATCGTGGTGTTCCGCGGGCTCTCCCCGGAAACCACCGTGGACGAGATCGTCACGCGGCCGATGACGTTCTTCAACTTCGAAAGGCTGCTGGTCACCGTGCGCGCGGTGGACAGCCGGTCGTGCGCCAGCGTGAAGGCGAGGTTCGTGAACCTGCCGGGCAAGATACCCCAGAGCCCCGACGACCTCATGCAGCGCCTGCTCTCGGCGATGGTCGACCATTACCTCGAACTGCGCCAGCCGCTGGCGGAGCGCCTGGATCACTGGCAGCGCCTGCTGCTCGACCCGCGCAAGCCATTCCGCGACTGGGCGAAGATTCTCGAGAGCCGCCAACTGATACGCCAGCTTCAGAACCTGTCCGAGGAGCAGCGGGACGCGATCCAGGAATGGCGCGACTATCGCATCGGCGGCCTGTCGCAGGCGATGCAGGCGCGCTTTGCCGACATCGTCGAGCACATCGAGCGGGTGCGCAATCACGCCCGAACCATCGAGCCCAGGCGGAGTCGGCGGTGCAGCTCTACTTTGCCGCAATGAGCCACCGGACCACCGAGATCATGCGGCTCCTCACGCTCATCACCGCCATATTCATGCCGCTGACCCTCATCACCGGGCTCTTCGGGATGAACTTCGACTTCATTCCGGGGTTGCACAGCCGCGAAGGCTTCTGGCTGTCGGTCGCGGCGATGATCGGCGTCGTCGTCGGCATGCTCTCGTACTTCCGGTACAAGCGCTGGATCTAGCCTCGCGACCCGACGGCGCCACCGGTCGGTTCCGACGCTGCGCGGCCCCGGCGTGCGACGGATCGGGCTTGCGCCAGTCGGGCCGGCCCTGATCAGGCCGCGGAACCGGCACCCGCGCTATCCTTGCCGTCATGGTTGCCCTGCCGCTCGCCGTCGTCCTGGTCCACCCGGAAATCCCGCCCAACACCGGCAACGTGATCCGGATGACGGCCAACGCCGGCGCGCATCTGCACCTGGTCGAGCCGCTGGGCTTCCGCATGGACGACCGGGAACTCAAGCGCGCCGGGCTCGACTACCACGAGCACGCACGCGTCGTCGTCCACCGCGACTGGGCGGCGTGCCGCGCGGCGCTCGCCGCCGAGGGCCGGACGCGCCTGTTCGCCCTCAGCACGCGCTCGTCGCGCCCGCTACACGACGAGCGGTTCGCCGCCGGTGACGTGTTCGTCCTCGGCTCCGAGACCGCCGGCCTGCCGGAAGCGGTGCTCGCCGATTTTCCGCCCGACCGGCAGCTGCGGCTGCCGATGCGCGCCGGCCAGCGCAGCCTCAACCTGTCGAATGCCGCCGCGGTGGCGGTGTTCGAGGCGTGGCGGCAGCTGGGGTTCGCCGGCGCGGGCTGATGCGGCGGCGGGGCGCGGATCCGGCGGCGACGCCACGCGCGGCGCGCATCGGGACACGCGCGACCCGCCGGTACCGGCGCTCAGCGCGCGGTCGGCGCCGCGTTCATCCCCAGCACGTTCATGACGAAGCGCATCTGGTACTCGTAGTCGTCGATGCGCTGCTGCGTCGTCTTGCCGGTGCCGTGGCCGGCGTCGAAATCCATGTACAGCAGGAACGGCGACACCTGGCCCGGGTTGTTCTGCACCCGGGCGGCGAACTTCTTCGCGTGCAGCGGATCGACGCGCGAATCGTATTCGCCGGCGATGACCAGCGTCTCCGGCAGGTTCACACCCTGCCGGACGTTGTGGTACGGCGAATAGCGCAGCAGCCACGCGAACGCGTCCGGCTTCTCCGGGTCGCCGTACTCGGGAATCCACAGCGGCGCGATCAGGAACTTCGGGTACCGGATCATGTCGAGCAGCGGCACCTGGCACACCGCGGCACGGAAGAGGTCGGGCCGCTGCGTGATCGCGGCGCCGACGAGCAATCCGCCGTTGCTGCCGCCCATGATCGCGAGTCGCGCCGGCGTCGTCCACCGCTCCCGGATCAGCCACTCGGCGACTGCGACGAAGTCGTCGAAGCTGTTCTGCTTGCTCTCGAGCATCCCCTGCCGGTGCCAGGTCTCGCCGTACTCCGAGCCGCCGCGGATGCCGGCGTCGACGAAGATGCCGCCGCGGCTGACGAAGGTCGACAGCGTGCCGATGAAGAACGGATCGATCGCGTTGTTGAAGCCGCCGTAGCCGTGGAGCAGCACCGGGTTGTCGCCGTTCATCGTCGCATCCTTGCGGCGAACGACGAAGACCGGAATCTTCTCCCCGTCCTTCGCCGGGACGTACAGCCGCTCGGCGACCAGCGCCGAGGTGTCGACCGGCGGGTTGTCGGCCCAGACGAGGTCCCACGCGAGCGTGCGTCCCGGCAGCGCGTAGGCGCGCAGCGGCACCGTGTGCGACGCGAGCGTCGCGTAGGCGGTGTCGGTGCGCAGGTCGTAGGCGAGCCCCGAGACGTTGCCGAACGCGGGCGGCGGCAGCTCGCGCAGCCGCCGGCCGTCGGGATCGAACGCGGTCAGCCGCGTCAGCACGTCGTCGCGATCGAGCGCGAGAATCGCGGTGCTGGTCACCTCGACGTCCTCGAGCACCGACTTCTGCTCGGGCAGCAGCGTCCGCCAGTCGGCGAACGCCGGCTTGTCGTAGCGCCCGGTCATCAGTTTCCACTTCGGGGCGTCGTGGTTGGTGCGAGCGTAGAAGCGGTCGCGGCGAAACTCGACGAAGGCGCGGAACTTGTCGCTGTCGAAGATCGTCACCGGCTCGCCGGCGCCGCCACCGCGCTGGATGCGGATGCGATTCGACCAGAAGTCGCCGTCCTGGAACACCACGAGGTCGGTGTCCTCGGGCTCGTAGACGGCGCAGAAGCGCTTCGGATCGGTCAGCGCCATCAGCAGCTCGTCGTCCCTGCGGTCGCTGCCCAGCCGATGCCGATAGCAGCGGCGCGGCTCCTGCTTCGCATCGCCCTCGGCGGTGCGCGGCGAGATGTAGACGTGGCGTTGGTCGCGCGCCCACGAGATCCCCCAGACGCCGACGATCGGTGCGCCCTGCTGCGCGCCGGTGCGCGAGTCGAGGATGCGGAACTCGAGGATCTCCGAGCCCTTGAGGTACGCGCCCACCGCCACCAGCGAGCCGTCCGGGCTGGGCGTCACCGCGCCGATCGTCGTCTTGCCGGTGGGGTCGAGCGCCACCGGGTCGAACAGCAGCACGTCGCGGCCTTCGATCGTCGTGAACAGCTTCGCCTGCGGCTCCCCCTTCAGCGTGCGCTGGAAGAACACGCGGCCGTTGCGGAACTGCGGCGGCGACGTCCGGTCCCGGTCGATGATCCGCGTGAGCTCGTCGCGCAGGCCTGGCACCGGCGGCGCGCGGCGATCGAGGAACGCGCGGGCGGCATCGTGCTGCGCCCGCGTCCAGGCCATCACCGCCGGGTCCTTGCCGTTCTCCAGCCAGCGATACGGGTCGGTCAGCGTGACGCCGTGCAGCGTCTCGACGACGGGCTGCCCCGGCGTCGCCGGAGGCGTGAAGTCGCGATCCTGCGCAGGCAGCGCACCGGCTTGCAACATCAGGACGAGGGCGGCGGCGCGCAGGGACAGCGGCAGGCCGGGAGCGATGCGGGACCGAGGCATGGGTTCTCCAGCTTGGGGCGATGCGGGGCGGTGGTGTGCATCGTGGCGCCGGGCCGCGATGCGCATCCGGAATGCGGGACGAGAGGACGGCGCCCGGGCACGGGGTCAGCCGCGCGCGTCGGCGCCGAGGATCCGCAGCGCGGCGTGGGCAGCGCCGAAGCCGTTGTCGATGTTGACGACCGCGAGGCCCGATGCGCAGCTCGCGAGCGCGGCCCGCAGCGCCGTCCTGCCGCCCGCGCCGACCCCGTAGCCGACCGACGTCGGCACCGCGAGCACCGGGCACGGCACCAGCCCGGCGAGGACGCTGAACAGCGCGCCCTCCATTCCGGCGACCGCGATCACGACGCGGTGACGGCGGATCTCCTCCAGTCGCTCCATCAGCCGCCAGAGCCCTGCGACGCCGACGTCGACGATGAGCGTCGCCGCCTCGCCCTCGAACGCGAGCGTGCGCGCGGCTTCGCGCGCGACCGGCGCGTCGGACGTGCCGCCGGAAACGATCGCAATGCGGTCCGGGCCGCGCGACGCGGGAACGCCGCCGAGAATCGCCGTCCGCGACGCGGCGTCGTAGTCGAGCGCGTCCCGGGCCGGGGCGGCGAGGCGCGCGAACTTGCGCTCGCCCAGCCGGGTGAGCAGCAGGCGCCGGCCGAGCTCGCCCGCGTGCGCGACGATGGCGTCGATCTGCGCCGCGGTCTTGGGGTCGCAGAGCACCGCCTCGCTCGTCCCGGTGCGCTCCGCGCGGTCCCAGTCGAGGCGGTGCTCAGCCACGCGGCGTCCCGGTCAGGAACGCGGCGCCGCGCACGTAGGGGCGCACGCCGGCGAACGCCCGGCCGCTCGTCCGGCACTCACGCGCCCCGATCGCGCGGGCGATCGCATCCGAAGCTGCGTCGCCGGCCGCACCGAGTTCGATCACGACGCCGGCATGCGTCACGCGGCAGCGGACGACGGCTTCGGGCCCGAGCGATGAGGCGAGCCGCGATTCGACGCCGTCGATGAACGCGAGGTCGTCCGGGTCGATCGCGATGCCGGTCTCGACCCGGCTCGACAGGCAGGGTTGCGCCGGCAGCCGCTCGAGATCGGCAAGCCCGAGGTCCGACGCGAGCGCGTAGATCGCGGCCTTGTCCACGCCCGCGTCGACGTACGGGTGGACGACGCCGCGCTCGGCGGCCGCGCGCAGCCCCGGCCGGTAGTCCGACAGGTCGTCGCGGTTCGTGCCCGAGGCGATCGGGTCCGCCGTCGTCCGGCGGATCCGGGCGTACAGGTTCGTCTTGCACCAGTAGCAGCGGTCGACGGGGTTGGCGCGGTAGCGCTCGTCGCCGAGTTCGCCCGCGTCGATCACGACCAGCGGCCAGCCGTGCCGGGCGGCGTGCGCCGCGACGCGCGATCCCGCCGCGATCGGGAACGGCCGGCCCCGCGGCGTGATACATCGTGACGCGCGCGCGGGAGAACCGGTGCGCGACGTGCGCCAGCGTCATCGAGTCGACGCCGCCGGAGACAGCGATCGCGAGCGTGGCGTGGCGGTCGAGCTCGGCGACGAGCGCGCGCAGCACGCCGTCCGCGGGCAGCGAAGCGTTCATTCGTCGCCCTCCCCGAGCGCACGCGCCTCGCCGGCCGCGCGCGTTCGCCGTCGCGCGGCCAGGCCCGGCGTGCCGGACACTTCGTCATGCGCCGCCTTGGCGGTGCGTTCGCCGCCAGGGCGCGTGGCGACCTTGACGGAAAGCGCGACGCCCTCGACGGCGCACCCGACTTCCTCGCGGCTGAGCGTGCGCCGGCGCTCGTCGCGGACGCGCAGCCCCAGCGTCGACGTCTCGCTGAAGCACGACTGCGCCACCGCCTCCGCCGCGCCGGCGCGCGCGAGCACCCGGAAGTCCGCGATCGGACGACCCTTCTTGCCGGCGCGCGAGCCGACCGAAACGTCCACCACGCCCGGCGTCGCGCGGAGCCGGTCGGCGGCGAGCGCGATCTCCTCGCCGGTCATGTCGTCGATGTCGAATTCGAGCACCGTCACGTGGTCTCCGCCCGTCGACGGTGTCGCCACGGTCGAACACCAGCGCGCGCAGCAGGTTCGGGACCCCGGGCAGCGTCCGGGTCCCGGCGCCGCTGCCGGCCGCGACCAGCCGCCCCCCGTCGCGCCGCGCGCCGCAGGCGGTCGCGGGGACGAGGTGGCGCAGGATCGCCGCGCCGGTCGGCGTCACGCGCTCGCCCGACACCCCGTCGTCGCGCCACGGATAGCCCGCGAGGAGCCGGGTGGTCGCCGGCGCAGGCACCGGCAGCACGCCGTGCGCGGTCCGCACCGTGCCGCCGCCGAGGGGCAGTTCCGACGCGGTCCACCGCGCGCCCTCGAGCGCTGCGGCGATCGCGCCGGCGGCGACCAGGTCCATCCGGGAATCCCAATCCGCGAGCTCGTGGAAATGGACGTCGTCGACCGCCACGCCGTGCACGCCCGCCTCGGCGTCGGCCAGCAGCGCCAGCAGCGCCAGCGCGTGCCGCCGCGTGCCGGACGACAGCGGCGCGTGCACGAGCTCGTCGCGCAGTTGCGGATACGAACTGCCGCCGTGCGCGGCAAGACGGTGGCGGCCGTGGTCGCGCTCCGGGCCGTCCGCCGCATCGTGCCCGTGCGCGCCGGTGCCGCGTGCGGCGGAAGCGTGCGCGGTGGCGGGGGGCGCCGGCGCGAGACCGAAGCCGCGCGCACGCAGGCCCGCACTCTTCGCCTCGCGGAACGCAGGCAGCGCGGCGCCACCGGGCCGGATGGCGCCGAGCTCCGCGAGCACGCACGCGGCGAGCGCGGGGAGCGCATCGACGATCGCGGCGACGAACATGTCGCCGCTGATCCCGCCGACGAGATCGAGGTGGATCGCGAGCGCCGCCGGCGCCGGCAGCGCGCACCCGTCAGGCGACAACGGGGACGACATAAGGTCCTTCGGGAATCACCGCGACCGCCGGGTCGCCGGCGCGGGCGATCGCCGCCGCGAGCGCGCCGTCGACCGAGGCGACGTTCTCGACGCCGGTGAGACGCCGGTCGTCGTCGCCGAGACCGGTCGTGTAGAGCTGGACGCGTCCCGCGCGCAGCGACTTCAACTGCATCTCGGTCTGCCACTCGTCGACGTCGGCGAAGCGCTTGGCCAGCAGCGTCTGCAGGAACGCGTCGGGCCCGAGCTCGAGCAGCCGGCCCTGCGAGGCGCGGAACTCCGGCGAACCGAAGCCCTCCGAGCAGGCGGACGCGACGATCAGCGTACCGCCGGGCGCGAGAATGTCGAGCGGCGTCACCATGCCCTTGACGGTCTGGTAGTAGGTCTTGTCGAGCGGGTCGCCGGCGGCAGACGTCAGCACCGTCGCAAAGCGCCGGCCCACGGGAAGCCGCGTGCTCCCGGCCACGAACGCCACCGCGGCGAGGTGGCTGGCGATGACTTCGCCGAAGTTGACGTGCACGAGGTCGCGCGCCTCGTCGATCACCGTGTTGACCGCGTAGACCTCGCCCAGCATCCGCACGATCGCGAGCTGCTCGTCGTGCAGCGGATTGCCGTCGAGATTGCACTGGATCGCCGCCGGGTCCTCCATGAAGCGCGCGCTGTGGAACGTGCGGATCGTGTCCTCGTGCGCGACGCCGGGAGCGATCACCTTGCGTCCGCCAGAGTAGCCCGCCATGAAGTGCGGCTCGACAAGCCCGGTCGCGATCCGGAGGTCCGCCTCGACGAAGCGGCGGTCGAGCTTGACCGGCGTGCGCCGGCCCGGCGTCGTGCCGAGGTCGACGTGCGCGGCGGCGTCACGCGCGAAGTGGTTCTCGACGCGCACGGTCTGCTGCACCCACGGGTCGCCGACCAGCGCCTCGAGCTCGGCGCCCTCGTTCGGCCGGTGCAGTCCCGTCGCGACCAGCACGGTGATGGACTCGCGCGGGATGCCGGCGGCGAGCATGCCTTCGATCAGCGGCCGCAGGAACAGGTGGTTGGGCACGGGTCGCGTGATGTCGCAGATCAGGATGCAGGCGCTCCGGCGCCCCTGCGCCAGCGAGGCGAACGGCGGCGCGCCGACCGGCCGCGCCAGCGCGTCCCCCACCGCGGCGTGCGGATCGGGGAGCTTGGGCAGCGCCGCCTTGCCGATGACGGTCGCGCGCGCCCCCGCGGGCAGCGGCACGCGCAGCCCCGTCCGGCCGTAGAGGATATCGACGGTGCTGCCAGCGGGAAGTTCGCTCATGGCGGTCTCGGGTCGTCGGCGGCGATACGCGGCCTGCCCCACGCCCGTGGGATCCTGCCGGCGCCGCGCGCAGCGGAGAAGTCTACCGCGTCCTGCCCGGCGCGTCGGGACGAGGCAGGCGGAATCGGCCGGTCCGGGGGGCGACGGCGCGGATTTCGCGGCCCGTCGATTGCGCCGGGGCGATACACCGCCGGGGCAACGCGTGTACGCTATGGCCGATGATCGGATCGGGTCGCACCGACGGGTTCCTCACCGACGACGAGACGCGGGCGATCGTCCGCGACGCGCTCGCCTCGCTCCCGGTCGACGGCAAGCGCGTCCTGTTCATCATTCCCGACGGCACGCGCACCATGCCGATGCCGACGCTGTTCGGGCTGTTCCAGGAGCTGCTCGGCGGCCGGGTCGCGGCGCTCGACTTCCTCGTGGCGCTGGGCACCCACCAGCCGATGGACGACGCGGCGCTCTCGAGGCTGGTCGGGCGGACGGTGGTCGCGGGGCGCACCGGCGCGTCGCGCATCCACAACCACGAGTGGCACGACCCCGCGATGTTCGCGTCACGTCGGCGTGATCCCCGCCGCCGAGATCGCGACGCTCACCGGCGGGCGGCTGGCGCAGGACGTCCCGGTGTCGCTCAACCGTCGGATCTTCGACTACGATCACGTCGTGATCTGCGGCCCGGTGTTCCCGCACGAGGTCGTCGGCTTCTCGGGCGGCAACAAGTACTACTTTCCCGGCATCGCGGGGCCCGAGATCATCAACTTCACGCACTGGCTCGGCGCGCTGATCACCAACTTCGAGGTGATCGGATCCGGCTACACGCCGGTGCGCGCGGTCATCGACCGGGCCGCGTCGATGGTGACGGTGCCCACGTCCTGCCTCGCGCTGGTCGTCACGCCGGAGGGCCTGGCCGGCCTCTATTTCGGGTCGGCGCGCGAAGCCTGGGAGCGCGCGTCGGCGCTGTCGTCGCAGCGGCACATCGTGTGGCTGGACCAGCCGATGAAGCAGGTGCTCTCGGTGATGCCGCCGATGTACGCCGACCTCTGGACCGCGGGCAAGGGCATGTACAAGATCGAGCCGGCCGTCGCCGACGGCGGCGAGGTGATCATCTACGCGCCGCACATCACCGAGGTCAGCGTCACGCACGGCCACGTCCTCGAGGAAATCGGCTACCACTGCCGCGACTACTTCCTCGCCCAGCCCGGGCGGTTCGCCAAGTACCCCGGCGGCGTGCTCGCGCACTCGACGCACGTGAAGGGCATGGGCAGCTACGACGCGAGCACGGGCGTCGAGACGCCGCGCGTGCAGGTGACGCTCGCCACCGGCATTTCCGAGGCGCGCTGCCGGAAGATCAACCTCGGCTACCGCGACCCGGCGTCGATCGATCCCGAGACCTGGCGCGGCCGGGAGGCGGAAGGCATTCTCCTCGTCCCGCGTGCGGGCGAAATGCTCTACCGGCTCAAACCCCGCTGACCGCGGCCCGGGTCAGGACTCGGATGTGGGCTCGCGGGCGAGGAGCCCGAGGACGGCATCGCGCACCGGCAGGCCTTCGTGCAGCACGCGGTCGACCGCCGTCGCGATGGGCATGTCGATGCGGTGGTGGCGGGCGAGCGAGCGGACCGCCGCGGCGGCGGTCACGCCCTCCGCGACGTGGCCCAGCTCGCGCAGGATGTCGCCGAGGCTCCGGCCCTGCGCAAGCGCCAGTCCGACGCGCCGGTTGCGCGACAGGTCGCCGGTGCAGGTGAGCACGAGGTCGCCCAGCCCGGCCAGCCCCATCAGCGTCTCCCGCCGGCCGCCCATCGCGGCGGACAGCCGTCCCGTTTCGGCGAGCCCGCGCGTGATCAGCGCGGCGCGGGCGTTGTGGCCGAAGCCCAGGCCGTCGCTGGCGCCGGCGGCGATGGCGAGCACGTTCTTCACCGCGCCGCCGATCTCGACACCGGCGATGTCGTCGCTTTCGTACGCGCGCAGCGTACCCGCGTGCAGCAGGTGCGCGACGTCGGCGGCGAGCGACCGCGACGTCGCGGCGACGGCGACCGCGGTCGGAAGCCCGCGCGCGACCTCCTCGGCGAAGCTGGGTCCGGAAATCACCCCCACCGGCGCGGGCCATCGCGGCACCAGCCACTGGTGGGCGAGCGCCGCGCCGGCGGGAAACTCCGCCGTCGGCGCGACGACGATAAATCCTTTCGACAGCCAGACCAGCGGCGCCCGCACTCCCGCGGCGGCGAGCGTGTCGGCGACGTCTGACAGGGCCGCCACCGGGGTGGCCACGACGACGAGCGATGCGCGCGCCGCGATGGTCGCATCGTGCGTGACCGCCAGCGCGTCGGGCAGCCGGATGCCCGGCAGGTAGCGGACGTTCTCGCGCGCCGCGGCGATGGCCGACGCCTGGCCGGCGTCGCGCGCCAGCAGGGAGACGCGCACGTCGGGGCGACGCGCGACATGCGCGGCGAGCGCCGTGCCCCAGGCGCCGGCGCCGACGAAAAGGACGTCGCTGAGCACCGGGTTCAGCGCCGGCGCAAGGGCGGCGTCGGGACGGCGGTCACAGCCCGAAGACCTGCGGCAGCCGGACGAAGCCGAGCTGGCCGTCGCGGTGCTTCACCTTCACCCAGCCGGGGGCGACGGTCGTCGCGGCCGACGCGGCGGGCTCGGCAAGCTCGAGCAGCACGTTCTGCTCGGCGCGAAACACCAGCGGCGACGCGTCGTCGGCCGCGGCGCGAACGTCGGCCATGGGAACGCGGACGACCAGCATCCGGCGCTCGCCCAGCGTCCTGCGCTCGACCCAGCCGATGGAGCCGCCGGCGTCGCGCACCTTGATCCACCCCTCGATGGGAACGATCACCTCGAGCGGCGTGTCGCGACCGAGCACGAACAGCGGCCTCGCCTTGGACGACGGCGCGTCGAACAGGACCGCGACGTCGCCGGTGGTGCGGAAGTCGGCGCCGCGCGCGAACGGCGCGGTGAAGACGGCGACGGCCATCAGCACCGGCAACGCGACGCCGCGGACCACCGCGCCGGAGATCGCGCGAGGCAAGTGGGCCATTCGTTGCGTCGGCACGGCGCGGCAGCCGGGGGGCGCGTTGGCGGCGCCCCCCGCGCGGTCAGTTGGTGACGGCGGCGACGGCCGGAGCCGAGGCCTGCTGCGCCGCCTGCTGCGCGTACAGCGCCTCGAAATTGATCGGCGCGAGGTGGATCGGCGGAAAGCCCGCGCGGCCGACGGCGTCGGCGAGCGTTTCGCGAACGTAGGGGAACAGCACCGTCGGGCAATGAATCGCCAGCACCGGCTGCAGACCCTCGGGCGGCACGCCCTTGATCGTGAAGATGCCCGCCTGCGCGGCCTCGACCAGGAACAGCGTGCGATCGCCGACCTTCGCCGTCAGCGTCACGGTCAGCACCGCCTCGTAGACGTCGGGCTGGATCTGCTCGGCCTTGGTGCGCAGGCCGACCTCGATCTGCGGGTTTTCCTGCGACAGGAACGACTGCGGAGCGCCGGGGTTCTCGAGCGACAGGTCCTTGACGTAGATCTTGTCGATCGAGAAGGCGACGAGGTCGTTGCCGCCGCCGTTGCCGGCGGCCTGGGGTGCTTCAGCCATGATGCGGTCCTTCGGATGGGGTCAAAGGCGCGATTTTACCGCATCGGCGACCGTGCCCGCGCCGCGGCCTCCCCGAAAGCCCGCCGGCGGCGAATCCGCCGGCCTTCAGGCCGGGTCCGCGCCGCCCGCGAGCAGCGGGGCCAGCCGACCGGCGTGGTCGAGCGTGACGAGGTCGTCGTAGCCGCCCACGTGGACCTCGCCGATGTAGATCTGCGGCACGGTCCGCCGGCCGGTCCTCTCGATCATCGCGTCGCGCAGCGCCGGATCGGCGTCGACGCGCAGCTTGTCGATCGCGGTCGACGCCCCTGGCCTTCAGCAGCCGCTCGGCCTGGACGCAATACGGGCACATGCCGGTCGAGTACATCGTGACCTTCGGGCTGGTCATGCCGACTTCTCCAGCGGGAGGCCGGCGTCCTTCCATGCCCGGACGCCGCCGTCGAGGTTGTAGATGTCGGTGAAGCCGTGCTTCGCCAGCGCGGCGCCGGCCATCCGGGCGCGCGCGCCGCTGGCGCAGTACGCGATCACCGGCCGGCCCTTGAACCGGTCGAGTTCCGCGGCGCGCCCGTCGAGCTGGGACAAGGGGATGTGGATGGCGTTCGGCAGCCGCCCGCCCTCGTATTCCTTGGTCTCGCGCACGTCGAGCAGCACGGCGTCCTTGTGATTGATGAGGTGGGTGGCGTTGAGGTTGCCGATATCCTTCATCGGCGAAAAACGACGCTGCACGAGCGGCCAGACCAGCATCGCGCCCGAAAGGAACGCGACGAGGATCAGCATCCAGTTGTTCTGTATGAAGGACATGGAATCGGTCACGGAGCTGGCCGGCGGGGCCGGCCGGGGTACGGGCCGCCGGAGGAGCCGGCGGGGCAAAAGGTAAAATGATAGCGCAGCGGCCCCTCCCGTGCCGTCCGTCCGGATACCATGGCCTCCACCACGCCTGTCCCCACCCGCCCTGAATCGCCCCCCGATCCGGCCCTCCGCCCCGCGCCGGGCGCGGGCATCCGTCCCGCGGTGCGGCCCGTCGTGCTGCTGATCCTCGATGGCTTCGGCTGCCGACCCGACGCGCCCGACAACGCCATCTGCGCGGCGACGATGCCGCGCTGGAAGGCCCTGCTGGCTTCGAATCCGCACACGACGATCGACGCCTCGGAACTCCACGTCGGCCTGCCCGGCGGCCAGATGGGAAATTCGGAAGTGGGCCACCTCAACATCGGGGCGGGCCGCGTCGTCTACCAGGATTTCACGCGGATCGACAAGGCGATCGCCGACGGCGAATTCGCGCGCAATCCGGTGCTCGCCGACGCGGTGCGCGCGGCCGCCGGCACCGGCCACGCGGTCCACGTGCTCGGCCTGCTCTCGCCGGGCGGCGTGCACAGCCACGAGCGCCAGATCGCGGCGATGGTGGAACTGGCGGCGAAGGCCGGCGCCGCCGTGCGGGTCCACGCCTTTCTCGACGGTCGCGACACGCCCCCGCGGAGCGCGGCCTCGTCGCTCGCGTTCATGGAAGCGGTGTGCGCACGGCACCCGGCCGCCCGCATCGCGTCGATCACGGGGCGCTACTTCGCGATGGATCGCGACCAGCGCTGGGACCGGGTCCGGGAGGCCTGGAACGCGATCGTCGACGCGCGCGCGGCGCACGCGGCGCCGACGGCGGCGGCGGCGCTCGAGGCCGCGTACGCGCGGGGCGAGTCCGACGAGTTCGTCGCCGCGACGGTCATCGGCGACGCGCGGCGAAGCGTCCACGGTCGCCGACGGCGACGTCGTCGTGTTCATGAACTTCCGCGCCGACCGTGCGCGCGAGCTGACCCGGGCATTCACCGACGACGCGTTCGACGGCTTCCCGCGTCCGCGCGTCCCGGCGCTGGAGCGCTTCGTGTGCCTCACCAGCTACGGGGACGACTACGCGCACCTGCCCGTCGCGTTCGGGCCGCAGTCGATCCGCAACGGCTTCGGCGAATACCTCTCGGCGCGGGGCCTGACGCAGCTGCGCATCGCCGAGACCGAGAAGTACGCGCACGTCACGTACTTCTTCAGCGGCGGCGTCGAGACCCCGTGGCCGGGCGAGGACCGCGTGCTGGTGCCCTCGCCGAAGGTCGCGACCTACGACCAGAAGCCGGAAATGAGCGCCTTCGAAGTCACCGACCGGCTGGTCGACGCGATCGGCAGCGGCCGCTACGACGCCATCGTCTGCAACTACGCGAATGGCGACATGGTCGGCCACACCGGCAACTTCGCCGCCGCGGTCAAGGCGGTCGAGGCGCTGGACGTGTGCGTCGGCCGCGTCGTCGACGCGGCGCGCGCGGCGGGCGGCGAGGTGCTGATCACCGCCGACCACGGCAACGCCGAAATGATGCACGACCCCGCCACCGGGCAGGCGCACACCGCGCACACGCTCAACGTCGTCCCGTTGGTGTACGTCGGCCGCCCCGCGCGGCTTGCGCCGGGCGGTGCGCTCGCCGACGTCGCGCCGACACTGCTGGCGCTGATGGGCCTGCCGCAGCCGCCGGAGATGACCGGCCGGCCGCTCGTCACGTTCGAGTGACGGCGGCGCGCCGGCGGCGACGGCTGGCGGCGGCGCTCGCCGCGCTCGTCCTGCTCGCGCCGCCCGGCGGCACGCTGCCACGCGCGCAGGCCGCGGACCGCGCGACCGCGAAGTCCGCGGCCGAACCGGCCGCGGTGCGGGCCGCGCCCGCGGCGCCGTCGGCACCCCGCTCGCCCCGCGACGTCGAGGCCGAGCGCCGGGCCGTCCGGGCGCGCGCCGAGACGGTGCAGCGCGAGCTCGCCGCCGCGGAGGCGACGCGCGGCGAGGCGGCCGACGCGCTGCGCGAATCGGAGCGGGCGATTTCGGAGGCCAATCGCCGGCTGTACGAGCTCGCGCAGGCGCAGGCGGCGGCGCGCGCGCGACTGGTGACGATCGCGAACGAGCGCGCCCGCGTCGAGTCGAGGACGGCCACCGAGCAGTCGCGGCTGGCGCAACTGCTCGTGCAGCGCTACGCCGGCGGCGACACCGACCCGCTCAAGCTGCTGCTTTCCGGCCGCGATCCGGGCGACATCGACCGGCTGATGTTCTACTTCCGGCGCATCGGGGAGGCACGGGCGCAGGTCATCGCCGACCTCGCCGCGGACCGCGAGCGGCTGGCGGCGCTCTCGGAGGAAGCGGCGGCCGAGCAGAAGGGGCTGGACGCCCTGCTCCGCGACGAGGCCGGGGCGCGCGCCGAGCTCGAGCGCGACCGGGCGGCGCGCGTCCGGGTGCTCGCCCGCATTGCCGAGGATGTCCGCCGCCAGCGCCGGGCGCTCGAGACACTGCGCCGCGACGAGGCGCGGCTCGAGGCGCTGCTGGAGCGGCTGGCGCGGGCGCCGCGGCCTGCTCCCCCGACCGCCCGCCCGAAACCCGCGGCTCCCGGCGCCGCGTCACCCGCGCCGGCCGCGCCGCCGGTCGGCCCGTTGCCCCCGCGTCGTCTGTCCGTGCCGGTCGCCGGGGAACCGATCGGCCGTTTCGGCGTCTCAAGGGAGTCCGGCGGCACGAAGTGGAAGGGCTGGTTCATCCGCTGCGCCCCCGGCCAGGAGGTCAAGGCGGTCGCCGCCGGTCGGGTGGTGTTCGCCGACTGGCTGCGGGGATTCGGCAACCTGTTGATTCTCGACCACGGCGGCGGTTGGATGACGCTGTACGGGAACAACGACGCCCTGCTCGCCGCGGTCGGCGCCGACGTGCGGGAAGGCGAGCCGGTGGCGCAGGCCGGGGCCTCCGGTGGCAGTCCGGATTCCGGTGTATATTTTGAGGTCCGATTCGACGGGACCGCGGTTGACCCCGCGTCCTGGGCCGTCCGCTAGCGACCGCGCCTCCCGCCCGACGCGGGGGCCGGGCAGCAACCGCAGGGTCCCGCGCACCGCGGACTCTCAACCGCACCACCGCAGGAAGGATCGACGAGCATGGGCAACAGCTGGAAGAAGGCAGGACTGATCGGCCTGGGCGCGGTGCTGGGCGTGCTGCTCTCGCTCAACTTCTCGGCCGTCGCGCAGCGCGAGGCGAGGCTCCCGATCCCCTACGAGGACCTGCAGCTGCTGGCCGCCGTGTTCGGCCGCATCAAGAGCGACTACGTCGAGACGGTGCCCGACGAGAAGCTGATCAAGGAAGCGATCAACGGCATGGTGCACGGCCTTGATCCGCACAGCGATTTCCTCGATGCCGACGCGTTCAAGGAGATGCAGGTCAGCACGCAGGGCAAGTTCGGCGGCCTCGGCATCGAGGTGGGCGTCGAGGACGGCGTCGTCCGCGTGATCTCGCCGATCGAGGACACGCCCGCGTTCCGCGCCGGCATCAAGTCCGGCGACCTGATCGTCAAGATCGACGACATGGCGACCCGCGGCGTGCCGCTGTCGAAGGCCGTCGAGAAGATGCGCGGCAAGCCGGGCACCGACGTGGTGCTGACGGTCTTCCGCAAGGACGCCGAGGCGCCGCTCACCTTCACGCTGACGCGCGAGGAAATCAACGTCAAGAGCGTCCGCGCCAAGATGCTGGAGCCGGGCTACGGGTACATCCGCGTCCGCCAGTTCCAGGACCGCACCGGCGAGGATCTCGCCAAGGCCATCAAGGAGTTCTACAAGGCCGGGGAACTCCAGGGCCTCGTGCTCGACGTGCGCAGCGATCCGGGCGGCCTGCTGAACCAGGCGGTCGCGGTGTCGGCGGCGTTCCTGCCCAAGGATGCGCTGGTCGTCTACACCGACGGGCGCACGCCGGACGCGAAGATGCGCCTGTCCGCGCGCCGCGAGGACTACTCGCGCCGCGGCGAGGACTACTTCCGCGACCTGCCGGCCGCGGTGAAGAAGGTGCCGATGGTCGTGCTGGTCGACGGCGGCACCGCGTCGGCCTCCGAAATCGTCGCCGGCGCGCTGCAGGATCACAAGCGCGCGACGGTGATCGGCGCGCAGACCTTCGGCAAGGGCTCGGTGCAGACGATCCTCCCCCTCGGCAACAATGCCGGCCTCAAGCTGACGACGGCGCGCTACTACACGCCGTCGGGCCGCTCGATCCAGGCCAAGGGCATCGAGCCGGACATCTACGTCGACGACGGCCGCGACTCGCAGAATCGCATTCGCGAAGCCAACCTCGATCGTCATCTCGAGACCGGCAAGCCCGCGGCCAAGGGCGAGACTGCCGCGGTGGACCCCAAGTCGGCGCCGAAGGCCGACAAGGTCGACACGCCCCCGCCGCTGCCGCGTTTCGAGTTCGGCGCGGCCGACGACTTCCAGCTGACGCAGGCGATGAATCACCTGAAGGGCCAGCCGGTGATCGCGTCGACCAAGTCGCTCGCCGCGCAAGCGAAGCCGCAGTAGCCTGCGCCCCGGTTTGCCCGGCGCCCGGCCAACCCGGGCGCTCTTCTGTCCGGTCCGGCCAACCCGGCGCCTTCTGACCGGCCCGGCTTTTTCCGGCCGGCCGCGGGCGTCTTGCTTTCGCGGCCCGGATGACCCGCCATGGACGACGCGCAACTTCTCCGCTACAGCCGTCACATCCTGTTGCCCGAGTTCGGCCTCGAGGCGCAGGAGCGCTTTGCCGCCGCGCACGCACTGATCGTCGGCGCCGGCGGGCTCGGTGCGCCGGCGCTGCAGTTCCTCGCGGCCGCGGGCGTGGGCACGGTGACGGTGGCCGACCCGGATGCCGTCGATCTCACCAACCTGCAGCGACAGATCCTCTATTCGACCGCCGACATCGGCGAGCCCAAGGTCAAGGCGGCCCGGCACCGCATCGCCGCGGTCAATCCGGACATCCGCGTCGAGGGCATCCACGCCCGCGTCGGCCCGGCGGAGCTCGCGCCGCTGGTCGCCCGCGCCGACGTGGTGCTGGACTGCAGCGACAACTTCGCGACCCGCCACGCGATCAACCGCGCCTGCGTCGCCGCGGGACGCCCGCTGGTCTCGGGCGCCGCGATCCGCTTCGACGGCCAGATCGCGGTGTTCGATTCGCGGACTCCGGACGCCCCCTGCTACCACTGCCTGTTCGGCGAGGGCGAGGAGCTCGAGGAGACGCGCTGCGCGGTGATGGGCGTGTTCGCGCCGCTGGTCGGCATCGTCGGCGCGACGCAGGCCGCCGAGGCGCTCAAGCTCGTCGCCGGCGTCGGCGAGTCGCTCGCCGGCCGGCTGCTGCTGCTCGACGCGCTGGCGATGCGCTGGCACGAGGTGAAGGTGTCCCGCGACCCCGCCTGCCCCGTGTGCGCGGAGACGCGATGACACCGGTGGCCGGGCGCGACGCCGGCGCCGACGCCGGGCGGCAGCGCCGGCGTTGCCGGTCGGCGTTCGCCGTTCTGGCGGCGGTCGCGGCCCTGCTCGCGGCGTCGGCGCTGCCGGTCGTCGCGCCGGGCCGCGCCCTTGCCCAGTCGCGTCCCGACGAGTCGTCGCTGCCGGCGACCGAATGGACGGCGATCCGCGCCGTCGTCCGCGCCCAGATCGACGCGCTGAGGGCGGGCGACGCCGCGAAGGCGTTCGGCTTCGCCGCGCCGGCGACCCGCGCGCACTACCGCAGCGCGGACGCGTTCCTGCGGATGGTGGAGCGAGGCTACCCGCCGCTGCTCGGCGCGCGCTACGACGAGTTCCTCGACGGCGCGGTGCTCGGCGGCACCGTCATCCAGCCGCTGCGGCTGGTGCAGCCGGACAACACCGTCCTGGTCGCGCTGTACACGATGCAGCGCCAGCGCGACGGCCAGTGGCGAATCGTCGGCTGCGCGCTGGCGCCGTCGACGGTGAAGGCGGCCTGAACCGGCATCGAAGTCCTCGGGTCCCGCGGCGGCCCCCGCCGCGAGAGCCGACCGGCGACACGCCGGCGCGCAGACGCGGTGCGACGCGCGATCAGTGGACGACCCACTCGGCGTCCGACAGCAGCGCGACTCCGCCGTGGCGCACGAGTATCGGCCGCACGACGTCGACGATGCGCTGCGCGTCCACGGCGGGCGCCGCGATGATCACGACGCCGTTGCTGAATTCGCCGGAAAGCCCGTCGCCTCCCCGCCGCCCGCGCCGCCCCTTGCCCTGCGCATCGCGGAGGACCGTGTAGCCCGCGACTCCCGCCGCGTCGAGCGCCGCGAGCAGGCGAGGCAGCTCGGCCTCGTCGACGACGATCTCCAGCCGTTTCACCGGTTTCATCCGAGTCTCCCTGCGGCCGTCGCCGCGACGACCGCTCGCCGCGCCCGCTTCATCCGCGTCCCCACAGCCAGCTCATCCAGCCGAAGTAGAGCGGCAGGCCGATCGCGATGTTGAACGGGAACGTGACCGCGAGCGCCATGCCGAAGTAGTACGCCGGGTTCGCCTCCGGAATCGCGTAGCGCACCACGGCCGGCACGACGATGTACGACGCGCTGGCGATCAGCACCGCGAGCAGGAAGGCGTCGCCCGGCGCGACGCCGAGCGCGCGGGCCGCGAGCAGCGCCAGCGCCGCGTGCACGACGGGCATGACCAGCGCGAATCCGATCAGGAACGGCGGCAGCGCGCGCGCCTCGCGCAGCCGGCGGCCGACGACGAGACCCATGTCGAGCAGGAAGAACAGCAGGATTCCCTTGAACAGTCCGGTGATCAGCGGGTCGATCGTCGCCTTGCCGGCGGTGCCCGTCAGCGCGCCGATGGCGATGCTGCCGAGCAGCATCAGGTGGGCGCCGTCGGTGAACGCCTCGAGCAGGACGGCGGAGACTCCCGCGGGACTTCGCCCGTCGGCCGCCGGGCCGCCGGAGCCGCGGGCCGGAAGCGTGTCGCGGCGGGCGCGGTTGGCCAGCACGATGGCCATCAGGATCGCCGGCGTTTCCATCAGCGCCAGCGCCAGCGCCATGTGGCCGCCGCCGGCCACGCCCTGCCGCGCGGCGTACGCGCCGGCGGTGATGAAGGTGACCGCCGACACCGACCCGTAGGCGGCCGAGATGGCCGCCGCGTCGAAGGCGCCGAGCCGGCGCCTGAGGATCGCGTGGCTCCACAGCGGCACGGCGAAGGCGAACCCGACGCCCAGCGCCACCGCGGTCGCGGCCTCGCGCGTCACCCCGGTCTCGGACAGCGCGACGCCGCCCTTGAAGCCGATCGCGAGCAGCAGGTAGAGCGAGAAGAACTTGGCCAGCGCCCCGGGAATCTCGAGGTTGCTGCGGACCAGCGCGGCGCCGACGCCGAAGAAGAAGAACAGGATCGCGGGATCGAGCAGGCTCGCCATCGGGGCCGGAGGATCGGGCGCGTGACCGCGGGTCGGCGCGGCCGGCCGGGTCAGCGGAACAGGTACGCGCGCTGCGCGTCCCAGCCGTCCTGCGGCGACCGCTTGAAGCCGCTCTTGGCGAAGAGCTGCCAGCGACCGACGACGAAGGCCGTCAGCAGATTGGCGTCGGCGGCGGGTTCGCCGGCCCAGTGCCCCCCGCCTGCGCGATGCGCAGCGCCTGGCGCAGCGACGCCTCGAGGCGGTCGACGAGCTGGTTGATGCGGGCCTGCAGCCGCTCGTCCTCGTTGACCAGCGCGTCGCCGATCAGCACGCGCACCATGCCCGGGTTCTTCTCGGCGAAGCCCAGCAGGACGGCGACGATCTGCTGCGCCTGCGCCGCGCCGTCGGCGGTCTCGGCGGCGATCTTGTTGACGAGGCCGAACAGCGACGACTCGATGAATTCGATCAGGCCCTCGAACATCTGCGCCTTGCTGGCGAAGTGCCGGTACAGGGCGGCCTCGGACACGTCGAGCTTCGCCGCCAGCGCGGCGGTCGTTATCCGCTCGCCGCGCGGCGCCTCGAGCATCGTGGCCAGCGTCTGCAGGATCTGCAGCCGTCGTTCGCCGGGTCGCGCGGGCATCGGGGCTGGCCTCGGGAGTTCGCGTCAGTACCGCGGCGGGCTGGCGTCGGCGCGGATCATCGTGCCGACCCCTTCGTTGGTGAGCACCTCGAGCAGCAGCGCGTGCTCGACGCGGCCGTCGATGATGTGCGAGCTCTCGACCCCGTTCTTGACCGCGTCGAGCGCGGAGCCGATCTTGGGCAGCATGCCGCCGTGGATCGTCCCGTCGGCGAACAGCGCGTCGATCTCGCTCGCGGTGAGTCCCGTCAGCAGCGTCCCGTTCTTGTCGAGGACGCCGGTCGTGTTGGTCATCAGCACGAGCTTCTCGGCCTTCAGCGTCTCGGCGAGCTTGCCGGCGACGAGGTCGGCGTTGATGTTGTAGGCGACGCCGTCCTTGCCCGACGCCGATCGGCGCGACCACCGGGATGAAGTCGCGCGAGTCGAGGAGCTGGATGATCTCCGGGTCGATGCGCTCGATCTCGCCGACGAAGCCGATGTCGACGAGCTCGCCGCGGGTCGTGTCGCTCTTCAGCATCATCTTGCGGGCGTGGATGAACGCGCCGTCCTGCCCGGTCAGCCCCACCGCCTTGCCGCCGTGCTGGTTGATCAGCCCGACGATTTCCTGGTTGAGCTCGCCCAGCACCATCTCGACGACGTTCATCACGCTTTCGTCGGTGACGCGCATGCCCTGCCGGAACTCGCTCTTGATTCCCATCTTGCCGAGCAGGTCGCCGATCTGGGGACCGCCGCCGTGGACGATGACGGGGTTCATGCCGACCAGCTTCAGCATGACGACGTCGCGGGCGAAGCCGGCCTTGAGCGCCGGCTCGGTCATCGCGTTGCCGCCGTATTTCACGACGATGGTCTTGTCGTGAAAGCGCTGGATGTACGGCAGCGCCTCGGCCAGGATGTGCGCCTTGAGCGCAGCGTTGACGGCGTCGATCGGCATGTCGGGCGGCGGGAGCGGGCGGGAGGAAGCGCGGGAGGCGGGGCGCGGCGGACGTGAAGTGAGTGCCCATTCTACATGAGCGAAGCCCGCCGCCATGGAGCATCCGGCCGGGAAAAGTGGACCGGGCGCCGTCCCGCGCGTGCCCCGGAACGACGTCTTCGGCCGGGCGGCAAGGTACGACGCCTGACCCGGTCGGGCGACCGGCGCCGCTTTTTTTGCTATCGTCGCCCCCATGTCAAGTTTCCTGCCGGACGCCGTGGACCTCGCGACGGTTCACCGCGTGCTGGTCACCAAGCTGCGCCACCACGGCGACGTCCTGCTTGCCTCCCCCGTCTTCACGGCGCTGCGCCGGGCGGCGCCACACGCCGAGGTCGATGCGCTGGTGTACCGCGAAACGGCGCCGATGCTGGCCGGCCATCCGGCGGTCGCCCAGCTCCACACCATCGACCGGGAGTGGAAGCGGCAGGGCGTCGTCGCCCAGTTCCGCGCTGAGCGCGGCCTGCACGCGGCGCTGCGCGCGCGCCGCTATGACCTGCTCGTCCACCTGACCGAGCATCCCCGCGGGGCCACGCTCGCCCGGATGCTGAAGCCGCGCTACGCCGTGGCGCGCGAGCGCGCCGGACGCGTCGCGCTGGTGGGCGCGAAGCTTCACGCACCTGTACCGCCAGCCGCTCGCGACGCCGCGCCACGCGGTCGAGGCGAATCTCGACGCGCTGCGCCGGCTGGGCGTCCAGCCCGACGCCGACGACCGCCGGCTGGTGCTGGTGCCCGGCGCCGCGGCCGACGCGAAGGCCGACGCGCTGCTCGCGCAGCACGGACTGGGGCGCGGCGCGTTCGTCCAATGCCACCCGGGCTCGCGCTGGCTGTTCAAGTGCTGGCCCGCCGCGAGCACCGCGGCGCTGCTCGACCGGATGGCGGCCGACGGCCACGCCGTCGTCCTCACCGGCGCGCCGGACGAACGCGAACGCGCGCTGGTCGGCGAAGTCCTCGCGGCGATCGCCCCGGCGACGCGCAGCCGCGTCGTCGACCTCGCCGGCACGCTGTCGCTGTCCGAGCTCGCGGCGCTGACCGCCCGTGCCCGCGCCTTCATCGGCGTCGATTCGGCCCCGATGCACATCGCCGCGGCGGTCGGGACGCCGGTGGTCGCGCTGTTCGGACCGTCGGGTGAACACGAATGGGGGCCGTGGCGGGTGCGCGCCGAGGTGGTCGCGTCCGCCAGCCACCCCTGCCGGCCGTGCGGCATCGACGGCTGCGGCGGCGGCAAGGTGTCCGAGTGCCTGTCCACGCTGCCGGTGGAGCGCGTGCACGCCGCGTTCGCGCGCGTGCTGGGGAGCGCCGGAACGTGAGGCTGGCGCTGATCCGTCAGCGCGCGGCGCCGTTCACCGGCGGCGAGCGCTTTCACGAGGACGCGCTCGAGGCGCTGCTCGAGCGCAACGTCGCGATCACGCTGTACTCGCGCGACTGGCCGCAGACGCGGCTGCAGCTGATCGAGCCCAAGACCGTCGATCCGGGATTCGTCGGGCGCTGGCGGCGCGACGCCGGATTCGCGCGCGAGGTCGCCCGCCAGATCGGCAGCGCCAAGGCCGACCTCGTCGTTTCGTACGATCGCGTCACCTGCTGCGACGCCTACTTCGCGAACGACGGCGTGCACGCCGCCCGGCTCGACGAATGGCGACGCGGCGCGACGCTCGGCCAGCGGCTGCGTCTCGCCACGAACCCCTGGCACCGTTACCTGGTGTCCGCCGAGCGGGCGATGTACGCGAGCCCGTGGCTGCGCGCGGTGATCGTCGGGTCGGGCATGGTGCGCGACGAGGTGGTCGAGCGCTACAACCTGCCGGCGGCGCGGGTCCACGTGATTCCGCGTTGCGTCGACAGCGAGATCTTTCATCCCGGCGTCGCCGGCAATCGGGACGCCGTGCGTGCGCGCCTGGGCGTGCCGGCCGGGGCGCTGCTGTTCCTGCTCGCCGGATCGGGCTTCGAGCGGCTGGGAGTCGCGGCCGCGATCGAAGCGCTGGCGGAATTGCCGGCGAGCGCCCACCTGGTCATCGCCGGGCGCGACCGGCGCGAAGAGCGGTATCGGGCGCTGGCGCAGCAGTACGGCGTGGGCGGACGCGCCATCTTCGTCACCGACGAGTCCGACCCGAGGCCGCTCTACGGTGCGGCCGACGTGCTCGTGCTGCCGACCGTCTACGATCCCTGCCCCGACGTCGCGCTGGAGGCGATGGCCTGCGGGCTGCCGGTGATCACCAGCACCAAGTGCGGCGTCGCCGAGCTCGTGCTGGCGCACGACTGCGGTCTCGTGTGCCCCGCGCGCGACGTGCCCGGACTCACCGCGCAGATGCGCGCGCTGTCCGACGACGCGACCCGCGCGCGCCTCGCCGCCAACGCGCGCGGCGCGGTGCTGCCGCTGTCTCCCTCGGCGCTGACGCTGAAGCTGGTGCTGCTCTACAAGGACCTGTTCGAGGAGTCGGCCGAGCGCGCGAAGCAGGACGCCGCGCGGCGCAGCGCTCGCGCGGCGGCGGCCGCCGCCGCGGTGGCCGCCGCCGCCGCCGGAGTCGAGGCGGCGCGCGCAGCCCACGCGGTCGCGGTCGCCGACGACGCGCGCGCCGATGCCGCGGCCGACGCGGAGACGGCGCACCGGCCGCGGCCGGCGCGCGAGCGAGACGGCCGGGCCGGCCGCGGCGAATGCCGGGGCCGGGTCCCCGCCGGCCGATGTCGGGTCGTCGAACGCCGAGGGAGAGGATGCGCATGCCGCGGCCGCCGACGTGCCGGCCGACTTGGCCGCCGACGTTCCGGCCGGCGAGGCCGAGGCGGCGCCCGACGACGACGGGGCGGCCGCGCCGCCGCCGGCCACGGATCCGCCGCGCTGATGCGGCTGGCCATCGTTCGCCAGCGCTACACGCCCTACGGCGGCGCGGAAAGGTTCATCGAGCGCGCACTGGCCGCGCTCGCCGCGCGCGGGGTCGAGCTCACGATCGTCACGCGCGCGTGGCCGCGCGACGCCGCGACCGGCGCGACGCCGCTGATCGTCGACCCGCCGCACATCGGCCGGACCTGGCGGCAGTGGAGCTTCGACCGCGCGGCCTGCGCAGCGCTCGCCCGCTCGCCGGCGACGCTGGTGCAGTCGCACGAGCGGATCGCGTGCTGCGACGTCTACCGCGCCGGCGACGGCGTCCACGCCGTCTGGCTCGACGCCAAGCGCGAGGGCGCCGGGCCGCTCGAGCGTGCGGCGCTCGCGCTGTCGCCGTTCCACCGCTACCTCGTCGCGGCGGAACGGCGGATGTTCGCGAGTCCGCGCCTGCAGGCGGTGATCTGCATTTCGAAGATGGTGCAGCGGGAGATCCATGCAGCGTTTCGGCCTCCCGCTCGCGCGGCTCCCGGTCATCTACAACGCGATCGACGGCGCGGTGTTCCACCCGGGCCTTCGCGCGCACCGCGGCGACGTGCGCGCACGGCTCGGCATCGCTGCCGACGCCATCGTGTTCCTGCTGGTCGGCTCCGGCTTCGAGCGCAAGGGGGTCGGGCGCGCGATCGAGGCGCTGGCTTCGCTGCCGCAGCAGGCGCATCTCGTCGTCGTCGGCCGCGACCGGCACGCGCCGCGCTTCGAGCGCCTCGCCCGGCGTCTCGGCGTCGAGGCGCGCGTCCGCTTCGCCGGCCCGCAACAGGACCCGAAGCCGTACTACGGGGCCGCCGACGCGTTCGTGCTGCCGACGCTCTACGACGCGCTCTCCAACGCCGTGCTCGAGGCGCTGGCCTGCGGCCTGCCGGTGATCACCAGCGACCGCTGCGGCGCCGGCGAGCTCGTCGCGGCGCACGACGCCGGCGCCGTCGTCGGCGCCCGCGACGTCGCGGGGCTCGCGGCCGCGATGGGAGCGCTGGCCGCCGATCCGGCGCGCCGCGCGCGCGCGGGCGCCAACGCCCGCGGCGCCGTCGCTGCGCTCACCCCGGAGGCCATGGCCGCGCGCCTGATCGCGCTCTACGACGCGCTGCTCGCCGGCCGGGCGTGACGCCGCCGCTCCGTCCGCCCGGCGCGCCCCGGCCGGGCGGCGGCGCGTGCCGCACCCCCACTGCGCTAGAATACGCAGCGCAGCCCCGCCGCCCGCTCCGGGCCGAAGCTGCGCCCCACTCCTCCCCTCCTCCACCCCCCGCCGCCGACCATGACGGGCCTCGCCGTCTACCGCCGCCTGCTCCGCTACGTCCGACCGTACAAGTGGACGTTCGCGCTGGCCATCGTCGGCATGGTCATCGTCGCCGCCGGCGACCTGCTGCTCGCCTGGCTGGTGATCCCGATCGTCCGCGGCTTCCAGAACAGCGAGACCGCGAAGACTTCGTGGCTGCCGCTGACGATCATCGGCGTGTTCCTGCTGCGCGGCCTCGGCGCGTTCATCTCCGAGTACGGCATGGGCTGGACCGGCTACCGCGTCGTGTTCGACCTGCGTCGCGACCTCATCGACAAGCTGCTGCGGCTGCCGACGCCGTACTACGACACGCACGCCGCCGGCGTCGTGCAGTCGAAGATCTCCTTCGACGCCCACCAGCTGGCGTCCGCCGCTTCCGGCGCGATCACCAACCTGCTGCGCTCGACGCTGACGATCACCGCGAGCATGGGGTATCTGCTGTGGCTCAACTGGCGGCTCACGATCATGACCTTCGCGATCGTGCCGGTCGTCGGCGGCGCGATCCGGTATTTCAGCCGCCGGCTGCGGCGCATCGCGCACGACATCCAGGACCGGTCGGGGGCGCTGACCAAGGTGCTCGAGGAACTGATCACCGGCCATCGCGTGGTCCGCATCTTCGGCGGCGAGGCCTACGAGCGCGGCCGCGCGGTCGATGCCGCCAACCGGCTGCGCGCGGCGATGTCGAAGGAGTCGCAGGCGACGGCCGCGAGCTCGCCGCTCACCGTCTTCTTCGCCGCCTGCGCCGTCGGCTTCATCGTCTGGGTCGCGCTGACGCAGAGCGAGGCGGGCCGGCTCGACTTCGCGATGTTCCTGTCGTACTGCGTCGCGCTGCTGACGCTGCTCGAGCGGCTCAAGGGCCTGTCGGGAATCAACGCGGCGATCCAGCGCGGCATCGCCGCGTCGGAGAGCATCTTCGGCCTGCTCGACCACGAGGAGGAGGCCGACACCGGCACCGTCGCGGTCGACCGCTGCCGCGGCGAGCTGCGCTTCGACCGCCTGCACCTGCGCTATCCCGGCAACGAGCGCGAGGCGCTGACCGACATCACGCTCACCGTCGCGCCCGGCGAGACGGTCGCGCTGGTCGGCTCGTCGGGCAGCGGGAAGACGTCGCTCGTCAACCTGATCCCGCGGTTCTACGAGCCGACCGCCGGGCGCCTGTTCGTCGACGGCCACGACATCACGACGCTGACGCTCGCGAGCCTGCGCGGCCAGATCGCGATGGTGTCGCAGGACGTGCTGCTGTTCAACGACACCATCGCCGCCAACATCGCCTACGGGGCGATGGGCGGCGCTCCGCGCGAGGCGATCGAACGCGCCGCGACGGCGGCGCACGCGATCGACTTCATCCGCGCGCTGCCGCAGGGCTTCGACACCAACGTCGGCGAGCACGGGGTCAAGCTGTCGGGCGGGCAGCGCCAGCGCATCGCGATCGCCCGCGCGATCCTGAAGAACGCGCCGATCCTGATCCTCGACGAGGCGACCAGCGCGCTCGACACCGAGTCCGAGCGCCAGGTGCAGGCGGCGCTCGACGCGCTGATGCAGGGCCGCACGACCATCGTGATCGCGCACCGCCTGTCGACCATCGAACGCGCCGACCGGATCGTCGTGCTCGACGGCGGGCACATTGCCGAGGTCGGCGCGCACGCCCAGCTGATCGCGCGCGACGGCGTGTACGCCAAGCTGCACCGGCTGCAGTTCGCCACCGCGCCGGTCGCCGGCGAGCCCCAGACCGACGACGCGGCGATCGCCGCCGCCCGCTGATCGCCCCGCCGTCGGCGCGGCGCCGCCGATCGCGGGCACGGCGCCGGCCGACGTCGTCGCGCTAGCCTGCGGGCGCCGCGGCGCCCAGCGCCTCGATCGCCGCGATCACCGCGACGACGTCGATCGCCTCCATGCACCGCGCGCGGGCGCAGCGGTCCGGCGGCGGGCCCGGCAGCCGCTCGCAGCGGCGCGCCCACGGCACCTCGCGGAAGAACTGCACCGTCTGGTCGCGGCAGGGAAACGGGTCGACGGTGACGGCGCGGCAGCGCGCGCCGGCGAAGAACGCCCCGGGCCCGCAGATCGTCGCGGAGCCGGGACCGAACAGCGTCACCGTCGGCACGCCGACGATGCGGCCGAGGTGGGCCACCCCGGTGTCGGGGACGACCAGCAGCGACGCGCGCGCGAGCAGGTGCCAGAGCTCCGCGAGCGACAGCGTCCCGGCGAAGCGAACGCGCGGCGGCGCCACCGGATCCCCGCCGCCGTGGTTCGCGCCCGCGACACCCTGCGACACCCGCGACACCCGCGGCACCCGCGGCGCCTGCGACACCGCCCGCGACACCAGCGGCGAGACCGCCCGCGACGCCCCGCCATCGGCCCCGTCTACGGCATCGATGAGCGCCGCTTCCCCTGGTCCCGCACTCCACACGACGGCGAGCCCGCGCGCCTCCAGCCACGTGGCCAGCGCCCGCCACCGCGCGGGCTCCCATTGCTTGAGCGGCGAACTCGCGCCGACGTGCAGCACCGCGTAAGGTCCGCGCGGCACGCGCGTATCGACCACGGGTGGCGCGGGCCAGCGCGCGGGCTCGAACGGGGCCGGCGCCGGCCCGGCGGCGAGCTCGGCCGCGGTGTCGCCGAACGCCGTCGGCACAGCCGAGTACGGCACGAGTTCGTCGACCGGCCAGTTCTTGTGCGCGGGGCGATCGCCGGCAATGCCGACGATCCAGCGGATGCCGAGCGCGCGCGCCAGCCACGACCAGCGGTTGTCGGCGGGAAGGTACGCGACGTCGAACCGCGGCGCGTCGAACAGCGGCCTCGCGCTTGCCGCGTCGCGCGGATCGAGCGCGACGACGTCGACGCCGTAGGGACGGCCGGCGTAGATCGGCGCGATCGCGCTCGCGACCGTCATCACGATGGTCGCGGCGGGGTGGCGCTCGCGCAGCTTGGCGAGCAGCGCGGTCACCATCAGCGTGTCGCCCAGCAGCAGGTGGTGCAGCACCAGGATCCGGCGCGGCGCGTCCGGCCGGCGGCGACCGACGCCCCAGCGCGCCAGCGCGAGCGTCACCGCCTTGAGCCGCAGCGGGGCGCGGCTACCCGCCATCCGCCGCCTCCGCCGCGAGCTGGCGCAGGCTCTCGTCGAGGATCGCGAGCGACAGAATCTGCTCGGCGAGCGCCGGCGTCGTCGCGTAGGCGCCGATCATCGCGTCGACGCGAGCCGCGTCGAGTTGCCCGCCCGTCAGCGTCGCCAGCGACGCGCCGGCGCCCGGGAGCCGTTCCGCCAGGTCGCCGCCGAGCCAGCCGGCGAGCGGCGGGTTGAAGCCGCGCTTCTTGCGCGCGAACACGCCGAGGCGATCGAGCTCCGGCGCCGCGGTCGCCAGCCAGCGCTTGGGCGGCCGCGTGAAGCGCTCGCTTGCCGGCAGCGCCAGCACCGCCTCGACGAAGCGGTGATCGAGGAACGGCGTGCGCAGCTCGAGCCCGTGCGCCATCGTGCACAGGTCCGCCTTGCGCAGCACGTACTCGGGCAGGTAGTTGGCGAAGTCCCAGCGCAGCAGGCGATCCGCCGGCGAATGCGCGACGAGGTCGGGCGCGCGCCAGTGGTGCGCGGGCAGCGCGCCGGCATCCGGCTGCAGGAAGCGGCGCTGGTTCGGCGTCAGGCCGGAGAAGCGCAGCGCGTACGCGCTCTCCCAGTCGAGCGACAGTTCGGCGAGCGCCTTGCGCCAGCCCTTCGGCCGCGCGTCGGGCAGCACCGGCATCGGCAGCGCGAAGCCGCGCCACCGGTTGCGCAGGTGCTTGGCGATCCGCTTGTAGCCGGCGAAGAGCTCGTCGCCGCCGTCGCCGCCGAGCACCACCTTGACCTCGCGCGCGGTGCCGCGGGCGAGGTACCAGGTCGGGAACGACGACGGATCGGCGAAGGGCTCGTCCAGCGCGGCGACGATCCGCGCGAAATCCGCGCCGATCGCCGTCGGCACCACGATGCGCTCGTTGGGCAGGCCCAGCGCCTCGGCGGTGGCGCGCGCGTCGTCCGACTCGTCGAAGCTCGAGCCCGGGAACGCCGCCGAGAACGACCGCAGCGCCGTGTGGCCGGTCGCCGCCAGCCGGCAGGCGATCGTCCCGGAGTCGACGCCACCGGACAGGAACAGCCCCAGCGGCCGATCCGCGACCAGCCGCGCCTCGATCGACCGGTCGAGGCACGCGCGCGCGTCGGCGCCGCCGCCCTCGGTTGGCGCGGGCGACCAGTAACGGCGCACCGCGAGCGTGCCCGCGTCGAGGTCGTATTCGGCGCGGTGCGCGTTGGGCAGCCGCGCCGCGTGCTCGAGAATCGTCCGCGGCGCGGGCACGTAGCGGTGCGCGAGGTAGGCGTCGATCGCCGCCGCCGAGAATCCCCGCCGGTCGCGCGGCAGCCACGGCAGCACGCTCCGCACCGTCGAGCCGAACGCCAGCGCGCCGTCGACGTGGGCGTACACCAGCGGCTTCTTGCCCAGCCGGTCGCGCACCAGGTGCACGCGCCGCGTGCGGAAGTCGACCAGCGCGAAGGCGAACATGCCGGTCATCCGCTCGAGCGCGCCGTCGATGCCGTACGCCTCGTACGCGCGGAGGATGAACTCGGTGTCCGACCGCGTGCGGAAGCGCACGCCGCGTGCCTCGAGCGCGCGCGCCTCGTCGCGCCAGCCGTAGACCTCGCCGTTGTAGCAGATCCACACGCGGCCGTCGTCGCTCGCCATCGGCTGGTCGGCCTCCGGTCGCGGATCGATGATCGACAGCCGGGCGTGGACCAGCCCGACCGGCGCCGGCGCGTCGGCCGATCGCGGCGTGCCGTCGGCGCCGAACGCCGCCACGTGCTGCGCGTCGGGTCCGCGGGCGGCGAGCGTCGCGAGCATCCGCGCCCGCACGTCGCGACCCACCGGTCGCCCGAAATGGCCGCCGATGCCGCACATCAGCGCGGCCCTCCGGCGCGGGGCGATCCGGCCGCGACGCCGGCGAACACGCGCTCCATCGCGTCGAGCATCCGGTCGATGCCGAACTCCCGCTCCGCCCGCGCGCGCGCCGCCGCGCCCATCCGCGCCCGCAGCGCCGCGTCGGTCATCAGCCGCTCCAGCGCGGCGGCGAGCGCCGGCACGTCCTTCGGCGGCACGATCAGGCCGGTCTCGCCGTCGATCACCGCCTCGCGGATCGCGCCGACCGTCGTCGACACCGCCGGCAGGCCGCAGGCCGCCGCCTGCATCAGCGACTGCGGAACGCCCTCCTCGCCGTACGACGGCAGCGCGGCGATGTCGAGACAGGGAAGCCACTCCGGCACGTCGTCGCGGTTGCCGACGAAGCGGACGTCGGCGCGCAGTCCCATCGCGTCGACCCGCGCCTCCAGGTGCGCGCGGCGCGGGCCGTCGCCGATCACCAGCAGCTGCCAGCCCGGAACGCGCGCGCGCAGCAGCGCCCAGGCGTCGAGCAGCGGGTCGTGGCCCTTCCAGTCGCGCAGCGTCGCGACGATGCCCACGGCGGGCCGGCCGTCGACGCCGCACCGCGCGCGCATCGCCGCGCGATCCTGCGGCCGGAAGCGCGCGAGGTCGATGCCGGTGCGCACCGACGTGATGCGCGCCGGGTCGAAGCCGTTGTCGCGGACGAGCTGGTCCTTCAGCGCCTCCCCGGTGACGACGATGTGCGCGGTCGCCCGCTGGTACATCCAGCGCGTCGTCGGCGAGCGGTTCACGCGCGTCGACACGTGTCGCGTCCGCACCACCGGCGGCATTCGGGACAGCGTCAGCATCGCGTAGGCGACCAGCCACGAGTCGGTCGAGCTGTGCGTGTTGACGACGTCGAAGGCGCGTCCGTCGCGCCCGAGCCAGCCGCGCAGCGCGGCGAAGCCGGGCCAGCGCTTCCATTCGATCGGCAGGGCCTCGACGGGCAGCCCGCGCTCGCGCGCCGCGCCGAAGATCCCGGCGTTCGGGGGCGTCAGCAGATGGACCCGGTGGCCGCGGCGCGCGAAGCCCTCCATCTCGGTGAGGATGCGCAACTCCTGTCCGCCCCAGCCGGTCGAGGCCTCGGTGTGCAGGATCGCGAGCTTGCGCGCGGACGTCATCGCGTCGGCGGCTTCGCAGCGGTCACGCGGCGAGCGTCCACGACGGCGCCCAGCGCCGGAACCAGCGCTCGAGGATCAGCAGCGCCCACAGCCGCCCGGCGTTGTTGCGGCCGCCGCCACGGTGTTCGGCCAGCAGGCCCTCGACGACGCCGTCGCGGAAGAGCCCGCGGCGGGCGAGCCCGTCGCTGCCAAGCAGGTGCTGGTCGAGCTCGCCGGCGAGCCGGCCGGCGAGCCATTCGGACAGCGGCATCACGAATCCCTGCTTGCCGCGGTGGACGATGTCGCGCGGCAGATAGCGTTCGGCGACGCGCTTCAGCAGCCACTTGTGCTCGCCGCCCCGGATCTTCAGCGCGGGGTCGAGCCGCGCGCAGAACTCGACGAAGCGGTGGTCGAGGTAGGGGACCCGCGCCTCGAGCGAATGCGCCATCGTCGCACGGTCGACCTTGGTCAGCAGGTCGTCCGGCAGCCAGAGCCGGGTGTCGACGTGCAGCAGCCGGTCGAGGTAATGCGCCGAATTGCACTCGGCGTACGCGCGCGCGGCGCACTCGCCGAGGTCCTCGCCGCCAGCGCGTCGCGGCGAGCAGCGCCGGCGAGAGCAGCGACGGCAGCAGCAGCGCGTCGAACAGGTTCGGAATCGTGCGGTAGCGGCGCGGCAGCGGCTCGGCGATCGCGCGCAGCAGCCGGTCCTTGCGCGCGGCGACCGGCAGCGCGCGAACCAGCGCCGGCACCGGCGAGCCGGCGGCACCCAGCCAGCGCGTCCAGCGCTCGTCGCGCACGCGCTTGCGGTAATTCGAGTAGCCGCCGAACACCTCGTCGGCGCCTTCGCCGGTCAGCACGACGGTGACGTGACGCCGCGCGTGCTGCGCGAGCAGCATCGTCGGCAGCGCCGCCTGGTCGGCGAACGGCTCGTCGAACACGTCGGCCCAGCGGTCGAACGCATCGAGCACGTGATCGGGCGACAACATCACCGCGTGGTGACGGCTGCCGAGGTGTGCGGCGACGCGCGCGGCCTCGCGGTGCTCGCTCACCGCGACGCCGCCCTCGAACCCGATGTTGAAGGTGTCGACCGGCCGTCCCGTGAGGTCGGTCATCAGCGCCGCGACGAGGCTCGAGTCGACGCCGCCGCTGACGAACGTGCCGAGCGGCACGTCGGCGACCAGCATGCCCTCGACCGACGCGCGCAGTTCGCGGTCGAGCGCGCCCGCAGCCTCTTCGTCGGACAGCGCGAGCTTGTCGGCGTAATCGGGCGACCAGTAGCGGCGCACCGAGAGAGCGCCGCCGGAGAGCGTCAGCGCATGCGCCGGCGGCAGCTTGGCCACGTCGCGCCAGATCGAATGCGCGCCGGGGATGAACTGGCCTTCCAGGTACAGCCGCACCGAGCCCAGGTCGACGTCGCGCCCGACCGCCGGATGCGCGCAGACCGCCTTGAGCTCGGAGCCGAACACGAACGTCGCGCCGTCCCAGGCGTAGTGGAACGGCTTGACGCCGAGGTGATCGCGGGCCGCGAACAGCGTGCGCGTCGATGCGTCCCACAGCGCGAAGGCGAACATCCCGCGCAGCCGGTCGACCAGCGCTTCGCCCCACGCGCGCCACCCCGCCAGCAGGACCTCGGTGTCGCCGTCGGTGCGAAACGCGTAGCCGTGGCGAGCGAGCTCGTCGCGCAGCGCGCGGAAGTTGTAGATCTCGCCGTTGAACACGACGGTCTGCCGGCCGTCGGCCGTCGACATCGGCTGCGGACTGCCGGCGAGGTCGATCACCGACAGCCGCGTGTGCCCGAAGTGCACCGGCCCGTGCTCGTACAGGCCCTGCGCATCGGGACCGCGATGCGCGAGCCGCCGCGTCATTTCGGCGAGCGTGCCGGCCGGCGCGTCGGGCGCGTCGGCGGCGCTGACGAATCCGGCGATGCCGCACATGGAGGGTCGGGCGTCGGCACGCGCGCGGCGCGGCCGGCGAAGAGTGGGTGGCGGGTGGGGGGAGGATCGCGACCGGTGGCCGAGGCGGATCGCGCCGAAGTCTACCGCAAAACGCGCGCCGGGCCGGGCGCGGCGGCGAGTGGCGCGAGCGCGGCATGGACGTCGTCGTCGGCAAGCTCGGAGACGGCGCGCGGCGCCTCGAGGAAGGTTGCGCGCGGACCCAGCGGCGCCCAACGCTCCGCCGATCCTGCGCGCGCGGGATCGGCGAAGAGGCCGAGCACCCCACCGGGGCTCGCCGCCGCGAAGTGCATCAGGCCGGAGTCGGGGACCACCGTCGTCCGGGCGAGCGCGGCGAGGCCGAGCGCCTGGTCGAAGCTGCCGACGTGGGGCAGCACGAACGGCGGCCGCTGCGCGAGCACGCGCGCCGCAAGCTCGTCGTCCCCGGGGTAATGACGATCGTCGCGCCGGCCGGGCGTCCAGACCAGCACGGTCGGCAGGCCCCACACCGCCTGCCAATGCGCGGTCCAGCGCGCGACCTGCGCCGGGTCGGGCTGCTTGCAGGCAAAGCGTGCGTTCAGGCCGAGCAGGATGAAGCCGTCGGGGGCCAGCCCCTGCCCGGCGAGCCACCCGCGCGCACGGTCGGCGGTCGCCGCGGAAGGGGTCCACGCGGGCGCCCCGACGACGGTCGGCGGCGCGACCCCCAGCGGCGCGAGCAGCGCCATCATCCGGTCGACCTCGTGACCGGCGGAGGGCGGCGGCAAGGCATCGGTGAGCCGCGCGCCGTAGCCGGCCGGGTCCGCGGCGTAGCCGATCACCCGCCGCGCGCCGGTCGCGAGCGACCGCCGGATGGCGCGCGGCGACTCCTCGCCACCCATCGCGATGGCGACGTCGAAGCGGGCGCGGGAAAGTTGCCACGCCAGCGGCAGGTGGGCCAGCGCGGCGCCGACGCGGACCCGGCCGCCGTGCTTCACCCGGGGGTAGACCCAGACCCGGGCGAGCGCCGGGTGTCCGGCCACGACCCAGGCGTTGTAGTCGTTGGCCAGCAGGTGGAGTTCGTCGCCCGGCCGCGCGGCGGCGAGGTGCGCGAGCACCGGCGTCGTCAGCAGCAGGTCGCCGAGTTTGTCGCGCTTGACGACGAGGATACGCATGGCGGATGGGCGAAGGCGGTAGAATTGCGCGCGCCGCGAAGACCTGCGAGGCCTGCGCCGCGAACGCGTTCCGCATGATCGAACATTCTACCCGCTGGCTCGGCGGCTTCGCCGCAGCCTACCTCGTCCTCCTGCCCACGAACGCGGCCGTCGCGCCGCGGTCGGTCGCATTCGGCGGCATGCTGCTGATGCTGCTGGTGCTGGGCATCGCGGCCCTCCGCGCCCGCGTGCGCGGCAACGCGCCTTCGGGACCGGACCTGGCGCTGCCCGGGCCGCCCCCGGTGATCTGCGCGACCTTCGCCGCATGGGCGCTGTGGTCCGCGGCATCGTGGTTCTGGTCCGCGCGGCCCGACTACTCGGCCGAAGAGATCCGGCGCGAAATCCTCGACGCCGCGCTGGTGGCGACGGCGTTCTTCTTCGCCACGCGCGACGCCTTCGCCGTCCGGGCGTTGATCGGGCTCGCGCTGGCGAGCTTCGCCGTCCTCGCGGCGCTGGCGCTTGGCCAGGCGGCCGGGCACGGCTGGGAGGCCGGCCGCTGGCATCACGGCGCCGGCGTCTGGTCGACGTGGGTCGTGCTGATCGCTCCGTTCGTGCTGCTGCCGATCGCGCCCGCGCCGCTGGGGGTCGGGCGCCGTGCAGTGGCGTTCCCGCTGCTCGCCGCCCTGGTCGCGCTGATGCTCCTGAGCGCACGGCTGAGCGACAACCGGATGGTGTGGCTGGCGCTGGGCACGGTGTTCGCGACGGCGGCGCTGCTGGCCGCGGTGCGCTGGCGCTCCGCGTACGGCCAGTCCCCGCTGCGCTGGGCCGCCGCGCTCGTCGCGCTGCTGATCGCCTTCTCGTTGCTGTTCGTCGACGCCGCGCGGGAAAAGGCGGCCGTCTACTATCCGCCGCACACGACGGTCGAGGACACGCTGAAGCACGACCCGCGGATCGCGCTGTGGGAGTACACCGCCGGACGCATCCGCGAGCGGCCGTGGACCGGCCATGGTTTCGGGCGAACCATCGTGGCGCCCGAGATGCGGGCTGCGCTCCACGACCCGTTGCTGACGCACGCGCACAACGTCTTCGTCAGCCAGTGGCTGCAGACCGGCGCCATCGGATCGGCGCTGTTCGTGGCGCTGCTGGCCGCGCTGGCGTGGCGCTACGCGGCGCTTCTCCGCGTCCGCGACGATGCGCTCGCGTTCGCCGGTCTCGTCGGACTCGCCCTGCTCGCCGGCTTCGTCGTCAAGAACCTCACCGACGACTTCCTGTTCCGCTCCAACGCCAAGGAGTTCTTCGCACTGAACGCGGTGCTGCTCGGATTCGGGACCTGGCGCACGCGCGAGCGGGCCGCGGCAGCCGGCGCCTGAACCGGCGTCGGGACCCGCTGATCCGCGCGGATCAGCGGCGCCGCGGGCCGCGCAGCGGCAGTGGCACGGCGCCCTCGCCGTCGGCGGCCTCGGTCGGGATCGGGGCCACCGGCGCGCCGGCCGGCGGCGTGTACTCCGGGAGCCAGGACTTGAGCCGCGCACGCACCTCGGCGTCGTCCGCGGCGCGATCGCGCTCGCACCAGACGACCATCTGCCCGATCGCGGTGCGGCTCGCCTCGCGCGCGCGGGCGATGAACAGCTTCGGGTGGGTCGTCGGCAGCGTCTCCTCCTCGGACGCGAGCGGCTCCTCGTACAGCTTTTCCCCGGGCCGCAGCCCGGTGAACACGACCGGGATCTTGTCCGGATCGGCGCCGGACAGCTTGATCATGTCGCGGGCCAGGTCGACGATGCGAACCGGCTCGCCCATGTCGAGCACGAGGATCTCCCCGCCCTTGCCCTGCAGCCCCGCCTGCAGCAGCAGCTGCGTCGCCTCGGACAGCGACATGAAGTAGCGGGTGATCTCGGGGTGGGTCACCGTCACCGGGCCGCCGCGCGCGATCTGCTCGCGAAAGCGGGGGATGACGCTGCCGGCGCTGCCGAACACGTTCCCGAAGCGCACGAGCACGAACTGCGTGGCGCGGCCCTGCAGGCTCTGGCACGCGATCTCGGCCAGGCGCTTGGTCGCGCCCATGACATTGGTCGGGTTGACCGCCTTGTCGGTGGAGACCAGCACGAACTTCTCGACCCTCGCCTCGACCGCGGCGCGCCCGAGCACCCACGTGCCGAACGCGTTGTTGCGCACCGCCTGCCACGCGTTCATCTCCTCCATCAGCGGCACGTGCTTGTACGCCCCGGCATGGAAGATGACGTTGGGCTTCTCGCGCCCGAGCACGTCCGCCACCAGCGACGCGTGCTTGACGTCGCCCACGATCGACACCAGCGGCAGCTGCGGAAACGCGTCGCCGAGCTCGGTCTGGATTTCGTAGAGCGCGGCCTCGGAGATGTCGAACAGCACCAGCCGCGCCGGCCGGAAGCGCGCGATCTGCCGCGTCAGCTCCGCGCCGATCGATCCGCCGGCCCCGGTGACCATGACCACGCGGTTGCCCAGCCACTCGGCGAGTCCCGCGCTGTCGAGCTCGACCGGGTCGCGCCCCAGCAGGTCGTCGAGCTCGATGTTGCGCAGCGCGGTGACCGCCTCGCGGCCGCTGATCAGGTCCTCGTACGACGGCACGGTCAGCGCTTCCAGTCCGGCCGCGGCGCAGATCTCGGCGACGCGGCGGCGCACGCCGTGCGCGGCGGAAGGCAGCGCGATGATCACCTTGCGGACGCCGTACTTGCGGGCCCAGTCGGGCAGCGTCGCGATCGGCCCCAGGACGGCGACGTCGCGCAGCATCAGGCCCCGCTTCGCCGGATCGTCGTCGACGAGGCCGACGACGCGCCACTTGGGGCTGCGCGCCAGCTCGCGGGTGAGCCGCGCACCCGTCTCGCCGGCGCCGACGACGAGCACCGGCTCGCCCAGCGCGGCGAACGGGCTGTAGAGCCGGTGCTCCTTCCAGCTGCGGTAGGCGAAGCGCGCGCCGGCCATCAGGAAGATCAGCAGCACCGGGTAGAGGATCAGCACGCTGCGCGGGACCACCGACTGCACCTGGAACATCACGAGGCCCAGCGGAATCAGCAGCGCGCCGAGTCCCGCCGCCAGCACGATCCGCTGCAGGTCGACGAGGCTCGCGAACCGCCACAACCCGCGATAGAGGCCGAACGCGAGGAAGATCGCGCCCTGCAGCGGGACGATCCACGCGAGCGTCCACGCGACGTCGGGGACGTAAGGCTCGCGCACGTCGAGGTTGAAGCGCAGCCAGTAGATGGCGATCCACGCCAGCGCGGCCGCGGCGAGGTCATGGGCGAAGGCGAGCCAGGCGCGCCAGTTGCTGGGGGTGTTCACGGCGATTTCGACGAGTGCAGCCACCAATGATAATCAATGGCGGCGAATCCTGCCGCGATCATTGCGGTCCAGGCGGCCAGCGCGAGGAGGCCGTGCTCCGGGAACCAGGCGAGCAGGCCGACGGCGGTCGCCGCGGTCGCCGCGGACAGCGCCGAGTAGACCGCGAGCGTGCCCCGGTGTCCTGCGCCCAATTGCCACAGGCGCTGGTAGTAGTGACCGCGATGCGCCTCGAAGACGCGTTCGCCGGAAAGCACGCGCCGCGCGAGCGTCACCGTCGCGTCGGCGACGAAGGGAAGGAAGACCAGCACCGGAAACCACGGCGGCCAATGCCCCAGCACGGTCCCCAGCGCGCCGAGGGTCGCAGCGGCAAAGCCGAGCGGAACCGCCCCGACGTCGCCCATGAACATCCGGGCGGGCGGCGCGTTGAACGCCAGCACGGCGGCCGCGCCGCCGGCGATCGCGGCGGCGACCGACGCGATCCATCCTCCCGAACCGGCGCCGATGGCCGCGCCGCCGGCGAGCGCGCCGAAGCCGCAGACCGCCATTGCAGCCGCCACGCCGTCGCTGCCGTCCATGAAGTTGTAGAGGTTGGCGGCCCAGGCGAGCGTGATCGCCAGCGCGCAGCGCAGCGGCCAACCCGCGTCGGGCAGGATCGCGACCGCGGCCGCCAGCCCTGCCCCGAGGTGCACGAACAGGCGGGTCCGGGCGGGCAGACTCCTCCAGTCGTCCGCCAGCGAGACCAAGGCGACCGCGGCCAGGGCGAGCGCGGCGACGAGCGCGGCCGCATGGTCCGTCGCCGGCGGCGTTGCGCCCGCCCCCGCGAGTTCCGCCACGATCCAGCCCGCGATGGCGCCGGCCCAGAGCGCCAGGCCGCCGACCCGAGGGACCGGCCGGTCGTGCAGCGACCGGCCGTTGGGGCGCGCGTGCGGCAGCGCCGCAGCGAACCGGAGCAGCAGCGCCGCGATCGCCGCCCCGACCGCCGCCGCAGCGCCGGCGGCGACCAGCGGGCCGGCCATCCCGCTCAATCGCGACCTCCCCGGGGATGACCCGCGGCAGGGAGGCGGGCAGGCGAGGCACCCGCCCGCGCCGACGTAAAGCAAAAGTTGCGCAATTCGGGCCCTTGGCGGCTGCCGCGCCAATAAATGGAGCAAGATCGTCGATTATCTCGTCCGATCATGATGTTGGGCGCCTCATTTGATGTGGCTCCGGGAGCAGTATGCGCCTTCCCGCAGGTCGGCGACCGGGCCAGCTTGTGGCATTTTTCCAACATGGGACGCAGGGGTGGACGGTAACCGGGGGATTACCTTGCCTCGGTCTCGGGCGGTTTGGCACAATCGACTCAACTTCTCGCCACTACTCTGAGAAGGTTCCACTGGCAGGCTCCGAGCGTCGGACGGATTTATCGTTCAAGGGTGTCGCCGTTGCATCGTTTCCTTGCCAATTTTATCCGTTAGAGGAGAGACTCAATGAACAAGAAACTCGTCGCTCTCGCCGTCGCGGGCGTGCTGGCTGCGCCGCTGGCTGCGCAGGCGCAAACCGCGAACGTCGTGCTTTACGGTCGCGTCAACCTCGACATGGAAGTCGTTCGCGGGGAACAATCAGCGAGCGGCGCCAACCCGAGCGTCTTCCGCGTCAGCTCGAACTCGTCGCGGCTCGGCGTCCGTGGCACCGAGTCCCTCGGCGGTGGGCTGAACGCGATCTTCCAGATCGAATCGTCGGTCAGCGCGGATGCCGGCGGCGGCACCCTGGCCTCGCGCGAAACCTACGTCGGCCTGCAAGGCGCGTGGGGCACGGTCAAGATGGGCAACTTCCTTGCCCCGTACGACGACATCCACCCGATCTTCGGTAACGTCCCGACCCTGACGACGTCGATCCTGTCGACGGCCGCTGTCTGGGCGAATGGCACCAACTCGAAGGCAAATGGCGGCTTCGACGCGCGCCTGGGCAACTCGGTCCGCTACGACTCGCCGAACTTCGGCGGCTTCACCGGCGGCATCCAGTACGCGTCGTGGGAAGCCGGCCTGCCGTCGGGTAAGTCGAACGCAGGCATCTTCAGCTTGGGCGGCTTCTACAACAACGGTCCGATCCAGATCGGCGTCGCCTTCGAACAGAACAACAAGATTCGTGGCGCGAACCTGACCGACCAGGCATTTTCCGTCGCCGGCGGCTACAACTTCGGCATCGTCCGCCTCGGCGGCGTGTGGGAACGCCTCGATTACGACACCCCATCGGGCAACCTGAAGCGCGACTTCTGGGGCGTGGGCCTGACCGGCAACTTCGGCCCGGGCCAGATGTACGCGTTCTTCGGCATGGGCTACGACGGCAAGGGCTCGGCGGCCACCGGCACCCGCGTCGGCGCGGTGACCAAGGGCGGCGACACGGGCGTGAACCAGTGGGAAATCAGCTACACCTACCCGCTGTCGAAGCGCACGCTGACCTACGTCGGCTACGTCCAGATCGACAACGACAAGAACGCCAACTACACGTTCAACATCAACCCGTACAACGTCGTCAACGGCGGCAAGCCGCAGGGCTTCGTGGTGGGCGCGGTCCACTTCTTCTAAGCCGTTTCGCAGCACGGCCTGGCAACAGGTTTGAAGTGATCACGCGGGCGCCTTCGGGCGCCCGTTTTTTTGCCCGCTCGTTTGGCTGAATTCTGCGTTAGCATCGACCCATGCTCGACGACCTGATCCTCACCTTCGACCGCGGCCTGCGCACGCTCGCCGGCGTGGCCACGACGGCGCGCGGCGTTCCGGGCGCCGACCTTCCCGCCGCCGAGCTCGCCGACGACGAACGCCGTCTCGCCGCCGGACTGATGCGGGTCAATCACACCGGCGAGGTCTGCGCGCAGGCGCTCTATGCGGCGCAGGCGCTGGTGGCGCGGGACGCGTCGATCCGCGCCCGGTTCGCGCAGGCGGCGCGCGAGGAGGAAGAGCATCTGGCCTGGACCCAGGCGCGGCTGGACGAACTCGGGTCCCGGCCGTCGCTGCTCAATCCGCTCTGGTTCACCGGCGCGTTCGCGATCGGCGTCGCCGCCGGAGTCGCCGGGGACGACGTCAACCTGGGGTTTGTCGTCGAGACCGAACGCCAGGTGGAAGAGCACCTCTCGGGGCACATGGACCGGCTGCCGCCCGGCGATCGCAGGAGTCGAGCGATCGTCGAACAGATGCGCGACGACGAGGCGCGGCACGGCGCGATGGCGCAGGCAGCGGGCGCGGCGACGCTGCCCTGGCCCGTTCCGTTCCTGATGCGCCGCGCTGCGGACGTGATGCGGGCGGTCGCCTACCGGCTCTGAGTCGCGATGCGCCACGCGCGCAGCGCGGCCAGCCGAGCGCGGCGAACCGCCGCGGCGATGCGGTCGGCGCCAGCCTTGCCGGCGGCCTTGCCGGCGGCCTCGCCGGCGCCCTTGCCCTCGCCGGACCCCGCGGCGCCCGACGGGGCGCGGACGCCTGCCTTGCCGCCCGCCTTGGCCACGGCGATGCGCGCGACCGCGCCGGCGTCGACCGTCCGGACGACGTGGAGCGCCGCCCGCAGCACCCGTTCCGGTGGATAGTCGGCCGGCGCGCCCGGGCGCGAGCACGTGTCGGCTCGACATGCCGCCAGCAGCGTGTCGAGGCGCTCCGGCCGGCGCAGCGCGTCGGCAGCGGCCAAGAGGTCGAGCAGCGTCGCCGGTCGCAGTTCGGCCGCCCGGTGCACGACGCCATGGAAGCGCGCCGCCAGCCGGGCCGCGTCGCGGCAGTCCTGCGGCACCTTCAGTCGCTCCGACAGCCGCTCCGCCAGCCGGACGCCGCGCTGCTCGTGCCGCAGGTGCCGCGGCCATTCCGCCGGCGGCGTGGCCGCCTTGCCGAGGTCGTGCGCGAGAATCGCGTAGCGCACGGGCAGCGTCTCGCCGCGCGCGGCCGCCCAGTCCAGCGCCTGCGCGACGTGGACGCCGGTGTCGAACTCGGGATGGTGCAGCGAGCGGCTGCGGGACGCCGTACAGCGCGTCGACCTCGGGCAGCAGCTCGCGCAGCGCGCCGCAATCGCGCAGCACCGACAGCATCCGCGCCGGGTGCGGCTCCATCAGTCCGCGCGCGATTTCCTGCCAGACGCGCTCGGCCGCCAGCGTGGCGAGCTCGCCCGACGCGACCAGCGTCCGCATCAGCGCTTCGGTGCCGGCGGCCACGACGAAGCCGAAGCGCGCGGCGAAGCGGGCGACCCGCAGCACGCGCAGCGGATCCTCGGCGAACGCCGGCGAGACGTGTCGCAGCACGCCGGCCGCGAGATCGCGGGCGCCGCCGTGGGGATCGACCAGCGCGCCGTCGGGGCCGCGCGCCATCGCATTGATCGTCAGGTCGCGTCGCGCGAGGTCGTCCTCGAGCGTCACCTCCGGCGACGCGAAGAACTCGAACCCGCGGTACCCCTGGCCGTGCTTGCGCTCGGTGCGCGCGAGCGCGTACTCCTCGCGCGTCTCCGGATGCAGGAACACCGGGAAATCGCGGCCCACCGGCCGGTAGCCCGACGCCAGCATCGTCTCCGGCGTCGCGCCGACGACGACCCAGTCGCGGTCGACGACGGGACGCCCGATCAGTTCGTCGCGGACGGATCCGCCGACGCGGTAGATCTTCACGGTACGGGCCGCGGCGCGGGTGGAGGCCATCGCCGCGAGTTTACGCCGGCGGGCGCGGGTTCAGCGCGTCGGCGGGTATCCGGCCGGGGCGTCTCGCCGCACGGCGGCGCCCGCGTCAGCGCCCGCCGTGCGTCCGGTACCCGTCGTACCGGCCCTTGATGGCGTCGGGCGACAGGTAGCCCGGCGCGATCGCCTCGAGCGCCGCCGGCGTGACGCCGAATTCCGGCGGAAAGTCGCAGCCGCACACGCTGTCCCGCGACATCGACTTGAGGTTGTCGCGGCTCATCAGCCCTCCGGGGAGGTACTCGAGCACCGTCGCCTGCAGCCGGGCCATCGAGTCCGGCATGCCGATGACGGGGCGCGGCCGGTCGATCGTCTCGGAGACGTAACGGACGAGTTCGGCGAGGGTGTAGATCCGCGGGCCGCAGAGCGGATACGTCCGCCCGATCGCGACGTCGAGGTCGAGCGCGCGGACGAAGCAGTCGGCGACATCGCCGACGTACACCGGCTGGAAGCGCACCTTCGCTCCCGGCAGCGCGATGACCGGCAGGATGCGCGCGAGCTTCGCGAACATGTTGAGGAACGAATCCTCGGGTCCGAAGATCACCGACGGCTGGAAGATCGTCCAGTCGAGGCCCGAGGCGCGGACGGCGGCCTCGGCTTCGGCCTTGCTGCGCTGGTAGTCGCTGGGGCCGTCGGCGCTGGCGTTGAGCGCGCTCATCTGGACGAAGCGGCGGACGCCCGCTGCCCTGCACGCCGCGATCGCGTTGCGCGTCACTTCGACGTGCGCGCGGGAGAACGTCGCGCCGCCGCCTTCGTTCAGGATGCCGACGAGGTTGACGACGGCGTCCGCCCCCTGCGCCAGCCTCGCGACCGACGCCGCGTCGCCGACGTCCGCCTCGACGACGTCGACGGTCGGCAGCAGGATCAGCGCGCGCGCGTTGTCGCGCCGGCGGGTGGGGACGATCACCCGGTCGCCGGCGGCGGCGAGGCGGTTGACGATGTGGCGGCCGACGAAGCCGCTGCCGCCGACGACGAGCACCGTGCGCGGCATCAGTCCGCCCTGGCCGAGGCGACGGCGCCGCCGTTGCGCGGCGCGATGGTCGACAGCCGCGCGGTCAGCGGCACGTAGGGCTCACCCAGGAGCTGCGCGTAGTACATCGTGTTGGCCAGCACTTTCTTCACGTAATCGCGGGTCTCGTTGAACGGGATGGTCTCGACCCAGACCGCGCCTTCGATCGGCGCGGCGCCGCGCCACGCCTGCGCGCGCCCCGGACCCGCATTATAGGCAGCCGCGGCGAGCGCCGGCTTTCCGTCGAGCCGGTCGAGCCAGTAGCGGAAGTAGAACGCGCCGAAACGGGTGTTCAGCGCGGGGTCGGCGATCTTCGCCGGCTGGAACGCGGGTTCGTTCATCTGCTTCGCCACCCAGCGCGCCGTCGCCGGCATCAGCTGCATCAGCCCCGACGCGCCCGCCGACGACACGATGTCGGCGATGAAGCGCGATTCCTGCCGCGCCAGCCCGAACAGCAGCGAGCGGTCGAGGTCCTGCTCCCGCGCGGCGGCGCCGAACTGCTCGCGGTAAGGCGTCAGGTAGCGCAACGCGAAGTCGTGCTGCCCGGAAGTCCGTTCGGCGGTGTTGATCGCGCGGTCGTACAGCCCGACCCGCTGGGCGTAGGTCGCGGCGAGCAGCAGCCTTTCGTCGTCCATGCCGCGCACGACGTGGACCCACTCGCGCTGCGACTCGGGGCGCAGGTCGAGCTCGGCCAGCTTGACGGTCCGGCGCACGCCCGGCTGCGCGCCGAACGCCGCCAGCGCGGAATCCGCGACCGGCCGCGGCGCCGCGGGCAGCGCGGCGAACCGCTCCACGCCCTTCCCCAGCGCCTCCGCGGCCAGCACGCCGTAGAAATGGTGCTCCGACGCAAGCGCCGCGTACCACGTGCCCGCTTCGTCGGTGCGCCCGGCGGCGGCGAGCGAGCGCGCCTTCCAGTACCGCCACGCGGGATCCTGCGCCTGCGCCGCCGGCATGGCGTCGATCGCCGCGGCGACGTCCGTCCAGCTTTCCGCGCGCAGCGCCGCGCGCACCCGCCACGCGGCGACGGCCTCGTTCAGGTCGGCCCCGGACGCCTCGCGGAACCATCCGTTGGCGCGCGGCTCGAGCTGGCGCGCGCCGTGAAAGGCGACGCGGGCGTTGCCGTACTTGCGGTCCGCTTCCGGGAGCTGGACGCGATGCTTGATCCACGCCGCGTGCGCGGTCGCCGCGTCGGTGCGCGCCGCGCGCTCGAGCGCGTAGAGGGCGACGGCCCTTCCTCCGGGTTGCCGCCAGCGGAACGCGCCGAGGTCGAGCGCGTGCAGGGGGTTGCGGTCGACCGCGCGGAGGTCGGCGGCCGGAATGCGCTCCGGCCCGGGCAGGTCCTCGCCGATCGCCTGCGCGGTGCGCAGGTTGCCGGCCTCGACGGCAAGGCGGAAGCGCGCCACCCGGTCGGCCGTCGACAGCTCGCCCTTCGCGATCAGCGCCGCGAACAGCGGCTCGCAGGCATCCGGCGTCGCCTTGTCGGTGAGGTAGAGGGCCTTCGCCGCGCCGAGTGCCGCGTCGCCGTCGCGCTGCCGGCGGTACTGGATGCCGTAGCAGGCGAGCTCGGTGTCCTCGCCCGCGGCCGGCGGATACTCGAGCGCGAATGCGCTCCAGTCGGCGCGCCTGCCCGCCGCCTTCAGCCATTCGACCCGAAGCCGGTCGACGAGCGGCGCGTCGGGCCAGCGCTCGGCATACCGCCGGAAGTCCGCGTGCGGCACCGGCGCCGCGGCGGCGAGGCGCAGGTTCAGGCTCCAGTAGTCGACGTAGGGCTCGAGCAGGTGGCCGGCGAGCCGCGGGATCAGCGCCGCAAGACGTCCGGCGTCCTGCCGGTCGAACGCGGCCTTGGCGGCGAGGAAGTCGGCGTCGGTGGCGACACCGTTGGCGGCCTTGCCGGACGCGGCGCTCACCACCGGCTGGGCGGTGGCGGCACCGCTGGCGGCGTTGCCGGACGCAGGGTTGGCCGCAGGCTGGGCGACGGCATTCGCCACCAGCGTCGCCAGCGCCAGCGCCACGCCGACGCGACGAAGGATGGGGGTCATGGGCACCATTGTCCGCGATGTGGGCGTTGCCAGGCAAAGAGATCGGATTGTGACCGCCGGTCGGCGCCCCGGGTTCGCGGGCGGCGCGCTAAAATTGCGACCCAGGCCAGGCGGCGGCACACGCGCGCCGGCCGGCACCGGGGAGGGCCGATGGCACAACGGAACAAATCGCCGCAGGTGGGCGTCGTCATGGGCAGCGACAGCGACTGGGAGGTGATGAAGCACGCCGCCGCGCAACTCGAGGCCTTCGGCGTGCCGTTCGAGACGCGGGTCCTGTCGGCGCACCGGATGCCCGACGACATGTTCGAGTACGCCGAGGACGCGCTGCCGCGCGGACTGCGCGCGATCATCGCCGGCGCCGGCGGCGCCGCGCACCTGCCCGGCATGCTGGCAGCCAAGACCGTCGTCCCGGTGCTCGGCGTGCCCGTGCCGTCGAAGTACCTCCGCGGCGAGGACTCGCTGCTGTCGATCGTCCAGATGCCCAAGGGCATTCCGGTCGCGACCTTCGCCATCGGGGAGGCGGGGGCGGCGAACGCCGGCCTGTTCGCCGTCGCGATGCTCGCGACCGGCGATCCGGCGCTCGCCAGGAAGCTCGCGGCCTTCCGGCAGAAGCAGACGAACACCGCGCGCGCGATGCGGGTTCCGCCCGCGTCGTGATGGCCGCGCCGGCCACGATCCCGCCCGGCGCATGGCTCGGCCTGCTGGGCGGCGGCCAGCTCGGCCGGATGTTCTGCATGGCGGCGCAGAGCCTGGGCTATCGCGTCGCGGTGCTCGACCCCGCGGCCGACGGGCCGGCGGCGAGCGTGGCCGACCGCCACGTGCACGCCGACTACCTCGACCCCGCGGGGCTCGCGCGGCTCGCCGGCATCGCCGCCGCGGCGACGACCGAGTTCGAGAACGTCCCGGCGGCGGCGCTCGAGTACCTCGCCCGGAGCGCGCGGGTCTGTCCGCGGGCGGACAGCGTCGCGATCGCGCAGGACCGCATCCGCGAAAAGAACTTCCTCGCCGCCCACGGTTTCGGGGTGGCGCCGTTCACCGTGCTCGAGACCGCGGCCGACGCCGCGCGCGTCGATCCGGCGCTCGTTCCCGGCATCGTCAAGAGCGCGCGGCTGGGCTACGACGGCAAGGGCCAGATCCGCGTGCGCGCCGCGGCCGACGTCGCGGGGGCGTTCGCGGCGATGGGCGGCGTGCCCTGCGTGCTCGAGCGCTTCGTCGATCTCGCCTGCGAAGTCTCGGTGATCGTCGCCCGCGACGAGCACGGCGCCGCGACCACGTGGCCGGTGGCCGAGAACCGGCATCGCGACGGCATCCTCGACGTGTCGATCGTTCCGGCGCGCGTCGACGCGGCGCTGGCCGAGCGCGCGCGCGCGATCGCGCTGGCGGTGGCGACGAAACTCGATTACCGCGGCGTGCTCTGCGTCGAGCTATTCGTCACCGCCGACGGCGAGCTGCTGGTCAACGAAATGGCGCCGCGACCGCACAACAGCGGGCACTACACCATCGACGCCTGCGTCACCTCGCAGTTCGAGCAGCAGGCGCGCGTGCTGGCCGGCCTGCCGCTGGGCGACACGCGGCAGCACGAGCCCGCGGTGATGCTGAACCTGCTCGGCGACGCCTGGTTCCCCGGCGCGGAGTCCGCGACGCCGCGCGAGCCCGACTGGGCGCGGGTGCTGCGGCACCCCCAGGCGAAGCTGCACCTGTACGGCAAGACCGAGGCCCGGCGGGGTCGCAAGATGGGCCACGTCACCTGCCTCGCGCCGACGCTGGTCGAAGCCCTGGCCGTTGCCGCGGCGATCAAGCGCGATCTCGGCATCCCCGGCGCCGACGACATCGCCCCCGCGGCGCCATGACCGCCGACGACGGCGGCCCGCTCGCCGGGATCCGCGTGCTCGACCTGACGCGGCTGCTGCCCGGGCCCGTCTGCACGCTTCATCTCGCCGACCTCGGTGCCGACGTCGTGAAGGTCGAGGACACCGGGGTCGGGGACTACGCGCGCGCGCTCGGCAACCGGCCGGGAACGGTCAGCGCATTCTTCCGGATGGTCAACCGCAACAAGCGCTCGGTCGCGCTCGATCTCAAGGACCCGCGCGGTCGCGCGGCGTTCCTGCGCCTTGCCCGCGACGCCGACGTCGTCGTCGAGAGCTTCCGACCCGGCGTGGTGACGGCACTGGGCGTCGATCACGCGGCCTGCGCGGCGGTCAATCCGCGCGTCGTCTACGCGTCGATCACCGGATACGGCCAGACCGGGCCGCGCGCGGCGCTGGCCGGCCACGACATCAATTATCTCGGCTACGCCGGCGTGCTGGACCAGACCGGCGCGCGCGGCGGTCCTCCGGCGCTGTCGAACCTGCAGATCGCCGACCTCCTGGGCGGCGCGGCGGGCGCGGCGATCGCGATCCTCGCGGCGCTCGTCGGCGCGCAGCGGCAGGGCCGCGGCCGCTGCATCGACGTCGCGATGGCCGACGGCGCGCTGGCGCACAACATCTTCGCGCTGCACGCGCACGAGCAATGGGGCCGCGCGCCGCCGCGCGGCGAGGATCTGCTGACCGGCGGCGTGCCCTGCTACGGGGTCTACCCGACCGCCGACGGTCGCTGGCTGGCGGTCGGCGCGCTCGAGGAAAAGTTCTGGCGGACGCTGTGCGCGACCATCGGCCGCGACGATCTGCTTTCCGGCCAGTACGCGCAGGGCGACGACGGCGCGCGGGTGCGCGGCGAACTCGACGCCATCTTCGCGGCGGCCCCGCTCGCCGAGTGGGTGCGGCGCTTCGACGGCGTCGACGCCTGCGTCACGCCGGTGGCGAACCTCGACGAGGCGCTGGCCGATCCGCAGTTCGCGGCGCGCGGGATGGTCGTCGCCGACGGCAGCGGCGCACGCGCGTGGGCGCCGCCGTTCATGATGAGTGGCGCGCCCTTCGTGGTCCGGCACCCCGCGCCGGCGCAGGGCGAGCACAGCATCGGGATCCTGCGCGACGCGGGAATGGATGCCGGAGACGTCGCGGCGCTGGTCGCGGCCGGCGTCGTCCGGCAGGCCTGACTGCGGCCGGCGGTCGACGACCTCCACCGCCTACGACGCGGTGCCGACGATCCGGGTGCGCTTCCGGATTTTCGCCGCGCCGCCCGGGCGCGCGGCGTGGCCCGGCGCCGTCCTCACCGCGCCGGTCGGCAGCGACGACACGCGCTGGTACTCGGGATCGGCGAAACGGCAGCCGGCGGCAACGTAGCCGGCGGCCATCGCCGTCGCATCGGCGCCCCAGAACAGCTCGTTGCCGATCGCCAGCGTCGGCACGCCGAACACGCCGCGCGCGATCGCCTCCTCGGTGTTCCGACGCAGCGCGAGCTTGACCTCCGGCGCGGCGATTCGCGTCGCGGCGTCGGGCATGCCCAGATCGTCCGCGAGTTCGGCCCATTCGATGGGCAGGTCGGGCAGGCGTCCGTCGCGCCAGACGAAGCGGAAGATCCGGCGCACCGCATCCGGCGCGCAGTCGCATGCCAGCGCCAGTCGCAGCAGCGGCAACGGGTTGAACGGATGCTCGTGCGGGAACTTGAGCGGGATGTCGAGCTGCTTCGCCTGCCAGACGACGTGGCGGTAGGTGAACGCGCGCTTGGCGGGAATCTCCGCCGGTCCCAGCTGCCCGTGATGATCGAGCAGGGCGGCGAACAGCACCGGCCGCAGCCGCAGCGACACCCGCGGGCCGAGCTCGGCCAGCCGCTCGCTCTGCAGATACGCGAACGGGGAGACGAAGTCGAAGTACCAGTCGGCGGTCGGCACGGACGAGGCTCAGCGCGGCGGGTCGGCGCGGCGCGCGCGCCGCGCCGGCAGCGCTTCGACGATCGCGCGCTTGGTCGGCGCGTCGAGCACGCTCCACGCCGCGATTTCGTCGAGCGTGCGCAGGCAGCCGATGCACAGCCCCGACACCGCGTCCATCGTGCACACGGAGGTGCAGGGCGACGCGACGTGATCCGGATCGGCGGCGGCCTTGCGGTTGGCGGCGGCGCTCACCGGACTACCTTCGTGCTGCGCACTCCGGTATTCGCCCTTGGGACGGCCCGGCGGGCTCATGCCGTGCCCTCCTCCGCCGGCAGCGGGTCCTTCGCGTCGAGCGCGCGCGCGACGCGGGACACCGGCGGGCGGCCGAGCGCCCGCGAGATGAAGCGGCCGGCGACGCGCAGCTTCGTCATGTCGACGCCGGTCGCGATGCCGAGGCCATGCAGCAGGTAGACGACGTCCTCGCTGGCGACGTTGCCGGTCGCGCCCTTGGCGTAAGGGCAGCCGCCGAGGCCCGCGACCGAGCAGTCGAACGTGGCCACGCCCATCTGCAGCGCCGCGTGGACGTTCGCCAGCGCCTGCCCGTAGGTGTCGTGGAAGTGGCCGGCCAGCTGCGTCACCGGGACCCGCGCGGCCACGCGCTCGATCAGCGCCTGCGTTCGCCCGGCGGTGCCGGTGCCGATGGTGTCGCCGAGCGAGACTTCGTACGCGCCCATCGCCTGCAGGTCCGCCGCGATGCCCGCGACGCGGGCGGGATCGACGTCGCCTTCGTACGGGCAGCCGAGCACGCACGAGATGTAGCCGCGCACGCGCACGCCGCTCGCCCGCGCCGCCGCGAACACCGATTGCACCCGCTCCAGGCTCTCGGCGATCGAGCAGTTGATGTTCTTGTGCGAAAAGGTCTCCGACGCGGCGACGAACACCGCGACCTCGTCGGCCTTCGCCGCCAGCGCCGCCTCGAAGCCCTTGAGGTTCGGCGTCAGCACCGGGTAGCGCACGCCCGGCCGGCGGCGGATGCGCGCCATCACCTCGGCGGCGTCGGCCATCTGCGGCACCCACTTCGGCGAGACGAAGGCGGTGGCCTCGATCGCGGGAAAGCCGGCCTCGGTGAGGCGGTCGATCAGCCCCACCTTGACGTCGGCCGGAACGAGCGTCTTCTCGTTCTGCAGGCCGTCGCGCGGGCCGACTTCGACGAGGCGGACGGCGGCGGGAAGTCGGGAGGGCATGGAGGGCACGGGAATCGGGATCGTTCAGTAGCCGCGCGCAACGTCGACGACGCCGGACACCGGCTCGCCGCGCTCGAGCCGACGGATCTTGGCGGCGACCTGCGCCACCGAGGCTTCGATGTCGGTGACGGCGGAAACGTGCGGCGTGATCGTCACCCGCGGATGATGCCAGAACGGATGCATCGGCGGCAGCGGCTCGTCGCGGAACACGTCGAGCGTCGCGCCGCCCAGATGGCCGTCGTCGAGCAGCGCGAGGAGGTCGGCGTCGACGATGAGGTCGCCGCGGCCGGCGTTGACGACCTCGGCGCCGACCGGCAGCAGCGCCAGCCTGGCGCGATCCAGCAGGCCACGCGTCTCGGCGGTCGACGGCAGCAGGCAGACGAGCACCCGCGACCGCGCGAGAAAGGTCGGCAGCTCCGCGGCCCCCGCATGGCAGGTCACGCCCGGAACCGCGCGCGGCGAGCGGCTCCATCCGTGGAGCGGAAAGCCGAACGGCGAGAGCGCCGCCGCCACCGCCCGCCCGAGCACACCCAATCCCAGCAGGCCGACGCCGAAATCCTTCGGCGCGCGTCGCGGCTGCGGCATCCACCGGGCCTCGCGCTGGGAGGCTGCGTAGGCGCGGCTCACGCGGTGCGCCGCCAGCACGGCCAGCACGACGTACTCGGCCATCGGTGCCGCCATCCCGGCATCCTCGAGGCGGATCACCGGCACGTCCCGCGGCAACGTCGGCACCGCGACCAGCGCGTCGACACCGGCCCCGAGGTTGAACACGGCCCGTGCCGGCGGCGCGACCGTGAACAGCTCCGGCGGCGGCTTCCAGACGAGCGCGTAGTCGGGCCGGTCGACGGCGCGGTCGACGGTCGCGGTCCGCACGTCCGGCCAGGTCTCGATCGTCGCCTCGGGCAGCGCCACCGCGAGCGCCTCGCGCCACGCGGCCACGCCGCGCCCGGGAAACTGCAGCAGGACTCTCACCGCGCCGGTCCTTCAGGCGTCATCGATGTCGACGAGGTCGGCGCCTTCGGCGACGCGGTCGCCGACGCGGAAGTGGACGGCCACCACGACGCCGTCGGCCGGCGCCGCGATCGTGTGCTCCATCTTCATCGCCTCGAGAATCAGCAGCGGGGCACCCTTGGCGACCCGATCGCCCGGCTCGACCATCACCGCGACGACCGCGCCCGACATCGGCGCCATCAGGTGACCGCCGTGCGGCTCGTCGTCGCCGGCGTGGGCCAGCGGATCGACGAGCGTCAGGCGCCGCTCGTCGCCGTCGATGAATACGTGGCGCTCGTCGTCCAGCGGAACCACCGTCGTGACGAACTCGGCGCCGTCGACGGCGACGACCAGCCGGTCGCCGCGAGGCGTCGCGCGCGCGTGCACCGTCGTGTCGGGCAGCGTCGCGCGCCAGCCGTCGCCGTCGCGGCGAAGCTCGACGGCGTGGCGCCGGCCGCCGTCGTCGAACTCGAACGACAGGGCGTGAGCGTCGGTGCCGGGCCACCACGGATCGATCGCGTGCCACGGCGAATGCGGATCCCCGGAAACGGCCGCGGCAGCCGCGGCGCGCACTTCCAGCGAACGCGCCTCGGCCAGCGCCGCGGCGAGCAACGTGTCGCGCGATGCGGGTTCGGACGGCGGGAACAGCGCGTCGTGGTGACGCGCGATCAGGCCGGTGTCGAGCTTCGCCGTCGCGAACGCATCGTGACTGGCGAGGCGCCGCAGGAACGCGACGTTGGTCGCCACGCCGACGATCTCCCAGCCGGCCAGCGCCGAATCCAGCCGGCGCAGCGCCATCGCCCGGTCCTCGCCGTGGACGACGAGCTTGGCGATCATCGGATCGTAGTACGGCGTGATCGCGTCGCCGGCGCGGACGCCGGTGTCGACGCGGACGATGGCGGAGGTCGCGGGCGCCACGAGGTGCGCGAGCGTGCCGATCGACGGCAGGAACCCGCGGTCCGGGTCCTCGGCGTAGATCCGCGCCTCGATCGAGTGGCCGCTGATCCGCAGCTGGTCCTGCGCGAGCGGCAACGGCTCGCCGGCGGCCACCCGGAGCTGCCACTCGACCAGGTCGAGGCCGGTGATCATCTCGGTGACCGGGTGCTCGACCTGCAGCCGCGTGTTCATCTCCATGAAGTAGAAGCGGCCGTCCTGCTCGGCGATGAACTCGACGGTGCCCGCGCCGGCGTAGCCGATCGCGCGCGCGGCGGCGACGGCGGCCTCGCCCATCGCGTGGCGGCGCTCGGGTGTCATGCCCGGCGCCGGGGCCTCCTCGAGCACCTTCTGGTGGCGTCGCTGCACCGAGCAGTCGCGCTCGAACAGCCAGACGGCGTTGCCGTGGTGGTCGGCGAACACCTGGATCTCGATGTGGCGCGGCGCGGTCAGGTAGCGCTCGAGCAGCACGCGGTCGTCGCCGAAGCCCGCCTTCGCCTCGCGCCGCGCCGACGCCAGCGCGGCGTCGAAGTCCTCGGCGCGCTCGACGATCTTCATGCCCTTGCCGCCGCCGCCCGCCGTCGCCTTGATGAGCACCGGATAGCCGATCGCCGCGGCTTCGCGCGCGAGCCGCGCCGGGTCCTGGTCGTCGCCGTGGTAGCCGGGAACGAGCGGAACGCCGGCCGCGCCCATGATCGTCTTGGCTGCGGACTTCGATCCCATCGCGGCGATCGCCGCCGGCGGCGGGCCGACGAACACGACGCCGGCTTGCGCGCACGCGGCCGCGAACGCCTCGTTCTCGGAGAGGAAGCCGTAGCCGGGGTGGATCGCCTGCGCGCCGGTGGCTTTCGCGACGGCGAGGATCCGCGCGCCGTCGAGGTAGCTCTCGCGCGGCGCCGGCGGCCCGATCCGGTACGCCTCGTCGCAGGCGGCGACGTGCAGCGCGTCGGCGTCGGCGTCCGAGTAAACGGCGACGGTGCGCAGCCCCAGCCGCCGCGCGGTCCGGGCGACGCGGCAGGCGATCTCGCCGCGGTTGGCGATCAGCAGCTTGTCGAACATGCGCGGAAGCCCCTGGGGGGCGACGGGTGGCCGAAGCGGCGGGAACGGTGCGGGATCATGCGGACGTCCGCGGCGGCGCGCCGGACGGCGGCTGCCTGCCGGCGCCGGTGACGCGGTCGATCAGCGCCTTGACGAAGCGCCAGCACTTGCCGATCAACCAGACCGCGAGGAAGACGAGCAGCACCAGCACGACGATCGCCGCCACCGGGTATTCGAACGCCAGCCACAGCACGGTGCCGACCGCCAGTTCCTCGCCGAACGAGGCGGCCCAGTTCGAGAACGGCTCCGGCGACGTGTTGATCACCGCGCGGCTCCCCGACTTCGCGAAGTGGCTGCCGGCGGCCAGCGAGCCGCCGAGGATCGCCGCCGCGAGCGTGGCCGCGGTCGACGCGTCGCCGAACACGCTTGCGGCCAGCGCCGCGCCGGCGGGAATGCGGATGAAGGTCTGCACGACGTCCCACAGCGAGTCGACGCCGGGAATCTTGTCGGCGACGAATTCGACGACGAACATCAGGCCCGACGCCACCAGCACCCACGGATGGGCGAGCGCGGTGAGGCCGCCGGGCAGCGGCATCCAGCCGAGGAAGCCCAGTCCGCCGACGATGAACAGCACGGCGTAGAGGCGAACGCCGCTCGCCCAGCCCAGCGCGCCGGCAAGCGCGACGAGTTGCAGCGTGTCGAAATGGTCGAGGGCGGGCATGGTCAGGAATCGCGGCGGGCGGCGGGCAGCGGCAAGGCGGGCCGAGTGTGCCTCACTCGTCGCGGAGCGCGGCCGGCACCCACGCCGCCGCGCGCCGGGCCAGGAACGCCGCCACCCCTTCGCGGCCCTCCTTCGAGGCGCGGACCGCCGCGATGCGCTGCACGGTGTCGGCGATCACCGCCGCGTCGATCGGTCGTCCCGCGACTGCGCGGATCAGCGCCTTCGCCTCCCGCTGCGCCATCGGACCCGCGATCAGCAGCGCCCCGAGGAACTCGTTGACCCGGGCGTCGAGCTCGTCGGCGGGCGTGATGTCGTGCAGGAGGCCGATGCGGTAGGCCTCGGCCGCGGTGAACCGCTCGGCGGTGAGGAAGTAGCGCCGGGCCGCGCGGGCGCCGATCGCCTCGATCACATAGGGCGCGATGGTCGCCGGGATGAGCCCGAGCCTGGTCTCGGACAGCGAGAACGTCGCGTCCTGCGCGCCGATCGCGATGTCGCAGCACGCGACGAGCCCGACGCCGCCGCCGAACGCGTTGCCGTGGACGCGCGCAATGGTCGGCTTGCCGAGATTGGCGAGCGTCGCGAGCATCGTCGCCAGCGCGCCGGCATCGGCGATGTTCTCGGCGCGGCCGTAGCCCGACATGCGGCGCATCCAGTTGAGGTCGGCGCCGGCACAGAAACTGCGCCCGTCGCCCAGCAGCACGACCGCGCGGACCCTGTCGTCCGCGTCGACCGCGCGCAGCAGCGCGGTCAGCTCGGCGAGCAGCGTCTCGTCGAAGGCGTTGTGGACTTCCGGCCGCGCCAGCACGACCAGCGCGATGCCGTCGCGGATGTCGAGCGCGACCGTGGTCGTCGGCAGCGGCTTCGCGGCCGCTCCCGCCCGGCGGCGGCGGGCTTCGCGGCGGGCTTCGCAGCGGACTTCGCCCGCGGCGGCGCCGGGGCGGCGGCGCGATTCTTGGCGAGAGCCTTCGCCTTGGCGCCGGCGGGGGTCTTGCGGGTGGATACGGTCGGTTTGCGTCGGGTCGCCATGGGTCTCACATTCGGAATACGCCGTAGGTCGTGGGTTCGGGAGCGCGGTTCTGCGCCGCGGAAATGGCGAGACCCAGCACGCGGCGCGTGTCGGCGGGGTCGATGACGCCGTCGTCCCACAGCCGGGCGCTGGCGAAGTACGGATGGCCTTCGCGCTCGTACTGCGCGCGCACCGGCGCGCGGAACGCCGCCTCGTCCTCGGCGCTCCAGGTGCCGCCCCTGGCCTCGATGGCGTCGCGGCGGACCGTCGCCAGCACGGTCGCGGCCTGCTCGCCGCCCATCACCGAGATCCGCGCGTTCGGCCACATCCACAGGAAGCGCGGGTTGAACGCGCGGCCGCACATGCCGTAGTTGCCGGCGCCGTAGCTGCCGCCGATGATGACGGTGAACTTCGGCACCTTGACGCAGGAGACGGCCATCACCATCTTCGCGCCGTCCTTGGCGATGCCGCCGGCCTCGTACTTCTGCCCGACCATGAAGCCGGTGATGTTCTGCAGGAACACCAGCGGCAGGCCGCGCTGGCCGCAAAGCTCGACGAAGTGCGCGCCCTTCTGCGCCGATTCGGAGTACAGCACGCCGTTGTTCGCGACCACGCCGACGGGATAGCCGTAGAGCCGCGCGAAGCCGGTCACCAGCGTCGCGCCGTAGCGCGCCTTGAACTCGTCGAACTCGCTGCCGTCGACGATGCGGGCGATGACCTCGCGCACGTCGTAGGGCTTGCGGATGTCGGCGTTGATCACGCCGTAGAGCTCGTCGACCGGATACTTCGGCGCCACCGGCGGCGACACGTCGAGCGCGATCGTCTTGCGGCGGTTCAGGTGGCCGACGATGCTGCGGGCTATCTCGAGCGCGTGGTGGTCATTCTGCGCGAAATGGTCGGCGACGCCCGACACCCGCGTGTGCACGTCGGCGCCGCCGAGCGCCTCGGCGGTGACGACCTCGCCGGTGGCGGCCCTCACCAGCGGCGGCCCGGCGAGGAAGATCGTTCCCTGCTCGCGCACGATGATCGACTCGTCGGCCATCGCCGGCACGTACGCACCGCCCGCGGTGCACGAGCCCATGACGACGGCGATCTGCGGGATTCCCTCCGCCGACATCGTCGCCTGGTTGTAGAAGATGCGGCCGAAGTGGTCGCGGTCGGGAAACACGTCGAACTGGTTGGGCAGGTTCGCCCCGCCCGAGTCGACGAGGTAGATGCAGGGCACGCCGTTCTCGCGCGCGATGTCCTGCGCCCGCAGGTGCTTCTTCACCGTCAGCGGGTAGTACGTGCCGCCCTTGACCGTCGCGTCGTTGCAGACGACCACGCATTCGCGGCCGGCGATCCGGCCCATGCCGGTGATGATGCCTGCGGCGGCGATCGTGTCGTCGTACATGCCGTACGCCGCGAGCGGCGAGAACTCGAGGAACGGGCTGCCCGGATCCAGCAGCGCGCGGATGCGGTCGCGCGGCAGCAGCTTGCCGCGGGCGGCGTGCTTCGCGCGCGCGGCGTCGCCGCCGCCCTGCTCGATCGCCGCGATCTTCGCGCGGAGGTCGGCGACGAGCGCGCTCATCGCCGCGCGGTTCTGCGCGAACGTCTCGCTGCGGGTGTCGAGCGTCGATTCGAGGGCGGGCATGGCGGCGGTCGGTGGCGGGTCGTCAGCGTGCTGGGGCCGGTGCGGAAGCGCCGGCGGGCAGCGGGTGGCCCGGCATCAGGTCGTACGGATGCCGCCAGCCCGGCAGCGCCGCGAGCCGCGCGAGCCACTCGCGGACGTTAGGATACCCGTTCCAGTCGACCCCGAGCTCGTCGGCGAAGTACAGGTAGCCGCAGCACGAGAGGTCGGCGATCGTGGTCCGGTCGCCGACGATCCACGCGCGGCCGGCGAGGTGGGCGTCGAGCACGCCCCACGCCGCCTGCGCCCGCTTGCCGAACTCGGCCATGACCGCCGGATCCGAGTCCGGTGCGAAGGTCCGCATGAATCGGTACGTCGCGGTGTAGCTCGTCAGCTTGTGGTTGTCCCAGAGCAGCCAGCGCAGCAACTCGCGGCGCCCGTCGTCGTCCCCGGCGCCGAAGCGGCCGAGCGTGCCGGCGAGGTGGTCGAGGATCACGCCGGACTGCGCAAGCCGGAGTCCGCGATGCTCGAGCAGCGGCACCTCGCCCATCACGTTGACGGCGCGGAACGCCGGTGTCTTCGTCTCGCCGCCGAAGTAGTCGACGAAACGCGGCGACCAGTCGGCACCGGCCAGCTCGAGCGCGAGCGCCGCCTTGTACGCGTTGCCGGACTGGGCGAAACACCAGAGCGTGTACTCGGCCATCGCTCAGTCTCCGGCGCGCGCGGCCGGCGCGAGCGGGGTCCACAGCTCGACCAGGTTGCCGGCCGGATCGCGCAGGTGCGCCACCCGCTGGTGCCACGCGGGCTGGTCGTGCGGCGAGCGCACGAACGTCACGCCGCGCGCGGCGAGCTTCGCGTGCGTCGCGTCGACGTCGTCGACCCGCAGGCAGACGACCACGGCGTCGCCGGCGCGAGGCGGCGAGCGCCCGACGACCGCGCCCATCGTCGCCTCGCCGCACAGCGCGAGCCGTGCGCCGGCGGTGGCGAATTCGGCGTAGGTGCCCGGCACGTCGACCACGGGATCGAGGCCCAGTGCGTCGCGGTAGAACGCGACCAGCGCCGGCAGGTCGGAGGCGATCAGGCGCAGGTGCGACACGGCGAGCACGCGGCCGTCGCGCGGCGCGGTCGCCGCGAGGCGTCGCTCGAGCTGGTCGAAGCGGTCGAGCCCCCAGAACGGCTCGCCGTCGACGATGACGAACGGCGAGCCGAACACGCCGCGCGCGATCGCCGCCTCGGTCTCGCGCTTCAACGCGTCCTTCCACACCGGGTCGTCGACGACCGCCCGCGCCGCCCCGGCGTCGACCCCCGTCTCGGCGGCGACGGCGACCGCGACGTCCGCCGACGAGATGTCGCGGTCGTCGACCCAGTACGCGCGGAAGAGCGCCTGCGCGACCGGCGCCGCGCGCGCGGGGTCGGCGGACTTCAGCCACAGCACGATCCGCGCCGCCGCCTGCGTCGGGATCGGAAACTTCGTCGGCATCCGGAAGCCGCCGATGCCGTGGTGCAGCGCGCTGCGGGCGAAGTCGAGCTTCGAGTACTCTCCCTTGAGCGGGATCGTCGTCAGCGGCGCCGTTCCCACGTGCTTGAACACGACGCCCAGCAGCATCGGCTTCCAGTCGACGGCGCGGCCGTGGCGCGCAGCGAGCGCGTCGATCTTCTGCGCGGCGAGGTAGCCGTAGGGCGAGCTGAAGTCGAAGAAGAACTCCACCGGTGCTGGCATCATCGTCCTCGTTCACGCGGCCAGCGCGCGGCCGATGACCAGTCGCTGGATCTCGCTGGTGCCTTCGTAGATCTGGCAGACCCGGACGTCGCGCCAGATGCGCTCGACCGGGAAGTCGTTGACGTAGCCGTAGCCGCCGTGGACCTGGATCGCGGCGGAGCAGACGCGCTCGGCCATTTCCGACGCGAACAGCTTGGCCATCGACGCCTCCTTCAGGCAGGGCAGGCCGGCGTCGCGCAGCGCCGCGGCGTGCAGCACCAGCTGCCGCGCCGCCTCGATCTCGACCGCCATGTCGGCCAGCTTGAAGTTGATCGCCTGGTGGTCGACGAGCGCCTTGCCGAAGCTCATCCGCTCCTTCGCGTAGGCGAGCGCGGCGTCGAGCGCGGCGCGCGCCATGCCGACGGCCTGCGCGGCGATGCCGATGCGCCCGGCCTCGAGGTTCGACAGCGCGATCCGGTAGCCCTGGCCCTCGGCGCCCAGCCGGTTGGCCGCGGGCACCCGGCAGTTCTCGAACACGATCTGCGCGGTGTCGGACGCGCGCTGGCCGAGCTTGTCCTCGATGCGCGCGACGACGTAGCCGGGGGTCGCCGTGTCGACGACGAAGCCGGAGATCCCCTTCTTGCCGGCGCCGCGATCGGTGACCGCGAACACCACGGCGACGTCCGCGTGCTTGCCGGTGGTGATGAACTGCTTGACGCCGTTGAGCACGTAATCGTCGCCGTCGCGGTCGGCGCGCGTCGTGATCGCGCCGGCGTCGGAACCCACGTGCGGCTCGGTCAGGCAGAAGCAGCCCAGTGCCTGCCCGCTGGCCAGCGGCATCAGCCAGCGCTCCTTCTGCGCATCGGTGCCGAAGGCGTTGATCGGCCCGCAGACCACCGAGTTCTGCACGCTGACGATGGTGCTCGTCGCGCCGTCGCCGGCGGCGATCTCCTCGAGCGCGACGGCGAGCGACACGTAGTCCATCCCGGCGCCGCCCCAGCGCTCGGGCACGACCATGCCCAGCGCGCCCAGCTCGCCCAGCGCCGTCGAGCTCGTCCCGCGGGAAATGGTGCTCGCGGTCCCAGCGCGCCGCGTGCGGCGCGAGCTCCGCCTGCGCGAACGCGCGCATGGTGTCGCGGACGAGGACTTGTTCTTCGGTCAGCAGCATCGGGGCCCCGGGGCGTTCGCTACGCGATCAGACCAGCTCGACGGCGAGCGCGGTCGCCTCGCCGCCGCCGATGCACAGCGACGCGACGCCGCGCCGGAGGCCGCGCTTCTTCAGCGCGCCCAGCAGGGTGACGACGATCCGCGCCCCCGACGCGCCGATCGGGTGGCCGAGCGCGCATGCCCCGCCGTGGACGTTGACGCGGTCGTGCGGCAGCGCGAGCTCCTTCATCGCCGCCATGGTCACCACGGCGAACGCCTCGTTGATCTCCCACAGGTCGACGTCGGCGACGCTCCAGCCGGTCCGCGCGAGCACCTTGCCGATCGAGCCGATCGGCGCCGTCGTGAACAGCCCCGGCTCCTGCGCATGGGTCGCGTGGGCGTGGATCACCGCCAGCGGCTTGAGGCCGCGCTTTTCCGCCGTCGACCGCCGCATCAGCACCAGCGCCGCGGCGCCGTCGGAGATCGAGCTCGAGTTCGCGGCGGTGACGGTGCCGTCCTTGCGGAACGCGGGCTTGAGCTGCGCGATCTTCTCCGGCGCGGCCTTCGCCGGCTGCTCGTCCTTGTCGCGGACGACATCGCCCTTGCGGCCGGCGACGGTCACCGGCGCCGTCTCCCAAGCGAACGTGCCGTCGTCGTTGGCGGCGAGCGCCCGCGACAGCGACGCCAGCGCGAACTCGTCCTGCGCGGCGCGGGTGAACCCGAACGTCGTCGCGCACTCCTCCGCGAACGTGCCCATCAGCCGGCCCTTGTCGTACGCGTCCTCGAGCCCGTCGAGGAACATGTGGTCGTAGACGGTCTGGTGGCCCATCCGGTAGCCGGAGCGCGCCTTCGGCATCAGGTACGGCGCGTTGGACATCGACTCCATGCCGCCGGCGACGATGACCTCGTCCGAGCCGGCGACGAGCGCGTCGTGCGCGAGGATCGCCGCCTCCATCGCGGAGCCGCACATCTTGTTGACGGTCGTGCAGCCGGTCGCGAGCGGCAGTCCGGCCTTCAGCGACGCCTGCCGCGCGGGCGCCTGCCCCTGCCCAGCCGGGAGCACGCAGCCGAAGATCGTCTTGCCGACGTCGGCCGGCGCGATTCCGGCGCGCTCCACCGCCGCGCGGATCGCGACGGCGCCGAGTTCGCTCGCGGCGAGCGAGGCGAAGTCGCCCTGGAAGCCGCCCATCGGGGTGCGGGCGGCGCCGACGATGACGATCGGATCATTGAGCATCGCGGTTCCTCACTTCGTCTCGTTGAACAGTTCGCGGCCGATCAGCATCCGGCGGATCTCGCTGGTGCCGGCACCGATTTCGTAGAGCTTGGCGTCGCGCCAGAGCCGGCCGGCCGGGTAGTCGTTGATGTAGCCGTTGCCGCCGAGGCACTGGATCGCCTCGCCCGCCATCCACGTCGCCTTCTCGGACGCGTACAGGATCGCGCCGGCGGCGTCCTTGCGCGCCGCGCTGCCGCCGTGGCCGCGGTCGAGCGACTGGGCGACGGCGTACACGTACGCGCGGCAGGCCTGCATCGTCGTGTACATGTCGGCGAGCTTGCCCTGCATCAGCTGGAACTCGCCGATCGGCTGGCCGAACTGGGTGCGCTCGTGGACGTAGGGGACGACGACGTCCATGCACGCGGCCATGATCCCGAGCGAGCCGCCCGCGAGCACCGCGCGCTCGTAGTCGAGGCCGCTCATCAGGATGCTGGCGCCGCGGCCCTCGGCTCCCAGCACGTTCTCCGCCGGCACCGCGCAGTCCACGAAGACCAGTTCGCAGGTGTTGGAGCCGCGCATGCCCAGCTTGTCGAGCTTCGGCGCGGTCGAGAAACCGGGCAAGCCCTTCTCGACCAGGAACGCGGTGATGCCGCGCGCGCCGGCCTCCCGGTCGGTCTTGGCGTAGACGACGAGCGTGTCGGCGTCCGGGCCGTTGGTGATCCACATCTTGCTGCCGTTGAGCACCCACCGGTCGCCGTCGCGGCGGGCAGAGAGCCGCATCGACACGACGTCGGACCCGGCCCCGGGCTCGCTCATCGCCAGCGCGCCGACGTGCTCGCCGGATATCAGCTTCGGCAGGTAGCGGCGCTTCTGCGCGGGACTCGCGTTGCGCTTGATCTGGTTGACGCAGAGGTTCGAATGCGCGCCGTACGACAGGCCGACCGACGCCGACGCCCGCGAGATCTCCTCCATCGCGATCACGTGCGCGAGGTAGCCCATGCCGGTGCCGCCGTCCTCCTCCGGCACGGTGATGCCGAGGAGGCCCAGGTCGCCCATCTTCCGCCACAGGTCGGCGGGAAACTGGTTGGCGCGGTCGATGTCGGCGGCGCGCGGCGCGATCTCGGCGGCGGCGAACTGCTGCACGGTCGCGCGCAGCATGTCCAGCGTCTCGCCGTGGTGGAAGTCGATCGAGGGCAGGTTCGGCATGGCGATTCCGCTTGGGTGGGTGGGTCGGGCAGTGCTCGCGGGCGGGGATCGCTCAGGGCTCCGGCTGCCCGTGCATCACCATCAGCGTCTGCTGCATCAGCGCGACCAGCGTGCGCCGGCCGCGGTCCTCGGCGTGCACCTCTCCGCGGACGATGCACAGCCGGCGGCCGGGCTTGACGACGAAGCCCTCCGCGACGAGGCGCTCTCCCTGCGCCGGCGCCAGCAGGTTGAGCTTGAACTCGACGGACAGCACCGAGCTGTCGGCGGGAAACAGCGTGAACCCCGCGTACCCGCCCGCCGAATCGACGATCGCGGCGATGACGCCGGCGTGCACGTAGCCGTGCTGCTGCGCGACCTCGGGCCGCGGCGTGAGCTCGATCGCGCAGTAACCGGGCTCGACCGCCGCCAGCCGGGCGCCGAGCGTGGCCATCGCGCCCTGCCGCGCGAAGCTCGCGCGGACGCGCTCCGCCCACGTCGGGTCGGCGGGCACGAATTCCTGGAGCGTGGCGGTGGCGGGCTGGGGCAAGGTGGGGGTCTCCCGGGGGCGGGGTCGTGCGGGACGGCTGCGGGACGGCGCGGGTCGGCTGCGGGGAACGCGCGTGGGTGCGCGATTGTGCATTCCGTTTACGTAAACGTCAACTCAATCCCACTCACCGCCGGGCGGGGCGACCGCGGGTCGCGCTGCGCATCACTCGCCGCCTGCCCTGGCCCCGGCGCCCGGGGCGGCGTCCTCGCCCCGCTTCAGGCGCCGCCGGCATTCCCGCTCGAGCGCCCCGATCTCGGCGAGCACCGCGTCGATGTCCTCGCGCTGCTGCGCCAGCATCGCCCGCCGGTCGGAAAGCATCTGCAGGAATTTGGCCAGCTGCGGCCGCTCGCTCCGCGTCGCCTCGTAGAGATCGAAGAGTTCGCCGATCTCGGACAGCGACAGTCCCAATCGCTTGCCGCGCAGGATCAGCTTGATCCGGGTGCGCTCGCGTTCGCCGTAGATGCGCGCCGTGCCCTTCCGCCGCGGCGACAGCAGGCCCTCGTCCTCGTAGAAGCGGATCGCGCGCGTGGTCAGCGCGAACTCCTGCGCGAGGTCGGAAATCGACCAGGTGGAGCCGCCGCGGTCGGCGGACGGCTGCGCACGGGCGGTGTTCGGGCGCACGGTGGGCATCGGCGGGAAGGGTGACGGGCGCAGCGCGGGAATCTGCGACTCACGATACCATAGCGGTTCGTGGCGGGATGCGTCGCCGGTGGCGCCCGTTGGTGCCGGCCGGCGCCGCCGGCGTCGCCGGGTTCCTTGACATCGGGCTCGATCCCGCCGATTATGTTGCGCCGCACAAAATCGCCTCCGAGGTGTGCCGGGCGGCTGCCGGCGGCACCTGCCGGCCCCATCACGATGAATGCCTCGCTACCCGCCGTGCTCGAGTTTCCGTTCACCGGCCCGCCGCCCCCGGGCGCGGTGACGCCGGTCGCGCCGGGCCTGCTCTGGCTGCGCATGCCGCTGCCGTTCGCGCTCGACCACATCAATCTCTGGCTGGTCGAGGAATCCGGCGGCTATGCGCTGATCGACTGCGGCTACGGCGACGCGCCGACACGCGCGCTGTGGCAGCGCCACTTCGAAGGCACGATGGACGGGCGACCGCTGACCCGGATCGTCGCCACGCACTACCACCCGGACCACGCCGGCAACGCCGCCTGGCTCGCGGAACGCTTCGGCTGCCGCGTGGCGATGACCAGTGCCGAGTACCTGACCGCGCATGCGATCGCCGGCCAGACGTCCGGCTACGCGCTCGCCGACACCATCGCGCTGTTTCGCCGGCACGGCATGCACGCCGACCACCTGGCCGCGCTCGACGGCCGCGGCAACGCGTACCGGCGCGGCGTCCCCGAGCTGCCGTTCGCGTTCGAGCGGATGCTCGACCGGGACACGGTCGCGCTGGGCGGCGCGTCGTGGCGGGTGATCGAGGGCCACGGCCACTCGCCCGAGCACGCGTCGCTGCACTGCGCCGAGCGCGCGGTGCTGGTGTCCGGAGACATGCTGCTGCCGCGGATCACGACCAACGTCAGCGTGTGGCCGGCCGAGCCGGACGCCGACCCGCTGGGCCGCTTCCTCGACTCGCTCGCCGCGTTCGAGCCGCTGCCCGCCGACACCCTGGTGCTGCCGTCGCACGGCCTGCCGTTCCGCGGCATTGCCACCCGCGTCGGCCAGCTGCGCGACCACCACGCGGCGCGCCTCGACGAGCTCGCGGCGGCGGTTGCCGTGCAGGCGGCCGCGTCCGCGTGCGCCGGTGAGCGCCGCCGATGTCGTGCCGGTCCTGTTCCGTCGCGAGCTCGACCTGCAGCAGCGGTTCTTCGCGATGGGCGAGGCGATCGCCCACCTCAATCACCTCTGGCGCGCGGGGCGACTCGACCGCCGCGCCGCCGCCGACGGCGCGCTGCGTTTCGCGCCCAACTGACCCTCCCGACCGCCGACCCGCCCCGAAAGAAGACCATGGCCAACGCCCCCGCCAAGACCACCGCCCCCGAAGCCCCCGCCGCGCCGTCGTACGATCCGGTCGCGCTGGCCGAATCGCTCGCGTCCGCTGCCGAGAAAAGCGCCAAGCTGATGGGCGATTTCGCCGCGCGCCAGTCCGAGGCCGGCAAATCGCTCGTCGCCGACGAGCTCGGCATCGGCAAGGCCTTCATGGAGCTCGCGTCGAAGATGATGGCGAACCCCTACCGGCTCGCGGAGTCCCAGATGAACCTGTGGTGGGACTACATGAGCCTGTGGCAGTCGTCGCTGCTCAAGATGATGGGCGCGACCGCGGACCCGATCGCGCAGCCCGCCAAGGGCGACAAGCGCTTCCGCCACGAGGACTGGGAAGAGCACTTCATGTTCGACTACGTGAAGCAGAGCTATCTCATCGCGGCGCGCTGGATGCACGAGGCGGTCGCGGGCGTCGACGGGCTCGACAGCCAGACCAAGAAGAAGGTCGAGTTCTTCACCCGCCAGTACATCGACGCGATGGCGCCTTCGAACTTCGCGCTGACCAACCCCGAGGTGTTCCGCGAAACGGTGACCAGCGGCGGGATGAACCTCGTCAACGGCCTGCACAACCTGCTCGACGACATCGAGCGCGGCAACGGCCAGGTCAAGATCTCGATGACGGACCCGAAGGCGTTCGAGCTCGGAGTCAACATCGCAACGACCCCCGGCAAGGTGGTGTTCCAGACCGAGCTCGCGCAGCTGCTGCAGTACGAGCCGACGACGAAGAAGGTCCGCGAGCGGCCGCTGCTGATCATCCCGCCGTGGATCAACAAGTTCTACATCCTCGACCTGCGCGAGAAGAACTCGCTGATCAAGTGGGCCGTCGACCAGGGCCACACGGTGTTCGTGCTGTCGTGGGTCAACCCCGACGAGCGCCTCGCGCACATGGATTTCGTCGACTACATGCAGCAGGGCCCGCTGGCGGCGCTCGACGCAATCGAGAAGGCGACCGGCGAAGAGCGAGGTCACCGCGCTCGGCTACTGCCTCGGCGGCACGCTGCTGGCGGCGGTGCTGGCCTACATGGCGGCGAAGAAGGACAAGCGGATCGTCGCGGCGACGTTCATGACCTCGCTGGTCGACTTCGTGGGCACCGGCGAGCTCGAGGTGTTCATCGACGAGGAGCAGGTCGCTTCGCTGGAGAGGAAGATGGAGAAGCGCGGCTTCCTCGAAGGCAGCGACATGGCCACGACGTTCAACATGCTGCGCGGCAACGACCTCATCTGGTCGTTCGTCATCAACAACTACCTGATGGGACGGGCGCCGTTCCCCTTCGACCTCCTGCACTGGAACGCCGACGCGACGCGGATGCCGGCGACGATGCACAGCTTCTACCTGCGCAACATGTACATGAAGAACCTGCTGCGCGAGCCCGGCGGCATCACGCTCGACGGCGTGCCGATCGACCTCGGCAAGGTCACGATCCCGACGTACTTCGTGTCGGCGATCGAGGATCACATCGCGCCGTGGAAGGCCACCTACTCGGGGGCGAAGCTGTTCCGCGGCAAGTCGCGGTTCGTGCTCTCCGGGTCGGGCCACATCGCCGGCATGATCAACCCGCCGGTCGCCAACAAGTACGGCTTCTGGACCAACGACAAGCTGCCCGCGACGGCGGACGAGTGGTTCGCGGGCACCCGCCAGCACGAGGGCTCGTGGTGGAACGACTGGCAGGCGTGGGTCGCGCCGCTGGCCGGCCGCGAGGTCCCCGCGCGCGTGCCGGGCAAGGGCCGGCTCAAGGTGATCGAGGCCGCTCCGGGCAGCTTCGTCCGCACGCGCGCCGACGCCCGTTGATCGACGAATCGAGGAAACAGACCATGTCCACGCTTCGCATGCGCATCGCATCCATCGGTCTCGCCGTGCTGGCCCTTGCCGCGACGGCGGCCGACGCCGCCGGCGCTGGCGCAGAAGACCTGCGCCGACTGCGGCGTCGTGCAAACGATCCGCTACGTCGAGGAAAAGGGCGAAGGAACCGGGCTCGGGGCGATCGCCGGCGGCGTGGTCGGCGGGGTCATCGGCCACCAGATCGGCAGCGGCCGCGGCAACACCGTCGCGACGATCGCCGGCGCCGGCGGCGGCGCCTACGCCGGCCACCAGATCGAAAAGAGCGCCAAGAAGAAGACCTACTGGACGGTGGACATCCGGATGGACGGCGGCACGACGCGGACCTTCACCTACAGCGCCAAGCCGTCGGTCAAGGAAGGCGAGCGGGTCAAGCTCGTCGACGGCGGCAAGCGCCTCGCGCTGGTCGCGAACTGACTCGCACTGCGCGTCGACGCGCCGCGAAGACGCCTGACGGCGTCGACTCGCGTTGCGCGGTCCCGCCCGGTCGACATGCCGGGAACACGCCTGTCGGCAACAGCAACGTGAAAACGCCGGGGGAGCCCGGCGTTTTCGTCGGCGGATGCCGACCGGCACGACTCGCGCGGACGGCTGCCGGTCTCAACGCGCAGGCTTGTCGGGAACGGCAACCGCGGGGTCCGGTTTCGGGACCGGCTTCGCGCCGCGCGGCGCGGTGCCGTGCGGAGCCACCGGGGCAACCGGTGCGGATCCCTGTGCGGCTCCGCGCGGAACCGCCTGCGGCGCGGCCACGGGTGGCGTGGCCGGCGCGGGCGAACCGCGGGGCGCGACCTGCAGGGGCGCCTGCCTCGGCATCGCGGCCGAAGGCGTCGACGGCACCGCCGGTGCGAACGCCGGCGCAGGCTGGGCAGCGCCGCCGCGGTCGAAACGCTGACCCTGCCGCGGCGTCGGCGCGACGCTGCCCGAGCCGGCAGCCGGTGCCGCGACCGCCCCGCCGGACAGCGGCGGCGCCGCCACGGCGCCCTGGGGCGCGCGCTGCGCCGGCTTGGGGTCGTACCGGGCCGGAGGCGTCGCCCGCCACGCGGGCGCGACCGCCGATCCGCCGGGCGCGGCCTGGGCGCTGCCCGACCCGACACCGAGTGCAGGTGCAGTTGAGGCAGATGCAGCCGGCGCAGGTGCGGGCCGCACGGCGGGCGCGGCGAGGTTCGCGGTGCCGCCGGGCATTGGCGTCGTCGCGGATGCTCCCTGGGTCGCCGATCTGGCGGCGCCGGACGGTGATTGCCGTCCCCACGGCGCGGGCGCAACCGCTGCCGGTGCGGCCCCACCCGCGCTGCCGCCTCCGCCGACGCCCGCGTTTCCACCTGCGAAGCCGCTGCCCTGCACGCCGCCGGCGATCCCTGGCGGCTGGCCCGATCTTCCGCCCTGGGTGCCGTACGCGGGCCTCGCCGAAGGCACGAACCGCTCGGCCGGCTGCGGCGCCGCCAGCACCTGCCGCGGACTCGGCACCGCCACCGGCTTCAGCGCCGGCGCCGCCGACAGCACCGGCGGCGGCGACGCGACATCGCGCGGCACCGCCACCCGGTTGTACGCCACCGGCTTGCGCCCGGTCAGCGTCGCGCCACCCACCGCGGTGATCGCGCCGGGGACGCCGTAGTTCGAGTAGCGCGTCGGCGGCGCGTGCGGCCGCTCGGCGTAATTGACCGCGTAGGGCCGGTTGTACATCGTCCAGCAGCGGCGCGAGCAGTTGTTCCACGACGGCAGGTACGGGTCGCCCCACCCCAGCGGCACCCAGCCGAACACCGGCGCGCCCGCGCGGACCGACACCGACCAGCCGGAACCGCCGTACCAGCCGACCAGCGCGGGCGCCCAGACCGGCCGCGCGGTGTAGCCGCCGGGTATCCAGCCCCAGCGGCTGCCGACGAAGGCCCAGCGACCGTAGTGGAACGGCGCGTAGCCCCACGGCGCGTCGTCGACCCAGGTCCAGCCCCAGCCGGGCAGCCACGACCAGCTGCCGTACCGATACGGCGCCCAGTCGTCGGCGACCCTCGTCGGATACCAGACGGCGCCGTAGGTCGCGTCGGTGTTCCAGGTCCCGTTCTCGTCGAGGTCGGCCACGCCGACCATCTGCCGCGAAACGTACGCGGCGCTGCGGCTGCCCTCGTAGCGCCGGTCACGGCTCGCGCTCCACGCGTCGAAGGTGTCCTGCGCGGCGCCGTTGCGCACTTCGCCCGACGGCGCATCGGCGCCGGTGACGATCGCCGTCTGGCCCGGCAGCACCTGCTGGGAGCCGGACGGCAGCCAGACGTTCGCCTCGCCTTCGCGGACGACGAGTTGCGTGACCTGCCGTTCGCTGTCGACGTCGACCCGGTAGAGCCCCGGGCGGAGCAGCTGGATCTGCGCATTCGGCGTGTCGACCCGCGCCGCCTCGCCCGCGTCCAGCACGCGGACGCGGACGATCACGTGGCCCTGCGCGACGAACAGCGCGAGCTGCGTGTCGTCGAGGCGGGCGACGTGGAGGTTGGTGTCGCCGGCGAGGCGGAACTGGCCGCCGCCGTAGTCGACCTCGGCGCGTCCTTCGGCCGACACCCACAGGTTGTCGCCGGCGGTGATCGTCGTGTTGAGGCCGATGCCCGTCCAGTCGGCGGCGCGCTCCTGCGCGGACAGGAAGAGCTCGCCGGCGAGGTCGGCCACGCGGCCGACCCGGCCCGGGAGGTCGGCGTCCGGGGCCGCCGGCTGCGCCGGTGCGACGGGCGACATCGCGATCGCGGCGACCGCGGCGACCGCGGCGACGAACGAGCGCAGCGACGAGCGCAGCGCCGGCAAGGCGCGCGCAGACCGGCGCTCGGCGCGGGCGCAGGGCACGGGCGGGAACCCGGCGGAGCCGGGGTCGGGACGGCGGGCCGTGCGGTCGGGTCGGTCATGGGTCGATCCTCGGGTTTCCTGTCCTGAACGGCCGGGCGATCGGCGCCGTTGACCCCGTCCACCCGGGCACGGCGGCGGCGACGCCCTTTTGGATTAGAATGTTCCCCGGAAAGCCTGTGCCTGTCCGCCATCCGAATGCGCTCCGCCCACGGAGCCGTCCACCCCGAGGAGAAACACCATGCCCAAGTTCCGTTCTTCGATCCTGGCCGCCGCGCTCGCGACCGCGTTCGCGTCCGGCCCGGCCGCCGCGCAGTTCAGCAACATGTTCTTCTTCGGCGACAGCGCGACCGACGCCGGTTCGTACAAGCCGGTCCTGCCGCCGGGCACCGGCCGCTTCACGACCAATCCGGGCGAGGTGTGGGCGCAGATGCTCGGCAGCCGCTACGGCTTCGCGATCACGCCGGCCAACCAGGGCGGCACCGACTACGCGCAGGGCGGCGCGCGCGTCACGCAGACGCCCGGCTACCCGCGCCAGCCGCCGACGGGCGGCGCGGTGCCGGTCGCGACGCAGGTGTCGCAGGCGGTCGCCAAGGGCATCGACGGCAACGCCCTCTACGCCGTCGCAGGGCGGCTACAACGACCTCTTCACCGCGTTCGCCCAGCTGCAGGCCGGCCAGATCACGTCGGCGCAGCTGCAGGCCAACGTCGCGCTCGCCGCCACGCAGCTCGCGCAGCAGGTCGGCATCCTGAAGGCGAGCGGCGCGAACTACATGTTCGTCATGAACCTCTACGACACCGGCAAGGCGCCCAGCGGCATCGCCGGCGGCCCGGCGCTCTCGGCGCAGATCTCCGCGGTCACCGGCCTCTACAACAGCACCCTCAACGCCGCGCTCAACCAGGTCGGCGGCAACGTCATTCGCCTCAATGCGGCAGGGCTGTTCAACGAACTCATCTCCAATCCGGCGGCCTACGGCATCACCAACACGACGGTGCCGGCCTGCGGCGCGACTTCGTCGCTGCTGTGCACGCCCGCCGAACCTGGTCGCCCCCAACGCCGCGACCACCTACCTGTTCGCCGACGGCGTGCACCCGACCACCGCGGGGCACGCCATCCTCGCGCAGGCCGTCGGCTCGATGATCGAAGGCCCGATGCAGATGGCCGCGCTGGGCGAAGCCCCGCTCGCCGTCGAGCAGGCGAACTTCCGCGCGCTCGACGGCCGGATGTGGTCGAACCTCAACAGCGCGCCGAACAGCAAGAAGTTCAACGCCTGGGTCGCGTACGACTACGGCAGCAACGACATCGACGGCACCGGGCTGTCGGGCAGTGCCGACCTCAACACCATCACCGTCGGCGGCGACGTCCGGATGTCGGACAAGATCCTGATGGGCATGGCTGCCGGCTACACCGAGAACAAGAGCGACTTCGGCAACAACGGCGGCGACTTCAAGCTGAAGGAGACCACCGGGTCGGTCTACGCGGGCTACGGCGACGGGCCGTGGTACGCCGGGGTGTCGATGCTCGTCGGCGACCTCGACTTCAGCACCACGCGGAACATCGCGCTCGGCACCGGGACGCGCAACGAGTCGGGCAACACCGGCGGCTACACCTACGCGTTCCGCCTGCTCGGCGGCTACTGGTTCAAGGGGGCATCCGAGCTGGTGCACGGGCCGTTCGCCAAGGTCGCGTACCAGGACATCATCGTCCGCGGGTTCAGCGAGAACGGCTCGAGCTCGACCACGCTGGGCTACGACCAGCAGGACCGCGAATCGCTGCAGACCAGCCTCGGCTGGCAGGTCGGCGGCAAGTGGGGCCAGGTCCGGCCGTGGGCGCGCGTGACGTGGGAATACGAAGCGAAGGCCGACCAGCGCACCGTGCAGGCGCACTCGGTCACCCTCGGCGGCCAGTACACGGTCCCCGGGTTCACGCCCGACGACAACTGGATCCAGTACACGGTCGGCGCGGCGATGGACTTCGGCGGCGTCACCGGCTTCATCTCGGGTTCGGGCACCGCCAGCAAGGGTGACGGCGACGGCTACGGCATCACCGTCGGCCTGCGCGTGCCCCTGTAATCAATCCAAGCCGCAGCAGCAGCGAGGCCGCCCACGAGGCGGCCTCGTTGTTTTTGGCCGGCGCACGGGCGCAGCACTCAGCCGTGGCCGGCGGCGAGCGAGCGGCGCAGCGACGCCAGGTAGTGCAATCCGGCGATCGCGCGCGGCCCGTACCACGACGTCATCTCGCCGTCGACGAGGTGCGCCGGCCTGCCGCGCGACGCGGCGAGCGCGTGCGCGTCGCGGGCGCGAAACGCGTACGGCTCCGACGACACCAGGATGCGCGCGGCGTCGCCCCAGGCGGGATCGTCGTCGGCGAGTTCCGGATAGCGCCGGTCCGCCCGTGCGGGCAGCGTGTCCCAGCCGGCGCGCGCCAGCGTCGCGCCGATGTAGGTGTCGCGGGCGACGGTCATCCACGGCTTGCGCCAGATGAGGTAGAGCACCGGCTCGCGCGGCAGCGTCGCGACGGCCGCGTCGAGTGCAGCCAGCGCCGCGTCGAATTCGGCGGCAAGGCGCGCGGCGGCGAGACCCGCAATCGAAGATCGCGCCGAACAGCCGGAACAGCCGCGGATTGTCCAAAGGCCCCATCGGATGCGTGACGATCACCTGCGGCACGAACGCGCGCGCGGCGTCGACGACCTCCCGGCGGTTCTCGTCGACGTTGACGACCAGGTGCGTCGGCCTCGCGGCCGCCAGCGCGGCGAGGTCGACGTCCTTCGTCCCGCCGACCTTCGGCACGCCGACGGACACCGTCGCGCGGATGCACGCAGAAGCCGGTGCGCGCGACCACGCGCCCGGAGAGGCCCAGCGCGAACAGCAGCTCGGTGAGGCTGGGCACGAGGCAGGCGATGCGCGCCTGCCCGTCCGCGACCGGGTGCGCGACGCCCGCCCAGTCGGTGCGCGCGCCGGCCTCCGCGTGCATCGGCAAGTCGTCCCTCCGGTCGCTCAGGTCGCTCCCCCACCGTTCCGGTCGTGCCGGCGGCGCCGATCGATCGGGTCGTTCACGTCGGCTGCCGCGGCTTGCGCGGCGCGCGCGCGAACGCGGCGTCGTACACCGGGCGCGGCAGCCACCTGAGCAGCCGGCCGACCATCGCCATCGGCCACGGCAGCACGTAGTGCCGCCGGCGCGCCGCGACCGCGCGCGCGATCAGCCGCGCCGCCTTGTCGGCGTCGATCAGGAACGGCATCCGGTACGGATTCTTCGCCGTCATCGGCGTCGCGATGTAGCCCGGGCAGATCGTGACGACGGCGACGCCGCTGGCGCGCAGCTCGACCCGCAGGCTCTCCAGATAGGCGATCGCCGCCGCCTTCGACGCCGAGTACGCGCCCGAGCCGGGCAGGCCGCGAAACCCGGCCACGCTGGCGACCCCGACGAGCGCGCCGCGGCGCGCGGCGCACATCGGCGCGACGAAAGGCTGGAACGTGTGGACGAGCCCGAGCACGTTGGTGTCGAACACCGCGCGGAACGCCGGCAGGTCGGCCGCGTGCTCGGTCAGCGTGCCGCGCGAGACGCCGGCGTTGGCGTAGACGGCATCGGGCGCGCCGAAGCGGGCGGTGAACTCGGCGGCGGCGGCGGCCAGCGCCGCGCGCGTCGCGAACGTCGCCGGCCCAGAACGCGACGCGGTCCGCGGGCAGCGTCGCGGCGATCGCGGCCAGCTCCGGCTCGCGCCGCGCGAACAGGCCGACGTTGGCGCCGGCCGCGGCGTAGTGGCGCGCCAGCGCGGCGCCGATGCCGCTGCTGGCGCCGGTGATGAAGACGTTCACGGGCGCCTCGAGGGGTTCACGGGCGGGGTTCGCGGGCGGGGTTCGCGGGCGCGGCCGGGGTCGCCGCGAACTCCGGGCCCGGGCGATCCGCGCGCCGGCGCCCGGCGGCTTACCGGGGGCCGGCCCCGCGGTGGTCAGGACTTGGGCCGTTCGGCGCGCGCCTTCGCGATCAGTTCGTTGAGCGCGGCGGGCATCGCGGCGTGCGAGCCGACCTTGTCCGAGGCGGTCGTGAACTTGCCGTCGACGACGACCATCGGCACCGATTGCACGTTGTAGGCCTGCGCCAGCTGCTTCGCCCGGTTGACCTTGCCGTTGATCGCGAACGATCCGTACATCTCCTCGACCTTCTTGCGGTCGAGCCCCTTCGACGCGGCCCAGTCGAAGAAAGTCTTCTCGTTCCACAGCTGCGCGCCGTTCTTGTGGAGCGCGACGAAGACCTCGGGCGTCAGCCGATCGTCGACGCCGAGCGCCTCGAGCGTGAAGAACACCTTGGCCAGCCCGATCCAGCGGTCCTGGAACATCACCGGCACGCGGCGGAACGAGACGTCGGCGGGAAGCGTCTTCTGCCACGCCTGGAGCTCGGGATCGAGGTCGGCGCAATGCGGGCAGCCGTACGAGAAGAACTCGAGGACCTCGATCTTCTTGCCCGTCTCGACGGGCTGCGGGCTCTTCAGGCGGAAGTAATTCTTGCCTTCCTGCAGCCCCTGCGCACCGGCGCCGGTGGCCAGGAGACCCGCGGCGGCGGCAACCATGAAGCCGGCAAAGGCGCGGCGGGTCAGTGCGTGGAACGTGGACATCGGTCTTTCTCCCGTGGGGGCGCGAGCGCGCCCGGATGGTGATCAATAACGCTGGTTGGTCAGGCGCGGACGACCGGAGTTCCCGCCGCGCCGCCCGGCGGCGCTCACTGGCGGATCACCGCGACCTCGAATCCGCGCTTGCCGAGCTCGGCCCGGTTGCGCGTGAGCTCGTCGGTGTTGTCGTAGGGCCCCAGCCGCACCCGGTACCGCGTGCCCTTGTCCGGGATGTCGGCCTTCTGCACCGCGGCTTCCCAGCCGGCGAGCGCAAGGCGGGCCTTCAGGTTCTCGGCGTCGGACTCGCCGGCGAACGAGCCGGCCTGCAGCCAGAAGCGCTCCCCGCCCTTGGCCGCGGGCGGCACCGGCTCCGCCGGCCTGGACGCGGCGCGCTCGTCGGCCCTGGCGACCGTCCGGTCCGGCTCCTTCGCCGTCGCGTCGCGGGCGGAGGGCTCGCGCGACGGGTCCTTCGCCCGCTCCAGCGTCGCGCGATCGGCCGATTTCTCCGGCGCCTTCGGCTGCACCTTCGCCTCCTCGGCGCCGGGCAGGATCTTGTAGAAATCGAACCTCGGCTTTTCCGGCGCCGCGGCGTCGGCCTTCCCCGCCTTCGCCGGCTCCCGCATCGCGTCGCGCGGCGTCTCCTTCGCCGTCGACGGCTGGTACGGATTGCCGGATTTCATCAGGTAGTACGCCGCGCCGGCCGCGATCCCGAGGCCGACGATCACGCCGAGGAACAATCCGATCAGCGTGCCGCCGAACGCGCCCTTGCGCGGGGCGCGGGGACGCGCGTTGGCGGCGACAGGGCGGGAGGAGGTCGAGCGTGAGGTCATGGTGGGGCTTGGCTTTCGCCGGGCGTCACATCTGCTCCGGCGCGGCGATGCCGAGCACGGCGAGGCCGTTGCGCAGCACCTGGCCGGCCGCCACGGCCAGCGCGAGACGCGCGCGCTGCACGGGGGCGTCGTCGATCAGGAAACGCTCGGCATTATAGTAACTGTGGAACTCGCCGGCCAATTCCTTGAGATACACGGCGACCTGGTACGGCGCGAGATCGTGTGCGGCCGCGGCGAGTTCGTGCGGAAAGTCGGCCAGCCGCCGCATCAGCGCCTCCTCGTACGGCGACGTCAGCGGCGAGAGGTCGGCGCCGGCGAACGCCTCGGCGGCGGTCGCGAACGGGATGCCGGCCTGCCGCAGCACCGAAGCCACGCGGGCGTGCGCGTACTGAACGTAGTAGACGGGGTTTTCCTCGGACTGCGAGCGGGCGAGATCGACGTCGAACGTGAACTCGGTGTCGGCCTTGCGCGAGACGAGGAAGAAGCGGACGGCGTCGCGGCCGACCTCGTCGATCAGGTCGCGCACGGTGACGTAGCTGCCGGCGCGCTTGGAGATCTTCATCTCCTGCCCGCCCTTCATCACCGTCACCATCTTGTGCAGCACGTAGTCGGGGTACCCGGGCGGAATGCCGAGGCCGACGGCCTGCAGGCCGGCGCGCACCCGCGTCACCGTGCTGTGGTGGTCGGACCCCTGCACGTTCACGACCCGGACGAAGCCGCGCTCCCACTTGGTGATGTGATACGCGACGTCGGGCACGAAATACGTGTAGCCGCCGTCGGACTTGCGCATCACGCGGTCCTTGTCGTCGCCGAACGCCGTCGTCTTCAGCCACAGCGCGCCCTCGTGCTCGTAGGTCATGCCGGACGCGCGCAGCCGCTCGACCGTCGCGTCGACGCGGCCGTCGACGTACAGCGAGCTCTCGAGGTAGAAATTGTCGAAGCGCACGCCGAACGCCTCGAGGTCGCGGTCCTGCTCGCGCCGCAGCGCCGCCACGGCGAAGTGGCGAATCGACTCGATGTCCGCCAGGTCGTGGCCGACCTCGTCGAGATACGCGCGCGCGATCTCGCGGATGTACTCGCCGTGATAGCCGTCCTCGGGGAACGTCGTCGTCTCGCCGAGCAGCTCGCGCGCCCGCGCCCGGACCGAGATCGCGAGGTTCTGGATCTGCTGGCCCGCGTCGTTGTAGTAGAACTCGCGCGTCACCTTCGCGCCCTGCGACTCGAGCAGCGTGGCGAGCGAATCGCCGAGCGCCGCCTGTCGGCCATGCCCCACGTGCAGCGGCCCCGTGGGGTTCGCCGACACGAACTCGACCATCACCGTCTCGCCGCGCCGCGCGTCGCTGCGGCCGAACGCGTCGCGCCGCGACAGCACCTGCGCGACCACCGACTGCCGCGCGGCGGGCGTGAGGAAGATGTTGACGAATCCGGCGCCCGCGATCTCGGTCTTCGCGACGAGCTCCGACGGCGGCAGCGCCGCGACCAGCGCCTGCGCGAACTCGCGCGGATTGCGTCCCAGCGCCTTCGCGTGCTGGAGCGCGACGTTGGTCGCGTAGTCGCCGTGCGCCGCCTGCTTCGGCCGCTCGAGCGCGATCGCGCCCGCGCGGTCGGGCGCGACCGCGGCCAGCCCGGCGGCGAGCCAGGATTCGAGTCGGGACTTGGGATCGGCGGCGGGCATGGGCATGGGTCGATTCGCGCGGGAGCGGGAAGCGAGGCCCGGCGCCTCGCGCGCAGTTGCGCGCAATTGCGCACAGTTGCGAATTATAGCCTGCGCCGCCCGCTCGCTCCGGGCGCGGCGGTCAGAGGAAGCCCATCGGATCGACGTCGAGCGACCAGCGCACGCTGCGGCCCGGCAGCGCCGAGATCGCCTCGTGCCACGCCGGCAGGAAGCGCTGCAGCGGCGCGCGGGTTCCGGCGCGCACGAGCACGTGTCCCCGCTCCATGCCCGCCCGACGCGCGAGGCCGGCGGGCGCCGACGGGAACACTTCGACGTCGCCGGCGCCTGCCGCGAGCGCGGCGCCCGCCTCGCGCGCCCGGTCGAGGAAGGCGTCCACCGTCGCGCGCGCCGGCGCCTCGGCCGCCAGCAGCGCCAGATGCGCGAACGGCGGCAGTCCGGCGACGCGCCGCTCCGCGAGCAGCGCCGCCGCCAGCGCGTCGTAGTCGTGCGCGGCGAGCGCGCGGTAGAGCGGGTGCGCCGGAAAATCGGTCTGGACGATGACCTCCCCCGGCAGCTCCGCGCGGCCGGCGCGGCCGGCGACCTGGAACAGCAGCGCGCCGAGGCGCTCGGTGGCGCGGAAATCGGCGCTGTAGAGCGCGTTGTCGGCGCCGAGGACACCGACCAGCGTCAGCCGCGGGAAGTCGTGCCCCTTCGCCAGCATCTGCGTGCCCACGAGGATGTCGAGTTCGCCCGCGTGGACGCGGGCCAGGGTGGCGGCAAACGCGTGCCGCCGCGTCGTGCTGTCGCGATCGATCCGCGCGATCCGGGCGTCGGGGAATCGCGCCGCAAGCGCGCCCTCGAGCCGCTGCGTGCCGTGCCCGAGCGGCAGCAGGTCGACGTTGCCGCAGTCCGGACAGGCGTGCGGCAGCCGCCGCGCGTGGCCGCAGTGATGACAGCGCAGCAGGCCCTCTTCGCGATGGACGACGACCCGCGCGCTGCAGCGCGGGCAGCCGGCCTGCCAGCCGCACGACGCGCACAGCAGCGACGGCGCGAAGCCGCGGCGGTTGACGAAGACCAGCGACTGCTCGCCACGCTCGAGCCTCGCCTCGATCGCCGCGACCAGCGCCGGCGCCAGCCCCTCGTGCCGCGCCGCCTCGAGCGCCGGCACGAACGCGATCCGCGGCAGTCCAGCGCCGGTCACGGCGCGCGCCGGCAGATCGAGCCGCCGGTAGCGCTGCCGCGAGGCGTGTTCGAGCGTCTCGAGCGAAGGCGTCGCGGAGCCCAGCACCACCGGCACGTTCCGCTGCCGCGCCCGCCACACGGCCACGTCGCGCGCGTGGTAGCGGACGCCGTCCTGCTGCTTGTACGACGGATCGTGCTCCTCGTCGACGACCACGAGCGCCAGGCGCGGCAGCGGCGCGAACACGGCAAGCCGCGTGCCGACGACGAGGTCGGCGTCGCCCGCCGCCGCGGCGAGCCAGTTGCGCCGGCGCTCGCCCGCCGGGAGTCCGCTGTGCAGCGACACCGTCCGCCGCCCCGGCAGCGCGGCGACGATCCGCTGCTCGAGCTGCGGCGTGAGGTTGATCTCGGGCACCAGCAGCAACACCTGGCCGCCGCGGGCGATCGCCTCGCTCGCCGCCGCGAGATAGACGTCGGTCTTGCCGCTGCCGGTGATTCCGGCAAGCGCGAACGGCGCGTAACCGCCCAGCGCGCGGGTGATCGCGGCGCACGCCGCCTGCTGCGCGTCGTTCTGTGGCAGCGGAGCCGCCGGCACGTCGTGCGGCGCCGCGACGGCCGCGCGGCGCGGGCGGCGCGTCGACGGATCGCGCGCGCCGAGCGGGGGCAGCATCTGCGCGAGCACGAGTCCGATCGGCTCGACGTAGTAGCCGGCCACGAACGCGGCGAGCGCGAGCACGTCGGAGGGCAGCGTCGGCACGCCCTCCACCAGGGACTCGAGCGGTTGCAGCTTGTCCGGATCGACCGCGGAATCGTCGGCGACCTCGAGCACGACGCCGACCAGCGCGCGCCGCGCGAGGCGCACCCGGACCAACGTGCCCGCCATGACGGGCAGGCCTTCGGGAATCCAGTAATCGAACGTCGTCGCGGCGGCCAGCGGCAACGCGACACGGGCGATGGTCATCGATCAGGGCGCGAGACTGCGCAAGTTGTAGTGTTCGAACTCTTCAGTATCGATCGCAGATATCGATTGCAAGTCGTTGTTTTTCAGGGAACGGATAAACAACACACAGCCGCTGTGGATAACTTTGTGCGTAAGTGATCGCTCGCGCCGAAACCCGGATGCCCGCGTCGCGGGCCGGCTGGGGCCGCACGGATCGATATGAAAATAATTTTCCTTTTACAATCAATGGTATTGCAATTCCCATGCCCCGAGACTTCCGCGTCGTCCCGCGAACCCGACGCTATTGACATCGCGGTGTGCATAAGTACGCCCCGGAGAATCCGTTCCGCGCCGTTTGTCAAGCGCGGGCGTCAGGAGAACGCAAGGAAATCCTAGCCCCCGGAGGCCTGCCGCAACAGCCGCGATTCGCGATGCACCGTCTCGACCAGGACCCCGACGTGGTCGGGCGGCGTCTGCTGCACGATGCCGTGCCCCAGGTTGAAGATGTGGCCGGGGGCCGGGCCCGCCGCGCGGACGATCGCCGTCGCCTCGCGCTCGATGGTGGCCGGATCGGTCAGCAGCGTCAGCGGATCGAGATTGCCCTGCAGCGCCACGCGATTCCCGACGCGGCGGCGGGCGTCGGCGATGTCGACCGTCCAGTCGAGGCCCACGCCCGACGCGCCCGAGTCGGCGATCTCGTCGAGCCAGACCCCGCCGCCCTTGGTGAACACGATCGTCGGCACGCGCCGGCCGTCCGGAGCGGGGTCGAGCGCCGCCAGCACGGAACGCATCGGCGCCAGCGAGAACCGGCGATAAGCCGCCGCGGTCAGCATGCCGCCCCAGGTGTCGAATATCATCACCGCGTCCGCACCCGCGGCGATCTGCTCGTTGAGGTAGGCGGCGGTCGCCTGCGCGTTGATGTCGACGATGCGCGCGAGCAGGTCGGGGCGCCCGTACGCCATCCGGCGCACGGTGGCGAAGTCGTCGCTGCCGCCGCCCTCGATCATGTAGCAGGCCAGCGTGAACGGGCTGCCGGCGAAGCCGATCAGCGGGACGCGGCCGGCCAGCGCGGCCTTGATCTCGCGCACCGCGTCGAACACGTAGGACAGCGACGCCATGTCCGGCACGGCCAGCGCGGCCACCGCCGACTCGTCGCGCACCGTGCGCGCGAAGCGCGGGCCTTCGCCGGCGGCGAAGTCGAGGCCGAGGCCCATCGCGTCGGGCACGGTGAGGATGTCCGAGAAGAGAATCGCCGCGTCGAGCGGGAACCGCTCCAGCGGCTGCAGCGTCACCTCGCAGGCGAGGGCCGGGGTCTTCGCCAGCGCGAGGAAGCTGCCGGCGCGCGATCGCGTCGCGTTGTACTCGGGCAGGTAGCGCCCCGCCTGCCGCATCAGCCAGACGGGCGTGTACGGGGTCGGCTCGCGGTTGAGCGCGCGCAGGAAGGTGTCGTTGGCCAGGGGCATCGGAGTGGTCGCAGGAAAGGGATGATCGGGGGCAGAAAACGCGCGCGGCGCGGGGACGCCGCGCCGCGCGAGCGGAGAAGGCCGTGGAGTCAGCGCGGGAGCTCGCTCGCGCCCATCAGGAACTCGTCGACGGCGCGCGCGCACTGCCGGCCCTCGCGGATCGCCCAGACGACGAGCGACTGGCCGCGGCGCATGTCGCCGGCGGCGAACACCTTGGTCACCGTCGTGCGGTAGTCGTCGGTGTTGGCCTTCACGTTGCTGCGCGGGTCGCGCTCGACGCCGAACTGCTCGAGCAGCCCGCCCGGCGCGGGACCGACGAAGCCCATCGCCAGCAGCACCAGGTCCGCCTTCAGCTCGAACTCGCTGCCGGCGACCTCGACCATCTTCGTCTGGCCGTCGGCGCCCTTCTGCCATTCGACGCGCACGGCGATCAGCTTCTCGACCCTGCCGTCGCGGCCCTCGAAACGCTTGGTGGCGACCGCCCAGTCGCGCGCGCAACCCTCCTCGTGCGACGACGAGGTGCGCAGCTTCACCGGCCAGTTCGGCCACACCATCGGCCGGTTCTCGGTCTCGGGAGGCTGCGGCAGGAGCTCGAACTGGGTGACGGACTTCGCGCCGTGGCGATTCGACGTGCCGACGCAGTCCGAGCCGGTGTCGCCGCCGCCGATCACGACGACGTGCTTGCCGGTCGCGAGAATCTGCGACGGCAGCGCGTCGCCCGCGACGACCTTGTTCTGCTGCGGCAGGAACTCCATGGCGAAGTGAACGCCGGCGAGATCGCGGCCGGGCACCGGCAGGTCGCGCGGTTGCTCGGCCCCGCCGGACAGCACGACCGCGTCGAAGCCGGCGACGAGCTCCTGCGCCGGCACGTTGCCGCCGATGTGCGAGTTGGGACGGAACTCGACGCCCTCGAGCGACATCTGCGCCATCCGCCGGTCGATGAGCTGCTTTTCCATCTTGAAGTCGGGGATGCCGTAGCGCAGCAGCCCGCCGATGCGATCGTTCTTCTCGAACACGACGACGTCGTGGCCGGCGCGCGCCAGCTGCTGCGCGCACGCGAGCCCGGCGGGACCGGAGCCGACCACCGCGACCCGCCGGCCGGTCCTGGCCGCCGGCGGCAGCGGCACGACCCAGCCCTCTTCCCAGCCCTTGTCGATGATGAAATGCTCGATCGACTTGATCCCGACGGCGTCGTCGTTGATGTTGAGCGTGCACGCCGCCTCGCACGGCGCCGGGCAGACGCGGCCGGTGAATTCGGGAAAGTTGTTGGTCGAGTGCAGCACGTCGAGCGCCTCTTTCCATTGGCGCCGGTACACGAGGTCGTTCCAGTCGGGGATGATGTTGTTCACCGGGCAGCCGCTCTGGCAGAACGGGATGCCGCAGTCCATGCAGCGCGCGCCCTGCTTCGACGCGGCGTCGTCGTCGAGCGCGAGGACGAATTCGCGGTAGTTCTTCACGCGCTCGCCGACCGGCAGCGCCGCCTCGGTCAGCCGCTGCAGTTCCAGGAAGCCGGTGATCTTGCCCATCGTCGTTCTCGTTCTCGTTGCGTTGACGGTCCTGGCGATCAGGCGGCGGCGCGCTGGCGCGGGGTGGTTGCCGGCCTGGCCGCGGACTTCGCATGCATCTCGCCCAGCGCCCGCCGGTACTCGTGCGGGAACACCTTGACGAACTTCGCGCGCGCGGCTTCCCAGTCGTCGAGGATCGCCAGGGCGCGCGTGCTGCCGGTGAAGCGCAGGTGGCGCTCGACCAGGTCGCGCAGCAGCGTCTCGTCGGACTTGCCGGCGTGGCGCAGGCGGCCCTTGCCGGCGGCGGCGAGTTCCTTCTCCACCTTCGCCTGCTCGGCCTCGGGCAGCACCGGCTCCAGCGCGACCATCGCCGTGTTGCAGCGCGAAGCGAACGAGCCGTCCTCGTCGTAGACGAAGGCGAAGCCGCCGCTCATGCCGGCGGCGAAGTTGCGGCCGGTGAGGCCGAGCACGACCACGGTGCCGCCCGTCATGTACTCGCAGCCGTGGTCGCCGGTGCCCTCGACGACCGCCGACGCGCCCGAGTTGCGGACGCAGAAGCGCTCGCCGGCCACGCCGCGAAAGTAGGCTTCGCCTTCGATCGCCCCGTACATCACCGTATTGCCGATGACGATGTTCTCCTCGGGCTTCGCCGGGCAGGCCGGATCCGGATAGACGACGATGCGCCCGCCGGACATGCCCTTGCCGACGTAGTCGTTGGTCGCGCCCTGCAGCTCGAACGTGACGCCGCGGGCGAGGAAGGCGCCGAAGCTCTGTCCGGCGATGCCGTCGAACGCGACGTGGATCGTGTCGTCGGCGAGTCCCTCGTGCCCGTAGCGGCGCGCGACCTCGCCGGAGAGCATCGCACCCACCGACCGGTGGGCGTTGCGGATCTTGAAACCGAGGCGGACCGCCTTCTGCTTCTCCAGCGCCGGCGCCGCGCCGGCGATCAGCTGGTGATCGAGCGCGCGGGCGAGGCCGTGATCCTGCGTCTCGCACTGGTGCCGCGCCACCTCCGCCGACACCCGGGGCAGGAAGAACACGCGGGAGAAGTCGAGCCCCTTCGCCTTCCAGTGCTCGATTCCCGCGCGCATGTCGAGCAGGTCCGCCCGGCCGATCATCTCCTCGAGGCGGCGGAAGCCGAGCTCGGCCATGATCGAGCGCACTTCCTCGGCGACGAAGAAGAAGAAGTTGATGACGTGCTCGGGCTGGCCCGCGAACCGGGCGCGCAGTGCCGGGTCCTGCGTCGCGATGCCGACCGGGCAGGTGTTGAGGTGGCACTTGCGCATCATGATGCAGCCTTCGACGACCAGCGGCGCGGTCGCGAACCCGAACTCGTCGGCGCCCAGCAGCGCGCCGATCGCGACGTCGCGCCCGGTCTTCATCTGCCCGTCCACCTGGACGACGATGCGGCCGCGCAGCCGGTTGAGCACCAGCGTCTGCTGCGTCTCGGCGAGGCCGAGCTCCCACGGCGTGCCGGCGTGCTTGATCGACGACACGGGCGACGCGCCGGTGCCGCCGTCGTGGCCGGCGATGGTCACGTGGTCGGCCTTCGCCTTGGCGACGCCCGCCGCGACGGTGCCGACGCCCATTTCGGAGACCAGCTTGACCGAGATCGACGCCCGCGGGTTCGCATTCTTGAGGTCGTGGATCAGCTGCGCCAGGTCCTCGATCGAGTAGATGTCGTGATGCGGCGGCGGCGAGATCAGGCCGACGCCCGGCACCGAATAGCGGAGCTTGGCGATGTACTCGGAGACCTTGTGGCCCGGCAGCTGCCCGCCCTCGCCGGGCTTCGCGCCCTGCGCCATCTTGATCTGGATCTGGTCCGCCGACGCCAGGTACTCCGCGGTGACGCCGAAACGGCCCGACGCGACCTGCTTGATCTTCGAGCGCAGGCTGTCGCCGGCCTTCAGCGTGATGTCGTGCAGGATGCGGTCCGGCCCCAGCACCGACGACACCTTGTCGCCATCCTTGACCGTGCTCTTCCCGGCCCGCATCTCGGCGCGGTAACGCGCCTCGTCCTCTCCGCCCTCGCCGGTGTTCGACTTGCCGCCGATCCGGTTCATCGCGATCGCCAGCGTCGTGTGCGCCTCGGTCGAGATCGACCCGAGGCTCATCGCGCCGGTGGCGAAACGCTTGACGATCTCCGCGGCCGGCTCGACCTCGGACAGCGGCACCGGGGTGCGGTCCGCCGTGCGGAAGCCGAAGAGTCCGCGCAGCGTCTTCATCCGCCGGCTCTGGTCGTTGATCAGCGCCGCGTACTCCTTGTACGTCGCGTGCGAATTCGACCGCGTGGCGTGCTGCAGCTTGGCGATCGAGTCCGGAGTCCACATGTGCTCCTCGCCGCGGGTCCGGTACTGGTACTCGCCGCCGGCGTCGAGCATCTGCCGCAGCAGCGGGTCGTTGCCGAACGCGGCGCGGTGCAGCCGCGTCGATTCCTCGGCGACCTCGAACAGGCCGATGCCCTCGATGTTGCTCGACGTGCCGGTGAAATACTTGTCCACGAAGGACTTCTGCAGCCCGACCGCCTCGAAGATCTGCGCGCCGCAGTACGACTGGTAGGTCGAGATGCCCATCTTGGACATCACCTTGTTGAGTCCCTTGCAGATCGCCTTGATGAAGCGCTTCTGCGATTCCTTCGGGTCGAGCTCGGGAATCGAATCCGCCGCCGCCGCGAGCGTCTCGAGCGCGAGGTACGGGTGAATCGCCTCGGCGCCGTACCCGGCGAGCAGCGCGAAATGGTGGACCTCGCGCGCCGAGCCGGTCTCGACGACGAGGCCCGCGCTGGTGCGCAGCCCCTTCTTGACCAGGTGCTCGTGGACCGCGGCCGTCGCGACCAGCGCCGGGATCGGCAGCTGCTCGGCGGACACGCCGCGGTCGGACAGGATCAGGATGTTGCGGCCCTGCCGGATCGCGTCCTCGGCGTGCGCGGCGAGGCTCGCGAGCGCCGCCTCCATGCCGTTGGCGCCCCAGGCGGCGGGGTAGCAGATGTCGAGCTCCTCGGCCCTGAACGCGCCGCCCGTGAACAGCTCCACGTGCCGCAGCTTCTGCATGTTGTCGGCGGTCAGGATCGGCTGCGCGACCTCGAGCCGCATCGGCGGCTCGTCGACGTCGACGCCGAGCAGGTTCGGCCGCGGCCCGACGAACGACACCAGGCTCATGACCAGTTCCTCGCGGATCGGATCGATCGGCGGATTCGTCACCTGCGCGAACAGCTGCTTGAAGTAGTTGTAGAACACCTTCGGCCGGTCGGAGAGCACCGGCAGCGCGGCGTCGTTGCCCATCGAGCCGAGCGGCTCCTCGCCGGTCTGCGCCATGGGCACCAGGATGACCCTGACGTCCTCCTGCGTGTAGCCGAACGCCTGCTGGCGGTCGATCAGCGGGACCTCGGTCTCCTGGGCCGGCGCGGGCTCGGGCATGTCCTCGAGCGAGAGCCGGCAGCGCGCCATCCAGTCGCGGTAGGGCTTGGCCGTGGCGAGATTGCGCTTCAGTTCCTCGTCGTCGACGATACGTCCCTGGTCCAGGTCGACCAGCAGCATCTTGCCCGGCTGCAGCCGCCATTTCTTGACGATCTTCTGCTCGGGGATGTCGAGCACGCCCACTTCCGACGCCATGACGATGAAGTCGTCGTCGGTGACGACGAAACGCGCCGGCCGCAGGCCGTTGCGGTCGAGCGTCGCGCCGATCTGGTGGCCGTCGGTGAACGCCATCGCCGCGGGACCGTCCCAGGGCTCCATCAGCGCCGCGTGGTACTCGTAGAACGCCCGGCGGTCCTCGTCCATCAGCGGATTGCCGGACCACGCCTCGGGGATCATCATCATCATCGCCTGGGACAGCGGATAGCCGCCCATGGCGAGAAGCTCGAGGCAGTTGTCGAAGGAGGCCGAGTCCGACTGGCCGTCGTAGATCAGCGGCCACAGCTTCGGCAGGTCGTCGCCCAGGATCTCGGACGCGATCGCGCCTTCGCGGGCGCGGATCCAGTTGAAGTTGCCGCGCAGCGTGTTGATCTCGCCGTTGTGGCAGACGAATCGGAACGGATGCGCGAGGTCCCAGGTCGGGAAGGTGTTGGTGGAAAAGCGCTGGTGCACCATCGCCAGCGCCGAGACCATCGACTCGTCGGCCAGGTCGAGGTAGAACTCGCCGACCTGGTCGGCGAGCAGCATGCCCTTGTAGACGAGCGTGCGCGTCGAGAACGACGGCACGTAGAATTCCTTGCCGTGGCGCAGGTTCAGCGCCTGGATCGCGTGGCCCGCGCGCTTGCGGATCACGTAGAGCTTGCGCTCGAGGGCGTCGGCGCTCATGTCGCGCGAACCGCGGCCGACGAACACCTGGCGGATGACGGGCTCGACTTCCTTCGTGCGCTCGGACAGGCCGCCGTTGTCGACCGGGACGTCGCGCCAGCCCAGCAGGACCTGTCCTTCGGCCGCGATCGCCCGCTCGATTTCCTGTTCGCAGGCGACCCGCGACGCCGCTTCCTGCGGCAGGAAGACCATGCCGACCCCGTACTGGCCGATCGCCGGCAGCGTGATGCCGAGCTTGCCGCAGGCGCGGCGGAGGAACGCGTCGGGGAGCTGGATCAGGATGCCGGCGCCGTCGCCCTGCAGCGGATCGGCGCCGGTCGCGCCGCGATGGGTGAGGTTGCGCAGGATCGCCAGCCCCTGCGTGACGATCGCATGGCTCTTCCGGCCCTTGATGTGGGCGACGAACCCGAGCCCGCAGGCGTCGTGTTCATTGGCCGGGTCGTACAGGCCCTGGCGCATCGGCGGACGATGGCCTTGCTGCTGGTCGGAAGCTTCCACGTGGACCTCACCTGCGTTCGATGAACGACGCCCGCCGGCACCCGATTTCGCCGCGCCGGCACGGTTTTCGCGCATTCTGCAGCGAAAGCTTTTCATACTAACTGCGATGCTGCATTGCGGCAAGACGGCACGGAACCCGGGTGACAGGAAGCAACACCCCCACCCCGTGCCGCCGGCCATCCGCCGGAAACGCTTGCGCCCGCGCAATTCTTCGGATTTAATCTCAACAAACTCGGCTAGATGTTTGTTGCGATGCTCTATTTCGCCTGGCCGGCTGCCGGACTTTAGGACAACATCATCGGGAATTCCGCCACCATGAACCTCCGAGACCTCGCCGCGCGCCTGCGGCCGTTCGCCAGTCTCCTGGCCCTGCTGGGCATCGTCGGGCTGTCCGCTTGTGGCGGCGGCAGCGGCTCGGTCAACAACCCCTACACGCCTCCGGTCACGACGCCCGCTCCGCTGGCGGTGCTGCCGGCCTCCGCGGTCGCCTACCCGGGGACGCCGCAGGCGCTGACCGCCACGGGCGGCACCCCGCCCTACCGCGCGTTCTCCAGCAACTCGGCGGTGCTTCCGGTCGCCGAATTCGCCGCCGGCGACAAGATCCTGCTCTCCGCCAAGCCGGTCGACGCCAACACGACGGTGGTCGTGACCGTGCAGGACGCGGCGGGCGCGTCCCAGGCGGTCACCGTCACCGTCGTCCCCGCGCCGCTGCTCAACACGCTGTCGATGACACCCGCGTCGACCGATTGCGGCAGCAACCTGTGTTCCGGTCAGGTCGGCACGGTGTCGGTGACGGCGAAGGGTGCGGCGGGCGGCCCGCTGCCCAACCGGCTGGTCAAGTTCGACGTCGTCTTCGGTCCGGTGCTGATCCGCACGTCGAACCCGGCGTCGCCGCTGGCGCAGACTCTCACGGTCACGACCGACGCCTCCGGCAACGCGCTGGTCGCGATCGAGGCCACGGTCGAACGCGCCGACGCAGACCGCGCAGATGCGCGCGACCGATCTCACGACCGGCCAGCAGCAGGTCACCAACTTCATCGTCCAGAACAACACGAGCGCCGGGCAATCCCCGCTGACCGTCGTGCCCGACACCGCGACGATCACCACGCTCTACAACGACCGCTGCTCGGCGGGTTTCGTCATCGACTACTACGTCTACGGCGGCAACCCGCCGTACCGGGTGTCGTCGACGTTCCCCACCGCCGTCACGCTGGTCAACCCGGTGGTGCCGGCGAGCGGCGGCTTCTTCGAGGCGATCACCAACGGCACGTGCGTCGATCCGCTCGTCTTCACGATCGTCGACGCCGCCGGCAAGCAGACCACGGCGACGCTCAAGAACCTGCCGGGCTCGGTGGCCCCGCCGGCGCCGGTCGCCCCGCCGGCCCTCGTGGTCGCGCCGGCCGCCGTCACCATCACCGGCTGCAACGGGACCCGCACCGCGAGCTTCATCGTCGCGGGCGGCACGCCGCCGTACAACGCGTCGGCCGCGGGCGGAACCGTCGCCCCGGCGGTGATCAACGGGGCGGGCGGCGGGTTCACGGTGACCCCGGCGACGCTCACCGGCACGGTGCCCGTGGTCGTCATCGACTCGAGCTCGCCGCAGAAGACGATCACGGCGACGATCACCTGCAACTGACCCGTCGGCAGCACGCTCCAGCGCAACGGCGGCCCGCGGGCCGCCGTTGTCGTTTTCGGCGCCGTTGCGGCGCGGTGTCAGCGGATCAGGTCGGAGAGCGTGGCGGTCGGCACGGCGGCCCGGACACGGGCCCGCCCGAGCGCGTCGAGCAGCACGAAGCGCAACGCCCCGCCCTCGACCTTCTTGTCGCGGCCCATCAGCTCGAGCCAGCGGTCGAAGCCCAGCGTCCGGGGCCCCGACCGGGAGGCCGGCCCGCGCGATCAACGCGGAGAGCCGCGCCACGTCGCCTTCGGCAAGCAGCCCCAGCCGCGCGGACGTCTGCGCCGCCAGCACCATGCCGGCGGCGACCGCCTCGCCGTGGAGCCATTCGCCGTAGCCGAGCCCGGCCTCGATGGCGTGGCCGAAGGTGTGCCCGAGATTGAGCAGCGCCCGCTCGCCGGTCTCGCGCTCGTCCGCCGCGACGATCTCCGCCTTGATCCGGCAGCTCTCGCCGATCGCATGCGCAAGCGCGTCGTCGTCGCGCGCGACGAGGCGCTCCAGGTTGGCTTCGAGCCACGAGAAGAACCCGGCGTCGCGGATCGCGCCGTACTTGATCACCTCGGCGAGTCCGGCAGCGAACTCGCGCGCGGGCAGCGACCGCAGGCAGTGCGTGTCGATGAGGACGGCACGCGGCTGGTGAAACGCCCCGATCATGTTCTTGCCGAGCGGATGATTGACGGCGGTCTTGCCCCCCACCGACGAGTCCACCTGGGCCAGCAGCGTCGTCGGGACCTGGATGAACGGCATGCCCCGTTGATAGACCGCCGCGGCGAATCCGGCGAGGTCGCCGACCACCCCACCGCCCAGCGCGACCAGCGTGGTCGACCGCTCGGCCTTCGACTGCAGCAGCCGCGTCAGCACGTCGTCGAGCGTCGCCAGCGTCTTGTGCGCTTCGCCGTCCGGGACCAGGATCGCCTCGCTCGCGATACCGGATGCCTGCAGGCTCGAGCGCAACGGCTCGAGGTACCGCGCGGCGACGACCGGATTGGTGACGACGATCGCGCGCGGCCGCGCGAACGCCGGCGCAAGGAGCTCGCCGGCGCGCGTCAGCAGCCCCGCCCCGATGTGGATCGGATAGCCGCGCTCGCCCAGCGCGACGTCGATCGTCCGCATCGCGGCGGTCACGGCCGCGCGGCGGCGCGCTGCGCCGCCTCGAGTTGGGCGATGAACCGGGCAACGGCGTCGCGGTCGGAGTCGACGACGCAATCGGCGACCTCGCGATAGAGCGGATCCCGCTGGTCGTAGAGTTCGCGCAACCGGGCGAACGGGTCCGGCACGTTCAGCAGCGGTCGATGCTTGCTGCGCCCGACGCGGGCGTTCAGGGTCTCCGGCTCGGCGTGAAGGTAGACCACCGTTCCGTTCGCGCGCAGCCGCTCCCGATTGGCGGGGCGCAGCACGGCGCCGCCACCGGTGGCGAGAACGACGTCCTTCTCGGCGGTCAGGTCGGCGATGACGGCCTCCTCCCTGTCGCGGAACACGGCCTCGCCCTCGATTTCGAAGATCGTCGGGATCGACACGCCGAGGCGGCGCTCGAGCTCGTGGTCGGCGTCGACGAAACGCCGCCCGAGCCGGCGCGCGAGCTGCCGGCCGAGCGTCGACTTGCCCGCGCCGGGCAGTCCCACCAGAAACAAATTGCCCCGATGCAATTGCACCGGGGCATTGTAAGACAATCGGCTGACGCGGACGAGGCGTCCGCGCCGCTGCGGCGATTACCTGACCGAGGACACCGTGTCCTTGACGACGCGCGGCGTGAGGAAGATCAGCAGCTCGGTCTTCTCGTTCGACTTGCCGGTCGTCTTGAACAGGTACCCGAAGAACGGGAGGTCGCCGAGGAACGGCACCTTGTCGACGTCGTTGCGGATCGTCTCTTCGAAGATGCCCCCGATGACGGCGGTGTCGCCGTTGTTCACCGCGATCTGCGTCGTGACGTTCTTGGTGTCGATCGACGGCACCTGGAAGCCGCCGCCCAGCTGGACGTACTGCCCCACCGAGTCCTTGCGGATCTCGACCGTCATGATGATGCGGTTGTCCGGCGTGATCTGCGGCGTGACGTCGAGCCGCAGGACCGCCTTCTTGAACGAGACCGTGGCGGGCGAGTTGGCGGAACCCGGCGTCACGTACGGGATTTCCGTGCCCTGCTCGATGTGCGCCTTCTGGTTGTCCTGGGTGACCACGCGCGGGCTCGAGACCACCTTGCCCCGCGCCTCGGCCTCGAGTGCGGAGAGCTCGAGGTTGATCAGGTTTCCGCTGCCGAGGTTGATCAGCGTCAGCGCGAGCTGGCCGGCGGGATTGGTGACCGGCAGGTTGATGTTGAGCGCCGGCGAGTCGGAGTACCCCGGATAGCCCAGCGGCGCGACGGTCTGCGACGCGATTTCGAAGGGCGTCGGCGTCCGCGTTTCGCGGGTGAGCCGGTCGCCTTCGGTCTTGACCACCGGCTGCGTCGAGAGGCTGCCCGTCGAGCCTACCGCGTAGCGCTTGCCGAGCGTGAATCCGGTCTGCTGGCCGAAGCGCACGCCGAGCTGGCGGCTGAACCGGTCGCCGGCGACGACGATGCGCGCCTCGATCAGCACCTGGCGGACCGCGGTGTCGATCTGGCGGATGATCCGCCGGACCTCTTCGAGCCGCGAGGCGGTGTCGGTCACGAACAGGATGTTGGTCCGCGGATCGACGGTGGCGATGCCGCGCTTCGACAGGATCGACCCCTGCCCACCGGTGCCCACGGTCTGGCCGGCGCCGAGCCCGAACTGCTGCTGCCGGTTCGACATGATCAGGTTCTGCAGGTCCTGCGCCTTCATGTAGTTCAGCTGGAACGACTCGGAGATCAGCGGCTCGAGCTCGCTGATCTGGATCGCCGACTCGAGCTGTTCCTTCTCCTGGATGGCAAGCTCCTGACGTGGCGCGATCCGGACGACGTTGCCGCTCTTGCGCATGTCGAGGTTCTTGGTCTGCATGATGATGTCGAGCGCCTGGTCCCACGGAATGTCCTTCAGGCGCAGCGTGAGGCTGCCCGTCACCGTGTCGCTGGTGATGATGTTGAGCCCCGTGAAATCGGCGATCACCTGCAGCACCGCGCGCACTTCGATGTTCTGGAAGTTGAGCGACAGCTTCTCGCCCTTGTAGCCCTGGCGGGTGCCCTGCACCAGCCGGTTCGGATCTTCCTGGATCGGCTTCACCTCGAGGATGAACTTGTTGTCCGCCTGATACGCCGAGTGCTCCCAGAGGCCCTTGGGCTCGATGACCATCCGCGCGTTCGGGCCCTGGCTGAACGTGTCGACGCTGATCACCGGCGTGCCGAAGTCCTGGACGTCGAGGCGGCGCTCGAGGTTGCGTGGAAGCGAAGTCTTCACGAAATCGACGATCAGCGTGCGGCCCTGCTGCCGGATGTCGATGCCGGTCGAGGGATCGGAGAGGTCGACGACGATCCGTCCTTCGCCGTTGCGGCCGCGGCGGAAGTCGACGTCGCGCAGCGCGTGCTGCACGTCGCCCGGGCGGGCCTCGGCGAAGCGCTGGACCGTCTGCTGCTTGGCGTCCAGCTGCTCGGACTGGTCGTACAGCGTGACCAGCACGTTGTTGCCCTCGACCTGCGTCTGGAAGGTCGCCGGCTTGTTGAGGTTGAACACCACGCGCGTCCGGCTGCCCGCCTGGATGACGCTGAGGCTGCGCAGCGACGCGTCGTCGACCGTGCGCTGGTTGCTGCCGAGCGCGTTGCCGGTTTCGAGGAAATCGAGGGCGATCCGCGGCGGGCTCGCGATCGCGAAGCCGGCGGGCGGATTCGCCGGCGGCGACTTCAGCGTGAACTTGACGATGGTGTTCCCGGACGTCCCCCTGGACACCGTCACCGCGTCGATGCTGTTGGCCCCCTGGGCGAAGGCCGCAGCCGAGGCCGCCATCGCGACCGTGGCAAGCAGCCACGTGATGCCGCGGGTCACCCGCGACCGCAACGCGACGGTGTCAAGCCAGACGAACGCGCTCATCTCTTTCGCTCCTGTTGTTTCGCTTCGCCCTGCTGGAGCAGCAGCGTGCTGGACCGCTCGGTCCAGTCTCCCGCGCCGTCCTGGACCAGTTCCTTGAGCTTGACCTCGCTGTCGGCCACGCCGACCACGACGCCGTAGTTCTGTCCCAGGTAATTGCCCAGCCGCACCTGGTAGATGTCGCGCTCCGGCGTCCGGATCAACGCGTACGTCGTGCGATCCTTCGCCAGCGTCCCCACCATCGCCAGCGATTCCAGCGGGAAGCTCTCGAGCGGCTCGCGCCGGCGGAGGAGATCGGGGGCAAGCTTGCTGCCGCCCTTGGTCGGCTCGATCTTGCGCGGCTTGAAGGGGTCCGGAAGGTCGAAGGCGTTGTACGTGAACGGCTCGTAGGGCTTCATCTGGGGCAGCGCCTCGAGCTTGCCCTTCTGCGCCTTGCCCTGCTCGGCCATCCACGCGCGGAGATCCTGGTGGCTCTCCCCCCCGCATCCCGCGAGCCCGAGGCTCGCGCCAACCGCCAGCGCCAGCCATCGTTTCATTGTTTGCCCTTCCCTGCCTTGTCCTTGGCTTCCTTGGCCAGGCGCCGCTGCTTGGCGATTTCCTCTTCGTCGAGGTAGCGGAACGTCTTGGCCACCGCATCGAACTGGAGGACGCCCTTGTCGTTGGTGATCGTCACGTCGTTGAGGGTCACGATCCGGGGAAGCTGCGCGACGTCGCTCGCGAACGCGCCCATGTCGTGGTAATTGCCGGCGATGCGCACGTTGATCGGCAGCTCGGCGTAGAAGTCGGCGAGCTTTTCCTGGGCGGCCGGCTTGAACAGGTCGAACTGCAGCCCGCGACCGAGGCCGGCCTGGTTGATGTCGGTCAGCAGCGCGTCCATCTCGGACTTGTTGGGAAGCTGCTTCAGCAGCGCGCCGAACGACTGCTCGATTTCCTTCAATTGCTGGACGTAGAGGTCGTAGTTGACCGCCTTCGCCTTCTTTTCCGTGTACTGCTCGCGGAGCTGCTGCTCCTCCTGCTCGACGCGGGCGAGCGACTCGTACTGGTCCTTCCAGTCGAGCGCGGCGCCGGCGGCGACGATCGCGAGAAAGATGAGGCCGAGCACCACGACCTTCGGCAGCGTCGGCCAGTTGCCGACGTCGCGGATGTTGAGGCGGCGGATGTCGTCGAGCGTCATGCCTTCGCTCCCTTGGCAGCCGGTGCCGGAGCCCCGGGCGTGGCGCGGACCGCCGGACTTCCGGCGGGACCGGGGGCCGGCCCGAGCTCGGCCGCCGGGGCCTGGCGCTTCACCTGCAGTTGAGCGTGAATTCATTGATGCGGAGGTCGCCGCCCCGGGTGCCCGGCGCGGGCACCGACTTGATCTCCACCAGTTCCGGCAGCCCGATCCACGGCGAAGCCTCGATGTTGCGCATCAGCGTGGACACGCGGGCGTTCGACTGCGCGTACCCGACCATCGTGACCTTGGGCCCGACCTGCTTCAGCGACTTGAGGTAGATGCCGTCCGGCAGCTGCCGGACCATCTGGTCGAGCAGGTGCACGGCCTCGGTCCGATTCGTCTGCAGCGTCTCGACGACCTGCTTTCGCGCGAGCAGCGCCTGCGTCTGCTCGCGCAGCTTGTCGATCTCCTTGATCTGCTCGTCCAGCTTGACGATCTCGGTCTTGAGCAGCTGGTTGCGGCTCTCCTGGCTCTCGATCTGCTGGGAGAAGATGATGTGGACGAGCCCGACGACGGCGAGTCCGAGGATCGCCAGCCCGATCGCGAGCGAGATGAACTGCCGCTGCCGCGCCTGGCGTTTCTGCTCGCGGTGCGGGAGCAGGTTGATGCGGACGACGGCGCTCATTCGAAGCCCCGCAGCGCGAGCCCCGTGGCGATCATCAGCAGCGGCGCATCCTGCGCGAGCTGCCGCGGACGGATCCGGTCGGAAACGGCCATGCCGCCGAACGGATTGGCGACGAGCGTCGCGACGCCGGCCCGCTTGGCGACCAGCTCGTCGAGACCGGGCAGCAGCGCGCCGCCTCCGGCGAGAACGATCTGGTCGACCTGGTTGTAGGAGGTCGACGTGAAGAAGAACTGCAGCGCCCGGGTGACCTCGAGCGCGAGCGTTTCCATGAACGGCTGGAGCACGTCGTTGTCGTAGTTCTCCGGCAGGCCCTGGTTCTTCTTGGCCGATTCGGCCTCCTCGGGGGAGAGGTTGAAGGCCCGCTGGATGTCCACCGTCAGCTGGTTGCCCCCGAACGCCTGGTCCCGCGAGAACAGGAACTGGCCGTTGCGCAGGACGTAGAAATGGGTCACGTGGGCGCCGATGTCGACGAGGGCGACGTTCTGGTCGCGCCCGCTGGCCGGCAGCGCCGAGGAAATCTGGGCGAAGGCTTCCTGGGTGGCGTAGGACTCGACGTCCATCACCCGCGGCCGCAGTCCGGAGGCCTCGGCGATGGCGACGCGGTCCTCGACCTTTTCCTTGCGCGAGGCCGCGATCAGCACCTCGACTTCGTCGGGGTTGTTGGGCGCCGGGCCGAGGATCTGGAAGTCGAGGTTGACCTCGTCCAGGGCGAACGGGATGTACTGGTTCGCCTCGGCCTCGACGGTGAGCTCGAGCTCCTCCTCCTTCTGGCCGGAGGGTACGATGATCTTCTTGGTGATCACCATGGCGGCGGGCAGGGCCATGGCGACGTTGCGGTTTCGGCTGCCCAGCCGCTTGTGGGCCCGGCGGAGCGCATCGGCGACCTGATCCAGGTTGGCGATGTTGCCGTCGGTGACGCAATCCTTGGGCAGCGGCTCGACGGCGTAGCGTTCCAGCCGGAACGTGCCCTTTCCGGCGTCGACGAGCTCCACCAGCTTGATCGAGGTCGAACTGATGTCGACGCCGATCAGGGCCGGGGGGTGTCGTCTTGAAGAAGTCGAGTGGTGAGCCGAGTTTGTCTGAGAGCATGGCGGCCTTCCCGCGCAATGCTGATAATTTACATTAAAGGTTGGCAGCAACTATGAATCTTGTCAATTTGTTTTGCCTGCGGCGCTTGGCTTGTTGCAAGCCTGCATATAATCCGGGGTCCTACCCCCACCGCACGGCAAGTTTTATTCCCCCATGCTAAATCGCTGGCTGCTCTATGTCGGGTCGGTCGTGCTGGGCCTGGCGGCCGTGGGCGCCCTGCTCGGGGCCTTCGTCCTGGCGTTGCTGTATCCGACGCTGCCGTCACTCGAGTCATTGACCGAATACCAGCCGAAAATCCCGCTGCGGGTGGTTTCGGCCGACGGGGAGCTGCTGGGCGAGTTCGGCGAGGAACGCCGCGCCGTCGTCTCGATCGCGGAAGTCCCGGATGTCATGAAACAGGCCATTTTGGCGGCCGAGGACGAGCGCTTCTACCAGCATGGCGGCGTCGACTATCTGTCCGTGGTCCGGGCGGCGATCGCCAATCTGACCAGCGGCACCCAGCAGGGCGCCGGAACGATCACGATGCAGGTCGCCCGGAATTTCTTCCTGACGCGGGAAAAGACCGTCACCCGGAAGCTGCGGGAGGTGCTGCTGGCCTGGAAGATCGAGGCCAACCTGTCCAAGGACGAGATCCTCCAGCTGTATGTCAACCAGATCTTCCTCGGGCAGCGGGCGTACGGCTTCGCCGCCGCGTCGCAGATCTATTTTGCCAAGCCGCTCAAGGACTTGAACCCTGCCGAAGCGGCGATGCTCGCCGGGCTGCCGAAGGCGCCGTCGGCGTACAACCCCGTCACCAACCCGAAACGCGCCAAGACGAGGCAGCTGTATGTTCTGCGACGGATGCATGACCTCAGGTTCCTCACCGACGAGCAATTCACGGAAGCACAAACCGCGCCACTGACCGTCCACCAGGGCCTCCGGACCGCGTCGCCGACGCACGCGGAATTCGTCGCCGAGATGGCCCGTCAGGTGGTGTTCGAGGCTTGGGGCGAGGACGCCTACACCAAGGGCCTCACCGTCTGGACGACGATTCGCAAGGCCGACCAGGAGGCAGCATATGCCGCGCTGCGTCGTGGAGTGTTCGATTACGACCGTCGCCACGGCTACCGGGGGCCCGAGGCGTACGTCAGCCTCCCCGACGCCGCCGACGCGATGGAATCCGTGCTGGAACGAACGTTCGCCGAAGCTCCGGAAGTCGAGGGGCTGCCCCCCGCGGTGGTGCTCGACGCGACACCCGCGGAAGTGAAGGTCGTCGCGGCCGACGGCGAGACGGTCAGCATCACCGGCGACGGCCTCCGCTTCGCGAGCCGAAACCTCGGCGACAAGGCCGCGCCTGCCACCCGGATCCGCCGGGGCGCCGTTGTCCGGCTGCTGCGGGACGACAAGGGCCGGCACGGCATCGCCCAGCTGCCGCAGGCCGAATCGGCGTTCGTTTCGGTCAGGCCCGAGGACGGCGCGATCCTGTCGCTCGTCGGCGGCTTCGACTTCGAGCGCAACAAGTTCAACCACGTCACCCAGGCGCTGCGGCAGCCGGGGTCGAGCTTCAAGCCGTTCATCTACTCGGCGGCGCTGGAGAAGGGATTCACCCCGGCGACGATCGTCAACGACGCGCCGTTCTTCGTCCCGGCCGACCGCGCCGGCGGCGAGGCCTGGGAGCCGAAGAATTACGACGGGAAGTTCGACGGTCCGATGCGCATCCGCACGGCGCTCGCGAAGTCGAAGAATCTCGTCACCGTCCGCGTGCTGCAGGCGATCGGCCCGCAGTTCGCGCAGGACTACATCGCGCGCTTCGGGTTCGATCCCAAGCTGCATCCGGCGTACCTGACCATGGGGCTCGGGGCCGGGGCGGTCACTCCGCTGCAGATGGTCGGCGCCTTCTCGGTCCTGGCCAACGGCGGCTATCGCGTCACCCCGTACCTGATCGCCCGTGTCGTCGACGCCCGGGGCAACGTACTGTCGGAGGCGAATCCGCCCAGGGCGGGCGGCGAGGCGGAGCGCGTGATCGACCCGCGCAACGCCTGGATCATGACGTCGCTGCTGAAGGACGTCATCCGGGTGGGCACGGGGACGCGGGCCTTGTCGCTCGGGCGCACCGATCTGTCCGGCAAGACGGGCACGACCAACGAGAACGTCGATGCCTGGTTCTGCGGCTACAACGCGGCGATCGCCGCCGTCGCCTGGATCGGCTTCGATCAGCCGCGAACGCTGGGCGCCAACGAGACCGGGGGCGTGGCCGCGCTGCCGATCTGGATCGGGTACATGCAGCGCGTGCTGAAGGGAACGCCCGCCGCCGAGTTGCCGATGCCCGCGGGCATCGCCGTGGTGCAGATCAATCCCGAGTCGGGTCTTCGCGACGAGGGATCGTCGCTGAACGAGTACTTCTTCAGCGAATTTCCGCCGCGGGCTCGCGACGACGCGCTGGCTGCCCCTGCACCGGGGCAACCTCCCCCGCCGGGCCAGCGCCGGCACGCCGGCGCAGCCGGGCCGCGACATCCGCGACCAGATCTTCTGATGTCACGCGACCGTGCACGCATCGCCCAGGCCGCGGCACGGCTGATCGCGGAGCACGGGCTGACCGACTGGTCGCTCGCCAAGCGCAAGGCCGCGCATCAGCTGATGCTCCCTGCGAACGCCGCGCTGCCGGGCAACGACGAGATCGAGCAGGCGCTGGTCGAGTTCCACGCGCTTTTCGGCGGCGCCGCGCACGCGGCCGGGTTGCGGGCGCAGCGCGAGACGGCGCTCGATTGGATGCGCCGCCTCGAGGCATGGTCGCCGCGGCTCGTCGGCGGCGTCGCGGCAGGCTGGGCCGGGGCGCACAGCGACATCCGGATCGAACTCGTCGCCGACGACCCGAAGGCGGTCGAGATCACGCTCGCCGGCGAGGGCGTCGACTACGCCGCCGCCGGCCCGTCGCCGGAAAGTCGGCTGCGCACGCGCAGCGCCGAGCTCCTGATCCAGACCCCGGTCGGCGGCGTCCGGCTGTCGATCGTGACGCCCGAGGAGCGCCGGCAACGCCCCCGTGACGACGCGCCCCGCCTGACGATCTCCGCGCTGGCCGCGCTGATCGCCGCGCCGGAGCCCGGCCCCGGCGCGGCGCACGCCCCGGCTGACGCGCCGGTTTCGGCGCGGTCAGGCCCGGGCGCCTTCCTTCAGCCACGCCGCGGCGGCCATCGCGTAGTAGGTGAGGATCGCGTCGGCCCCGGCGCGCTTCATCCCGGTCAGCGCCTCCAGCGCGCAGGCGCGCTCGTCGAGCCAGCCGTTCTGCGCGGCGGCCTTCAGCATCGCGTACTCGCCCGACACCTGGTAGACGGCCGTCGGCACGCCGAACGTATCCTTCACCCGGCGGACGATGTCGAGGTAGGGCATGCCCGGCTTGACCATCACCATGTCGGCCGCCTCGTCGAGGTCCATGTACACCTCCCAGAGCGCCTCGTTCGAGTTGGCCGGGTCCATCTGGTAGGTGTACTTGTTGCCGCCGCCGAGGCTGCCCGACGACCCGACGGCGTCGCGGAACGGCCCGTAGAACGACGACGCGTACTTGGCCGAGTACGCGAGGATGCGCACCCGGTCGTGGCCCGCGCCGTCGAGCGCGGCGCGGACGGCACCGATCCGGCCGTCCATCATGTCCGACGGCGCGACCATGTCGACGCCGGCGTCGGCGTGGCAGCGCGCCTGCTTCACCAGCGCCGCGACCGTCGCGTCGTTGGCGACATAGCCGGTGTCGTCGAGCAGGCCGTCCTGCCCGTGACTGGTGTACGGATCGAGCGCGACATCGGTGATGATGCCGAGGTCGGGAAACCGCTGCTTCAGGGCGCGGACGGTCCGCGGGACGAGCCCCTCGGGATGCCAGGCGGCCGCGGCATCGAGCGACTTGTGCTCGGCGGCGATCACCGGGAACAGCGCCAGCGCGGGAATCCCCAGCGCGACGCAGCGCTCGGCGTCGGCGAGCAGCAGGTCGACGCTCTTGCGCGACACCCCGGGCAACGACGGCACCGGCTCCTCGCGGCGGCTGCCGTCGAGCACGAAGACCGGGTAGATGAGATCGTCGGCGGACAGGCGCGTCTCGCGCATCAGCCGCCGGGAAAAGTCGTCGCGCCGCATCCGGCGCATGCGCACGGCGGGAAAGCGTCCCGCGAAGTCGAAGGTCATCGTCGTTTCCGTGGTTGGGGTTACGCCGCGCATCCCGGCCTCGCGGCACCGGCCGGGGCCACCGTCAGTCGCTGGCGCCGAGCCACTTCTGCTGCTTCGCCGCCTTGACCAGCGCCGCGAATCCGCGCGTCCCCTGCTTCGCCGCGAGAGCGCGCAGCCGCAGCAGCAATTCCGCCGTGGCGAGCGCGTCCGCAGCGGCATTGTGCCGTATGGAGCACTCGATGCCGAATGCCGCGAGCCAGTCGTCGAGGCTGCGCCCGCCGTAGCGATACGCGTCGGGGACCAGCGCGCCGGCCAGCGGAGCGAGATCGAGCCAGGTGCGCCGGTCGTCGGACAGGCCCTGCGCCGCCAGCGCGCGCCCGAGCACGACCCGGTCGAAATCGGTGTGGAAGCCGACCCGCGGCGCGCCCGCCGCCCAGTCGAGATAGGCCGCGAGCGCGTCGCGCGCCGGGACGCCGGTGCGCTGCGCCTCCTGCCCGATCCCGTGGACGACGATATTGGCGGCCTCACCCGACGACGCGCCTCGCAGCACGATCTCGAAGCTGTCGCCCGGAAGGACCCCGTCGGCGTCGACGGCCACCGCGCCGATCGCGATCAGCCGGTCGTTCTCGGGGTCGAGCCCCGAGGTCTCGGTGTCGACGACGATCCAGCGCGAGGCGTCGCCTGCGCTTCCGTCGCCCGCCGCCGAACAGGCGCTTGAACAGGCTCATCCGGGATAGTCGAGCTCGAGCCGCTGCTGCAGCTTGCGCACCTGCCGCATCGCCTCCTTGAGAATGCGGCGGTCGAGCGCCGAGAGTTCGGCCAGCGGCACCAGGTTGGGATTGCCCTCGCCCATCAGGCCGCTGCCCGCGCGGCGATGCTGCTCGCGCAGCCGCAGCAGCTGCACGTACTCGAAGGCGTCGCACCAGGCGCGGATCTCGTGGTCCGCGATGCCCTTCTTCGCGCCGGCCTCGGTCAGCCGCTCGACGGTGTTGGTCGCGCGCACGCCGGTCGCCAGCGCGAAAATGCGCGCGCCGTCGACGAACGGGACGCTGCCGCTCATCTTGAGGTCGACGCCCTCGACCCCTTCCGTGTCCTCGGCGGTGGCGAGTTCGCCGCGCCAGTTGAGCGGCGGCCGGTTGGCGAGCGCATTGTCCGACATCTGCTTCAGGAACCGCGAATTGGCCGTCGCGTGGACTGCAATTTCCTCGCGCAGCGCGTCGGCCAGTCCGGTCTCGCCCCACAGCGCCCGGAAGTCGAAGAAGATGTTGGCCGCGAGCAGGCTGTTCGGATCGCCGCGGTCGATCCAGTTCGCGAACGACGACTTCCACTCCGCGAGACTCGCGCACCAGCGGGGGTTCATCGCCATCACGCCGCCCTTGCACAGCGGGTAGCCGCAGCGGTCGAGCCCTTCGTTGATCTCGCGCGCGAAGGGCAGCAGCCGCCGGCGGACGTCGTCCGGCGGGGTCGCCTCGTCGTTGCTGACGAAGATGAGGCCGTTGTCCTGGTCGGTCGCGACCGTCTGCTCGCCGCGTCCCTCCGAGCCCATGCCCAGCCAGCACAGCGCCAGACCCGCGAGGTCGTGCTTCGGCGCGGTCAGCTCCAGCACGCGCACGGCGATCTGGTCGTTGAGGCTCGAGATCATTCGCGTCAGCTGGCCCGCCGCCACGCCCTGCGCGACCAGCGACAGCGAAAGTGCGCGGATGTCGGTCGCGCACTGCACCAGCGTCGCGATGTCGGGGGCGCGCTGAACCGCCGACGCGAGCTCGCGCACCGACAGCCGCTGCAGGCTGAACAGGTCTCGCTCCGACACCACACCCGCGAGGCCGCCGTCGTCGTCGGTCAGCAGCACGTGCCGGATGCCACGGCGCGCCATCAGCAGCGCCGCATCGCCGGCCGTCGCCGACAGCGGCAGCGTGATCGGAGGCGCGCTCATGACGTCGGCGATCGGCGTGGCCAGCGACCGCGAAGGCAGGACGATTCGTCCGATGACGTCCTGCCGGGTGAAGATTCCCAGCGGCCGCCTCGCGTCGTCGACCACCGGCATCGACCCGATCCGGTGCTCCTCCATCGTCGCCAGCGCGTCGGACAGCGGGGTAGAGGGCGAGCACGACAGCGGCGCGTGGCGGACGAGCGTCGCGAGGCCCGTGGCCAGGCCGCGCTTCTCCGTGACGTTCGCCGCGTACTCGGCCTGCAGGTTGGCCCGCGACAGGTCGAGCAGGTGGGCGAGTCGCCGCGTGCAGAAATCCTGGAACACCGGCGAGGTCTCGATCAGGGTGTCGAACAGCGCGACCGGAAACGCGAGGCAGAACGTGTCCCGCGTCGCGCGATAGACGCTCGTCACCCCGCGCCGGGCGAGCAGCGCCCCCAGCGGGAACATCTCGCCGACGGACAGCTCCCACAACGCGGCGGCGTCCCCGGTGACGCCGGGGCGCTCGCCGCGCACGGTACCCTGTCGGATCACGTAGCAGTGGGCCGGCCGGCTCGAGTCGGGGGCGAGGATGACCTCGCCGGGCTCGAAGTACCGGATCTGCGCCGCCCGCACGACACGCTCCAGATCGGCATCGGCCATGGCGGCGAACGGCGCGTGCGGCCGCAACGCGAACTTGAGGCCGGCAACGACGGAAGGGGCGGGAATCGGCGCGGGGGGCATGGGTCGGCTCGTATTCGATTCGCTCGGTGCGCAGTGGACGGGCGCCTGCCCTGTCCACGATCGCTCGTAGGGATTCTCGTGCCCGCGGTGCGAGGGAACTCTGATCGCGGTCAATGGTCACAGCAGTTGGACGGTTCTTGCGTCCCCCGCTTCCCTCCCTGAGCGGGTGGCCTGTGCAGCGGCAGTGCCCTGCACAGGCACTTCGGGCCTCGCGTCACTCCCCTTGACCGCGAGGCCCTTTCTTTTGTCTCGTCCGCGATCGCCGCCTCGCCGGGGGAGCGCTCCCTCGCCCAGCCAGTAGGCGATCAGCGTCTCGGCCCTTTCGACGCCGATCCGCCTGGACGCCGAAAACGGGATGACGGTCACGTTGCGGACCTGCGCCGGAAACGCGGCGGCGACGTCCGCCTCGATCGCGGCGGCCGCAGCGCGCTGGGCGGTCGGCGTCAGCTTGTCCATCTTGGTCGCGAGGATGGCGACCGGCCGGCCGCTCGGCAGGAACCCGGCGAGCAACTGCCGATCGAGATCGGACAGGCCGTGCCGGGCGTCGACCACCAGCGCCAGGCCGATCAGCGTCTGCCGGGTCGCGAGGTATCGCGCGAGAAACGCCTGCCAGTGCCGCTTGAGCTTGTGGGGGACCGCCGCGTAGCCGTAACCGGGAAGGTCGGCGAGCAGCGCGCCGCCGCGAAGCTGGAAGAAGTTGATCTGCTGCGTCCGGCCGGGGGTCTTGCTGGTGAACGCCAGCCGCGTCTGGTTGGCCAGCGCATTGATCGCGCTCGACTTGCCGGAGTTGGACCGTCCCGCGAACGCGAGCTCCGGCGGCCCGGGCGGGGGCATCTGGCGGTCGTCGGCGACGGTCAGGTGGAACACCGCCTGCTGCAGCGGGTGCTTCATGGCGCCGACCCGGCGGCCAGCCCTGCGCGCACCACGGCGCGGCGTCGGCCACCCGCATGACGGCGCGCACGCCGTCGACGCCGGACGCCCGGCGGCGGGGCGGGGGCAGGATTTCGCGGCGACGGGCTGATCCGTTACAATGGGCTGTTTTTGCACGATTGATTGGACCGGCTGCCGTCGGGTCGCTCGATGTGCCCGGACTGGACGGGCCGCGGGTGATCGGAAGCAGCGGGCCCGCCCTCGAGGAGCTTCCCGATGAAACGCATGTTGCTGCTGGTGGGCGCGTTCGCCTTCCCCGCGGCCGTCACCTTCGCCCAACCGGCCGGCGGCAAGCCCGATCTCGCCGACGCGCGGACCATCGTCGACCAGGTCTGCGCGGCCTGCCACGGCGCCGACGGCAACAGCCCGAGTCCCGCCAATCCCAGTCTCGCGGGACTTCCGGCCGAGTATATCAGCCTGCAACTCGCGCACTTCAAGAGCGGCATCCGCGCGAACCCCGTGATGCTCGGCATGTCGGCGGCGCTGTCCGACGCGGACATGAAGGCGCTCGGAATCTACTTCGCGCAGCAGAAGCCGAAAGGCCTTGCGGCGAAGGACCCGGCGCGGGTCGAGGCGGGCACGTCGATCTACCGGACCGGGGTTCCCGCCGCCGGCATCCCCGCCTGCTCCTCCTGCCACGGGCCGAGCGGCGCCGGCGTTCCGAAGAACTACCCGCGGCTTGCCGGACAGCACGGCGACTACACGTATGCCCAGCTCAAGGCATTCAGGTCCGGCGAGCGTGGCGCCGACGCGGGCGGCAAGGACATCAACGGCCGGATCATGGCGACGATCGCCGCCCGGATGACCGACGCCCAGATGCGCGCGGTCGCGGAGTTCACGCAGGGCCTGCGCTGACCGCGACCGCGCGCGGGCGACGGGCGGCCGGGGGCGACCTTGCCGCCCGTTGTCATTGGCGCGCCCGACCCGGCGGCGGCCGCGCACCGGCGCGCCGTTCGCGCGGCGCCGGGCGCTGACCCTCGCGCCATCCCCATGCCAACGACGATCGAGTCGCTGCACGTCTACCCCGTCAAGAGCGCCCGCGGCATCGACCTGCGCACGGCGGGCGTCGACGTCCGCGGCCTCGCCGCCATCGACGCCGCCGGCCGGGTGCTGGCAGGCGACCGCGAGTGGATGGTGGTCGACGCGGACGGACGCTTCGTCACGCAGCGTGAGGCCCCGCGCCTGGCGCTGGTCGGCGTGAACGCCGGGACGGCCGGCATCGAGCTGTCGGTCCCGCATCTCGCGCCGGCGACGCTGCCCGCCGCATCCGGCGGGCCGACCCGGGACGTCGCCGTATGGGATCACGTCGTCCCGGCGCACGATGCCGGCGACGCTGCGGCCGTGCTGCTTTCCGCCTGGCTCGACCGCGACGTGCGTCTCGTCCGCTTCGACCGCGCGCACCGGCGCTGGTGCAATCCCGATTTCGCCGGCGACTCCGGCGCGCACACGGCGTTTGCCGACGGCTACCCCATCCTCGTCGTCGGGCGGGGCTCGCTCGACGACCTCAACGCGCGGCTGGCCGCCCGGGGGCGCCCGGCGCTGCCGATGAACCGGTTCCGGCCGAACATCGTCGTCGCGGGCTTGCCGCCGCACGACGAGGATCACCTGGCGGCGATCGTGTGCGGCGATGTCGTGATCCAGCCAGTCAAGCCCTGCGTCCGCTGCCAGATCACGACCACGGACCAGGACAGCGCGAGGGTGGGCGCCGAACCGCTGGCGACGCTATCCGCCTACCGGATGAACGACCGCTTCGGCGGCGTCACCTTCGGCATGAACGCCGTGGTCGTCGCGGGCGCCGGGTCGCGGCTGGAGGCCGGCGCCCCGGTCCGCGTCGAGTACGCTTTCTGACTCCGAACGCCGCGGCGCTCGATCGCCGCAGGCTCCGGCGGCGACGTCCTCGCCGGCGTCAGCCCTTGGGCGAGCACAGGACGACGGCGTCGTCGCCGTAACCCTCCGCCACCCACCCCGGCGTGGCGCGCAGCTCGTCGCGCACCGCGACCTCGGTCGTGTACCGGTGGTTGGTCCGTGCGACGTTCAGGAAGCGCCACACCGGCTGCGTGCCGGCGGGACAGGCGCCGTTCCGCCGGTCGGGCATCGGCATGTAGAACACGTTCGGGCTCTCGTAGATCCATGACGCGTCGAATTTCCGCATCACCTCCGCGCATTCGTCCGGGGCGCCCGAGTAGAAGTGCGAGTCGCCGGCCTCGGGACGCATGTAGAAGCGGCACACCGGGCTGACCGGCTCCGGCGCCCGCGCCGGGCTCGCGTAGCCGAGAAAGCGCAAGCCCGTGCGCACCCAGCCCTTCAGCACGCCGGTGTCGAGCAGGTTGATCTCGTTGGCGCCGGCGGTGATGAAGTAGTGGTCGAGCGTGGCGTTGTAGAACTCGACCACCGCCACGTAGCCGTCCGGGTTCGCGGAGTCGGGGGCGAGGTATTCGCGCAGCAGCGGCAGCGCGACGTCGAGCCGCGAGAAATAGTCTTCGCCCGTCGGGGTGGAACAGCTTGCCTCGCCGCCCGTGAGGCCGCCCCGCAGCTCGTAGTAGCCGCCGGCGTCGAAGTAGCTGAACAGGCCGGCGCCGCTCGACCCGCCTTCGGTCGTGCCCTGGCTCCACTGCATCGACAGGAAGCTCGAGCCGTCCGTGAAGAACCGGTACCCCGGCGTCGTCCCCTGCGACCACTTCTTGAGATCGCCCATCGGATGGTGGAGCGTCGTGCCTGCCGCGCGCTGCGGCACCGGCTCGGCGCGCCAGGCCGCGAAAAACGTCCCCGGCGGCGGCGCCTGGTTCAGCCGCAGCAGCGCGAAATCCCAGTCGTCGCTGCGCGCGAGCAGCTTCGCGCCGCCGGTGAGCTGGGTGAACGGCGGGACGCCGAGACTGCGGCACGCGACCGCGTCGAAGAACCAGAACGTCGTCAGCGTCGAAGCCTTGTAGGCCGAATCGATGCAATGGCTCGCCGTATAGAAGTGCGGCGTGTGCGACGTCACCGAATCGTTGAGCAGCGTGCCCGTGCACGCATACGTATAGCCGTTGCCCCCGGTGAACACCATCTTCGCGACGGCGCGCGCGGTGTCGAGCAGCGGCTGCGCCGGGTTCGCGACGCAGGCGACGTCGATCTCGCAGGCGCCGGCATCGCCGATGTCCGAGATGCTCTTGGGGTCGATCCGCCGCAAGCCCGCCGCGTCGACGGCAAGGTGGGACACGCCGACGATGGTGACGACGACCGTCGCCGGATCGACCGTGGCCGGCGCAAAGACCTCGACGACGGCAGCGGCGCCGTCGAGCACCGGCGACCACCAGGACTGCGCGCCCGGCCCGCCGGCAAGCGCGGAAGGGTCGAGCGTCGCGAGTTCGAACGGACCGTACACCGGCGCGTCCGCGGCGGCGCCGCGCACGCGCACGGCGACCCCTGCCGGCAGATCCGCCGCCAGCGCGACGCGCAGCGACGCCGCGCCCTCGGACCGGACCTCGATGTGCGTGGCGCGGCCCCCTTCGACGGCGACCCAATCGAGCGTGGCGCCGGCGACGACGCGCTCCGCCGCCGGCACCGCGCGACCGTAACCGATCGCGAGCGGCCTCGACTTCGCGCCGCCCGGAGGGACGGCCGCAGGCGTCGCGGTCGCCGGCAGCCGCGCCGCGTTCGCGGACTTCAGCAGCCCGCGCTCCGCAACCGTCGCCGCCGGCAGGACGATCCGACGCGTCGGCGCGTCGGGCGCGAGCAGCAGCGGCGCGGCCGCCGCCTTGAGCACGGGTTGCGGCGGGTCGTAGCGGGCGGGACCGACCGCCACCGTGGCGGCGGCGAGACCGGCGCCGGCGTGGGCGAGGATGCAGAACGCGGCAGCGACGCGCAGGTACGACCGGGACATGCAGGCACTCCTCGAAGCGATGGCGGGACGGCGACGATAACCGCGACGGGCGACATCCGTCTGTGCGTTGGCAGACATTCGATCAGCGCGGCGACCGATCGTTCCGCCGGCGGCGGCGGGGACGGCGGATCGACGATCCCGCGCGCGAACCCGGCCACCCCGCCTCAGCCGGGAACCGCCGGGCCCGCGAGGCACGCCGCCAGCGCGTCCCGCCACGGCGGCAGCGCGAAGCCGAACGTCCGCTCGAACTTGGCGGTCGCGAGCACGCCGTAGGCCGGACGGCGCGCGGGCAGCGGGTACTCGGCGGTCGTGATCGGCACGATGCGCGGGACCGGAACGTCGCCGACGATCGCGCGGGCGAAGTCGAACCACGTCGCCTGCCCCGTCGACGACAGATGGTAGAGGCCGGAACGGTCGGCCAGCGCGGGCAGCCCCGCAGCGACGATGCGCGCGGTGGCCCCGGCGAGCGCGCGGCACCAGTTGGGCACGCCCGTCTGGTCGGCGACGATCCGCAGCTCGTCGCGGGTCGCGGCGAGCCGGCGGACCGTCAGCAGGAAGTTGCTGCCGCGCAACCCGTAGACCCAGCTGGTGCGCAGCGTCAGCGCGCGCGCCCCGCTCGCGGCGATCGCCTGCTCGCCGGCGAGCTTCGACGCGCCGTACGCGCCCAGCGGCGCGACCGGCGCGTCCTCCGGATACGGCGCGCGCGCCGCGCCGTCGAACACGTAATCGGTCGAGTAGTGGATCAGCACCGCGGACAATCGCCTGGCCTCGGCCGCGAGGATGCCGGGGGCCGTCGCGTTGACCGCGAACGCGAGATCGCGCTCGGTCTCGGCGCGGTCGACCGCGGTGTACGCGGCCGCGTTGACGATGAGGTCCGGCTTCAGGCCGCGGACCGCCGCGACGATCGCGTCGGGGTCGGCGAGGTCGAGCGACGCGCGGTCCACCGCCGTCACGTCGCCGTGGGCGGCGAGTCGGACCGCGAGTTCCGCGCCCACCTGCCCGCCGGCTCCGGTCACGAGAATCGTCGGGCGGGACATCGATCAGTCGTAGGTCGGAGCCGCGGCGAGCGGCGTGCCCGCCGCGTCCTTGGGCGCCAGCGTCGGCGCGCCGTCGCCGGGCCAGACGATGCCGACCTCGCGGTCGTTCCACAGCAGCGTGCGCTCGTGCTCGGGGAACCAGTACTCGGTGGTCTTGTAGAGGAAGTCGGCGCTTTCGGACAGCACGACGAAACCGTGCGCGAATCCGGGCGGCACCCAGAACATCCGCCGGTTGTCCGCGGACAGCGTCACGCCGACCCAGCGTCCGAACGTCGGCGAGCTGCGGCGCAGGTCCACCGCCACGTCGAAGACTTCGCCGGCGACGACGCGCACCAGCTTGCCCTGCGGCCGCTCGATCTGATAGTGGAGCCCGCGCAGCACGCCGCGGCGCGACCGCGAGTGGTTGTCCTGCACGAACTCGACGTCGATGCCGGCCGCGGCGAGCGCGCGCCGGTTCCAGCTCTCGAAGAAGAACCCGCGCGCGTCGCCGAAGACCTTCGGCTCGACCAGCTTGACGTCGGGAATCGCGGTCGGCGTGACGATCATCGGACCGCGGCCTCGCGCAGCAGCGCGAGCAGGTACTGGCCGTACGCGTTCTTCGCCATCGCCTGGCCGAGGCGCTCGACCCCGGCGGCGTCGATCCATCCCTGCCGGTACGCGATCTCCTCGGGGCAGGCGATCTTCAGCCCCTGCCGCCGCTCGATCGTCTCGACGTAATGCGAAGCCTCGAGCAGCGACTCGTGCGTGCCGGTGTCGAGCCAAGCCATCCCGCGGCCCATGACTTCGCAGGCCAGCTCGCCCCAAGCGAGGTACTGCCTGTTGACGTCGGTGATCTCGAGCTCGCCGCGGGCGGACGGCTTCAGCGCCGCGGCGACGTCGCAGACACGGCCGTCGTAGAAGTAGAGTCCGGTGACCGCATAGCGGGATTTCGGCTGCTTCGGCTTCTCCTCGAGGCTCACCACGCGCCCCGTCGGCGTCGAACTCGGCGACGCCGTAGCGCTCCGGGTCGGCGACCGGATACGCGAAGACCGTGGCGCCGGCCGCTCGCGCGTTGGCGCGCTCGAGCTGGAGTCTGCAGGTCGTGCCCGAAGAAGATGTTGTCGCCGAGAATGAGCGCGGACGCACCGCCGCCGAGGAAGTCGCGGCCGATGATGAACGCCTGCGCGAGGCCGTCGGGCGAAGGCTGCACGGCGTAGCTGAGGTTCAGCCCCCACTTCGCTCCGTCCCCCAGGAGATCGTGGAAACCGCGGCGTGTCCTGCGGCGTCGAGATGAGCAGGATGTCGCGGATTCCCGCCAGCATCAGCGTGGTCAGCGGGTAGTAGATCATCGGCTTGTCGTACACCGGCAGCAGCTGCTTGGACACGACCTGCGTGACCGGGTAGAGCCGGGTGCCGGAGCCGCCGGCGAGAATGATGCCCTTGCGCGTCATCGCCGCTCCGTTCAGGCCGCGGCGCGCGCGCCGGCGTAGTTGAGGTCGATCCAGCGCTGGTACTCGCCGGACGTCACCGCGTCGAGCCACGCCCCGTTGTCGAGGTACCAGCGGATCGTCCGCGCGAGTCCCGTCGCGAAGGTCTCGGCCGGCGTCCAGCCGATCTCGGCGCGGATCTTCGTCGGGTCGATGGCGTAGCGACGGTCGTGGCCGGGCCGGTCCTTGACGAAGGCGATCTGGCTGGCGTAATCGCGGCCGGGCGCCATCTCGCCGAGCAGCCGGCAGAGCGTGTGCACGACATCCAGGTTCTTCATTTCCGCGTTGCCGCCGATGTTGTAGGTCTCGCCGGGCCGACCGCGGTCGAGCACCGCGCGGATCGCCGCGCAGTGGTCGCCGACGTAGAGCCAGTCGCGAACCTGCTGGCCGTCGCCGTACACCGGCAGCGGCTTGCCGGCGAGCGCGTTGGCGATCATCAGCGGGATCAGCTTCTCGGGAAACTGCCGGGGCCCGTAGTTGTTCGAGCAGTTGGTCGTCAGCGTCGGGAGGCCGTAGGTGTGGTGCCACGCGCGGACGAAGTGGTCGGACGCGGCCTTCGACGCCGAGTAGGGGCTGTTCGGCGCGTACGGGGTCGCCTCGCTGAACGCGGGATCGTCCGGCCGGAGCGTGCCGTAGACCTCGTCGGTCGAAACGTGGAGGAAGCGGAACGCGGCCCGTTCCGCCTCGGGCAGCCCGGCCCAGTATTCGCGCGTCGCGTCGAGCAGCGTGAACGTTCCGACGACGTTGGTCGCGACGAAAGCCGCCGGGCCGTGGATCGAGCGGTCGACGTGGCTCTCGGCGGCGAAGTGGACGATCGCGCGCGGCCGGTGCGTCGCCAGCAGCGCGGCCACCCGGGCCCGGTCGCCGATGTCGCCGCGGACGAACACGTGCCGCGGGTCGTCCTTCAGCGACGTGAGGTTGCCGAGATTTCCGGCGTAGGTGAGAAGGTCGAGATTGACCACCGGCTCGCCGGTGGCGGCAAGCCAGTCGAGAACGAAATTCGCGCCGATGAAGCCGGCGCCGCCGGTCACGAGAATCATGGGGCACTCCGGGCCGCGCCGGCGCCGGAAAGGCGGCGGCGGGCAAGCGCGTCATTTTACCATCGAGTGCCGCCCGCCCCCCGCCGGGCGGACCGGCGTCGGCCCGGACCTCAGACGCGGTGATAGTCGCGGTACCAGGCGACGAAGCGCTCGAGGCCGACCGCCAGCGGCGTCGACGGCGCGAATCCGGTCAGCGCGCGCAGACGGTCGATCGACGCGCAGGTCTCCGGCATGTCGCCCGACTGCATCGGCAGGTACTCGCGCTTCGCCGCGCGTCCGAGCAGGCGTTCGAGCGTCGCGATGAACTCGGCAAGCTCGACCGCCTGATGGTTGCCGATGTTGTAGATCGCGTACGGCGCGGCCCCGGCGGACGCGGGCGCGGGGGGGCGATCGAGCACGCGGACGACGCCCTCGACGATGTCGTCGACGTAGGTGAAATCGCGGCGCATCCGGCCGTGGTTGAACACCCGGATCGTCTCGCCCGCGAGGATCGCCCGGGTGAACAGCATCGGCGCCATGTCGGGCCGGCCCCACGGCCCGTAGACGGTGAAGAAGCGCAGCCCGGTGGTCGGCAGGCCATACAGATGGCTGTAGCTGTGCGCCATCAGCTCGTCGGCCTTCTTCGTCGCCGCGTAGAGACTGACGGGGTGGTCGACGCCCTGGTCCTCGGAAAACGGCAGCGCATGGTTGGCGCCGTACACGCTCGAGCTCGACGCGTAGACGAGATGCCCGATCGCGCCGTGCCGGCCGCCTTCGAGGACGTGCCCGAACGCCGTGACGTTGTTGCGCAGGTACGCCGCCGGGTTGACGAGCGAGTAGCGGACCCCGGCTTGCGCGGCGAGGTGGACGACGGCGGCGAAGCCTCCGTCGGCGAACAGCGCGGCGGTCGCGTCGGCGTCGGCGAGATCGAGCGCCCTCGAACGAGAAGCCCGCGCGCCCGTCGAGGCACGCCAGGCGCGCCCGTTTCAGCGCGACGTCGTAGTACGGATCGAAATTGTCGACGCCGACGACGGTCGCACCCCGGTCGAGCAGCCTCGCGCACAGGTGCATGCCGATGAAGCCGGCGGCGCCGGTGACGAGGATCGGGCCCGACGGCGGACTTCCGGGTGTCATCGCGATGCTCCCTGCGCCAGCGCCCGGAGCTTCGCGTACTTCATGAAGCTCGCGAAGCTGCCGATCGCGATGTGGACGAGCCCGGCGAGGCCGTCGAGGCAGCCGAGCTTCAGGATGTAGAAGCGGACGAAGCGCGCGATGGGCGAGGCGACGAGCCGCAGCGCGCCCGCGCGTTCGCCTCGCGCGTGCAGCGCCTCGGCCTGCAGCGTCGTGTAGCGGTTCTGCTTCGCCCAGTAGGCGTCGAGCGACTCGGCCGACGCGTGGAGGAGGTCGCCGCGGATCCGCGCCACGGCGCCCGCGGCGACGACGTGCTCGTGCACCGGGTCGTCGGTCCAGCGCGCCCGGCGGCGATCGAACAGCCGCACGTTCCAGTCGGGGTAGCCTTCGCCGTGAGCCAGCCAGCGGCCGAGAAAGCGGTTGCGCCGCGCGCAGGCGTAGGCGGCGGCGGGCGGCGGCCCCGGAACGAACAGCGCGGCGATCGCCGCGGCGAGCTCCGGCGTGACCCGCTCGTCGGCGTCGAGGCAAAGCACCCAGTCGTGGGCGGCCGCGGCGACGGCGAAGTTCTTCTGCGGCCCGAAACCCAGCCAATCCTGCGCGATCACCCGCGCGCCGGAGCGCCGCGCGAGTTCCACGGTATCATCGCGGCTGCCCGAGTCGACGACGATGGTCTCGGCAGCGAAGCGCGCCGACGCGAGGCATTCGGGCAGCTGCGCGGCCGCGTCGCGCGTGATCACGCAAACACTCAACGGCAGGGGCGCAGTCATGCGGCGATCGATCGCGGGGCGAGGCGCCCCGTCCGGAATTCCGATGCGCGCATTCTACGTGCTTTGGGCCCGCCGGCCGCGGCTCGTCGCCGGTACGGGTCGCCACGATCGCCGTCACCGCCCTTCTCCCGCGCCCTTGCCCTCGCCGTCCCCGTGCCCTCGCCTCCCCTCGCCATGAGTACCGCCGGGCCGCCCCAAGGGCGAATACCGAAGTGCGCAGCACGAAGGCAGTCCAGTGAGCGCGGTCCTCGTCATCCGGCCCTCGTCGCTCGGCGACGTCGTGCACGCCCTCGCGCTGGTCGACGACGTCCGCAGGCACCGGCCGGAACTCGCCGTCGACTGGGTCGCCGAGGAGGCCTTCGCGCCGCTGGTGGCGCTGCATCCGGGCGTGCGCCGCGTGATTCCGGTCGCGCTGCGACGCTGGCGCCGACGTCCGTTCGCGGCGTCGACGTGGCGCGAGTTCCGCGCCTTCCGCGAGGATCTGCGGCGCACGCGCTATGTCGCGATCGTCGACCTGCAGGAGCAGCTGAAGGGCGCGCTGCTGGCACTGCTGGCGCACGGCCCGCGCCACGGCCCGGACCGGGCGACGCTGCGGGAGCCGCTCGCCGCGCTGTTCCACCAGCACCAGCACCCGATCGGTCGCGGCCTGCATTTCGAGGACCGCTGCCGGCAGCTTGCCGGCGCCGCGCTCGGCTACGCGCCGTCGGGGTCGGCGCGGTACGGCATCGTCGCGCCGCCGCCGCCGCCGGCGCTGCTGCCTGCGGGACCCTATGTGACGCTGTTCCATGCGACCAGCCGTGCCGACAAGCTGTGGCCCGAGGAGCGCTGGCGCGCGTTGATCGCGGCGCTCGCCGGCGCGGGCTTCGCCGTGCTGCTGCCCTGGGGCACCGACGACGAGCGGGCGCGCAGCGAGCGGCTTGCCGCGGGCTTCGCGGCGGCGGTCGTCCCTCCGCGGCAGCCGCTGCCGGCGCTCGCCGGGCTCGTCGCCCGCGCCGAGGGAACCATCGGCGTCGACACCGGCCTCGTCCATCTGGCCGCGGCGCTGGGCACGCCGACGGTCGCGCTGTTCGTCGCCACCGACCCGGCGCAGGCCGGCGTGAGCCGCAGCGGCCCGCACGCGCTGGACCTCGGCGGGGTCGGCGTGACGCCCACCGTCGAGGCGACCATGGCGGCCTTCGGGTCGCTGCTGCGCGCCGCCCCGCGCTGCTGACGAGCGACGACGATGCGCGCCCTGTACTCGCTGCTCTGGTGGTTCGCGCTGCCGCTGCTGCCGTTGCGATTGTGGTGGCGTGGCCGCCGCGAGCCGGGCTATCGGGAACGGATCGGCGAGCGGTTCGGCCGCTATGCCGGCCCCGCGCCGGGCGGCCCGGTCGTCTGGCTGCACGCGGTGTCGCTCGGCGAGACGCGCGCGGCTGTGCCGCTGGTGCGCCGGCTCCTGGACGCCTATCCGCAGGCCACGGTGCTGGTCACGCACATGACCGCCACGGGGCGCGCCGCCGGGCGCGAACTCTGGGGCGAGCGCGTCGTGCAGGCGTGGCTGCCGTACGACGTCCCGTTCGCGGTGCGCGCGTTCCTCCGGCGCTTCCGGCCGGTCGCCGGGCTGTTGATGGAAACCGAGGTCTGGCCGAACCTGGTGCGGCTGGCCCGCGCCGCCGACGTCCCGCTCTACCTCGTCAACGCGCGGCTGTCCGAGCGCTCGGCGGCGGGCTACGCCAGGGCGGGCTCGCTGTCGCGGGCGGCGTTCGGCGGACTGGCGGGCGTCGCGGCGCAGAGCCCCGCCGACGCGAGGCGGATCGCGGCGCTGGGAAGCCCGCCGCCGGCGGTGACCGGCAACCTCAAGTTCGACGTCGAGCTCACCGGCGAGGCCCGCGCGCTCGGCCGCGCGCTGCGGGCGCGGTTCGGCGGCGGGAGGCCGGTCTGGGTTGCCGCGTCGACCCGCGAAGGCGAGGAAGCGCTCATTCTCGACGCCGTCGCGCGCGCCACGCTGCCGGCGCGCACGCTGACGGTGATCGTGCCGCGGCATCCGCAGCGATTCGACGACGTCGCGGGACTGCTCGCCGAACGCGGCCTGCGGTTCGTTCGCCGGAGCGAGGGACGGACGGTGCCGCCCGACATCGCCTTCGTGCTCGGCGACTCCATGGGCGAGCTGCCCGCCTACTACGCCGCCGGCGACGTCGCCTTCATCGGCGGCAGCCTGCTTCCGCTGGGCGGACAGAACCTGATCGAGGCGATCGCCGCCGGACGGCCGACGCTGGTCGGCCCGCACATGTTCAACTTCGCCGAGGCGACGGCCAACGCGACCGCCGCGGGCGCGGCGCGGCAGGTGACGGACCCCGACGGCGCTGGTCGCCGCGGTGTCGGCGCTGCTCGACGACCCGGAAGCGCGGGCGGCGATGGCCGCCGCCGCGGCGGCGTTCCATGCCGCGCACCGCGGCGCGGCCGATCGGCTGTGGGCGTGGCTCGCGCCGGCGCTCAACGCGGCGCTGGCCGTGCGCGCGGCGCGCGCTATCCGCCCAGACGGCGGTTGAGCTCCTCGAGGTCGGCTTCGGTGAGCCCCCCGACGGAGGCCTTCAGCCGCAGCGTCGACGTCAGGTAGTTGAAGTAGGCCTGCGCGAGGTCCCGCCGCGCCGAGTAGACGGCCTGCTGGACGTTCAGCACGTCGAGGTTGGTGCGCACGCCGACTTCCTGGCCGAGCCGGTTGGACTCGAGGGCGACCTGCGTCGAGGTCACCGTCTGCTCGATCGCCTTGACCAGCGCGACGGCGCTGTTGACGCCCGAGAAGCCGATCTGCGCGTTGAACAGCGCGTTGCGGCGCGCGATCTCGAGGTCCTGCCGGAACTTTTCCTGCTGCGCGACCGCCTCGCGGACGCGCGAGTTGACCGCCCCGCCCTGGTAGATCGGCACGTTGAGCGCGACGCCGATGGAGGCGGAGCGCCCGCTGACGTCGAAGTCGTTGGCGATCGAGCCGGTCGATCCGCTGTTGCCGTAGCTGCCGACCAGGTCGACGGTCGGGTAATGCGCGGCGCGGGCGCGGTCGACCTCGAGCGTCGCGAGGTCGAAGTTGTACTGCGCGACGCGCACCGACAGGTTCTCCCGGTCCGCGCGCTCGACCCAGGCATCGAGCACGTTCGGCGCCGGCGGCTGCGGATCGAACCCGGGGCCGAGCTTCTTCAGCGCCTTGGGGAAGCGGCCGATGATCGCGCGCAGCGCCGTGCGCTTGTTGTCGAGGTCGTTCCGCGACACGATCTCCTGCGCCACGATCGAGTCGTACTTGGCCTGCGCTTCGTTGGTGTCGGTGATCGTCGCCACGCCGACCTCGAAGTTGCGCTTCGCCTGCGCGAGCTGCTCGGACACCGCCGCCTTCTGCGCGTCGTTGAGCTCGATCGTGAACTCGGCGAGGAGCACGTCGAAGTACGCGACGGTGACCCGCAGGATCAGGTCCTGCTGCGCCAGCGCCAGCACGTAGTCGGCCTGCGCGACCTGCTGCTTCGCCTGGTCGAACGCGATCGCGTTCTGCAGGCGGAAGAGCGGCTGCGACGCGGAGATCGCGAGGTTGTAGTTCTGGTAGGCGTTGGCGGTGACCGAACGCGGCTCGGCGGTGATCGTCGTGCGGCCGTCGTTGTAGTTGGCGTTGCCGGTCAGCGCGACGTTGGGCAGCAATCCGGCGCGCGCCTGCGGCACGCGCTCCTGCGTCGAGTTCCACGAAGCGCGCGCGGAGGCGAGGACGGGGTCGTACTGCTGCGCCTCGCGGTAGACCTGCATCAGGTCCTCGGCGCGCACCGCCGGCGGGAGGCCGAGCGCGAGCGGCAGGGTCACGGCGGCGAGTAGGGCGAGACGGCGGTTGAACTTGGGCATCGCTTCGGTTCCTGGAAATCAGTAACGCTTCATGGCGGGATCGACGGCGTCCGCCCACGCGGCAACGCCGCCGCGCAGGTTGTGGACGTTGGCGAAGCCGGCTCGCTGCAGCCACATGGCGGCGTGCTGGCTGCGGTTGCCGTGGTGGCAGACGATGACGAGGTCGCGGTCGCGCGGCAGTTCCCCGACGCGGGCGGGCAACTGCGCCAGCGGCAGGTGCGCGGAGCCGTCGATGCAGCAGTATTCGAACTCCCACGCCTCGCGCACGTCGACCAGCGCCGGCGGGACGCGCGTCGGATCGGCGCGCCACGCCGCCACGTCGGCCGGGTCGATCTGCGGGATCAAAACGTGAACCGCGCGGGGGCGGCGGCGTTGACCAGCGGGTCGATCACGGTCTCGAACAGGTCGGTGGTCGTCCACGAGCCGGGACCGACATACTCGACGCGGCGCGCGGTCATGACCGGCGGATCGCCGACGACGGCAAACAGGCGGCCGCCGGGTTTCAGCTGGGCGACGAGCGAGTCCGGCAGGACCGGCGTGGAGCCGGTGAGGACGACGGCGTCGAACGTCGCCGCCGAGAAGCCTCGGGCGCCGTCGCCGGTGCGCAGGTCGACGTCGCGGACACCCGCGCGCGCGAGCCTCGCCTTCGCCGCGTCGGCGAGCCGCGGGTTGATCTCGACGCTGGTCACGCGCGCGCCGCGGCCCGCGAGCAGCGCGGTGAAGTAGCCGCTGCCCGTGCCGACCTCGAGCACCGACTCGCCGGGCACGAGGCGCAGGTCCTGCAGCACGCGCGCCTCCATCTTCGGGGTCCACATCTTCTGGCCTTCGCCCAGCGGGATCTCGAGATCGGCGAAGGCGAGCGACCGGTAGGGACCCGGCACGAATTCCTCGCGCCGGACCGTGAACAGGAGGTCGAGGATGTCCTGATCGAGCACCTCCCAGGTGCGGATCTGCTGCTCGACCATGTTGAAACGTGCCTGTTCGATGTCCATGCGTGGCGTAAGTCCGGTGCGTCCGGTGCATCGCGTCGTCGCAGCATGCCCCGCCGCGGCGGGCGCGTCGGTGACGCGAATCACACGACGGCGCGGGCCTGCCGCGACGGCGGCCCCGCGAATCGGCGCCTGCCCGCCGCCGGACGGCGCCGAAGGCGACCTGCGGTCGAGAGCAACTGACTCGCGGTCAGTTATTATGCGGCCTTGAATTATCGCACGTCAAATCCGTCGACCCGCCCGGTCAGTCGCCATGGGCGGGGGCTTTCCCCGGCGCCGCGGGCAACACCGCGCCGGACGGGGCTGCCCGCCGCGCGGCGCGGCGGTCGCGCCGGCGCAGCGACCAGTTCTCGAGGTACGTGTACAGGACCGGCACGACGACCAGCGTCAGCAGCGTCGAGGTGATGACGCCGCCGATGATCGCGCGGCCCATGGGGGCCTGCGTCTCGCCGCCCTCGCCGAGGCCAAGCGCCAGCGGCAGCATGCCGAAGACCATCGCCGCCGTCGTCATCATGATCGGCCGCAGCCGCACCTGGCCGGCCTCGAGCAGCGCCTCCCTGATCGGCAGGCCGTCGCGGCGCGCGCGGTTGGCGAAGTCGACCAGCAGGATCGCGTTCTTGGTCACCAGCCCCATCAGCATGATGAAGCCGATGATCGAGAAGATGTTGAGCGTCGTCCGCGTGAGCAGCAGCGCGAGGAACACGCCGATCAGCGAGAACGGCAGCGACGCCATGATCGCCAGCGGCTGCAGGAAGCTCGCGAACTGCGACGCGAGGATCAGGTAGATGAAGATCACCGCCAGGCCCAGCGCCGCCAGCGCCGCGCTGAACGATTCCTGCATGTCCTGCGTCTGCCCGCCCGACGAGAAGCGGTAGCCCGGCGGCAGCTCCTTCGTCATCTCCTTGACCAGCTTGTCGACGTCGCTGCCGACGTCGCCCGACGGGCGCCCCTGCGCGTTGGCGTAGAGCGCCACGCGCCGCTGCAGGTCCTGCCGCTTGATGATCTGCGGGCTTGTCGTCTCGCCGATCTCGGCGACCTGCCGCAGCGGCACCATCCGCAGCTCGCCGTCGGGCCCGCGCTTGTTCGTCGACAGGTACAGGTTGGCGACGTCGGACGCGAGCTGCCGCCGGTCCTTCGGCAGCTGCACGTTGACCTCGTAGTTCTGGCCGTCGGGGCCGAGCCAGTAGCTGACCGTGTCGCCGGCGAGCAGCGGTCGGACCGTCTGCCCGACCTGCTGCACGGTGATGCCGAGCTCGGCCGCCGCGTCGTTGTTGAGCCGGACCCGCAGCGCCGGGTTGGCCGCCTTGTCGGACGTCTCCAGGTCCGCGATCCCCGGCACCCTGGCGGCGCGCTCCTTCAGCGTCGCGATGATCTGCGACAGCGTGTCCGGGTCCGGCCCCAGCACGTTGATGAAGATCGGCCGGTTGAAGCCGAACGTGAGCTCGATGCCGGCGATCGGCCGCAGCTGCTCGCGGATCGCCTTCTCGACCTCCTTCTGCGGTGCGGGAGCGGTCGCTGCGGTCGACGAGCTTCAGATTGAGCCGCGCGTAGTTGCGGCCTTCGTCGGTGCCGACCGTCGTCATCGTCAGCCGAACCTCGGGAAACGCCTTCAGCGCCTCCTCGACCTGCCGCACCTTGCCGTCGGTGTACTCGAGGCTCGAGCCCACCGGCGTGTTGAGCCGCAGCGACACGAAGCCCTGGTCCGACTCGGGCACGAACTCGGTGCCGATCAGCGGCACCAGCGCGAAGCTGCCGACGAACGTCACGGTCGCGATCGCGAGCACCGTCTTCCGGTGACCCAGCGCCCATTCGAGCAGCCGGCCGTAGACGCCGTGCAGCCATTCGATGACGCGCTCGACGCGGTCCATCAGGCGGCCGAGCCACGGGCACGCGCCTGAACCGCGAGCCCGGCGGGTCGTGCCAGATGGACGAGAGCATCGGGTCGAGCGTGAAGCTGACGAACAGGCTCACCAGCACCGCGACGGCGACCGTCACCCCGAACTGGAAGAAGAAGCGTCCGATGATGCCGCTCATGAACGCGATGGGGACGAACACGGCAACGATCGCGAACGTCGTCGCCATCACCGCGAGCCCGATCTCGTCGGTGCCCTCGCGCGCCGCGGTCGAGTGGTCCTTGCCCATGCCGAGGTGGCGCACGATGTTCTCGCGCACGACGATCGCGTCGTCGATCAGGAGGCCGATGCACAGCGACAGCGCCATCAGCGTCAGGAAGTTGAGCGTGAAGCCGAAGGCGTTGAGGGCGATGAAGGTCGCGATCACGGCGATCGGGAGCGTGAGCCCGGTGATGACGGTGCTGCGCCAGCTGTGCAGGAACAGGAAGACGATCAGGACCGTCAGCAGCGCGCCCTCGATGATCGTCTGCTTGACGCGGTTGACGCTCTTCTCGACCTGCTCGGCGGTGTTGTTGACGATCGTGAGCTCGACGTCCTTCGGCAGCCGCTTCCTGAGCTCGGCGATCGCCGTCATCACGCCGGCGCCCGTCTCGACGATGTTGGCGTCCTGCGATTTCTGGAGGTCGAGCGTGATCGACGGGCGGCCGTTGATCCGGGCCAGCGAGGTCTCCTCCTTCTCGCCGTCGATGACGTCGGCGACCTGCGACAGGTACACGGTCGACCCGCCCTGCTGGGCGACGATGATGCGCCCGAACTGCGCCGGATCCTTGATCTTGCCCTCGATGCGCACGCTGACGTCGGACTGGCCCCGCGACAGCCGGCCGGCCGGCATGTCCTGGTTCGCGGTGCGGATCGCGTTCATCACCTGGTCGACGCCGATTCCCAGCGCCGTCAGCGCCTGCGGCCGGATCTGGATCAGGATCTGCCGCGTGACGCGGCCGCTGACGTCGATGCGCGCGACGCCCGGGACGTTCTCCAGCCCCTTGACGATGGTCTGGTCGGTGAGCGACGTGAGGTCACGCAGCGACATCGTCGGCGACATCACTGCGAGCTGAACGACCGGCTGCTGGTTCTCCTGGTCCGCGCGGACGATCAGGGGATCGCGGACCTCGCGCGGAAACCCGGGGCGGGCGAGCGCGATCTTGTCGCGAACGTCCTGCATCGCCCGGTTCATGTCGGTGTTGAGCCGGAACTCGGCGAACACCTGGCTCCCGCCCTCGAGCGAATTCGAGCGGATCAGCTTGACGCCGGCGACGGTGTTGAGCGCGTACTCGAGCGGCTTCGTGACGTCGGCCTCGACCGCCTCGGGAGAGGCGCCCGGGTACGAGGTCTGGACGAACACGAACGGCAGGCTGACGTCGGGCATCTGCTCGACCTTGAGCCGCGAGTACGAGAAGATCCCGAGCACGGCGATCGCGACCATGACCATCGTCGCGAAGACCGGGTTGTTGATGGAAACGCGGGTGATCCACATGGCAGGGGCGCTTTCTGGAGGTCGGCGGGACGCCCGCCGGTGCGCGGTGCGCGGCGGCGGGGGCGTTTCGCGGCGGGCGCGGCGGTCAGCCCGCGCCGCCGCCGGGGAGCGTGGTGGCGTTCGTCGACGACGCCGGCGCCTTGACCATCGCCGGCGCGCCTTCCTTCAGGTTGTCGAAGCGGGCCGCCAGCACCTGCGCGCCGGCGGGCAGCGCCGTCTTGATTTCGACGCGCCCCGCCTCGTCGTCGCGGCGGCCGGTGACGACGACCCGGCGCACGAGCTTGCCGTCGTCGATCGTCCACACGAACGACTGCCCGGCCTCGGTGCGCACGGCGGCGGCCGGCAGCGTCGGCACCGGCGGCGCGGCGGCGAGCGCGATGCGTCCCGTCGCGAACATTCCGCCCTTGAGCGTCCCGTCGACGTTCGGGATGCCGACGTAGACGACGATCGCCCGCGTCCCGGGCTCGGTGGCCGGGTTGATGCGCTCGACGCGCCCGCTGAAGCGGCGCTCGCCGAACCCGTCGATCGCGAGGTCCACCGGCATGCCGAGCCGCAGTTCCGGCACGTCGACCGCCGGCACCATCGCGTTGAGCTCGAGCGTCCCGAGATCGACGACGGTCACCACCGGCGTGTCGAAGTTGACCTTTTCCCCCGCCTGCACGTGCCGCTTGGCGACGATGCCCGCCAGCGGCGCCGTCAGCACGGCGTCCTTCAGCGCATTGCGGGCGATCTGGACCTGCGCCTCGGCCGATTTCGCGCCGCCCCGGGCGACGTTGAAGCTCGACTCCGAGTTGTCGAACGCATTCTGCGAGATGAAGTTCTGCTTCAGCAGCGTCTGGTTGGTCGTCCGGGTCTTCTCGGCGAGCGCCAGCTGGGCCCGCGCCGACTCGAGCGCGCCCTGCCGCTCGATCAGCCGTGCCTCGAGATCGGCGGTGTCGATGCGGCCGATCACCTGGCCGGCCATGACGGCCTCGCCCTCGCGGACCGTCAGCGCGCGGACTTCGCCCGCGACCTTGGCCTTGACGACGGCCGAGCGCGAGGGCTGCACGGCGCCCGAGACGGGCAGCCAGCGGCCGAGTTCCTTCGGCTCGACCCGGGCGAGGTCGGCCGGCGCGAATTGCAGCGTCACCGGCGGCTCGCCCTTGCCGGGGCCTCCCTCGCCGTTGCCGCCCGCCTTGCCCAGCCGCTGGGACACCGCGACGCCGATGCCGGCGGCGACCAGCAGCGCGACGAAGGCGCCGATCAGGCGGCGCCGCGTTATTTTCATGGCCATCCTTGCTCCCCCATTCGGCCGGACCGCGGGTGGCGGTGGCGACCAGGACCGGTCCGACGCGGCACGCAAGGCCCGGCGCGGTGGCGCCGACGCTGCGTCCGGTCGGGGTGCTGCCGATTGGATGCGGCAGACCGGCATTCCGGATTTGCGAAGGCGAGAGTTTACGCGGGACCCCGCCGCCGGCAACAACCCCGTGCGACGGACCGCCGCCGGCGCCGACGGGCCGCCGTCCGGGCGCCCCCGGCGGCACGCGTCGGGGTCGCGGCCGCGGGGACCGCGCCGGCGCGCCCCGTCGGCGGGCTGCCGCGGACGCCTTCGCCCCCTGCGATCGATTGACACACGTCAGCCCACAGCGAATAATCTTCTGTTGCCTTATTTCACCCCCCGTTTTCATCCCATTCCCCATTCCGGAGGTTTCATGACCAAGACCCGCCAGCTCGGCCTCACGCTTATCGCCGCCGCCCTCGTCGCCATGTACGGCTGCGGCAAGGAAGAGCCGAAGAAGGCCGAGGCCCCGAAGGCCGCCGCGCCCGTCGAAGAGAGCGTCACCGTCAAGATCGGCCACGCCGGCCCGCTGACGGGCGGCATCGCTCACCTGGGCAAGGACGACGAGAACGGCGCGCGCCTGGCCGTCGAGGAAGCCACCGCCCGCAAGCTGAAGATCGGCGGCAAGCTCGTGAAGTTCGAGCTGATGAGCGAGGACGACCAGGCCGACCCGAAGATGGGTCCGACGATCGCGCAGAAGTTCGCCGACGCGAAGGTCGCGGGCGTCGCGGGCCACCTGAACTCGGGCGTCACGATCCCGGCCTCGGCGGTCTACAACCAGGCCGGCATCCCGATGATCTCCGGCTCGGCCACGAACCCGAAGCTGACCGAGCAGGGCTTCAAGAACATCTTCCGCACCGTCGGCCGCGACGACCAGCAGGGTCCGGCGGTCGCGCAATACCTCGCCGCGCAGAAGATCAAGAAGGTCGCGATCGCCGACGACGCGACCGCGTACGGCGAAGGCCTCGCGAACGAAGTCGAGAAGACGCTCAAGGCGGCCGGCATCCAGGTCGTCGCCCGCGAGAAGACCAACGACAAGGCGACCGACTTCAAGGCGATCCTCACCAAGATCAAGGGCAAGAACCCGGATGCCGTGTTCTACGGCGGCATGGACGCGACCGGCGGCCCGATGATCAAGCAGGCCCGCGAGCTCGGCATGAAGGCGACGTTCAGCTTCGGCGACGGCGCCTGCACCGACGAGATGGCGAAGCTCGCCGGCGCCGCTGCGGAAGGCCTGATCTGCTCGCAGGCCGGCCTCCCTGCCTCGGCGGCCAGCAAGCAGTTCAACGACGCGTTCAAGGCGAAGTACGGCGACGTCAAGCAGTACGCGCCGTTCTTCTACGACGCGGTCGGCCTGATGATCGCGGCGATGCAGAAGGCGGACTCGACCGACCCGGTCAAGTACCTGCCCGAGCTGCAGAAGATCAGCTACAACGGCGCCACGGGCAAGATCGAGTTCGACGAGAAGGGCGACCGCAAGAACGCCGAGATCACGATCTTCACGCTGAAGGGCGGCAAGGTCGAGCCGATCGCGGTCGTGCAGGGCGGCAAGAGCGTCTCGTTCGAGGAGTTCCTGAAGGCGGCGGCGGCCCCGGCGGCCCCGGCAGCAGCAGCCCCCGCGGCCCCGGCAGCAGCCCCGGCGGCCGCGCCGGCTCCCGCTCCCGCGACCCCCGCGGCCCCGGCGCCGAAGAAGTAATCGGCAGTCGCACCGCGCAAACGGCGCCCTTCCGGGGGCGCCGTTTTTTTGGTCCCGCCGGCTCCGACGCCACGGGGATTGCCGCGGCGCGCCTTCACCCGCACAATCGCCGGCGCAGGCCTGCCACTCGCCGGCCCCAGGTCACCCCCGCTCCGACGACGCCCCGAAGCACCAACGCACCGACGCCGCAAGGACCCCCGCGTGGACATCTTCCTGCAGCAGCTGATCAACGGCCTGACGCTGGGCAGCGTCTACGCGGTGGTCGCGCTGGGCTACACGATGGTCTACGGCATCATCCAGCTCATCAACTTCGCCCACGGCGAGGTCGTGATGATCGGCGCGATGGTCGCGTTCTCCGTCATCACGGCGCTGGCCGGGTCCGGGCTGCCGCCGGTGCTGATCGTCGCCGCCGGCGTGCTGGTCGCCGTGCCCGTGTGCATGGCGGTGGGCTACACGCTCGAGCGGGTCGCCTACCGGCCGCTGCGCCGCGCGCCGCGCCTCGCGCCGCTGATCACCGCCATCGGCCTGTCGATCATCCTCCAGCATCTGGCGATGGTGATCTGGAGTCGCAACCCGATCGCGTTCCCGCAGATCGTCACCGTGACGCCGTACTACCTGACCGATACGCCCAACGGCGCGACGATCACCAACGTCCAGGTCGTGATCATCGTCGCGTCGGTGATGATGATGGGCGGGCTGCTGGCGCTGGTGTACCGGACCAAGCTCGGCATCGCGATGCGCGCGACGTCGCAGAACCAGCAGGTGGCCGGCCTGATGGGCATCGACATCAACCGCGTGATCGCGCTGACGTTCGTGATCGGCGCCGCGCTGGGCGCGATGGCCGGGGTCATGGTCGGGACCTACTACGGCATCGCGCAGTACCAGATGGGATTCCTGCTGGGGCTGAAGGCGTTCTCGGCCGCGGTGCTGGGCGGCATCGGCAACCTCGCCGGCGCGATGCTCGGCGGCCTGCTGCTCGGCGTGATCGAGGCGCTGGGTGCGGGCTACGTCGGCGACATCACCAACCTGTGCCACATGTCCGGCTGGTTCGACAGCCTGGCCGAGCGTTGCGTCGCCAATCCCAACATGCCGCTGTTCGGGTCGAACTACCAGGACGTCTTCGCCTTCCTCGTCCTGATCCTGGTGCTGGTGTTCCGGCCGTCCGGCCTGCTGGGCGAACGCGTCTCCGACCGCGCCTGAACCGAGCCCCGCGTGAACACTCTCGCCGACCTCAGGAAGCACCCCGCGGCCACCTGGATCGGCTTCGCGCTGGTCGGCATCGCGCTTCTCGCGCTGCCGTTCGCGCTGGCGCAGGTCGGCACGGCGTGGGTGCGCATCACCAATCTCGCCATCCTGTTCGTGCTGCTGTCGCTGGGACTCAACATCGTCGTCGGCTTCGCCGGGCTGCTCGACCTCGGGTACATCGCGTTCTACGCTGTCGGCGCCTACACCTACGCGCTGCTGGCGAGCCCGCACTTCAACATCCACCTGCCGTTCTGGATCATCCTGCCCATCGGCGCCGCGATCGCCTGCCTGTTCGGCGTGCTGCTGGGCACCCCGACCCTCAAGCTGCGCGGCGACTACCTGGCCATCGTGACGCTCGGGTTCGGCGAGATCGTCCGGATCTTCTTCAACAACCTGTCGCAGCCGTTCAACCTGACCAACGGCCCGCAGGGCATCACGCTCATCGACCCGTTCCACATCGGCGATTTCAGCTTCGCGAAGACCGACGTCTTTCTCGGCCTGTCGTTCAGCGGGCCGATCAAGTACTACTACCTGCTCACGCTCGTGCTGCTGGTCGTGATCGTCGTCAACCTGCGGCTGCAGGACTCGCGGCTCGGGCGGGCCTGGGAAGCGATCCGCGAGGACGAAATCGCCGCGCGCGCGATGGGCATCAACACCACCCGGATCAAGCTGATGGCGTTCGCGATGGGGGCGTCGTTCGGCGGCATCGCCGGCGGGATGTTCAGCGCGATGCAGGGCTTCATCAGCCCGGAGAGCTTCATCCTCGTGGAGTCGGTGATGGTCCTGTCCATGGTGGTGCTGGGCGGCATGGGCAACATCTGGGGCGTGATCGTCGGCGCGCTGCTGCTCTCGTTCGTGCCCGAGGTCCTGCGCTACACCGTCGAGCCCGTGCAGAAGGCGCTGTTCGGCCGGATGCTGATCGAACCCGAGGTGATCCGGATGCTGCTGTTCGGGCTCGCGCTGGTCCTGATGATGCTGTTCCGCCCCGCCGGCCTGCTGCCGTCGGCGCTGCGCAAGCGCGAGCTGGAGGGCAAGCGCACATGACCGCCGCCGCGGGCGTCGCTGCCGCCGCGCCGGCGGCCGGCCCGCATCTCGCGCTGCTCAGGGCGAATGGCGTCGGCAAGAGCTTCGGCGGGGTGCAGGCGCTGGCCGACGTCAGCTTCACCATCAATCACGGCGAGATCTACGGCCTGATCGGCCCCAACGGCGCGGGCAAGACCAGCCTGTTCAACGTGCTGACCGGCATCTACACGCCGGACCGCGGCGAGTTCATCTTCGAGGGCCTGCCCCTGACCGGCCTGAAGCCGCACGAGGTCGCCGCGCGCGGCATCGCACGCACCTTCCAGAACATCCGGCTGTTCGGCAACCTGTCGGCGCTGGAGAACGTGATGATCGGCCGCCACGTCCGCACGCAGGCCGGCGTCTGGGGCGCGATCTTCCGCGACGAGCGGACGCGCGCCGAGGAGAAGGGCCATCGAGTCTCGCGCGTACGAGCTGCTCGAGTACGTCGGCATCGCCAGGCGCGCCGGCGACCAGGCGAGGCACCTGCCCTACGGCGACCAGCGCCGGCTCGAGATCGCGCGCGCGCTGGCCACCGAGCCGGAGCTGCTGGCGCTCGACGAGCCGGCGGCGGGCATGAACGCCACCGAGACGGCGGCGCTCAAGAGCCTGCTCGAGGGCATCCGCCACGACGGCACGACGATCCTGCTGATCGAGCACGACATGAAGCTGGTGATGAGCGTCTGCGATCGCGTGCTCGTCCTCGACTACGGCAAGAAGATCGCCGAAGGGCCGGCCGCCGAGGTGCAGCAGGACCCCGCGGTGATCGCGGCTTACCTCGGCGGCGAAGTCTCGCTCAACCTGAAGGGCGCGTGACGATGGCCGACGCCAAGCCGACTCCGCTGCTGGAGCTCTCGAAGCTCGCCGTTTCCTACGGCGGCATCCAGGCGGTCAAGGGCATCGACCTCCACGTCGACCCGGGCGAGCTCGTCTGCCTGATCGGCGCGAACGGCGCCGGCAAGACGACGACGCTGAAGGGCATCTGCGGCCTGCAGCCGGTGAAGAGCGGCTCGATCCGCTACCGCGGCGAGGACATCGCCGGCCGGCCGGCGTTCGAGCTGGTGCGCCGGGGTCTCGCGATGGTGCCCGAGGGCCGCGGCGTGTTCGGCGCGCTGACGATCGAGGAAAACCTGGCGATGGGCGCGTACATCCGCAGCGACCGCGGGGCGATCGCCGCCGACATCGAGCGCGTGTACCAGCTCTTTCCCCGGCTGAAGGAGCGCCGCCGCCAGACCGCCGGCACGCTTTCGGGCGGCGAGCAGCAGATGCTGGCGATGGGCCGCGCGATGATGTCGCGCCCGAAACTGCTGCTGCTCGACGAGCCGTCGATGGGGCTCGCGCCGCTGATGGTGCAGAAGGTGTTCGAGACGGTGATGATGATCTCGGCGGAAGGCACGACGATCCTGCTGATCGAGCAGAACGCGAAGCTGGCGCTCGAGGTATCGAACCGCGGCTACGTGATGGAGTCGGGCGAGATCACGCTGTCGGGCGACGCGAAGCAACTGCTGCACGATCCGGCGGTGCGTGCGGCGTATCTCGGCGAAGCGGCGTGATGCGCGGGGGCGGACGTGTCCTTCGTCGTTGACGCGCGGCACTGCGCCATCCGGAGGGCGGGGGAGCGCCACTTGCCCCGCTTCGTCGATACCCCACTCCCCAGCAGCGCAGGCGGCGCTCCCTCGCCCGCGTCGTGCCGTGCGGACGACTGCTGATGCAGGACGCAATCGAACCGCCGTCGAAGCACCTGCACGCCCGCGCGGTGCCGTGGCGGCACGCGCTCGCGTGGTACGAGGACGGCCTGGCGCTGTGGCGACGCGCGCCGGCGGTGTGGATCGCGCTGACCGTGATGGTGCTCGTCGCCGAGTTCGCGTTCGCGCTGCTGCCGGAACCGTCGACGCTGATCGGCGTGGCCGTCACGCCGCTCGTCGGGGCGGGGCTGGTGTACGCGGCGGCGGCGATCGACGGCGGAACGCGGCCGACGCCGGCGCTCGCCTTCCGGGCGTTTCGCGCCCCCGCGGCCGTCGTGGTCGCCGTCGTGCTCGCGAACGCGCTGTCGTGGGCGCTTTCCTCGCTCGGCCTCTGGTGGCTGACCGGCGAGCCTCCGCTGTCCGGGGCGCGCGGCAGCGCGTCGTCAGTCGGCGAGGCGATCGCCGCGATGGTGCTGTCGGTGCTGGCGACGCTGCCGTTCGCGTTCGTGCCGTACCACGCGCTGCTCGAGGGCGCCGGACCCGGCGCCGCGCTGCGGGCGAGCTGGCAGGCGTTCGTGCTGAACCCGCTGCCGCTCGCGGTGTTCGCCGCCGCGGCGCTGCTGCTGCTGGCGCTCGGAATTCTGACGTTCCTGGTCGGGCTCGCGTTCGCGCTGCCGGCGATCGCCGCCGCGAGCTACATGGCGTGGAAGGACATCTTCGGCGTGGGGTCGGCGCCGCCGCCGACCCTGATCGCGCCCGCGCCCGGGACGCTCGCCGACGCGTCAGGCGGTCGGGCGACGTTCGAACGGGCCCAGCGCCGCGTCGACGGCAACCGGGGCAGTCGCGATGCCGTCGACGCGCGCCACCGGGGGGCCGCGTCGCGCCCACGCGAGCGTCGCCTCCACCGCCGGGACCGGTCCCTGCAGCAGCGCCTCGACGCTGCCGTCCCGGCGATTGCGGACCCAGCCGGAAACCCCGGCGGCGCGCGCGGCGCTCACCATGGCCTCCCGGAATCCGACGCCCTGGACCCGTCCGCGAATCGACACCTGCAGAGCGACGATGCGCGCGGTCGGCCCCGCGGGCGCCATTCGGTCGGTCCCGGACATCGTCGATCCCGCCGCGGCGCCCGTCGCGATCAGGCCAGTCCGCGGCGGCGGCGCCACGCGAACAGCGCCGCGATCGTCTTGGCGTCGGTGACCTCGCCGCGGTCGTAGGCGGCGAGGAGCTCGTCCTCGGTCAGCGCGACGATCTCGAGGAACTCCCCATGGTCGAGCTTCGCGCCGACGTGCGCGAGGCCTTCGGCAAGCCACAGCTCGATGCGCTCGGTCGAGTAGGAGATCACCGGGTGGATGACGCCGAGACTGGCTCCAGGTCCGCGCCGTGAATCCGGCTTCCTCGACGAGCTCGCGCCGGGCCGTGTCGAGCGGCGCCTCGCCGTGGTCGAGCTTGCCGGCGGGAAACTCGAGGCACACGCGGTCGAGCGGATAGCGGAACTGCCGCTCGACGACGAGCCGGCCGTCGTCCCGAACCGGCAGGATCAGCACCGCCCCCGGATGGGCGACGTACTCGCGGGTGGCGGTGCCGCCGTCGGGCAGCCGCACGGTGTCGCGGCGCACGTGCAGCAGCCTGCCGTCGAAGACGCGTTCGCCCCGGAGGCGCGTCTCGACCAGACGCTCGTCGCCGTCCTGGCGCCGGGCCGGCGGGCGCGGATCGTCGTTGCCGTCCGCGGTCATCGTCCGCCGCCGCTCAGGACGCCGGGGCCGCGGCCGGCTCCGCGAGCCAGTCGCGCGCGACCAGGAATTCGGTGTAGAGCAGCGCCTCGGGGGAGCCGGCTTCCGGCTTCCAGTCGTAGCGCCACTTCACCACCGGCGGCAGCGACATCAGGATCGCCTCGGTGCGGCCGTTGCTCTGCAGGCCGAACAGCGTGCCGCGGTCCCAGACCAGGTTGAACTCGACGTAGCGGCCGCGGCGGTAGGCCTGGAAATCGCGCTCGCGCTCGCCGTACGGAAGGTCGCGGCGGCGCTCGAGGATCGGCGCGTACGCGGGCAGGAAATGATCGCCGACGCTGCGGGTCAGCGCGAAGCAGCGGTCGAAGCCGCCCTCCGACAGGTCGTCGAAGAAGATGCCGCCGACGCCGCGCGGCTCCTTCCGGTGCCTGAGGTAGAAGTAGTCGTCGCACCAGCGCTTGTACTTCGCGTGCAGCTCGGGGCCGCCGAACGGCGCCAGCGCGTCGCGGCAGGCGCGGTGGAAATGCACGGCGTCCTCGACGAACGGGTAGTACGGCGTCAGGTCCATGCCGCCGCCGAACCACCACGCGTCGTCGCCGTCCCTTCGCCGCGTGGGCGACGAACATCCGGACGTTGAGGTGAACCGTCGGCGCGCAGGGGTTGCGCGGGTGCAGCACCAGCGACACGCCCATCGCGTCCCAGGGGCGCCCGGCGAGCTCGGGCCGGTGCGCCGTCGCCGACGGCGGCAGCTTGGTGCCCTGGACGTGCGAGAAATTGACCCCGCCGCGCTCGAGCACATTGCCTTCCTCGAGCAGCCGCGACACCCCGCCGCCGCCCTCGGGCCGCACCCACTCGTCGCGGCGAAAGGGCTGGCCGTCGATGCGCTCGAGGTCGGCGACGATGCGTTGCTGGAGATCGAGGAAATACCTGCGGACGGCGTCGACGTTCATCGTGGGGCGCGGGCGAGTGGGGTGCGGAGCGGGGAATCGGCGACGGAACGTTGCCGCGAAGGCGATCAGGCCTTGCGCGCGGCGATGGCGCGATGGCCGATGTCGCTGCGGTACTGCATGCCGTCGAAATGGATCTCGGCGACGGCGGCGTAGGCCGCGCGCTGCGCCTGCCGCGCCGAATCGCCGAGCGCGGTCACGGTGAGCACGCGGCCGCCGCTGGCGACCACGCGGTCGCCTTCCAGCGCCGTGCCGGCGTGGAAGACCTTGACGTCCGGATGCGTCTCGGCGGTCACGCGGTCGAGGCCGGCGATGGCGTCGCCCCGGCGCGGCGCGTCGGGATAGCCGTGCGCCGCGAGCGTCACCCCCAGCGCCGTGCGGCGATCCCACTCGGCCTCGGCGCGGTCCAGCGTGCCGTTCACCGCGTGCGACAGGAGATCGACGAGGTCGCTCTTCAGCCGGACCATGATCGGCTGCGTCTCCGGATCGCCCAGCCGGCAGTTGAACTCGAGCACGCGCGGCGTGCCGGCGGCGTCGATCATCACGCCGGCGTAGAGGAAACCCGTGTACGGGACGCCGTCGGCGGCCATGCCCTGCACCGTCGGCAGGATGATCTCGCGCATGATCCTGGCGTGCATCGCCGGCGTGACGACCGGTGCCGGCGAGTACGCACCCATGCCGCCGGTGTTGGGGCCGGCGTCGCCGTCGCGCAGGCGCTTGTGGTCCTGGCTCGACGCCAGCGGCAGCACGTTGCGGCCGTCGACCATCACGATGAAGCTCGCCTCCTCGCCGTCGAGAAAGTCCTCGACGACGACCCGCGCGCCGGCGTCGCCCATCGCGTTGCCGACCAGCATGGCGTCGATCGCCGCGTGCGCCTCGGCGACGGTGGTCGCGACGACGACGCCCTTGCCGGCCGCCAGCCCGTCGGCCTTGACGACGATCGGCGCGCCGCGCTCGCTGACCCAGGCGCGCGCCGCGGCGGCATCGGTGAAGGTCGAGTACGCGGCGGTCGGGATGCCGTGCCGCGCCATGAACGACTTCGCGTAGTCCTTCGACGCCTCGAGCTGCGCCGCGGCCTGCGACGGGCCGAATATCGGCAGGCCGGCGGCACGGAACGCGTCGACGACGCCGGCGGCGAGCGGCCCCTCGGGACCGACCACGGTGAGGCCGACGCGCTCGCGCTGCGCGAAGGCGACGAGGTCGGCGATCGCGACCGGGGACGCATTCGTCAGCCCGGGCTCGCGCGCGGTCCCCGCGTTGCCCGGGGCGACGAACACCTTCGCGACGCGCGGCGACTGCGCGAGTTTCCACGCCAGCGCGTGCTCGCGCCCGCCGCCGCCGATCACCAGGACGTTCATCGCGGCGAGTCCGTCAGAACAGCCAGCGGCCGAAGACGAAGGCGACGTTGCCGTTGCCGGTGGTGCCGGCGCTGACCTTCGGAATGTACGTGCCCAGCAGTTCCAGCTTCGACAGCTTGACCGAGGCCAGCGGCAGGATCCCCGGGAACGGGATGCTGTTGTAGATGTCGGGACGCGAGCCCAGGAAGACCGTGTACCCGAGCCCGAAGGCGTAGTCGCTCTGCTTCGGCCAGTAGGTCATCCCGCTCCAGCCGAACATCTTGGTGTACTTGAAGTGTGAATCGCGGAAGATCAGGCCGTACCAGCCGAAGTGGTCGCCCTCGCTCGTTGGTGCGGCCCCAGCCGTACCCGCCGCCCCACGACCGCTCGTTGTAGCTGTCGAGCTGCTCCTGCGAATAGGTGCCCCGGTCGTGGTAGGTCAGCCCGGTGACGTAGAGGATCGGCGTGCCGTTGTGCCAGGCGTCCTTGACGCCGACGCACTGGTACTCGACCCATTTCCACATCGCGCCGCAGTTGATCCACTCCGACGTTGCGGCCGGCGGTTTGTCGGCCGGCGGTTCGGCGGCCGGCTTCGGCGGCGCGGTGAGCCGCCGCTTCCGGCGTTCCGGCGGGCGCCTGCGCCCGCACCGGGCTCGCCGCGAACGCGGCCAGCGCGCAGATGATCAACAGCAGGACACGCCCATGCTCCATCGGAAGCTCCCGGTCTTGCTGCGTTCGACGCGGCGTCGCGTCAATGACGGAAATGACGAATGCCGGTGAACAGCATCGCGATGCCGCGTTCGTCGGCGGCCGCGATCACCTCGTCGTCGCGCATGCTGCCGCCCGGCTGGATCACCGCGACGGCACCGCTGTCGGCGACGACGTCGAGTCCGTCGCGGAACGGGAAGAACGCGTCCGACGCGGCGACCGACCCGGCGAGCGACAGCCCCGCGTGCCCGGCCTTGATCGCCGCGATGCGCGTCGAATCCACCCGACTCATCTGCCCGGCGCCGATGCCCAGCGTGCGCCCGCCGCCGCAGTAGACGACGGCGTTCGACTTCACGAACTTGGCGACGCGCCAGGCGAACATCAGGTCGTCCCGCTGGGCCGCGGTCGGCGCCTTCTTCGTGACCACGCGCAATTCGCCGGGCGCGACGTTGCGCACGTCCGCGCCCTGCACCAGCAGGCCGCCGCCGACGCGCTTGAGATCGAACTGCGCCGGCACGTCGCCCTGCGGCAGCGGGACCTCGAGCACGCGCACGTTCTTCTTCTGCGCGATTACCGCCAGCGCATCCGCCGTGTAGACCGGGGCGACGAGCACCTCGAGGAACTGCGCCGAGACCGCCTCCAGCGTCGCCGCGTCGACCGGTCGGTTGAACGCGATGATGCCGCCGAAGGCGCTGGTGGGGTCGGTGGCGAACGCGAGACGGTAGGCCTCGAGCGGCGTCGCGGCGACGGCGACGCCGCACGGATTGGCGTGCTTGACGATGACGCAGGCGGGCTCGGCGAAGGTCTTCACGCACTCCCACGCCGCGTCGGCGTCGCCGATGTTGTTGTACGACAGCTCCTTGCCCTGCAGCTGCCGGTAGGTCGCGATCGTGCCCGCGGCCGGCTGCTCGTCGCGGTAGAACGCCGCCTGCTGGTGCGGGTTCTCGCCGTAGCGCAGGTCCTGCACCTTCGCGGCCTGGAGGTTGAAGCGGTCGGGGAAGGTCGCCGCCGCGCCGTCGGGGCCCCGCGCCGTCAGCCAGTTGCTGATCGCGCCGTCGTAGGACGCCGTGTGCGAGAACGCCTTCCGCGCCAGCGCGAATCGCGTCGCCGTGGACAGCGCGCGGCCGTTGGCCTCGAGTTCGGCGACGAGCGCCGGATAGTCCGCGGGATCGACGACGATGCCGACGTGCTGCCAGTTCTTCGCCGCGGCGCGCACCATCGTCGGACCGCCGATGTCGATGTTCTCGATCGCGTCGTCCAGCGTGCAGCCGGGCCGCGCGACGGTCTCGCGGAAGGGGTACAGGTTGACGACGACCAGGTCGATGGGGGGGATCGCGTGCTGCTCGAGCGCCGCGGCGTGCGCCGGGACGTCGCGGCGGGCGAGGATGCCGCCGTGGACCTTCGGGTGCAGCGTCTTGACGCGGCCGTCGAGCATCTCGGGGAAGCCCGTGTAATCGCCGATCTCGGTGACGGCGAGTCCCGCGTCGGCGAGCGCCTTCGCCGTGCCCCCGGTCGAGAGCAGCCGCACGCCGAGCCGCGCGAGGGCGCGCGCGAACTCGACCACGCCGGCCTTGTCGGAAACGGAAATCAGCGCTTGGGCAATCGGGGCCGGCATGGGACGGAACTCCGTGGGTCGAGACGCCGCGTCAGCGCAGCTTGTACTTGTCGAGCTTCGTGCGCAGCGTGCTGCGATTGAGTCCCAGCATGTCGGCCGCCTGCGTCTGGTTGCCGTTGGCGCGACCCATCACCGACGCCAGCAGCGCCTTCTCGACGTGTCCGATCACCATGTCGTAGATGTCGTGCGGCGGCTCGCCGTCCAGCTTGCGGAAGTACTCCTCGAGCGAGTGCTCGACGCTGCGGCAGATTTCGTTGCTGCCGTTGAGACGGATCTTCTTCTTCACGCTGCCAGGGCCTCCCCGCCCCGTCGCGCTTCGTGGCGCGGCACGCCGAACGCGGCGCGGGCGTCGACGACGCATTCCGCGGCGACTTCCGCCGTGCGATAGACGAGCCGCTCGCTCTTGCCGGCGAGGCGCCCGAAGAAACGGCCGACGGCGGCGAGCTGCTCCGCCGCGCTCTCGGCCACGTTGATCTCGGCACGCAGCGAGTCGCCGCCGGCGAGGTCGCGGACGTACCAACCCAGGTGCTTGCGCGCGGTGCGCACGCCGCTCCACTCGCCGTGGAACGCGTAGTGGTCGTGCAGGTGCTCGACGATCAGCGCGTGCGCCTCGCCGACGGTCGGCGGCGGCAGCGGTTCGCCCGTCGCGAGGAAATGCGCGATCTCGCGGAACAGCCAGGGCCGTCCCTGGGCGGCACGACCGATCATCACGCCGTCGGCGCCGGTGGCGGCCAGCACGTCGCGCGCCTGCGCCGGCGTCGCGATGTCGCCGTTGGCGAACACGGGGATCGTCACCGCCGCCTTGACCGCGCGCACGGTGTCGTATTCGACGGGGCCGACGAACGCGCAGGCGCGCGTGCGACCGTGGACGGCGAGCGCCTGCACGCCCGCGGCCTCGGCGATGCGCGCGATGCGCACCGCATTCCGCCGCGACGGATCGGGGCCGGTACGAATCTTCAGCGTGACCGGGACATCGACCGCGCGGACGACGGCGGCGACGATCGCCTCGGCGAGCGCCTCGTTGCCCAGCAGCGCCGAGCCCGCCGCGACATTGCACACCTTCTTCGCCGGGCAGCCCATGTTGATGTCGACGATCTGCGCGCCGCGGTCGACGTTGTAGCGCGCGGCGTCGGCCATCAGCGCCGGGTCGGCGCCGGCGATCTGGACGGCGATCGGTCCGGGCTCGCCGGCGTGGTCGCCGCGGCGCCGGGACTTCGCCGTGTCGCGCAGCAGCGGATTCGACGCCAGCATCTCGGACACCGCGTAACCCGCGCCGATCCGGCGGCACAGCTGCCGGAACGGCCGATCGGTCACCCCGGCCATCGGCGCGACGGCGAGGTTGTTCGGCAGTTGGTAAGGTCCGATGCGCACGAAAGTGGGGCGGGCAGAAGCGCGAGATTGCAGCGAAGGGAGGCGGATTATACCGATTCCGCGGGCGCAGCGAATCTTCTCCGCCGGTCGGCGACGCGGGCCGTTAACACAGATCAACCATGGGTCGCAAATTTCCGGGCGGCCGCCGGCCTCGCAGCGCTCAGCGCTCAGCGCAGGCCGAACAGCATCGTCCGGGTGAACGCCCGCTTCGCCGGAGGCAATGCGTCGAGCAGCGATAGCCCCACGCCGCGCGGCCAGCGCAGCAGCGCGTGGTCGGCGCCGAACAGGGTCACCAGTCCATGCGTGAAGGCGATGCCGGCGGCGCGATCGGTGCGGCGCCGGGTCGCGTAGCGGTCGAGCATCGCGCGCCCGCCCAGCGCGTCCTGCGGCGTGGCGACGATGACCCGCGACAGTTCGTACGCGTCGCGCAGCCCGACGTTGAAGCCCTGGCCGGCGACCGGATGCAGCGTCTGCGCGGCGTTGCCGATGACCACGGTGCGGCTGGCCGCCGGCCGCGGCACGAATTCGAGCACCAGCGGGAAGCTTCGCCGGTCGGCCACCCGGACGAAGCGGCCCGCGCGCGGGCCGAAATGTCCGGCGAGTCGCGCGAGGAACGTCGCGTCGTCGAGCACGAGCAGCTCGGCGGCGCGGCCGGGCTTGGCGGTCCAGACGAGGCCGTGGTGGTCCCCCTCCGGCAGCAGCGCGACGGGACCGTCGGCGGTGAAGCGCTCGAACGCGAGCCCCGGCGGCGCGCCGTCGACCCACACGTTGGCGACGAGCGCGGACTCGCCGTAGTCGTGCCGCCGGCGCTCGAGGCCGGCCACGACGGTGCCGGCACCGTCGGCGACGACCGCCAGCCGCGCGAGCAGCGGGTCGGCCTCGCCTTCGACGTCGACGGCGGCGTACGCCGGCGTCCCGCCCACGGCGCCGACCCGCGTGTTCCAGCGCACGCGGATGCCGCGGCGCGCGAGCGCGGCGTCGAGCGATCGCTGGAGCGCGAGGTAGCGGACGACGTAGCCGAGTGCGGGGACGCCGGCGTCGGCCGCGGTCAGCCGCGCGGACCCGAATCCGCGCGCCTGCGAGATGTCGATGTCGACGATCGGCGTCACCGCGCCGGCCTGCGCCGCGAGCGGCGTCCAGACGCCGAGCCGCTCGAGCACCAGCCGCGCGCCGTGCGACAGCGCCAGCGAGCGGTCGCCGCGCAGCGTCTCGCCTTCGCGGCGCGCGTCGACGACGACGACGTCGAGGTCGGCGTCGGCGACGGCCAGCGCGAGCGTCGCGCCGACCGGTCCGGCGCCGGCGATGACGAGATCGTGCAGCATCAGCGGCGGCAGGCCGCCTCGACGTCGGCCACCGTCTTCGGCGTCGGCGGCGGTCAGGTTCTCGCAGCCCTGCGCCGTGACCAGCACGTCGTCCTCGATGCGCACGCCGATGTCCCAGAAGTGCTGCGGAACGTTCTCGGCGCGGCGGATGTACGCGCCCGGCTCGACGGTGAGCACCATGCCGGGCACCAGCCGCTGCGAGGCGCCCTTCACCTGGTAGAGCCCGGCGTCGTGCACGTCCAGCCCCAGCCAGTGGCCCGCGCGGTGCATGTAGAACTGCTTGTACGTGCCGGACTCCATCACTTCGTCCAGCGTGCCCTGGCACAGGCCGAGGTCGATGAAGCCCTGCGCGAGCACGCGCTCGGCGGCCTTGTGGTAGTCGTGGAACTCCGCGCCCGGCTTCACCGCGTCCATGCAGGCGAGCTGCGCCGCTAGCACCAGCTCGTAGACGTCCTTCTGCGGCCCGGAGAACTTGCCGCTCACCGGAAACGTCCGGGTGATGTCGGAGGCATAGCCCTGGAATTCGCAGCCGGCGTCGATCAGCAGCAGCTCGCCGTCCTGCAGCTGCCGGTTGTTGTCGCGATAGTGGAGCACGCAGGCGTTGGGGCCGCCGGCGACGATCGACGGATACGCGACCGCCTGCGCGCCGTGGCGCAGGAACTCGTGCAGCAGCTCGGCTTCGACCTGGTACTCGAACCAGCCGGGGCGCGTGCGCTCCATCGCGCGGCGATGCGCGCCGGACGACACCTGCGCCGCGCGCCGCATCAGGTCGAGCTCGTGCGCGTCCTTCACGAGTCGCATCGCGTCGAGACTCTGCCGCACGTCGACGATGGTCTCGGGCGCCGCGACACCGGTGCGAACGCGGTCGCGCACTTCGTTCAGCGTGTCGGCGATCCGCCGGTCCCACGCCGGCGTCATGCCGACCGGAGTGAACAGCGCGGGTCGGTCGGCGGCGAGGTCCGGAAGCCGCGCCGCGAGCTCGGCGATCGGGTGCGCCTCGTCGAAGCCGAAGATCTCCCTCGCCGCGTCCGGACCGTAGCGGAACCCGTCCCAGATCTCGCGCTCCTCATTCTTGTCGCGACAGAACAGCACGTGCCGGTCGCCGCCCTCTCCGGCGACCAGCGCGACGACCGCCTCCGGCTCCGGAAATCCGGTGAGGTAATAGAAATAGCTGTCGTAGCGATAGGGGTAATGCGAATCGCGATTGCGGGCCACTTCCGGGGCGGTGGGCACGAGCGCGAGCCCGCCTTCGGAATGGCGGCGCATCTCGGCCAGCAGCGCTGCGCGACGCTCGCGATGGATCTGGTGGTTGTGGTTCATGGCTCGTTCCGGGCGACGGGACCGGCAATTATAGGCGCTGCGAACGGGCCGTGCCCGTGCGGCGCGTCGGCTGGCGATATCGGGTCACCATCGGTTACCATCGTTACATGGCGAATCCCGCAGGACGGCGCCGCCGCGCCGCACGGTCCGGCGCTGCGCGCAGCGAAGCTCGCGCTGCGCCGCGAGCTGCTCGCCGCGCGCGACGCGCTGCCGGAGGCGACCCGGGCCGCGGCGGCGGCGGCGATCGTCGCCCGGCTCGCAGCGCTGCCTTCGTTCGCCGCGGCGCGCTGCGTGCTGCTCACGCTGCCGTATCGCAGCGAGTGGGACACGCGGGCGCTGGTGCGCATCGCGATCGCGGCCGGGAAGACCGTCGCGATTCCGCGCGTCGACACGGCGGCTCGGATGCTCGAGGCGCACGCGATCGTCGATCCCGACGTCGATGCCGAGCCGGGCTTTCGCGGGATTCCGGAGCCGCGCGACCGGTCGTCCCCGCATCGAGCCGGCGATCATCGACTGGGTGCTGGTTCCCGGCGTCGCCTTCGACGCCGCCGGACGGCGCCTGGGCTACGGCGGCGGCTACTACGACCGCCTGCTGCCGCTGGTGCCGCCGTCGACGCCGCGTGTCGCCGGCGCCTTCGACCTGCAGATCGTGCCGCGGGTGCCCGCCGCGCCGCACGACCTCACGGTCGACGCGGTGGTCACCGAGAGCGGCGCGATCCTGATCCCGCGATGAACGCGACGCGAACCGCCGCGACGGCGCTGGCGGTCACCCTCGCCATCCAGGTGTTCACCTCGCTCGCCGGCACCGCGACGGCGGTGCTGGCGCCGGCGATCGCCCTCGATGCCGGCGTCGCGCCGGCGCTGGTCGGCGTGTTCGTGGGGCTCGTCTACAGCGGCGCGATGGCGGCGAGCCTGCTGTCGGGGCCTGCGATCGAGCGCCTCGGTCCGATCCGGGTGTCGCAGATCTGCGTCCTTCTCTGCGCTGGCGGGCTCGCGCTGGTGCCGCTCGCGACGGGCACGGCGGCGGCGATCGCGGCGCTGGCCGTCGGCGCGGTGGTCATCGGGCTCGGCTACGGTCCGATCACGCCGGCGTCGTCGCAGGTGCTCGCGCACACGGCACCGCCCGAGCGGATGGCGCTGACGTTCTCGATCAAGCAGACCGGCGTGCCGGCCGGCGCCGCACTCGCCGGCGCCACGCTGCCGGCGCTGGCGCTGTCGTTCGGCTGGCGACCCGCGCTGTTCGCCGTGGTCGCGATCGGCGTCGTGATCGCGCTGATCGCGGAGCCGTCGCGCGCCGCGCTCGACACCGCGTCCCGCGACGCCGGCGCACCCCGGTCCGGCGGCAGCATCGTCGGCCCGCTGCGGCTCGTGCTCGCCGACCGCACGCTGCGCGAACTCGCGTTCGTCTCGTTCGGCTACGCGGCGACCCAGGTCTCGCTGACCAGCTTCCTCGTCGTCTACCTGGCCGACGGTCTCGGCCAATCGCTGGTCGCGGCAGGGCTGGCGCTCACCGTCGCGACGATCGGCGGCGTCGTCGGCCGCGTTGCCTGGGGCGCGCTCGCCGACCGGCTGGAGTCGCCCAGGCGAGTGCTCGCGGGCCTGGGGATCGCCGCGGCCGTGGCCGCCTTCGCGACCGCCTCGTTCGGCCCGGGCTGGCCGTGGCCATCGGTGCTGGTCGTGTGTGCCGCCTTCGGCGCGACGGCCATCGGCTGGAACGGCGTCCAGCTCTCCGAACTCGCGCGGCACGCGCCGCCCGGCAAGGCCGGCGCCATCACCGGGGGGGCCGGCGTCATTACCTTCGCGGGCGTCGTCATCGGGCCGCCGACGTTCGCGATGCTCGCGTCGATCACCGGCAGCTACCGGATCGGGTTCGTGGCTATCGGGCTGGCGTCGCTGGCATGCGGGCTTTGGCTGCTTTCGTCTGGCGGAAAGCGAGCGCTCACAGACTCCGAATGGCCCGACGATCGATTGACGGCGATTCGGCCGCGCCGGTCGACACGGCCCGCCGCGTGCGTGCCGGCGGCCGACGCGTCGGCCGATCCCGCGGCCAGGGTGCCGTTGCCGTTTTTGGAAATCATTTCCATTTTATGATAATCTGCCGCCGCTCGCGGCGAAAGTCGGCTGCGGACACGCTGTCCCGCTGCGGCGCAGCGATGCGCCGGTCCCGCCCGGCGCATACAATCGCCCGACAACACGAGCGTCGCCAATCGTCGCGATGCTGCCAAAGGAGGAGTGCGCGATGGATACCCCGGCCCTGTTCCCGGATGCCGATCCGCAGGAAACCCGCGAGTGGCTGGACGCGCTCGACGGCGTCATCAAGGCCGAAGGCCACGACCGCGCGCACTTCCTGCTCGAGTCGCTGATCGGCCAGGCGCGCCGCTCCGGCGCCAACCTGCCCTTCTCGGCCACCACCGACTACATCAACACGATCCCCGTCGAGCAGCAGGTCAAGCTGCCCGGCGACGCGGCGATCGAGGAAAAGATCCGCAACTACGCCCGCTGGAACGCGATGGCGATGGTGCTGCGCGCGAACAAGCAGACCAACGTGGGCGGGCACATCGCGAGCTACGCGTCGGCGGCGACGCTCTACGACGTCGGCTTCAATCACTTCTGGCACGCGCCGTCCGACGACCACGGCGGCGACCTGGTATTCGTCCAGGGCCACTCGGCGCCCGGCGTCTACGCCCGCGCGCACATGCTGGGGCGGATCACCGCCGAGCAGCTCGACAACTTCCGGCAGGAGGTCGACGGCAAGGGAATCTCGTCGTATCCGCATCCGTGGCTGATGCCCGATTTCTGGCAGTTCCCCACGGTGTCGATGGGCCTCGGCCCGCTGATGGCGATCTACCAGGCGCGCTTCATGAAGTACCTGCAGGACCGCTCGCTGCTGACCACCGAGGGCCGCAAGGTCTGGTGCTTCTGCGGCGACGGCGAGATGGACGAGCCGGAGTCGATGGGCGCGATCGGCATGGCCGGTCGCGAGCGCCTCGAGAACCTGATCTTCGTCATCAACTGCAACCTGCAGCGGCTCGACGGCCCGGTGCGCGGCAACGGCAAGATCATCCAGGAGCTCGAGAGCGATTTCCGCGGCGCCGGCTGGAACGTGCTCAAGGTCATCTGGGGCACCCGCTGGGACTCGCTGCTCGCGCGCGACAAGTCGGGTCTGCTGCGCAAGCGGATGATGGAGGCGGTCGACGGCGAGTACCAGACGTTCAAGGCGAAGGACGGCGCGTACGTCCGCAAGCACTTCTTCGGCAAGTATCCGGAGCTGCTCGAGATGGTCGCCGACTGGAGCGACGACGACATCTGGGCGCTCAACCGCGGCGGCCTCGATCCGTACAAGGTCTACGCCGCGTACCACCAGGCGGTGAACCACAAGGGCCAGCCGACGGTGATCCTGGCGAAGACGATCAAGGGCTTCGGCATGGGCAGCGCCGGCGAGGCGCAGAACATCACGCACCAGCAGAAGAAGATGGACATGGCGGAGATCCGCCACTACCGCGACCGCTTCCAGATCCCGATTCCCGACGACAAGCTCGAGGAGGTGCCGTACATCAACTTCCCCGAGGGATCGAAGGAACTCGAGTACATGCGCGAGCGCCGCATGGTGCTCGGCGGCTACCTGCCGTCGCGCCGGCAGCGCGTCGAGCCGATGACGGTGCCGCCGCTCGCGACGTTCGAGCGACTGCTGGCGAGCTCCGGCGACCGCGAGATCTCGACGACGATGGCGTTCGTCCAGATGCTGCAGATGCTGCTGCGCGACAAGGCGATCGGCAAGCGCATCGTGCCGATCGTGCCCGACGAGTCGCGGACCTTCGGCATGGAGGGGATGTTCCGCCAGCTCGGCATCTGGAACCAGCTCGGCCAGCTGTACACGCCCGAGGACGCCGACCAGCTGATGTTCTACAAGGAGACCAAGGACGGCCAGATCCTGCAGGAGGGCATCAACGAGCCCGGCGCGATGTGCGACTGGATCGCGGCGGCGACGTCGTACTCGACGCACGGCGTGCAGACGATTCCCTTCTACATCTTCTACTCGATGTTCGGTTTCCAGCGCATCGGCGACCTCGCGTGGGCGGCCGGCGACATGCGCTCGCGCGGCTTCCTGCTGGGCGGCACCGCGGGCCGCACGACGCTGAACGGCGAGGGGCTGCAGCACGAGGACGGACACTCGCAGATCCTCGCGGCGACGATCCCGAACTGCGTCTCCTACGATCCGACCTTCGCGTACGAGGTGGTGACGATCATCCAGGACGGACTGCGCCGGATGGTCGGCGAGCAGGAGGACGTCTACTACTACCTGACGGTGATGAACGAGAACTACCCGCAACCCGCGATGCCCGAGGGCTCGCAGGCGGGCATTCTCAAGGGCATGTACAAGTTCCGCGACGGCGGCAAGGCGAAGAAGGGCGCGCCGCGCGTGCAGCTGCTGGGCTCGGGCACGATCTTCCGCGAGGTGGTCGCCGCGGCCGACCTGCTGCGCGACGACTGGGGAGTGGAGGCCGATCTCTGGAGCTGCCCCAGCTTCACCGAGCTCGCGCGCGACTGCCGCGACGTCCATCGCTGGAACCTGCTGCACCCGACCGAGCCGCCGCGCGCGTCGCACGTCGAGACCTGCCTCGGCGGCACCGGCGGACCCGTGGTCGCCGCGACCGACTACATGCGGATGTACGCCGACAAGATCCGCGCCTGCGTGCCGCGACGCTACGTCGTGCTGGGAACCGACGGCTTCGGCCGCTCGGATACCCGCGAGAAACTGCGTCACTTCTTCGAGGTCGACCGCCGCTGGGTGACGGTGGCCGCGCTGAAGGCGCTGGCCGACGACGGCGCGCTGCCGGCGAAGACCGTCGCCGACGCGATCGCCAAATACGGCATCGACCCGGCGAAGCCGGCGCCGTGGACCGTCTGACGGAGCGCCGAAGATGAGCACGATCGAAGTCAAGGTACCGGACATCGGCGACTTCACCGACGTCCCCGTCATCGAGGTGCTGGTGAAGGCGGGCGACACCGTCGCCGCCGAGGATTCGCTGGTCACGCTCGAATCCGACAAGGCGACGATGGACGTGCCCTCGCCCGCCGCCGGCGTGGTGAAGGAAGTGCGGCTCAAGGTCGGCGACAAGGTCGCGCAGGGCACGCTGGTGCTGCTGCTCGACGCGGCCGAAGGCGGCGCGGCGAAGCCGGCGGCCGCTGCGGCACCGGCGCCGAAGCCGCGGCGCCTGCGCCTGCCGCCGCGCTGCGGCGCGCGGCCTCGGCCCCCGTCCCGTCCGCGCCGCCGCTCCCGCTCCGGCGGCCGCCGCGCGGCAGCGCCCGTCGACGCCGCCGGATTCAAGGGCGCGCACGCGTCGCCGTCGGTGCGCAAGTTCGCGCGCGAGCTCGGCGTCGACGTCGCCCGGGTCACCGGCACCGGTCCGAAGGGCCGGATCCTGCAGGACGACGTGCAGGCGTTCGTCAAGAAGGCGATGTCCGGCCAGGCCGCGCCCGCGGCGGGCGGCGCGATCACCGGCGGCGGCGCGCTCAACCTGCTGCCCTGGCCGCAGGTCGACTTCGCCAAGTTCGGTCCGGTCGAGTCGAAGCCGCTGTCGCGGATCAAGAAGCTCTCCGGCGCCAACCTCGCGCGCAACTGGGTGATGATCCCGCACGTCACGCAGTTCGACGAAGCGGACATCACCGATCTCGAGGCGCTGCGCGTCCAGCTCAACAAGGAAAACGAGAAGGCCGGCATCAAGCTGACGATGCTCGCGTTCCTGATCAAGGCGAGCGTCGCCGCGCTGAGGAAGTTTCCCGACTTCAACGCCTCGCTGGACGGCGAGAACCTCGTCTACAAGCAGTACTTCCACATCGGCTTCGCCGCCGACACGCCCAACGGGCTGGTCGTCCCGGTGCTGAAGAACGCCGACCAGAAGGGCGTGCTGCAGATCTCGAAGGAAATGGGCGAGCTGTCGGCGAAGGCGCGCGAAGGCAAGCTCGGCCCCGCCGACATGCAGGGCGGCTGCTTCACGATCTCCTCGCTGGGCGGCATCGGCGGCACCGCGTTCACGCCGATCATCAACGCGCCCGAAGTCGCGATCCTCGGCGTGTCGAAGAGCGCCACCCGGCCGGTGTGGGACGGCAAGGCCTTCGCGCCGCGACTGATGGTGCCGCTGTCGCTGTCGTACGACCACCGCGTCATCGACGGCGCCTCCGCCGCCCGCTTCACCGCCTACCTGGCCACGCTGCTCGGCGACCTGCGCCGCGCGGTGCTGTAGCCGCCCGGCGGTCCCGGCAGGATCGTTAGCGAGACACTGATGAGCACAATCGAAGTCAAGGTACCGGACATCGGCGACTTCACCGACGTCCCCGTCATCGAGGTGCTGGTGAAGCCGGGCGACGCTGTCGCCGCCGAGGATTCGCTGGTCACGCTGGAGTCCGACAAGGCGACCATGGACGTGCCGTCGCCGGCGGCGGGCACGGTGAAGGAAGTCCACGTCAAGGTCGGCGACAAGCTGAGTCAGGGGTCGCTGGTGCTGGTGCTCGACGCCGCGGCGGCGCGCCGTCGCCGCGCCAGCCGCCGCAGCCGGCGCGGCAAGCACGGCTCCGTCCGCGAAGCTCGCACCTCCCGGTGGCGGCGCGCCCGCATCCGCTGCTGCCGGTCCCGGGCCGGCCGCGCCGGCTCCCGCCGGCAGCTACGACCGGCAAGGCCGACATCGAATGCGAGATGCTGGTCCTCGGCGCCGGCCCCGGCGGCTACAGCGCGGCGTTCCGCGCGGCCGACCTCGGGATGAAGACGGTGATCGTCGAGCGCTATCCGGCGCTGGGCGGCGTGTGCCTCAACGTCGGCTGCATTCCCTCGAAGGCGCTGCTGCACGTCGCGGCCGTCGTCGATGAGACCAAGCACCTGGCCGAGCACGGCGTCGCCTTCGGCGCGCCGCAGGTCGACCTCGCGGCGCTGAAGGGCTGGAAGGACAAGGTCGTCGGCAAGCTCACCGGCGGCCTCGCCGGCATGGCCAAGGGCCGCAAGGTCGACGTCGTCCGCGGCGTCGGGCAATTCCTCGACCCGCACCACATCGAGGTCGAGCTGACCGAGGGCCCGGCCCAGGCGAAGACCGGCGCGAAGAAGGTGGTGAAATTCGCCAAGGCGATCATCGCCGCCGGATCGCAGGTGGTGCGGCTGCCGTTCATCCCCGAGGACCCGCGGGTCCTCGACTCCACCGGAGCCCTCGAGCTGAAGGAAATCCCCAAGCGGATGCTGGTGATCGGCGGCGGCATCATCGGTCTGGAGATGGGCACCGTCTACTCGACGCTCGGCGCGCGCCTCGACGTCGTCGAGATGCTCGACGGCCTGATGCCGGGGGCGGACCGCGACCTCGTCCGCGTCTGGGAGAAGGTGAACAAGCATCGCTTCGACCGGATCATGACCGGGACGCGCACCACGGCGGTCGAGGCCCGGCCCGACGCGCTCTGGGTGACGTTCGACGGGCCCGCCGCGCCGAAGGAGGCGCAACCCTACGACGCCGTGCTGATGTGCGTCGGCCGCGCGCCGAACGGCAGGAAGATCGCCGCCGACAAGGCCGGCGTCGCGGTGACCGACCGCGGCTTCATCCCGGTCGACGCGCAGATGCGCACCAACGTGCCGCACATCTTCGCCATCGGCGACCTCGTCGGCCAGCCGATGCTCGCGCACAAGGCGGTGCACGAGGGACACGTCGCGGCCGAGGTCGCCGCCGGCGAGAAGAGCTTCTTCGACGCGCGGGTGATTCCCTCGGTCGCCTACACCGACCCCGAGATCGCGTGGGTGGGACTCACCGAGGACGACGCGAAGGCGAAGGGCATCGCCGTCACCAAGGGGCTGTTCCCGTGGGCGGCGTCGGGCCGCGCCATCGCCAACGGCCGCGACGAGGGATTCACCAAGCTGCTGTTCGACGCGGCGACGCACCGCATCGTCGGCGGCGGCATCGTCGGCACGCACGCCGGCGACCTGATCGGCGAGATCGCGCTGGCGATCGAGATGGGCGCCGACGCCGTCGACATCGGCCGCACCATCCATCCGCATCCGACGCTGGGCGAATCGGTCGGGCTGGCGGCGGAGGCGGCGGAAGGTGTGTGCACCGACCTGCCGGCGGTGCGGAAGAAGTGACGGGAAGGCGCGGCGGACGGCGGCGACGCGCGGCTAGGGCGCGGCGCGCCACCGCAGGCCGGGCGGGTCGGTGATCCACGGCGATTCCGCCCGCGCGCGCTGGTGCCCCAGTTCGTAGAGCTCGCGCATCTTCACCGGGTCGAACAGCTCGTTGCCCGCCAGCTCGACGTCCTCGGGAATCGTGATCCAGTTGAAGCCCGACCTGCTCCCGCAGCGTGACCGCGTAGATGCGGAACAGGTCGCCGACGACCGCCGACTTGCTCGCCGATTCGAACGTGCGCAACCCGATGCCGCGCAGCGACCGCGGCGTCGCCTCGGGCGACGGCAGCAGCTGGCCGTTGTGGATGATGTAGAGCTCCTCGCGACCCGCGCCGCGACCGACGCCTTCGCGCGCGGCGGTGAAGCTGAACACGCCGCCGCTGAAGAACACGCGCGCGCCGACGCCGCCGTCGACGTGCATCTCGTCGAAGCGCCGACCCCCGGCCTCGACCTCGAAGAACACCGGCGGAAACGCGATCGGCACCGAGGCGGACGCCAGCATGATCTGCTGGAAGAGGCGCGCCGCCTCGGGCCGGCCGCTGGCGGCGATCAGCCCCATGTTCCAGACCCAGACGCGCTGCGAATCGAGGTCCGCCGTCGCGATGTACAGCCGCCGGCCGCCGTTGTGCGCCGCGGCGATCCGGCGCAGCAGCTCCGCGTCGACCTGCCGCTCGATCATCAGTCGAAGCGGGCCGGAATCCGCCAGCGATTCCCCGCCGAGGAGCTGCGGCACGATCGACAGCATCCGGAAGATGTTGAGCGACGAGGTGGTCGTGTAGAACTCGGTCAGAGCGGCGTCGTACTCGGGGCCGACGAACACGAACGGCGCCATCAGCGCGCCGGTCGAGACGCCGGTGACGATCTTGAACGGCGGACGCTTTCCCGTGTTCGACCAGCCGACGAGGAACCCCGCACCGAACGCACCGTTGGCGCCGCCGCCCGACAGCGCGAGATGCGCGTAATGGACGACCCCGTCCGGGCCGACCGGGAACTCGGTCGCCGACTCCTGCTCGAAGGAGCGGGACAGGTCCCGCTGCATCGCCGCGTCGGGCCGCCCCGCCGGCGCGCGCACTTCGGGCAGGTCCGGAACGATCGCCGTTCCCATGAGTTCGATCGGCACGGCGTTGCGCGGCAGGGCGCTGCAGCCGGCGAGGCCGAGCGCCGTCGCGACGATCGCGGCGTTGATCAGCGCCGGCACGCCTAAAGCCCGCGACGGGTCGTGCGGAGGAGCGCGTCGCGCCGCCCGGGCGGCGCGGCAGTCGCCAACAACTTCAGCGCTCACCGGAATCCCGGGGGACGCAGCACGGGCGCTGCCCGATGACCGGATCAGGCGAGCGCCTTGGCCTTGAGGCGCGCGAACTCGTCGGCGTTGATCGTTCCGGCGTCGAGCAGGCGCTTTCGCGTCGGCGATCTGATCCGCCGGCGATTTCCCCGCCACTTCGCGGATGTAGTTCTCCGCGTCCGACCGCGCCCGCTGCACTTCGGTAGCGCTGCCGTGCCGCCATGCCGCGGCCGCGGGTCAGGATGTAGAAGAGCGACGTCAGCACCGGCACGAAGATGAGTCCGATGATCCACAGCACCTTCGAACCGCCGCCCATGTCGGGATCCCGGAACAGATCGACGATGATCTGGAACAGGACCAGCAGGTAGGCGATGAAGATGAAGGTCGATGCGATCAGCAGTATCAGGTCCCAGAAATTGCTCAAGCGGATTCTCCGTTGGTTGTTGTTGGCGTGATCGGATCGGCGGGTGGCGCCGTGGGATGGCGTTGCGCAGTGCCCGCGCCGCGACGAGGGTCAGCGACGCCCTCGGGCGCCGCCGATCCAGCTGCGCAGCAGCGCGAGAACGAAGCCGCCGGTCAGCATGCCGAGCACGTAGATCCCGACGACCAGCACGGACACCGGAAGGGTGATGCTGGCGGAAAACAGTGAAACCGTGACGGTCTCGAGATTCTGGAACTTGAACAGCAGGACGAGTCCCGTGAAGACGACGATCAGTCCGATGTACACGAATCTCACGGCATGTCCTCCCCGGTCCCGGATTTGTCGACGGGTGGCGGACCGGTTGCCGCCACGATTGCGTGGAATGATACCCCCGATCCGGCCCATTTTTCCGCGCACGGCCGGGAGGACGGCGCAGTTCGCAGGGCCGACATGGAAAGCGTCGAAAGGTAGACGGCGGCATCCGGGCGCGAATATGATTGCCGGGTTGCCCGATGCTCCGGGCAGGAAAGTGCGTGGCGCCAACGCCGCGCGATGTTGATGCGTCGTCGGCCCCGAGGCCGTCCGAGCATCACCGCAAGGAGACAAGGATGAAGACCCGCGCGCTCGCGGCGCTCGTTGCCGTGGCCCTCGCCGGCTGCACCGTCGGACCGGACTACGTGCGCCCCGTGGTGGACGCGCCGACCGCCTGGCGAATCGACTACCCGAAGGCCGCCGACGTCGCGAACACGAAGTGGTGGGAGCAGTTCGGCGACCCGGTGCTCAACGACCTGATCGAAACGGCGTTGCGCGAGAATCGCGACGTGCGCATCGCCGCCGCGCGCGTCGACCAGTTCATCGGCGTCCTCGATTCGTCGCGCTCGCAGTTCTTTCCCCAGATCGGTTACGGCGCGGACGTCACCCGCGCCAAGTCCAGCCAGGTCGGCCAGCCGCCCGTTCCCGCCGGTGCCGACCCCTATTTCACGCTCTACCAGGGGTCGCTCGGCGCGGCGTGGCAGCTCGACCTGTTCGGCCGGGTCCGTCGCCAGAGCGAAGCGGCGCAGGCGCAGGTGTACGCGAGCGAGCAGGCGCAGCGGGGGGTCGTGCTGTCGGTGGTCAGCGGGGTTGCGTCGAGCTACATCGCGCTGCGCGCGCTCGACCGGCAGCTCGAGATCGCGCAGGGGACGGCGGCGAACTTCGGCGAGACGGCGCGCATCTTCGACCTGCGCTTCAAGGCCGGCATCGTGTCGCAGACGGAAGTCGTCCAGATCCGTTCGCAACAGCAACAGGCGCTGGCCGCGATCCCGTCCTTCCAGCTGCAGATCGCGGCGCAGGAAAACCTGATCTCGATCCTGCTCGGACGCAACCCGGCGCCGATCCCGCGGGGAAAGACCATCGACCAGCTGGTCGCGCCGCTGATTCCGGCGGACCTGCCCTCGGCGCTGCTGCAGCGCCGGCCGGACATCCTGCAGGCCGAGCAGAATCTCGTCGCGGCCAATGCCAACATCGGCGCGGCGCGCGCGCTCTACTATCCGTCGATCTCGCTGACCGGCGCCCTCGGAACCGCCAGCACGGCGTTCGGCAACTTCCTTTCCGGCCCCGCCAGCGCCTGGCTGCTCGGCGCGGGACTGGCCGGCCCGATCTTCACCTTCGGCGCCATCGAAGGACAGGTCCGCTCGGCGGAGGCACAGCAGCAGCAGGCGGTCTTCTTCTACCAGCGGACGATATTCAACGCGTTCCGCGAAACGAACGACGCGCTGTCGGGCACGCAGCGGAGGATCGAGGAAGTCTCGATCCAGCAGCAGCGCGTGGCGGCGCTGCGGGAGTTCGCGCGGCTCTCCAACCTAAAGTTCGACAAGGGTGTGTCGGGCTACCTCGACGTGCTGATCGCCGAGAACGAGCTCTTCGCCGCCGAGCTCGCGTCGGTGCGCCTGCTCGCCGACCGGTACGTCCAGGTCGTCAACGTCTACCAGGCGATGGGTGGCGGCTGGGTGGACATCGCCGATTCGATCGCGTTGCCGCCGCGGGGCGTGGCGGCGGCCCGGGCCTCCGCGCCGTGACGGGGCGACCGGCAGACGCTCGGTCCCGAAGGGCCGTCCCGTGGGACTGACCCGCCCCCTCGGGGGGCAGCGGACGAAGTGAGCGTGGGGGCCGTTTCATTTCAGCGGGTCGGCGGCGGTCCGCCCTGGTCGCCGGGCAGGGGCTCCCCCTTGCGGGACCCGAACCGATGCGAGTACACCCACGTGAATTCCGCGCCGAACAGGAAGATCTGCGCCGAGTAGTAGACCCAGAGCAGCACGACGACGAGCGACGCCGCGGCGCCGAACGCGGACGAGATGCCGGTCCGGCCGATGTAGGCGCCGATCAGGAACTTGCCGGCCACGAACAGCGCCGCCGTGAACGCGGCGCCGATCCAGACGTCCTTCCAGTCGATGCGCACCCGCGGCATCGCCTTGTAGATCATCGCGAACACCAGCGTCGACAGCAGGACGCTGATCCCGACGTCGATCGCGCTCGCCACGCCGGTCCACCCGTCGAACAGCGGGTCCCACCACCGGCTCAACGCGGCGAGGCCCGCGCTGAACGCCAGCGACACCATCAGCAGGAACCCGATGCCGAGAATCATCCCGAACGACAGCAGCCGGGCGCGCACCAGGCCCCACAGCCCCGAACTCCGCACCCGTGCCGGCGCCCGCCAGATGCGATCGAGCGCGTCCTGCAGCTCGGCGAAGACCGACGTCGCGCCGATGAACAGCACGACGAGCCCGATGACGCCCGGCAACAGTCGCTCGGCCGGCCTGCGGGCGGTCTCGAGCAGTCCCTGCACCGCCAGCGCCCCCTGCGAGCCGAGCATGCCGTCCATCTGGCTGTAGATTTCGCCGCGGGCGACCTCTTCGCCGACGACCAGCCCGGCAACCGATATGACGATCAGCAGCAGCGGGGCGATCGAGAACATCGTGTAGAACGCCAGCGCCGCGCCCATGCTCTGCGCGTAGTCGCGCACCCAGTTGACGGCGGCCGCCTTGAGCAGGTCCGCGATATCCCTGTAGCTCATGCTGACGTTCCTGGTTGCGCGGCCGCCTGGCGCTCGGCCGGACCCTCGCGCCCCGACGGCGCCGCCAACCCCGCGGCGGAACCCGGCTCCCGGTATTGCGGCACGCGCGCCGCGACGCTATTCTTGCGGGCGATGTTCAATCCGGCGAGTACGCACCGACACCGACCACTCCGAGCACCGGCCGCACCGACCTCCCCGCCGGCTGCCACGATTTGTCCCGGCCCATTCTACGCGGGCGAAATCGGCCGGGCCCCGTTCGAGCCATCGGTCGCGGCGAACGCGATGCGCAGCCGCCCGGACTCCGCGGATCGATCGCCGCCCGACCCGCCACGCTGCAATCCCGGAACGAAACCATGAGAGCCAAAGCCGTCAGGCTGATCAAGTGGAGCGCCGTGCTGCTCGGCGTCGTCCTGCTGACGGTGCTGGTCGTGCGCGCCGTCGAATCGCAGCGCGGCCCCCCGCTGGAACTCTGGCACACCTACGTCCCGCACGAGTTGTCGGCCGGCGAGATCGTCGAAGTCGGACTGGACGAAGTACCTCGCCGCCGAGCAGCGGATCCTCGACGAGGTTCGCGCCGGAGGTGACCGACAAGCTCGATCCGGAGTCCCGCGACCCCGCCAACCGCTATTTCGCCGACAGCCCGATCTACCCGGGCAAGTTCGCGCAGGACTGGAACCGCTCCTACATCCTGGAGCCCGCCGGCGCTCCCGTCGGCGCCGTGGTGCTCCTGCACGGACTGACCGATTCGCCGTACAGCCTGCGCCACATCGCGCGGCGCTACCGCGACGACGGCTACGTCGCGGTCGCGATCCGGCTGCCCGGGCACGGCACGGTGCCGAGCGGCCTGACCGACGTCGAGTGGGAGCAGTGGACTCGAGGCGACGCGCCTTGCCGTCCGCGAGGCGCGCCGGCGCACCGGGACCCTCGGCGCCGCTGCACGTGATCGGCTTCTCGAACGGCGGCGCGCTGGCGATGAAGTACGCGCTCGACGCGCTCGGCGACAAGGTCGCTGGCGCGGCCCGACCGCATCGTGCTGATCTCGCCGATGATCGGCATCACCAGCATGGCGCGCTTCGCCGGGATCTTCGGCTGGCCGGCGGTGTTTCCGGCCTTCGCGAAGGCGGCGTGGCTCGGCATCGTGCCGGAGTTCAATCCGTTCAAGTACAACTCGTTCCCGGTCAACGGCGCGCGCCAGTCGTCGCTGGTGGCGCGGACGCTGCAGCAGCAGATCGCCCAGTACGCCGGCGAAGGCAGGCTCGCCGAGCTCGCCCCGATCCTCACCTTCCAGTCGGTGGTCGACTTCACGGTCAGCACGCGCGCGATCGTCAACGCGCTCTACGTCAACCTGCCCGCGAACGGCAGCGAGCTGGTGCTGTTCGACCTCAACCGGGCGGCCAAGTTCGGCCCGCTCCTGCGCCGCAGCACCGACACCGTGCTGGCCCGCCTGCTGCCCGACCCGCCGCGGATCGTTCCGGACGACGATCATCACCAACGCCGCGCCCGGCAACCCGAGGTCGTCGAGCGTGTCACCGAGGCCGGCGCGACCACCGAGCGGACGCGCAGCCTGGGCCTCGCGTACCCGCGCGACGTGTTCTCGCTGTCGCACCTGGCGCTGCCGTTTCCGATGAACGACTCGCTCTACGGCCTGGAGCCCGAGATTCCCGACGAATACGGCGTGAACCTCGGCGCGATGGCGACGCGCGGCGAGCGCGGGACGCTGATCGTCAGCATGGACTCGCTGATCCGGATGTCGGCGAACCCGTTCTTCCCGTACCTGATGGAACGGATCGAGGAAGGCCTCGGGAAGGGACCCGCGCCGGTCCGCTGACGTCGCGGCGGCGCCGACCCCGACCTCCCGGGCGCACCGCGGAGACAGTTGCGGCGGCGCCCGAAAGGCGGCAATATTGCACCGCAGCATTCTTGCCCCGATTGCGGCGGCGACCCGTCGGGAAACGTCCTGCAAGGCAGGGATGCCGACCGGCCGCGTCGTTCCCCCATGTCGGGACGTCGGCCACCCGTCGCCCGCGCCGAACTGATCGAGGAGTGTCCCGTGGTGCAGCGCAAGACTTCGAATCCCAGGCGACGCCCGAAACCCGCCTCGGCGACCCCCGCCCGCGCGACCGCGCGCAAAGGCGGCGCCGAAAGCCACGGTCGCGCGCGTCGACCTCGCCTTGCAGGGCGGCGGCGCGCACGGCGCGTTCACCTGGGGCGTCCTCGACCGGCTGCTCGAGGAGCGGTGGATCTCCTTCGACGGCATCTCCGGGACCTCCGCCGGCGCGATGAACGCGGTGGTGATGGCCGACGGGCTGACCGCGGGCGGACCCGAGGGGGCGCGCGCGGCGCTCGAGGCGTTCTGGCGGCGCGTCTCGGATGCGGCGCAGTTGAGCCCGCTGCGCCGCGGACCGCTCGAAATCCTGACCGGGACCTGGACGCTCGACTATTCGCCGGTGTTCGCCGCGCTGGACATCGCGGCGCGGGTGCTGTCGCCCTACGACACGAACCCGATGGGCACGAACCCGCTGCGCCAGATCCTGGAGGACAGCGTCGATTTCGGACGGCTCACCACCGCGCCGATCAAGCTGTTCGTCACCGCGACCAACGTGCGCACGGGTCGCGGCCACATCTTCCGCAACGCCGACCTCACCCCCGACGTGCTGCTGGCGTCCGCGTGCCTGCCGACGATGTTCCAGGCGGTGGAGATCGACGGCGAGCCCTACTGGGACGGCGGCTACTCCGGCAATCCGTCGATGGCGCCGCTGATCCGCGAATGCACGGCATCGGACACGATCCTGGTGCAGATCAACCCGATCGAGCGCCCGGGCACGCCGCGCTCGGCGCGGGAGATCCACAACCGGCTGAACGAAATCGCGTTCAACTCGGTGCTGCTGAAGGAACTGCACGCCGGCGCGCTGCTGCGGCACGTCACCGACCCCGGCACCGGCGAAGGCGCGATATGGGCGAAGATGCGCCTGCACCGCATCGCGAGCGACGTCATGCTCGAACTCGGCTATTCGTCCAAGCTCATCGCCGAGTGGCCGTTCTTCTGCATGCTGCGTGACGAAGGCCGCAAGGCCGCGACTGCCTTCCTCGACGCCCACGGCGCTGACCTCGGCGTGCGGTCGACGCTGGACCTCGACGCGCTGACCGAAGGAGTCTAGCCGCCATGAGCGTCGGACTGATCGGCATCCTGCTCGGCCTGGCCGGGCTCGTCTGGCTGTCGTTTCGCGGCTGGAGCGTCCTGGTGCTCGCGCCGGCCGCGGCGCTGGTCGCGGCGGCCTTCGCGCAGGAGCCGCTGCTCGCCAACTGGACCATCACCTTCATGGGGGCGGCGGCGGGCTTCATCCTGCAGTTCTTCCCGCTGTTCCTGCTGGGCGCGGTTTTCGGCAAGCTGATGGAAGACAGCGGCTCGGTCGCCGCGATCGCGCGGTGGATGACCGGGCGGCTCGGTCCCAAGCGTGCGGTGCTGGCCGTCGTGCTCGCCGGCACGGCCGTGACGTATGGCGGCGTCAGCCTGTTCGTCGCGTTCTTCGTGCTGGTGCCGATGGCGCAGGCGCTGTTCCGCGCGGCGGACATCCCGCAACCGGCTGATGCCCGCGGCGATCGCGCTGGGCACGATGACGTTCACGATGTCCTCGCTGCCCGGCACGCCGGCGATCCAGAACGCGATTCCCATGCCGTTCTTCGGGACCACGCCGTTCGCCGCGCCGGGCCTCGGCATCATCGCGTCCGCGGTCATGCTGGGCTTCGGGCTGTGGTGGCTCGCGCGGGCGGAAGCCGCCGCGAGGCGCGCGGGCGAGGGGTTCGGCGTCGCGCTGCCGGCGCCGGAAACCGCGGCCGGCGATCCGCCGTTTCGCGAGCGGGCGACGACGGCGAGCGCGTTCGACCCGGCGGAAATCCACCGTGGCCACAGGAGCGCCGAAGCCCCGGGGGCGTTCGTCGCGGCGTTGCCGCTGCTCGTCGTCGTGGCGGTCAACCTCGTCGCGTCGCTGCTGGTGCTGCCGCGCCTCGACCTCTCCTTCCTGTCCGGCGACCGCTGGGGCGGTGCGGGCGCGGCGTCGGTCAGCCGGCGTGTGGTCGGTGCTGCTCGCGCTGGCGATCGCGATCGTCACGCTGGTGGCGATCAACCGCCGGCGCCTGCCCGCGCTGCGCGACACCGTCGACGCGGGCGCGACCGCGTCGGTGCTGCCGGTGCTGAGCGTGGCCAGCCTGGTCGGCTTCGGCGCCGTCGTCGCGGCGATGCCGGCGTTCGCCGTGGTCCGCGACTGGGTGCTGTCGATCGGCGGCGGACCGCTGGTGTCGCTTGCGATGGCGACCAACATCCTCGCGGCGCTGACCGGATCGGCGTCGGGCGGGCTCACGATCGCGCTCGAGGCGCTCGGCGGACCGTTCATGCAGATGGCCGCGGAGCTCGACATCGATCCCGCGCTGATGCACCGCGTCGCGGTGATCGGCGCCGGCACCCTCGACAGCCTGCCGCACAACGGCGCCGTGGTGACGCTGCTCGCCGTGTGCGGCTCGACGCACAAGGAGAGCTACTTCGACATCGTGATGGTCGGCATCGTCAGCGCGATCCTCGGACTCGTCGCGGTGATCGTGCTGGGCACCATGTTCGGATCGTTCTGAACCGGGCAGGCGAAGGAATGCCCGCACTCCCATCGAACTACTCCGGATGCCGCGGTGCTCCAGCGGACGTCACTTCGCGTCTCGGGTCGCCTGCCTGCGCTGGTTGCGCGCCCGCACGTGCGCGTTCACGGCGTGTCGCGGTCCCGGCCTGCGCTTGGAGGGTGCCGGAGCGGGACCTGCGCGCTGCTCTCTCGCCTTGCCTGCCCGTGGTGGCGAAGCGGTGCCTGGAGATGCCTTTCCAGGGGCGAACAGCCCTTGCAACTTGCGCTTGCCCGCTTCCCGTTCTTTCGCCGCGCGCTCGGCCGCATTGAGCCTTGCGAGCTTGGCGATGTAGCGCACGAGCGTTTCGTCGAACAGCTTCACCCGCTGCGCCGCGAGCATCTGGGTCTTCGGCTGCGCGCCGTAACGTCCGCCGCTCGCGACGCGTCCCGCCGCACGCGTGCGGCGGACGAGGTCGCGATACTTGTCGCGCAGTTTCCGGGTGCGCTGGATCTTTTTCTGGAGGCGCGCGCTTGTCCAGGCGGTCTTGTCGCTCGCGAAGCTCGCCGCGACGAGCTCGAGCTCGGTAGCGCTGCACAGCCGTTGAGCCGTGATCATCGTGTACGCCATGGTGGTGCTCCTTTGATGGAAAATACAGTCGTCAGCGATTCGGGAGGAGGTCGCGGCGCGCGGCCATGACACTTAGTTCGACATCGCGCCGGCGGCGAGCGCCCAGCCGAACAGCGCGGTCACCGCCAGCATCGCGACGCCCGCGGAGGGCCAGCGCCGGACCAGCACGTCGGCGTTCGCGACGGCGGCGCCCACCGCGACCATGCCGCGCCGCACGGCCCCGGCGTCGGCGTCGGCGCGCTCGGGCGCGAGCAGTGACCGGCGCGCGAATCCCAGCGCCAGCAGCGCGCCGCCGGCGAACGTCAGCAGCGTCGATCCAAGTTCCGCGGGCGCCAGCGGGTTCGAGACGAGATCGCCCGCTACGGGCCCGAGCGCGGCCAACGCGAGCAGCAGCGAGCACACGGCGAGCGCCAGCGCGGCGAATTCGGAGCGTCGCGATACGCGCACGACCAGCGTAATCGGCCCGCTCCCACGGCGCAGCGCGTTGACGAGGACGAGCACGACGTACCCCGCCGTGAACACGGCGCCCCCCTGCAGCACTATGGTCCACCACCACTGGCCCGAGTCGGCGGCGGCGTAAAGCAGCAGCTTCTTCGCGAGATAGGCGCCGCTCGGCACGACGCCCATCAGCGCCACGCCCGCCACCGCGAACGTGAGCACAGTGACGGGCATCGCACGCGCCACGCCGCCAAGATCGGCGATGCGGTCGTGGCCGAGCGCCGCGTAGACGAGGCCGGCCGCCATGAACATGCCGGCCTTGGCGGTCGCGTGCGAGATCGCCTGCAGAAGGCCGCCGGTCAGCGCCCCGCCGTGCACCAGCGCGGTGCCGCTGGCGTCGAAGGCCAGCGGGAACATCAGGAACAGGTAGCCGATCTGCGCCAGCGTCGAATAGGCGACGAGCAGCTTCAGGCGCTCCTGCCGCACGGCAACGATGCTGCCGAAGATGATCGCCGCCGCGCCCATGCCCGCCAGCAGCTGCGCCGCGGACAGCGTGATCACGCCCGGCATCACGTCGAACCACAGGCGGACGACGAGGAACCACGAGCCCTTGACCACCAGCGCGGACAGCACCGCACTCGCCGCCGCCGGCGCGCCGGCGTGCGCGGGCGGCAGCCAGATGTGCAGCGGGAAGAGCGCGGTCTTCGCGAGGAGGCCTGTGGTCATCAGCGCCGCCGCTGCAAGCGTGGCGGGGTCCGGACGAATGCGCCCTGCGAGCAACGCGATGTCCAGCGTGCCGTAGGCGCCGTACAGCAGCACTGCCCCCAGCAGGTAGAGCACCGAGCCCAGCAACGCGAACAGCAGGTAGCGAAGCGCGGCGCGCAGTGTCTCGCCGCGGCCTTCGAGAGACACGAGCGGAACGCCGGCGAACGTCAGCAATTCCAGCGCGACGTACAGCGTGAAGAGGTCGCCGCTGACGAACACGAGGTTGAGCGAGCCCCACACCGCCATCAGCAGTAGCCAGTAGGTGAACGGCGCGCGCGCTTCGCGTGCGCCGGACGGCGTGCCGAAGTCGGCGCAGGCGTACACGCCGATGCCGAAGATCACGACGGCGACGACGAGCAGCATGACCACGGCCAGTGCGTCGGCGCGCAGCGCGACGCCCAGCGGCGGCGCCCACCCGCCCAGCAGGTAGACCACCGGGGCGCCCGACCGCAGGAAGTGATCCGCGACGGCGACCGCGACGCTGAACCCGACGGCCATCGTCAGGAACGCGACGCGCTGTGCATTGCGGCCGCCCAGCAGCAGGCCCGCGAGGACGCCAATGAACGGCACGAGCACCGCGAGCGCGAGCAGCAGGCCGCCTGAGGTCGTCATGTCGGAGGCGGGCATCGCGTGCGCCAGCTAGTCGATTCGAGTCGAACAAGCTGTATCCAGGCCGAGGTGCCGGCACGGTGGTTCATTGCGGCTGCCTCGCCGACGCTTCCGCAGCATCCGCCTCGGGCTTCGCAGGCACGTCGGCGGAGAGGGTAACCGACCCCGTGACGTCGAACAGCCGCAGCAGCACGGCGACCGCAAGCGCTGTGGCCGAGAATGCGACGACGATGCCGGTGATGAGCAGCGCCTGCGGCACCGGGTCGCCGCCCATGCCCGCCGCCGCGCCACGGCGCGCGATGGCGCCCAGCAGCAGGAACACGCCGCTGCCGACGACGTTGAAGGCGAGGATCTTGCGCAGCGGATGCGCGTTCACGACGAGGCCGTACGTGCCGATGCCGACGAGCAGCGCGGCGCAGAGACCGAAGAGCGTGCCGCCGCTCATCGCCGGACCGGCCTTTGCGGCGCGCCGGTGAGCAGCAGCGCGAGGATCAGTGCAAGGGTCGGCATCAGCGCCAGCTCGATGACGATGATGAGCGGCTTCGCGTAGCCGTCCGGATAGGCGAGGAAGGCCCCGGCGGTCGCCGCGCCAACCAGCCCGATCGCGATGAACACCAGCGGGCCTGCGACCAGACCGACGCGCACCCAGGTCCGGCTGATCGGCGGCGCGTCCGCGAGGCCCGCCATGATCACCAGCAGCCACATCGCGGCGACGATCGTCGCACCCTGGAACTTGCCGCCTGGATGGTCGGCGCCCACCCAGAAGACGTACATGCCGACGATGATGCCGATCGGCGGCAGCACGCGCGCGAGGTACGCGAGGATGCCGTTGGGGTCGGCACGGTGGCGCGGGCCCGGATGACCGCCCCATGCGCTGTCGGGGCCGAGCGACCACACGCCGACCAGCGCGAACACCAACACGATCGCCTCAAGCAGCGTGTCCATCGCGCGGAATGCCAGCAGCACGGCCGTGATCGGATTGCCGACGCCGGTCACCGCCATGTTGGCGACGGTCTGCGGTGCGAGCGTCGGCGCAGGCTCCGGCAGCGTCAGCACACACAGCGCGAGCGTTGCCGTCACCGCGGCGGCGCCGGCGGCCGCGATGACGCGCGTGAACGCGTGCGGCCGCTCGGCGCGCGCGGCCGCTTCGGTGCCGCGCAGGCGCGACGCCGCGCCGATCAGCAGCGCGCCGGTCAGGCCGCCGCCGATGGCGGCTTCGGTCAGCGCCACGTCAACGCCATGGAGCTGCACCCAGACCAGCGTCAGCAGCAGACCGTAGGCGATGAAGCCCACGACCGCGGCGAACGCATCGCGCGCGAACACCGCCCAGATCGCCAGCGCGACGATCAGCGCCGCGAGTCCGATGTTGAGCACGTCGGTCATGTCGTGCACCAGGGCGGCATGGCCACGCGGAGGACGGCCCACACGCTTGCGGCTTGCGCCGCGGCGCTGCCCCCGCGGGGGGAGCAATTCGCGCCTTGGGGCTGCCCGGCGGCGCTCATGCCTCGGGGCCGCGCCGCCGCGCCGCGCGCGCGACCATCTGCGACGCGCACGCGCCGGCCAGCATCACGAGCAGCCACACGACCACGAGCTTCAGCCCCGCGACCACGCCGTCCGCGTGCGGCAGCAGGCCGAGCACGACCAGCCCCAGCCCGAGATTGTCGGCCTTGGTCAGCGCGTGCAGCCGCGTGAACGTGTCGGGAAAGCGCAGCAGGCCCAGCGTCCCGGCGAGGAAAAAGCCCGCGCCGGCGACGATGGCGACGACGGACGCGACGTTCAGCAGGCTCGTCATTTGCGATCCGCCTCGCTGTCGTCGGACATGCCCGGCACGGACGCCTTCACGAACGCGATGGTCGCAAACGCCGCCAGCAGCGCAAGCGTCAGCGCCACGTCGACGATGGCGCCCATGCCGGAGGCCGCGCCCAGCAGCAGCAGCGCGGCGATGCCGCCGGTGCCGAGCAATTGCGCCGCCATCATGCGATCGGCGTCGCCCGGTCCGCGCAGGATGCGCGCGAGCCCGAGCGCGACCATCGCCAGCACGAAGACCGATGCGCCCTGCAGGAACTCAGCCATGACGCCGCCCCGCCTCGAGCGCGCGCGCGAGCAGGGTCTCCTCCTTCCATAATTGCTCGACGACCGGTTGCGAGGTGTCGAGGCAGTGGTACTCCAGCGCTTCCTCGTCGCCGTCGATCGGGACCGCGCCCGGCATCAGGCTGGTGATCGTGGCGAACGTGTTGCGCGCGAACCCGGGCGGGAAGTCCAGCGGGCACTTGACGAAGCCCGGGCGAACCGGCAGGCGCGGATCGAACACGCGGCGGGCAACGTCGACCCCGGCGACCACCGACTCCCACAGGAAGTGCGGCACGAGCTTGAGCAGCGCGCCGAAGTGCAGCTCGCCCGCCGCGGGCGGGAACAGGCGCAGGCTCGCCCACGTCGCGCAACCCGTCGCGAACGCGCCCATCGCGAGATCGCCGGGCTTGATGCTCTGCATCAGCACCATCCAGAGCAGGAAGAATGCGCCGGCACGCGCCAGGCCTTCGCGCCGTCCCGATTCCGGCGGCGAAGGCGGGGGCGGATCAGCCGCGCCCATCTTCACGGCGCGGCTCCTGCAGCCGCCGCGGCCGGAGCCGCGCCGAGCACACGCACGTCCATTTCGCCCAGACGCTCGAGGAGGCGCGCCTGCGCGCGGATCGGCCACCAGTCGTACAGGAAGATCTCGAGCGGCCGCCACAGCGCGACCCAGCCGCCGATGACGAAGGTCTCCCTGATGATCCCGCCGTAGGAGGCCTTGTCGACGAAGCCCGCGGCGAATTCGCCGATCACGATGGCGCCGGCGAGGAAGGCGACGCCGATCAGCAGGCTGATCCGGCCGACGCGGAAGAGCTGGCGCAGCTCGCGCCACGTCGACTTCGCGCGTAGCCTGAAATACCCGTCGACCGCCTCCCGCAGCATGGGTTCGTGGCCGGCCGGCGCCGCCTCGCGGCCGAGGTGAACCACCAGCAGCAGCGGCTGGCCGGGACGGGTCTCGCGCGCCCACTCGACGATGTAGGTCTCCGCGTTCGGATCGAGGTCGCGTTCGTGGAAGGGCGCCGGATCCATCGCGTTGAAGAGTTGCCGCAGTTCCCCGATTCGCAGTTCGAGCACCGCGACCCTCGCGTCGGCCGCGGCGTCGCCGGCGCGCGGCGGCACCGCCTGTTGCGGGGCGGGTTCCGTGGTCATCGGACGAAGCGCGGCCGTCACGCCGCCCCGGTCTCCGCAGCGGCCGGCGGCGCCTTCTCGTTGCCGAACACCGCGACGTACACGACGGGCAGCAGGATCAGCGTCAGCAGCGTGGCCACCAGCAGTCCGCCCATGATCGCGAAAGCCATCGGCCCCCAGAACACCGTGGGCGCAATCGGGATGAGCCCGAGCACGGTCGAGATCGCCGTCAGGATCATCGGGCGCAGCCGCCCCG
>CAWHJY010000019.1:0-180256 GCA_963829775.1 uncultured beta proteobacterium | reverse complement strand
TGGCCGCGGTTGCGGCCGCGATCGCGCTGGCCGCGCCGCCGGCCGCGGCGCAGACCACGTTCGCCACCCGCCAGCTCACGCCCGAAGCCGCGCTCAAGGTGGCGCAGGCGGCGCTGGAGCAATGCCGCAAGGGCGGCTACCAGATCGCCGTGGCGGTCGTCGACCGCGGCGGCGTCGCGCAGGTCATGCTGCGCGATCGCTTCGCCGGCGCGCACACCCCGGACACCGCCCGGGCGAAGGCCTGGACCGCCGCCTCGTTCCGCGGCGACACCGTCGGCCTCGCCAAGGCCACGCAGTCCGGCGAGCTGTCGTCGGGCATCCGCCACATCCAGGGCGTCATCATGGTCGGCGGCGGCGTTCCGATCGAGGCGGGTGGCACGATCATCGGCGCGGTCGGCGTCTCCGGCGCGCCTTCGGGCGAAGCCGACGACGGCTGCGCCCGCGCCGGCATCAAGGCGATCGCCGACGACCTGCAACTCGGCGGCTGAGCCGCGTCTCGCCCCGCCTTTCCGTTTCGACCGCCGCGCCGGCCGGGGTGCCACCTCGGCCGGCGTTCGCTTTCGGCCCGCCCGGGGTGCGGCTGCGACCGACGCTCGTCTTCCGCCCGCCTCGGGGCGCGGCCGCGACCGACGTTTGTCGTCCGCCAGGTCTCGGGGTGCGGCCGCGACCGGCGTTCGTCTTCGGCCCGGCCCCGGCGCCGACCCGCCGGCCGGTGCCCCCCGACGACCGCCGGGGTTGCTTTGCCGATCCCCCGCCCATATAATTAGCACTCGCTGGCGGTGAGTGCTAACAATAGCGTCCCCCGCGGACGGCACTGGTGTCGGCCCTACCGCCCCGGCGCGCCCGAGGCGCCGCCCCAAGCGTATGAATCCACGAGAACTTTTCCACCAGGAGTGAGCACTAACATGAAACTGCGTCCCCTGCACGATCGCATCATCGTCAAGCGGCTCGAGGAAGAACGTAAATCCGCGGGCGGCATCGTCATCCCCGACACCGCGGCGGAAAAGCCGTCGATGGGCGAAGTGGTCGCCGCCGGCCCGGGCAAGACCGACGACAACGGCAAGCTGGTCGCGATGGGCGTGAAGCCCGGCGACAAGGTGCTGTTCGGAAAGTACTCCGGCCAGGAATTCAAGCTCGAGGGACAGGACCTCCTGCACATGCGCGAAGACGACGTCATCGGCATCGTCGGCTGACGTCCGCCCCGAACCCGCATCCCCTACAAGCACCAGGAGAAACGCATCATGGCAGCCAAAGACGTCCGCTTCGGCGAAGGCGTGCGCAACAAGATGGTCAACGGCGTCAACGTTCTTTCGAACGCCGTCAAGGTGACGCTCGGCCCCAAGGGCCGCAACGTCGTGCTCGAGCGCAGCTTCGGCGCGCCGACGATCACCAAGGACGGTGTGTCGGTCGCGAAGGAAATCGAGCTCAAGGACAAGTTCGAGAACATGGGCGCGCAGATGGTCAAGGAAGTCGCGTCCAAGACCTCCGACGTCGCCGGTGACGGCACGACGACGGCCACGGTCCTCGCGCAGTCGATCATCACCGAAGGCATGAAGTACGTCGCCGCCGGCATGAATCCGATGGACCTGAAGCGCGGCATCGACAAGGCGGTCATCGCCGTCGTCGAGGAGCTGAAGAAGATCAGCAAGCCGTGCTCGACCTCGAAGGAAATCGCGCAGGTCGGCTCGATCTCGGCCAACGCCGACGAGGAGATCGGCAAGACGATCGCCCAGGCGATGGAAAAGGTCGGCAAGGAAGGCGTGATCACCGTCGAGGACGGCAAGGGCCTCGAGAACGAGCTCGACCTGGTCGAGGGCATGCAGTTCGACCGCGGCTACATCTCGCCGTACTTCATCAACAACCCGGACAAGCAGTCCGCTGCGCTCGAGGACCCGTACATCCTCCTGCACGACAAGAAGATCAGCAACATCCGCGATCTCCTGCCGGTGCTGGAGCAGGTCGCCAAGGCCGGCAAGCCGCTGCTGATCATCGCCGAGGACGTCGACGGCGAGGCGCTCGCCACGCTGGTCGTCAACAACATCCGCGGCATCCTCAAGACCACCGCCGTCAAGGCGCCCGGCTTCGGCGACCGCCGCAAGGTCGATGCTCGAGGACATCGCCATCCTGACCGGCGGCACCGTGATCGCGGAAGAACTGGGCCTCAAGCTCGAGAACGCCACGATCAAGGACCTCGGCCGCGCCAAGCGCATCGAAGTGGGCAAGGAAGACACGACGATCATCGACGGTCACGGCGAAAAGGCCGCGATCGAGGCGCGCGTCAAGAACATCCGCAAGCAGGTCGAGGAAGCCACCAGCGACTACGACAAGGAAAAGCTGCAGGAGCGCGTGGCCAAGCTCGCCGGCGGCGTGGCGGTGATCAAGGTCGGCGCCGCGACCGAAGTCGAGATGAAGGAAAAGAAGGCGCGCGTGGAAGACGCGCTGCACGCGACCCGTGCGGCCGTCGAGGAAGGCATCGTCGCCGGCGGCGGCGTGGCCTACCTGCGCGCCCGCGCCAACCTCAAGGGCCTGAAGGGCGACAACCCGGATCAGGAAGCCGGCATCAAGATCGTGCTGCGCGCGATCGAGGAGCCGCTGCGCCAGATCGTGCAGAACGCCGGCGACGAGCCGTCCGTCGTCGTCAACAAGGTCGTCGAGGGCAAGGGCAACTTCGGCTTCAACGCGGCCACCGGCCAGTACGGCGACATGGTCGAGATGGGCGTGCTCGATCCGACCAAGGTGACCCGCTTCGCGCTGCAGAACGCGGCGTCGGTGGCCAGCCTGATGCTGACGACCGAAGCGATGGTCGCCGAGCTGCCGAAGGACGAGAAGGGCGGCATGGGCGGCGGCGGCATGGGCGGCATGGGCGGCATGGGCGACATGGACATGTGATCGTCCGGTTCCGGCGGGGCGCGCGAGCGTGCCGCCGGACCGCCCCGATGTCGCACGACGAAGCCCGGCCTCGCGCCGGGCTTCGTCATTTCCGCGCCGCCTGCCCGCGCCGCGCGCAGTCGAACCGGCCGCGGTTCGGGGTGGACGCGGACGGCGAATGCCTGATGACATCGACAGGGTGGTTTCGTCGCGGCCCGGCGCTGGCGCGAGCGCGCCCGTTCTGGAACAATCGCTGGCGCGCGGCGCGACAGCGACCGGAGAGTGCAGGTCAGACGGGGAGGCGATGTTGATCCGGTGGTTGAAGCGCGGTGCCGCGGTGCTGCTCGTGGCTCTGGTCGTGCTCCTCGGCGCGCGGGTCTGGGACAGTCCAGCGCGGTCCGCCGCTCGAGCTCTGGCACACGCACGTCCCGCATGAACTCGGGGCGAAGGAGATCGCGCGGTCCGACTGGGAGCGTTACCTCGCGGCCGAGAATGCGGCCTTCGACCAGGTTCGCAGCGAGGTCACGCGCAAGCTCGAGCCGGACGCGCAGACCCCGTCGAACCGGTACTTCGAGGGCAGCCCGATCTGGCCGGGGCGCTTCGCGCAGGACTGGAACCGCTCGTTCATCCTGGAGCCTGCCGGCGCGCCGACGGGTGCCGTCGTCCTGCTGCACGGCCTCACCGATTCGCCGTACAGCCTGCGCCACGTCGCGCTGCGCTACCGCGATCGCGGCTTCGTCGTCGTCGCGATCCGGCTGCCGGGGCACGGCACCGTGCCGGCGGGCCTGACGCGGGTGCGAATGGGAGGACTGGTCCGAAGCCACGCGGCTGGCGGTGCGCGAAGCGCGGCGCCGCGCCGGGTCGCCGGCGCCGCTGCACCTCGTCGGCTACTCCAACGGCGGCGCGCTGGCGATGAAGTACGCCCTCGACACGCTGTCCGATCCCGCGCTCGCGCGCCCCGATCGGCTGGTGCTGATCTCGCCGATGATCGGCGTCACCGGCTTCGCGCGCTTCGCCGGCGTGGTCGGCTGGCCGGCGGTGTTTCCGGCCTTCGCCAAGGCGGCATGGCTCGGCGTCGTGCCGGAATTCAATCCCTTCAAGTACAACTCGTTTCCGGTCAACGCGGCGCGCCAGTCGTCGCTGCTGACGCGCGAGCTGCAGCGGCAGATCGCGGACGCCGTCGCGGGCGGACGGCTGGCGGAGCTGCCGCCGGTGCTGACGTTCCAGTCGGTCGTCGACTCCACCGTCAGCACCCGCGCCGTCGTCACCGAGCTGTACGCGCACCTGCCGGCCAACGGCAGCGAGCTGGTGCTGTTCGACCTCAACCGCAATTCCAGATTCGGGCCGCTGCTGCGGGAGCGGTCCGAGACCGTCGCTGACGCGGCTCCTGCCCGATGCGCCGCGCCGGTTCACGGCGACGGTCGTCACCAACGCCGACGCCGACTCGGAGCAGATGGTCGCGCGCGTCACCCGGGCCGGCGCCACCGCCGAGGACGTGCGTCCGCTGGGACTCGCGTATCCGCGCGACGTGTTCTCGCTGTCGCACATCGCGCTGCCGTTTCCGGTCGGGGACGCGCTGTACGGCCTGCAGCCCGACGGCACCGACGACTTCGGCGTCAATCTCGGCGCGATGGCGGTGCGGGGCGAGCGCGGCGCGCTGCTCGTCAGCTTCGATCTGCTGGGCCGGGTGTCGTCCAATCCGTTCTATCCGTACCTGCAGCAGCGGATCGACGAGGGCATCGCCGGCGGCGCGGCGTCCAGCCGGTGAACGCGTGGCGCGGCGGTTGCCCGCCGAGCGCGGCTGTTGCGCCGGCGCCCGGAAGCGGCGGCCGCGCCGACGGCGGACCCCGCGGCCGCAACTGCCGGCCGGCGAAATGATTTAGACTAGTAGCGGCCTGAACGGCGACCTTCGCCCGACCCGTCCATCGAACCATGACCTTCTCCACCCGCCAAGCCGGCCACGCGGCCACCGGCCGCAGCGACTCTCGCCGAGCGATCGAACTTTGCAGATGAACGCGGGAATCCTGTTCGGAATCGCGATTGCCGCGCTGGCGATCGCGGTCGTGGTCGGGCTCGTCCGCCGCAACCGGGCCGCCGGCGGCGGTGCCGAAAGCCGGCGGCGATTCACCCAACACCGTCGCGCAGTGGACCGAGGGCGAGACGACTCGCCTGCTGTCGTCGGCCGAGCTGCCGGGCCTGTACCTGCTGCGCCCGCGCTTTCTCACCAAGGCCGAGGGCGTCGTCTATCTGCTGCTGCGGGCCGCGTTTCCCCGGCACGAGATCTTCGCCCGCATCCGGCTGTCCGACGTGCTGCAGGTCAAGATCGGTCCGCAGGGGATGGAGCGGTTGCGGGCGTTCCGCAAGATCGCCAACCAGCACGTCGGCTTCGTCATCTGCGACCGCGACATGACCATCGTCGCCATCGTCGACTCGAAGGAGCCTGACCAGGTGGTGAACCCGCGCGATCAGAAGCTCGAGATCATCAAGCAGCGCTGCCTGCAGGCAGCGCAGGTGAAATACATCTGCGTCTATCCGCCGCAGATCCCGCGCTACCGCGAGTTGCGCGAGCAGATCCTGGGTCCCGCCGCCGATCTCGTCTGACCGCCGCCTGACTGCCGCGCCCGCGCGCCGGGCAGGGCAATCGACGTTCCCCCGCGAGCCCCTGGCCGCGCGTCCGCAGCGATCGTCCGCAGCGATCGCCCGCGGCGGCGACCGAGCGAACCGCCCGCGCGAAGCCCCCGCGCCGACGCATCCGCTTCCCTTGCCTTCCGCCAGGATCTTCCGCGCCCCGTACCGTCCCGTGTTTCCGCCACCGGCCGCCGAGGTGCTCGTCTTCGCGGATCCCTGAAACCCGCGCCGAGCCGGTCGGCGGGAGTCAGCCGGCGATGATTCTCCGGTAGACGTCGCGGTCGATGTTGCCGCCACAGAGGATGGCGGCGGGGCGGGCGCCCGCCGCCGCGCCGGCGGCGAGCAGCGCCGCGAGAGGCGCCGCGCCGGCGCCCTCGGCGAGCTGGTGCGTGTCGTCGTGATACGCGCGGATCGCCGCCGCGATCTCGTCGTCGGAGACCTCGACGACGTCGTGGGCGCCGCGCCAGATGATCTCCAGCGCGGCCGGCACCGGCACCCGCACCGCCATACCGTCGGCCAGGGTGTCGGCGGTCGCGGTCTCGACGCGGGTGCGCGTCCGGAACGATTGCGCATACGCGTTGGCCGCGGCGGAGACGACGCCGACGATCCTCGTCGCGAGTCCCAGCGCGTCGCGCGCCGCGATCAGTCCGCAGATTCCCGATCCGCAGCCGATTGGCACGTAGACGGTGGTGAGGCCGGGCACGGCGCGGAACAGCTCCAGCGCGTAGGTGCCGACACCGGCGACGAGCTCCGGCTCGAACGGCCCGACGAAGCGCAGGCCTTCGCTTCCAGCCAGGCCGGCCGCGTGGCCCTTCGCCTCGTCGAAGTCGCGCCCGTGCTCGATCAGCTCGGCGCCGAAGGCCGCCATTGCCGCGTTCTTGTCGCGGGAGTTGCCGTGCGGAACGACGATCACGCAGCGCAGGCCGTGCCGGCGCGCGGCGTACGCGAGGCTCTGTCCATGGTTGCCTCGCGTCGCGCTGACGATGCCGGCGGGGCGTTCGCCGCGCTCGGCCATCGCGCCGAGCAGGTTGAGTCCGCCGCGGACCTTGAAGGCGCCGGTCGGCGTGTGGTTCTCGTGCTTGACCCAGACCTCGCGGCCGGCGCGACGCGCCAGCAGCGGCCACGCGTACTGCGGCGTCGCGGCCATCGCCGCGTAGACGCGCCGCGACGCGGCTTCGAGCTCGTCGAGCGTCGTCATCGGGGAAACGGGGCCCGCGCTCCGCCCGCAGCCGGTGATCGCGCCGTCAGCGCATGAACGTGATCCACACCCAGATGAGGATCACCGAGCCGACGATCGACATCAGCCAGCCGGCGGGAGTGAACTTGCCGCCCCGGTCGCCGCCGAACATCTGGCCGATCAGGCCGCCGACGATCGAGCCGCCGATGCCGAGCAGCGCGGTCAGCCAGAAGCCGAGCGGCACGGCGCCGGGGTAGACGAACCGCGCCAGCGCGCCGACGATGAAGCCCACCACAATCATCCACACGATGCTCATGAAGCCCATGATCGCTCCCCATTCGCTATGGCCGGCCGCGGCGTCGCCGGCCCGGTTTCGATGTCGGCACGGGGCGATGACGGCGCGTCGCCGGGCGCGCGCGGCCGGTGTCCCGGCGCAGCGTCAGCGCACGACCTGCGCGTACTCGCCGCTCCTGTATTTCGCCGCCACCGACGACAGCGGCAGCGGCTTGATCTTCGACGCCATGCCCGCGCAGCCGAACTGCTGGTAGCGCTCGACGCAGATCGCCTTGGCCGCGAGCATCGCCGGCTTGAGGAAGTCGCGCGGATCGAACTTCGACGGATTCTCGTGCAGGTACTTGCGGACCGCCGCCGTCATCGCGAGCCGGATGTCGGTGTCGATGTTGATCTTGCGCACGCCGTGCCTGATGCCTTCCTGGATTTCCTCCACCGGCACGCCGTAGGTCTCCTTCATGTCGCCGCCGTACTTGCGGATGTCGGCGAGGAGGTTCTGCGGCACGCTGGAGCTGCCGTGCATCACGAGGTGCGTGTTGGGGATGCGCGCGTTGATCGCCTTGATGCGGTCGATCGCGAGGATGTCGCCGGTGGGCTTGCGCGAGAACTTGTACGCGCCGTGCGACGTGCCGATCGCGATGGCCAGCGCGTCGAGCTGCGTGCGCTTGACGAAGTCCGCGGCCTGGTCGGGGTCGGTCAGCAGCATTTCGCGCGTCATCGCGCCGTCGGCACCGTGACCGTCCTCCTTGTCGCCCATCATCGTCTCGAGCGAACCGAGGCAGCCCAGCTCGCCCTCGACGGTGACGCCCAGCGCGTGCGCCATGTCGACGACCTTCCGGGTCACGTCGAGGTTGTACTCGTAGCTGGCGACGGTCTTGCCGTCGGCCTGCAGCGAGCCGTCCATCATCACGCTGGAGAAGCCGAGCTTGATCGCCGACCCGCAGACGTCGGGCGACTGGCCGTGGTCCTGGTGCATGACCACCGGGATGGCGGGATAGCTTTCCACCGCGGCCTCGATGAGGTGGCGCAGGAACACCTCGCCCGCGTATTTCCTCGCGCCGGCGGACGCCTGCATGATCACCGGACTGTCGGTCTCGGCGGCGGCCGCCATGATGGCCTGGACCTGCTCGAGGTTGTTGACGTTGAACGCCGGCAGGCCGTAGCCGTTGTCGGCGGCGTGGTCGAGGAGCTGGCGCATCGAGACGAGGGGCATCGGGACCTCCGGATGGGTGCTGCAAGCGGGCTGCGGTGGGCGGCTGCCGCAGCCGCGGGCCGCTGAGCGTACGGCATCAATCGTTTCATTTTACTCCGCCGCGGGCGCGGTTCCGGCGCCCCGGGTCAGCTTCGGTGCTCGCCCACCTTGACGATCTTCATGGTGTTGGTGCCCCCGGACTTGCCCATCGGCTCGCCGATCGTCAGCACGATCAGGTCGCCGGGCTGGACCACGCCGCGCGCGACCAGCAGGTCCTCGGCCGACTGCAGCACCGCGTCGCGGTCGCCGGACTGCTCGAGGAAGAGCGGGCGCACGTTGCGATACAGCGACATCTTGCGCAGCGCGGAGGGCTCCGGCGTCAGCGCGTAGATCGGGCAGCCGACGTTGTGCCGCGACATCCACAGCGCCGTCGACCCGCTCTGCGTCAGCGACGCGATCGCCTTCACCTTGAGGTGGTGCGCCGTGAACAGCGACGCCATCGCGATCGACTGGTCGGCGCGCGAGAACGTGCGGTCGAAGAAGTCGCGGTCGGTCTCGACCTCGTCGGACTTCTCGGCCTCGACGCAGATCTGTCCCACGACGTCGACGACCTCGACCGGATACTTGCCGGCGGCGGTCTCGGCGGAGAGCATCACCGCGTCGGTGCCGTCGAGCACGGCGTTGGCGACGTCGGAGACCTCGGCGCGCGTGGGGACCGGGTTCTGGATCATCGATTCCATCATCTGGGTCGCGGTGATCGTCAGCTTGTTCCGCTCGCGCGCCATCCGGATCATCCGCTTCTGCAGCCCGGGCACCGCGGCGTTGCCGACCTCGACGGCGAGGTCGCCGCGGGCGACCATGATGCCGTCGGACGCGTCGATGATCTCCTCCAGCGCGCCGATCGCCTCGGCCCGCTCGATCTTCGCGAGCAGCGTGGCCCGGCTGCCCGCGGCGCGCAGCAGCTGTCGCGCCATGTACATGTCTTCCTGGTTCTTCGGGAACGATACCGCGAGGAAATCGGCCTCGATCGCCGCCGCCGTCTTCACGTCCTCCATGTCCTTGGCGGTGAGGGCCGGCGCCGACAGGCCGCCGCCCTGGCGGTTGATGCCCTTGTTGTTGGACAGGACGCCGCCCAGCACCACGCGCGTGACGATGCGCGACCCCTGGACCTGCTCGACCATCAGCTTGATGAGCCCGTCGTCGAGGAGCAGCACCGCGCCGGGACCGACGTCGCGGACAAGTTCCGGGTAATCGAGCCCCACGTGCTCGGCGTCGCCCTCCCGGCAATCGGCGTCGAGCACGAAGGTCGACCCCGGGACCAGGGTGATCCGGCCGTCCCTGAACTTGCCGACGCGGATCTTCGGCCCCTGCAGGTCGACCATGATGCCGACCGCCCGGCCCTGGGCCTTTGCCTCCTCGCGCACGATGCGCGCCCGCTCGATGTGGTCGGCGGCCGCGCCGTGCGAGAAGTTGAGCCGGACGACATCGACGCCGGCGGCGATCAGCCGCGACAGCATCTCCGGCGAGTTGCTGGCGGGGCCGAGCGTGGCGACGATCTTGGTGGAACGGGGCATGAGCGATCCGGTCGGATGGGGGGCGGGCGGCAGTCAGGCTTCGGCGCGGGCTTCGAGCGCCGCGATCGCCGGCAGCGTCTTGCCTTCGAGGAATTCGAGGAACGCGCCGCCCGCAGTCGAGATGTACGAGATCCGGTCGGCGATGCCGAACTTGTTGATCGCCGCGACGGTGTCGCCGCCGCCGGCGATCGTGTACGCGCCGGAGGCGGCGATCGCCTCGGCCACCGCCTTCGTGCCGCCGGCGAAGGCGTCGAACTCGAACACCCCGACGGGGCCGTTCCACACGATCGTTCCCGCCTTCGCGAGCATCGACTTGAGCAACGCGACGCTGTGCGGACCGATGTCGAGGATCATGTCGTCCGGCTCGACGTTCTCGATCGCCTTCAGCTCCGGCCTGGCCGTCGCGGAGAACTCCTTGGCGCACACCGCGTCCACCGGCACCGGGACCTTCCCCGGCCAGGCGTCGAGTATGGCCTTCGCCTCGCCGACGAGGTCCGGCTCGGCGAGCGACTTGCCGATATGGCCGCCCTCGGCGAGGATGAACGTGTTGGCGATGCCGCCGCCGACGATCAGGCCGTCGACCTTCGCCGCCAGCGCGCGCAGCGCGGTGAGCTTGGTCGAGACCTTCGATCCCGCGACGATCGCGATCAGCGGCCGCTTCGGCTGCGCCAGCGCCCGGGTCAGCGCGTCGAGCTCGGCGGCCACCAGCGGCCCGGCGCAGGCCACCGGCGCGAAGCGCGCGATGCCCTCGGTGGTGGCCTCGGCGCGATGCGCGGTACCGAACGCGTCGTTGACGTAGACGTCGGTGAGCGCCGCCATCCGGCGCGCGAGCGCCTCGTCGTTCTTCTTCTCGCCCTTGTTGAAGCGGCAGTTCTCGAGCAGCACGACGTCGCCCGCCTTCAGCGCCGCGTGCCAGGCGCCGCCGTCGACCCAGTCGCGGACCAGCGGCACGTCGCGGCCCAGCAGCTCGCCGAGCCGCCGCGCGACCGGCGCCATCGAATCGGCTTCGCTCCACTGCCCCTCGGTCGGCCGGCCGAGGTGCGAGGTGACCATCACCGCCGCGCCGCGGTCGAGCGCGTCGCGGATGCCGGGCACCGACGCGCGAATCCGCGTGTCGTCGGTGATCGCGCCGCTGTCGTCCTGCGGCACGTTGAGGTCGGCGCGGATGAACACGCGCTTGCCGCGCACGTCGAGGTCGGAAAGGCGGAAGAAGGCCATGGTGGTGTCCTTTGGGAGGAGGGGCTCAGTGCGTGAGCACGAGCCCCATCATGTGGATGTCGGCGTATTCGCCGTCGAGCTTGCGGCCGCGCACGCGCGTGCCTTCATGCGTGAAGCCTGCCCTGCGGTAGAGCGCCAGCGCCGCGGCGTTGTGCGCGTAGACCGACAGCTCCACGCGCTCGAACCCGCGCTCGCGCGCCGCCGCGAGCGCGGCCCCGATCAGCCGGGCTCCGACGCCGCGTCCGCGCCAGGGCGCGAGCACGCCCATGCCCAGCATCCCGCAATGCGCGTAGGTCGGGATGGTTTCGCGGCAGATGTCGCACCAGCCGACGATGCGTCCGCCGTCGTCGGCGACGAACTGCGGGTTCCCCGACTCGAGGTTGCCGGCGACGAACGCCGCCGTCCGGGAGAGCGAAAACGCCTCCACGATACGCGAGCCAGCGTCGCTCCTTCATCACCGCATCGACGCAGGCACGGAAACCCTCGACGTCGGCGAGCGCGATCGGACGCACGGCGACCGCGCCGGTCGGCGACGCGCTGCCGTGGTCGGGGGCCGCGCCGGGACCGGCGCTCGGGCTCGTGTTCAAGCGGCGGACGGCGTCACTTGGCGTTCATCAGCGCGACGGTCGTGTCGAGCATCCGGTTGGAAAAGCCCCATTCGTTGTCGTACCACGACGAGACCTTGACCAGGCGGCCGGAGACCTTGGTCAGCGTCGCGTCGAAGGTCGACGACGCCGGGTCGTGGTTGAAGTCGACCGACACCAGCGGCGCCGTGTTGTAGTTGAGCACTTCGGCGAGCGGGCCGTTCTCGGCGGCGTCCTTCATGATCGCGTTCACCTCGTCGACCGTGGTGTCGCGCGCGGCGATGAACGACAGGTCGACCACCGACACGTTGATCGTCGGGACGCGGATCGCGTAGCCGTCGAGCTTGCCGTTGAGCTCGGGCAGCACCAGGCCCACCGCCGCGGCGGCGCCGGTCTTGGTCGGGATCATGCTCATCGTCGCCGAGCGCGCGCGCCGCAGGTCCTCGTGGTAGACGTCGGTCAGGACCTGGTCGTTGGTGTACGCGTGGATCGTCGTCATCAGCCCGGTGACGAGGCCGATCTTCTCGTGCAGCGGCTTCACCAGCGGCGCGAGGCAGTTGGTCGTGCACGAGGCGTTCGAGATGACGGTGTGCGCGGCCTTCAGCGTGCCGTGATTGACGCCGTAGACGACCGTCGCGTCGACGTCCTTGCCGCCGGGCGCCGAGAGGATGACCTTCTTCGCGCCGCCCTTCAGGTGCGCCGACGCCTTCTCCTTGGTGTTGAAGTGGCCGGTGCACTCGAGGACGACGTCGACGCCGAGCGCGCCCCACGGCAGCTGTCGCCGGATCGCGCTGCGCGAACACCTTGATGCGGTCACCGTTGCCGCCACGATCATCGAGTCGCCGTCGACGGCGACCTTGCCGGGGAACTTGCCGTGCGCGGTGTCGTAGCGCGTCAGGTGCGCGTTGGTCTCGGGGCTGCCGAGGTCGTTGATCGCGACGATCTCGATGTCGTGCTTCTTGCCGCCTTCGTAGTGCGCGCGCAGGATGTTGCGGCCGATGCGGCCGTAGCCGTTGATGGCGACTTTGATGGTCATGGTCTCACTCCTTTTCGGTTTCGAGGTCGGGGGGGTGACGGGCGGGGCCGGCGACGGCCAGCGCGGACAGATCGCGCCAGCCGTAGCCCGCCTCGACGAGGTCCATGCCGTCCCACTGGAACGGCTGCTCCTGCAGCAATTCGCCGCCGAGCGCTTCGTAGAATGCGCGGGCGCGCCGGTTCCCGGCGATCACCCAGGCGATCAGTCCCGTGGCGCCCAGCGACGACAGTGTCGCCGCGACGGTGGCGACCATCCGGGCGCCCGTGCCGGCGCGCTGCGCCGCCGGCGCGAGGTAGACCGCCGACAGCTCGGCGTCGAATCCGAGCTTCGGCTCGGCCAGCCGGTGGCCCGACGCGAAGCCGACGATGCCCGTCGCGTCTTCGGCGACGAAGACGGCGGCGACGCGGTTGGGCGCGCTCAGCACGCGCAGCCAGAGGGTCTCGCTCGCGTCGACGCTCATGCCGTCGAGGTACGCGTCGGGAATCATCCCGCGGTAGGTCGCCCGCCACGCGTCGACGCGCACCTGCGCGATCGCGCGGGCGTCGGCCACCGCCGCGGGACGAATGGACGTGGCCGGACTCATCGCGTGCGCCGTCACGCCGCCGCCACGCAGCGCCGGACGATCGCGGCGAGGTTGTCGACGGTCAGGCCGAAGTGCTTGAACAGCACGCCGGCGGGCGCGGATTCGCCGAAGGTGTCGATGCCGAGCACCGCGCTCTTCGGGTCGTCGGCGGTGCCGGTGTACTTGCGCCAGCCGTCGGTGGACCCCGCCTCGACCGCGACGCGCGCCGTCCCGGGCGGCAGCACGCTCGCTCGCCAGGCCGCATCCTGCGCGTCGAAACGGCGCGTGCAGGGCATCGAGACGACGCGCACGCCGACGCCTTCGCCGGCGAGCAGGTCGCGCGCCGCCAGCGCGAGGGCGACTTCCGAACCGGTGGCGACGACGATCGCGCGCCGGCCGGCGGCAGCATCCCAGTCGGCCAGCACGTAGCCGCCGCGGCGGATGGCGGCGATCTGCGCGTCGCTCCGCGGGACGAACGGCACGTTCTGCCGCGTGAACAGCAGCGCGGTCGGGCCGGGGTCGGCGCCGGGCAGGCGCTCGATCGCGGCCGCCCACGCCACGGCCGTCTCGACGGTGTCGCAGGGGCGCCAGACGTCGAGGTTCGGGATCAGCCTCAGGCTCGCCGCGTGCTCGATCGACTGGTGCGTCGGTCCGTCCTCGCCGAGGCCGATCGAGTCGTGGGTGTAGACGTGAATCGCGCGCAGCTTCATCAGCGCGGCCATCCGCACCGCGTTGCGCGCGTAGTCGGAGAAGGTGAGGAACGTGCCGGCGTAGGGAATGAAGCCGCCGTGCAGCGCGAGGCCGTTCATGATGGCGCTCATGCCGAACTCGCGGACGCCGTAATGGAGGTAGTTGCCCGGCTGCCTGCCGCGCTGTCGCCGGCGCCGCCGTGGTCCCCCAGATTGCCGCGCGTCACCGGCACGCTGCCCGACCAGTTGGTGAACACCGAGCCGGTGAGATCGGCCGATCCTCCCAGCATTTCCGGCAGCGCGCGCGCGAACGCCTCGATCGTCTGCTGCGACGCCTTGCGCGTGGCGACGGTCTCGGCCCGGGCGGCCTGCGCGGCGACGAACGATGCGACCGCCGACGCGAACCTGGCCGGGCAATTCGCCCGCCATCCGCCGCTCGAACTCCGCGGCGAGCTCGGGGAACGCGGCGCGGTACGCGGCGAGCCGCGCCGTCCACGCCGCTTCGCGCGTGGGCGCCGGCCGCGCGCGCGTTCCACGCGTCGGCGATCGTCGGCGGGATCACGAACGGCGGGTGCGGCCAGCCGAGCGCGGCGCGGGCGCCCGCGATTTCCTTGTCGCCGAGCGCCGAGCCGTGGGCGTCGGCGGTGCCGGCCTTGGTCGGCGCGCCCTTGCCGATGACGGTGCGGCAGCAGATCAGCGTCGGCCGCGCCGTTTCGGTCAGCGCGGCCCGGATCGCCGCGTCCACCGCGTCGACATCGTGGCCGTCGACGGCGCGGATCACGTTCCAGCCGTAGGCCTCGAACCGCGCCGGCGTGTCGTCGGTGAACCAGCCGTCGACCTCGCCGTCGATCGAGATGCCGTTGTCGTCCCAGAACGCGACGAGCTTCGCGAGCCCGAGCGTGCCGGCCAGCGCGCAGACCTCGTGCGACACGCCTTCCATCAGGCAGCCGTCGCCGAGGAACGCCCAGGTGCGGTGGTCGACGACGCTGTGGCCCGGCCGGTTGAACTGCGCCGCGAGCAGCGCTTCCGCGAGGGCCATGCCCACGGCGTTGCCGATGCCCTGACCGAGCGGACCGGTCGTCGTCTCGACGCCGGGCGTGAGGCCGGTCTCCGGATGCCCCGGCGTCTTCGAGTGCAGCTGGCGGAAGCGCTTGAGCTCGTCCAGCGGCAGGTCGTAGCCGGTGAGGTGCAGCAGCCCGTACAGCAGCATCGAGCCGTGGCCGTTGGACAGCACGAAGCGGTCGCGGTCGGCCCATTGCGGATGCGCGGGGTTGTGCGACAGATGCCGGTGCCACAGCGCGACGGCGATCTCGGCCATCCCCATCGGCATGCCGGGGTGGCCGGACTTCGCCGCCTCGACGGCGTCCATGGCAAGCGCCCGCAGCGCGTTGGCGAGATCGGAATCGGTGGCGAGACTGGCGGTCATGGGCGGGAGTCGGCGATGTCGGATGGGCGGAGGAATCGTTTGGCGATTGGCGCAGGCGTGCGCCGCGACGTCCACGTCGCGGCCGCGCCCCGGGGCGATGCCGCACTGCAAAAAACTGCCGTTGTGCGGCCCGGAGCCTGAAATTATCGCGCCGGGCTCAAAAATGTGCAATAATTCAATGCTTTCGCGCTCGCCAATCCCAAGGCGCCGTCACCTTTTGTCGCACCGCCTGCGCAGGGGTCCGTGCACTGAATTGGCCCGCAACAGGGCCACACTCGAGGGGACGACCGATGGACGGCATCCATCTGCCAGGCGAATGGTACGGCTGCCCCGCCGACACGCCTGATCTTCGCCCGCGCGCGCTTTCGCACTCGATCGGCCGCGGGGGCAAGGATGACTGACGACCGGGGCGGGCCAGCCGCGCCTGCCGCGGGCGACATCGCGCCGGGCATCCTGACCGAGCGGCTCACCGACGACTGGGGTTTCTTCATCCGCTCGGCGCGCGCGTTCGAGAAATTCCGTTCGCCGCATCAGACGGTCGAAGTCCACGATAGCGCGACGTTCGGCAGGCTGTTCCGCCTCGACGGCCATTTCATGACGTCGGAGAAGGACGAGTTCTTCTATCACGAGAACCTCGTCCACCCGGCGGCGGTCACGCATCCCGCCCCCGAGCGCGCACTGATCATCGGCGGCGGCGACGGGGGCTCGGCGGAGGAACTCCTCAAGCACCCGACGATCAAGTCGGTGACGCTGTGCGAAATCGACCTCGCCGTCGTCGACATCACCCGCAAGTACCTCCACAGCGTCCATCGCGGCGCGCTCGACGATCCCCGGCTGACGCTCCGGATCGGCGACGGCTTCGCCTTCGTTCGCGAAACGGCCGAGCAGTTCGACCTGATCGTGCTCGACCTGACCGACCCGGGCGGCCCGTCGACGCCGCTCTACACCACCGAGTTCTACCGCGCCTGCGCCGCCAGGCTGAATCCGGTGGGCGCGATGACGCTGCACATCGCGAGCCCGGTCGCGCACCCGCAGCGCATCCGCGATGGCCTCGCGCGGCTGCGCGATGCGTTCCCGCTGGTCACGCCCTATCTCGTGTCGATCCCGCTCTACGGCGGGCTGTGGATGATGGCGATCGCCTCGGCGTCGCTCGACCCGCGCAAGCCGTCGACCCCGGAAATCGACCGGCGGATCGCGCAGCGGGGCCTCAGGGACCTGCAGTATTACAACGGCGAAACGCATCGGGCCGGGCTGGCGTTGCCCAATTTCGTCCGCGCGCTCACCTTCTGAGCGCCCTCCGATGTCCCCGATGCCGTCTGACGCCCTCCGACGCCCTCCGGCATCGACCGTGCGCTCCTACGCCACCCGGCGTGCCCGCGCGCACGTCGCGGTCCGGCCGCGGGCCCTTGAACCGCCGGCGAAGGGCCGCATCTAGCGAAGCGAAGGGTGGCGCTTCCGCCGCCCGCCGGAGCGATGCGACGACCATGGGCACCCTTGCCAAGCTGACCGACACGATGCACGACGCCGCGTTCGTCCTGGTCGACGGCGTGATGTTCGAGACCGACTACCTGCGCGTGCCCGACGAGGACACGCCTGCCGACGACGTCGTCCTCGAAGCCACCCACGGCGACACGGAAATCGTCCTGACCTGCGGCGAGATCGACGGCGCGCGGCCGCTCGGCGACGGGGTCTACCAGCTGCGTTCGGGCGCCGTCGTGCGCTTCTTCTCGCCGGTCACCGTGCACTGACGCCGCTCCGGCGCCGTCACCGCAGCACGAAGTCGAACTCCGCCGCGAGCGCGCCGGGTTCCCGGCCCTGCGCGGATGCCAGCGTCATCGACAGCCGGTCGCGGTCGCGGCCGACGAACGTCGACGTCGGACCGCCGTCGCCCCTGACGTAGAGCTGCGTCGTCAGGCCGGGTCCGCTTTTCGGCGTGAGCTTGAAATGCAGATGCGGCGGCCGGCCCGGATACGCGACCGGCCGGATCGTCCTGAACGCATAGCGCCCGTCGGCATCGGTGACGACGGCGCCGTAGCCCTGGAAGTTCTCGTCGCTGCGGCTCGGTCGGCGCCGACGTGGTGGTAGACGCCCAGCGCATCGCACTGCCAGAGCTCGACCGTGGCGCCGGACAGCAGCGTCCCGTCGGTGCGCCGCACCGTGCCGGCGAGGTACAGCAGCGTGCCCTGCGCGACGCCGCTGCGCCCGGCCACGCGGGTGAGGTCGCCATCGCGGTCCGCGGGCAGGGTGCGCGGGTAGAACGGTCCCTCGGCGTCGGGGGGCGTGGGGGCGAGCGCCGGGCGCGCCTGCGCGTTGGCGAACGGGGACAGGGCGCTGCCGACCGTGCCGGCGACCAGCGCCGCGAGCGCACGGCGCCGCGGCCACGAAATCCGGTCCGCGCCGCGCGGGTCCGCGGTGGTCCCGCGCGTGCGCCGGCTGGCTGGGGGCGGCCGGGTCAGGAGCGGGGGTCGCGACGGTCGGTCAAGGCGTCTCCTGATTGCAACGGCGGGTCCGGGGTTGGAACTGCGCGGCGGCGGTTCGGTTCCACGCCCCGCGCATTCCCGACGCGCCGTCGTCCGGAATCTCGGTCCCGCTTGCGCGGGTGTTTCGTGGCGCCGCGGCGCTGGCGGTCGCGGTGAGCGTGCTCGATGCCGCGAGCATGACCGGCTGGCGCCGGCGCGGGGCGGAGTGTTGACATTGGACTGTATGCGCACATAGTCATACGATGGTAAAATCGATCCCGTATCCGCCGCCGCCGCCGCCGTCGACGCCGCCGTTCCGTCGATCGCCGCCGAGCAGGACCACGTGTTCAGCGCCGTCGCCCGCTATTTCAGCCTGCTGTCCGAGCCGACGCGGCTGAAGATCCTGCACACGATCTGCTCGACCGAGCAGTCGGTCACCGCGATCGTCAACGCGACCGGCGCCAGCCAGACCAACGTATCGCGCCACCTGTCGCTCCTGCATCAGGCCGGCGTGGTCAGCCGCCGCAAGGAACGCAACGTCGTCTTCTACAAGGTCAACGATCCGACGTTCGCGGAGATCTGCCGCACGGTATGCGTGCAGATCGCGAGCCGCATCGACGACCGCGCGCCGCTGCGCGACGAACTGATCGAATTCGCTTCGAACCACTGATCAACCAGGGCGCACCGCGACCCGGTGCGGCGCGCTGCACGCGGAGCGGGCGCCGTGCCCAGCAGGGAGACACAGATGCGGGACAAGACACCCGTGCCGGGGCGGATTCGCCCGGCGCCCGAAGCGCCGGCGTCCCCGGACGGCGGTCGCCGCGGCTTCCTGCGCCGTGCCGCCGCGCTGTCGGGCGGCGTGGTCGCGGCCGGGGCCGCGCTGGCGCCCGCGCGCGCCGCCGCCCAGGACAAGCCTGCCCTGGTCCCGGAGTGGAGCAAGACGCTCGGCGCGCCGGTCCTCACCTCGCCGTACGGCGTTCCGTCGAAGTTCGAGGCCAGCGTGCGCCGGCGCGAAAGCCCGGGGCTCACGCGCACGCCGCATTCGTCGGTCTCGTTCACGCCGCTGCAGAACCTGTTCGGCATCATCACGCCGTCGGGCCTGCATTTCGAGCGCCACCACGCGGGGATCCCGGACATCGACCCGTTCCAGCACCGGCTGATGGTGCACGGCATGGTCAAGGCCCCGCGGATGTTCACGATGGACGACATCATCCGCTTCCCGTCGGTGTCGCGCGTCCACTTCATCGAGTGCGGCGCCAACACCGGCATGGAATGGGGCAACGTCGCGGTGCCGACGGTGCAGTTCTCGCACGGCATGCTCGCCTGCAGCGAATGGACCGGCGTCCTGCTGTCGACGCTGCTCGACGAGGTCGGCGTCGACCGCAAGGCGGCGAAATTCGTGCTGGCGGAGGGCTCCGACGGCGCCGCGCTGACGCGCACGGTGCCCATCGAAATGGCGCTCGACGACGTCATCGTCGCCTACGGCCAGAACGGCGAGATGCTGCGCCCCGAGCAGGGCTATCCGCTGCGGCTGCTGGTGCCGGGCGTGCAGGGCGTGTCCAGCGTCAAGTGGCTGCGCCGCATCGAGGTCGGCGACCAGCCGTGGTACACGCGCGAGGAATCGCTGCACTACGTCGACCTGCTGCCCGGGCGGCAGTCCATCGGCAGTTCACGTGGATCCAGGAAGCGAAGAGCGTCATCACGTCGCCGTCCGGCGGCCAGGTCATCCTCGACAAGGGCTACCACCAGATCACCGGCTTCGCATGGTCGGGGCGCGGCAAGATGCGCCGCGTCGACGTGTCGACCGACGGCGGCAGGAACTGGCGCACGGCGCAGCTGCAGGAGCCGGTGCACACCAAGGCGCTGACGCGCTTTCGCATCGACTGGAACTGGGACGGCGGCCCGGCGCTGCTGCAGTCGCGCGTCGTCGACGACACCGGCTACGTGCAGCCGGCGCTGCGCCAGCTGCGCGCCGTCCGCGGCACGCGGTCGATCTATCACAACAACGCGATCCAGACCTGGCGCGTCGATGCCACCGGCGAGGTGTCCAATGTCCAGGCGCTCTGAGCCCCCCCGCGCCTCGGTCCGCGCGAAGGGCCCCGGCATCGTCGCCTCGCCGGCATCCACGCGGCGCTCGTTGTCGGCGCTCGTGGCGCTGCCGGCCTTCGCGGCCGGGCCCACGGCGGCGCCGAAATACGGCTTCGGCCAGGCGCCGACCCCCGAGCAGGTCGCCGCCTGGGACATCGACGTCCGGCCCGACGGCAAGGGCCTGCCGCCCGGCCGCGGCACCGTCGCCGAGGGGCAGGGAATCTACGACGCGAAGTGCGCGAGCTGCCACGGCACCTTCGGCGAGAGCACCGATTACATGGCCATCGCCGGCGGCGTGGGCTCGCTCAAGACCGACCAGCCGATGCGCACCACCGGCAGCAAGCTCGCCCATGCGACGACGCTCTGGGACTACATCAACCGCGCGATGCCATTCACCAACCCGAAGACGCTGACGCCCGACGAGGTCTACGCGCTGACGGCCTACGTGCTGCACCTGTCCGACATCCTTCCCGCCGACGCCGCGCTCGACCGGGAGTCGCTGCCCAAGCTGAAGCTGCCCAATCGCGACGGGTTCACCACCAACCACGGCTTCATGCGCCGCGACGGCAAGCCCGACGTAATGAACACCCTTTGCATGACCAATTGCGTCGCCGAGGTACGGCTGTCGTCGGAATATCCGGACTACGCCCGCGACTCGCACGGCAACCTCGCCGAGCAGACGCGCGACCTCGGTCCGGTCGAAGGCACCGGCGCTTCACGCGGGACCAAGTCGGCGCCAATGGTGGCGGCGGCCGGAGCACCGGCAGCCGCAGCGCCAACGAAGCCGGCGGCAGTTGCCGATCCCGCGGCGATGGTCAAGCAGGCGGGCTGCACCGCCTGCCACGCCGTGGCCAGCCGCGTGGTCGGGCCGGGATTCCGCGAGATCGCCGCCAAGTACGCCGGCGACGGATCGGCCGAAGCCAAGCTCGCGGCGAAGGTGCGTGCCGGCGGCGTGGGTGTCTGGGGCCAGATCCCGATGCCGCCGCAGGCGCAGGTCAAGGAGGCGGATGCGCGGGCGATGGTCCAGTGGATCCTCGGGGGTGCGAAGTAGGGTGTTGGCAGGCGGCGGGCAGCAGGGCATCATGACCGGCCGGCTGTTTGCGCGTTGGAAGCGGAACCGGGTATAACGTGATCTAATTTTCGGCAGGCGGAGGAAAACATGGACACGCATCGCAGGGACATACTGAAGAAGGGCGGCGGGGTCACGCTGTTCACGCTTGGTCGCGGCGGCCGGCTGGCTGCCGCGCGACGCAGCGGCGCAGGCAGCGTGGAACAAGGCCGCGTTCGACACCAAGACGATGGACGAGACGATGAAGGCGCTTGGCGGCGGCACGCCGGCGCAGAGCAAGGACATCACGTTCGTGCAGACGCCCGACATCGCCGAGAACGGTGCCGTCGTGCCGGTCGGCGTGTCGAGCGCGATCCCGAAGACCGAGTCGATCGCGATCCTGGTCGAGAAGAATCCGAACATGCTGGTGGCGTCGTTCGACATTCCCGCGGGCACCGACCCGGCGATCACCACCCGCCTGAAGATGGGCCAGAGCTCGAACGTCTATGCACTGGTCAAGGCCGACGGCAAGTACTACGTGGCGTCCAAGGAAATCAAGGTCACGCTGGGCGGCTGCGGCGGCTGACGCGGACCCCCAACACGACCACCAGGAGGCAAGACATGGCAGATCCGATGCGAATCCGGGCGAACGTCGTTGGCGATTCGACCGAAGTGAAGGTGCTGATGAGCCACGAAATGGAGACCGGCCAGCGGAAGGACCCGCAGGGCAAGACGATCCCGGCGTGGTTCATCCAGACCGTGACCGCGACCCACAACGGCAAGACCGTGCTGTCCGCGCAGTGGGGCCCGGCGGTGGCGAAGAACCCGTTCCTGTCGTTCAAGTTCAAGGGCGGTGCCAAGGGCGAGAAGGTCCAAGTCACCTGGACCGACAACCGCGGCGAAAAGCGCACCGACGAGGCGACGATCGCGTAGGGCGAAGCCGTCGCGAGCGCGCACCGACGAGGCGACGATCTCGCGGGGCGCAACCAGGGGCGCACCGTGCGCCCCGACCAGGAGGAGGTTCCGATGTCGATATGGCGTAACGCTGCGGCCGCGGCCGCGTTCGCGGTGGCGATGTGCGCAGTCCCGGCCCTCGCGGCCGACCCGTCCGGTCCTGTCAAGGTCGTCTATCACCTGAATGAGGGCAACGATCAGGCGACCGCGGCGATGCGCAACATCAAGAACCACCTTGCCGCCGATCCCACGGCGAAGATCGTCGTGGTGACGCATGCGGCCGGCATCAACTTCCTGCTCGACGGCGCCGCCGACAAGAACGGCAACCTCTACGAGCCGCTGGTGCAGGATCTGGTCTCGAAGGGCATCGAGTTCCGCGTCTGCAATTTCACTCTGCAATCGCGCAACATCGACAAGAGCAAGGTGATCGCCGAGGCCAAGATCGTACCCTCCGGGGTCGCCGAGGTCTCCAAGCTGCAGGCCAAGGAAGGCTACGCCTACCTGCGTCCCTAGCGGCGCGGGAGAGCGGGCCCCTTTTCGACGACGCGCGGCGGGTCGCGCATCACACTCCGGAGGTATGACGTGGGCAATCGTGTGAAACGCGTGGCGGCCGCCGCGCTGGCGACGGCGCTGGCCTCGTCGCTGGCTTTCGGCCAGGACTCGATCAAGGAAATCGAGAAGTATCGGGCGGCGCTGGCCGACGGCAATCCCGCGGAGCTGTTCGAGGTCAAGGGCGAGGAGCTGTGGAAGACCCCGCGCGGGCCGAAGAAAGTCAGCCTGGAGAAGTGCGATCTCGGCAAGGGCCCTGGGGTCGTCAAGGGGGCCTGGGTCGAACTGCCCCGCTACTTCGCCGACACCGGACGGGTTCAGGACGTCGAGTCGCGCCTCGTCACCTGCATGGCCACCCTGCAGGGGTTCAACGCCGAGGAACTGGCCAAGACGCCGTTCGGCAAGGGCGAGATGGCCAACATCACCGCCTTGGCCACCTGGATCTCGGGCCAGTCGCGCGACATGCGCTTTGCACTGCCACAGGACAATCCCCTGGAGCGCAAGTTCTATGCGTTGGGCGAGAAGGCGTTCTTCTACCGGGCCGGGCCGATGGACTTTTCCTGTGCCAGCTGCCACGGCGAAGAAGGCAAGCGCATCCGCCTGCAGGACCTGCCGCCGCTCTACCGGAACCCAGGCGATGGCCTGGGCATCGCCGCGTGGCCGGCGTACCGGGTGTCCAACGGGCAGATGTGGAGCATGCAGCTGCGATTGAACGACTGCCTCAGGCTGCAGCGCTTCGCCTATCCGCTCTTCGCCTCCGACGTGACCATAGCCCTGGCGGTCTACATGGGCGTCAATGCCAAGGGCGCGAAGTCCATCGCGCCGGCCCTCAAGCGCTGAAGGAGCTGACGCCATGAAACTCAAGACCAAGCATGTCATCTTCGGCATCGCCGTGGCAGCCCTGGTGGCAGGATGTGCCAGCGTCGGCCCGAGCGCCGATCTGGATGCCGAGTTCGCGGCCATGATGAAGAACTCGTTCCGCGACGAGGGCATTGCCAAGGCCGACCGGCTCAATCAGGATCTGGGACAGTCCGCATGTTCGTCCGCCACGCCGCCGTCGCCGGAAGTGGCAAAGCGCATCGAGGCCGAATCTTTGGCCTCCATCAGGTGGCCGGCCGGCGGGCAGTACTTCGGCAACTGGGTGGAAGGGGAGAAGCTGGCACAGAGCGGCCGCGGCATGACCTTTACCGACGCGAGCGCCGACACCAAGGGCAACGGCGGCCAGTGCTACAACTGCCACCAGATCGACAAGAAGGAAATCTCGTTCGGCACCATCGGCCCGAGCCTCTACAACTACGGCAAGATCCGCGGCGTCAAGAACGTGACCGACCCGTCGTCGGCGGCGGTCATCCAGTACACCTGGGGCAAGCTGTGGAACAGCAAGGCCTATGCGGCCTGCTCCAACATGCCGCGCTTCGGCCACATGAAGCTGCTCGACGAGAAGCAGATCCGCGACGTCATGTCGCTACTGCTGGACCCGCGCTCGCCCGTCAACAACTGAGAGTCAACGCTGGCGCAATTCGCCTCCCCTCGCGCCGGTGCCCGGTGCCCACGTACCGATGAACCGCCGGGACTTCCTGATTGCGTCGCTGCTTGTCCCGGCAGCGGCCGCGCCGGCCGCGCGCGCGGCGGAGGTCGGCGACCGCGTCGAGTGGCGCGACCTGAAGCTCCTGGACGGCACGACCTTGCCAGCTTCGCGGCTTGCCGGTCGCGTCGTCGTCGTCGAGTTCTGGGCGTCGTGGTGCCCCTTCTGCAAGCGCCAGAATCCGCTGCTCGAGGCACTGTACCGCCAGCACGGCGGGCGCGGGCTGGAGGTGGTGACGTTCTCGATCGACAAGGACCCCGCGAAGGCGCGCGCCTACCTCGCCGACAACGGATACACGTTTCCCGCCGCGCTGGCGGATGCCGACACGCTGCGCCGGTTCGACCTGCGCAAGGGCCTGCCCGTGCTGTTCGTCGTCGACGGCTCGGGACGAATACTGCGCCGCGAAGTCGGCGAGATGTTCGAAGAAGATGTCCGCGCGCTCGCGCGCTACGCCGTTTCCTGACCGGGCCACTCCACATTGCCATGCTGAACCGTCGTGATTTTCTCCAGATGCTCGCCGCTGCCGCGATCGCCGGACTGCCGGTCGGCCGCGCGACGCGCTCGATCTGTCCGGTGGGCGCCGGGTTCTACGACGCCATCGAGCCGTTCGGCAACGTGAGCCTGCTGCACTTCACCGACTGCCACGCGCAGCTGCTGCCGGTCTACTTCCGCGAGCCGAACGTCAACCTCGGCTTCGGCGTCCGCCGAGGGCAAGCCGCCGCACCTGGTCGGCGAGGCGCTGCTGAAGCATTTCGGCATCGCGCCGGGCACGCGCGAGGCGCACGCGTTCACCTACCTCGACTTCGAGAAAGCCGCGCGCGCCTACGGCCAGCACCGGCGGCTTCGCGCATCTCGCGACGCTGGTGAAGAAGCTGAAGGCGACGCGGCCGGGCGCGCTGCTGCTCGACGGCGGCGACACCTGGCAGGGGTCGGCGACTTCGCTGTGGACGAAAGGGCCAGGACATGGTCGACGCCGGCAAGCTGCTGGGCGTCGACGTGATGACCGGGCACTGGGAGTTCACCTACGGCGCGGACCGGGTCAAGGAGATCGTCGAGAAGGATTTCGCCGGCAAGGTCGACTTCGTCGCGCAGAACGTGAAGACCGACCGACTTCGGCGACCCGGTGTTCAAGCCGTACGTCATCACGCACCATCAACGGCGTGCAGGTGGCGATCGTCGGCCAGGCGTTTCCCTACACGCCGATCGCGAACCCGCGCTACTTCGTCTCCGAGTGGACGTTCGGCATCCAGGAAGAGGAAATGCAGAAGGTCGTCGACGAGGCGCGCGGCAAGGGCGCGCAGGCCGTGGTGCTGCTGTCGCACAACGGCATGGACGTCGACCTGAAGCTCGCGTCGCGCGTCACCGGCATCGACGCGATCCTCGGCGGCCACACGCACGACGGCGTGCCGCAGCCGACGCTGGTCGCGAATCGCGGCGGGCGCACGCTGGTCACCAACGCCGGCAGCAACGGCAAGTTCCTCGGCGTGCTCGACCTCGACGTCAAGGCCGGCAAGGTGGCCGATTTCCGCTACCGGCTGGTGCCGGTGTTCGGCGCGCTGCTGCCGGCCGATCCGGCGATGGACACGTTGATCCGGGAAGTGCGCGCGCCGTACGCGGCGAAGCTCGACGAAAAGCTCGCGGTCACCGAGGGGCTGCTGTACCGCCGCGGCAACTTCAACGGCACCGTCGACCAGCTGATCCTCGACGCGCTGATGGCGGAGAAGAACGCACCGATCGCGTTCTCGCCGGGATTCCGCTGGGGCACCTCGCTGCTGCCCGGGCAGGCGATCCGGATGGAGCATCTGATGGACCAGACGGCGATCACCTATCCCGTACGTGACGGTGAACGAGATGACCGGCGAGATGATCAAGACGATCCTCGAGGACGTCGCCGACAACCTGTTCAACCCGGATCCGTACTATCAGCAGGGCGGCGACATGGTGCGCGTCGGCGGCCTGCAGTACGCGATCGATCCCGCTGGCGAAGATGGGCGGGCGCATCACCTCGATGGAGCTCGACGGCAAGCCGCTCGACGCGGCGAAGAAGTACAAGGTCGTCGGGCTGGGCGCCGGTGTCCGAGGAGGCCCGTGCCGCCGGCGGCGAGCCGGTGTGGGACGTCGTCGCGCGCAACCTGCGCGCACAGATGACCATCAAGCCGCGCGCCCTCAACCTGCCCAAAGTCGCCGGCGTCGCCGGCAACCCCGGGTTGGGGTCAGGTCGAATTTAGGGCAACGTCCGGCCTCGCGTCCGGGGTGGCTCGCGATCGTCGCGCACGGGTGACGTGCGCGTTTGCATCCTGAGGACACAACAGAACTTCCCGCCATCGGCCGGATGGATGATGGCCCTTCCGATCGAAACCGGAGACCATCGAAGAACTGCCGCGGTCGGTACCGGCCGGAAGGCCGGACGTTGACCTAAATTCGACCTGACCCCAATCAGGAGACGGTGACGCGCGCGAACCTGCGCTTGCCGGCCTGCACGACAACGGTCCGGCCGGCAGGGATCACCAGCGACTTGTCGGAGACGGCCTCGCCGTCGAGCTTCAGGCCGCGGCCGGCGATCAGGCGCAGCGCCTCCGACGTCGATTCGACGATGCCCGCCTGCTTGGCGAGCTGCGCGATCGGCACCCCGGCGCCGGCCGAGTCGCAAGCGTCATCTCCGGCATGTCCGCGGGCAGCGCGCCGCCGCGGAACCGCGCCTCGAACTCGGTCAGCGCGGAGTCCGGCGGCGGCCTGCGAGTGGAAGCGGGCGACGATCTCCTGCGCCAGCGCGACCTTGGCGTCGCGCGGATTGCGCCCCTCGGCGCACTCGCGCTTCAGCGTCGCGACCTCGGTCATCGGCCGGAACGACAGCAGCTCGTAGTAGCGCCACATGAGCTCGTCGGAGATCGACATCAGCTTGCCGAACATGTCGTTCGGGGCGTCGGTGATGCCGACGTAGTTGTCGAGCGATTTCGACATCTTGTTGACGCCGTCGAGACCCTCGAGCAGCGGCAGCGTCAGGATGCACTGCGGCTCCTGTCCGTAGTGGCGCTGCAGCTCGCGGCCGACCAGCAGGTTGAACTTCTGGTCGGTGCCGCCGAGCTCGACGTCGGCCTTGAGCGCCACCGAGTCGTAGCCCTGCGCCAGCGGATAGAGGAACTCGTGGATGGCGATCGGCTGCCCGCCCTCGTAGCGCTTGGCGAAATCGTCGCGCTCCAGCATGCGCGCGACGGTGTACTTGGCGGCGAGCCGGATCATGCCGTCGGCGCCCAGCGCCGACAGCCATTTCGAGTTGAAGGCGACCTCCGTCTTCTCGCGGTCGAGGATCAGGAACACCTGGTCGGTGTAGGTCTTGGCGTTGACGGCGATTTCCTCGGCCGACAGCGCCGGCCGCGTGACGTTGCGCCCCGTCGGGTCGCCGATGAGCCCGGTGAAGTCGCCGATGAGGAAGATGACGTGGTGGCCGAGATCCTGCAGCTGACGCAGCTTGTTGAACTGCACCGTGTGGCCGAGGTGCAGATCGGGCCGGGTCGGATCGAAGCCCTCCTTGATGCGCAGCGGCTTGCCGCGCGCGAGCTTGGCCGCGAGCTCGGTCTCGACCAGGAGCTCGTCGGCCCCGCGCTTGAAGACCGCGATCTGCTCGGCGACGGAGGCGGTCATCTCAGGCCGCCTTCGCTTCGCGCAGCGCCACCGCGGCCTTCGCCGCCGGCCGCGCGTAGCACCGCGCGTGCCAGTCCTTGAGGTGCGGCCAGGCGTCGATGCCGAACATCGGCGCCCGGAAGAGCACGGCGGCGGCGTTGAGGTCGGCGATGGTGAAGTCGTCGCCGGCGAGCCAGCGCCGCCGGGCGAGCGCGCCGTCGATGACGCCGAGACGCGTCCGCAGCTTCACCGCGGCCTCGGCGGCCAGTTCGGGCTTGCGCTGCTCCTGCGGCAGGAAGAACGTGTTGTACGCCCACTGCCCGATGACGGGGTCGACCTCGGTGGCCGCCCACAGCGTCCACTGGTAGAGCCGGCCTTCGTCGGCGAAGCCCGCCGGCCACAGCCGCCCCGCCTTGCGTGCGAGGTAGAGGTTGATCGCCAGCGATTCGAACAGCGGGACGCCGTCGTCGACGATGGCGGGCACCGTCCCGTTCGGATTGATCGCCAGGTAGGCGGGGCTCCTGGTTTCCGGCCCCGCGTAGTGGTGGGGGACGAGTTCGTAGGGTAGCTCGAGTTCGTGCGCCGCCCAGAGCACGCGGAACGCGCGCGAGGCAGGTATGCCGTAAATGGTCAGGCTCATGGGAAGGCTCGCTCCGGGGGCCGGGCCGCCTGCCGCAGGTGGTCTGCGGCCGGGACGGCGTGGCTCGAGTATTGCTACTTCGGGTTTTGATAGAATCACGGGTCCGCCCGAGTTGCCCCTGCGATGCCCATCGACCAACCACGAATTCTAGCGCAAACGCTGACCGCGGCCGCCCGGCGGGCGGTACGCGCGCCGTCGCCCGGCCAGTGGCTCGCCGCGGTCGCGCTTGCGCTCTCCGGGGTCGCGGCATTCGGCATCGCCCCCGGATCCGCGGTCGACCCCGCGCCGTCCCGGTTCGTCGAGCGGGCGCTCGAAGCGCCGGTCGCGGCGCCGCTCGCCGAAGCGGGCGCCGGATACTGGCGGGAGGAGCGCGTGCGCCGGGGCGACACCGTGGGCAGCGTCCTCTCGCGCCTCGGCATCGACGATCCGGCGACGATGGCGTTCCTGCGCACCGACCCGGCCGCGCGGCCGCTCTACCAGCTGCGGCCCGGTCGCGGGATCGCCGTCGAGACCGACGCCGACGGCCGCATGCGCGCGCTGCGCTTCATCGCCGCCGACGGACGCCGCCTGACCGTGGCCCGGAACGGCGAGCGTCTGGTCGCGTCCACCGAGGCGCCGGTCGTCGAGACCCGCTGGAAGATGGCCGCCGGCGAAATCCGTTCGTCGCTGTTCGGCGCCGCCGACGAGGCCGGACTGCCCGATGCGGTGACCATCCAGCTCGCCGACGTCTTCGCCGGCGACATCGACTTCTACAAGGACCTCCAGCGCGGCGATCGTTTCGCCGTCGTCTACGAAGCGCGCAGCATCGACGGCGAGCCCGCCGGCAGCGGCCGCATCGTCGCCGCCGAGTTCGAGAACCGCGGCCGCGTGTTCCGCGCGTTCCTCTGGCGCGACGCCGACGGCGCCGACTCGTACTACGCCGAGGACGGCAGCGCGCTGCGCAAGGCGTTCCTTCGCTCGCCGATGGAATTCTCGCGGATGACGTCGGGGTTCACCAACGCCCGCTTCCACCCGATCCTCCAGACCTGGCGCGCGCACAAGGGCGTCGACTACGGCGCGCCGGTCGGCACCCCGGTGCGCGCGACGGCGAACGGCAAGGTGATCTTCGCCGGGGTCCAGGGCGGCTACGGCAAGGCGGTTCACCTGCAGCACTCGGGCGCGCACTCGACGCTTCTACGCCCACCTGTCCGGCTTCGCGCCGCGCGTCGCCAACGGCGCGCGCGTCGCGCAGGGCGACGTCATCGGCTACGTCGGCCAGACCGGCTGGGCGACGGGCCCGCACCTGCACTACGAGTTCCGCGTCGACAACGACGCGCGCAACCCGCTGACGATCGCGCTGCCGACGGGCGAGCCGCTGCCCGCGACCGAGCGCGCGGCCTTCGCGGCGCGCCTCGCGCCGGCGAACGCCCAGCTGGCGCTCGTCCGCTCGCTCCCCGCGGGCATTCTGGCCGTCGGCCGAATAGCGGCGGGCGCGCCGCCCGCCTGCCGCCGATGCGCCGCGAGATCTACGCCGGCGTCATGTCCGGCACCAGCCTCGACGGCGTCGACGCCGTCGTCGCCGAGTTCGCGCCGGGCACTGGGCTGCACTGCCGCGTGCTGGGCATCGGCCGCGTTCCCTTCCCCGACGCACTGCGCGCCGAACTGATGGCGTTGCAGGCGTCCGGCGCCGACGAGCTCGCTCGCGCAGCACGCGCGTCGCTCGCACTGGCGGACCTCTACGCCGAAGCCCTCGCCGCGGCCTGCGTCGACGCCGGTGTGACGGCGGCCGACGTCGCTGCCGCGGGCGTGCACGGCCAGACGGTCCGCCACCGCCCCGACCTGGGCTGGACGATCCAGCTCAACGATCCGGCGCGCGTCGCGGAGCGCGCCGGCATGACCGTGGTCGCCGACTTCCGGCGGCGCGACGTCGCCGCGGGTGGGCAGGGCGCGCCGCTGGTGCCGGCGTTCCACGCCGCGATGTTCGGCGCGACGGACGAGCATCGCGTCATCGTCAACGTCGGCGGCATCGCCAACCTGACGGACCTTCCGCCGCGCGGACCGGCACGCCCGCCGGCCGACGGCGTCCGGGGCTTCGACACCGGCCCGGGCAACGTCCTGTCCGACCTCTGGCACGCGCGGCACCGCGGGGGCGCGTACGACGCCGACGGCGCGTGGGCGCGCTCGGGCCGCGTCGATGCCGGGCTGCTCGCGCGGCTCCTGGCCGAGCCTTACTTCTCGCAGCCGCCGCCCAAGAGCACCGGCCGGGACCTCTTTGCCGCCGCCTGGCTCGATGCCCGCCTTGCCGCGGTCGGTCGCGCGATCGAACCCGCCGCCGTGCAGGCGACGCTGGTCGCGCTGACCGCGCGCAGCGTCGGCGACGCGGTGCGAACGCACTGTGCCGCGGCCACGATGGTCCTCGTCTGCGGCGGCGGCGCGTGCAACGCCGCGCTCATGTCCGCACTGGCGCGGGAACTCGCGCCGCGGTCGGTCGCGACCACCGCCGCGCTGGGCGTCGCCGTCGACCACGTCGAGGCGCTGGCATTCGCGTGGCTGGCGCGGGAGACGCTCGCCGGCCGTCCGGGCAACCTGCCGGCGGTCACCGGTGCCCGCGGGCCGCGTGTGCTCGGCGCGATCACGCCGCGCTGAGCGTCACCGCCGATCGAGCCGAGGCTGCCGCCGACGCCCACAGGAGCTTTCCATGACTCCCCGCAGAACCGCCCTCGTCACCGGGTCGACGTCAGGCATCGGCCTCGGCATCGCCGGCGCGCTGGCCGCCGCCGGTCACAACGTGGTCCTCAACGGATTCGGTGACGCCGCCGCGATCGAAACGCTGCGCGCGCGGCTCGCCGCCGATCACGGCGTCGACGTCCGCCACGACGGCGCCGACATGGCGCAGCCCGCGGCGATCGCCGCGATGATGGAGCGCGCGATCGCCGCCTTCGGGGCCGTCGACGTGCTGGTCAACAACGCCGGCATCCAGCACGTCGCCGCGGTCGACGAGTTTCCACCGGAGAGGTGGGACGCGATCATCGCGATCAACCTGTCGAGCGCGTTCCACACGACACGGCTCGCGGTGCCGGCGATGAAGGCGCGGGGCTGGGGGCGCATCGTCAACATCGCCAGCGCGCACGCGCTGATCGCCTCGCCGTTCAAGAGCGCCTACGTGGCGGCGAAGCACGGTCTCGCCGGGTTCACCAAGAGCGTCGCGCTCGAGGTGGCGACGCAGGGAATCACCGTCAACGCGATCTGCCCCGGCTACGTGAGGACGCCGCTGGTCGAGGCGCAGATCCCCGACCAGGCGCGCACGCGCGGCATTTCCGAGGAGGACGTCGTGCAGAAGATCCTGCTCGCGGGACAGCCGACCAAGCGCTTCATCGACATCGACGAAGTCGCGGCGCTGGCGGCGTTCCTGGTATCGGACGCCGCGAAGTCGATCACCGGCGCGATGCTGTCGATCGACGGCGGCTGGACCGCGCAGTAGTCCGGGGCCGCCGGTTTGCCGCCGGCCAGCGCAGGGCCGGCGCACAATCGGATTCACGCCACCTGGCGTGGATGACGCGACGGCAACGGGTTCGCCCAAAACGAACGGGGCCGCGCAGGCCCCGTTTTCGCGTCGACCGAAACGCCCGGTCAGGCGGAGAAGCTCGACCCGCAGCCGCAGGTCGTCGTGGCGTTCGGGTTCTTGATGACGAACTGCGCGCCCTCGAGGCCCTCGCTGTAGTCGATTTCCGCGCCGACCAGGTACTGGTAGCTCATCGGGTCGATCAGCAGCGTCACCCCGTTCTTCTGCATCGCCGTGTCGTCCTCGTTGACGACCTCGTCGAAAGTGAAGCCGTACTGGAAGCCCGAGCAGCCGCCGCCGGTGACGAACACGCGGAGCTTGAGTTCGGGATTGCCTTCCTCGTCGATCAGCGCCTTAACCTTCGCGGCGGCGTTGTCGGTGAAAACGAGCGGGGCGGGCATTTCGGTCATGTCGTTCACGGCTGCTCCTTGAATCGAGTCGGAAGAATTATGGGACTGCCCACCGGTTCACCGCAACCCTGCCGCCCGTATGGTGATGGCGCGGTCAGAGTTGCGGCCCGGCCATCTCGGGCCGGTCAGGGGCGGACGGTCATTCGGTGCCCACCCGTTTGAATTCGACCACGGAGGCGCTTCCGGGTTCGGCATGGTCGAGCCGCCCCTGGATCACCGCGCCCACGTGCATTTCCAGCATCTTGTAGGTGACGTCGCCGACGATGCGGGCCTTCGGCTGCAGCTCCAGGTAGTCGTTGGCGGTCACGGGACCGTTCACCGTACCGTTGATGACCACGTGCGAGACGCGGATCTGGCCGTCGACCCTGGCCTGCTCGCTCATCACCAGCGTGCCGGGTTCGCCGTTGGCCGCGACGACGTTGCCGCGGACATGGCCGTCGATGCGCAGGCCGCCGGTGAAGGTGACGTCGCCGTCGACGACCGTGCCGGCGCCGATCAGGCTGTCGATCCGCGTCTGCGGCATCGAACGCTTCTTGCCGAACATGGGGCCTCCTAGGGAATGATCAAGTTCCGGGTCGCCCGGGGCGCGGGCGATCCGGCCTCGAGGATGCGGGCGTTGATGCTCCTGACCACGTGCCCGGGCGGAATCCGGAACGAACCGTCAACCCGCTGATAATACTTGAATTTGAGCTTCAGCGCCCCGGCGGTGGCCGGCTGGTCCTCGGGCAGGTTGATCGTCGACGCCCGGCCGGCCCCGGTGCCGTCGGCAGGCGCGACGGTCGCCGCCAGCGCGACGCTGCCCTCGAACTCGCCCTTCGGATTGCCGCCGCGGACGACCAGGATGCTGTAGTTCCAGACCTCGTCGCCGGCACGCTCGGCGTTCAGGCGCTGGATCGACACCCCGGGCTGCTTGTTCGAGTCCACGACCAGCTTCTGCAGGAACGCGAGGTCTTCCTTGAGTTGCGTGTTCTCCGACGTGACTTCCTGGACCTGCCGCTGCATCGCCTGCTGCGCGCCGCGGGTCATCGCGAGCTCGCTTTCCAGCGCCGCGTTGGCCGCGCGCAGCGCCTCGTTCTCCTGCGTCTTCCGGGCGGTGTCGGCTTCCAGCGTCGCGAGCCGCGCCTCGACTTCCTTGCGGTTGAACCCCCCGAAGATCTGCCCGAAGTCGAAGCCCCACCACCACATGCCGCCGACCAGCGCGACCAGCACGACCCCGACGACGGCGCGCCACGGCCACGGCAGGTGCGTGCGCACCGCCATTCTCGGGGCGTCGATCGAGAAGTGCTGCCACAGCCGGCGCCAGCGGGACGAGGGAGGAGAGGCCATTGCCGGGGCGCGGGTCGGGGCCGGGTCGCCGGCCCGCGAACGGTCAGGGAACGAGCGGCAGCCCGGCGAGGCCCGTCGTCTCGGGGAGGCCCAGCATCAGGTTCATGTTCTGCACCGCCTGGCCCGCCGCGCCCTTGGTCATGTTGTCCATGACGGCGATGACGGTGACGAGGTCGCTGTCGTTCCTGCGGTGCACGGCGAGCCGAAGCACGTTCGATCCGCGCACGCTGCGGGTGTCGGGCATCGCGCCGGCCGGCATCACGTCGACGAACGGTTCGTTGGCGTAACGCTCTTCGAACAGCGCCTGCACGTCGGTGTCGGGCCGCGTCAGCCGGGCGTAGAGCGTCGACAGGATGCCGCGCACCATCGGGACCAGGTGCGGCGTGAACACCAGCTTCACCGGCGTCGCGCTGTGGTCCGCGAGGCCGTTGACCATTTCCGGGTGATGCCGGTGGCCGCCGACGTTGTAGGCGCGGAAGTTGTCCGCGGCCTCGGCGAACAGCAGCCCGACCTCGGCCTTGCGCCCGGCGCCCGAGACGCCGGACTTCGAGTCCGCGATCAGGTGCTCGGTGTCGACGACGCCGGCCTCGACCAGCGGCAGGAATCCCAGCTGGACGGTGGTCGGATAGCAGCCCGGGTTGCCGACGATGCGCGCCTTCCGGATGGCCTCGCGGTTCATCTCGGGCAGGCCGTAGACGCTTTCGGCGAGCAGGTCCGGGCAGGTGTGCGGCAGCTTGTACCAGCGCTCGAACTCGGCGACGTTCTTCAGCCGGAAGTCGGCGGCGAGGTCGATGATCTTCACGCCGGCGCCGACCAGTTCCCGCGCCTGCGCCATCGCGACGCCGTGCGGCGTGGCGAAGAACACGACGTCGCAGCGAGCGAGGTCGGCGTCGCGCGGGCGCGGTGAACGAGAGCGAATAGCGGCCGCGCAGGCTGGGGAACATGTCGGCCACCGGGGTGCCGGCGTCGCCGCGCGAGGTGATGGCGACGACGTCGGCCTCGGGATGGCCGGCGAGCAGCCGGAGCAGCTCCACGCCGGTGTAGCCGGTGCCGCCGACGATGCCGATCCTGATGGCCATGATGCGAGTTCCCCCGTGCAGAGCGCTCGTTGCGTTTGGAACGGCGATTTTAGCATCGGCGGCGGGACCGCCCGCCGGTGCCGCGCCTGCGGGCGACGAACGCCGCCGCCGGAAACGACGAAGGCCGCCTGGCGGCGGCCCTCGGTGCGATGCGGGCGTGGACCCCGCGGCCGTCAGCGCTTGCTGAACTGCTTGCGGCGGCGCGCCTTGTGCAGGCCGACCTTCTTGCGCTCGACCTCGCGCGCGTCGCGCGTGACCAGTCCGGCCTTGGACAGCGTCGGCTTCAGTTCCGCGTCGTAGTCGATCAGCGCGCGGGTGATGCCGTGGCGCACCGCGCCGGCCTGGCCCGATTCGCCGCCGCCGTTGACGTTGACCATGATGTCGAACGTCGTCTCGTGGTTGACGAGCTTCAGCGGCTGACGGATCACCATGCGGCCCGTTTCGCGGCCGAAGAACTCGTCGGCTGGCTTGTCGTTGACGACGATCTTGCCGGTGCCCTTTTTCAGGAACACGCGGGCGACCGCGCTCTTGCGCCGGCCCGTGCCGTAGTAGTAGTTGCCGATCATGCCGTTCAGATGTCCAGGGTTTTGGGTTGCTGCGCCGAGTGCGGATGCGCATCGCCGGCGTAGCACTTGAGCTTCTTAATCATCTTGTAGCCGAGCGGCCCCTTGGGGAGCATGCCCTTGACCGCCTTCTCCAGCGCGCGGCCCGGGAACCGTGCCTGCATCTTGCTGAACGTCGTCGTCCGGATGCTGCCCGGGTAGCCGCTGTGGCGATGGTAAAGCTTGTCGTCGGCCTTGTTGCCGGTCACGCGGAGCTTCTCGACGTTGGTGACGACGATGAAGTCGCCGGTGTCGACGTGAGGCGTGTAGATGGCCTTGTGCTTGCCGCGGAGGCGCAGCGCGATCTGGCTCGCGAGACGGCCCAACACCTTGTCGGACGCGTCAACCACGTACCAATCCCGCTGGACTTCGTGCGGCTTGGCGGAAAAGGTCTTCATCGGTAGATTCCTGCTTGGGGTCGATTCAGCAAAGTCTTGGATGATAATCCGTTTTTGCCCCCTCTGGTCAAGGCACGGCGGGGCCGCGCGGAGTCGGTCGCCGGACGTGGTGCGCCGCGACAAAGCGCCGCAACATCCCGCCGGGAGCCCTCGGGTTCGCAGCAATCGCCGGCTCCTCGCGGCTGCGGCCCGGTCCGGCCCGACAAAAAAAGAGGCGCGGCCGGGTTGGGGCCGCGCCTGCAGGGTTCCGCCATAGGAGGAGGATGGTGGAACGTGCCGGCGCGGGACGGAGGGAGTCCCGGAATGCCGACGGCATAATCGTGGCATATTGCGTCGCACAATGCAACGGCTGCTGCGCTGCAGCAGGTTGGACGAGGAGCGTGGCCCAGCGCAAGGCCCAGGCGGTGAGCGACCGCTTACGCTACGATGCCGACGGACGGTGTCGCGGTGTCGCGGTGTCGCGGTGTCGCGGTGTCGCGGTGTTGCGGCGTCGCGGCTTCGCGCACAGGAGACAGGCAGCATGAAAGCACGAGTGAAATGGAACGAAGGCATGAGCTTCGTCGGCGAGACCGGCAGCGGCCACGGGCTGGTGATCGACGGCGCGCCCGAGCACGGCGGGCGGAACCTGGGTGCCCGCCCGATGGAACTCGTCCTGCTGGGGGCGGCCGGCTGCACGGCCTTCGACGTCGTGATGATCCTGAAGAAGGCGCGGCAGCCAGTGGCCGACTGCGCGGTGTCCGCCGAGGCCGAGCGGGCGCCGGTCGAGCCGAAGGTGTTCACCAAGATCCACCTGCACTACGCGGTGGCCGGCCGCGGGCTCGACCCGCGGCAGGTCGAGCGGGCGGTGCTGCTGTCGAAGGAGAAGTACTGCTCGGCGACGCTGATGCTGGCGAAGACCGCCGAGATCACCTGGGACATCGAGATCGTCGACGGCGACCGCTTGCCCGCCGGATGAGCCCGCCGGGCCGTCCCAAGGGCGAATACCGGAGTGCGCAGCACGAAGGTAGTCCAGAGAGCCCGCCGGGCCGTCCCAAGGGCGAATACCGGAGTGCGCAGCACGAAGGTAGTCCGGAGCCCGCCGGGCCGTCCCAAGGACGAATACCGGAGTGCGCAGCGCGAAGTTAGTCCGGTGAGCGCGAAGCCGCGCGGCGGTCAGGGCGTGGATTTCGCCGCCGGCGCCGCACTCGGGGGCGTCGCCCCCGTGGCGGGACTCTCCGGCAATTGCGGCGGTGGTCTCAGTGTCAGCCCCCGGACCCGTGCCTCCGTCTGCGCCGTCACCGCGCTGCCGTCCGCCGCCTTGAACAGCAGCGTCACCGGGAAGCGATCGCCGGGCACCAGCTGGCGCGAAATGTCCCGCAGTTCGACGTAGGGACCGAGCGGAGCCAGCCGCGTCGCCTTTCCGCCGGCGACCGGGAGGGTCTCGACCAGCCGCGTCGACGCCTTCTGCTGAGCGTCTATGTCGGTCACGCGCAATGCCGCCGAGCCGGCGATGGGCGACGTCGCGCCGGTCAGCGTGAGCGGACGCGCCGCCATGATGTCCACATAGAGCGGAAGCGTCGCCTGCTTTTCCGCCGCAGGGCGGACCCAGGCTTCCTCGAGCACGAGGTCGGACGCGGTGACCGGGGCCGCGGCGAGGACGCCGCAGATCGTCAGCGCTGCCGCCGCGAGCCGGGTCGGCGAGCCCGCGGAACGGGCCGCGGTCACGGCGGCGACGGGGGCGGCGATGGTCATCGCGGATCCCTGAGCAGGCGAACCAGGCTCGACGTGTCCCAGCGGCCGCCGCCCCGTGCCTGCACGCGGGCATAGAACTGGTCGACCAGCGCGGTGACCGGCAGCGCGCTCCCGTTGGCGCGCGCCTCGGCGAGACAGATGCCGAGGTCCTTGCGCATCCAGTCGACGGCGAAGCCGAAATCGAACTTGTCGGCGACCATCGTGCGGCCGCGGTTCTCCATCTGCCACGACTGGGCCGCGCCCTTGCCGATCACGTCCAGCACGCGGTCGACGTCGAGGCCCGCGCGTCCGGCGAAGTTGATCCCCTCGGACAGCGCCTGCACCAGGCCGGCGATGCAGATCTGGTTGACCATCTTGGTCAGCTGGCCCGCGCCGGGGCCGCCCATCAGCGTCACCGCCTTCGCATACCGGCCGAGGACCGGCTCGGCGGTCGCGAACGCCGCCGCGTCGCCGCCGACCATGATCGTGAGCTTGCCGTTCTCGGCGCCCGCCTGGCCGCCCGACACCGGTGCGTCGAGGAAGGCCACTCCGCGGGCCGCGGCAGCCGCGTGCATTTCCCGCGCCACCTCGGCGGAGGCAGTCGTGTGGTCGACCAGCAGCGCGCCGCTCGCCATGCCGGCCAGCGCAGCCGCGCCGACCGCCCGGACATCGTCGTCGTTGCCGACGCACATCAGCACCAGGTCCGCTCCCCGCGCGGCGTCGGCGGGCGTCGGCGCCGCGGCGACCTTGCCGTGCCCGTCGTGCTGCGCCACCCACTGCGCGGCCTTCGCCGCGGTGCGGTTGAAAACGGTCACGTCGTGTCCGGCGTTCGCGAGGTGGCCGGCCATCGGATAGCCCATCACGCCGAGCCCGAGAAAGGCAACCTTCTTCGTCATCGCTTCACTCCTTGGGTTCCTGTTCCGCGCCGTAATCGGCGCGAGCGTCGCGACCGTAGCGCCATTTCAGTACGAGAATCGCCAGCGCCAGCACCAGCGTCACCACGTTGGCGAGGATCACCGGCAACGCATCGAGCCGCAGGCCGTACCACAGCCACATCGCGACGCCGGTGCCGAAGATGCCGAACATCCACCACGAAATGTCGTGCGCCGATCGCGTCTTCACGATCCGGAACAGCTGGGGGATGAACGCAATCGTCGTCAGCGTTCCGGCGACGATGCCGATGGCGTTGTCCGAAGGCAGGCCGCCGGGGGTCATGCCGGGGGCAGCGCGGCCCGCGCGGCGGCGGCGGCGAGGCGGACCTGGGCGGGGGCGGTGCCGCCGGGATGATCGCGGCTGTCGACCGAGCCCTCGAGCGTGAGCACGGCGTAGACGTCGGCGCCGACCTGCGGCGCGAACGCCGCCAGCTCGTCCTGCGGCAGCTCGGAGAGGTCGCAGCCCTTCGCCTCGGCGTGGCGCACCGCGCGGGCGACCGCCTCGTGCGCATCGCGGAAGGGCAGGCCCTTTTTCACCAGGTAGTCGGCCAGGTCGGTCGCCGTGGCGTAGCCCTCGCGCGCGGCAGCGCGCATCTTCTCCGGCACCGCGGCGAGCCCGGTGCCGACCAGGTCGGCCATGATCGCCAGGCAGTCGGACAGCGTGTCGACGGTGTCGAACAGCGGCTCCTTGTCTTCCTGGTTGTCCTTGTTGTAGGTGAGCGGCTGGCCCTTCATCAGCACGATCAGCGCGGCCAGGTGGCCGGCGACGCGCGCGCTCTTGCCGCGGACCAGTTCGGCGACGTCCGGGTTCTTCTTCTGCGGCATGATCGAGCTGCCGGTGCAGAAGCGGTCGGCGATGCGCACGAAGCCGAAGCGCGGATTCGACCAGAGGATGAGCTCCTCGGCGAAGCGCGACAGGTGCACCATGATCAGCGCCGAGGCGGACGCGAACTCGATGGCGAAGTCGCGATCGGAGACGGCGTCGAGCGAGTTGCCGATGACGCTGTCGAATCCCAGTTCCCGCGCGACGCGGTCGCGGTCGATCGGAAAGCTGGTCCCGGCGAGCGCCGCGGCGCCCAGCGGCAGCCGGTTGACGCGGCGGCGGCAGTCGGCGAGGCGCTCGCTGTCGCGGGCGAGCATCGCCTCGTAGGCGAGCAGGTGGTGGCCGAAAGTCACCGGTTGCGCGACCTGCAGGTGGGTGAAACCCGGCATGATCGTCGCGGCGTTCGTCTCGGCCAGGTCGATGAACGCGCGCCGCAGCGCGGCGAGCTGCCGCTGCAGGCCGTCGATGGCGCCGCGCAGCCAGAGCCGGATGTCGGTCGCGACCTGGTCGTTGCGCGAGCGCGCGGTGTGCAGGCGCTTGCCCGCGTCGCCGACCAGCGCGGTCAGCCGCTTCTCGATGTTGAAGTGGACGTCCTCGTTCGCCCGCGACCAGGCGAAGGTGCCGGCGTCGATCTCGGCCCGTATGGCCGCCATCCCGCGCTCGATCGCGTCGAGGTCCCCGGCGGACAGCACGCCGACGGCGGCCAGCATCCTGGCGTGGGCAAGCGATCCGTCGATGTCGACGGCCGCCAGCCGCCGGTCGAAGTCGACCGAGGCGTTGAAGCGCTGCATCCGTTCCGACATCGGCTCGGCGAACCGGCCGGACCAGGCGCCGGAGGCGGGGGGCGGGGTGGGGGCGTCGGCCATGGGGTCGGGAGTGGGTCAGGTGGCGGCGGGAAAAGGGAAACCCCGGTCCGGGTTCCCGGCACGATCTTCGCTTGCCGCCCGGACGCCGGATGTCGACAATAGGGTACGTCCCCGCACCGTCCAAGACTCGGGCACGAACCTTGCGTGATTCTTTCCGTATGCGGCCGATTATAAGACAAAACCCTGTACCGCTTGCCCTGCCGGACTTCCGGAACCTGGGCACGGTGCTGCGCATCCTGCTCGCGGCCAACGTGCTCGCCCTGGCCGCGGCATTCGTGCTCGACTCGCGGCTGACCGAGCTGTTGGACACCTTCATGGCGATGGCCGGGCCGCTCGAGCTGCAGCTGCTGGCGATGCTGACGCTGCTCTACGCCGTGTCGCCGTGGCTGGCGCGCCAGCCGTACACGACGGGCGCCTGCGTGATCGCCGCGCTCACCGTGCTGACGGCCATCGCGGTCCACCTCGTCATCCAGTCCATCCTCCCGCAGCCCGCGGGATCGCTGTTCCGGCACGTGGTGCTCGGACTCGGGACTTTCGGCGTGCTGCTGTACTACTTCCGTCTGCGGGCGAAGGCGCTGTCGCCGGCGATCACCGAGGCGCGGCTGCAGGCGCTGCAGGCGCGGATCAGGCCGCACTTCCTGTTCAACAGCATCAACGCGGTGCTGTCGCTCGTCCGCTCGGAGCCCAGGCAGGCCGAGGTCGCGCTCGAGGACATGGCGGACCTGTTCCGCGTGCTGATGCGCGACAACCGCGAGCTCGCGCCGCTGGCCGACGAAGTCGAGCTGTGCCGCCAGTACCTGGCGCTCGAGAAGCTGCGGCTCAGCGACCGCCTCGAGGTCGAATGGCACCTGCAGAGCATGCCCGGCGACGCGCTGGTGCCGCCGCTCGTGCTGCAGCCGCTGCTCGAGAACGCCGTCTACCACGGCATCGAGCCGTCGAGCGCGAAAGGCGTCGTCTGCGTCAACATCTTTCTCAAGGGTGGCGAAGTGCACGCGATCATCCGCAATCCCTACCGCGTCGACGGCGGCGGCCATCATTCGGGCAACAAGATGGCGCTCGGCAACGTGCGCGAGCGCCTCGCGCTGCACTTCGACGCCGAGGCGAGCCTCGAGTCGCGCGTGCGCGGCGAGACCTACGAGGTACACATCCGCCTGCCGTACCGCACGCACAAGGCCGCCGGTCCGGCCGCCGTGCCGGACAGGGGCGGAGTCAAGTCGCCCTCGGCCGCGGCACGCAACGGCCGCGAGCGCCCGCTCGAACGCCGCACCGCCGGAACGACGGCGGCGCCGGCGCTGCGGTCACCCCGGACGGAGGCCTCCCGTGGCTGAACCGGCGCTTCGCATCCTGATCGTAGACGACGAGGCCCCGGCCCGCCGGCGGCTGCGCGAGCTGCTCGACGACTGCAGCGGCGCGCTGCCGCTGGTCATCGCCGGCGAAGCCGCCAACGGCCGCGAGGCGATGGAACTGCTGTCGGTGATGAACGTCGACCTCGTGCTGTCGGACATCCACATGCCGTCGATGGACGGCCTCGAACTGGCGCGGCACCTGCTCAAGGTCGCGCATCCGCCGGTGCTGATCTTCACCACCGCCTTCCACGAGCACGCGCTGCAGGCGTTCGAGGTGAACGCGATCGACTACCTGGTCAAGCCGGTGCGGGTGCAGCGCCTGCTGGCCGCGCTGCAGAAGGTGCCGCGGCTGAAGCCGATCACCGCGGCCCGGCTCGACGAGCTCCCGGCATCGTCGCGCCGGTTCCTCTCGGTGACCGAGCGCTCGCGCGTCGTGCTGGTGCCGGTCGACGAGATCGTCTATCTCAAGGCCGAGCTCAAGTACATCACCATCCGGACGCCGCAGCGCGAATTCCTGCTCGAGGAGTCGCTGACGCGGCTCGAGGACGAGTTCGGCCAGCGCTTCGTCCGCGTCCACCGCAACTGTCTCGTCGCGCGCGACGCCGTGCGCGGCTTCGAGCGGCGCGTCGGCGACGAAGGCGACGCGCACTGGGAGGTCCTGCTGAAGGGAGTGCACGAGACGCTTCCGGTATCGCGGCGCCAGCAGTTCATCGTCCGCGAACTCGGGCGCGAGCAGGCCGCCTGACCCGCGGCGCCGGGGACGGTCGCCGCCGGAGCGGGCGGCCGCGCGCGCCGCCGTCGCACGTCCGCGGTGAAGCGTCGACCGCAGCCGGCGGCCGCGGGGCGCTACAATCCGCGCTCGCCGCGACCGCTGCACCCGCGGGCCTCCATCCCTTCCTGCCCCAAGGTTTCCTCACGCCATGACCCGTCGCACCCTGGTCTGCGGTTCGCTCGCCTACGACACCATCATGGTGTTTCCCGACCGCTTCGGCCGCCACATCCTCCCCGGCGAGACGCAGATGCTTTCGGTCTCGTTCCAGATCGCCGAGATGCGCCGCGAATGGGGCGGCTGCGCCGGCAACATCGCCTACAACCTGCTGGGACTCGGCGGCGCGCCGGTGGTGATGGCGACGCTGGGCGACGACGGCGCGCCGTACCGCGAGCGCCTCGCTTCGCTGGGCGTCCCTGCCGACGGCGTGCGAACGGTCGCCGGCACCTACACCGCGCAGGCGTTCATCATCACCGACCTCGACGACAACCAGATCACGGCATTCCATCCGGGCGCGATGAATCGCTCGCACGAGAACCGGGTCGCAGACATCGACGATATCGGCCTTGGCATCGTCGCGCCCGACGGCCGCGACGGCATGCGTTCGCACGTCGCGGGCTTCGCCAGCGCCGGCATCCCGTTCGTGTTCGATCCCGGCCAGGGCCTGCCGCTGTTCTCGGGCGACGAGCTTCTCGAGATGATCGACGCCGCGACGTATCTCGCGGTGAACGATTACGAGGGCCGCCTGCTCGCCGAGCGGACCGGCCTGTCGCTCGAAGACCTCGCGCGCCGCGTCGACGCGCTCGTCGTCACGCTGGGCGGCGACGGCTCGCGGATCCACGTCGACGGCCACGTGCTGGCGATACCCGCCGTGCGGCCCTCGGCGCTGGTCGACCCGACCGGCTGCGGCGATGCGTACCGCGCCGGGCTTCTGCACGGGATCGCGGCGGGGTCCGACTGGGCGACGATCGGTCGCCTCGCCTCGGTGCTGGGTTCGATCAAGATCGCGTCGCGCGGCGGTCAGAACCACGCCGTCAGCCGCGACTCGGTCGGGTCGATCTACCACCGGACCTTCGGCGCCTACCCGTGGTGAGGCGACGGATGAGCCGTCATCCCGCCCCGGTGCGCGTCGGCGCCGGCGACGGCGTCCGCGCCGCACCCGACAGCGTCACCGCGCGCGTGGGCCGCTGACGGCGGCCGGACCGCCCGCCGGCGCCGATCCCCTGACCCGGGCACCGACGATGTCCCGCCCCGGCGCGCCGGCATCGCCTGCTCCGCTGCGTCCCACCCACGCCCTGGTCCGCCTGTGGCGCGCCGCGCGCGTCACCGTGCACGTCATCGAGGGCCTGGCGACGACCACGCTGGTGTTCCCGCTGGTGCGCTCCGCGGCGCGGCGCCGGCTGATCCGCGGCTGGAGCGGCCGGCTGCTGGGGATGCTCGCGGTGGAAGCGCGGGTGCACGGCGAACTGCCCGCCGCGGGCGGCAACCTGCTGGTCGTGTCCAACCACGTGTCGTGGCTCGACATCTTCGTCCTGCACTCGGTGCAGCCGGTCCGCTTCATCGCGAAGTCGGACCTCGCGCGCTGGCCGCTCGCGGGACGGCTGATCCGTGGCAGCGGCACGCTGTTCGTCGAGCGTGAGCGGCGGCGCGACACCCACCGCGTCAACCGGCAGGCAGCCGAAGCGCTCGCCGCCGGGGACGTCGTCGCGGTGTTCCCCGAAGGTGCTACCACCGACGGTACGACGATGCTGCCGTTCAAGAGCTCGCTGCTGCAGCCGATCGTCGAAGCCGGGGGCCACGTGCTGCCGGTGGCGATCCGCTACCGCGCGGCGGATGGCGCCCACTCGACGGCGCCGGCCTACGACGGAGACAAATCGCTTGGCGAGACGTTTCGCGCCATCGTCCGCGAGCGCCGGCTGGTCGTCGAGCTGTACATCTCGGCGCCGCTTCCCGCCTCGGCGATGCATCGCCGCGACCTGACGCGCGCGGCCGAGGCCGCGGTGCGCGATGCGCTGGGGCTGCCGGGCGCCGACGCCGGCTCCTGATGCCGCGGCGCGGTCAGTGCGGGTGCCGCGGCTTCGGCTGCACCGGCGCCCGACTTCCGACCTGGAACATCCTGCCGTCGTCGAGCCGAATCGCGGTCAGCGCGCCGCCCCACAGGCAGCCCGAATCGAGCATCAGCACGTTCGGCGCGAGCAGCAGGTCGAGCGTCGACCAATGGCCGCAGACGATCGTCGCGCCGCCGCTCGCGCGGCCCGGATGCGCGAACCACGGCCGGAATCCGTCCGGCGCGAACGCCGGCCCGCGCTTTTCGGTGAAATCCATCGTTCCGTCGGCGGTGCAGAAGCGCATCCGCGTGCACGCGTTGACGATCGCGCGCAGCCGGTCGGGACCGGCGAGGTCGTCGCGCCACGTGCGCGGCTCGTTGCCGTACAGCGTCGCGAGGAACGCGTCGTGCCCGGGGCCGGCGAGTACCGCTTCGACCTCGCGCGACAGCATCACCGCGGTGGCCGGCGTCCACGACGGAAGCAGGCCTGCGTGGACCAGCAGCCGCTCGTCCTCGGCGACCACCAGCGGCCAGCCGCGCACCCACGCCAGCAGCTCCTCGCGGTCCGGCGCGGCGAGGATCCCGCCGAGCGTGTCCTCGCGGTGCGGCCGCGCGTGGCCCGCCGCGACGGCGAGCAGGTGGAAATCGTGGTTGCCGATCACCGTGGTCGCCATGGCGCCCAGCGCCCTGACCTCGCGCAGCACCGCGAGCGACTCCGGCCCGCGGTTGACCAGGTCGCCGACGAACCAGACCCGGTCGCGGGAAGGATCGAGCGCCAGCATCTCGAGCAGGCGGCAGAGCTCCCAGTGGCAGCCCTGGACATCGCCGATCGCGTAGTGCGCCATGGGGGATCGTGGTTCGGTTCCGGAGAGTGAATCGGAGGCGCCGTCAAGACTGTCCCGCCGGCGCGGGGATGCCTAGAATCGAGGCTGCATTCTAGCAATGCCCGCCCAGGCGCCCCCGCCCGAAGCTTCCCGCCCACCTTTACCTTGTCCTTTCCGCTCAATCCTCCGCAGCGCGAGGCCGTCCGCTACGTCGACGGCCCGCTGCTGGTGCTCGCGGGTGCTGGCAGCGGCAAGACGCGCGTGATCACCGCCAAGATCGCGCACCTGCTCGAGCTGGGTCACGCGCCGGACACGATCGCGGCGATCACGTTCACCAACAAGGCCGCGCGCGAGATGCGCGACCGCGTCGGCGGGCTGCTCGCCGACGCGGGCCGGCGCGACGCGGCGCGGGCGCTGCGGATCAGCACCTTCCACTCGCTGGGCCTGTCGGTCATCCGCGGCGACTCGAAGGCACTGGGATTGAAGCCCGGCTTCTCCATCCTCGATCCCGACGACATCGAGCCGATCGTCGCCGAGCTGATCGCGACGACCGACCGGGCGAGGGCGCGCAAGGCCCAGTGGAAGATCAGCCAGTGGAAGAACGCGCTGGTCGCCCCGGCGGCGGCGGCGAAGGCGGCCGCCGGCGACGACGAAGCCGTTGCCGCCTCCGCCTACGCGCGCTACGACGACACGCTGCGCGCGTACCAGGCCGTCGACTTCGACGACCTGATCGCGCTGCCGATCGCGCTGCTCGAGCGCGACCAGGCCGCCGCGGCGCGCTGGCGCGAGCGCTGCGGCCACCTGCTCGTCGACGAGTACCAGGACACCAACGCAGCGCAGTACCGGCTGCTGCGGCTGCTGGCCGGCGAGCGCGCGCGCTTCACCGCGGTCGGCGACGACGACCAGGCGATCTACGGCTGGCGCGGGGCGTCGGTCGAGAACCTCGCGCAGCTGCCGCTCGACTATCCGGCGCTCAAGGTGGTCAAGCTCGAGCAGAACTACCGGTCGACGGTGCGGATCCTGCGCTCGGCCAACGCGCTGATCGCCAACAATCCGAAGCTCTTCGACAAGAAGCTGTGGAGCGAGCACGGGACCGGCGACGCGCTGCGGGTGACGCCGGCTGCCGACGACGAGGCCGAGGCCGAAGGCGTGGTGCGGCGGCTGCTCGCGCACAAGTTCGACCACCGCGCCAGCTGGTCGGACTACGCGATCCTCTACCGCGGCAATCACCAGGCGAAGCTGTTCGAGCAGGAACTGCGGACGCAGAACGTTCCCTATCTCGTGTCCGGCGGCGAGTCGTGGTTCGACCGCGCCGAGATCAAGGACCTGATCGCCTACCTGCGGCTGATCGCCAACGACGACGACGATCCGGCATTCATCCGCGCCGTCAGCGTGCCCCGGCGCGGCATCGGTGCGACCACGCTCGCGAAGCTCGGGGCGATCGCCGCGGCGCGCCACGAGAGCCTGTTCGCGGCGGTGTTCGCCGACGACGCCGGGGCGGCGATCCCGCCCCGGCAGCGCGAGATCCTCGACGCCTTCTGCACGCTGATCAACGGCCTGCGCTACCGCGCCGACCGCGAGCCGGCGGGCCGGCTGCTCGACGAGCTGGTCGCGGCGATCGGCTACGAGGACTACCTGGTGGCGAGCTGCGACCGGAAGCAGGCCGAAACGCGGATGCAGAGCATTCGCGACTTCACGCGGTGGCTCGCCACCAAGGGCGAGACCGACGGCAAGACGCTGGTCGAGCTCACGCAGATGATCGCGCTGATCACGATGCTCGAGGGCCGCGAGGGAGACGACCCGGACGCCGTGCGACTGTCGACGCTGCACGCGGCGAAGGGGCTGGAGTTCCCCCACGTGTTCATGGTCGGCCTCGAGGAGGGCCTGCTGCCGCACCGCGAGGCCGTGGCGCTGGGCAACGTCGACGAGGAGCGCCGGCTCATGTACGTCGGCGTCACTCGCGCGCAGCGGAGTCTGCACCTGTCGTTCTGCCGAGCGCGCAAGCGCGCCGGCGAAAAAGTCGACTGCCAGCCGTCGCGCTTCATCGGGGAACTCGCGCAGGACGACCTGCGCTGGGCCGGCGAGGCGCTGCCGGCCGACGAGGCCGCGAAGGAGAAGGACGCCGGCCGCGCGCGACTGGCGCAACTCAAGGCGATGCTGGCCAGGTAATTGACACCGCATGCACCGCGCCGCACAATCCGCGAACGCGCCGATTTGAGCATCAGCTTGCGGGCGCCTGACAAATTCCGCTAAAGCGAGGTCGTCATGAATTCCTCCAGCCCGGCATCCCTGCCGCGCGGTTTCACCACCGCCATCCTCCACTCCGACCGCGGTGCCGCGATCGAGCACGGCGCGCTGCACAAGCCGCTGCACCTGTCGGTCGCCTACGGCTATCGCGACGCGCGCGAGCTCGCCGCGGTGTTCCAGGGCCGCGCGCCGGGCTACGCCTACGGCCGGCAGGGCAACCCCACGACCGCGGCGCTCGAGGCCAAGGTGACCGCGATGGAAGGGGGTGTGGCGACCGTCTGCTTCGCCACCGGCATGGCGGCGATCGGCGCTACGATGCTGACGCTGCTGGTCGCCGGCGACCACGTCGTCGCCAGCCGCTTCCTCTTCGGCAACACGGTGAGCCTGCTCAACACGATGTCGGCGCACGGCGTCGCCGTCAGCTTCGTCGACGCCACCGACGCCGCCGAAGTCGAGCGCGCGCTGACGCCGGCCACGCGGCTGGTGTTCGTCGAGACCATCGCCAACCCGCGCACGCAGGTGGCCGACCTGGCGGGCATCGGCGCGCTGTGCCGCGCGCGCGGCCTCGTCTGCGTCGTCGACAACACGATGACCTCGCCGTGGCTGTTCCGGCCGAAGGACGTCGGCGCGAGCCTCGTCGTCAACGCGCTGACCAAGTACATCGGCGGCCACGGCAACGCGCTCGCGGGCGCGATCACCGACACCGGGCTCTTCGACTGGACGCGGTATCCGAACATCGCGCCGCCGTACCGCAGCGCGCCGCCGGCGATGCAGGGGATCACCCAGCTGCGCAAGAAGGGGCTGCGCGATTTCGGCGCGACGCTCGGCGCCGAGCAGGCGCACCACATCGCCGTCGGCGCCGAGACGCTGGCGCTGCGCCTCGACCGGATCTCGGCCAACGCGCAGGCGCTCGCCGAGATGCTGCAGGCGCACCCCCGGGTGCGCGCGGTCCACTACCCGGGCTTGCCGTCGCACCCGCAGCACGCGCGGGCGCGCTCGCTGTTCCGCGCCTGCGGCGGCATCCTCTCGTTCGAGCTCGTGGACGGCGTCGACTGCTTCGACGTGCTCAACCGCCTGTCGATCGTCGTCGCGTCGTCGAATCTCGGCGACAACCGAACGCTGGCCATTCCGGTCGCGCACACGATCTTCTGGGAGATGGGCCCCGAGCGGCGGGCGGAGATGGGCATCGCCGATTCGCTGATCCGCGTCTCGGTCGGCATCGAGGACACCGCGGACCTGCTCGCCGACTTCGGCGCGGCGCTGGGCTGACCGGCGGCACCGGCGCGCGCGAGGTGCGCGCGGCCGGCGGTCAGGCGACGCGGCGTCGCGCGGTCCGGCGGCCGACGCTCAGGCTGGCGGCAGCGTCCGCGCGGCGATGCCGGCGGGGGTCACTTCGAGCACGCTGCCGTGGTCGTACCAGTCGGCCAGCACCAGGCGCTCGCAGGGCTGTCCCGCGACCGTCAGGTGGTGCCGCGCCGGCCGATGGGTGTGGCCGTGGATCATCCGCGCGACGCCGTGGCGCAGGAACGCGCGCTCGACCGCGGCCGCGCTGACGTCCATGATCGACTCGGGCTTCGCCGCCGTCGCCTGCCGGCTTTTTCGCCGCAGCCAGCCGGCCATCGCCAGACGAAGTCGGTACGGCAGCGCGCGCAGCCAGCGGCGGTGCCGCGGGTCGCGGGTCCACCGGCGGTAGCGCTGGTAGTCGACGTCGTCGGTGCACAGCTCGTCGCCGTGGAGCAGCAGCGTCGGCGTGCCGTGGACGTCGACGACGATCTCTGCCGGAAGGAGCCGCGCGCCGGTCGCGGAGGCGAACTCGTCGCCCAGCATGAAATCGCGGTTGCCGGCCAGCACGAACACCGGCACGCCGGCCGCCGCCACGCCGGCCAGCGCGGCGCCGACGCGCGCGGAAAACGGTTCCCGCAGCTGATCGTCGCCGATCCAGGCGTCGAAGAGATCGCCCAGCACGTACAGCGCGCGGGCGTCGCGCGCGGGTCCCGCGCAGAAAGCCTCGAACGCCGCCGCGAGCGCCGGCCGCTCCGGCGCGAGATGCAGGTCGGAGACGAACAGCACCGGCGCGTCGGCGCGCGCCGGCCGTCCCGTGGCGGCGCTGTCGCTCAGGCGACTTCCTCGGCGCGCTGGATCACGACGTCCTCGCGCGGCACGTTCTGGTGGCCCCCGGCGTTGGCGGTGGCGACGCCCTTGATCTTGTCGACGACGTCGGTGCCACCGGTGACGCGGCCGAACACGCAGTAGCCCCAGCCCTGCGGCGACGGCCCCTTGTAATCGAGGAAGTCGTTGTCGCCGACGTTGATGAAGAACTGCGCGGTGGCCGAGTGCGGCTCGCTGGTGCGCGCCATGGCGACCGTGTACTTCTTGTTCCGCAGTCCGTTGCCCGCCTCGTTGGCGATCGGCGCGCGGACCGGCTTCTGCGTCATGCCGGGGGCGAAGCCACCGCCCTGGATCATGAAGCCGTCGATGACGCGGTGGAACAGCGTGTTGTCGAAGTGTCCGGACCGGACGTAGCCGAGATAATTCTCGACGGTCACCGGGGCGTTGGCGGCGTCGAGCTCGATGGTGATGTCGCCGTGGTTGGTGTGCAGGATGACTTGGCTCATGATGATTTCGGAACGGGTCGAAGTTCGATCCGGTTCCGTCCGTGGTCGCTGATGGAGTTGGAAGGAGTCGCAGACGCGACCGGGTCCTACAGGACTCGCGAGCCCGTGATGACCACGGGCTCGGTCGGGACGTCCCGGGGGTCGACGGGCGTGCCCGGCGGTACCGGCTTGCCGCCGCCTTTCGCGACCTTGGCGATCTTATTGACGACGTCCATGCCGGACACCACCTTGCCGAACACCGTGTAGCCGATGCCGGACGGATCCGGCGAGCGGAAGTTGAGCGCCTTGTTGTCGTTCACGTTGATGAAGAACTGCGAGGACGCCGAGTTGCGGGTCCGACGTGCGCGCCATCGCGATGGTACCGGGTACGTTCAGCAGTCCGGCCTTGCTCGACTGCTCGGCTTCGTTGACGACCGGCGGCTTGGTCGGCTTCTGCTTGAAGTCAGTCGTGAAGCCGCCGCCCTGGATCATGAAGCCGTCGATCACGCGGTGGAACTGCGTCCCGTCGTAATGCTTCGAGTTCACGTAGTCGAGAAAGTTGGCGACGGTCTTCGGCGCGGCCGCGGGGTCTAGCTCGACGACGATCTTGCCGGCGGTGGTGTCGAACTCGACCTTCGGGTTGGCGGCGTGCGCCGGCAGTGCCAGGAATGCGGCGGCGGCGGCGAGGACGAGGGTGCGGCGAATCATGGGCAGGGCTCCTTCGTTGGAAAACCGGTTCAGGGTTTGGCTGGCGCGGTCGCCGGCACGGCCGTGGCGGCGTCGGCAGGTGCGGCAGCCGCGGCGCTGGCTGGCGCGGGCGCGGTGGTGCCTGCAGCGGCGCCGGCGACGGCGGGCGGCGCCAGCAGCTCGCGGACGAGCTTGAGCTTCGCCGCGACGGAAACGCTCTTGCGGTCGATCGCAGCGGCGCGCTCGTACTGGTTCCGGGCCAGTGCCGCATACAGGTCGCCCAGGTTCTCGTGCGCGAGCGCCCAGTCGGGCGCGGCCACGACCGCGGTCTGCAGCGCCATCCGCGCCGAGTCGTAATCGCCGCGACCGAGGTAGAGCGCGCCGAGGTTGTTCCACGGCTCGGGCAGCTCGGGGTAGTCGCGGGTCAGGCTTTCGAACGCCGCGATCGCCGCGTCGGTCCGGCCTTCCTCGGCGTCGGCCACGGCGGTCAGGAAGCGCGCCTGCGGCTCGCGCGGACGCTGGGCGAGCAGCGCGTCGAGCTTCAGCCGCGCCTCGACGAACCGCCGTTCGCGCACCAGCGTCGCGGCCTCGCGCACGCCCTTCGCGTAGGCCGTGCGCTCGGCCGGCGACAGCTCGGCGGCGTCCTGGGCACGCGCCGGCATCCAGCCGCCCAGCAACAGGGTCAGGGCAAGGACGGCAACGGGGAGGGCGTGGAAGCGCGGCATCGGGGGAAGGGCGGAGCGATCGGGGCGGGCCGGACGAAATCGAACCACGGCGATTCTAGCAGGCGCCCCCGGGCGCGCCGCTCGAACGGTCAGCGCGCGAGCCGGGCGACGGTCGCGTCGATCAGCCTGCGGGCGATCGACACGCGGGGCGGCAGCTTCGGCAGCGCGTCCGGCGCGAACCACCGGGCGTCGGCGATCTCGTCGTCCTCGAGCGTGATCGGCCCGCCCGCGTACTCGACGGTGAAGGCGATCATCAGCGAGTGCGGGAACGCCCACGACTGGCTGGCGAAGTACGCGGGTTCCCCGACCTCGACCCCGACTTCCTCGCGCACTTCGCGGCGGATGCAGTCCTCGATCGTCTCGCCGGGCTCGACGAAGCCCGCCAGCGCGCTGTACATGCCGGGCGGGAAGCGGTGCGCGCGGGCGAGCAGCACCTCGCGGCCGCGCGTGACCAGCACCATCATCGCCGGCGACACGCGCGGATAGGAGACGAGGCCGCAGGCCGGGCACTCCTTCGCGCGCTCGCCTGCCTTGTCGCGCGTCGCGGTCCCGCAGGCGCCGCACCAGCGATGCGTGCGGTCCCATTCGACGATCTGGAAGCTGCGCGCGGCGAGCGCCAATTCGTTCTCCGGCAGAGCGAAGAACAGCGAGCGCAGGCCGGCGAAGCGCCAGCCGGGTGGCGCCCGGGTGTCGGCGGGAACCCGCAGCGCGACGCAGGGATTGCCGGCGAGCGCGCCGAGGTAGTGCCGTGCGCCGTCGATGCCGGCGGCTGCCAGTGTTTCGAGCGTCGGCACGCGCGCGGGCGCCGCTGCCCCGGGGGCAGCGCCCTCGCCGCCGGCGACGAGCAGCTGGTCGCCATTCCAGACGAACGCCAGTGCCGCGGCCGGCAGCAACGCGGGAAGCGCGTGGCCGGGAACGAAGCCGGCGGGGGTGTGCATGCGGAGGTTCCTTTGCGGGCGCGCTTGGGTCCGGGGCGGAACGGCAGATTGTAGGCGAAGGCGCGATCGGGGCCGGCGCACGCGCGACGACCGGCACGAAAACCCGAATGACGGCAAGGGCTTACGCGGGGCGATCGCGTATAATCCACGGTTTGTCCAGGGACCACGCTCATGGAAGCCGAACAGCTGAACCAGATCGCCAACACGCTCGCCGACCTGTCGACCCGGACGGCCGAGCTGCGGAGGTATCTTTGACTTCGATGTGAAGGCATCGCGGCTCGAGGAAGTCGAGCGCGAACTCGAAGATCCGAAGATCTGGGACAACCAGGAGCGGGCGCAGGAGCTCGGCAAGGAGAAGAAGCAGCTCGACGACGTCGTCGGCAGGCTGACCGCGCTCGACCGGGGTCTCGCCGACAGCCGCGAGCTGTTCGAGCTGGCCCGCGCCGACAACGACGACGCGACCGTCGAGGCGGTGCGCGACGACGTCGCCGCGCTGGGCAAGGTCGTCGCCGACCTCGAGTTCCGGCGGATGTTCGCCAATCCGATGGACCCGAACCCCTGCTTCGTCGACATCCAGTCGGGCAGCGGCGGCACCGAGGCGCAGGACTGGACGTCGATGCTGCTGCGGATGTACCTCAAGTACTGCGAGCGCAAGGGCTACCAGGTCGAGGTGCTCGAGGAGTCGCCCGGCGAAGTCGCAGGGCTGAAGAGCGCGTCGCTGAAGGTGACCGGCGACTACGCGTACGGCTACCTCCGCACCGAGTCCGGCGTGCACCGGCTGGTGCGCAAGAGCCCGTTCGACTCGAACGCGCGGCGCCACACGTCGTTCGCCAGCGTGTTCGTCTACCCGGAGGTCGACGACTCGATCAAGGTCGACATCAATCCGGCGGACCTGCGCATCGACACCTTCCGCGCGTCGGGCGCGGGCGGCCAGCACATCAACAAGACCGACTCGGCCGTGCGCATCACGCACCTGCCGACCAACATCGTCGTCCAGTGCCAGAACGACCGCTCGCAGCACCGCAACCGCGCCGAGGCGATGTCGATGCTGAAGGCGAAGCTCTACGAGTTCGAGCTGCGCAAGCGCCAGGAAGAGCAGCAGAAGCTCGAGGACAGCAAGACCGACATCGGCTGGGGCCACCAGATCCGCAGCTACGTGCTCGACCAGTCGCGGATCAAGGACCTCCGGACCAACTACGAGGTGGGCAACACGCAGGCGATACTCGACGGCGACCTGGACGATTTCATCGCCGCCAGCCTGAAGCAGGGAGTCTGACGGATGAACGAACGCACACCCGCCCCGGCCGCGGCCGACGCGCCCCCGGTCGACGAGAACCAGATCATCGCCGAGCGGCGCGGGAAGCTCGCGGCGCTGCGCGCGGCGGGCCAGCCGTTTCCCAACGACTTCCGTCGCGACGCGCTGGCGGCCGACCTGCACGCGGCGCACGGCGGCGAGGACAACGCGACGCTGGAGCCGAAGGCCGTGGCGGTGACCGTCGCCGGCCGGATGATGCTGAAGCGCGTGATGGGCAAGGCCTGCTTCGCGACGCTGCAGGACTTCAGCGGCCGCATCCAGCTCTACGTCACCCTCGACGGAGTGGGCGCCGACACGCTCGACTCGTTCAAGCGCTGGGACCTGGGCGACATCGTCGGCGCCACCGGCACGCTGTTCCGGACCAAGACCGGCGAGCTGTCAGTCAAGTGCGCGGAGGTGCGCCTGCTGTCGAAGTCGCTGCGGCCGCTGCCGGAGAAGTTCCACGGCATGACCGACCAGGAGCAGCGCTACCGGCAGCGCTACGTCGACCTCATCACCAATCCGGAGTCGCGCGACGTGTTCGTCAAGCGCTCGCAGATCGTGCAGGCGATCCGCGAGTTCTTCGTCGCGCGCCGCTATCTCGAGGTCGAGACGCCGATGATGCACCCGATCCCGGGGGGCGCGGCCGCGCGGCCCTTCGTCACGCACCACAACGCGCTCGACACGCGGCTCTTCCTGCGCATCGCGCCCGAGCTGTACCTGAAGCGCCTGGTCGTCGGCGGCCTCGAGCGGGTGTTCGAGATCAACCGCAACTTCCGGAACGAGGGCATCTCGACGCGGCACAATCCCGAGTTCACGATGCTCGAGTTCTACGAGGCGTACCGGGACTACCGCTACCTGATGGACCTGACCGAGACGCTGTTCCGCGAGGTCGCGCAGCGCGTGCTCGGTACCACGACGATCACCTACCAGGGCGAGACCATCGACCTCGGCCAGCCGTTCGACCGGCTGACGATGGCCGAGGCGATCCACAAGTACAACCCCAGGTACCCGCTGGCCGAGCTCGCGAAGCCCGAGTACCTGCGCGTGGCGCTCGCCCCGTTCGACACCGAGGTGTTCGCCACCGACGGCGTCGGGCTGCTGCAGCTGAAGCTGTTCGAGGCGACGACCGAGGAGCATGCTGGTGCAGCCGACGTTCATCGTCGCGCACCCGACCGACGTGTCGCCGCTGGCGCGCGCCAACGACGCCAACCCGGCGGTCACCGACCGCTTCGAGCTGTTCATCACCCGGCGCGAACTGGCGAACGGCTTTTCCGAGCTCAACGACCCGGAGGACCAGGCGGCGCGGTTCAAGTCGCAGGTCGAGGCGCGCGAGGCCGGCGACGAGGAGGCGATGTACTACGACGCCGACTACATCCGCGCGCTCGAGTACGGCCTGCCGCCGACGGCCGGCGAGGGCATCGGCATCGACCGGCTGGTGATGCTGCTGACCGACAGCCCGTCGATCCGCGACGTCATCCTGTTCCCGCAGCTGAAGCGCGAGGGCTGACATCGAAGCCGTCTCCGACCGGATGGGGGCGTGGCCGGCCGCGGTACGGCACGATCGGCGTGAATCTGCTGTCTCATCCAGGTGAAGCCAGACCCGAGCTTCGAATCATGACCATCCGCGCCGTCGACCTTCGTCTCACCGGCATGACCTGCGCCGCCTGTGCGGCGCGGATCGAGAAGGTGCTGAACCGCGCGGACGGCGTCCACGCCGAGGTCAATTACGCCACCGAGACCGCGCACGTCGAATACGACGCCGGCAAGGCGACGCCGCAGACGCTGATCGAGGTGGTGAAGCGCGCGGGCTACGGTGCCGCGCCCGCGCCGGATCCGTTCGCGCAGCCCGAGCAGGAGGCGATCGCCCAGTCCCGCCGCTACCGCCGCGAGCTCGCCAATTTCGCCTTCGCGGCGCTGCTGACCGCGCCGTTCGTGGCCCAGATGGCGTTCATGGCGAGCGGCCGTCACGACACCGAGATGCCGTACGCGCTGCAGTGCGCGCTGGCCGCGCTGGTCCAGTTCGTCGCCGGATGGCGCTTCTGGCGCGGGGCGTTCAACGCGCTGCGCGGCGGCGCCGCCAACATGGACGTGCTGGTCGCGCTGGGCACCGGCGTCGCGTTCGCGTTCAGCCTTGCGGTCTGGCTCGTCCCGATCCCGTCGCAGCACGTCTACTTCGAGGCCGGCGCGATGATCGTCACGCTGGTGCTGCTGGGCAAGCTGCTCGAGGGACGCGCCCGGGCGCGCACCGCCACGGCGATCCGCAACCTGCTCGCGCTGCGGCCGCCGACCGTCCACCGCGAGCGCGACGGCAAGATCCAGGAAGTGCCGCTGGCGGCGGTGCGCGTCGGCGACGTGTTCCTGGTGCGCGGCGGCGACCGCGTGCCCGTCGACGGCCGCGTGCTCGACGGTGAGTCGGCCATCGACGAGGCGATGCTGACCGGCGAGAGCGTGCCGGTGCGCAAGGTGGCCGGCGATACCGTGCTCGCCGGCACCGTCAACGAGAACGGGCGGCTGCGCTGCGTCGCCACCGCGGTCGGACAGGCGACGCTGCTCGCCGGCATCGTCCGCCAGGTGAGCGACGCGCAGGGCTCGAAGGCGCCGGTGCAGCGCCTCGCCGACCGCGTCGCCGCCGTGTTCGTGCCGGCGGTGCTGGCGATCGCCGCGGTCACGCTGGTCGCCAACGGCCTCGCTGCTCGGCGACTGGGCGGCGGCGCTGATGCGCGCGACCGCGGTGCTGGTGATCGCCTGCCCGTGCGCGCTGGGCCTCGCCACGCCGACGGCGCTGATGGTGGGCGTGGGCCGCGGCGCGCAGGCCGGCATCCTGATCAAGAACGCGGCGGCGCTGGAGCGCGCGCAGGGCATCGACGCGCTGATCGTCGACAAGACCGGGACGTTGACCGTCGGCAAGCCGCGCGTCGCCGCCGAATACCCGGCCGGCGAATTCACGGTCCACGAGCTGATGCTGCTCGCCGTCAGCCTCGAGACCGGCGCGGCGCATCCGCTGGCGCAGGCGATCCTGGAGCGGGCACGCGTGCTCGGCGTCGATCCGGTGCCGGTGGGCAACGTGCGGCAGCATCCGGGGCAGGGCGTCGAGGCCGAGAACGGCGGACAGACGCTGCGCCTCGGGTCGCCGGCGTTCCTCGCCGCGAACGGGGTCCACGGCGACGCCGCGGCGATCGACGGCGCTGCAGCGCGACGGGCGCACGCTGGTCGGCGTGGCCCGGGGCGGCACGCTCGTCGGCTGGTTCGCGATCGCCGACACGCTGCGCCCGGGCGCGGCGGCGGCGGTGCAGATGCTCGCCGCGGAAGGCATCGCCGTCGCGATGCTGACCGGCGACAATCCCGGCGCGGCGGCAGCGGTCGCCGGCGCGACCGGCATCACCGACTGGCGCGCGCAGCAGAGCCCGGCCGACAAGCGCGAGGCGATCGTCGTGTTGCAGGCGCAGGGCCGCGTCGTCGGCATGGTCGGCGACGGCGTCAACGACGCGCCGGCGCTGGCGCAGGCCGACGTGTCGTTCGCGATGGGCGCCGGCGCCGGCAGCGCGGTGGCGACCGCGGACGTCACCGTGCTGTCCAACGACCTGGCCGCGGTCGCCGCGGCCGTCGACCTTTCGCGCGCCACGTTGCGCAAGATCCGGCAGAATCTCTTCTTCGCGTTCGTCTACAACGTGCTCGGCATCCCGCTCGCCGCGTTCGGGCTGCTGTCGCCGGTCGTCGCCGGCGCGGCGATGGCGCTGTCGTCGGTGTCGGTCGTGACCAATGCGCTGCTGCTCAAGCGCTGGCGGCCGCCGACGCCGGCTGCAACAGACTTCGATCGGGCTGCCGCCGGCGCCGCGCGCGGAACGCGTCAAATCCGCAATCATCGAGGAGCCAAGATGACCACCACCGCCCGTTTCGCCGTCGACGGCATGACCTGCAACGGCTGCGCCCGCAGCGTGACCAACGCGATCACCCAGGTCGCGGGCGTGCAGAAAGTCGACGTGTCGGTCGAAGGGAAGTCGGCGACGGTCGAGTTCGACGCCGCGAAGACGGCCCCGGCCGCGATCGTCGCCGCGATCGAAGGCGCCGGCTTCGACGCCCGCGCGGCGTAGGCGCCGGCTTCGACGCGCGCGCGGCATGGGCGCGGCCCGGTCGCATCGCGCATTCTCGTCGGCGCGGCGCGCAGGCGTGCGAGGGGCCTGCGCGGGCATCGCAACTCCCGCGCCGGTGCACGCGGTTTGAGCGCGGTCGCGTTTGCAGGGATAATGCGACGCTTCGGGGTGTAGCGCAGCCCGGTAGCGCGCTTGCTTTGGGAGCAAGATGTCGGAGGTTCAAATCCTCTCACCCCGACCAGGATTGCGACGCAAATCAGTCACGTGCGATGCGTGATGGATCGCGTCGCCCAGCGAGTATCGTATCGGCCGGTATTGCGTTCCCGCCTGTCCGAGATCACGCGAGGTCGAAGCGATCGAGGTTCATCACCTTGTTCCAGGCCGCCACGAAGTCGCGCACGAAGGCCTGCTGCGCGTCGCTGGACGCATACACTTCCGCGACGGCCCGGAGCTGCGCGTTCGACCCGAAGACGAGATCGACGACGGTGCCCGTCCACTTCAGGTCACCCGTCGCGCGATCGCGCCCCTCCAGCACGCCTTCGGACGTCGCGGACTTCTGCCACTTCGTGTTCATGTCGAGGAGATTCACGAAGAAGTCATTGGTCAACGTCTCGGGACGCTTGGTGAAGACGCCGTGCCTGGACTGCCCGACGTTGGCATTGAGGACGCGCATGCCACCGATCAGCACCGTCATCTCGGGCGCGGTCAGCGTCATCAGGCTGGCGCGATCCACCAGCAGCTCGGCCGCCGATCCCTCCAGTCCCTTCCGGAGGTAGTTGCGGAACCCGTCTGCGGCCGGCTCCAGGACGGCGAACGATTCGACGTCGGTCTGCTCCTGCGACGCATCCATGCGTCCCGGCGTGAAGGGCACCTTCACGTCGTGGCCGGCCTTCTTCGCGGCCGTCTCGACGGCCGCGCAGCCGCCCAGGACGATCAGGTCGGCCAGCGAGACCTTCTTGCCACCTGAGTTGCCACCTGAGTTGCCACCTGCGTGTGCGCCGTTGAAGTCCTTCCGGATCGCTTCCAGCGCCGGCAGGACCTTTGCCAGCTCGGCCGGCTGGTTGGCTTCCCAATCCTTCTGCGGCGCGAGGCGAATGCGCGCGCCGTTGGCGCCGCCGCGCTTGTCGCTGCCGCGGAACGTTGCCGCCGACGCCCAGGCGGTCGTGACCAGCTGGGCGATGGACAGTCCGGACGCGAGGACCTTGGCCTTCAGGACGGCGATGTCCTGCTCGTCGATCAACTCGTGATCCACCGCGGGAATGGGGTCCTGCCAGATCAGCGTTTCCTTCGGCACCAGCGGGCCCAGGTAGCGGGCAACCGGGCCCATGTCGCGGTGCGTCAGCTTGTACCAGGCGCGGGCGAAGGCGTCGGCGAACTGATCGGGATTCTCGAGGAAGCGCCTGGAGATCTTCTCGTACGCAGGGTCGAACCGCAGGGCGAGGTCGGTGGTCAGCATGGAAGGCGCGTGACGCTTCGACGGGTCGTGGGCATCCGGCACGGTGCCGGCGCCCATGCCGTGCTTCGGCGTCCACTGATGCGCGCCGGCCGGGCTTTTGGTCAGTTCCCATTCGTAGCCGAACAGGTTCCAGAAGAAGTTGTTGCTCCACTTCGTGGGCGTCGTGGTCCAGATGACTTCCAGACCGCTGGTGATCGTGTCGCCCCCTTTGCCGGTGCCGAAGCTGCTCGTCCAGCCCAGGCCCTGCTCCTCGATGCCGGCGGCTTCCGGTTCGGGCCCCAGGTGTTTCGCGTCGCCGGCGCCGTGCGTCTTCCCGAAGGTGTGACCGCCGGCGATGAGCGCGACCGTCTCTTCGTCGTTCATCGCCATGCGGGCGAAGGTCTCGCGGATGTCCCGCGCCGCTGCCAGCGGGTCCGGGTTGCCGTTCGGGCCCTCCGGATTGACGTAGATCAGGCCCATCTGCACGGCGGCGAGCGGGTTCTCGAGGTCCCGATCGCCGGAGTAGCGCTTGTCGTCCAGCCACTTGTTCTCGGAGCCCCAGTAGACGTCCTGCTCGGGCTCCCAGATGTCCTCGCGCCCGCCGGCGAAACCGAACGTCCTGAACCCCATCGATTCCAGGGCGACATTGCCGGCGAGGATCATCAGGTCGGCCCAGGAGATCCTGCGGCCGTACTTCTGCTTGATCGGCCAGAGCAGCCGGCGCGCCTTGTCGAGGTTGACGTTGTCCGGCCAGCTGTTGAGGGGCGCAAAGCGCTGGTTGCCGCTCCCTGCGCCGCCGCGACCGTCGCTGACTCGGTACGTGCCGGCGCTGTGCCACGCCATGCGAACGAACAACGGTCCGTAGTGGCCGAAGTCAGCGGGCCACCAGTCCTGTGAATCCGTCATCAGCGCATGGAGGTCCTTGACGACGGCATCCAGGTCGACGCTCCTGAATTCCTCGGCGTAGCTGAACGCCTCGCCCATGGGGTCGGACTTGGAGGAGTGCTGGTGCAGGATGCCCAGCTTCAGCTGATGGGGCCACCAGTCTGCGTTCGTCGGGGCTCCGGCTACCGTGTGTTTGCGTGCGCCACCCGAGAATGGGCACTTCGTTTCGGTCGACATGGTTCTCTCCTCTGGTCGTTTTCATCCATCTGGTGGCGCCAGTTTGGCGTTCGGGCAGTGATAGTGCAAATTGATTATGTAAATAATGAGAATAGCATGACTATGAATACATTCCGCGACGAATCGCCCCTTCGCTGGATTCGGTTGCCCCGCGAGCCTGGCCGCGCATAGTGCATCGAATCGATCGCGCGTCACATATGTCAGATCGGAATCCACCTGCGCCGCGACCCCGGCGCGACGAAATCGGTTGCCGGCACCGCGGTCGACTGCATCGCCCGAATTGTTTTCGGAAACTCGATTGCGCAATCGGTCAAATGGGCGAACAATGACAATGTCATATCCCGCCCACCCTGTGCAGGAGTCGCCATGCTGAATCTCCGCCGCAACGATCGATCCAACGAAGCGAAGGTCCCGCTCAAGCCCGCGGTCTACGAGCCGCCGGGAAGCCCGGCGCAGTCAGCGCCGGGAACGGCCGCACGTGCGTCGTCGCCGCCCGCGCCCGAGCATCCGCCGCTCGCCGGGGGTGCCGCGCAGGGCGACGTGCCGACGCTGACGGCCGCGGCGGAGCTCGCGCCGAAGCCGGAAGCCGGGGGCAGCAAACTCTCCATCGGCGTCAACATCAAGCTTAAGGGCGTGGAAATCTCCGACTGCGACGTCATGGTGATCGAGGGGCACGTCGAGGCGACCGTCCACAGCCACGTGATGGAGATCGCCAAGCCCGGAACGCTCAAGGGAACGGCGATGATCGACGTCGCCGAGATTCACGGCGTGTTCTCCGGCGAGCTCACCGCGCGCACGCGCCTGGTGGTCCACGCCACCGGCCGCGTCTCCGGGACCATCCGCTACGGCAAGCTCATCGTCGCCGAGGGAGGCGAGCTCAACGGCGACGTCAAGCAGCTCGACGCCGTGGAACTGTCGGCGCAGCCGGTGCGCGATGCGGCACCGGGCGCGCCGTTCGCGTTGGGAACGTCCGGCGTGCGCGCGCCAAGCTGAGCCGGGTGCGCGCGTTCGCGTCCCGGCGGCGCGAACGCACGCGGCGCGGGCGTGGATGCCGTGCCGCGGTCAAAGCACCGCGTTGAACACGAAGCCCACCAGCAGGATGCCGCTCGCGACCACGCCAACGAACGTGGCGATGAGCCGCATCTTCAGCACCTTGCGCAGGATCACCATCTCCGGCAGCGACAGCGCGATCACGCTCATCATGAACGCGAGCACCGTGCCCAGCGCCGCGCCCTTGGCCAGCAGCGCCTGCACGATGGGGATGATGCCCGCGGCGTTGGTGTACATCGGCACGCCGATCAGCACCGCCAGCGGCACCGCCCACCAGGCATCCCTGCCCATGAAGCCGGCCATGAAATCCTCCGGCACGTAGCCGTGGATGCCGGCGCCGATGGCGATGCCCGCCAGGATGTACGGCCAGACCTTGCCGACGATCTCGCGCACCGAGGCGAAGCCGGCATCGACGCGCTCGCCCAGCGTGAGCCCGGACTCGCCCACCGACGGCGACCGTGTCGCGGCATCTCGCGCACCCAGTCCTCCAGATACGCTTCCATCCTGAGCCGGCCGATCACCCAGCCGGCGACGATCGCCACCGACAGTCCCAGGCCGAGGTAGAGCAGGGCGACCTTCCAGCCGAACAGGCCGAACAGCAGCGTCAGCGCGACCTCGTTGACCATCGGCGCCGAGATCAGGAACGAGAACGTCACGCCCAGCGGCACGCCGGCCTGCACGAAGCCGATGAACAGCGGCACGGCCGAGCAGGAGCAGAACGGGGTGACGATGCCGAGACTCGCCGCCATGACGTTGGCGGCACCCTCGGTGCGTCCGGCCAGCAGGGCGCGGGTGCGCTCGGGCGTGAAGTAGGAATTGATCATCCCCATCACGAACACGATGCCGGTGAGCAGCAGCAGCACCTTCGGCGTGTCGTAGAGGAAGAACTGCAGCGCGCCGCCCAGGTGGCTGTCCCGCTCGACCGGCAGCGCGGCCACCAGCGCCTCTGAAGCCGGGCTCAGGGTCCGGTACAGCCCGAACCATGCCGCCGCGGCGACCAGCAGGAAGCGCAGCGGCTGCTGGCTGGGCCAGCGTTTGAGCGGCGCCAGGACGGCGTTCATCCGACGAGTCCTTCGTCAATCCGGCGGGGGTGCGAATTGCCCCCCTCATCGGGGAGACGAACGTCCGCCCCAAAGGATGCAGGGCCGACGCCGAAAGCGCTGCGCGGCTTCGCCCACGGGCGAAGCGAGAGGTTCCAGGCCGGCGTGCCGCGCCGGACTCAGGCGACCGGCGGACGCGGGACGAAATCGCTCACGTGGCCGGTGGCGTCCAGACGCACCTGGCACGACAGGGAGAGCTGCTCGCGCAGCCGCTTGCGGGCTCGCTGAATCCGGGACTTGGCGCCCGGCAGGCTAAGGCCCGTGCGCCGCGCGTACTCGTCCTGCGGCAGCCCCTGCAGATCGCACAGCGTGATGGCCTCGCGATCCCGGGGGCTCAGTTCGGCGAGCACTCGCGGCAGGCACGCGACCAGGCTGTCGACGGTCGCGACCTCGTCGGCCTCGCTGGCGAGATCCGCGGGCAGCTCGATCGTCTCCCGCGTGAGGCGCAGCCGGTCCGCCACGGCGTTGCGCGCCACCGCGAACAGCCAGGCCCGGGCGTTCTCGATGGCGCAGAACCGTTCGCCCTGGCCCATCGCCTTGATGAACAGATCCTGCAGCGCGTCCTCGGCATCGACCGGGTTGCCCAGCCGATGCCGCAGCCAGCCGCGCAGCTCGCCCTCGTGGGTCGACCATGCGGAGAGAAGACAGGGGAGGTTCACGGTTGGTGGCGATTTTACCCGCACGAGCCTGCGTCGGCTCGCCCCATCCGGGTCGGGGCGCGCCCCGCGCGGAGCATCCGGGGCTATCCCGGCTTGCCGTCGAGCCGCGGCTGCGACAGCACCGGCCAGTAGCGAACCGCGTACAGCGCGAACGCGGCGGACCAGCAGAGGCCGGAGGCGACGACGGTCGCCAGGTACGCCTCCGGCAGCGCCATGCCGCCGAAGACGCGGATCACCGCGGCGAGGGCCACCAGGACGTAGCACGCCACTTCGTACCCGTCCGCCACCAGCGGGCGCCCGGTGTGGCCGCGTGCGGTGCGCGTCATCATGCCGATGGTCATGCCGCCGATCGCCCCGATCGTCAGCGCGTGCACCGCGAGCAGGTCGCTGACGAATCCCAGCGCCGCCAGTCCGCGCAGCAGCAGGTGGAGGACGATCCAGAGGTAGGCGAGGTGCAGCACCCACACGATGGGCGTGCCGAGGGTCCGCCACGGCTGCCACAGCCGGAGTCGCGCCGCGTGCGCGGCGGCGGCGCCCAGCGCGAGCGCCGCGACGACGGCGGCGGGCAGCTGCAGGACGTCGGCGGCCAGCAGCGCGAGCACGCTGCCCAGCGCAAGCTTTTCGACGACCGGATGCCGCGTCGCCTGCACGCCCGGGATGCCGTTGCTGGTGAACATCGGAATCACCCGCCCGCCCATCACCGCCATGACGAAGAGAACGATGTCGAGGCCGACCTGCAGGCCCGCCCGCTCCGGCCATGGGAGGACCCCCAGGTGCGACAGATGGAATGCGAGCACGGCGACGCCCAGCAGCAGCATGAGCGCGATGAAGAAGTAGTTCCGCCGGTTCCGGCTCGCGACGATGGGAATGCCGATGCCGATGGCGACGGCGATCGGGAACGCCGCGTTGACCACCGCGGCGGCGATCGCGAACGGAGTCAGCACCAGCACGCGGCCGGCAACCCACAGCGCCGCGAGCGCCATCAGCGTTGCGCCGGCGGGCGTCGGCCTTGCGGTCCAGTTGCGAACGGCCGTGAACAGGAACCCGGCCACCACGGCCATCGCGTAGCCGTAGAGCATCTCGTGGCCGTGCCACGCCGGAGTCCGAAGCTAGGCGGCGGGAAGAGGCCCGCGTATTGCGCCGACCCAGAGCAGGATCGACAGTGCGGCGAAGCTGCTGGCGAGCAGGTAGAACGGCCGGAAGCCGAGATTCCAGAGCGCGAATCCGACGGCAGCGGGGCTCGCCTGCGGCCGGAGGTCTTCGATCCTGGTCATCCTGGCGGCTGCTCCGGGAGGCTGGGGCTCAATCGAACCGGATCGGGTGGCCGTCGGGCCCGAACGGAATGAACGACCGGTGCGTGCCGGCCTTGACGGACTCGACCATGCTCCGCAGCGGCGCCTCGGCATCCTCGCTCGTCGGCGGACGGCCGCCGTGCCCGGACAGGCTGGCGACGAAGACGATCGCCCAGTCCTGGCCCACGGCGCGCGATTCCTCGACGAGTGCCGCGAACGTGTGCACCTCGTCGGGGGTCTTGTCCACGCACATCAGGGGAGTCAGGGCACCGCCGCGCCCGGCGGCGAAACGCTCGCGCTGCTCGGGGGTGCTGTCCTCGGGCAGTTCGGCGCCCGCGAAGACGAACAGCAGGCGCTGCGGTTGCGGCTGCTCCCGGGCGGCGCGCAGCAGGTCGTCGAAGGTGTAGATGTCCAACGTCACTTCCTCGCGAAGTCGATGACGATCGCCCCCGGTTCGCGCTGCACGTAGCGGATCGTCACCGCGTCCGCGTACCGCGCCGCCAGCTGGTCCAGCAGCGGCAGCGGGTCGTGATCGTTGACGAAGCGCATGGTTTCGCCGGACTGCAGGGCGTCGAGCGCCCCGAAGATGGCGGCGTGCCGGAAGCGCTTGGCGACGCCGCGGGCGTCGAACGCATAGATCGCGTCGGGCGAGAGGTGGGAATGCGCGGGATGGGACATGGCGGAAGCTCCGGTCGGCGTATAAGGTGTATCATCGATACTGCTTCATGCTACGCCGGACCCGCCGAAAAAGCAAAATCTCCCCCTGCCGCCTTCGAGTCCCATGCGCCTCACCGTCTTCTCCGATTACACCTTGCGGGTGCTGATGTACCTTGCGCTCGACCGCAGCCGGCTCGCGACCATTCCCGAGATCGCGGCGGCCTACGGCATTTCCGAGAACCACCTGATGAAGGTCGTGCACCAGCTCGCGCGCGCCGGCGTCGTCGAGTCGGTGCGGGGCAAGGGCGGCGGCGTCCGCCTGGCGCGGGCGCCCGAGGAGATTCGCCTCGGGGAAATCGTGCGGGCGAGCGAGGGTGACGCGCCGATCGTCGAATGCCTGTCGGAAGATCCGATGGCGTGTCGAATCGGCGCGTCGTGCCGCCTCAAGGGCATCCTGGTCGACGCCTTCGACGCGCTCTACGATTCACTGGACGAGCACACGCTGGCCGACCTGGTCAGCGCGCCGCGCGCGCTCCGGCACGCGCTCGTTCGCAGCTGATGCTTCCCCCTGATCCCTCGCCGGATGCCCCTGTTGCGGCAAAGCCTCGAAGCCGGCGCTGGCCGCGCTGGGCGGCGGAGATCGGCCTCGTCGTGCTGGTCGTGTTCGCGCTCCAGTGGTGGCAGGCGCGCGACGTGCCCCGAGGGCCGGCGCCGGCGTTCACGGCGCCGACGGCCGATGGACGAAGCGGCAGCCTCGCCGAATGGCGAGCGGCGCACCCCGGCCGGCCGGTCGGCGTCTATTTCTGGGCGGACTGGTGCCCGATCTGCAAGGCGCAGCAGGGCAGCGTCGACGCGTTGCGTGCGGACTGGCCGGTGCTCACCGTCGCCATGCAGTCCGGTGACGCCGCGGCCGTGGCGAAGGTGCTGCAGGAGCGCGGACTCGAATGGCCGACGATGATCGACACCGACGGCCGCATCGCGGCGCGCTACGGCCTGCACGGCGTGCCGGCGCTGGTCGTGATCGATGCCGGGGCGACATTCGCTCGGTGATGGTCGGCTACACCACCGGGCCGGGCATGCGCCTGCGCCTGTGGTGGGCGACGCTGGTTGGTTGACGTGTCCGCGCTCGCGACATCGCCGGCCATCGTCGCGGCGACGGCTGCCGCGGCCGTCGCCGCCGTCGCGCTGCTGCGACGCCTGCTGCACCGGCGCATCCGCTCGAGTCTCGCGGCGCCGCGAATCCCGCACGATCGCACGCCGGCCGCGTTCGGCCTCGCGTTCGAGACGGTGCGCATCGGCACCGCCAACGGACGCAGCGTTCACGGCTGGCTGATCGCGCCGGCCGCGGGCGCCGGCGCACCCCATCCCGCGGTGATCGTGATGCACGGTTGGGGCGGCAATGCGGCGATGATGCTGCCACTCGCGCGACCGCTGCACGACGCGGGCTTCGCGACGCTGTTCGTCGACGCGCGCTGTCACGGCGCGAGCGACGACGACGGCTTCGCCTCGCTCCCGCGCTTTGCCGAGGACATCGAGCACGCCTTCGAGTGGCTCGCGGCGCGGGCGGACGTCGACGCCGGACGGGTCGCGCTGCTTGGCCATTCGGTCGGCGCGGGCGCCGCGCTCCTCGCCGCGTCGCGGCTGCCGGGCGTGATGGCGGTGGCGAGCGTGGCGGCGTTCTCGCATCCGGCGTCGATGATGCGGCGCTGGCTGGCGACCAGGCGGGTCCCGGAGTGGCCGGTCGGCCGCTACGTCCTCGGCTACGTGCAGCGAACGATCGGCCATCGCTTCGACGACATTGCGCCCGTCACGACCATTGCCCGGCTGCGCTGCCCGGTGCTGCTGGTGCACGGCGCCGACGACGACGTGGTACCGCTCGACGACGCGTACCGGATCTTCGCCGCCCGCGCGCACGACCCGGTCGAGCTGCTGGTCCTGGGCGGCGGTCACGATGCCTTCGCCGACCTCGAGCGGCACATGGAGCGACTGGTCGACTTCCTGCGTGCCGCGATGGTCCGGCGGCCGGAGGGCGGCGCGCCGGCGAAGCCGCTTGCTCGTGCCTGAGCGGTGGAACCGGGGCCGAACGGCACGGCGGACCGGGCAACCGGCGCCAGGGGTTTGGGTTCCCGGGGTCGCCGGTCCCTGAGCCCCCTGTGCTATCATTTCACGCTGTTCCGGTCGTCGCGCCGACCCCATCTGCAGGACATGGGCGGGCGGGGTCCCGGAGCCGTTCCGACCGTCCGCGCGCGCCTTCTGCGGCCCGCGGGCGCGACGCGATACCCGAGTCCGACCGGCGCCCGTAGCTCATCTGGATAGAGCACCGGCCTTCTAAGCCGGCGGTAACAGGTTCGAGTCCTGTCGGGCGCGCCAGTTTCGGCGCGCGCGGCGATGCAAGGCAGGAGGGCTTCCCGCCCACAGGTCTTGCGGCGTCGCGTGCCGCATCAGCGGTGGCTGTAGCTCAGTTGGTAGAGTCCCGGATTGTGATTCCGGTTGTCGTGGGTTCGAGTCCCATCAGCCACCCCACCTCTCTTCCTGTCGCCGGTCCGCACGCCGTCGCGTAGTCCCGGTCGCGAAGACCGGACGACGCGACTTGTTGTCGCGGGCATCGCGTCTCATTAGAATCCTCCAATCGCGCGTCGACAGAAACGCGCAGCGCGCCTGCCGTGCCGCAGCAGGTCGCAATTCGGGAGGCCCGATGTTTCGCACAGTGAGTTCGGTCGCCACGCTGTTCCTGTTCTGGGTGGCGCTGTCGGGTATGTTCACGCCGTTCCTGCTCGGTGCGGGTCTCGCCTCGGCGATCGCCGTGGTGTGGCTTGCGCACCGGATGGCCGTGGTCGACCAGGAGGGCCATCCCATCCACCTCGGCCCCGCGGCGACCCGTTACTGGCCGTGGCTGGCGAAGGAGATCGTCAAGTCGGCGTGGGACGTGACCAAGATCATCCTGAATCCGCGGTTGCCGATCCAGCCGACGCTGGTGCGCTTCAAGCCGTCGCAGCGATCGGAAGTCGGCCTGGCGACCCACGCGAACTCGATCACGCTGACGCCGGGAACGATATCGATCGAGGTGGGACGCGGCGAGTTCCTCGTCCACGCGCTCACGACCGCGGGCGCCGAGGGCGTGCAGAGCGGTGACATGGATGCGCGCGTCTCGCGCTTCGAGTCGCGCTCGTGATGTTCGCCGTCGCCGCGATTGCGCTTCTGGTCACGCTCGGGCTCGCCCTGGTGCGCGCGATTCTCGGACCCACGGTCTTCGATCGCGCGCAAGCCGCCAACACCATCGGCACCGTCGCCGCCCTGCTGCTGTCGGTCATCGGGTTCCTCACCGGCCGACCGGAATTCCTCGATCTCGCGATCGTCTACGGCCTCCTCAACCTCATCGGCACCATCGCGGTGCTCAAGTACTTCCGCTACGGCGATCTCGGCGATCCGGGCGAAACCGCGGAGTCGAGCCAGCCATGACTCCGATCGTGGATGCCGCCAGCTGGCTGCTTTTCGTCGCGGGTGGTTTCTTCTGCGTCGTGGGCGGCATCGGTCTCGTGCGCATGCCCGACTTCTACACGCGCATGCACGCGGCGAGTGTCACCGACACGCTGGGCGCCGGGCTGATGCTGCTGGCCATGATGACGCAGGCGGGATTCTCGCTGGTGACGGCGAAGCTCGTGATCGTCGGGCTGCTGATCTTCTTCTCCAGTCCCGCGGCCACGCACGCGCTGGCCAAGGCTGGCATGACGCGCGGCATCGAGCCGCTGCTCGGACCATCGGAGCGCCGGCCATCGAAGCGCTGATCGTCAACGTGCTGCTGGTGATGATGGTGGTGGTCGCCGTCGCCATTGCGATCCAGGGCAACCTCTTCGCCGTCGTCATCCTCGGGAGCGTCTACAGCTTTCTGATGGCGACCGCCCTCGTGGCGCTGGATGCGGTGGACGTGGCGATGACCGAAGCCGCGGTGGGCGCCGGCATCTCGACGGTGCTGCTGCTGAGCGCCCTCTACCTCGTGCGCGGCGAGGAGCAGAAGCCGCGCACCCGTCCCTGGCTGCCGCTCGCCGCCAGCGTCGCGATGGCGGGCACGCTGGTCTACGGTACGTTCGGCCTGCCGGTGTTTTCCGATCCCGCGGCGCCGATCCACCATCACGTGGTGCCCCGCTATGTCCAGGACGTGGTCCGGGAGACGGGCGTGCCGAACGTCGTGACGGCCGTGCTCGCCAGCTATCGCGGATACGACACGCTGGGCGAGACGACGGTGGTTTTCACCGCCGGCGCAGGTGTCGTGGCGCTGCTGCGGCGTCGGCGCCGCGGCGGGAAGGACGAGCAGAACCCATGAGGAATTACCTCGTCCTGCGCGTCGTTGCGAAGATCATGATCCCGTTCATGCTGATGTTCGCGCTGTACGTGCAGTTTCACGGCGACTTCGGCCCCGGCGGCGGATTCCAGGCCGGCGTCATCATCGCCGCCGCGATCATTTTCTACGCGATCGTCTTCGGGCTTCCGACCGCGCGCAAGGTCGTGCCCGATTGGCTGGTCGAAACCTGCCTTGCCGCGGGGGTCCTCGTCTACGCGGGCGTCGGCCTGCTCGGGATCGCGTTCGGCGGCAATTTCCTCGACTACTTCGTGCTCGACCATGATCCGGTGCACGGGCAGCACCGCGGGATCTTCTGGGTCGAGGTCGGGGTATGCATCACCGTAGCGGGCGTGATGCTGAAGATCTTCTACATGTTCGCCGCCCGCAGCAGGGACGGGGGCGGCGAATGAGCCTCCTCGGCCACTTCAGCTACTGGGTCACGATGTTCCTGCTGACGGTCGGGCTCTATATCGTGATCGCTCGCGGTCACCTGGTGAAGAAGCTGATCGGCCTCTCCATCTTCCAGACCTCGGTCTACCTGCTGTACATCGCGCCAGGCAAGCTGATCGGCGGCACGGCGCCGATCGTCAGCGACAAGTTCGCCGTGTACTCCAATCCCCTCCCGCACGTCCTCATCCTCACGGCGATCGTCGTGGGCATCGCCACGCTCGCTCTCGGGCTGGCGCTGGTGGTGCGCATCCGCGAGGCCTACGGTAGCGCCGAGGAGGACGAGATCCTCGACCTCGACGAGGCCGCGTCCCGCGAAGCCGGCCGCACGTGATCTACGCGCACCTGCCGGTTCTCCAGGTCGTGGTGCCGCTGGTCTCGGCGCCGTTGATCGTCCTCTTCCGAAGCGCCCGGGCGGGCTGGCTGATCGCCGTCGCCGCGAGCGCGTTCTCGCTGGGATCGGCGATCGCGATCCTGCTGCACGTGCAGGGCGCCGGCGTCATCTCGTACGCCATCGGCAGCTGGCCGCCTCCCTGGGGCATCGAATACCGGATCGACGCGGCCAACAGCTTCCTGCTGGTGCTGCTGGGTCTCGTGGCCACGGTCGTTGCGCTGTATGCGAGGACGAGCGTCGCGGCCGAGGTTCCCGAGGAACAGCGCTACCTCTTCTACGCGATGTACTGCCTGTGCCTCGCGGGCCTGGCCGGCATCACGGTCACCGGCGACGCGTTCAATGTCTTCGTGTTCCTCGAAATTTCGTCGCTGTCGAGCTACGTGCTCATCGCGCTGGGCCGCGACCGGCGGGCGCTGCTGGCCGCCTATCAGTACCTGATCCTGGGCACGATCGGCGCCACGTTCATCGTGATCGGGATCGGCCTGCTGTACCTCGTCACGGGCACGCTCAACCTCCGGGACATCGCGTTGCGGATCGGCGACGTCGAAGAGACGCGCCCGGTGCTCGCGGCGCTGGCGTTCCTGACCGTCGGCATCTCGCTCAAGGCCGCGGTGTTCCCGCTGCACCGGTGGCTGCCCGGCGCCTATGCGTACGCCCCGTCGACGGTGTCGGCGTTCCTGGCCGCCACGGCAACCAAGGTCTCGCTCTACGTCCTGCTGCGATTTTACTTCTCGGTGTTCGGCGCCAGCTTCGTGTTCGGCGGGCTGCCGATGGGCGACATCCTGCTGGTGCTGTCGCTGGCGGCGATGTTCATCGCGTCCGGTGCCGCGCTGTTCCAGTCCGACTTGAAGCGCCTGCTCGCGTATTCGAGCGTCGGTCAGATAGGCTACATCACGCTGGGATTCAGCTTCGCCGGCAAGACCGGGCTCACCGCCGGCATCGTGCACCTGTTCAACCACGGGGTGACCAAGGGCGCGTTGTTCCTGCTGGCTGGTGCGGTGGCGTTCCGGCTGGGCCGCACCCGGCTCGACGACATGGGCGGCCTCGCCAGGGCCATGCCGCTCACCTGCGCCGGAATCGTGCTCGGCGGCTTCAGCCTGATCGGCGTGCCGGGAACCGTCGGCTTCGTCACCAAGTGGTATCTCGTGCTCGCCGCGGTCGAGGCCGGCGCGTGGTGGCTCGCGTTCATGCCGGCGGCCAGTTCGCTGATCGCGGTCGCCTACATGTGGCGCTTCGTCGAGGTTGCGTACTTCCGCGCGCCGTCCGAGCACGTCGCCCGCCTGCGCGAAGCGCCGCCCGGCTTGCTGCTGCCCGCCGGCGTCCTGCTGTTCGCGGTCGTGTTCTTCGGCCTTGATCCCACGCTCACCGTCGACGCTGCGGCGCGCGCGGCCGACTCGCTGCTCGTGGGTGGTGCGCGATGACCGCGCAGGCGACGATCGTGGCTGCCGTCGCGCTGCCGTTGGTGGGCGCGGTGCTGATCGTCGCCGCCCGCCGCGCCCCGAACCTGCGCGAAGCGGTGACGCTGGCCACGGCCGTCGCACTGTTCGCCGTCGTGGCGACGCTGTACCCGCAGGTCGCGGCCGGCGGGCGGCCGGCCGTCACGCTGTTCGAGACGTTGCCGGGCGTGCCGTTCGCCTTCGCCGTCGAGCCGCTGGGGCTGCTGTTCGCCCTGGTCGCCTCGGGACTTTGGATCGTGAATTCGCTGTATTCGATCGGCTACATGCGCGGCAACGGCGAACGTCACCAGACGCGGTTCTACGTCTGTTTCGCCGGGGCCATTGCCGCGGCCGTGGGCGTGGCGCTTGCCGCCAACGCGCTGACGCTGTTCCTCTTCTACGAGCTGCTCACGCTGGTGACCTATCCGCTCGTTACGCACCACGGCACCGAGGAGGCCAGGCGGGCCGGCCGCGTCTACCTTGGCATCCTGCTCGCGACGTCGATGCTGTTCTTCCTCGTGGCGGTGGTGGCGACGTGGCAGATCGCAGGCACGCTCGATTTCACGGCCGGGGGAATCCTGCGCGGCCGGCTCGGCAATGCCGCGACCGGCGGGCTGCTTGCGCTGTACATGTTCGGCATCGGCAAGGCCGCGCTGATGCCGTTCCACCGGTGGCTGCCGGCCGCGATGGTGGCGCCGACGCCCGTCAGTGCGCTGCTGCACGCGGTGGCCGTGGTGAAGGCAGGCGTCTTCACCGTGGTGAAGGTGATCGTCTACATCTTCGGCGTCGACAACATCGCCGGGCTTGCGAGCGTCGACTGGCTGCCGACGGTTGCCGGCTTTACCATCGTCGCGGCGTCGATCGTCGCGCTGCGCTCGGACAACCTCAAGCGCCGGCTCGCCTATTCGACGGTGAGCCAGCTGTCGTACGTGGTGCTCGCGGCGGCGCTGCTCACCCCGCTGTCGGTCGTCGGCGCCGCGCTGCACATCGCCGCGCACGCATTCGGGAAGATCACCCTGTTCTTCGCGGCCGGCGCGATCTACACCGCGGCGCACAAGACGGAGGTGAGCCAGCTCGACGGCATCGGCCGCCGGATGCCGTGGACGATGACCGCTTTCGCCGTCGGCGCGCTGTCGATGATCGGCCTGCCGCCGACCGCGGGCTTCGTCAGCAAGTGGTTCATCCTTTCTGGCGCCCTCGCGTCCGGACAATGGACGGCGGTGGCGGTGATCGTCGCCAGCACGCTGCTCACTGCCGGGTATTTCCTTCCCATCGTGTACCGCGCTTTCTTCCGGCCGGTTGCCGCCGGGGACGACCTTGGCCACGGCGAGGCACCGGCGACGATGGTCGTCGCCATGGTCGCCACCGCCACGCTGACCATCCTGATGTTCTTCTTCGCGGAGCTGCCGCTGGCGCTCGCGCGGCAGCTCGCTGGAGGCTGGTGATGGAACCGCACTGGCTGGTCCGGCCGCGCACAATCCGCCTGCTGTGGTTGCTGTTCGCCGTCGTGCTGGCCGCGACGGTGGGCGCCGAATTCTTCGTCGACGAGCCTGCGCACGCGGGCCTCGCCGGCACTTTCGGCTTCGGCGCGTGGTTCGGCTTCGGCGCGTGCGCTGCGCTCATCCTGGTCGCCAAGGGCATCGGTGCCTTCCTGAAGCGACCCGACAGCTACTACGACGCCGGCGATGATTGAAGCAATGCACCCGGGTTTGCTGCTCATCGCGGCCGGCTTGGCACTGGTCCCGCTGCGCGGCAGCGCGCGCGCCGCGCTGACGCTGCTTGCGCCGGTCGCCGCAGTCGCGCTGGTGCTCGCGATGCCCGACGGAGCGATCTGGCAACGCACGTTCCTCGGCTACGCGGTCACGCCGTTCGCGGTGGACAAGCTGTCGCGCCTGTTCGCGCTGGTGTTCGCGGTGATGGCGTTCGGCGGCGGCCTGTTCGCACTGAAGCAGGCGAGCCGCATCGAGGTTCCGGCTGCCTTCATCTATGCGGGCTCGGCGATCGGCGTCACGCTGGCCGGCGACCTGCTCACCGTGTTCGTGTTCTGGGAGCTGATGGCGGTCGGCTCGACGCTGGTCATCTGGAGCGCCGGAACGAAGGCTGCGTACCGGGCCAGCATGCGCTACGCGATGATCCATCTGCTCGGCGGCGTCGTGCTGATGGCCGGCGTCGTCGGGCACGTCGCCGCGACCGGCTCGACGGCATTCGACCACATCGCGCTCGACTCGCCGGCGCACTGGCTCATTTTCGCCGGCTTCCTGGTCAACGCCGGCGCACCGCCGCTCTCCGCCTGGTTGCCCGACGCGTATCCGGAGGCGTCGTGGAGCGGCACGGTCTTCCTGTCGGCCTTCACGACGAAGACGGCGGTGTACGTGCTGCTGCGGGGCTTTCCCGGCACCGACCTGCTGGTGCTCGTCGGGCTGTTCATGATCTTCTACGGCATCGTGTACGCGCTGCTGGAAAACGACATGCGGCGCATCCTCGCCTACAGCATCGTGAACCAGGTCGGCTTCATGCTGGTCGGCATCGGCATCGGGACGCAGATGTCGCTGAACGGTGCCGCGGCGCACGCGTTCACCCACATCATCTACAAGGCGCTGCTGCTGATGTCGGCCGGCGCCGTGCTCCACCAGACCGGGCGCCGCAAGTGCACGGACCTGGGCGGGTTGTTCCGGACGATGCCGCTGACGATGGTATGCGGCACGATCGGCGCGCTCGCGATATCCTCGTTCCCGCTGACGTCGGGCTTCGTCAGCAAGTCGATGGTCGCGCAGGCGGCACTGGACGGGCATCTGCAGTTGGTCTGGATGCTGCTGGCGGCCGCCTCCGCCGGCGTGTTCCTGCACGCCGGCATCAAGTTCCCGTGGTTCGTGTTCTTCCAGAAGGATTCGGGGCTGCGTCCGCCCGAGCCGCCCTGGAGCCAGCGGCTCGCGATGCTGTTCTTCGCGGCGCTGTGCATCGGGCTCGGCATCCACTACGAGCCGTTGTACCGGCTGCTGCCGTTCCCCGTCGACTACGTGCCCTACACCGGTGCCCACGTCGTCGGCATGCTCCAGTTGCTGCTGTTCTCCGGGCTCGCGTTCTTCGTCATGCTGCCGCTGCTCAAGCGGACGCTGACGATCACGCTCGATGCCGACTGGACCTACCGCCGGCTCGGCCCGGCGCTGCTGTCCGTGCTGGAACGCGTGGTCGTCGCCGGCGACCGGTCCGTCCGACGGGCGTCGCTCGGCGCCTTGCGCGCCGGCCTGCGTGCCGCCGCGCTGGTCCTGGGCGAGCGTGGACGACTCGCCCGCGCGCAGAGTGCCGGGGGCATGGTCCTGTGGGTGGCGATCCTATTGACGCTCTATCTGGTCGTCTACTACGCCGGGCGAACGTGACCGACGGGGCGGTGGCGCCCGGGTGAGCGCCGTGCAATCGGCGGTCTGTCGGCACCCCGGCCCTCCGGCCGCGCCCGGCGGACATTTGCCCGGCGTCAAACGAACTTCCGCATCCGCGCGGTAAGATCGGCCCATCGGCTGTCGGTCGAGTCGCAGGAGGATTCCCATGCCGTCCAGGATCACGCAGGACGCCGCTTCGCGCGTCGCCGAGGTACTCGCGCTGGTGCGCGAACGCATCGCCCCCGCCGACCGCGGACGCACCGAGGCGTTCGCGCGCGAGTACTTTCGCGGCATGGACGACGAGGACGTCGTCACCCGCGCGCCGGCCGACCTCTATGGGGCCGCGCTGTCGCTGCTGCAGTTCGCGGCGCTGCGGACGCCGGGCGTCCCGCAGCTCCGCGTGTTCAACCCGAAGCTCGACGACCGCGGCTGGCAGTCGTCGCACACGGTGGTGGAGATCGTCAACGACGACATGCCGTTCCTCGTCGATTCGGTGACGATGGAGCTTGCGCGGCTCCGGCTGGAACTGCATCTCATCGTGCACCCGATCCTGGCCGTCGAGCGCGGCGCCGACGGCGCGCTGGCGGCGATCGCGCCGGGCACCGACGCGCCGGCCAACGACGCGCCGCGTGGCGCGCGCGAGTCGCTGATGCACATCGAGATCGACCGCATCGCCGACCCCGACCGGATGAAGTCGCTCGCCGCCGACCTCGAGCGCGTGCTCGCCAACGTGCGTGTCTGCGTCGACGACTGGGGCGCGATGCGCGCGCGCATCGCCGACGTCGTCGGCGAGCTCGGCCGCCGCTCGCCGCCGCGACCGGCGGCCGAGGTCGCCGAGACCCAGGGCCTTCCTCGCGTGGCTCGCCGACGGCCACTTCACGTTCCTCGGTTACCGCTGCCACGACCTGGTCGCGTCCGACGACGGCGACGCGCTGGCGATCGTCGAAGGCTCGGCGCTCGGCGTGCTGCGTGGCGAGAAGAGCGGCCGCTCGCAGAGCTTCGCGCAGCTGCCGCCGGCGCTGCGCAGCTACGCGCGGGCAAAGGACCTGCTGATCCTGACCAAGTCGAACTCGCGGTCGACGGTGCACCGCCCCGGCTACATGGACTACATCGGGATCAAGCGCTACGACGCCGCCGGCGAGGTCTGCGGCGAACACCGCTTCCTCGGTCTCTACGCATCGACCGCGTACAGCGCGAACCCCGCCGACATTCCGCTGCTCCGGACGAAGGTCGCCGACGTCATCGCGCGCACCGGCGTGGTGTCGGTGTCGCACGACGCCAAGGCCCTGATCAACATCCTCGACACCTACCCGCGCGACGAGCTGTTCCAGGTGTCGGTGGAGCGCCTCAGCGAGATCGTGCAGGCGATCCTCCGCCTGCACGGGCGCCAGCGGCTGCGGATGTTCGACCGCCGCGATCCCTACGGCCGCTTCGTCACCTGCCTGATCTACGCGCCGCGCGAGCACTACACGACCGCGCTGCGGCGCAGGTGGCAATCGATCCTGGTCGCGGCATTCAACGGCACCGGTTCGGATTTCAGCGTGCTCCTGTCCGAGGCGACGCTCGCCCGGGTGCTGATCACCGTGCGCACGGTACCGGGCAGCCTGCCGGCGGTCGACGTGACCGCGATCGAGGCCGACCTCGCGCGGGCCGCGCGGCGCTGGGAGGACGACCTTCGCGACGCACTCGAGGAGACGCTGGGCGAGGCGCGCGGCAGCGGACTCGCCCATCGCTACGCCAGCGCGTTCCCCGCGGCGTACCGGGAGGATTTCGACGCGCGCAGCGCGGTGCCCGACGTCGAACTCGTCGAGCGCGCCCTCGCGGGCGACGCGCCGGCGATAAGCCTCTACCGGCCGCTCGAGGCGGCCGCCGGAACCCTGCGCTTCAAGCTCGCGCACCGCGGCGGCCCGGTGCCGCTCTCGGACGCGCTGCCGATGCTCGAGCGGATGGGGCTGCGCGTGATCGAGGAACGCCCGTACCGCGTCGCTCCCGAAGGCGGCGAGCGCGTCTGGCTGCACGACTACGGCATGACCGGTCCGATGTCCGCCGTGGCGGACATCGACAGCGTGCGCGCCGTGTTCGAGGACGCGTTCGCGCGCGTCTACGCCGGCGAGGTCGACAGCGACGACTTCAATCGGCTGGTCCTGACCGCGCGCCTCGCCGCCGACGAAGTCGTCGTGCTGCGCGCCTACGCGCGTTACCTTCGGCAGACCGGGTTCACGCTGTCGCAGGCGTTCATCGAGACCACGCTGGGCAACCAGCCGGCGATCGCGCGGATGCTGGTCTCGCTGTTCCGCCTGCGATTCGACCCGGCCGCGCACGACGACGAAGCGGCCGCGCGCCAGGTCCGCGCGATCGAGATGGCGCTCGAGCACGTGACCAACCTGTCCGAGGACCGCGTGCTGCGGCAGCTGCTGGCGCTGATCCTCGCGACGCTGCGCACCAACTTCTGGCGTCGCGATGCCGCCGGCCGGCGGCGGGCCTTTCTGTCCTTCAAGTTCGATCCCGCCAGGGTGCCGGGGCTGCCGGAGCCGAAGCCGAAGTTCGAGATCTTCGTCTTCTCGCCGCGCTTCGAGGGCGTGCACCTGCGCGGCGGCAAGGTCGCACGCGGCGGCCTGCGCTGGTCGGACCGCCCGGAGGACTACCGCACCGAGGTGCTGGGCCTGATGAAGGCGCAGATGGTGAAGAACATCGTGATCGTTCCCGTCGGTTCGAAGGGCGGCTTCGTCCTCAAGCGCGCGCCGAATCCGGCCGACCGCGACGCGTACCTGAAGGAGGGCGTCGCCTGCTACCAGGACTACCTGCGCGGCCTGCTCGACGTCACCGACAATCTCGTCGCCGGCGCCGTGGTGCCGCCGCCGGACGTCCACCGCCAGGACGGCGACGATCCCTACCTCGTCGTCGCCGCCGACAAGGGCACCGCGTCGTTCTCCGACTACGCCAACGCGATCGCGAAGGAGTACGGCTTCTGGCTCGACGATGCCTTCGCTTCCGGCGGATCGGTCGGCTACGACCACAAGAAGATGGGCATCACCGCGCGCGGCGCGTGGGAGTCGGTGAAGCGGCACTTCCGCGAGCTGGGCGTCGACACGCAGACGACCGATTTCACCGTCGTGGGCATCGGCGACATGTCCGGCGACGTCTTCGGCAACGGCATGCTGCTGTCGCCGCACATCCGGCTGGTCGCCGCGTTCGACCACCGGCACGTCTTTCTCGACCCGTCGCCCGACGCGACGGCGAGCATCGCCGAGCGGAAGCGGCTGTTCGCGCTGCCCCGGTCGTCGTGGGCCGACTACGACGAGAAGCTGATCTCGGCCGGCGGCGGCGTCTGGCCGCGGTCGGCGAAGTCGATCCCGGTGTCGCCGCAGGTGCGCGCGGTGCTCGGGATCGAAGCCGACAAGCTGGCGCCCAACGAGCTGATCAACGCGATCCTGAAGGCGCCGGTGGACCTGCTCTACAACGGCGGCATCGGCACCTACGTCAAGGCGTCGACCGAGACCCACGCGGACGCCGGCGACCGCGCGAGCGACGCGGTGCGCGTCGACGGCCGCGAGCTGCGCTGCAAGGTCGTCGGCGAGGGCGGCAACCTCGGCTGCACGCAGCTCGGCCGCGTCGAGTACGCACAGGCCGGCGGGCGCATCTGCACCGACGCCATCGACAATTCGGCCGGCGTCGACACGTCCGACCACGAAGTCAACATCAAGATCCTGCTGGGGCTGCCCGTCGCCGACGGGGAACTGACCATCAAGCAGCGCAACGAGCTGCTGGCGTCGATGACCGACGACGTCGCCGCCCTGGTGCTGCGCGACAACTATGCGCAGACGCAGGTGCTCTCGGTGGGCGGCCACATCGCGCCGCAGCTGCTGGAACCGCAGGCGCGATTCATCCAGTTCCTGGAGAAGGCGGGGCGGCTGAACCGTGCCATCGAGTTCCTTCCCGCCGACGAGGCGATCGCCGAGCGGCGCGCGAAGGGCCGGGGCCTGACGGCGCCCGAGCGCGCCGTGCTGCTCGCGTACTCGAAGATCTGGCTGTACGACGAGCTCCTCGCCTCGACGCTGCCCGACGATCCCTGGGTCTCGACGGCGCTCGTCCGGTATTTTCCGGCGGCGCTCTCGGCGCGCTATGCCGGCTACATGGCGAAGCATCCGCTGAAGCGCGAGATCATCGCCACGCACGTGGTCAACAGCATGATCAACCGCGTCGGCAGCACCTTCGTCCACCGGATGATGGAGGCGACCAGCGCCTCTCCGGCCGACGTGGTGCGTGCGTACCTGCTGGCGCGGGAATCGTTTGCGCTGGTGCCGTTCTGGCAGGCGGTGGAGGCGCTCGACAACGACGTCGCCGACGACGCGCTGGCGGGGCTCCTGATCGACGCCGGCCGGCTGGTCATCCGCGCGACGACGTGGTTCCTGCGCAGCCACCGGCTGGGCGACGACATGGCGGCGACGATCGCACGCTTCGCTCCGGCCGTCGCCGCAGTCGCCTCCGGGCTGCCGCAGGCATTGTCCGGGGAAGCGCGGGTCGCGGTCGACGCGCGCGTCGCGGCCCGGGTGGCCGCCGGGGTGCCCGCCGCGCTGGCACTGCGCGCGGCGACGGTCGAGCCGCTGGCGGCGGCGACCGACATCGCCGAATGCGCAGCCGACGGCAAGCACGACGTCGCCATGGTCACGGGCGTGCATTTCGCGCTTGGTGGCCGCCTGGGACTCGACCGCCTGCAGCAGGCGGTGGCCGCGCTGCCCGCCGACGGACACTGGCAAGGGCTGGCGCGAGGGGCGCTGCACGACGACGTGGCCGGCCTGCAGCAGGCGCTGACGCGCGAAGTGCTGGCGGCGGCACCTGCCGGGTCGGCCGACTCCCGCGTCGCCGCCTGGGAGGCGCGTCACCGCACCGCCCTGGAGCGGGCGCAGAGGCTGGTCGACGAGCTCGCGCACGCCGGCACCCGCGATCTGGCGATGGTGTCGGTGGCGCTGCGCGAGTTGCGGCACCTTGCCGCGGCGGGACGCGGCGGGACGGCGTAGCGACGGCGGCGAAGGGGGGACGATCCCCGCATCCGTTAAGATGACGGCAGGCGTCGCGCGTCGCGACGCCTGCCTCCTTCACAGTCCCCGACTGCCGCCGTGCGCTTCACCGTCGCCACCTACAACATCCACAAGGGCTTCTCGTACTTCAAGCGGCGCGTGGTCATCCACGAGCTCCGCGACCGGCTGCACGGCCTTTCCGCCGACATCCTGTTCCTGCAGGAGGTCCAGGGCGTGCACGACCGGCACGCGGGCAAGTTCATCGACTGGCCGGTCAAGCCCCAGCACGAATACATCGCCGATTCGGTGTGGCAGGAAGTCGTATACGGCAAGAACGCCGTGTACCGGGACGGCCACCACGGCAATGCCTTCCTGTCGCGGTTTCCGGTCGTCGCGCACGAGAACATGGACATCTCGGCCCACGCGTTCGAAAGCCGGGGCCTGCTGCATTGCGAGGTGAATCTGGGCCCGCGCCGGCCGTCGCTGCACTGTCTCAACGTGCACCTCGGGCTGTTCGAGCGCGGCCGGCAGTGGCAGATCCGCGCGCTGTGCGAGCGCATCCGCGACACCGTGCCGAAGGACGCGCCGCTGATCATCGCCGGCGACTTCAACGACTGGCGGCACAAGGCGAACCGGGCGCTGACGGACGCGCTGGGCGTCGAGGAGGTGTTCGAGTCCGTCCGTGGCCGGCCGGCGCGGACGTTTCCGTCGGTGATGCCCGTGTTTCGGCTCGATCGCATCTACGCGCGCGGCCTCAAGATCGTCGAGGCCCATGTGCATTACCAGTATCCCGGCGCGCGCGTCTCCGATCACGCGGCGCTGGCTGCCACCTTCGACACGCTGCCCCGGCGGCGATGAATCGGTTCCAGCCGGGAAATCGCGTCGCGCTGCTGCGCAACGGCAGCGAGTACTTTCCGGCGCTGGTGGCCGCGATCGACGCGGCCGAGCGCGAGGTCTGGCTCGAAACCTACATCTACGCCGACGACGCGTCCGGTCAGGTGGTGACCGCTGCGCTGGTGCGCGCCGCGAGCCGCGGCGTGATGGTGCGGGTGCTCGTCGATGGCTGGGGGGCGCGGCTGTACCTCACGCCGGCGGTCGAGTCGTCGTTGACCGGCGCGGGCGTGACGCTGCTCAAGTATCGGCCCGAGATCGCGCCGTGGCAGTTCCGATCGCACCGGCTGCGGCGGCTGCATCGCAAGCTCGTGCACGTCGACGCGCACGTCGCATTCGTCGGTGGCATCAACGTCATCGACGACTCGAACACGCCGGGCCAGCGCCCGCCGCGGATCGACTTCGCAGTCCGCGTCGAGGGCCCGTTGCTGGTCCCGATCGTGCGCACGATGCAGCGCGTCTGGTCGCTGGTCGAACTGGTCCAGTTCCAGCGCAGCGACGTGCCGCTCTTCCCCTCGCCGCGGCGGGCGACGCGGGCCGGCGGCCAGACGGCGAAGTTCGTCATCCGCGACAACCTGCGGCACCGTCGCGACATCGAGCGCGCCTACCTCGCGGCCATCCGCACGGCGCGGCGGGAGATCCTGATCGCGAATTCGTACTTCTTTCCCGGCATTCGCTTCCGGCGCGCGCTGATCGCCGCGGCGCAGCGCGGCGTCAAGGTGACCCTGCTGCTGCAGGCGCGGGTCGAGTACGCGCTGCTCCACTACGCGTCGCGCGCGCTGTATGGCCAGCTGCTCGCGGCCGGCGTCGAGATACAGGAGTACCACCTGTCGTTCCTGCACGCCAAGGTGGCGGTCGTCGACGATCGCTGGGCGACGGTGGGGTCGTCGAACATCGATCCGTACAGCCTGCTGATGGCGCGCGAAGCCAACGTCGTCGTTCGCGATCCCTATTTCGCGGACCAGCTGCGGCTCGAGCTCGCGCAGATGATCCAGCACGGCGCGGAACAGGTGCGGGCCGCGCGCTGGCGCCGGCGGCCGCGGATCTACAAGGCGCTCAACTGGCTCGCCTACGGCCTGGTCCGCGTCGCCATGGGCATGCTCGGCTACGGCCGTGACGACTGGTTCCGTCGCCGGCACAGGCGCGCCAGGTCGGCCCACAAGCCGGGGTCAGGTCACCACAAGCCGGGGTCAGGTCGAATTTAGGACATGGCGGTGCCTTCCTCGCCGGAAGGTCCTGCGCTGGCAAATCGTGAACGAAGGCTTCCTTCATCGCCATCGTCCATGCGACTGATCGCTTGACCGACCGGAGTGCTGCAGCATGGTCGCCAGGATGCACGCTCACCGCGGGGCCATTCGCGTCCGGCCGACCCAAATGTGACCTGACCCCGACGTGAGTTGCTAGACTTCCTTCATGCGTCGAACGGATCCGACATCGGCAGCCTCTGCAGCGACCGGCGTACGCGGTGACTGGAGCGCGATCCGCCGCCTGCTGCCCTACCTCTGGGCGTACCGCTGGCGGGTCGGGGCGGCGCTCGCCTGCCTCGTGACCGCCAAGGTCGCCAACGTCGGCGTGCCGCTGCTGCTGAAGGAAATCGTCGACGGGCTCGACCGCGACTCGGCGCTGCTGGCCGTGCCCCTCGCGCTGCTGGTCGCGTACGGGGTGCTGCGGCTGTCGACGACCTTCTTCACCGAGCTGCGCGAGTTCCTGTTCGCCAAGGTCACGCAGCGCGCCGTCAGGACGATCGCGCTCGAGGTCTTCCGGCACCTCCACGCGCTCAGCCTGCGCTTTCATCTCGCGCGGCACACTGGCGGCCTGACGCGCGACGTCGAGCGGGGCACGCGGGGCATCTCCACGCTGATCGGCTTTCACGCTGTTCTCGATCCTGCCCACGCTGGTCGAGATCGGCCTCGTGTCGGCGATTCTCATCGTCCGCTACGACTGGACATTCATCGCGATCACACTGTCGGCGCTCGGCCTCTACGTCGTCGCGACCGTGGTGATCACCGAGTGGAGGACCAATTTCCGGCGGCAGATGAACGACCTCGACTCGAAGGCGAACACCCGGGCGATCGACAGCCTGCTCAACTACGAGACCGTCAAGTACTTCGGCAACGAGCAGTTCGAGGCGCGGCGCTACGACGAGAGCATGCAGCGATGGGAGGTCGCCGCGGTCAGGAGCCAGACGTCGCTGTCGCTGCTCAACGTGACGCAGAGCGCGATCATCGCCATCGCCGTGACGCTGATCATGTGGCGGGCGACCGTCGGCGTCGTCGACCGCACGATGACCGTCGGCGACCTCGTCCTGGTGAACGCATTCATGATCCAGCTGTACATCCCGCTGAATTTTCTCGGCGTGATCTATCGCGAGATCAAGCAGGCCACCGCCGACATGGAGCGGATGTTCGCGCTCGCCGCCGAGAACACCGAGATCTCGGACGCTCCCGGCGCGCCGCCGCTGCGCCCGGGCCCCGGCGCGGTCCGCTTCGATCGCGTCGACTTCGCCTACGAATCCAACCGGCAGATCCTGTTCGGCGTCAGCTTCGCCATTCCGCCCGGGACGCACGGTCGCCGTCGTCGGACCGTCCGGGTCGGGGAAGTCGACGCTCGCGCGGCTGCTGTTCCGGTTCTACGACGTCACCAGCGGCAGCGTCTCCATCGACGGCAGGGACCTGCGCGAGGTGCAGCAGGAGAGCGTCCGTGCGGCCATCGGCATCGTCCCCCAGGACACCGTGCTGTTCAACGATTCGATCGGGTACAACATCGCCTATGGTCGGCCCGGCGCGACGCGGGACGAGATCGAGCACGCCGCGCGCCTGGCGCAGATCCACGGCTTCATCGTGTCGCTGCCCGACGGCTACGACACGCCCGTGGGCGAGCGTGGCCTCAAGCTCTCCGGCGGCGAAAAGCAGCGGGTCGCGATCGCCCGCGCCATCCTCAAGAATCCGCGGATCCTGATCTTCGACGAGGCGACGAGCGCGCTGGATTCGAAGTCGGAGAAGGCGATCCAGGCGGAGTTGAGGCGCATCGCCGAGGACCGCACGACGCTGGTCATCGCGCACCGGCTGTCGACGATCGTCGACGCCGACGAGATCCTGGTCCTCGACGGCGGGCGCATCGTCGAACGCGGCGGGCACGCGGCGCTGCTGGCGGTCGCCGGCACCTACGCGCGGATGTGGCAACTGCAGCAGAGCGAGCGCGAGGGCGAGCCGGCGCCGGGCAGCGACGAGCCCGCATTCGCCGGGTGACCGGCCGCGGACGAACCGCGGCCGACGCCCGACCCGGCCGCTCCGCCCCTCCCGACCGCCCGGCGCCGACGGCGCGCCGGACCGGTGCCCAAGCTTCTGATTTGCAAGGGGGATTGTTTCCTGTCCCGAACCCGTGCTATAAGGCATCTGAACTTGAGGCCCAACGTCATGATTCGCGCCTTCATCTTTGTTTTTGCTGCGCTATTGTTCGGTGTCGTCATCGCGCCGGCGTTCGCGCAGCCGTTGCCGCCCCGGATCCGGGCAAGCTCAAGCTCGCGTCGGCCAACGCGATCATCATCGACGCGGCGGCAGGCACGCCGGTCTACGCGAAGGCCGCCGACGAAGTCACCCCGATCGCATCGCTCACCAAGCTGATGACCGCGATGGTGACGCTGGATGCCGGCTTGCCGATGGACGAGCCGGTCGCCGTCGATATCGGCGACCTCGATTACATCAAGGGCACGCGCTCGCGGCTCGGCATGGGGGTGGAACTGTCCCGGGGCGAAATGCTGCGCCTGGCGCTGATGGCGTCCGAGAATCGCGCCTCGTCGTCGCTGGCGCGTCATTACCCCGGAGGGCAGGCCGCGTTCGTCGCGGCGATGAACCGCAAGGCCGCGGCGCTGGGCATGACGCGGACGCGCTTTTCCGACGCCACCGGGCTGTCGGCCGAGAACGTGTCCACCGCGAACGATCTCGCGCGGATGGTCGCCGCGGCGTCGCAGTACCCGCTGATCCGCGAATACAGCACGACCGCGTCGTACTACGTCGAGGTGCAGCCGTCGGGCCGCATCCTTGGCTTCAACAACTCGAATGCGCTGGTCCGCGACGAACGCGCCGGCTGGGACATCGTGCTGTCCAAGACCGGCTACATCCGCGAGGCCGGCAAGTGCCTGGTCATGCTTGCCAACATCGGCAGCCGGCCGTTCGTGATCGTGCTGCTCGACTCGTTTGGCCAGTACACGCGGCTCGGCGACGCGCAGCGGGTGCGCCACTGGCTGGAAACCGGCGAGGGGCTGCCGCTGCCGGGGCCGAAGGCGTCGACGCGAATCGCGAGCGCCAAGGCCGCGCCCTCGGCGAAGAAGGCGACCGCGTCGCCCGGAGCGCGCGTCGTCGGCTCGATGCCGTTGCGCGCGACTTCGGGCACCGCACTGCGCGTCCGCTGATCGCCGCCTCCCGGCGGCGGGTCGCCGGCGCTACTTCGCCGGCTCGATCCTCGTGACGGCGCAGTCGCCGCCGCGCTTCTCGACCGGGAAGCGAATCCGATCTCCCGTCCTGCATCCATCGAGCGCCGCCGGATCGGCGAAGACGAATCCCGGTCATGCCGCCCGCCGGCGGTGCTGCTCGAAGAGTTCGCGGGCGTGTGCGCGGGTCTTGGCGGTGATCGACGAACCGGCGAGCATTCGCGCCAGCTCCTCGACGCGCGCTCCCGCGTCGAGTCCGGTGACGTTCGTCTGCACCGCCGTCGCATCGCCGATCTTGACGACCCGGAAATGGGTGTCGGCGAACGCGGCGACCTGCGGCAGATGCGTGACGGTCAGCACCTGGCGCCGCGCCGCCAGCGTCTGCATCAGCCGCCCGACGGTGCCGGCAACGGCGCCGCCGATCCCGCTGTCGACCTCGTCGAAGATCAGCGTCGGCACCGCGCCGGCCTCGCTGGCGACCACCTGCACGGCCAGCGCGATCCGCGACAGCTCGCCGCCGGACGCAACCCGGGCGAGCGGCCCGAGCGGCTGCTTCGGGTGACCCGCGACGCGGAATTCGACCTGCTCGAGGCCATGACTCGCCGGGGCCGCGAGCGGGACCAGCGCGACCTCGAAACGCCCGCCGTCCATCGCCAGTTCCTGCATGGTGTCGGTGACGCGATGCCCGAGCTCGTTCGCGGCGAAGCTGCGCTTGCGCGTGAGCTCGTCCGCGAGCGCCCGATACGCGGCCTCGGCGTCGGCGGCGCGCCGGGTCAGCGCGGCGACGTCGGCCGACTCGGCCAGCGCCAGCGAGCCGCGTCTCGCTGTCCGCGAGCAGCGCCGGCAGCGCTTCCGGCCGCACGCGGTGCTTGCGCGCGACGTCGTGGAGGGCGGTGAGCCGCTCCTCGATCCGAGCGAGCTCGCCGGGGTCGAGGTCGAGCTTCTGCCGGTACGCGCGCAGTGCCCTCGCAGCCTCGTCGAGCTGGATGCGCGCCGGCTCGAACAGCGCGACGATGTCGGCCAGCGCGGGGTCGTGCACGGTGTTCTGCGCCAGCCGGCCGGCGAGCGACGAGAGCCGCCGCAGCAGCGCGTCGTCGCGCTCGACGAGCTCGTCCTCCGCCGCGGTGGCCGCCTCGAGCAGCGACGCTGCGTGCGCAAGCCGCGTCTGCGCCGCCGACAGCGCGTCCATTCGTCGGCCGTCATCCCCAGCGCCGCGAGCTCGCGCTGCCGCGCGTCGAGGAATTCGCGCTCCGCCGATGACGCCTGCGCGGCCACCGCGGCGGCGTCGAGGCGCTCGACCGCGGTGCGCCAGTCGCGCCACGCCGCGGCGGTCTCGCGGGCGAGCGTCGCGAAGCCGCCGTAGGCGTCCAGCAGCAGTCCGCTGCTGCTCCGGCGCCGACAGCGTCTGGTGCGCGTGCTGGCCGTGGAGGTCGACGAGCATTTCGCCGATCGCGCCGAGTTGCGCCAGCGTCGCGGGCCGGCCGTTGATCCACGCGCGGCTGCGACCCTGCGCGTCCAGCGTGCGCCGCAGCAGCAGCGTGCCATCGTCGCCGGCGAGGCCTTCGTCGTCGAGCCAGGCGCGTGCGCCGGGGTGGTCGTCGACGTCGAACGAAGCGGCCAGTTCCGCGCGCTCGGCGCCGGGACGCAGCTGGCGCACTTCGAAACGGTCGCCCAGCAGCAGCGAGAGCGCGTCGAGCAGGATCGACTTGCCCGCGCCGGTTTCCCCCGTCAATGCGGTGAAGCCGGGGCCGAGCTCCAGGTCGAGGGCGTCGACGACGACGAAGTTGCGGATCGAAAGCAGGCGCAGCATGGACGGCGTGAAGTTGCCCGCGTCAGCGCGGCGCGCCGGCGACGCGCAGGCGCTCGGGCGTTTCGCTCCAGTGCAGTTTCTCGCGCAGCATCGCGAAGTGGTCGTGCCCCTCGGGATGCAGCAGCCGCGCCGGATGATCGGCACGGCGGATCGCCACGTGGTCGCCCTCGGCCAGCGCGAAGCGCGCCTGCCCGTCGCAGAGCGCGAGCGCCTCCTTCCCGCGCAGCAGCGTGACGTCGATCTGTGCCTCGTCGGACACCACCAGCGGACGGTTGGTCAGCGCGTGCGGCGCCACCGGGACCAGCAGCAGCGCCGGCACCTGCGGATGCACGATCGGGCCCTGCGCCGACAGCGAATACGCCGTCGATCCGGTCGGCGTGGCCACGATCAGGCCGTCGGCCCGCAGCGCGCAGACGAACCGGCCGTCGATCGCGATCGCGCTTTCGATCATCCCGCCCTGCATGCCGCGCGAGACTACGACCTCGTTCAGCGCCAGCGCTTCCTGGACCACGACGCCGTCGCGGCGGATCGTCGCCGCGAGCAGCTGGCGCCGCTCCTCGACGTAATGCCCGGCCAGCATCGCGGCCAGCACGTCCTCGATGCGTGCCAGCGGCACGTCGGTGAGGAAGCCCAGCCGGCCCTGGTTGACGCCGATCAGCGGCACGCCCTGGGGCGCCAGCTCGCGCGCGATCGACAGCATCGTGCCGTCGCCGCCGACGACCACGGCGACGTCGACGCACGCTCCCATCGCGGTGCGCGCCACCGTGGGGATCCGGGTCAGCCCGGCGTCGGCGGCGGTGTCCGCGTCGACGAAGACGTCATGCCCGCGCCCGGCAAGGAAGGCGGCGAGCGAGGTCAGCGGCTTGCCGATGCCGGGAGTGTTGGGCCGGCCGACCAGCGCGACCCGGCGCAGCATCGACCCCGCCGGGGCGGCGTCGGCGGGCTTCCCGGCCGCGCCGGTGGACGCTTTCGAGGCCGCTTTCGGCGCGCGCGGCGCTGAGGCGGGACGGGGCGCATCGAGGGACATGGACGCGATTAAAGCACAGCGGCGCACCCGCCCCAAGCCGTCGGAAGGCTGATCCGGCTCCGCCGGGACGGTTCCCGCGCCCCGCAGGCCGTAAAATGGCGATCACGATGGATCCCCGCGCCCAACACCTGCTGAAGACGCTGATCGAGCGCTACGTCGCCGAGGGGCAGCCGGTCGGCTCGCGGGCGCTGTCGCGGCAATCGGGGCTGGAGCTCTCGCCGGCGACGATCCGCAACGTGATGGCCGACCTGGAGGAGATGGGGTTCATCGCCAGTCCGCACACGTCGGCGGGACGCATCCCGACCCCCAAGGGCTACCGGTTGTTCGTCGACAGCCTGATGGTGGTGAAGCCGCTCGAGTCGATCGAGATCACGCGGCTCCAGGGCGAGCTGTCGGCCGACCAGCCGCAGGCGCTGGTGAGCGCCGCCGCGAGCCTGCTGTCCGAGCTGACGCACTTCGCCGGCGTGGTGGCGACGCCCCGGCGCCGCGAGTCGGGCTTCCGCCATCTCGAGTTCCTTCGCCTTTCCGACCGGCGCGTCCTGCTGATCATCGTCACCCCCGAAGGCGACGTGCAGAATCGCATCCTCCACACGGAGCGCGCCTACTCCCAGTCGCAGCTCGCCGAGGCGACGAATTTCCTCAACCACCACTACGCCGGCACGCCGTTCGCGGCGATTCGCGCCCGCCTCGCCGACGAACTGCGCGAACTGCGCGGCGACATCGCGGTGCTGATGACGGCCGCCGTCGACCTCGGCGAGGGCGCGCTCAACGACGGCGACGGGGTCGTCGTCGCCGGCGAGCGGAACCTGCTGCAGACCGAGGACCTCGCGTCGAACATGGAGCGGCTGCGCCGGCTGTTCGACCTGTTCGAGCACAAGACGTCGCTGGTGCACCTGCTCGACACCTCGCAGCGCGCGCAGGGGGTGCAGATCTACATCGGCGGCGAATCGCAGCTGGTCCCGCTCGACGAGATGAGCGTGGTCACCGCGCCGTACGAGGTCAACGGCCAGGTGATCGGGACGCTGGGCGTCATCGGGCCGACGCGGATGGCCTACGAGCGCATCATCCCGATCGTCGACGTCACGGCGAAGCTGCTGTCGAACGCCCTGACGCAGCAGCGCGCGGAAGGCTAGGGCGCGCCGCCGTGCATCCCAACGCGCAGCTCGTCGATCGCTTCTACGCGGCGTTCGCTCGGTGCGACGCCGCGGCGATGGCCGCGTGCTACGCGCCGGATGCGACGTTCCGCGATCCCGCCTTCGACCTTGCCGGCTCGCGCCGTCGGCGCGATGTGGGCGATGCTCTGCGCACGCGGCAAGGATCTCGCGGTCGAGTGGCGCGACGTGCGTGCCGACGACCGCGCGGGCTCGGCGCACTGGGAGGCGCGCTACACCTTCTCCGCGACCGGGCGGCCGGTGCACAACGTCATCGACGCCGAGTTCACCTTTCGCGACGGGCGGATTGCCACGCACGTCGACCGCTTCGACTTCTGGCGCTGGAGCCGGATGGCGCTTGGCATGAAGGGCGCGCTCCTCGGCTGGTCGCCGCTCGTGCGCAACGCGGTCCGCCGCCAGGCCCGGCGCGGCCTCGACGCCTGGATCGCCCGCGAGCGCGCTGCATGAGGGGCGCGAGCGAACGTCCCGCCGGCCGGTCCCGTCGTCCACGCGATCGCTCGCGTCGCCGTCCGATCCTCACTCCTCCAGGGCTGACATGTCCTTCGCACCGGCACCTCCCTTCGACCACGACCGCGCGCCCCGCGTCGGCGTGCTGCTCGTCAACCTCGGCACCCCGGACGCGGCGACCCCCGGTGCCGTGCGCCGCTACCTCGCCGAGTTCCTGTCCGATCCGCGCGTCGTCGAGATCCCGCGCGCGCTGTGGCTGCTGATCCTGCACGGCGTGATCCTGCGCGTGCGGCCCGCCAAGTCGGCGGCCAAGTACGCGCTGGTGTGGACGAAGGACGGCTCGCCGCTGCTCGTCCATTCGCTGAAGCAGCGTTCGCTGCTGCAGGGGCTCGTCGGCCAGCGGGCGAAGGCGCTGGGGCTGCCTTCCGATTTCGTCGCCGTCGAGCTCGCGATGCGCTACGGCAACCCGTCGGTCGCCGCCGCGCTCGACAAGCTCGCCGCCGCCGGCTGCGACCGCATCGTCGTCGTGCCGATGTACCCGCAGTACGCGGCGAGCACGACCGCCTCGGCGCTCGATGCCGTGTACGCCTGGACGCGCACCGCGCGCCGGATGCCGGCGCTGCGCGCGGTCGACGCGTTCCACGACCATCCCGCGTACATTCGCGCGCTGGCGGCCTGCGTCAACGACTACTGGACGAAGCACGGGCGGCCGGACAAGCTGCTGCTGTCGTTCCACGGGGTGCCGCGGCGCTCGCTCGACCTGGGCGACCCGTACCACTGCCACTGCCACAAGACGGCGCGCCTGCTTGCCGCCGAGCTGGGCCTCGAGAAGTCGCAGTACGTGCTGACGTTCCAGTCGCGCTTCGGCAAGGCCGAGTGGCTGCAGCCCTACACCGCGGAGACGCTGGCCCGGCTGCCGGGGGAGGGGGTCAAGCGCGTCGACGTGTTCTGTCCCGGCTTCGTCGCCGACTGCCTCGAGACGCTGGAGGAGATCGGGATCGAAGGCAAAGCGACGTTCATCGAGGCGGGCGGGCGTGAATTCCACGCGATCCCCTGCGTCAACGAGCACCCCGCCTGGATCGCCGCGCTGGCGGAGCTCGTCCTGGCCGAATTGTCCGGCTGGCTGGCCCCGCCGCCCGACGCCGCGGCGCGCGAGGCGACGCTGCAGCGGGCGAAGGCGCTGGGCGCGACCCGCTGACGCGACCGGCCCCGCGACGGCCGCGTCGCGGCCGACGGCCGCTCCCGGCGTCGCCTGCGGAAGGCCGCCGCAGGGACCCGGCAGCTCGATCCGGTCGCTTGAAAGCCCCGGAAATGACCCCATTCTGGAAATAGTGCCCGCTTTTCGGGCGAAAGCCCCTTGTCCGGAGTCCGCGCCGACCCGGTCGCTCACCCCTCACCGCCATGGCAGCCCAAGACAACTTTCCGCCCGCCCCGCCCGCACCCGACGCCGCGCCGACGCACCCCGCCGACCGGGTTGCCGACGCGGCGGCCGCCGACCCCGCGCCGGACCTGGCCGCGTTGCTGACCAAGGCCGAGACCGAGGCCGCCGACTTGAGGGACGCGTGGCTGCGCGCCAAGGCCGAGACCGACAACGTCCGCAAGCAGGCGACCAACGACCTCGCCCGGGCGTCGAAATTCGCCGTCGAGCGCTTCGCGGGCGACCTGCTCGCGGTTCGCGACTCGCTCGAGCAGACGACCGTCGCGCTGGCGAAGGAGGGCGGCTCCGACGCGCTCAAGTCCGGCGTCGAGCTCACGCTGAAGCAGCTCGTCGCGGCGTTCGAGCGGGCGCAGATCGTCCCGGTGGACCCGGCCGGCGAGAAGTTCGACCCGCACCGCCACCAGGCGATGGCGATGGTCGACGCCGACGCCGCCGCCGGCACCGTCGTGACCGTGTTCCAGAAGGGGTACCTGGTGCATGACCGGGTCCTGCGTCCCGCGCTGGTCGCCGTCGCCAAGGCGAAGGAAGACGCCGCGCCCGCTGCTTGATTCCCCGCCGGCAGGACCCCATTTTCCGGTCACGCAACGAAATTCGCATCGAAGGAGAAAGTTTCATGGGCAAGATCATCGGCATCGACCTCGGCACCACCAACAGCTGCGTCGCCATCATGGAGGGCGGGCAGGCCAAGGTCATCGAAAACTCGGAAGGCGGGCGCACGACGCCGTCCGTCGTCGCGTACGCCGACGACGGCGAGATCCTGGTCGGCGCGCCGGCGAAGCGGCAGGCGGTCACCAACGCGCGGAACACGATCTTCGCGGTCAAGCGGCTGATCGGCCGCCGGTTCGTCGAAAAGGAAGTCCAGAAGGACATCGCGCTGATGCCCTACGGCATCGTCAAGGCCGACAACGGCGACGCCTGGGTCGAGGTGCGCGGCCGGAAGATCGCGCCGCAGCAGGTGTCGGCCGAGATCCTGCGCAAGATGAAAAGGACCGCCGAGGACTACCTCGGCGAGGAAGTCACCGAGGCGGTCATCACCGTGCCGGCGTACTTCAACGACTCGCAGCGGCAGGCGACCAAGGACGCCGGCCAGATCGCCGGTCTCGAGGTCAAGCGGATCATCAACGAGCCCACCGCGGCCGCGCTTGCGTTCGGCATGGACAAGAAGGAAGGCGACCGCAAGATCGCGGTCTACGACCTCGGCGGCGGCACGTTCGACATCTCGATCATCGAGATCGCGGAGGTCGACAAGGAGCACCAGTTCGAGGTGCTGTCGACCAACGGCGACACGTTCCTGGGCGGCGAGGACTTCGACCAGCGGCTGATCGACTACATCGTCACCGAGTTCAAGAAGGACCAGGGCGTCGACCTCAAGAACGACGTGCTCGCGCTGCAGCGCCTCAAGGAAGCCGCCGAGAAGGCGAAGATCGAGCTCTCGAGCTCGCAGCAGACCGAGGTCAACCTGCCGTACATCACCGCCGACCAGTCCGGCCCGAAGCACCTGTCGCTGAAGATCACGCGCGCCAAGTTCGAGGCGCTGGTCGAGGAGCTGATCGAGCGCACCATCGAGCCCTGCCGCATCGCCATCAAGGACGCGGGCGTCAAGCTGTCCGACATCTCCGACGTCATCCTGGTCGGCGGCCAGACGCGGATGCCGAAGGTGCAGGACAAGGTGAAGGAGTTCTTCGGCAAGGAGCCGCGCAAGGACGTGAACCCGGACGAGGCGGTCGCGGTCGGCGCGGCGATCCAGGGCGGCGTGCTCCGGGGCGACGTCAAGGACGTGCTGCTGCTCGACGTGACCCCGCTGTCGCTGGGCATCGAGACGCTCGGCAGCGTGATGACCAAGCTCATCCGGAAGAACACGACGATCCCGACCAAGGCGCAGCAGGTGTTCTCGACCGCCGACGACAACCAGTCGGCGGTGACGATCCACGTGCTGCAGGGCGAGCGCGACATCGCCTCGGGCAACAAGAGCCTCGGCCAGTTCAACCTCGAGGGAATTCCCCCGTCGCCGCGCGGCATGCCGCAGATCGAGGTGCAGTTCGACATCGACGCCAACGGCATCCTGCACGTGTCGGCGAAGGACAAGGCCACCGGCAAGGAAAACAAGATCACGATCAAGGCGAGCTCCGGGCTCACCGACGACGAGATCCAGCGGATGGTCAAGGATGCCGAGGCGCACGCCGAGGACGACCGCAAGCAGCTCGAGGTGGTGCAGGCCCGCAACGCGCTCGACTCGCTGGTGCACAGCGTGAAGAAGTCGGTCGGCGAGTACGGCGACAAGGTCGACGCCGACGAGAAGGCGAAGATCGAGGCGGCGGTGACCGACGCCGAAGCGCTGCTGAAGCAGCCCGACGCCGGCAAGGAGGCGCTCGAGGCGAAGGCCGAGGAACTCGCCAAGACCTCGCAGAAGCTGGGTGAAATCATGTACGCGCAGGCGCAGGCGGAGGCGCAGAAGGCTGCGGGCGGCGCCGACGGCGGTGCCGATGGCGGCAAGGCAGCCGGCGGCAAGACCGAGGAAAAAGTCGTCGACGCCGAGTACACCGAGGTGAAGGACAACAAGTCCTGACTTTCCGCCGCACGCATGCCGCAGGAGCTGGCCGGGTTGCCGTGAAAGGCGGCCCGGCCATTGCGCTTGCGGCGCTTTGACGTGCTCGATCTGGGGAACAACTGCCGCCCGCGTGGGCGTCGGCAGACGCTCGAACGGGGTGCTTGAAGATGGCCAAACGCGACTACTACACGGTGCTGGGCGTCAACCGCGACGCTTCCGACGAGGACATCAAGAAGTCCTACCGGAAGCTCGCGATGAAGTTCCATCCGGACCGCAACACCGACGACAAGGGCGCCGAGGAGAAATTCAAGGAGGCGAAGGAGGCCTACGAGGTCCTGTCCGACGGGAAGAAGCGGGCCGCGTACGACCAGTTCGGCCACGCCGGTGTCGATCCGTCGGCCGGCTTCGGCGGCGGGCGCGGCGGGCCCGGCGCCGGACCCGAGGGGTTCGGCGGCTTCGCCGACGCCTTCGGCGACATCTTCGGCGAAATCTTCGGCCAGCAGCGTGGCGGCGGCGGCCGGGGCAGCGGCGTCTACCGCGGCGCCGACCTGCGCTACAACCTCGAGTTGTCGCTGGAGGACGCCGCGCGCGGCACCGACGCCAAGATCCGCATTCCGGCGATGGAGGAATGCGAGACCTGCAAGGGCACCGGCGCGAAGCCCGGCACGCAGCCGAAGACCTGCACCACCTGCCACGGCCGCGGCGAGGTGCGCGTCTCGCAGGGGTTCTTCTCCATCCAGCAGACCTGCCCGACGTGCCACGGCACGGGCAAGATCATCCCGGAGCCCTGCGCGGCCTGCCACGGCGCGGGTCGCGTCAAGAAGTACAAGACGCTCTCGGTGAAGATCCCTGCCGGCGTCGACCAGGACGATCGGATCCGCCTGGCCGCCGAAGGCGAGGCCGGCGTCAACGGCGGACCGCCGGGCGATCTCTACGTCGTCGTGAACCTGAAGCCGCACTCGGTGTTCCAGCGCGAGGGCGCGGACCTGCACTGCGAAATGCCGATCAGCTTCGCCACCGCGGCGATGGGCGGCGAGATCGAGATTCCGACGCTCGACGGCCACGCCAAGATCAAGATCCCGGCCGAGACGCAGACGGGGCAGGTCTTCCGCCTCAAGAACAAGGGCATCCGGCCCGTGCGCGGCTCGGTCACCGGCGACCTCTATTGCCACGTCGCGATCGAGACGCCGGTCAAGCTGACGGCGCGGCAGAAGGAACTGCTGCGCGAGTTCGAGTCGATCAACCTGCAGGATCCGGCCGCGCACAACCCGCGCGCGAAGAGCTTCTTCGACAAGGTCCGCGACTTCTTCGCGCCCTGAGCGCGCCCCGTTGAACGCGCGCGCGTACGACGTCGTCGTCATCGGGGCCGGCGCCGCCGGCATGATGTGCGCGGCGGTGGCCGGGCAGCGGGGGCGCCGGGTCCTGCTGATCGAGCACCACCCCGCGGTCGGCGAGAAGATCCGCATCAGCGGCGGCGGCCGCTGCAACTTCACCAACGTCGACGCGGGCCCGGCGAACTACCTGTCGCAGAACCCGGATTTCTGCCGCTCCGCGCTCGCCCGCTACACGCCGCGCGACTTCATCGCGCTGGTCGACCGGCACCGCGTCGCGTGGCACGAGAAGAAGCTGGGCCAGCTCTTCTGCGACGGCAGCGCGGTCGCGATCATCGACCTGCTGCGCAGCGAGTGCGAGCGCGGCGGCGTCGAATGGCGGCAGCCATGTCCGGTCGACGGCGTCACGCACGAGGGCGGCGCGTTCGTCGTCGCGACGCCGCAGGGGGCCGTCCGGACGTCGTCGCTGGTGGTGGCCACCGGGGGGCTGTCGGTGCCGAAGATCGGCGCAACGCCGTTCGGCTACCGGCTGGCGGCGCAGTTCGGGCTGCCGGTGGTGCCGCCGCGGCCGGCGCTGGTGCCGCTCGCATTCGCGCCCGATGCGCTCGCGCGCTTCGGCGACCTCGCGGGCGTGTCGCTCGACGCCGAGGTCGCGTGCGGCGGGGCGAGCTTTCGCGAGCACCTGCTGCTCACGCACCGCGGACTGTCGGGGCCGTCGATCCTGCAGATCTCGTCGTACTGGGACGGCCGCACGCCGCTGTCGATCGACACGCTGCCCGGCGTCGACGCCGAGGCGTGGCTCGTCGCGGAGCGCGACGGCCCCGCACGGCTGGACCACCTGCTGGCCGCCCGGCTGCCGCGACGCTTCGCCCAGGCCTGGTGCGAGGCGCACGAAATCGCACGACCGGTGCGCGAGTTCCCGGAGCGGCGCGTGCGCGAAATAGCCGCGGGCCTGCATCGCTGGCAGGTGCTCCCCTCCGGGACGCTGGGCTGGAACAAGGCCGAGGTGACGCTGGGCGGGGTCGACACGCGCTCGCTGTCGTCGAAGACGATGATGGCGAACGCGGTGCCCGGGCTGCACTTCGTCGGCGAGGTCGTCGACGTCACCGGCTGGCTGGGCGGTTACAACTTCCAGTGGGCCTGGGCATCGGGCCACGCGGCGGGGCAGGCGGTCTAGCGGGCGCGCGCATTCGCGGGCGCCCCAGTCGATCCGGCGGCACGGCGTGTCCGCCGTCGCCGCGCGCGTCTCCCGGGGCCGAGACTACCGGCGAACCGCGATTCGGGCTAGCATTCCGGATTGTCCGCAACGTGTCCCTGGAGTCGTCGCTCATGTACCGTTTCCTTTCCCTCGCCGTCGCGGCGCTGCTGCTCGCGTCGGGCGCCGCCGTCGCGCAGGTCAAGATCGGCCTGATGGTGTCCGCCACCGGCCCGACGACCGCGATCGGCACGCCGCAGAAGAACACCGGCGAGCTGCTGCCCACGCGCATCGGCCTCATCTCGGTCGAGTACATCCAGTACGACGACGGCGGCGACACGACCCGCGGCGTGCAGAACGCCAAGAAGCTGCTGCAGGAGCACCACATCGACGCGCTGATCGGCCCGTCGACGACGCCGATCGCGCTGGCGATCCTCGACCTCGTCGCCGAGGCCAAGGTCCCGCTGATGGCGACCGTCGGCACGTCCAGCGTCGTCGAGCCGCTGGATGCGAAGCGCCGCTGGGTGTTCAAGACGACGCAGAACGACGACCTCATCGCCGGGGCGCTGATCAAGCACATGAACAAGGCCGGCGTGAAGACGATCGGGTTCATCGGCTTCAACGATCCGTACGGCGAGAACTGGCACAAGGTGTTCTCGGCGCTCGCCGAGAAGTCCGGCATCCGCGTCATCGCCAACGAGCGCTACGCGCGAACCGACCAGAGCGTCACCGGGCAGTCGCTGAAGATCCTCGCCGCCAAACCCGACGCGGTGCTGATCGCCGCGGTCGGCGGACCGGCGGTGCTGCCGCAGGCGACGCTGCGCGACCAGGGGTACAAGGGGACGATCTACCAGACGCACGCCGTCGCGACCGACGATTTCATCAAGCTCGGCAAGGACAAGGTCGAGGGGACGATCCTCGCCGCCGGCCCGATGCTGGTCATCGACGAGATCCCCGCCGGCAACCCGACCAGGAAGGTCGCGCAGGCGTACATCGCGGCCTACGAGAAGCAGTTCGGCGTCAAGCCGGCGACCTTCGGCGCCAACACCTGGGATGGCGGCCTGCTGCTCGAGCGCGCGATACCGATCGCCGCGAAGGCCGGCAAGCCCGGCACCGAGGCGTTTCGCGTCGCGCTGCGCGACGCCCTCGAGCAGCTGAAGGAAGTCGTCGGCTGCCAGGGCGTGTTCAACATGTCCGCGACCAACCACAACGGCATGGACGAACGCGCGCGCGTGCTGGTGACGATCCGCGACGGCAAGTTCAGGCTGCTGCCGGAGTGACCGCGGCGCGTCCGGCGCGCCGGCGTGCCCGGGTTCCCGGTCCCGCGCGATGACGGCCCCCGTCGGCGTGCTGCTCGCTGCCGGCCGCAGCGAGCGCTTCGGCGGCGACAAGCTGCGCGCGCCGTTGCCGCCGGCCGCGGCGCGAGCCGGCGACGGGCGCCCTGCGCACTCGCGAAGACGGGCAGGCGGGCCGCGCGGCCGAAGCCGCCGCGCCGATGGGCGAATGCATCGGCGTCGCCGCCGCACGGGCGCTGCTGGCGGCGGTCCCGGCGGTCGTCGCCGTGGTGCGCGTCGACGACGACGCGCTGGCGCATGCGCTGGGCGCGGCCGGAGCGACGATCGTGCGCTGCGCCGACGCCGGGCGCGGCATGGGGGCGAGCCTCGCCTGCGGCGTCCGCGCGGTGCGCGCGCGGCATCCCGCCGCGGCCGGCGTCGTCGTCGCGCTCGCCGACATGCCCTGGGTCAGGCCGGCGACCATCGCGCGCGTCGCGGCGGCGGTGGCCGGAGGCGCGGCGGTCGCCGCGCCGTTCCACGGCGGGCATCGCGGTCACCCGGTCGGCTTCGGGGCGGCGTGCTTCGACGCGCTGGCGGCGCTCGACGGCGACGCCGGCGCCAGGGACGTCGTGGCCGCGCACGGCGACGCCCTGGTGCGGCTCGACGTCGACGACCCCGGCGTGCTGCGCGACGTCGATACCGCGGCGGACCTGGGCCGCTAGGCGCGGCCGCCGCCGGCGGCCCACATGTCGGGCTGGCGCCCGGTGCGGCGTTCCTCGTCCTCCTGCGTGCGCCACCACGAGCGCAGCTCCGTTTCCGACAGCGGCTTCGAGATCAGGAAGCCCTGCGCTTCCTCGCAGCCCTGCCGCTTCAGGAATTCGAACTGCGCCAGGGTCTCGACGCCCTCGGCGATCACGCGCAGCCCCAGCGAATGCGACAGCGCGATGATGGCCTGCGTGATCGCCTCGTCGTTGCGGTTCTGCTCGATGCCGTGGACGAAGCGCTGGTCGATCTTGACGCTCTGGATCGGCAGGCGCGCGAGGTAGGAAAGCGACGAGTAGCCGGTGCCGAAGTCGTCGACGGTGATCGACACGCCGCGCTGCTTCAGCTTGACCAGCGTCGCCACGGCCTTCTCCGGGTGCGTGATGATCACGCTCTCGGTGATCTCGAGGTCGAGGAACTGCGGCGGCAGGCCCGACGCCGTCAGCGCCTCCTCGACGACCGACAGCCAGCTGTCGTGCTGCAGCTGCTGCACCGACAGGTTGACCGACAGCCGGAGCATCATGCCCAGGCGGTGCCACTGCATCACCTGGCGGCAGGAATCGCGCAGCACGCGCGCGCCCAGCGCCTGGATCATGCCCGATTCCTCGGCGATCGGGATGAACTCCGACGGCGAGATGACGCCGCGCTCGGGATCGCGCCAGCGCAGCAGCGCCTCGACGCCGCAGGCGCGGCCGCTCTGCATCTCGATCTGCGGCTGGTAGACGAGGAAGAACTCGTCGTCCATCAGCCCGCGACGCATGTCGGTCTCGAGCTGCAGCCGCTGCTGCACGCGCGCGTTCATGTCGGCGGTGTAGAAGCGGTAGGCGTTGCGGCCCGCCTCCTTGGCCGCGTACATCGCCGTGTCGGCCTGCTTGATCAGATTCACCGGCTCCGTCGCGTCGAGCGGGTACATCGACACGCCGATCGACGAGGTCAGCGTCGGCATCTGGTCGGACAGGCGGAACGGCGCCAGGAACGATTCGCGGACGCGCGCCAGCACCGTCATCGTCTCGAACGTCGCGTGGGCCGGATCGAGCCCCGGAAGGATCAGCACGAACTCGTCGCCGCCCAGCCGCGCGACGGTGTCCGACTCGCGCACCGCGCTGGTGAGCCGCTGCGCGACCGCCTGCAGCAGCTGGTCGCCCGCGTCGTGGCCGAGCGTGTCGTTGATCCGCTTGAAGTGGTCGAAGTCGAGGAACAGGCAGGCCACGTGCGTCGCGTCGCGCTGCGCCTGCGCCAGGATCTGCTTCAGCCGCTGGTTGAGCAGGCTGCGGTTCGGCAGTCCGGTGAGGATGTCGTGCTGCGCGAGCTTGTACGCGTGCGCCGTCGCGATCTCGAGTTCCTTGGTTCGCTGCGCGACCTTGTCCTCGAGGGTGCGCTGGTAGTTCGCCACCTCCGCCTGGGATTCCGACAGGCGGTGCGTCATGTGGTTGAACGCGTGCGTCAGCAGGCCGAGCTCGTCCGAGCTGCGCGCCGGCACGTAGACGTCGAGCTTGCCGGCGCCGACCGCGCGCGCCGCCCGCATCAGCCGCCGCATCGGCGCGACGAGGCGTCGCGTGATCAGCAGCGTTGCGCCGATCGCGATCAGCGTCAGCAACCCGACGACCGACAGCGTTCCCGCGAGCTGCGCCAGCATCTGCGCCCGCTGGCGCTCGAAGCTCATGCCGACCCGGAGGTAGCCCAGCGGCGCCGCACCCGCTGCGGCGGACGCGACCGCGATGGGAGCACCCGCATCGTCGGCGGCGGCCTCGCCGATGCGGCGCCCGGGCGCCGCCTTGCCGGCGGCGATCGGGGTCGCGAGCTCGATGTAGCGCGCGCCGCCGATCGAGCGGTCGTAGGTGCTGATCGCGCCGGGCGCGAGTCCGGCGGCGGGCTCGAACGCGCCCGGAGGCGTCTTCTCCAGCGGCCGGGCGTAGGTTCGCTCCGCCAGCGGCTGGCGCGCGGCGTCGAGAATGGTTGCGTAGGCGATGCCGGTGTCCGCCGACAGGCTGTCGAGCGCGGCGTCGAGATAGCCGCGGTCGCCGGTCTGCAGGCCGTACTCGGACAGCTGGGCGAGCATCTGCAGCACGGTGCCGCCCTGCGCGCGCAGCGCGGCTTCCTCGGCCTCGTACTGCTTCCAGTGGAACCACGCGCCGATCGCCAGCGCGGTCAGGAAGATCAGCCCGACGGTCAGCAGGTTGAGCTTGGTGAGCAGCCCCAGCCGCACCGGTGGCAGGTTGAGCGGGGCGACGGTATCCGACCCCAGGGGCGACAGGTGCTTGCGCAGTCGGCGCATGACGTCAGCGGAGCGGGCGCGCGGGGGCGGTTGAGGTCATGGCAGGAAAACGCGCAGCATACACCGTGCCATCGACCCCCGCGACGGCCATCCGTCGCGCGGGCGCCCGGAGCCGCGGAACCGCGCCCGCGCCGGCGGCCCCCCGGAGGCCGCCGGCGCGGGAGATCCGGCGGCCGGGTTCAGGCCGTCACGACCGGGATCTTCCCGATCTTCATCCGCCATTCGGCGGGACCGGTCTTGTGCACCGATTGGCCGGTCGGGTCGACCGCGACGGTGACCGGCATGTCCTTGACCTCGAACTCGTAGATCGCCTCCATGCCGAGCTCGGGGAAGGCGAGCACCTTGGCGCTGCGGATCGACTTGGCGACCAGGTACGCCGCGCCGCCGACGGCGATGCAGTAGAGCGCACCGTGGCGCTTGATCGACTCGGTCGCCGCCGGCCCGCGTTCCGACTTGCCGATCATTCCGATCAGTCCCGCCTGCGCCAGCATCGGCTCGACGAAGCGGTCCATCCGCGACGACGTCGTCGGGCCGGCGGGGCCGACCACCTCGTCGCGCACCGGGTCGACCGGCCCGACGTAGTAGATGAACCGGTTGGTGAAGTCCACCGGCAGCTTCTCGCCACGGGCCAGCATGTCGGTCAGGCGCTTGTGCGCGGCGTCGCGGCCGGTGAGGATCTTCCCGGAGAGCAGCAGGCGGTCGCCGGCCTTGAACGCGCCGAGTCCCTCGCGCGTCAGCGTGTCGACGTCGACACGCTTGCTGGTCGAGAAATCCAGCTCCAGCTTCGGCCACAGATCCAGCGAAGGCGGCGTCAGCGTCGCGGGACCGCTGCCGTCGAGGACGAAATGCGCGTGGCGCGTCGCGGCGCAGTTCGGGAGCAGCGCGACCGGCTTGGACGCCGCGTGCGTCGGATACTGGCTGACCTTGACGTCGAGCACCGTCGTCAGCCCGCCCAGGCCCTGCGCGCCGATGCCCAGCGCGTTGACCTTGTCGTAGAGCTCCAGCCGCAGCTCCTCGGCGTGGTCGGCCGGTCCGCGGGCGATCAGCGCCTGCATGTCGATCGGGTCCATCATCGCCCACTTCGCCATCAGCATCGCCTTTTCGGGCGTGCCGCCGATGCCCAGCGACAGGATGCCGGGCGGACACCAGTCGGCGCCCATCGTCGGCACCACCGACAGCACCCAGTCGACGATGCTGTCGTTGGGCAGCAGCATCGCGAACTTCGACTTGTTCTCCGATCCGCCGCCCTTGGCCGCGACGATCACCTCGACCTTGTCGCCGGGCACCATCTCGACGTGCGTGACGGCGGGCGTGTTGTCCTTGGTGTTCGTGCGCTTGCCGTCCGGATCGGAGAGCACCGACGCGCGCAGGATGTTGTCGGGATCGGTGTAGGCGCGGCGCACGCCCTCGTTGACCATTTCGCCGACGGTCATGGTCGCGTCGAAGCGGGCGTTCATGCCGATGCGGACGAAGGCGATCGCGATGCCGGTGTCCTGGCAGATCGGCCGGTGGCCCTCGGCGGCCATCCGCGAGTTGATGAGGATCTGCGCCATCGCGTCCTTGGCGGCGGGCGACTCCTCCTTCCGCCAGGCCGCGGCGAGGTCCCGGATGTAGTCCTCCGGGTGGTAGTAGCTGATGAACTGGAACGCGTCGGCGACGCTCTGGATGAAATCGTCCTGGCGGATGGCGGCCATCGGGTGGCTCCGTGGGGTCAGTGTTGCGGCTTCCCTTCGCCGGCGGCCGATTTTCGCAGCGTGCGACCGGCCCTGTGGCATCAGCCGGTCGGTCACGGCGATGGCCATCGCCGACAGCAGGAAGGTGATGTGGATCGCGGTCTGCCACAGCAGCGTCTTTTCGTCATAGGCCGCGGCGTTGATGAAGGTCTTGAGCAGGTGGATCGATGATATCCCGATGATCGCGGTGGCGAGTTTGACCTTGAGCACACTTGCGTTGACGTGCGACAGCCATTCGGGCTGGTCGGGATGGGATTCCAGCCGCATCCGGGACACGAAGGTCTCGTAGCCGCCGACGATCACCATGATCAGCAGGTTCGAGATCATCACCACGTCGATCAGCCCCAGGACGACGAGCATGATCACCGTCTCGTTCGGCGTCTTCATCTGCGCGACGGCCTGGCCGGGCGGCGTCACCGCCAGCACGATCTGCTGGATCGCGGCCTGGTTGCCGAAGGCGGCCTCGACCAGGTGGATCAGCTCGACCCAGAAGTGCCAGACGTAGACGCCCTGGGCGACGATCAGGCCGAGGTACAGGGGAAGCTGCAGCCACCGGCTCATGAAGATGAGGTGCGGCAGCGGCTTCATCTTCGCGCTGGCGAGGGAGAGCGGATCGGGCATGGCGGGGGCGGGGGCGGGTGCGGGGGAAAGGTCCGAAAGCGACGCAAATTCTAGCATCCGGCCGCGGGCCGGCCCGGGTTCGGCGCCCGGGGTCGCGTGAAGTCTTGTATCTTATGCAAGGTTGCGGCGCCGCCCGGCTCCCGCGCCTTCCCTTGCGCTGCATCAAGGCGTCCGCGTTGCGCCGGTTGGCGCCGGTTGGTTAGACTGCACCGGTACGCTGTCAGCTGAAGCGCGCGCGGGTTCGCGCGCGCGTTCCCAGGACTCAGGCGATCCCCAGGAGGAAAACGGCATGTCCACCGCCATCGAATCGGTACTCAACGAAACCCGCGTGTTCGAACCGTCGGCCGCGTTCGTCGCGCAGGCGCACCTGACGAAGGCGGACTACCACCACCTCGTCGCCGAGGCCAACAAGGACTACGCCGGCTACTGGGCGCGGCTCGCCCGCGACTGCCCTGATCTGGGACAAGCCGTTCACGCAGGCGCTGGACGAGTCGAACGCGCCGTTCTACCGCTGGTTCGCCGACGGCCAGCTCAACGCGTCGTACAACTGCCTCGACCGGCACATGATGACGACGCCCAATCGGCTGGCCATCATTTTCGAGGCCGACGACGGCACCGTCAGCCGGGTGACCTACCGCGACCTGTACGAGCGCGTCTGCCAGTTCGCCAACGGCCTGAAGAAGCTCGGCATCAAGAAGGGCGATCGGATCCTCGTCTACATGCCGATGTCGGTCGAGGCGGTGGTCGCGATGCAGGCCTGCGCGCGGATCGGCGCGATCCACTCCGTCGTCTTCGGCGGCTTCTCGGCCAAGAGCATCAACGAGCGCATCATCGACGCCGGCGCGCGCCTCGTCATCACGTCCGACGGCCAGTTCCGGGGCGGCAAGGAAATCGCGCTGAAGCCCGCGGTCGACGAGGCGCTGGCGATGGGCGGCTGCCAGTCGATCGAAGGCGTCGTCGTCTACCGCCGCACCGGCGGCCAGGTCGCCTGGGACGACAAGCGCGACCTCTGGTGGCACGACCTCGTCACCGGCCTGCCGCACGTGTGCGATCCCACGCCGGTGGAGGCCGAGCACCCGCTGTTCATCCTCTACACCTCGGGTTCCACGGGCAAGCCGAAGGGCGTCCAGCACTCGACGGGCGGCTACCTGCTGGGCGCCGTCTGCTCGCTGAAGTGGACCTTCGACATCAAGGATTCCGACGTCTTCTGGTGCACCGCCGACGTCGGCTGGATCACCGGCCACACCTATGTCGCCTACGGTCCGCTGGCGGTCGGCGCGACGCAGGTCATCTTCGAAGGCGTGCCGACGTATCCGTCCGCATCCCGCTTCTGGGAAATGATCCAGCGGCACAAGGTCACGATCTTCTACACGGCGCCGACGGCCATCCGTTCGCTGATCAAGCTCGGTGCCGACCTGCCGAAGCAGTTCGACCTGTCGAGCCTGCGCCTGCTGGGCTCGGTGGGCGAGCCGATCAATCCCGAAGCCTGGATGTGGTACTACACGCACGTCGGCGGCTCGCGCTGCCCGATCGTCGACACCTGGTGGCAGACCGAAACCGGCAGCCACATGATCTCGCCGATGCCCGGCGCCACGCCGTTGAAGCCGGGCTCGTGCACGTTCCCGCTGCCCGGCATCCAGGCGGCGATCGTCGACGAGACCGGGCACGACGTCGAATGGGGGAAGGGCGGGTTCCTGGTCATCAAGCGGCCCTGGCCGTCGATGATCCGGACGATCTGGGGCGACCCGGACCGGTACAAGAAGTCGTATTTCCCCGACGATCTCGGCGGCAAGCTCTACCTCGCGGGCGACGGCGCCAACCGGGACCTCGACGGCTATTTCTGGATCATGGGGCGGATCGACGACGTGCTGAACGTCTCCGGCCACCGCCTCGGCACCATGGAAATCGAGTCCGCGCTGGTCGCGAATCCGCACGTCGCCGAGGCCGCGGTCGTCGGCCGCCCGGACGACCTCACCGGCGAAGCCGTGTGCGCGTTCGTCGTGCTGAAGCAGGCGCGGCCGTCCGGCGCCGAAGCCGACAAGATCGCGAAGGAGCTGCGCGACTGGGTGGCCAAGGAGATCGGCCCGATCGCCAAGCCGAAGGACATCCGCTTCGGCGAGAACCTGCCCAAGACGCGGTCGGGCAAGATCATGCGCCGGCTGCTGCGCTCGATCGCCAAGGACGAGGAGATCACGCAGGACACCTCGACCCTCGAGAATCCGGGGATCCTCGACCAGCTGAAGCAGGTCAACTGACGCCTGCCGCGGCGTCGCGGCCCGCGCGCGGCGCCGCGCATCGGCTACCATCACGGGCTGCGCACGCTCCCCGAAGGGGGAGCTTTCGCGGCGCGGCACGCCCGCGCCGCGCCACCTTCAACGATCCCATCGCCTTGACCGAGATACCGTCCTCGCTGTTCTGGTGGCGCCTGCTCCAGCTCGTGCTGGCCATACCCCTGCTTGCCATCCTGGGCCAGGGCCTGACCTGGCTGCTGGCGCGGGGCTTCGGCCAGCCGCCGGAGAAGAACTTCTTCTATCGGCTGCTGCAGGTGATCGCCTCGCCCGCGGTGAAGCTGTCGCGCCTCGTCACGCCGAAGGTGATCGCCGACGCGCACATGCCGCTGGTCGCGCTGTCGCTGCTCGCGGTCGCCTACCTCTGGGTGACGCTGGAGATCGGCAACGCCTGCACCCGCGCCGGGTTGACCATCGCGCGTTGCCTGGGAGGCGGCTGACGTGTCCGCGTTCGAGACCTGGGTCTGCCGGAGGATGGCGGCACTGTCGCTGCTCCTCGGCCAGCGCGACGCGGCGCTCCGGTACTTCGGCCGCATCCTTGCCGCCAACCCGCAGGACGCCCAGGCGATTGCCGCCGTCGGTTTCCAGTACACGCAGGCGGGCCGGAAGAGCGAGGCGCTGGCGTGCTTCGACCAGCTGGTCGCCCTGCAGCCCGAAAACGCCGAGGCGCACTTCAACCGCGGATTCCTGCTGCAGGAGCGCACCGACCACGACGGCGCGATGGCCGCGTTCCGGCGCGTGCTGGAGATCAACGCCAAGCACGACCGCGCGCTCTACGGGCTGGCGCTCTCGCTGATCGCGACCCGGCGCCTCGAGGAGGCCGTGGCCCCGCTCAAGCGCAACACCAAGCTGCAGCCGATGAGCCCGTACGGCTGGTATCAGCTGGCGCGCGTCCAGGTCGAACTGGGACATCGGGACGAAGCGCAGAAGATCCTCGACCACCTGCAGCGCTTCGAACCCAAGGTCGCGCGCCAGCTCGAGCGCGAGACCGGCCTCAAGGTGACGCCGACCTGACGCCCGGATGCGGCGGCGCCGCATTCGATGCCGGGTTTCCATACGTCCGAAGCAGCCGAACGGGGCTGTTGCAGCGGGGAAAACGTGGCTATACTGCGCAGGGTCGGACCGGTCGCCCCCCTCGCGGGACGGCGAAAAAGCGCAACCGAGAAATGCGCGCCGGTCCCGAATCGTTCGGGGATTTCCGCATCGCCCATCGTCCGCTAGGAGGAGTCTCGTCATGCAGTTGACGGAAAGACACCGGGAGTACTGGAGCAAGAACCTCCGTATTACCGCGATCCTGCTGTTCATCTGGTTCGTCGTCACCTTCGTCGTGGGCTACTACGCCCGCGAACTGTCGTTCAACTTCTTCGGCTGGCCCTTCGCCTTCTGGATGGGTGCCCAGGGTGCGCTGGTGATCTACGTGATCATCATCTGGTTCTACGCGCGCTACATGAACAACCTGGACCTCGAATACGACGTCCATGAAGGGGAGGAAGACTGATGGCCGGGCCAGTTGAAACCAAAGGCGGGGGCATGTTCAGCGCCACCACTCAGCGCGGATTCCAATCCCAGCTGAAGAAGGTGTACACCTGGTACACCGGCGGCTTCCTGTTCTTCGTCGTCGTGCTGGCGATCCTCGAGCAGATGGGATTGCCGCGCAACTGGATCGGCTACATCTTCCTGCTGGCGACGGTCGGGCTGTACGCCGGCATCGGGATCATGAGCCGCACGTCGGACGCCGCCGAGTACTACGTCGCGGGACGACGGGTGCCGGCGCTGTTCAACGGCATGGCGACCGGCGCCGACTGGATGAGCGCGGCGTCGTTCATCGGCATGGCCGGCACGCTGTACCTCACCGGCTACGGCGGCCTGGCGTTCATCCTGGGCTGGACCGGCGGCTACGTCCTCGTTGCGCTGTTCCTGGCGCCGTACCTGCGCAAGTTCGGGCAGTTCACGATTCCCGACTTCCTGGGGGCGCGCTACGGCGGCAACATCCCGCGATTCATCGGCATCATCATCGCGATCCTCTGCTCGTTCACGTACGTGGTGGCGCAGATCTACGGCGTCGGCCTGATCACGACGCGCCTGGTCGGCGTCTCGTTCGAGGTCGGCATCTTCCTCGGCCTCGGCGGCATCCTGGTGTGCTCGTTCCTGGGCGGGATGCGCGCGGTGACGTGGACGCAGGTCGCGCAGTACGTCATCCTGATCGTCGCCTACATGATCCCGGTCGTCTGGCTGTCGGTGAAGTACACCGGCGTGCCGGTGCCGCAGCTCGTGTACGGCAAGGTGCTGGAGAAGGTCACGGCCCGCGAAGAGGTCCTGATCAAGGATCCGAAGGAGCTCGAGGTCCGCGGCATCTACAAGGCGCGCGCCGACGCGGCCAGCGCTCAGCTGAAGGGCCTGCCGGGGAGCTGGGACAGCGGCAAGAAAGCGCTGACCGACGCCATCGACAAGGCGAAGGCCGACAACGCGGCTCCGGAAGTCGTGGCCGCCGCCGAGAAGGCGCTGTCCGCGTTTCCGAAGGATGCGGCCGCGGCCAAGGCCGCCTGGACCAAGGACGCCGGGTTCGCCGCCCGCGCGGGTCCGCCGCTGCGGCACGCCGAGGCGTTCCCGGGCAAGGACGAGGCCGCGCGCGACGTTTCGCGCCGCAACTTCCTCGCGCTGGTGTTCTGCCTGATGGTCGGCACCGCCGCGCTGCCGCACATCCTGATGCGCTACTACACCACGCCGTCGGTCCGGGAAGCGCGCCAGTCGGTGTTCTGGTCGCTGTTCTTCATCTTCCTGCTGTACTTCACGGCGCCCGCGCTGGCGGTACTCGTCAAGTTCGACATCTACAACTTCCTGGTCGGCACCGAGTTCGCCAAACTGCCGCAGTGGGTGGCGTCGTGGACCAAGGTCGATCCATCGCTGCTGTCGATCGTCGACGTCAACAAGGACGGCATCGTCCAGCTCGCGGAAATCGCGATCGGCGGCGACATCGTCGTGCTGGCCACGCCGGAGATCGCCGGCCTGCCCTACGTCATCTCCGGCCTCGTTGCCGCGGGCGGCCTGGCGGCGGCGCTGTCGACTGCCGACGGGCTGCTGCTGACGATCGCCAACGCACTGTCGCACGACCTCTACTACAAGATGCTCGATCCGAGCGCGTCGACCGCACGCCGGGTGACGATCTCCAAGATCCTGCTGCTGGTGGTAGCCTTGGCGGCGGCATCGGTCGCGGCGCAGAAACCGGCGGACATCCTGTTCCTCGTGTCCGCGGCGTTCTCGCTGGCGGCGGCGGGCTTCTTCCCGGCGCTGGTCTGCGGGATCTTCTGGAAGCGCGCCAACAAGTGGGGCGCGTCGCTCGGCATGGCGGCAGGCGTCGGGATCACGTTCTACTACATGGTGCTGACCCAGCCGTGGCTGCGCTCGCTGTTCGGGGTCACGACCCCGATCGCCGACAACATCTGGTGGGGCATCCAGCCGATCTCGGCCGGCCTCTGGGGCGTGCCGCTGGGCTTCCTGGTCATCATCATCGTCAGCCTGATCACCCCGGCGCCCGACAAGGAGGTGCAGGAACTGGTCGAGCACGTGCGGTACCCGGCGATCGCGGGTTCCACGTTCGTCACCGAGGGCCGCTGACGTCCGACGCGGTTCGTTCCATGCAAAAGGCCCGCAGGAGTGCGGGCCTTTTGCTTTTCGGGACTGGGAATTCCGCGGGCGTGCGCGAAATCCGGACCGGCGGGCTCCGCCGCCCGGTCCGGCGGCGGCGAATGGTCAGCCCGTCGGTGGAGCCGACTCGACGAACGACGCCCGCTTGCCCAGCTTGTCGGCGAGGCGGGCAAGGTTGGCGTGCTGCCCGCGCCAGTCGAGGTCGGGGTGCCGCAGGTCCAGGTAACCGAGCGCGCAGCCGACGGCGATGTCGGCCAGCGTGTACGAGTCGCCGCTGCACCACGGCTTTTCGCCGAGTTCGCGGGCGAATTCGGCGACGGCGCGCTCGACCTTCTGCCGCTGCCGCTCGATCGCGTCGGCGCTCTGCTGTCGCGTCGGCCGCTTGCGCTCGAGGATGATCGCGACCGCAGCGTCGCAGACGCCGTCCGCGAGCGCCTCCCAGCGCTTGACCGCGATCCGTTGCCGCGAAGGCTCGGGAATGAGCCGGCTGACCGGGCTGACGGTGTCGAGGTATTCGACGATGACGCGCGAATCGAACAGCGTCCCGCCGTCGTCCAGGACGAGGACCGGGACCTTGCCGAGCGGATTGAGGCCGGGCACCGTCCCGTCGTCAGCCCACGGCGACTCGTCGACGAGCGTGTATTCGATCTTCTTCTCGGCGAGCGCGATGCGCACCTTGCGCGCATACGGACTCGTCGGTGAGGCAATGAGCTTCATCGAGGCGGAGGGGTGACCGGAACGACGTCGAGTATAGCATCGGGCCCCGGTCGCCGCGCCGGCCCCCCGCGGGGCCGGGGGCCTCGCGGCGAGGCGCGCGCGCCTGCGTGATAAACTCGTTCGAACACCTGCCTCCCGCAGGTTGCCAAGCCTGTTCGATGGTCCTCCCATGGCCCACCCCGACCCCGAGACCGCCGCATTGCTGGCGCTGTCCCCGCTCGACGGGCGCTACGCCGCCAAGGTCGCGCCACTCGCCGCCCACTTCAGCGAATACGCGCTGATCCGCGCCCGCGTGCGGGTCGAGATCGCGTGGCTCGAAGCGCTGGGCGCCGAGCCCGCGGTGGTCGAGGTGCCCCCGTTCGCCCCCGCCGTCGGCGCGGCGCTCCGCGCTGCAGCGGACGCCTTCTCGCCCGCCGACGCCGCGCGCGTCAAGGCGATCGAGCGCACGACCAATCACGACGTCAAGGCGGTCGAGTACTGGCTGAAGGAGCGCTTCGCCGGCGTTCCCGAGGTCGCCCGCGTCGCGGAGTTCATCCATTTCGCGTGCACGTCCGAGGACGTCAACAACCTGGCGCACGGCCTGATGCTCGGCGGCGCCCGGCGGGAGATCCTGCTGCCCGCGCTCGGCCGCGTCGCCACCGCGCTGCGGGCGATGGCCCACGCGCACGCGGACCTGCCGATGCTCTCGCGCACGCACGGCCAGCCGGCGACGCCGACGACGCTCGGAAAGGAACTCGCCAACGTGGTGGCCCGGCTGGACCGCGCGCGCCACGCGCTCGAGCGGGTGCCGCTGAAGGGCAAGATCAACGGCGCCGTCGGCAACTACAACGCGCACCTGGTCGCGTACCCCGAGGTCGCGTGGGAGCCGTTCGCGGCCAGGGTAGTGACCGGACTCGGCCTCGAGTTCAATCCCTACACGACGCAGATCGAACCGCACGACTGCATGGCCGAATTCTTCGATGCGGTCGCCCGCGCGAACACCATCCTGATCGACCTCGACCGCGACGTCTGGGGCTACGTGTCGCTCGGCTATTTCCGCCAGCGGATCAGGGAAGGCGAGGTCGGCTCGTCGACGATGCCGCACAAGGTCAACCCGATCGACTTCGAGAACTCCGAGGGCAACCTGGGGCTCGCCAACGCCATGCTGCGACATCTCGCGGAAAAGCTGCCGGTCTCCCGGTGGCAGCGCGACCTGACCGATTCGACGGTACTGCGCAACATGGGCGTCGCGCTCGGCTACTCGCTGCTGGGCTGGGTGTCGCTGGAGCAGGGGCTCGCCAAGCTCGAGGCCGATCCGGTGCGGCTGGCCGCGGACCTCGACGCGAACTGGGAGGTCCTCGCCGAGCCGATCCAGACCGTGATGCGCCGCCACGGCATCGAGCAGCCGTACGAGAAGCTGAAGGCGCTGACGCGGGGCCGCGGCGGCATCACCCGCGAGACGCTGCACGCGTTCATCGACACGCTGGAGCTGCCGCCCGACGCGCGGGCGCGGCTGAAGGCGCTGACGCCCGCGACCTACGTCGGCGCCGCCGCGGCGCTCGCGCGGCGCATCTGAACGGGTCCGTGGTCGCCGGCGCCGCGTCCGCGGCGCGTCATTTCCCGCGGCGGGCGCGCTCGCGCAGGAACGTCGTGACGGCCGGGATCAGCGACACGACGACGATGCCGATCACCAGCAGCGAGAGGTTGTCCTTCACCCACGGGATGTTGCCGAACAGGTATCCCGCGTAGACCAGCGACGAGATCCACAGCACGCCGCCGACGATGTTGTAGGAGAGGAAGCGGCGGTAGCTCATGCCGGCGACACCGGCGAGGAACGGCGCGAACGTCCGGACGATCGGGATGAACCGGCCGATGATGATCGTGATCGCGCCGTAGCGGTCGTAGAACGTCTGCGTGTACTTCAGGTGGTCCTGCCTGAACCAGCGCGAGTCCGGCCGGTCGTAGACGCGGGGCCCGATGTAGTGACCGATCGAGTAGTTCACCGAGTCGCCCAGGACCGCCGCGAGGATCAGCAGGCCGACGAGCAGGTGGACGTTCAGCCCGGCGGTCGCGACGACGGTGCCGGCGATGAACAGGATCGAGTCTCCCGGCAGGAACGGAAAGACGACCAGCCCCGTCTCGGCGAAGATGATCGCGAACAGGATCGCATAGAGCCAGTGGCCGTACTGCCCGGCGAGGGTCGCGACCGTCTGGTCGAGCGACAGCAGCGAGTAGAAGAGCGTGGAGAGCACGGCGATCCGGGAGGAAGCCCGGGTTCGGCGTCAGGGCAGGATCTTGTCGCCCTCGGGGCCCGTCTTGCGCTCGGGCTTGACCAGGTCCTCCCGCGACACGCCCAGCCACATGACGAGCGGCGCCATCACCAGCACCGACGAGTAGATGCCGAAGCAGATGCCGATCGTCAGCGCCAGCGAGAAGTAGTGCAGCGTCTCGCCACCGAAGAAGAAGATCGACAGCACCATCAGCAGCGTGCTTCCGTGGGTGATCATCGTCCGCGAGATCGTGCTGGTGATCGCGTTGTCGATCACGTGTGTGACGGTGGCCTTGCGCATCTTGCGGAAGTTCTCGCGGATCCGGTCGGCGATGACCACCGACTCGTTCACCGAGTAGCCGAGGATCGCCAGGATCGCCGCCAGCACCGGGAGCCCGAACTCCCACTGGAAGAGAGCGAAAAAGCCGAGGATGATGATGATGTCGTGCAGGTTCGCGATGATCGCCGCCACCGCGAATCGCCACTCGAACCGCAGTGCGAGATACGCGACGATGCCCAGCGAGACCAGCAGCAGCGCGAGCGCGCCGTTCTCGTACAGTTCCTTGCCGACCTGAGGCCCGACGAATTCCACCCGCTGCAGCTTGACCGACGCGTCGTCGGCGCGAAGCGCGCTCATCACGCGCTCCGAGAGCTGGGCGCTGGACACGCCGTCCTTGAGCGGCAGGCGGATCAGCGCGGTGTCCGAGCCGCCGAACGACTGCGCCGAGTACTCGCCCAGTTCGAGCTTGTCGATCGCGCCGCGCAGGCGGTTGAAGTCGACCGCGTGGGTGTAGCTGACCTCGATCACCGTGCCGCCGCGGAAGTCGATGCCGAAATTGAGACCCTTCCAGGCGAGGAACACGACGGCCAGCACGAAGGTGACCAGCGAGATCACGTTGAACACCAGCGCATGCCGCATGAACGGGATGTCGCGCCGGATTCGAAAAAATTCCATGGTCGGTCTTCCGGAAAGGCGGTTGAGGCGGGCGTGGGCGCCGGGTTACTTCGTCGGCGCGGGCGACGCGCCGGTCGGCGGGTGCCAGACCTGCCCGACCGAAATCTTGTCGAGCTTCTTGCGGCTGCCGTAGACGAGGTTGACGATGCCGCGCGACACGACGACGGCTGAGAACATCGAGGTCATGATGCCGAGGCAGTGGACGACGGCGAAGCCCCGAACCGGGCCGGAGCCGAAGATCAGCAGCGCGACACCGGCGATCAGCGTCGTCACGTTGGAGTCGAAGATCGTGCCCCAGGCGCGCTCGTAGCCGGCCTGCAATGCGGCGTGCGGGGTCGCGCCCCAGCGCAGCTCCTCGCGGATGCGCTCGTTGATCAGCACGTTGGCGTCGATCGCCATGCCCAGCGTCAGTGCGATGGCGGCGATCCCCGGCAGCGTCAGCGTCGCCTGCAGCATCGACAGCAGCGCGACCAGCAACAGCAGGTTCACTGTCAGCGCGATCGTCGAGATCAGGCCCATCAGCCGGTAGTAGACGATCATGAAGAGGCCCAGCACGACGAAGCCGTACTTCACCGAGTTGAACCCCTTCTCGATGTTTTCCTTGCCCAGCGAGGGGCCGATGGTGCGCTCCTCGACGATCTCCATCGGCGCGGCGAGCGCCCCCGCGCGCATCAGCAGCGCGACGTCGGCGGCCTCGCGCGTCGACATCCGGCCGCTGATCTGGACGCGGCCACCGCCGATCTCCTCGCGGATCACCGGCGCGGTGATCACCTCGGCCTTGCCCTTCTCGACCAGCACGATCGCCATCCGCTTGCCGACGTTGTCGCGCGTGATCTCCTTGAAGATCCGCCCGCCGCTGCCGTCGAGGTTGACGTGCACCGCCGGCTCGTTGTTGCGCTGGTCGAAGCCGGGCTGCGCGTCGTTGATGCGATCGCCGGTCAGCACGACCTGGCGCTTGACCAGCACCGGGGTGCCGCCGCGCTCGGTGAACAGGTCGCTGCCGAACGGCACCGAACCGGCCAGCGCCTGCTCCAGCGCGCCCGGCTCCTCGTTGACCATGCGGATTTCCAGCGTCGCGGTGCGGCCGAGGATGTCCTTGGCGCGCGCCGTGTCCTGCACGCCCGGGAGCTGGACCACGACGCGGTCGCCGCCCTGCTGCTGGACGATCGGCTCGGCGACGCCCAGCTCGTTGACGCGATTGCGCAGGATCGTGATGTTCTGCTGGACCGCGCCGTCCTGGATCCGCTTCTGGGCCTCCGGCTTCAGCGCCGCGATGAGTCTAAGCTCGCCGCCCGCGCCGTCGGCCTCGCGCAGCACGAGGTCCGGGAAGCCTTTCTCGATCTCGACGCGGGCCTTCGTGCGCTCGGCCTCGTCGCGGAAGCGCAGGACGACGCTCGAGCCCTCGCGGCCGACACCGCCGTACTGGATCTTCCGGTCGCGCAGCAGCGAGCGGAAATCGCTGGTGTAGCGGTCGGCGGCCTTGTCCAGCGCCGCCTTCATGTCCACCTGCAGCAGGAAGTGCACGCCGCCGCGCAGGTCGAGGCCGAGGTACATAGGCAGCGCACCGATCGTCGTCAGCCACTGCGGCGACGACGACAGCAGGTTCAGCGCGACGATGTAGTTGTCGCCCAGCCTCGACTGCAGCGCGTCCTTGGCCTTGATCTGCGTGTCGGGGTCCGCGAAGCGGACTTTGACGCCGGTGGCGTCGAGCGCCGCGCTGCGGAAGGGAATCGACGCCGCCTTCAGCGCGTCCTCCACCGTCGTAAGCAGAGACGCGTCGATCTTGATCGTCGCCTTGGACGAGCTGACCTGAACGGCCGGAGCCTCGGGGAAGAAGTTCGGCAGCGTGTAGACGAGGCCGATGATCAGCGCGACGACGATGACCAGGTATTTCCAGAGCGGGTAGCGGTTCATGGAGCGACGTTACGTTGGGGCGCGCGGGCCGCCGCGGATCTGCGACGGACGAGGGACGGCCGGCTTGCGGCCGGCGGTGCGTGGCGTCAGAGCGCCTTGATCGTGCCCTTGGGCAGGAGCTGCGCCACGGCCGCGCGCTGCACGCTCATCTCGACCCCCGGTGCGATTTCGATCGCGACGTACTGGTCGGTCAGTTTGGCGACCTTGCCGACGACGCCGCCGGCGGTGATCACCTCGTCGCCCTTCTGCAGCGCCTCGAGCAGTGCCTTGTGCTCCTTCGCCTTCTTCTGCTGCGGACGGATGAGCAGGAAATAGAAGACGACGAAGATGGCGACCATCGGCAGCAGCGACGTCATGAGGTCGCTGCCGCTCGGGGAGGCGGACTGCGCGAACGCAGGCGCGACGGCGAGATCGATGAAATTGAAGCTCATGGCATTCCTCCGGCGGTTGGGTGCGCCGCGCAGCCGGGCGCCACGGGCGACAGTGGCGGCGGGGCGCGCGGAAAACTGTGCATTCTACCACGCTGCCGAGGCGCTCCCGGGGGCGCCCCGCGGCGGGTTGCGCAGGTCCGCGGCGCCCTTCAGGCGCCGTCGTCGCCGCGCCCCCGGTCGGCGCGGAAGGCTTCGACGAAGGCCTCGAGCCGTCCCGCCACGATCGCCTCGCGCAGTCCCGCGGTGAGCCACTGGTAGTAGTGCAGGTTGTGGATCGTGGCGAGCCGTGCCCCCAGGATCTCGTTGACCCGCTGCAGGTGGTGGAGATAGGCGCGGGAGAAGCCGCGGCAGGTGGCGCACGCACAGTCTGCGTCGAGGGGCCGGGTGTCGGTGCGGTGCTTCGCGTTGCGGATCTTGACGTCGCCCCAGCGGGTGAACAGCCAGCCGTTGCGCGCGTTGCGCGTCGGCAGCACGCAGTCGAACATGTCGATGCCGGCGGTCACGCCGGCGACGATGTCCTCGGGCGTGCCGACGCCCATCAGGTAGCGCGGCCGGCCGGCCGGCAACCGCGGCGCCGTGTGGTCGAGGATGCGCAGCATCTCGGCCTTGGGCTCGCCGACCGACAGGCCGCCGATCGCGTAGCCGTCGAACCCGATGTCGACGAGTCCGGCGAGCGAGGCATCGCGGAGATCTTCGTGCATGCCGCCCTGGACGATGCCGAAGAGTGCGTTGCGATTGGCGAGCCGGTCGAACTCCGCGCGCGACCGCGCGGCCCAGCGCAGCGACATTTCCATCGACGCCGCCGCGTCCTCGTGCGTTGCCGGATACGGCGTGCACTCGTCGAACACCATGACCACGTCGGCGTCCAGCGCGCGCTGGACCTGCATCGAGATCTCCGGGGTGAGCAGCAGCCGGTCGCCGTTGACCGGCGAGGCGAAGGTCACGCCTTCCTCGCGGACCTTGCGCAGCGGCCCGAGGCTCCAGACCTGGAAACCGCCGGAGTCGGTCAGGATCGGCCGGCGCCAGTTCATGAACCGGTGCAGGCCGCCGTGCGCGCCGATGACCTCGAGCCCCGGCCGCAACCACAGGTGGAAGGTGTTGCCGAGGACGATCTGCGCGCCGATGGTCTCGAGCTCGTCGGGCGACATCGCCTTGACGGTGCCGTAGGTGCCCACCGGCATGAACACCGGGGTCTCGACGACGCCATGGGCGAGTGCCAGGCGGCCGCGCCGGGCGCGGCCCGCGGTGGCGAGCACGTCGAACGACATCGGGGAGTCGGGTCGCGCCGGAGCCCGCGCGACGGTCAGCTGCGCGCGATGCGCCGACGCGAAGCGAAGGCGATCGCGGCGAGCAGCAGCGCGGCCAGCGCCAGCATGTTGCCGGACAATGTCGGGATGATGCTGGGATCGGGGGGGACCGTGCCGCCGTTGTAGACGCAGCCGCCGGCCCCGAAATCGAACGCGTTGCGCCAGGCGCGATGAAAGTCGCCGCCCACCTCGCCGCCGGCGCCGGGAATCGACGGGTAGTGCGGCGCGATGGCGACGTGGATGACGCACGCAGCGCCGGTCACCCGGTACGCGATCGCCGGATCGACCTGGCCGCGGGCGTTGGCCTGGGTCCAGCGCGCGACGACGACGCTGCCCGGCTTGGCCTGGTTGCCGCCGGCGAAGCGCGCCGACGTCAACGCCGTCAGGCCGACCGTCAGCGGGTGCGCCGCGAGCGTCGCGATGTCGAGCGAGCGCGGAACGTAGGGTGTCCCGACGCCGTCGGTGGTGTTGGGATCGAGCGTTTCCAGCAAGCCCCACCCATGCGGCGTATTGACTACGGCGCCGTCGGTGCGGTCCTGTTCGTAGAACGTCCCCAGCACGACGGCCCGCCCGGACTGCGCGTACGCGGCGACCGTTCCGCCGACCAGCGGCGCGTTGGCGAACGTCGCGTCCTCGAACAGCAGGATCACGTCGAAGGCGGCGGTCAGCGACCCGAGGCTCGGAACGCCCAGCGCCAGGTCGACGCCCGTGAACGTGTGCCCGGTGATCCGGGCCGTGAAGTCTGCCGCGGTCTCAGCCGCGTACTTGTTCGTCAGGACGCCGACGCGCGCCGCTTGCGCCGGGTCGGCGGCGCCTGCGGTGGCCAGGCCCAGCAGGAGCGCAGCCACGGCTGATGCAATACGGCGAGTGAGGGTCATGGTGTGGGAATGCCGGTCGAAATACCCGGAATCGGCGAGGCGCTGTCGCCGTCGCGTTTTCCGCAAGGATTGCAGTCGATTCACAGGGTATCGTTTCGCGCCGTCGCCGCCAAGCAAACTGCGACGCGAAACGCCGCGAACTGCCGGAAATGTTGTACTTGGCGTGTAAAACTCCGGTTTGTCGCCGAACGGCGACGCCGGGAGGTGTCTGCATTCGGCGTCAGGGGGCCCGGGGCGCGCTTTCCAGCAGCATCGCGTCGCCGTAGCTGAAGAAGCGGTACCGCTCCTGGATCGCGTGCGCATACGCGGCGCGGATCGTCTCGACGCCGGCGAAGGCGCTGACCAGCATCAGCAGCGTCGACCGGGGCAGATGGAAGTTCGTCAGCAGCCGGTCGACGACGCGGAAGCGGTAGCCCGGGGTGATGAAGAGTTCCGTTTCGGCGTCGCCAGCCGCAAGTTCTCCGCCGGCGGCGGCCGATTCGAGCGCGCGCAGGCTGGTCGTGCCGACGGCGAGTACGCGGCCACCGCGCGCCCGCGCCGCGCCGATCGCGTCGACCGTCTCGGCCGGCAGGTGAAAACGCTCGCGGTGCATCCGGTGCGCCGCGAGGTCGTCGACCTGCACCGGCGCGAACGTGCCGGCGCCGACGTGGAGCGTCAGCCAGGCGAGCGCGACACCCGCGGCCCGCAGCCGCTCCAGCATCGGCGCGTCGAAATGCAGTCCCGCCGTCGGCGCCGCGACGGCCCCCGCGTTGCGCGCATAGACGGTCTGGTAGCGGACCTCGTCGTCCGGCGCCGCCGGCCGCGCGATGTAGGGCGGCAGCGGCACGTCGCCGTGCGTGTCGAGCCAGTCCGCCACCGACGGCACGCCGAGGCGGAGGTGAAAGAAACGGTCTGCCCGCTCGATCACCTCGGCTTCCGCGCCGCCCGGCAGTTGCAGCCGGCCGCCGGGTTTCGGCGGATGACTCGCCCGCAGCTGGAACAGCGCGGTGTCGGTGCCGGTGATGCGCTCGAGCAGCAGCTCGACGCGCCCGCCGGACGGCTTGGTCGCGGCCACGCGCGACTTGATCACCCGGGTGTCGTTGAAGACAAGGAGATCGCCTGGCCGGACGAGCGAAGGCAGGTCGGTGAACGCGAGGTCGCGGCGCGCACCGTCATCGACGTACAGCAGCCGGCTGCCGGTGCGCTCGGCCGACGGCGTCTGGGCGATGAGCTCCTCCGGCAGGTCGAACTCGAAATCGCGCGGCGTCAACAGGTGCATGCGGTCAGGTTGTAGGCCACGGACGAGGCAGTGCGCGGACCTGCAGCACGAGGCCGGTCGCGCAAGGCCGACCGTGGCGGTCGGAGTCGGAGTCGGAGCCGGCGCCGTGGCGCATGGCCACGCCTGGTGGAAGTGGAAAGCGAAACCCACGCGGGCTTGCGGCCGCGCGTCGGGTCGCGTCTGTTGCGATTATGTCACGGGGGCGACACGCGACAGCCGCCCGTCGGGGAGGGTGAAGCACGCCCGGCCGGAGTGCGGTATCTTGTGGGGCGGTCATGCCGGTGGCGTGTGCCTCCCCGCGCCTTGTGGCGTTCGCATTCGCCGAAGGTCTCGTCCGACCCACTCGTCGAAGGGAGGCGACGCGTCCCTTCCGACGTACCGCAAGACATGCGGCAAGACAGGCCGCGTGGCGGCGGGTAGGATCGCTCGTGTAATTTCATTTGATGAGGGGTACATCATGCGCAAGTCGCTGTTGGCCGCGGTGCTGTTCGTGTTGGCCGCCTTCTGCAATCCTGCCCTGGCGCAGCCGTTCTGTCCGGGCGTCTCGCCCTGGGTGTTCGACGACGTCGCCTTGAGCGATCCGTTCTGCAGCAATATCACCTGGATGGCGCAAAAGAACATCACGCTCGGTTGTTCCCTCATCGACGTCGACCACCGGCTGTATTGCCCGGACACGTTCGTGAACCGAAAGGCCATGGCCGCGTTCATGAATCGCCTGGGCGATGCCCTCTTTCCCAGCACGTGCGCGGCGGGCCAGGTGATGAAGTGGGACGGGGCAGTCTGGGCCTGTGCCAACGACAACACCGGCACAGCGACCGGCACCGTGACCAGCGTGCTGGCCGGAACCGGGCTGCAGGGTAGCCCGAACCCGATCACCGGCGCAGGGTCGATCAACCTGGCGCCGAGCTACCAGTTGCCGCAGGCGTGCACGAGCGGCCAGGTGGCAAGCTGGAACGGCAGCGCCTGGACCTGCGCTTCCGCGGGCGGGGTCGGGACCGTGACCAGCGTGGGCACTGGCGCGGGCCTCAGCGGCGGTCCCATCACCGCCACCGGCACGATCAACCTGGCCAGCACGCAACTGCTGCCCACGGTTGCCTGCGCCGCCAATCAGATCCCGAAGTGGAGCGGCACGGCGTGGCAGTGCCAGGCCGATCTCGACACCAACTCCGGCGGAACCGTGACCAGCGTCGGCACCGGTGCCGGCCTCGCCGGCGGTCCCATCACCGCCACCGGCACGATCAACCTGACCAGCACGCAATTGCTGCCCACGACGGCCTGCGCCGCCAATCAGATCCCGAAGTGGAGCGGCACGGCGTGGCAATGCCAGGCCGATCTCGACACCAACTCCGGCGGCACCGTGACCAGCGTGGCGACCGGCACCGGGCTCACCGGCGGCCCGATCACCGCCACCGGGACGATCAGTGCCGACACCACCTACCTGCAGCGCCGGGTGAGCGCTACGTGCGCGGCGGGATCCTCGATCCGGGTTATCGCCGCGGACGGGACGGTGACCTGCCAGACCGACAACACCGGCGCCGCGAACGCCTTCGTGCAGGGCGGCAACGCCTTCACTGCGACGGCGGTGCTGGGCACGACCGACGACAACGCGCTCGACGTGCGCGTCAACGGCAGCCGGGTGATGCGCTACGAGCCGAACGCGATCAGCCCGAACGTGATCGGCGGGCATCCGCTCAACAGCGTTTCGGCGGGTGTCCGCGGCGCGACCATCGCCGGCGGGGGGGCGTCGCCGGCCAGCGATCCGGACTACAACTTCGAGGGGCCGAATGTCGTGACCGACATCTACGGGACGGTGGGTGGCGGCTACGGCAACCGTGCAGGTGACACCGGGGACGTCATCAGTGCGGCATTCGCGACGATCGCCGGAGGCTTTTCCAACACCGCCAGCGGCTTCGCCAGCAGTATCGGGGGGGGCGATATCAGCATCGCCAGCGGCAGCTGGAGTGCGATCGGCGGCGGAATCAACAACCTCGCTAGCGGCCAGGGCAGCACGGTCTCCGGCGGCGGGGCTAACCTAGCTATCGGTTTTTGGTCGATGGTTCCTGGTGGCAATAACAGCGTCGCAAGCGGGTACTACAGCTTCGCGGCAGGCAATCGGGCGAAGACGCAGACCGCCGACCCGACGCCCGTCGTCCATGACGGCGCCTTCGTCTGGGCCGACTCCAGCAGCTTCGATTTCAACTCGACGGCCGCCAACCAGTTTGCGGTGCGCGCGACGGGTGGCGCACGGATCGTGCTGGGAATCGATGGTGGCACGGGCGCGCCGACGTGGACGTGCGCGGTGGTGAGCGGCGGCAGCTGGGCGTGCTCGTCGGACCGCAATCTGAAGCAGAACCTGCGGGAACTCGATGGCCAGGCGGTGCTGGCGAAAGTGGCGGCGATGCCGATCTACTCCTGGAACCCGAAGGGCGAGAACTCGAATCAGCGCCACTTCGGCCCGACGGCGCAGGACTTTCACGCGGCGTTCGGCCTGGGCGACTCCGAGCTGCGCATCGGGCAGCAGGATGCGGACGGCGTTGCGCTCGCGGCGATCCAGGGGCTCAACACGAAGCTGGACGCTGCCATCGCCGAACGGGACGCCCGCATTGCCGCACAGGACAGGGAGATCACCGAACTCCGTCGCGCGGTCGAGGTGCTGATGGCCCGCACGTCGCCCGAGGGCAAGCTCGCGCAGTCTCGCTGATTTCGACAGCGGCATCGATACGGGAAGCCCGGTTCGCCGGGCTTTCTGTTTTTCCGGGAGCGAACCGGCGGCTCATCGGCGTGGCCGGTTGCGACGACACCCGATTGCAGGTAGCGTCAGCCGATAGCTCCCTCCCACGACACAAGGGAGACCCAGGTCGACGTGCGCCACCCAGGACACGAGGGAAATCCGGTCGACGGTCGCGATGCGTACCCAGGTCGCTGATCTTCCCGGGTGGGCCGTTGCATGGTGCCGGGAGGGGGAATCGAACCCCCACGAGGGATTAGCTCGGCGGATTTTGAGTCCGCTGCGTCTACCAGTTCCGCCATCCCGGCCGACGCGCACCGGACGGGCGCGCAGTCCGACATTATCGCGGAAACGCCGCCGCCCGCACAAACGCGAGGGCGGCCGGAAGCAAGAAGCGACTGGTCCGGCCGCTGCGGTGGCGACGCGTGCGCGCCGATGTCGCGCCGCGAGAACCGTTGCTAGCGTCGGGCGTATGACGACGAAATCGTAGGTCAGGCCGTCCTCCGAGGGCGTTGCCCCCGGCGCCCGCGACGTTCTCGCGCCACGTCGTCCGGTCGATCATCGGAAAGCGGGCGTCGCCGGGGACGGACTGGTGGATTTCGGTGAGATAGAGCGCTGCCGATCGCGGCAGCGCGATGCGATAGAGCTCGCCGCCGCCGATGCAGAATGCCGGGTCCGGCAGCCTCACCAGCGCCAGTGCCGCATCGAGCGAAGCGGCGACCTCGGCGCCGGCCGCCGCGTAGCCCGGCTGGCGCGTGACGACGATGTTCTGCCGCTCCGGGAGCGCGCGCCCGATCGACTCCCACGTCCGGCGCCCCATGATGATCGCGTGACCCGTGGTCAAGGTGCGGAACCGCTTGAGGTCCTCGGGCAGTCGCCAAGGCAGGCAATTCGCGTCGCCGATGACGCCGTTGCGAGCGACCGCCGCGATGATCGCCAGAGAGGGAAGCGGGCGCGGGGTGCTGTGAGGTGTCATAATTCCCGGCGGATTATAGCGGTGAGCCAATACGCGTGTACTACCCGCGGTCGTTCCTCAAGTTCATTCTGCTGGGCTTCCTTCTGGTGAGCCTGCCTTTGATCTATGCGCTCGCGGAACTGATCCTGTCGCTCGATCGGCTGCAGTCGCAGGCGCAGCAGGCGGTGACGCAGGCCGCGCAGGCGGGCCGCGCGAGTCGGCAGTTCTACGAGCATTCGGTCACGCTCGAACGCATTGTCCGTCAATACCTGATTCTCGACGATGCGGCGCTGCTCGAGGACTATGGTCGCGTTCGCCAGGAATTCACGCAGACCGGGCGCGCGCTCGCGCAGCTGCCGCTCGAGCCGGCGCAGGCCGCGACGCTCGCCGCGCTGAACGCCAGCGAAGGGCGGCTGGCCGAGCGGCTCGCGACGCGCGAGCGCGGCGCGGACGCCCAGCTGCAGCTCGCCGAGGGTTACGCGCGGCTTGCCGACGGCGCGCAGTCGCTCCAGGTCGCTGCGCGCGCGCTCACCGACCGCGCGACCGAGGATCTCGCCAAGACCGCGGCAGCGGGTCGACAGAAGTGGACCTGGCTGGCCTTCGCCACCGCCGGCATCGCCGTGGCCCTCGCGGTGATGTTCGCCGTGCTGATCGCCCGACCGATCCGCCAGCTCGACCAGGCGATCCGCCAGCTGGGCACCGCCGACTTCACCCATGCGATCGAGGTCGACGGACCGCAGGACCTGCGCTACCTGGGGCAGCGGCTCGAGTGGCTGCGGACCCGGCTGTCCGATCTCGAGGAGCAGCAGAACCGCTTCCTGCGCCACGTCTCGCACGAGCTCAAGACGCCGCTGACCGCGGTGCGCGAAGGCGCCGAGCTCCTGCGCGACAACGTCGGCGGCACGCTGTCGCCGCAGCAGAAGGACATCGTCCGCATCGTCCGCGAGAACACGCTGTCGCTGCAGAAGCTGATCGAGGACCTGCTTCGGTATCACCAGACGCGCGCCATGGAGCCGGCGTCGGTCGGACCCGTGCAGCTGCCCGATGTCGTGCGCCGGGTCATGCGCGAGCACAAGCTCGCCGCGTTCGCGCGGATGATCACGTTCGACGCGAAGCTCTCGCCGGCGCTGGTGACCGGCGACGGCGAGAAGCTGCGCACGGTCGTCGACAACCTCGTCTCGAACGCGGTGAAGTACTCGCCGCGGTCGGGCGTCATCCGCCTCGATCTGGCCACCGCCGACGGCATCGCGGTGCTCGAGGTCGCCGACCAGGGTCATGGCGTCGATCCCGCCGAGCGCGACCGCATCTTCGATTCGTTCTTCCAGGGCAAGGCGCCGGTGGACGGCCGCGTCAAGGGCTCGGGACTGGGGCTCGCGATCGCCCGCGAGTATGCGCTGGCGCACGGCGGGCGCATCGAGGTCGACGACCGGCGCGACGGCAAGCGCGGCGCGCGTTTCCGGCTGATGCTGCCGCTCGCGCTCGGCGACGCGACGATCGCTCCGGTGGTGAGAGGCGAGGACACCGCGTCCGGCGTGCCGCGCCAGCGTGGCACGATGTCCGCGCCGCGGGAGGCGTCATGACGGGCCTCCGGGTGACGGCGTTGCGTCCGCTTCGCCTCGGTGCGCTGCTGGTGTTGGCGTTCATCGTCGGCGGCTGCGCGACACCGGCCCCGGCGCCGTTGGCGGCGACCGCGGAGGACGACTACGACGCGGCGCTGCTGGCTGCGGTCCCGCCGCCGACGCCGATGGTCGAATACCCGCCGGTCGAGCCGGTCGAGCCGCCGATCGACGCGCCCGCCGGGCAGCCCGTGGTCACCGCGCCCGAGCCGGCGCCGTCCCCCATTGCCGGGACCACGACGGCAGCCCCGGCGCCCCGCGCCGCCGATCGCGGCTCCCGTCGTCCCGCCGCCGCCGGCCGAGCCCACCGAGGAGCAGGTGCTGGCCGCGCTGATGGCGGACCTGGCGCGTTTCACCGGATTCAACGCCGAGGAAGTCCGTCGCGAGACCGCCGCCGCGACGCAGGCGCTCGCCCGCAACCGCAACGATGCCAACCGGATCCGGCTGGCGATGCTCTACACGCTGGGACGCGCGGGCCCGGCCGACGATCAGCGCGCACAGCAGCTGCTCGACAACGTGCTCAAGGGCGGTTCGCCCGCCGGCTCCCCGCTGCGCACGCTGGCCGCGGTGCTGCAGGCGCAGGTGCAGGAGCGGCTGCGCGCGGTCCGCGACGAGCAGCAGAAGGCCGATGTCCTGATCCAGAAGCTCGAGGCGCTGCGGGCGCTGGAGCGAAACCTGTTGCGCGACCGCGTGCGCAGCGGCGGCGGCGACAGCGGTTCCGGAGGTGGCTCCGGCGGCGGTTCCGGAGGTGGCTCCGGCGGTGGACGCTAGCGGCGATTAACCGCGAGGATGACGACGAACATGAAGCACACCGACGACATCCTGCTGGTCGACGACGATCCCGACCTGCTCAAGCTCATCAGCCTGCGCCTCGTGTCGGCCGGCTACCGCGTGCGCACCGCCGACAGCGGCGAGGCGGCGCTCGCGGCGCTGGCGATCGCCCGGCCGGGCATCGTCGTCACGGACCTCAGGATGCCCGGCATCGACGGCATGCAGCTGTTCGAGGCCATTCACCGCCAGCACCCGTCGCTGCCGGTGATCATCCTCACCGCGCACGGCACGATTCCCGACGCCGTCGCCGCTACCCAGCAAGGGGTGTACGGGTTCCTGACCAAGCCCTTCGACAGCCAGGACCTTCTGGCCAAGGTCGCCGCGGCGCTCAAGGTCGCCGGCAACGACCCGTCCGGTGCCGACGACGTCGGCGGCGCGTGGCGCGAGGGCATCATCACGCGCAGCCCGCAGATGGAGGACCTGCTGAGGCAGGCGCGGCTGGTCGCCGACTCCGACGCCAGCGTGCTGATCTACGGCGAGTCGGGCACCGGCAAGGAGCTTCTTGCGCGCGCGATCCACCGCGCGAGCCCGCGCCACGACAAGCCCTTCGTCGCCGTGAACTGCGGGGCGATGCCCGGGGAACTGCTCGAATCGGAACTGTTCGGTCACGCCCGTGGCGCGTTCACCGGCGCCGTGCAGGCGCACAAGGGGCTGTTCCAGACCGCGGACGGAGGCACGCTGCTGCTCGACGAGATCGGCGACATGCCGCTGGCGCTGCAGGTCAAGCTGCTGCGCGTGCTGCAGGAAGGGGAGGTGCGGCCGGTCGGCGCGACGCAGCAGATCCCGGTCGACGTCCGCGTCATTTCCGCCACCCATCGCGACCTCGACGAGGCCAAGGCCGCCGGCCAGTTCCGCGAGGACCTCTACTATCGGCTCAACGTGGTTTCGCTGAAGCTGCCGGCGCTGGCCGACCGGCGCGAGGACATACCGCTGCTCGCGACCCACTTCCTGCGCAAGCTCGCGGAGCGCTACAAGCGGACCGCGCTGTCGTTGGCCCCGGAGGCGATGGCGATGCTGATCGCGGCGCCGTGGCCCGGCAACGTCCGGCAACTCCTGAACCTGCTGGAGCAGGCGGTGGCGCTGGCGACGACCACCGTCATTCCGGCCACCCTCGTGCAAACGGCGCTGCGCGAGGACGCGAGCGTGCTGGTGCCCTTCGAGGAGGCGCGCCGGACGTTCGAGCGTGACTACCTCGTGCGGCTGCTGAAGATCACCGGCGGGAACGTCACGCAGGCGGCGGCGATGGCCAAGCGCAACCGCACCGAGTTCTACAAGCTGCTGCAGCGCCACCGCCTCGAGCCGGGGATGTTCAAGGAAGGCCGGGACTGACGGCGCGTCCGCGCGGTTGCATGGTCCTGCTGTCGCCGGGAGACGACAGAGCAATTGCATTGAATTCAATGGCTTGCTGTTAGCATCCACTATGCTGTCGGCATAATGCGACATCTGTTCCCGACCCGCCCTGGCGCCGCGCTCCGCAGGCGAGTCGAAAACACGACCGTGGTGCGAGCCTGCGCCATAGGGAGGCGCATCTCGAGATGGATTGCGCAGGGGCGTGTGGCGGTGCCGGGTATGTGAAATGGCACGACGATTGCTTGAGATGGAGCGCGAGCAACCGAAATTCACCGGAACCCGACCATGGACAGCTTTTCGCCCGACTTCGCCCAGCACTGGCTGGTCGCGCCGTCGAACGACGACGACATGTCGGCTAGCGGTCGGTCCGCGGACGACGCTCCGTCGCCGTCGCAGCAGGCCGCGCTGGACGCGCTGGCCGATCGCATCAGCGCCGCACGGTCCATCGTCTGACGCCCGCCGCCGTCCGGGGGCGAAACGCCCGGAACGATCCCCCTTGCCCGCCACCTTCCTCCCGGCGGGCCTTTTTTTGCCCACCGCCCGGTCGCGCGCGCGGTGCCGGGAGACCGCCCGCCCGTTCAGACGGCGACCGGAGCCCTGATTCCGGCGTGCGACTGGTAGGCCGCGATCTCGATGTCCTCGAAGGCGTAGTCGAAGATCGTCGGCGGTCGACGATTCAGCACGAGCCGGGGCGGCGCGAACGGGTCGCGCGCGAGCTGGGTGTCGACCTGCTCCAGGTGATTCAGGTAGAGATGGCAGTCGCCGCCGGTCCAGACGAAATCGCCGACGCCGAGATCGCACTGCTGCGCGACCAGGTGGGTCAGCAGCGCGTACGACGCGATGTTGAACGGCACGCCGAGGAAGATGTCGCAGCTGCGCTGGTAGAGCTGGCAAGACAGCCGCCCGCCGGCGACGTAGAACTGGAAGAACGCGTGACACGGCGGAAGCTTCATCTTCGGGATCTCGCCGACGTTCCAGGCAGAGACGATCAGCCGTCGCGAATCCGGATTGCGCCTGATCTCGGCCACGACGTTGGCGATCTGGTCGACGTGGCCGCCGTCGGGGAGGGGCCAGCTGCGCCACTGCGAGCCGTAGACCGGCCCCAGGTTGCCGTCGGCGTCCGCCCACTCGTCCCAGATCGTCACGCCCGCCGCCTGCAGCGAGCGCACGTTGGTCTCGCCGCGCAGGAACCAGAGCAGTTCGTGGACGATCGACTTGGTGTGGACCTTCTTCGTCGTCACCAGCGGGAATCCGGCGTCGAGGTCGAAACGCATCTGGTAGCCGAACACCGACAGCGTGCCGGTCCCGGTCCGGTCGTCCTTGCGGTGACCGTGGTCGCGGACGTGCCGCATGAAGTCGAGGTATTGGCGCATGGGCGGGGCGGGGCGGATCGAAAGCGGATTCTAGCGGAACGCGGGCCGCCGGCACCGGCCCTTGTCGGAATGCCGCGCGTCAAGCAAGCTCCGCGACAATCCACGCGACCGGCCGCCCAATGCACGCACCGAACCAGTTCGACCTCCTGAAGCAGCGCCGCTTCGCGCCGTTCTTCTGGACGCAGTTCCTGGGCGCGGGCAACGACAACGTCTACAAGAACGCGCTGGTCATCTTCCTCGCGTTCCAGGCGGCGTCGCTGACCACGCTGCACCCCAACGCGCTGGTCAACCTCGCCGGCGCGGTGTTCATCCTGCCGTTCGTGCTGTTCTCGGCGACCTCGGGCCAGGTTGCCGACAAGTACGAGAAGTCGCGGCTGATCCGCTGGATCAAGCTGTTCGAGATCGCGATCATGGTCGTCGGCCTGGTCGCCTTCTGGCAGCGCAGCCTCGTGCTGCTGTTCGTGGCGCTGGCGCTGATGGGCGTGCACTCGACGCTGTTCGGGCCGGTGAAGTACGCGATCCTGCCGCAGCACCTGTCGAACGAGGAACTCGTCGGCGGCAACGGCCTGGTCGAGATGGGGACGTTCGTCGCCATCCTCCTCGGCACCATCGCCGGCGGGCTGATCGTCGCGATCGAGCCCGACGGTCCCGTCTGGGCCGGATTCCTCGCCATCGCCATCGCGGTCGCGGGCTGGCTGGCGAGCCGCCGCATCCCGCATACGCCGGCCGTCGATCCGGACCTCCGGATCAACTGGAACCCCTTCACGGAGACCTGGAAGAACCTCCGCTTCGCGCAGGGCAACCGCGTGGTCTGGCTCTCGATGCTGGGGATTTCGTGGTTCTGGTTCTACGGTGCCACGTTCCTCGCCCAGTTTGCCGGATACGCCCGGGACATCCTCGGCGGCGACGCGACTGTCGTGACCGTGCTGCTCGCGCTGTTCTCAGTCGGCATCGGCGCGGGGTCGCTGCTGTGCGAGCGGCTGTCGGGGCGCAAGGTCGAGCTGGGGCTGGTGCCGTTCGGATCGATCGGCCTGACGCTGTTCGCCATCGACCTGTGGTGGGCGAGTCGTGGCCTCTCCGCGCATGGCACCGGCGGGCTGACGCAGTTCGTGGCCGAGCCGCGGCACTGGCGCGTCGCCGTCGACCTGGTGCTGATCGGCCTGTTCGGCGGGTTCTACATCGTGCCGCTGTACGCGCTGATCCAGGAGCGCAGCGCGCCGTCGCACCGGTCGCGCATCATCGCCGCCAACAACATCCTCAACGCGCTGTTCATGGTCGCCTCGGCGGGGCTGGCGATCGGCCTGCTGGCGACCGGGCTGTCGATACCCGAGCTCTTTCTCGTGACCGGACTGATGAACGCGGCGGTCGCGCTGTTCATCTACGGACTCGTGCCCGAGTTCCTGATGCGCTTCCTCGCATGGCTGCTGGTGCACACGGTCTACCGCGTGCGCAAGGACGGGCTCGAGCACCTGCCCGACGACGGACCCTGCGTGATCGTCTGCAACCACGTGAGCTACGTCGACGCGGTCGTCATCGCGGCCACGGTCCGGCGGCCGATCCGCTTCGTCATGGACCACCGGATCTTCCGCGTGCCGTTGCTGTCGTTCATCTTCCGCACCATGCGGACGATTCCGATCGCGCCGGCGAAGGAGGATCCGGCGATGAAGGACCGCGCGTTCGCGAGCGCGAAGGAGGCGCTCGAGGCCGGCGAGATCGTCGGCATCTTTCCCGAGGGCAAGCTCACCGACACGGGCGAGATGAACCCGTTCCGGCCCGGCGTCCGGCAGATCGTCGCGGTGACGCCGGTGCCGGTGATCCCGATGGCGCTGTCGGGACTGTGGGGGAGCTTCTTCAGCCGTTCGCACCAGGGCAGGGCGATGCGGCGGCTGCGCGGCGCCTTCTCGCGCATCGGACTCGTCGTCGGCGCCCCGATCCCTCCGGACGAGGCGTCCCCCGAGCGGCTCCAGGCCGAGGTGCTGGCGCTGCGCGGCGAGCGGAGGTAAGCCGCCGCCGGCGGCTAGCCGAACGCGGCGCGAACCAGCGCCGGCAGCACGTCGGCGGCGCTTCCGCGCAGGGAGACGTCGACGCGCGGCGTCAGCCGCGTCTCGCGCGGGTTGACCTCGACGACCGTCGCGCCGTGGTGATGGGCATAGGCCGGAAGCAGCGCCGCCGGGTAGGCCTCGGCCGCGGTGCCGACGACCAGCAGCACGTCGCAGTGTTTCGCCGCCCGCTCGACGGCGACGACGACGTCGTCGTCGATGCTCTCGTCGAACCAGACGACATCCGGCCGCAGCGGCGCGCCGCACTTCGCGCAGGCGGGAGCGACCCGCGGACTCGAGTCGTCCCACGTCGACGCCGGCGTGCCGTCGCGCGAACAGCGGGCGCGCTGCAGGTTCCCGTGCAGCTCGACGATGGCGGTGGTGCCGGCGCGCTGGTGCAGGCCGTCGACGTTCAGCGTCACGACCAGGCACCCGGGAACGTGCCGCGAGAGTTCGGCCAACGCGACGTGCCCGGCGTTGGGCGCGACGCCCGCGAGCAACTCCCGCCGCCATGCGTGCCAGTCCCAGACCAGCTTGGGATTGCGTGCGAACGCGGCCGGCGTCGCGAGCTCGAGCGGGTCGAAGCCGGCCCACATCCCGGTCCGCGCCGCCGAGAGCGACGGCACGCCGGACTCGGCGGCGAGGCCGCCGCCGGTCAGCGCGACCACCGAGCGTGCACGGCGCAGCTTGCCGATCAGCGCGGACGGCAGTTCCTGCAGGGCAGCGGGTGTGACGGCGGAATCGATGGGTGCCTTCAAGCGGGGCGTTTGGCGGCGGCGGACCTGCCCGCGATTCTAGGTCAATGCCACGCGCCGGGCGAGCCGGCCGGCGCAGGAAAGTGTTCGCTGCGTGCTAAACTGAAACGGTTCATCGCGGCACCTTGTTCACTACGTCCTCGACGCGTTCGGCATCCCTCGCGCCATGTCCGGCAATACGATCGGCAAGCTCTTCTGCGTCACCTCCTTCGGCGAATCGCACGGGCCGGCGATCGGCTGCGTCGTCGACGGCTGCCCGCCGGGCCTTGTCGCTTTCCGCCGCCGACATCCAGAGCGACCTCGACCGGCGCAAGCCGGGCACGTCGCGTCACGTCACGCAGCGACGCGAGTCGGATACCGTCGAAATCCTGTCCGGCGTGTTCGAGGGCCGCACGACCGGGACGCCGATCGCGCTCCTGATCCGCAACGAGGACCAGCGCAGCAAGGACTACGCCAGCATCGCGGCGACCTTCAGGCCGGGTCACGCCGACTACACGTACTGGCAGAAATACGGGATCCGCGACTATCGGGGCGGCGGACGGCAGTCGGCGCGCGAGACTGCGGTGCGGGTCGCGGCCGGTGCCATCGCCAGGAAGTGGCTCGAGGAGCGCTACGGCGTGACCATCCGCGGTCACCTCACGCAGATCGGCCCCAACGTGATTCCGTTCGCGTCGTGGGATCACGTGCCCGACAATCCGTTCTTTGCCGCCAACGCGGCCGTGGTGCCCGGGCTCGAGGCGTTCATGGACCGGCTGCGCAAGTCCGGCGATTCGGTCGGCGCGAGGATCGAGGTGATCGCTTCCGGGGTGCCCGTCGGCTGGGGCGAGCCGGTGTATGGCCGGCTCGACGCCGACATCGCGCACGCGATGATGGGCATCAACGCGGTCAAGGGCGTCGAGATCGGCGCCGGCTTCGCCGCCGTCACGCAGCCGGGCACCGTGCATTCGGACGAGATGACGCCGCAGGGGTTCGCGTCGAACCATGCCGGCGGCATCCTCGGCGGCATCTCGACGGGGCAGGACATCGTCGTCGCGATCGCGGTCAAGCCGACGTCGTCGATCCGGCTCGACCGGCACTCGATCGACCTCCACGGCGAGTCGGTCGTCGTCAACACGCAGGGCCGGCACGATCCGTGTGTCGGCATCCGGGCGACGCCGATCGCGGAAGCGATGCTGGCGCTGGTGCTCGTCGATCACGCGTTGCGCCACCGCGCGCAGAACGCCGACGTCGCGACCGGCACGCCGAGAATCGCCGCGCAGGCGCCTGCCGACGTCATCGCGCGGCTGCGCAGCGGCACGGCGATCGACGACCCCGAGCCGGACGAGGCCTGATCACTCCGGCGTGGCCGTGCCCCCGCGGGCCGGGCGCGCGGGCAGGTCCGGGGTCGTGTCGGTGATCGTCGCCGCGGCGGCGCCGCGCGCGAGCGCCAGCCTGCACGGCATCGCCCGGCGCCAGCGCCGAGGCATCCTGCACCACCCGACCGTCGGGGCGCGTGACGATGGCGTAGCCGCGGTCGAGCACCGCCTGCGGGCTCAGATGCGCGAGGTTCTGCGCCAGCGCCGCGACCCGCGTTTCGACGCGCCCGACGCCGGCGCGCCCGGCGCGCGCGAGCGTCACGGCCGCGGCGCGCGTCGCCGCGAATCTGCGGCAGCGGGGTGCGCACGACGACCGTGTAGCGGTGCCGGAGGCTGGCGGTCGCCTGCGCCGACAGTTCGAGCGCGTGTCGCGAAGCCGCGCGAAAGACGCGCCGCCTGCGCGGCCAGCTCGAGGCGCCGGGCGTCGAGCCGCGCGCTCGGATGCGTCAGGCGGCGCGCGAGGCCATCGACCCGTTGCATCGGCAGCTCGACCGCCCGCGCCCCGGCCCGCGCGAGCCGCTGCCCCAGCGCGGCGGCGACGTGCGCGAGCGCCGCGCGGTCGGGTGTCACCAGCGCGGCCGCCGCGGTCGGCGTCGCCGCGCGCGCATCGGCGACGAAATCGCAGATGGTGAAGTCGGTTTCGTGTCCGACGCCCGAGACGACCGGAAGTCCCGACTCGAACACCGCCTGCGCAACGACCTCCTCGTTGAACGCCCACAGGTCCTCGATCGACCCGCCACCGCGCACCACCAGCAGCACGTCGACCTCGGCCCGCACGTTGGCGGTCCGGATCGCCTGCGCGATTTCGGCGGCGGCGCCCTCGCCCTGGACCGCGGTCGGATAGAGGATCACCGGCAGCGCCGGCCAGCGGCGTCGCAGCGTGGTGAGCACGTCGCGCAGCGCCGCAGCGCGCAGCGACGTCACGACGCCGACGGCGCGCGGGTGCGGCGGCAGCGGGCGCTTGCGCGCGGCATCGAACCAGCCCGCGGCGTCGAGACGCGCCTTCAGTCGGGCGAAGCGTTCGTACAGCGCGCCGACGCCCGCGAGCCGTGCGGTTTCGACGTTGAGCTGGAACTCGCCCCGCGCCTCGTAGAGGCTTGCGGTGGCCCGCACCTCGACGGCGACGCCGTCCTTCAGCGCAAAGCCGACGTGCTGCGCCTTGTGGCGGAAGAACACGCAGCGGACCTGCGCGTCCGCGTCCTTCAGGTTGAAATAGCAGTGGCCCGACGTCGCGCGGGTGAAGTTGGAGATCTCGCCCGCGACCCAGACGAGTCCGACGTCGCGCTCCAGCAGCAGGCGGACGGAGGCGACGAAACGCGCCACCGGGATGACGGTGTCGGGGCGGGACGGCGGCCCCCGGTCGGCGTCGGTCGGCGCCGGGAGCGGCGAGGGCGGCAAAGGGATCGGGCATGGCGAAGGAACGATACCCGCGACCGCGGGTTTCAGGGGCGGGTGGCTGCGGGGGCGCGCTTCGACAATGCGGCGGCGGTGACCGTGTTGTCCAGGACGAAGAACGGTAGCGGGCGGTCACGATGGTGTCATCCGAGGCCCCGAATCGGGCGTCGGACAGGCCCGCGCCGCGCTCGGGGAGAGCGGTGCCAACTGCTTGACGCGATGATGAAAAAAGTCGGCCAAATTATGGGCACCGCAACGAATATCCCGACCGGCGCGGCACTTAGCGACCGAATTTACAAGATATGCACACTATTATCCACAGGATTTGTGGAAAACCATCGCCGACCGCGGGCGGCGACCCCTTGGAAACCCTTGGCCGGCGCGGGTTTCCGGGCGATGCCCCGGCCGCCGGGCGTACGCGTCCAATGACGGCACCCCCCCCCAGCGGTTAGAATGCATCCATCGACCGTCTTGTTCATGAACAAACGCCCATGAGTGTTGCATCGCCGCAAAGGAAATCCGCTGCCCCGGGCGCCGGCCGAAGTCGCGCGGTCGGCGGAGGCGCCGGCCTCGAATTTCCTGCGCGCGATCATCGCCGAGGACAACCGGACCGGCAAATACGGCGGTCAGGTCGTCACGCGCTTCCCGCCCGAGCCGAACGGCTATCTCCATTACGGCCACGCGAAGTCGATCTGCCTCAATTTCGGGCTTGCCGCCGAAAATGCGGGTCGCTGCCACCTGCGCTTCGACGACACCAACCCGGTGAAGGAGGACGTCGAGTACGAGGATTCGATCGCCGATGCGGTCCGCTGGCTCGGTTTCGACTGGGGCGCGCACCGCTACCACGCGTCCGACTACTACGGCGACCTCTACCGCTTTGCCGAGTGGTTCATCGGGCAGGGGCTCGCCTACGTCGACAGCCAATCGGCGGCCGAGCTCAAGGCGACGCGCGGGACGCTGACGCAGCCCGGCGCCCCGAGCCCGTGGCGGGACCGCGGCGTCGCCGAGAACCTCGATCTGTTCCGGCGGATGAAGGCGGGCGAGTTCCCCGACGGCGCGCACGTGCTCCGCCTGAAGATCGACATGGCCAGCCCGAACGTCAACATGCGCGATCCGGCGATCTACCGGATCCGCCATGCGTCGCATCATCGGACCGGCGACACCTGGTGCGTCTACCCGCTCTACGACTACACGCACTGCATTTCCGATGCGCTCGAGCGCATCACGCACTCGATCTGCACGCTCGAGTTCCAGGACCACCGGCCGCTGTACGACTGGGTGATCGAGAAGCTTGCCGAAGGGGGCCAGCTCGAGCGTCCGCTGCCGCAGCAATACGAGTTCGCCCGGCTCAACCTGACCTACGTCGTGCTGTCGAAGCGCAAGCTGATCGAACTGGTCGCGCGCCGGCTCGTCGACGGCTGGGACGATCCGCGGATGCCGACGCTGGTCGGCGCGCGCCGCCGCGGATTCACGCCGGAAGGCTTCCGCCTCTTCGCCGAGCGCATCGGCGTGTCGAAGGCCGACTCGTGGATCGACATGAGCGTACTCGAGGACTGCATGCGCGAGGACCTGAACGCGCAGGCGCAACGGCGCATCGCCGTGCTCGACCCGCTCAGGCTCGTCATCGACAACTATCCCGAGGGCGCGACCGAGGACTGCCACGCGCCGAACCATCCGCAGAAGCCCGAGCTCGGCAAGCGGGCGCTACCGTTCGGCCGCGAACTGTGGATCGAGCGCGACGACTTCAGCGAGACGCCGCCACCGGGCTACTTCCGGCTCGCGCCGGGGACCGAGGTCCGGCTGCGCTACGCCTACATCGTCCGGTGCGTCGGCGTCGAGAAGGACGCCGACGGCCGGGTCACCGCGGTCCACTGCACCTACGACCCGGCGACCCGCAGCGGCACCGCGGGCGCGGATGCGCGCAAGGTCAAGGGCAATGTCCACTGGCTCTGCGCGGCGGGTGCGGTGCCGGCGGAAGTGCGGCTGTACGACCGGCTGTTCCGGGTGCCGTTCCCCGGGGCGCGCAATCCATGGGGCGCGCGCGGCGACGCCGCCACGGTCGAGCCCGAGGCGCCGGCGAAGGCGGCGGTCGTCGCCGGCGACGACGACGCCGAGGCCGAGGTCGCCGAGCGCGACTACCTCGACGACCTCAACCCGGATTCCAAGCGGGTGATCACCGCGTACGTCGAGTCGGCGCTGGCCGCGGCGCCGCCCGAGACGCGTTTCCAGTTCGAGCGCCACGGCTATTTCGTCGCCGACCTCGCCGACCACGCGCCGGGCAAGCCGGTCTACAACCGTGCCGTGACGCTCAAGGACTCCTGGACCAAGCCGGGCCAGGGCGCCTGACCGGCCGCGCCGCCACTTGCGCGGCGGGCGATCCGCCCGCATCTGTCGGACGGTCGCGGGTTGCCGGGAAATCGGCGCGGCCGTCCGTGTCGACCCCGCCATCTCGCGCTATCATTTGCCGCGCCCCAGACTCCACCCTGGAAAATCCATGAAACGCATCGTCCTCTTCCTCCTCACCAACGTCGCCGTGCTGGCGGTGATTACCATCGTGCTGCGGGTCTTCGGACTCGATCGCGCCGTGACTTCCGCGAGCGGCCTGCAGTTCGGGCAACTGCTCGCCTTCTCGGCGGTGGTCGGCTTCACCGGCTCGATCATCTCGCTGCTGTCGTCGAAGATGATGGCCAAGGCGTCGACCGGCGCCCAGGTGATCACGACGCCGTCGAGCGACGCCGAGCGCTGGCTGGTCGAGACGGTGCAGCGGCTCGCGCAGAAGGCCGGCATCGGCATGCCGGAGGTCGCCATCTACGACGGCGATCCGAACGCGTTCGCCACCGGGGCATTCAAGAATTCGGCGCTGGTTGCCGTCTCCACCGGCCTGCTGCAGTCGATGAACAAGGAAGAGGTCGAGGCGGTGCTCGCGCACGAGGTCGCGCACGTCGCCAACGGCGACATGGTGACGCTGACGCTGATCCAGGGAGTCGTCAACACCTTCGTCGTGTTCCTGTCGCGGATCGTCGGATCGATCGTCGACCGGGCGGTGTTCCGCACCGAGCGCGGCACCGGCCCCGGCTACTTCATCACGGTCATGGTCTGCCAGATCGCGTTCGGCTTCCTCGCGTCGATCGTCGTCGCGTGGTTCTCCCGCCGTCGCGAGTTCCGCGCCGACGCGGGCTCGGCGCAGTACGTCGGCTCGCCGCTGCCGATGATCAACGCGCTGAAGCGCCTGGGCGGGGTCGCGCCGGGCGAACTGCCGCAGGCGATGCACGGCTTCGGCATCACCGACAAGGCGGGGATCATGGCGCTGTTCTCGACGCACCCTCCGATCGAACAGCGGATCGCCGCGCTCTCGGGCCGCGGCTGACGGTGACTCGCCGCCGGTTGCCGCCGGTACCGGACCCGCGCAACTTGCACGGAGACCACCGATGATCGACCTCTACACCTGGCCCACGTCGAACGGGCAGCGCGCGGCGATCGCGCTCGAGGAGTGCGGGCTCGCGTATTGCGTGCACCGCGTCGACCTGTCGAACGGCGAGCAGCGCGCCCCGGCGTTCCTCGCGATCAATCCGGCCGGCGCGATCCCCGCGATCGTCGATCCCGACGGCCCCGGCGGGGCGCCGATCTCCCTCGCACAGTCCGGCGCGATCGCGCTCTACGCGGCGACGAAATCCGGACGCTTCCTGCCCGCCGACGCGGCGCGACGCGCAACGGCGCTGCAGTGGCTGTTCTTCGCCTGCGCGGACGCCGCGTCGGCGTCCGGCGCGCTGTTCTACCTCGGCGTGCTGGCACCGGAGAAATCGGAACCGAACATGAAGTTCCTGTCGGACCGGCTGCTCGGCATCCTGCGGGTCGCCGACCGCCACCTGGCGCAGCACGAGTGGCTCGGCGGACGAACTGTCGATCGCGGATTTCGCGCTCTATCCCGTCGTCGCCGTCCGGCGCGCACTGGTCGACGGGGCGGCCGACCTGCCTCACCTCGTCCGCTGGGCCGACGCACTGGCGGCACGACCCGGTGTCGCCCGCGGCATGGTCGCGGCCGACTCAGGCTTCGACCCTGCCGCCTCGGCGCGCTTCCGGCGGCGGCGTCCGCGCGGCACGGTGCGGGTCGTGTTCGGCTCCGCGGGCGTGCCGCGCAATTGGAGGCTCCGCCTCGCGGTGATTGCTCGCGCGCAATAGAAAACGGCCGGGGCGCGTGAGCACCGCCGGCCGTCGTCGCGGGAATTGCTTCCGCTTACTTGAGGTGGTTCGAGACCAGCTTGGTCATCTCGAACATCGACACCTTGCTCTTGCCGCCGAACACGGCCTTGAGCTTGTCGTCGGCGTTGATCTGCCGGCGGTTGACGGCGTCCTGCAGCTTGTTCTTCTTGATGTAGTCCCAGATCTTCTTGGTGACTTCGGTGCGCGGCAGCGGCGTGGCGCCGACCACTGCGGCCAGCACCGCCGACGGCGTCATGGCCTTCATGAACGCGGCGTTCGGCTTGCGCTTTGCGGCGGGCTTCTTTGCGGCGGGCTTCTTGGTGGCGACCTTCTTCGCCGGTGCCTTCTTCGCCGGCGCCTTCTTGGCGACGGGCTTCTTTGCGGCCGGCTTCTTCGCGGCGGCCTTCTTTGCGGCGGGCTTCTTTGCTGCTTTCTTGGCGGTAGCCATGGTCTCCTTCCTATGGATTGGTGCTTTCTGACAACTACGCCGAACATTCTGAAGCAGACCCTCCTGTCGCGGGTACGTCCTGCTTCATCGGCGGGAACTATACCGCATTCCCGAGGGAACGGAATGCCCCGCAGAGGGAAATTTGGTCCGGATCGCCCGCGTCGGGGAACGCGCGCCGCGGCGGGACGTGCGTGTCCGGCGCGGCAAGCGCCGTCCCGTGGCCGGTCGCCGCGACCCTCGCGCGTTTCCGCGGCCGCTTGGCAGCGCATCCTCCGATTGCGACAATCGGTCAGGAATCTCAACCGGAGCCGTCATGTTCTTCGTCCCGTGCCGCGCCCAAGCCGAGCGGTACACCTGCCTGTTCTCGACCGCGCGCCTGGAGCATCGCGAGCGGCTCTTCGTCCGGGTCGGACCGATCGCGACCGACCTGTGGACGCTCTTCGACCGGCTCGACGTCAGCCAGGCGATCCGGACGCTGAAGGAACTGCAGCCCTGCCGATCGGCGCGAATGGCGGGAAGAAGTTCGCGCGGTGACGCGGTGATCGGCCCGTGATCGGCGCCTTCCCGCCGGACCCGCGCCCCGGAGCGCGGCGGGTTGCCGCAGCGGCGCCCGCCGCGCGGCGCCAGGGAGGCAGTCTGGCGGTCCTCGCCGCCGCCGCGGCACTGGCGGCGACCGTCGCGCCGGTCGCCGGCCCCGCACTGCCGGCGACCGGGGCCACGCCGGTCGCCGCGGCAGGATCGGCGCCGTCGACGGCACCGCCGCTCAGCTACGGCAAGGGCCTGCTGGCGCTACTGCGCGCGCAGGGCTACGCGATCCGCCGGGTCTGGCGGCGACGCCTCGACGCGGTCGCAGGCATGCACGGGCACCGGCGACCGCCGGCGCGCATGCGCGCTGAAGACGCCCGCGGAGTCCGGCACGAGCACCGTCGATGAGCGGCGGCAGGCGCGGCGGGCGCCACCGCACGCTGTTCGCGCTGATCGCACTCGGCATCGCCAACCACATCGTCCTCACCGGTACGCGCGTCGCGGTCACGCTCGACGCGCTGGCCGGCGGCGCCACCGCGGCGACCGCCGGCGTGCTGATCGCGCTGTATGCGTTCCTTCCGATGCTGCTCGCGGTCCCGGTGGGGCGCGTGATCGACCGGATCGGCGTGCGGCGGCCGATGCTCGTCGGCTCGATCGGCGTGGCGGCCGGCGCGGCGCTGCCGGCGCTGTGGCCGGGGCTGCCGACGCTGTACGTCGCGGCGACGCTGCTCGGCGCGTCGTTCATGATCTTCCAGGTCGCCACGCAGTACGCGACCGGCGAGCTTTCCGGCCCCGATGCGCGCGCCGAGGGCTACAGCCTGCTGGCCCTCGGCTATTCGCTGTCGAGCTTCGCCGGGCCGCTGATCACGGGCTTCGTCATCGACCACTGGGGATATCGCAGCGCGTACGCGCTGCTTGGTCGTGTTTCCGCTGCTGCCGATCGTCGCGCTCGCGGCGGGCCGCCTCGCGCTGCCGCGGCCGGCGGAACGGCACGCGGCGGCGACCGGCCGCGGCAGCGCGTTGGGGCTGCTGACGCACGCGAAGCTGCGTCGCGTGTTCGCGCTGAACGTGCTGTTCGCGCTGGCGTGGGACCTGCACACGATCTTCGTCCCGGTCTACGGCGCCAGCGTGGGCCTGTCGGCGTCGCAGGTCGGCATGGTGCTGTCCTCGTTCGCGCTGGCGACCTTCGCCGTGCGGCTGGCGATGCCGGTCCTCGCACGCCGGTTCAGCGAATTCGAGGTGCTCACCGTGGCGCTGTTCGTCGCGGCGGTTGCGTACTGCGGCTTTCCGTTCACCACCGGCGCGGCGACGATGATGGCGCTTTCGTTCGCGCTGGGCCTCGGGCTCGGCAGCGGCCAGCCGATGGTGATGTCGCTGCTCTATACGCACTCGCCGCCGGGCCGGATGGGCGAGGCGGCAGGCGTGCGGATGTCGGTCGTGCAGTCGATGGCGGTGGCGGTGCCGCTGGTGTTCGGCGCGCTGGGCGCGACCATCGGCCTGGCGCCGCTGTTCTGGTCGGTCGGCGCCTGCCTCGTCGCCGGCAGCTGGGTCGCACGGCGGCCGCAGCGGTGACCGGCCCGGACGTCCGCTGCCCGGGCGCGCTGATCCCGTCCGACCATCGCGGCCCCAGGATCAATCGCCGGGCTTCTTCAGGCGCTCGACGAAGTGCTTGCGGAACTTGGCGACCTTGGGCGCGACGACCATCGCGCAGTAGGGCTGGCCGCCGTTCCTCGCGAAGTATTCCTGGTGACCGACCTCGGCCGGCCAGAACGGCGCCGCCGGCGCGATCTCGGTGACGATCGGGTTCGGGAAGAGCCGGCCCGCGTCGAGGTCGCGGACCACGGCCACGGCGGTCGCGCGCTGCTCGGGGGTCTGGCAGAAAATGACCGACCGGTACTGCGGACCGGCGTCGTTGCCCTGCCGGTCGCGCGTCGTGGGGTCGTGGATGGCGAAGAACACCGTCAGCAGCTCGCGGAACGACAGCACCGCCGGATCGAACTCGATCCTCACCACCTCGGCGTGTCCGCTGCGTCCGGTGCACACCTCCTCGTAGCTGGGTCTGGCGGAGGCGCCGCCGGCGTATCCCGACACGACGTCGGTGACTCCGGCGAGCTCGTCGAATACGGCCTCGAGGCACCAGAAGCAGCCGCCGCCCAGCACGGCGGTCTCGGGGGCGGATGCGGGACGGGCGGCGGGCGGCGGGGTGGACATCGGATTCTCCGGTGTGTGGAACCTGGTCGGCGCAGCGGCCCGGCGCGCCGGCGGCGCGGCCGGTCGGTCGGCGCGCCGGGTCCGGGGCCCGCGGCGATCGCGTGCGATAATCGGAACCTGCCTGGGGAGGATAACAACAATGGGCCTGTTGCCGCGCGAGGGGCGTTTCTTCGACGCCTTCAACCAGCACGCCGCGCTTGCGGTCGCCGCCGCGCGCGAACTCGCCGCGCTGTTCGAGGACCTCTCCTCGCTCGACGCCCGGTCGAAGGCCATCGAGACCTGCGAGAAGCAGGCCGACCGGATCACCCACGAGACCGTCAACCTGCTGCACCAGACGTTCATCACGCCGTTCGACCGCGAGCAGATTCACGGCCTCATCACCGACATGGACGACGTCCTCGATCTGATGGAGGACGTCGCCCAGTGCCTGTTCCTGTACGACGTGAAGCACGTGGGACCGGAGGCGCAGCAGCTGGCTGCCCTCTGCGTCGACACCACGGCCCGGATGCAGGAGGCGTTGGCGCTGCTGTCGTCGATGAAGAACGCCGACGCGATCCTGCGCATCTGCGGCGAGATCGACCGCCTCGAGAGCCAGGCCGACCGCGTGTTCCGCACCGCGCTGGCCAAGCTCTTCCGCGAGGAGCCGGACGCCAAGGAGATCATCAAGCAGAAGGAAGTCATCCAGCTGCTCGAGGCGGTCACCGACAAGTGCGAGGACGTCGCCAACCTGATCGAGGGCATCGTCCTCGAGAGCGCGTGACAGGATGCCGCCACGGCTGCCGCGGACTGCGATGAATCCCGGCTGAAGCCACGATGACGCCGATCAGCTTCGAGGTCCTGGTGCTGCTGGTCGTGCTCGCGCTCGCGTTCGACTTCATGAACGGCTTTCACGACGCGGCGAACTCGATCGCGACGATCGTGTCGACGCGCGTGCTGCGGCCGCAGTTCGCCGTGGCCTGGGCGGCGTTCTTCAACTTCATCGCCTTCCTGTTCTTCGGCTTGGCGGTCGCCAACACCATCGGCCGCGGTGTCATCGACGCCTGGGTCGTCGATCAGTACGTGCTGTTCGGCGCGCTGGTCGGCGCGACCGCGTGGAACGTGATCACGTGGTGGTTCGGGATCCCGTCGTCGTCGTCGCACGCGCTGATCGGCGGGCTGGCCGGTGCGGCGGTGGCCAAGGGCGGCTTCGGCGCGCTCATCGGCAGCGGCTTCTTCAAGATCACGCTGGCGATCGTCGTGTCGCCGGCGCTGGGCTTCGCGCTGGGGATGCTGCTGATGACGACGGTGGCGTGGACGTTCCAGAAGCACGCGCCCCACCGGATCGACCGCTGGTTCCGCCGCCTGCAGCTCGTCTCGGCGTCGCTCTACAGCCTCGGCCACGGCGGCAACGACGCGCAAAAGACGATGGGCGTGATCGCGCTGATCCTCGCCGCGCACGGTTCGCTCAAGCCCGACTTCGGCGCCTCCGACATCCCGCTCTGGGTCGTGCTGTCGTGCCAGGCGGCGATCGCGCTCGGCACGCTGTTCGGCGGCTGGCGCATCGTCAAGACGATGGGCATGAAGATCACCAAGCTCAAGCCTGTCGGCGGGTTCTGTGCCGAGACCAGCGGGGCGCTGACGCTGTTCCTCGCCACGGGGCTCGGCATCCCGGTGTCGACGACGCACACGATCACCGGCTCCATCGTCGGCGTCGGCGCCACGAGCAAGCTGTCCGCCGTGCGCTGGGGCGTGGCCGGCCGGATCGTGTGGGCGTGGGTGCTGACCATCCCCTGCTCCGGCCTGATCGCCGCCGCGGCCTGGTGGGTCGCGCGGCAGACCGCGTGAGCCGGGCGCGTCGCGGCATGGGTCCGCTCGAGCTGCTGGCGGGCGTGCGGGCACGACTGACGGGGGTCGGTCTCGCGAAAACCGTCGCCGCGCTGTCGTTCACGACGGTGCTCGGCGTCGTGCCGCTGTTCACCGTCGCGTTCGCGTACGTCGCCCGCTACCCGCTGTTCGAGCGCTGGCTCGAAGCGCTCGAGCGCTTCCTGCTGCGCCACATGCTGCCCGGCAGCGGCGCCGTCGTCCGCCAGTACCTGCAGGAATTCGTCGCCAAGTCGGCCGCGCTCCAGGGCGTGTCGATCGCGCTGGTGCTGCTGACCGCGCTGCTGCTCGCCGCCACCATCGAGCGCGAGATCAACGCCATCTGGGACGCGCGCGAGCCCCGCTCGGCGGTAGCGGCGCCTGCTGGTGGCGGGGGTCGGCATCACCGTCGGCCCGCTGCTGATCGGCGCGGCCGTCTGGTCGACCTCGTGGCTGCTGGAGATGACCTTCGACAACGTGCCGTGGGCGGCGCGGGCGCTGCCCGGCGTCGCCACGCCGATCGCGGTGGCGCTGGGCATGCTCGCGTTCGCGCTGCTGTACAAGCTGGTCCCGGCGCGGCCGGTGCGCTGGAGCGCCGCGTTCGCCGGCGCCGCGGTCGCCGCGCTGGCGTTCGAGGCGGCCAAACGCGGGCTTTGCCGCGTATGTCACGTCGGTGCCGACCTACCAGGCGGTCTACGGAGCGCTGGCCGCGCTGCCGCTGTTCCTGGTCTGGATCTACCTGACCTGGTTCATCATCCTCGGCGGCGCGGCGATCACCGCGACGCTGATGGAAGGGCCTCCGCGCGGTCGCCGTCGCTAGCGTTCCCCGCGCCGCCGGGGCGGCCGCCTTGCCCAAAGACGTGCGCCAAGCTACATTCCAGACACCTTTCGCCTTCCGGAGCCGCCCCATCGTGTGGTCCATCATTCAAGCCGCAGGCTGGCCGATCTGGCCGCTGATCCTCGCCAGCATCATCGCCCTCGCGCTCATCTTCGAGCGCTTCTGGTCCTTGCGGCAAAGCGTCGTCGCTCCCGCCGGCATGGTCGAGCAGGTCCTGGCGGAGGTCCGGCAGACGGGCGTGACGCCGGAACTCGTGGGCAAGACCGCGCAGCGCGGGCCGCTGGGCCGCCTGCTGGCGGCCGGGCTCGCCAACGTCCGCGCGCCGCGACCGGTGATGAAGGAGGCGATCGAGGAGGTCGGCCATGGCGTCATCCACGACCTCGAGCGCTTCCTGACGTCGCTGGGCACGATCGCCGCGATGGCGCCGCTCCTGGGCCTGCTCGGCACCGTCATCGGCATGATCGAGATCTTCGGCTCGCAGGGCGCCGCCGGATCGGACCCGATCATCCTCGCGCGCGGCATCTCGATCGCCCTGTACAACACCGCCCTGGGCCTGATCGTCGCGATCCCGAGCATGATCTTCTACCGGTACTTCCGCGGCAAGGTCGACTCGCTGGTCGTCGAGATGGAGCAGCAGGCGATTCGCCTGGTCGATTCGGCGCACGGCGAGCGGAAGTAGCGTCATGAACCTGCGCGGCGTCCGCACCCGCGACGAGCCCGAGATCAACTTCATTCCGTTGATCGACGTCCTGCTCGTCATCCTGATCTTCCTGATGGTCACCACGACCTACCAGCGCGTGGCCGAGCTGCAGATCACGCTGCCCGAGGCCGACGCCGACCAGGCGAAGCAGCGGCCGAAGGAAATCAACGTCGGCATCGACGCGCAGGGCCGTTACGTGATCGACCGCACCGTCGTCACGTTCACCGGCGCCGCGTCGCTCGCCGACTCGCTGAAGCGCGCCGCGGGCGACGCCAAGGATCCGGTCGTCGTCATCAACGCCGACGCCAACGCGACGCATCAGTCGGTGATCCACGTGATGGAGGCGGCGCGCCTCGCCGGGTTCGTCCACATCACTTTCGCCACGCAAACGCCCGCGAAATGACCCCCGCGTCCGGCGGCGCCGGACCCGGCCCCGGGCCATGCGGTTCACGGGCCATCCGGCGGCGGCGCCGCGACGCTCGCCCCGTGAACTTCGCCGCCCGGCTCGCGGCCGCGTGGTACCGGCCCGGACTCACCCCGCTCACCGCGCTGCTCGCGCCGCTGTCGGCGCTGTTCGCGCCGATCGCCGCCGCCCGCGCGGCGCTGTTCCGCGCCGGCGTGCTGTCGGCGCAGCGGCTGCCGGTGCCGGTGGTGGTGATCGGCAACATCACCGCGGGCGGCAGCGGCAAGACGCCGCTGACGATCGCGCTCGCGCGCTCGCTCGCCGCCGCCGGTTTCACGCCCGGCGTCGTGAGCCGCGGCTACGGACGCAGCGCGGCGTCCGCGACGCCGATGCTGGTGGACCCGAACTCGTCGCCGGAAGCCGCCGGCGACGAGCCGCTGCTGATCGCGCGCGCGGGCTTTCCCGTCGCGGTGGCCGCCGACCGGGTGGCGGCGGGCAGGGCGCTGCGTCGCCGCACGGCCGCGCTGCGACGTGATCCTGGCCGACGACGGCCTGCAGCACTACCGGCTTGCGCGCGACGTCGAGATCGCGGTCGTCGACGCCGCTGCGCGGCTTCGGCAACGGCTGGAGGCTGCCGGCCGGTCCGCTGCGCGAGCCGCCGTCGCGCCTCGCGCGCTGCGACGCGGTGGTCGCGCTGGTGCGCGCCGACGCGGCCGTGCGGACCGACTGGCCGCGCGGCCGGAGCGAGGGGCGCCGCGGGAGCGCCCGGCGCCGTGTTGCCGCCGTCTCTCGCCGGTGCGTTCCCGATGGTGCTGACCGGAACGACCTTCCTGCCGGTACGACGCGCCGGTGCCGCCGCGGCGGACGCGGGCGGTGCGGCAGGCCCGGCGGGCGCCGCTTCGGGCGCGGTGGCGCCGTCGCGATTCCGCGGCCCCGGTGTGCACGCGGTCGCCGGCATCGGCGATCCGGCGCGCTTCTTCGCCACGCTCGCGGCGCTGGGCATCGACGCCGAACCGCACGCGTTCCCCGACCACCATGCGTTTCGCCCCGCCGATCTCGACTTCCCCGGCGCCACGGCGATCCTGATGACCGGGAAGGATGCGGTAAAATGCGAGCGCTTCGCGGGCCCCGCGATGTGGTACCTGCCGATCGAGGCGACGATCGATCCGGCGCTCACCGCCCTCGTCGTCGCGAAACTGCGCCGCCGCCGGCCCTGACCGGCGCCGCCGGCCGCCCCGGTCCGCACCGCAGGACCCCACTTCACCGCAAGGCGACTCCGCCATGGATCCCAAGCTGCTCGAAATCCTCGTCTGTCCCGTCACCAAGGGTCCGCTGGTCTTCGACAAGGCGAAGCAGGAGCTGGTGTCGAAGTCCGCGCGTCTCGCGTACCCGGTGCGCGACGGCATTCCGGTGATGCTCGAGGAGGAGGCGCGCAAGCTGACCCCCGAGGAAGTCGAGGCGCTGTCCGCGTGAGCTTCACCGTCCTCATCCCGGCGCGCTACGCTTCGACGCGGCTGCCGGGCAAGCCGCTCGCCGACATCGGCGGCAAGCCGATGGTCGTGCGGGTCGCCGAGCGCGCGCTCGCGTCGGGCGCGGCGCGCGTTGCCGTGGCCACCGACGACGAGCGCGTGCGGGTGGCCGTCGCCGCGCACGGGTTCGTCGCATGCATGACCCGCGCCGATCACCCGACCGGCACCGACCGCCTGGCCGAAGCCGCCGCGCAGCTCGAGCTCCCCGACGACGCGATCGTCGTCAACGTGCAGGGCGACGAGCCGCTGCTGGCGCCGGCGCTGATCCGCGCGATGGCCGACCTGCTGGCGGCGAAACCCGACGCCGCGATCGCCACCGCCTGCCACGCCATCGACGACCCGGCCGAGGCGTTCAACCCGAACGTGGTCAAGGTGGTCACCGACCGCGACGGCTACGCGATGTACTTCTCGCGCGCGACGATTCCCTGGGCGCGCGACGCGTTCGCCGCCCGCGCCCACGGCGCGCCGCCGCCCGCGCTGCCGCCGGGACTGCCGCTGTTCCGCCACTACGGCCTGTATGCGTACCGCGTCGCCTTCCTGCGCGCCTATCCGACGCTGGCGCCGGCGCCGATCGAGGGCTTCGAGGCGCTGGAGCAGCTGCGGGCGCTGTGGCACGGCTACCGGATCGCGGTGGCGGTGACCGAGGGCACGCCGGCACCCGGCGTGGACACGCCCGCGGACCTCGAGCGCGTCCGCGCGATCTACGCCTCCGGGGCGCCTGACCGGCCCGCGCATTGACCGCGCGGTCGGATGCCGCGAGAATCGAACGGCGCGGCGGGACGACCATCGCCGCGCACGGGCGGGGAGGCCCGACGTCGCGCCACGCCGGCGCATCACCATCACAAGAGCCACGACCATGCGATTGATCCTGCTTGGACCCCCGGGCGCCGGCAAAGGCACCCAGGCGAACTACGTCAAGGAGGCCTGGGGCATTCCGCAGATCTCGACGGGCGACATGCTGCGGGCGGCGGTGAAAGCGGGCACGCCGCTCGGCGTCGCCGCGAAGAAGGTGATGGACAGCGGCGGGCTGGTGTCCGACGAGATCATCATCGGCCTGGTGAAGGACCGGCTGAAGGAGCCCGACTGCGCGAACGGCTACCTGTTCGACGGCTTCCCGCGGACGATCCCGCAGGCGGACGCGATGAAGGATGCCGGCGTCGCGATCGACTACGTCGTCGAGATCGACGTTCCCGACGCCGCGATCGTCGAACGCATGAGCGGCCGCCGCGTCCACGTCGCGTCGGGCCGCACCTACCACGTCAGGTACAACCCGCCGAAGGCCGAGGGCCGCGACGACGTCACCGGCGAGGCGCTGATCCAGCGCGACGACGACCGCGAGGAAACGGTGACCAAGCGCCTCGCCGTCTACCATCAGCAGACCAAGCCGCTGGTCGAGTATTACGCCAGGTGGGCGGCGACCGGCGACGCGCGCGCGCCGAAGTACCGCCGGGTCGACGGCATGGGCGCCGTCGAGGCGATCCGCGACGCGGTGCTCGCGGCGCTGAAGTCGTAGCGGCGCCGCGCCGCGACCCGGCCGGGATCGCCATCGTGCCGCAGGTCAGCGTCGTCGTCCGCAGCATGGGACGGCCGACGCTCGACGCCGCGCTCGCGTCGATTGCCGCGCAGCAGGGCTGCACGGTCGAGGTGCTGGTCGTCGCCGCCTGCGGGCCGGGCCATCCGCCGCTGCCGGCGGCGTGCGGCGCGCACGCGCTGCGCCTCGTCGACAGCCCCGTGCGGCTGCCGCGCCCCGCGGCGGCCAACGCGGGTCTCGAGGCGGCGACCGGCGACTGGATCACCTTCCTCGACGACGACGACGTCTTCCTGCCCGACCACCTCGCGGGGCTGCTCGCCGCCGCCGCCGCCGCGCCGGCCGCGCGCGTCGTCACTTCGTACGCGAAGGGCGTGTTCCGCGACGGGCACGTCGAGTGGTTCGGCCAGCCGTTCTCGCTGTTGCAGCTCTACGAGCGCAACTTCATCCACCTGTCGGCGGCGATCTTCGCGCGCGAGCTCGTGATCGCCGGCTGCCGGTTCGACGAGTCGCTCGAGATCCTCGAGGACTGGGAGTTCATGCTGCAGCTCGCGCAGCGCGCGGCGTTCCACTTCGTGCCGCTGGGGTCGTTCCAGTGGAACGCCGATGCCGGCGAATCGGGCGCCGCCGGCGGCGCCAACCACGACGCGGCGAAGTTCGCCGCGCACCGCGACCGCGTCTACGCGAAATGGGCGACGGCGCACGACGCGCTGGTCGAGCGCGTCGCGCCGAAGCTCGAGGCCGCCGCCGCGCGCATCCAGGCGCGCGACTTCGCCGGAGCCGCGGCGCTCTGCCGCGACGCCCTCGCCGTGAGCGCGAACGACCCGTGGGCGCTCAACCTGCTGGCGATGGCGCTGCGTGAAGGCGGGCGGCTCGCCGAGGCGCGCGCAGCGCAGGAGCTGGCGGTCGCCGTGCGGCCGCAGGATGCGTCGTTCGTCTACAATCTGGCTTTGCTCGCGCGTGCCCAGGGCGACGTCGACGCGGCCCGGCGCCACGCGCAGCGCGCCGCCGCGTTGGCGCCGGCGTTCGCCCCCGCGCAGGCGCTGGCCCGGGCTTTGACGGTGAGCGCGACTTAGATTCAGATTCCGCGCCGTCGCGGCCGCAGTTGCCACCGCATTTGCCACCGCAGTTGCCACACCAGTCGTTGCCTCATTTCCCGGCCCCATCGCGAACCCCGTGCCCAAGCCTGCTTCCCCACCAACCTCCGCTGCCGGCGTCCGCCCACCGCAGGGCGGCAAGCCCCTTCGACCATGACCCGACGCAACGCTTTCTATGCCCAGTCCGGCGGCGTGACCGCCGTCATCAACGCCTCCGCCGCCGGCGTGATCGAAACCGCGCGCAAGCACAAGGCTCGCATCGGCAAGGTCTACGCCGGGCGCAACGGCATCATCGGCGCGCTGACCGAGGACCTGATCGACACGTCGAAGGAAACCGCGCGCGCCATCGCCGCGCTCAAGCACACGCCCGCCGGCGCGTTCGGCTCGTGCCGCTACAAGCTCAAGGGCCTCGAGGAAAACCGCGCGCAGTACGAGCGCCTGATCGAGGTCTTCCGCGCGCACGACATCGGGTACTTCTTCTACAACGGCGGCAACGATTCCGCCGACACCTGCCTGAAGGTGTCGCAGATCGCGGCGAAGCTGGGCTACCCGCTGACGGCGATCCACGTGCCGAAGACCGTCGACAACGACCTCGCGCTCACCGACAACTGCCCCGGCTTCGGCTCGGTGGCCAAGTACGTCGCCGTGTCGATGCGCGAGGCCGCGTTCGACGTCGCGTCGATGGCCAAGACGTCGACCAAGGTGTTCGTGCTCGAGGTGATGGGCCGCCACGCGGGCTGGATCACCGCGGCGATCGGCATGGCCGACGACCGCGACACGCCGATCCCGCTCCTGCTGCTGTTCCCGGAAATCCCGTTCGACGAGGCGACGTTCCTCGCCGCCGTCGACGCCAAGGTGAACGCGTTCGGCTACTGCTGCGTCGGCGTGTCCGAGGGCCTGCGCAACGCGGCAGGGCAGCTGATGGGCGAGGCCGGCGGCAAGGACGCCTTCGGCCACGCGCAGCTCGGCGGCATCGGGCCGCAGATCGCGACGCTGACCAAGGAACGCCTCGGCCTCAAGTACCACTGGGCCGTCGCCGACTACCTGCAGCGCTCGGCGCGGCACCTCGCGTCGAAGACCGACCTCGATCATTCGTACGCGGTCGGCAAGGCGGCGGTGGAGATGGCGCTGGCGGGCATGAACGCGGTGATGCCGGCGATCGAGCGCATCGCCGACAAGCCGTATCGCTGGAAGATCGTCGCGGCGCCGCTGGCGAAGATCGCCAACCAGGAGAAGATGCTGCCGCGCGACTACATCACGAAGGATGGCTACGGCATCACCGACAAGGCGCGGCGCTATCTGGCGCCGCTGATCCGTGGCGAGGCGCCGCCGCCGTACAAGGACGGCCTGCCGCAGTACGTGCGGCTCAGGAACGTCGCCGTGCCGCGCAAGCTCGCCACCGATTTCAAGCTTTGAGTCCGCGCCGTCGCCGCGCGCACTGACGGGTGACCACACAACGGGAGACGCACCGCATGGCCAAGACGATCGACTACTACTTCACCCCGGGCTCGCCGTGGTCGTACTTCGGCCACGACCGGTTTGCCGCCATCGCGGCCCGGCACGGTGCCGTCGTCAACGTACTGCCGGTGGACCTCTCCAAGGTGTTCCCGGTCAGCGGCGGCCTGCCGCTGCCCAAGCGCGCGCCGCAGCGCCAGGCCTACCGCCTGGTCGAGCTCGCCCGCTGGCGCGACTTCCTCGGCCTGCCGATCAACATCCAGCCCAGGTTCGCGGCCTCCGGCGCCGATCTCGCGAATCGCTGGATCGCGTCCGCCTCGGAGACCGGCTGGAAAGCTGCGCTCGACCTCGCCGGGGCGGTGCTGCGCGGGCGCTGGGCCGGCGAGCGCGACATCGCGGACCCGGCCACGCTGGCGGAATTCGCCCGCGGCGCCGGCCTCGACCCGGCGGCCGTCGCGGCCCGGGCCGACGCGCCCGAGATCGCGGCCCGACTCGAAGCGATCACCACCCAGGCGATCGACGCGCAGGTGTTCGGCGTGCCGTGGTACGTCTACGCCGGCGAGCCCTTCTGGGGGCAGGATCGGCTCGACTTTTTGGACCGCGCACTGGCAAAATAGCGTGTTTGCCGTCGGCGGGACCGGTCGTGCCGGATACTGCCGTCGGATCGGGAAAGCCCAGGGGGTCGACGGGCGCCTGCCAAGGCCATTGAACGACGGGCCGGCGGCACCGCGTCCACCCCGGCTCGAAGGCCGGTAAACAGGCCCAAGTCGCGGATTTCCCGAATCTTTTTGCTCATCTCGGGAGAAACACAATGTCAGCAGCACTGCTCCTCGCGCTCGTCTGCGCGATCGCCGCGATCGTCTACGGCGTCGTATCGATCCAGTGGATCATGGCCAAGCCGGCCGGCAACGAGCGGATGCGCGAAATCGCCGCAGCGATCCAGGCCGGCGCGCAGGCGTACCTCAATCGCCAGTACATGACCATCGCCATCGTCGGCGTGATCCTGTTCGTGATCATCGGCGTGTTCCTCAACTGGACGACGGCAGGCGGCTTCCTGGTCGGCGCCGTGCTCTCGGGCCTGGCGGGCTACATCGGCATGAACGTCTCGGTGCGCGCGAACGTCCGCACCGCCGAAGCCGCGCGCAAGGGGCTGAACGACGCGCTGTCCGTCGCGTTCCGTGGCGGCGCGATCACCGGCATGCTGGTCGTCGGCCTGGGTCTGCTCGGCGTCGCCGGCTTCTACTGGTTCCTGCTGGGCTCGGCGCAGTGGGCGCCGAACCTGATGAAGGACGACCTGCACCACGCGATCCAGCCGCTGGTCGGCCTCGCCTTCGGCGGCTCGCTGATCTCGATCTTCGCGCGGCTGGGCGGTGGCATCTTCACCAAGGGCGCCGACGTCGGCGCCGACCTCGTCGGCAAGGTCGAGGCCGGTATTCCCGAGGACGACCCGCGCAACCCGGCGGTGATCGCCGACAACGTGGGCGACAACGTCGGCGACTGCGCCGGCATGGCGGCCGACCTGTTCGAGACCTACGCGGTGACGCTGGTCGCGACGATGCTGCTGGGCGCGCTGATGCTGCCCACCATCGGCGAGGTCGCGGTGACCTATCCGCTGGCGCTGGGCGGCTTCTCGATCCTGGCGTCGATCATCGGCTGCTACTTCGTCAAGGCGGTCCCGGGCAGCAAGATCATGAACGCGCTGTACAAGGGCCTGATCGTCGCCGGCCTCATCTCGGTCGTCGGCTTCTGGTTCATCACCCAGTGGATGATGGGCAACGTCGGCGCGGTGTACCCGGAACTCTCGCCGATGAGGCTCTTCGGCGCGTCGCTGGTCGGCCTTGCGCTGACCGCGGCGATGGTCTTCATCACCGAGTACTACACGGCGACCGAGTTCAAGCCGGTGCGCCACATCGCCGAGGCCTCGACGACGGGCCACGCCACCAACATCATCGCCGGCCTCGGCGTGTCGATGAAGTCGACCGCGTGGCCGGTGCTGGCCGTCTGCGCGTCGATCCTCGCCTCGTACTGGCTCGCGGGCCTGTACGGCATCGCCATCGCGGCCACCGCGATGCTGTCGATGACCGGCATCATCGTCGCGCTCGACGCCTACGGCCCGATCACCGACAACGCCGGCGGCATCGCCGAGATGAGCAACCTGCCGGACTCGGTGCGCGCGATCACCGATCCGCTGGACGCGGTCGGCAACACGACCAAGGCGGTCACCAAGGGCTACGCGATCGGCTCGGCCGGCTTGGCCGCGCTGGTGCTCTTCGCCGACTACACGCACGCGCTGGAATCGCGCGGCATGGCGCTGTCGTTCGACCTGTCCGACCCGATGGTCATCGTCGGCCTGTTCCTGGGCGGCCTGATTCCCTACCTCTTCGGCGCGATGGCGATGGAAGCGGTGGGCCGCGCGGCCGGCTCGGTGGTGGTCGAGGTGCGCCGCCAGTTCCGCGAGATCAAGGGCATCATGGAAGGCACGGCCAAGCCGCAGTACGACGTGGCGGTCGACCTGCTGACCAAGGCGGCGATCAAGGAAATGATCATCCCGTCGCTGCTGCCGGTGCTGGTGCCGGTGGTCGTGGGCCTGGCGCTCGGACCGAAGGCGCTGGGCGGCCTGCTGATGGGCACGATCATCACCGGCATCTTCGTCGCCATCTCGATGACGACCGGCGGCGGCGCGTGGGACAACGCCAAGAAGTACATCGAGGACGGCCATCACGGCGGCAAGGGCTCCGACGCGCACAAGGCGGCGGTGACCGGCGACACCGTCGGCGACCCGTACAAGGACACGGCCGGCCCGGCCGTGAACCCGCTGATCAAGATCATCAACATCGTCGCGCTGATGATCGTTCCGCTGCTCGGCGTTTCCGCCGTCACCAAGGTGCAGTCGGCGGCGGCTCCGGCCGCCGTGGCGGTCGCGACGGCGCCCGCCGTTGCACCGGCCGCGGCTCCGGCGGTTGCTCCCGCAGCGGCTCCCGCCGCCGCCCCGACGCTCGTCGTCGAGGTGATCAAGATCTACTTCGACACCGGCAAGTCCAACCTCCCGGCCGACGGCGCGAAGCTGCTCGAGCCGGCGGTCGCCAAGGCGAAGGCGGGCACGGCCAAGGTCGTGATCTCGGGTTTCCACGACGCGACCGGCAATCTGGAGCAGAACCAGGAACTCGCGAAGCAGCGCGCGTTCGCGGTGCGCGACACGTTCAAGGCCGCGGGTGTGGCCGACGACCGCTTCGAGTTGAAGAAGCCCGAGATGACGCAGGGCTCCGGCGACGACAAGGAAGCGCGTCGCGTCGAAGTGCGCGTGCAGTAGCACGTCCGCGCGGCGCGGGGAACGCGCCGCTGCTGCTGGACCGGGGGGCGGCCTGCGGGCCGCCCCCTTGCATTGGGCGCGCGGCTACCGCGTCGTTGCGCTCCGTGGTTCCCCGCGCGGCGTCCCGTCCACGCCGTGAGCCTTCACGCCACCGTCGCGGGTGCGGCCGCGTCGGGCAAGTGCTATCCTTGAGAAATCAAATACGATCATTACATTGAGGAGTCCTTCATGATCATCCGCCTGCTGGCAGCCGCTACCCTTTCCACCCTCTCGCTCGCCACGGCAGCGCAGGATCTGACCTGGCGCAAGGACATCCAGCCGCTGGTCAAGGAGCAATGCGGCGCCTGTCACGGCGCGTCGTCACCGAGCTACGAGGACTGGAACCTCGACCGGAAGAATTTCGAGGCGAAGAAGGTCGGCCCGCGGATGGACAACTACACGGACTTCATGCGCCACGTCGTCTGGCCGGCCACCGGATCGATGGCGCGCCGGCTCGACGATGGAAAGAACGCCGAGGGCAAGCCGGGCAACATGCATGCGTTCCTGGGCGGCGATGATGCGACCAGGGCCAAGAACCTGGCCACAATCAAGGCGTGGCTGGGCGGCGACGCCGCGTGGAACCTCAATCGTTGGGAAGCTCGCGGCAACGTCCCGGGGATCACCAAGGACCAGCTCGACAAGGTCAAGGCGAAGTACTGACGCGGAAAGTCGCGGAAGGGGCAACGGGGGCGGGGCGAGCCCGGCCGCTGGTCCGGGGCAGGGCGCGTCCGCCGCCGCTCCGGTGAACCGGGTTTCGCCAGGTCAGGGCGACTTCCTGCCGCGTCCTTCGCCGGGCAGCAACCGCGCGAGTTCGGGACCGCCCACCAGCTTGATCCTGTGCTTGACGGCGAAAGCGCGCGCATTGTCGGTGATCTCGCCGGCGGCGACGTAGATGCACTCGTGCGCGTCGCGCGCTTCCTTGAGCGCGTGGAGGTCCTGCAAGCGCCTCGACGCCCGTGTGCGCCGCCTTCCAGCGCTTGCAGCTGACGAGCGCGGCGCGCCCCTCCCGGGTGATCTCGAAATTGGCGGCGGTCCCGCCGATGGCGCTGACCGCGTAGCCTTCCCGCCGATACGCCGCCTCGATGGCGCGCGAAAACTCGGCCCACGACATCGCGCGAACCGCGGCGAGCGTGTTGTCGATCCGGGCCGTCGACGGCGCGCTGCAACTGCTTCCAGGCGGCGATGCAGCCGATCACCAGGAACGGCAGGCCGGTCACGGCGCCGACCATCCGGTACGCCTCGGGCAGCAGCGCGATCGCGACGCGCGGTCACCGCGCCGGCGAGGGCGAAACTGATCCACCACGCCGAGCGCAGCAGGATCGCGAACAGCGATTTCTCGTTCATCTGCCACTTCATGCTGCCGCCTCGCGACCTTCCCGGAAGCATGGAACGGGGAGTATAGAGGAGCCGGCTTCCGGCGGCCCTGACCGATGCGCGTATAGTCGGAATCGCTCCACCCGGACGCCGGTCCCCCGAAAGGAAACCCCATGTCGCATCAGCCGCCGAAACAGCAGAAGAAGAAACCCCAGCTCTCGCCGAAGGAAAAGAAGCAGGCCAAGCAGCAGAAGAAGCACGCCGGGGATGCCATCCCGCTGATTCCCCGCTGACCGCTGCCGGACGGCCGCGCAAGACGGCCGGCCGGGGCCGTGCGGCCCGGGCACGGCAGGGTGTTTCGCCCGGCCGTGAGACAATGCACGGTATGACAGAGCGCCCGCAGAGCCTGGGCGAGGAAATCGCCAACAGCGTGAGCCACGGCGCCGCGCTGCTCGCGGCCATCCTGGCCGTGCCGATGCTGTTCGACGCCACGCGCCATCTCGGCGCCGCCAACGTCGTCGGCGCCGCGGTGTTCGCCGCGACGATGGTGCTGCTGTACCTGACCTCGACGCTCTACCACGCGCTGCCTCCGGGGCGCGCCAAGCGCGTGTTCATGAAGCTCGATCACGGGGCGATCTACCTGTTCATCGCCGGCAGCTACACGCCGTTCGCGCTGGGCGTGCTGGGCGGGCCCTGGGGCTGGACGCTGTTCGGCCTGGTGTGGTCGATCGCCGCCGTCGGCGTCACGCTTGAAGGCCTTCGACCGGCTGTCGCATCCCTGGCTTTCGACGGGCCTCTATCTGGCCATGGGCTGGCTGGCGCTCGATTGCCACCGCGCCGCTGCTCGAACGTGTGCCGTCGCCCGGCCTCGCGTTGCTCCTGGCCGGCGGACTCGCGTACACGGTGGGTGTCGCGTTCTTCATGCTGGATTCGCGGTTGCGGTACGCGCACACGGTCTGGCACGGCTTCGTCGCGACCGGCACCGGTTTCCACTTCTTCGCGGTACTGAACTATGCGGCATGAACGCTCATCGAAGCCGGCGATCCGCCGACGATCCGCCGCTCGCCTTCGGCGGTGCCGGCGTCCGGCCGGAGCACGCCCGATGATGCGCCGGAGCACGCAGGGGGCGTCGCCATGAAGACGGTGCTGATCGTCTACGGCACGACGGAAGGACAGACGCGCAAGGTCGCGGAATTCATCGCGGATGCGCTGAAGGCGCGTGGCGTCGAGATCGAGCTGGTCGACAGCGCGACCGACCACGCTGCCGGCGTCCAGCCGGTCTACGCGGCCGCCATCGTGTGCGCTTCGCTGCACCAGCACTCCTACCAGGCGTCGATCCGGCGTTTCCTCAAGGACAACAAGTCGTGGCTCGCCGGCATTCCCGCCGCCTTCGTGGCGGTCAGCCTGACGGCGGTGCTCGAGGACGACGAGAGCCGCGGCGAGCTGCGGCAGATCGCGGAGAAGTTCTGCCGGGACATCGGCTGGACGCCGGCGATCACGCGCCACGTGGCCGGTGCGCTGCGGTACACCGAGTACGACTACTTCAAGCGCCTGATCATGAAGCTGATCGCCAGGAAGCAGGGCGGCGACACCGACACCTCACGCGACCACGAGTACACCGACTGGGATGACCTGACGCGATTCGTCGACGAGTTCCTGGCAGCAGTTCCGCTGCGGGGCGGCGGCCACCTCCGGGCAGGCGCCGCGGCGGGCCCGGGCCCGAACGACCCGACCATCGACGGGAGGAAGGCATCATGACGAACAAGATCTGGCTCAAGAACTACCCCGCCGGCATGCCGGCGGAAATCGACCCCGACCAGTTCGCGTCGATCGCGGACATGTTCGAGAAGACCGCGGCGAAGTTTGCCGACAAGCCGGCCTATCACAACCTCGGCCACACCATCAGCTACGCCGAGCTGGAGCGGCTGTCGCGCCAGTTCGCCGCCTTCCTGCAGGGGCTGCCGGGCATGGCCAAGGGCGACCGCGTCGCCATCATGGCGCCGAACCTGCTGCAGTACCCGGTGGCGATCTTCGGCATCCTGCGCGCCGGCATGACGGTGGTGAACGTCAATCCGCTGTACACGCCGCGCGAGCTGCAGCACCAGCTGAACGACTCCGGCGCCAAGGCGATCGTCATCCTCGAGAACTTCGCCAGCACGCTGCAGCTCGTGCTCGCGGACACGCCGCTCAAGCACGTGATCACCACCCAGGTCGGCGACATGCTGCCGGTCCCGAAGCGCTGGCTCGTCAACTTGGTCATCAAGAAGGTGAAGAAGATGGTGCCCGCCTGGCGCATCGACGGGACCATCGGATTCCGGGCGGCGCTCGCGCGCGGCGCGGCGGCGTCGTTCAAGCCGGTGCAGGTTTCGCGCGAGGACATCGCGTTCCTGCAGTACACCGGCGGCACCACCGGCGTCTCGAAGGGCGCGATGCTCACCCATCGCAACATCCTCGCCAACCTCGAGCAGACGGGGAAGTGGATCTCGGGCAGCTTCAAGGAAGGCGCCGAGATCGCCATCGCTCCGCTGCCGATGTATCACATCTTCTGCCTCACCTCGACGCTGTCGTTCATGAAGTGGGGCAGCCTGATCGTGCTGATCACCAACCCGCGCGACATGCCGGCGTTCGTCAAGGAGCTCGGGCGCTGGAAGTGGAGCGTGATGACCGGCGTCAACACGCTGTTCAACGGCCTGCTGAACACGCCCGGATTCGACAAGCTCGACTTTTCCGCGCTGAAGGTGGTGGTCGGCGGCGGCGCCGCGGTGCAGAAGGCGGTGGCCGAGCGCTGGCAGCAGGTGACCGGGCAGTACATCACCGAAGCCTACGGCCTGACCGAGTCCTCGCCCGGGGTCTGCTGCGTTCCGCTGAACTCGCCGTGGAACGGCACCATCGGGCTGCCGCTTCCGTCCACCGAAATGTCGATCCGCGGTGACGCGTTCAACGAGCTGCCGGTCTGGACCGGCGAGGGCGACATCGAGAAGCACACCGGCGAGATCTGCGTCCGCGGCCCGCAGGTGATGAAGGGCTACTGGAACAATCCGGAGGAAACGGCCAAGGTGATGCGGGACGGCTGGCTGAAGACCGGCGACATCGGCCATCTGGATGCCGAAGGCTACGTCACCCTCACCGACCGCAAGAAGGACATGATCCTGGTGTCGGGCTTCAACGTCTACCCGAACGAGATCGAAAGCGTGGTCGCGACGCACCCCGGCGTGCTCGAGTGCGGCGTGGTGGGCGTGCCCGACGCCAAGTCGGGCGAGGCGGTGAAGGTGGTGATCGTCAGGAAGGATCCGGGGCTCACCAAGGAAGCGGTGATCGAGCACTGCAGGACGCAGCTCACCGGCTACAAGCTGCCGCGCCACGTCGAGTTCCGGGACGTCCTGCCGAAGACGCCGATCGGCAAGGTCCTGCGGCGCGAACTGGTCGACTCGCCGAAAGCCTAGGTAGCGGCGCTCCCGGCGCCGGTTGATGCCCCGGAGCCGGCGCGCGGCGTTGCCGCCGATGCCGCCGATGCCACCGTGCACGGCGGCCGCCCGTCAGGCGGCGAGCCGGCGGTCGTGCGCGCGCCACGCCGCCTTGAGCGCCTCGCGCGCCGCCAGCACGGTCAGCGCGACCAGCAGGCACAGCCCCCAGTCGCGCGCAGTCAGCGGCACCGTTCCGAACGCCTCGGCCAGCGCGGGCACGTAGAGGACGGCGGCCTGCAGCGCGAGCGCAACGGCGATCGACCCCCACAGCCAGCCGTTGTCGAAGGGTCGCACGAAGGCGGAAACCTCGTCGGAGCGCACGCACACCGCGTCGACGAGCTGATAGAGCACGAGCACGTTGAAGGCCAGCGTGCGCGCGTAGCGGACGTCGCCGTCGCCCTCGATCAGGCCGCCGGGGATGCCCGCGTCGAGCAGCAGCAGCGTGCCCGCGCCCATCACGATCGACGCCACGACGATGCCCGTCCACATCCGCGGCGTGATCACGCCGCCGTGCGGATCGCGCGGGGGCTGGTTCATCAGCCCCGGGTCCGGCGGGTCGACGCCCAGCGCCAGCGCCGGAAAGCCGTCGGTGACGAGGTTGATCCACAGAATCATCGCCGCCACCAGCGGCAGCACCAGCGATTCGCCCGGTCCGGCGACGAGCCCGAAGACGCCGGCGGCCGCCACGCCGATGAACATCACCAGCACCTCGGCGAGGTTGGTCGACAGCAGGTAGCGCAGGAATTTCCGGATGTTGGCGTAGATCGACCGCCCTTCCTCGATCGCCGCGACGATGGTCGCGAAGTTGTCGTCGGCGAGGATCATGTCGGCCGCCTCGCGCGAGACGTCGGTGCCGGTGATGCCCATCGCGATGCCGATGTCGGCGGCCTTCAGGGCAGGGGCGTCGTTGACGCCGTCGCCGGTCATCGCGACGACGTCGCCGTTCGCCTGCAGCGCGCGGACGATCGCGAGCTTCTGCTCGGGGGCGACCCGCGCGTAGACGGCGATCCGTGCGCACCGCGTCGCGCAGCGCGGGTTCGTCCATCGCGGCGAGTGCCTGCCCGGTGAGCGCCGGGGCTCCCGGCGGCGCGATGCCCAGCTCGGCGGCGATAGCGGCGGCCGCGGCCGGGTGGTCGCCGGTGATCATCAGCACGCGCACGCCCGCCCGATGCGCGTCGGCCACCGCGGCGCGCGCCTCGGGCCGCGGCGGGTCGATCATGCCGACGACGCCCAGCCAGACCAGCGTTGCTTCCGCCGCCTCGTCCAGCGCATCGTCCGTCTCGACCGGCAGGCGGCGATAGGCGACGCCCAGCGTGCGCAGTGCCTCGCCCGCGAGCGCATCGATCCCGCCCAGGATCGCCGCGCGGCGCCCGTCGGCGAGCGGCGACTCGCCGCTGCCGACGCGCTCGAACAGGCAGCGCGCCAGCAGGATGTCCGGCGCGCCCTTGACGAACAGCACCCGCCGGCCTTCGAGCTGCGCGTCGGCGTACGCGGTGCTCATCAGCTTGCGCTCCGACGAGAACGGCAGCTCCGCCGTTCGCGCGAAGCGCGCCGCGAGGCGCTCGGGCTCGAGGCGGGCCTTCCGCGCCGCGGTCAGCAGCGCGCCCTCGGTCGGATCGCCGACCACCGCGTAGCGGCCTTCGCGCAGCACGAGCTCGGCGTTGCTGGCGAGGCACCCCGCGGCCAGCAGCCGCCGCGCCTCGGTCCGCAGCGGTCCGGGCCCGGGCGGCTCGCCGTCGGCCAGCAGGTCGCCCACCGGCGCGTAGCCGCTGCCGGTCAGCTCGATGCGGCCGGACGCGGTCACCAGCGCGCGCACCGTCATCTCGTTCTGCGTGAGCGTCCCGGTCTTGTCGCTGGCGATCACCGTGGCCGAGCCCAGCGTCTCGACCGCCGACAGCCGGCGGACGATGGCGTTGCGCCGCGCCATTCGCTGCATGCCCAGCGACAGCACGACGGTCGTCACCGCGGCGAGTCCCTCGGGCACCGCGGAGACGGCGAGCGAAACCGTGTACAGCAGCACGCCGACCAGCACCGCGGTCGTGATGTCGCGCTGCATCAGCAGGATCGTCGCGCCGACGACGATGGCGATGACGATGACGATGGCGCCGAGGATCTTGCCCAGGCGATCGAGCTCGCGCTGCAGCGGCGTGGGTTCCGGCTCCGTTGCCTGCAGCAGGCCGGCGATGCGGCCGAACTCGGTGTGCATGCCGGTCGCGACGACGACCGCGCGGCCGCGCCCGTACACGGCCGCGGTGCCGGCGTAGAGCATGTCGGTGCGGTCGGCGACCCCGGCGTCGGCGGCCACCGCCGAGTCGAGCTTGGCGATGGGCACGCTCTCGCCGGTGAGCGCGGACTCGGCGGTCTTCAGCGACACCGACTCGATCACCCGCGCGTCGGCGGCGATGGTCATGCCTTCCTCGACCAGCAGGACGTCGCCGGGCACGACGGCGTCGGCGGGCACGGTGACGCGCTCGCCGTCGCGCAGGACCAGCGCCGTCGCCGCCGACATCCGCTGCAGGCTCGCCACGGCCTTCTCCGCGCGCGCCTCCTGCGCGTAGCCGAGCGCGGCGTTGAGCACGACGATCGCGAGGATCGTCAGCGCCTCGTGCGGCGCGGTGTCGCCCGGCTCGATCGCCCACACGCCGAACGACACGGCGACCGCGGCGAGCAGCAGCAGCACCAGCGGGCTTTCGAACTGCGCGACCATCTTGCGCCACCGCGGGACCGGTCGCGTCCGGGCGATGGCGTTGGGGCCGAATCGGGCGTGCCGCGCCCGCGCTTCCGCCGCGGCGAGCCCGCGGTGGGGATCGACGCCCAGCGCGGCGCACACGTCGGCTGCGGCGCGCGCATGCGCGTCGGGCAGCGGCAGGTCCGGCGGCGAGACCATGGTCCCGCCATTGTCGCGCGGCGGTTGCCGCCGACCCTGATGCGGGTCAATGCGGGCACCGAAAACCCCGGCTGCGCAGGCGCGGGGAGGGCGCTGCGCCCGGGACGGCAGGCGCGCCGGGATGCGGACGCGACCGCGCCGCTGCGCGTCAACGGTGCAAGGGGCGGTGTTCGCCTTGCGCTACTTGAACGCCTCGGCGCGCTGCAGCAGCTCGTCGAGCCCGGGCTCGTTCGGATTCCACGGCTTGCCGGGATGGATGATCGACACCTGGCAGGCCTCGGCCGCCTCGACCATCTGGCGGAAGGTCCCGGCGCGCAGGTCGCCGATGTAGGCCTGCTTGTTGTCGTTGTACTTGAACATCTTGTCGTTGATGGTCTGGCACTCGTTGCAGCTCGGGCAGCGCGCGGTGTCGATCCACGCCTCGTCCGGGTTGCGCTCCGGCGCGGCGGGCTCGGCGGCCGGTGCCGCCGCGGCGGTCTCGCCGGCGGGGGCGGCGCCCGTCGCCGCGGCGGTCGTGGCGCCGGCGGGTAGCCGCGCCACCGGCCGCCGACGCGGCGGCCTTCGCCTCGTCGAGTTCCTTCGCCTTCGCGGCTTCCCATTTGGCCTTCTCGCGCGCGAGCAGGATCTCGGCGTGCGAGTTGTGGATGCCGCCCTGTTCCTGCAGCCGGTGCCAGAACGTCCGGCTCCTGGCGACGGTCTGCATCAGCCGCGAGTCGACGATCACCCGCTGCAGCTTGTCATCGGGGTCGACGGCCAGCACGAACGGAATCGCGTCGCCGACGCTCTTCGGATCGCGGGCGAGCCACTCGTCGGCCGGGATCATCGCCGAGTTCCACCGCTCGCGCGGCACGCGCGCGAAGTGGGCCGCGTAGCGCGTGTCGCAGAGGACGAAGTCGGCGACGGTGAACGGCATCTCCTCGACCACGCGCTGCAGGTTCTCGTCGGCATACTCGAACGGCTCGACCGGCCAGTCGGCCTCGGGCGTCGGGTTGTCCTCGAGCGAGAAGCGCGCCGCCTGGTTGTCGCCGGCGTAGGGGTCGTAGGTGAACGCCGGGAACGCGCGCGATTCCATCGACGCGGCGGCGGTCAGGTAGAGCGGCAGGTCGCCGGTCGCGCCGGCGCCGGCGTAGACGCAGACGAGGCCCGCGCCGCGGTGGGCGAGGGCCTTGGCGAGGCGCTCGCGCAGCGCATAGAGATTCGAGCTCGCGGTCTGCACGACGAAGACGCCACCGAGGCCGGTCGCGGTGTTGGCGAGCCGGGAGCTGCGCACGCCGAACGCGAAATGGCCGGTCCCGACCGAGGCTTCCTCCAGCAGGTCGGTCGTCTCGGTGAGCACCTTCACCGGCAGGCCGGCGGAAAGCATGTCCATCAGCCCGGCATTCTCCGGCGCGTCGTTGCGATCGGCGGGGATGCACACCAGGTAGTCCGGGAACATCGCGATCTCGTCGGCGCCCAGCGCGCTGTCGTCGAAATGCTCGAAGAACGGGTCGTGCTTGGCGTCGACGTACGCGCCGTCGACTTCGAGTTCGGCGATGGAAATCGCCTTCACCACCTCGGCCAGCTTCGGCAGGCGTTCGCGGAACGCGGCCGCTGCGGAGGCGCAGTCGTCGCAGCGGAAGCCGAACGTCGCCGGGGCGTCGGGACGATCGGCCAGGCGCGGATCGGGGAAGAACGGCTGCGTCCGGAGCACGTCGAGCGCCCACTCGATGCGGCGGCGGCGCGTCGCCGGCAGCTCGTCCTTCGGCGCGCTGCGGCCGACCAGCCGCGACATCACGCCGAAGTCGAAAACTTCCCGGTGCGTGCCGCCCAGCGACGCGCGCAGCGCCGTCGGGCTTCTGCCCCGCTTCCGAGTGGATGTACGCCGCGCGCAGGATGTCGGACAGCTTGACGATGAGCCGCTCGACCGTGGTCCGGAACGCCTTGCCCCTGCGCTGCTGCTCGGCGTGCCAGGCGTGGGCCAGCACGCGCGCGGGCATCGCCCGGTCGCAGTCGACGACGGCGCCGTCGAGCTGGAGCTTCTGCGCGATGTGCGTCAGCACGCCGGCAACCAGCGGGTCGTCCGGCGCCGGCAGTCGCTTGACCGCCTGGCCCCACAGTTCGGTCAGCGCGCCGCCGACGCCGGCGGCGGCGAGCGCGCGGACTTCGCGCTCCAGCCGCAGCACGTGCTTGCGCAGCCGCTCGCCGTCGATGCCGCGCGGAGCGATCTCCTGCAGCACCTCGTCGACGATCGACGACAGCGAGCGTATCGTGCCCGCCTCGGGCCCGCGGTCGACCAGCACCAGCGGATAGTCGTAGCGCAGGCGCGTGAGGTCGCGGTAGCGCGCGAGGAGCGCCGGCCGCAGGCCGAGACCGTCGATCGCGTCGACGCCCTCGCCGTGCCGTCTCCCGGTGGAGAAGAACAGCTGTTGCTCGTGATGTCGGGAGGCGATGTCCATAGCGGCTTGCGGTGCTGATTGCGGTTGATCGGGGCGCGGCGGGCTCACGCGGTCCGGCGCGCGGGGGCGTCGTCCTGCGGCCACACGGTGACCTTGTCGAGCTCGCTGTCGAGGCCGGCGCGGATCTGCTCCGGGGTCCGCATCGGGCTCACCGTGCGCAGGTCGTCGTAGCAGGGCACCGCGGGGTTGTGATACAGGATGCCGACGGGTATCGGGTCCTCGGACGACGCGATCTCGCGCGCGCGGTCGATGTCCGAAGGATCGTGCTCGATCTGGTTCTTGTACGTGCGCGAGAGCTCGGGCGACAGCGTGAGTCCGTTGGGGTGCGACAGCAGCAGCGTCCGGCCCGGATCGTGCAGCCAGGGCTCGAACATCTTGGGCAGGAACTCCGGGCAGCGCTGGATGATGCGCACGAACGAGAAGCCGCGATGGTGGTAGGCCTTCTGGATGATGTCGAACAGCAGCTCGGGGATCCAGTCGACCGCCTGCGCGACGAACGAGGCGTTGGTCACGCCGAGCGTCACGGTCAGCGGATTCATCGCCTCCAGCGTCGCGCCGCGCGGCGTCGTGTTGCTCTTGAGCCCCCGCGGCGACGTCGGCGACGCCTGCTTCTTGGTGAGCCCGTACACGTGGTTGTCGTGCAGGAGCACCGTCAGATTGGTGTTGTAGCGGATCGCGTGGATCCAGTGCGCGGCGCCGATGCTGCAGCAGTCGCCGTCGCCGGTGTTGACGAACACCGCCAGGTCGGGGCGCGCCATCTTGACGCCCTGCGCGATCGGGAAGGCGCGGCCGTGGATGCCGTGGAAGCCGTAGGTCTTCATGTAGTGCGGGAAGCGCGACGAGCAGCCGATGCCGGACACGAACACCGTCCGCTCCGGCGCGAGGTCCTCGTCGCGGCACAGCCGCTGCACGGCGGCGAGGATCGCGTTGTCGCCGCAGCCGGTGCACCAGCGCGGCACGCCGCCCTGGTAGTCCTCGAGATTGTGGTGCGCCTCGTGCAGCTTGATCAGGCGCTGGGTGACGGGCATGTTCATGGCAGTCCTTCGGCTCTAGACGAGCGGCTCGGCAAGTTTGTCGCGCATCACGCGCACGGCCTCGGAAGGCTTGATCGGCTGGCCGCGCGACTGGGTCCAGCAGTCGACGTCGACGAGGAAGCGCGCGCGCAGCATCATCGCCAGCGCCGCGTAGCGCCGGTTGTCCTCGTCGATCAGCTCGTCCTGCAGCTGGTCGGACCAGTTGGCCTCGATCGTCATCACGCGCTTGAAGCGCTTGAGGATCTCGCGGATCCCGGAGGGCATCGGCTGGATGAAGGTGAGGTGCAGCGACGAGACCTTGAGGCCCTCGTCGCGCAGCCGCTCCACCGCCTCCTCGATCACGCCCTTGGTGCTGCCCCAGCCGACGACCAGCAGGTCGCCTTCGGGGTCGCCGAACACCGGCGGCGTCTTCAGCGTCTTCTGCAGCGCGGCGAGCTTGAGGCTGCGGTTGCGCAGCCCCTCCTCGTTGATCTCCGGGTCGTAGGCGACCTTGCTGTTGCGGTCGTGCGCGAGGCCGGTCAGCGTGTGCATGCCGCCCGGCTGGCCGGGGACGAAGCGGCGGGCGATGCCGGTGACCGGATCCCACCCGTAGGGCTTGACGCCCTCGGGCACCGGCGTCTGGTCGAGCGGCGGGGCGAGCCAGTCGGAGTCGAACTGCGGCCGCGGGAACGGCTGCTGCGCGGTCGCGAGGCTCGCGTCCGACAGCACGACGACGACGGTGTTGAACGTCTCCGCGATCTTGCGCGCCGTGATCATCGAGTAGAAGCAGTCCTCGATCCCCGACACCGCCAGCACGACCTTCGGCGCGTCGCCGTGGCTGCCGTAGATCGCGGTGAGGAGGTCGCCCTGCTCGACCTTGGTCGGCTGGCCGGTGGACGGCCCGCCGCGCATGACGTTGATCACGACCAGCGGGATCTCGGCCATCACCGCGAGGCCGATGCCCTCCTGCTTCAGCGAGTAGCCCGGGCCCGAGGTGACCGTCACCGCGCACTTGCCGGCGTAGGAGGCGCCGATGGCGAACGCGCAGGCGGCGATCTCGTCCTCCGCCTGGTGGACGATGCCGCCGACCCGCTCGAACACGTCGGACAGGTAGTGCGACACCGAGGTCGCCGGGGTGATCGGGTACATCGCGCAGATGTCCATCCCGGAAGCCAGCACCCCCAGCGCCAGCGCCGTGTTGCCGTTGACGACGATCTGCGGCTCGGTCGAGCGCACCGCGGGAATCCTGTACTTGAAGTCGAGGTTGTGCTCGGCCCACGCGAAGCCCGCCGTGAACAGCCCCTGGTTGACCTGGATGACCTTCGGGTCCTTCTTGCCGAAGGTGAGCGCGACCTGGTCGAAGCCGAGCTTCGGATCGAGGCTGTACATGTTGCACAGCATCCCGAGCACGAACATGTTCTTGCCCTTGCGCGGGTCGGCCACCAGCTTGCGGCACTCGCTCTCGAGCGGCACCTCGTAGACGCGGAAGCCGGCCTTCTTGAGCATGTCGACCGTCTCGACGTAGGAAGCGACGATCTTCGGGTCGCGGTGCTCGCGCCACATGCTCTCGAGCAGGATCTGCGCGCCGGGCTTGAGCTCGCCCGCCCGGACCCGGCCGATCAGCACCTGCTCGTTGAACGCGACGACGAGGTCGGTCTCGTCGCCGCCGTTGGTCACCTGCTTGGTGCCGATGCGGATGCGGATGCCCGAGGCGCCCGCGACGCTGCGCGCCGGCGGCTGGATCTCGGCCGGGATGATCTCGGTCGTCCAGATGCCGTTGCCGGTCCGCGCGGCGATGGCGCCGAGCGACTGGCCGCAGCGCTGCGCGCCTTCGCCCGAGTCGCTGATGACCTCGACGATGTGCTCGGTCAGCGTCTCCGCGGGCCGCAGCTCGGTGGGCAGCGCCGGCGCGCGCGTGGCGCCCGGGGCCAGGGTGGCAGCTTCAGTCATGGTCGCTCCAGCTTCCTGCGTGCATTCCTTCGGCGTGGCGGGACCGCGGGTCCCGCGTCCGCCGCTCGATCGATCGTCAGACCACGCGCACCCGCGCGTAGCCGTGCTGTTCCGTCGCGAAGCCGAACCGCCGGCCCGCGTGCGGCGCTTCGGGGGCGTACACCACGTCGGTGTCGCGCAGTCCCAGCCACGCCTTCATCGCGCGCGCGGCCTTGCGTCCGGCACCCATCGCCTCGATGACCGTCGCCGCGCCGGTCACGATGTCGCCGCCGGCATAGACGCCGGCGATCGACGTCGCGAGATTCTCGTCGGTCTCGATGTAGCCGCGCTTGTTGAGCTTGAGCTTCGCCGTCTGCCCGAGGATCGGATTGGCGTTGGTGCCGATCGCGTAGACGACGCTGTCGCACTCGAATTCGAAATCGCTGCCGGGCACGGGCACCGGGCGCCGGCGGCCTGACGCGTCGGGCTCGCCCAGCTCCATCTTCTGGCAGCGCATCCCGCGCACGCGCTTCTTGTCGTCGCCCAGCACCTCGACCGGGCTCGTCAGCCAGTGGAACTCCACGCCTTCCTCGCCGGCGTGGTGGATCTCCTCGACCCGCGCCGGCGCCTCGGCCTTGCCGCGGCGGTAGACGCAATAGACCTTCTCGGCGCCCAGCCGCAGCGACACGCGCAGCGCGTCCATCGCCGTGTTGCCCGCGCCGATCACGGCGACGCGCTTGCCCGGCTGCATCGGGGTGTCGTAGTTGGGAAAATCCCGCCCCCGCATCAGGTTGCAGCGGGTCAGCAGCTCGTTCGCCGACAGCACGCCGTTCAGCGATTCGCCCGGGATGCCCATGAAGCTCGGATAGCCGGCGCCGGTGCCGAGGAACACCGCGTGGAAGCCCATCTCGGTGATCATCTGCTCGATGGTGAACAGGCGCCCGACCAGCGTGTTGCACTCGAACCTGACGCCGAGCTGCCGCAGCTTGTCGATCTCGACGTCGATGACGGCGTTGGGCAGCCGGAAATCCGGGATGCCGTACTTCAGCACGCCGCCGGGCTCGTGGAACGCCTCGTAGACGATGACCTCGCAGCCGGCCTTCGCCATGTCGGCCGCGCAGGCCATTCCCGCCGGGCCCGAGCCGACGATGCCGACCTTGAAGCCGCTCTTCTCGATGTAGGGCAGGTTCACCCAGCCCTCGCGCACCGCCATGTCGCCGACGAAGCGCTCGAGCCGGCCGATCGCGACGGGCTCCAGCGTGTCGCCGACGGTGCACACGCCTTCGCACTGGTTCTCCTGCGGGCACACCCGCCCGCAGACCGCCGGCAGCAGGTTGGTGTCGGTGATGACGTCGTAGGCGCCGTGGTAGTGCTTTTCCGAGATCTTCTGGATGAACGCCGGGATGTCGATGCCGACCGGGCAGCCGCGCACGCACGGCTCGTCGGCGCACTGCAGGCAGCGCTCCGCCTCGCGCAGCGCGTTCTCCAGCGTGTAGCCGCAGGCGACCTCCTTGAAGTTGCGCGCGCGCTCCTTCGGGTCCTGCTCGGGCATCGGCGTCCGCTCCTGCGGAATCGTCCGGATGGTCTTCTTCTTGGCCATGAATGTGCTCGCGTGGTCTGCGTGGGGGCGGGTGCGGTTGCCGGGGAGGGCGATCGGGTCAGTAGCGCTCGCTCGTGCCGGCCGGGGCGCCGCCCATCTTGCAGCTTTCCTCCCACTTCTTCAGCGCCTCCTGCTCGGTCGGGCGGTAGCGGCCGAGGCGCGCCATCAGGTCGTCGAAGTCGACCTCGTGGGCGTCGAAGTCGGGGCCGTCGACGCAGGCGAACTTGATGCCCTCGCCGATCTTGACCCGGCAGCCGCCGCACATGCCGGTGCCGTCGACCATCACCGGGTTGAGGCTCACCAGCGTCTTGATGTGCCGGGGCCGGGTCACTTCCGCGCAGGCCTTCATCATGATCGGCGGGCCGATGGCGATCGCCTCGTCGATGTCCGGGTGCGCGGCGAGCGCCTGCTCCATGCCCTTGGTGACGAGGCCCTTGATGCCGGCCGAGCCGTCGTCGGTGCAGACGATCAGCTCGTCGCAGACCGCGCGGAACTTGTCCTCCCAGAACATCACGCCCTTGTTGCGGAAGCCGACGACGCCGATCACGTAGGCGCCGTTGCGGGCGTAGGCGCGGGCCTGCGGGTAGACCGGCGCGACGCCGAGGCCGCCGCCGACGCACAGCACCTTCTTCGGGCTGCCGATGTGGCTGGGGATGCCCATCGGCCCGACCACCGCGAACAGGCTGGTCCCGACCTTGCAGTTCTGCTGCATCTCGCGGGTCGTCTTGCCGACCGCCTGGATCACCAGCGTGATGGTGCCCGCATCCGGGTCGAAGTCGGCGAGCGTCAGCGGTATGCGCTCGCCGTGCTCGTGCTCCATCACGATGACGAACTGGCCGGCCTTGGCGGCCTTCGCCATCACCGGATGGCGGATCTCCAGCAGGTAAGTGACGTCGGAGTAGTCCTCGCGCCCAACAATCTCGAAATTCGACATTTCGGCCAGCCTCGGTTGCGCAATCGTTGATCGTCTGCCCATCCGCAACCGGACTCTGCCGCCGGCCGCCACGACGGTTTCAAGATGCTACGCCGAGGTGCCGCTGCGGTAAGCGGCAGATTGCCGCACGGTTTGATCTGCGTCACATTTCTGGCAGTTTTCCGCCAGTGGACGAGCGCGCGTGCTGGCCGGGCCCATGGTCGGCCCTGCAGCTACGGCGCCTGATGCGGCGCCGGGTCGCTCGCCGGTTTCTGGTCGGCGAGGGCGACATCGGTCGGCACGAACCGGCCCGACGCGACGTCGAGGATCAGGATGCGGCCGTCCTCGATGATGTAGTGCCAGCCGTGCAGGAACAACGTCCCTCGCGCGATCCCGTCGGCAACCATCGGGTACGCGATCAGGCGCTCGAGCTGCAGCACGATCGACCGCTGCTCGGTGCGGTGCAGCGCCTCGGCGGAGACCCTCACCGGCAGCGCCGCGTCGCGCGCGAGCTCGAGCCACTGGTTGAGGTTGGGCGCGCCCGGCTGCGGATCCTCGTACAGCGCCCGAATCGCGCCGCAGTGGCTGTGGCCGCAGACGACGATGTCGCGTACGCCGAGCTTCATCACGGCAAACTCGACCGCCGCGGGGGTGCCGTGGTCGCGACCCGGGGAGTCGTACGGCGGGACCAGGTTGCCCACGTTGCGCACGACGAAGAGGTCGCCCGGCCCGGTGCCGGTCAGGAGATACGGCACGATCCGCGAGTCCGAGCAGCCGATGAACAGCGTGCGCGGAGTCTGGCCCTCGGCGACCAGCCGCCGGTATTCCTCGCGGTACGCCGGGAAGGAGCGCTTCTCGAAGCGGGCGAGGCGCTTCAGCAGGTCGTCGTCCACGCGTTCCCCCGGCCTACCGTGCCGTGCCCGCGGGCGGCGCGACGGCGGCGCCCTCGACGCCGCTGCGTTGGAGGCCGCCCGCGACGAAGCCCGAGGACTTCATCTCCTCGACGAAAACGGCGAGGTAGCGCGCGCCCTCGGGGCGACCCTTCGGCGTGGCCATCGCCTGGTTGATCACCATGAAGCGGCCATCGAGCAGGCGCAGGCCCGGCACGCGCTTCGCGTCGGCCTCGAGCTGCTGCTTCACTCCGGCGGCGACCTCGAGCCGTTGCGCGACCATGGTGTCGACGACCGCCGCCGATGTCGGCGCCGGCACGATCTTCGCGCGCGTGAGCTCACGCTGCAGGAACAGGTCGTAGGCGCTGCCCCGGGCCGCGGCGACGCGCACGCCGTCGCGGTCGACGTCGGCGTTGGCGCGGATCGGCGAGTCCTGCGGCACCAGGTACACGCCCTCGATGACGACGTAACCGGCGCTGTAGTCCATGTCGACCGCTCGGGCCGGGTCGATGGCGACGAATGCGATGTCCCACGCGCCGGTTCGCGCGCCCTCGGTCACCTTGCCGGCGGCGGTGTAGAAGACCATTTCGAGCGGCACGCCGAGCCGCCGCGCGAGCTCGCGGGCAAGGTCGACCGAGACGCCGCGCGGCTCTCCGGTGGACGCATCCTTGAACGCGAGCACCGGATTGCCGTAGTTGATCGCAGCGCGCAGCTTGCCGGTCGGCGCGAGTTGCGCGACGACGTCCGGCGGCGGCAGCGACGACCCAGCCGGGCCCGGGGGGGTGACACAGGCGCACAGAAGGGCGGTGGCGCAGAGCGAGCGGGCGATCCGATGCACGGGGCTTCCTTCCTGGCGCGTCGCGGGAGCGGGGTGGGGGTGGGGGTGGAGGTGGACATCATCGCAAGGTACGGGCGGTTTGGCGAGCCCGGCCCCCGCCGCGCTACACTCCACTCGTGCGAAGCGGGTGCCACCCGCGGGCCGCCGGCAGGCCACCCCGGCGGCCGCGCCCCCTGCTCTCGTTGACGACATGGCCGCTTCCGACTGACGACATGGCAGCATCCGACCCCGCCCCCGCTCCGATCGCCAGGCTGGCGACCCACGACGTCGCCGCCGCGCTCGCCCGCGCGTGGCGCCTGGCAGGGCACGGCGCGCCGGAGGCGCTCGACGCGTTCGAGGAGGCGTGGCGGGCGGCGGATGCGCAGCGCAACCACTCCGCCGCCGCCGAGGCGGCCGCGGCCGCGGTCTGCCTCATCGACGGCAACTACCGCGATTTCCGTCCCTTCGCGACCTGGGCAACCCGGCTCAACGGCGCCGCCGCGCATCCCCGCGGCCGCGACGATCCCGCCGTGCGTCTCGCGGTGCTGGGTGCGCGGGCTCTGCGCGCGCTCCATGCGGTCGACGATTTCGACGGCGAGGGAACGATCCGCAATGCGGTGTCGATGCTGCGCGAGGCGACGGACGCGGACAAGGCGCTGTGCGGCGCCGCGGCCCTGATCCTTTGGCTGGAAACCGCGCGGCGCGACCGCGACGCGGCGCAAGTTGAGGTCGAGGCCGACCGGTTCGCCGCCGCGGCCGCGCCGTGGTTCGCCGGGCACTGGGCGTCGGTGCGCGGCCAGCACGCGCTGTTCTCGCACCGTCTCGACGAGGCCGAGGCGAAGTTCCGGCAGGCGCGCGACATCGCGCGCCGGTTCGACCTGCGCTCGATCGCCGTCGTCGCGACGTTGATGGAAGCGCGGCTCGCGGTCGCGCGCGGCGACTTCGACGCGGCGCGCGCGCGACTCGCAGAGCTGGAGCCGGTCGACGACGAGCGCGAGCCGATGTGGCGCGCGGTGACTGAGCAGCTGCGCTCGCTGGCGGAACTGTGTTCCGGGCGTTTCGACTACGCGCTGGGAACCGCGCGCCGCGCGATCGCCTTTGCCGACCGGGCCGCGGCGCCCGACGACGAGTCGATCCAGATGCGCTGCCTGGAGGGTTATTGCCTCGCGGCGGTCAACGACGGCAACGGCGCCGCGACGGCGTTCCGCGACGCGGGCGGCCGCGCGACTCCGATGCAGTCGCGGCAGGCGATGCTGCTCGCCGACATGGCGGCGGCCGACGCGCTGATCGCCGCCGGACGGCGCGCGGATGCGAAGCCCTTCGTCGCACGCGCGCTGGTCGAGGCGCGGTCGGTCGACTACCCGGCGTTCTTCTGGCCGGTGCCGGACGTCGCTGCCCGGGTCTGCGCGCTCGCGCTGGAATCCGGCATCGAGACCGACTACGTGCGCAGCCTCATCCGCGAGCGGGGCCTGCCGCCGCCGGCGAACGCGCCCGCCAGCTGGCCGTGGAAGTGCCGCATCCACGTCCTCGGCGGCTTTCCGCGTCGAGCAGGACGGCAAGCGCCTGGCCACCGACGGCGCGCGCGCGTCGGGGAAGCCGACGGAGCTGCTGCGCGCCGTCGTCGCCCTGGGCGGGCGGCGGGTCGCCGTCGAGCGGCTGGTGTCGCTGCTGTGGCCCGGCGAGGGGCGCGTCGGCGCCAGGTCGGCGTTCAACGTCACGCTGCTGCGGCTGCGCCGGCTGCTCGGGGCCGACAGCCTGGTCGTGCTGTCGGAAGGTGAGGTGTCGCTGGACTCGCGGCACGCGACGGTGGATCGCTGGCAGCTGGAGGCCGCGCTGGCCGCGGCCGAGACGGCGGGGGACGGCGCGCTAAGTGACGCGCTGGCCGGCGTCGTCGACGGCTACCCCGGGCCGCTGCTGCCCGACGACGGCGTTTCCTGGGTCGAGGCCGAGCGGCGAAGGCTGCGGTTGCGCGTCGACGCCGTGCTGGCCAAGGGCGCCGCGCGCATTGCCCGCCTCGACGCCGCGTCGCTGCTGTCGCGGGCGCTGGCGGCGGACCGCGAGCTGCCGCTGGCGGCGGCAGCGCTGCGGACCATCGTGTCCGGATCGGACCACCGCTGACGCGCGCTGGCCCAAGGATCTTCCCGCCTCGGCCGAATCCGACCACCGCTGGCGCGCGCAGGCCCGAGGACCCTTCCGCCTTGCCCGGGAGTGCGCCGCCCGGGCGCACCCCTCATGGCGTCATGCGGCGCTAGTTCTGATTGACCACGTCGACCTCGAGCATGCACTGGTTGCTGCCGAGCGCGAGCGTCCCGGTCGCCGTTGCCGGATTCGAAATCCCGATCGCGAAGGTGTAGGTCGAGCCGGGCGCGAGCGGCACCGGGAGCGATGCCCAGGTCAGCTCCTGGTTGCCGCCGGGATTGGGCACGGTCAGCGCGACCGAGTTCCCATTCGAATACGGACCCGAGTCGACCGAATACACCAGGAACATCTGCAACCCCGTCGAACCGCTGGCCTGCAGCGACATGTGGCCGCGTGCGCGGGCGATGCGCGTGTACGTGGCGGCGGGAATCGGCGTGGACATCACGCAGAACGGCTGAAAGACGTTGACGGCGAGATCGACCGACGCCGGCGTGTTGGCGAGCGATCGGCTGTAGAACTGCGGCGAGAGCGCCGTGCCCAGCCGCTGCATGAACAGCGCCATCGAGGCGCGGGTTACGAGGTCCGTGGGGCAGTACAGCGTGCTGGCGCACCCCAGCGTGACCTGCCGGTTCTTGAGCCACACCACCGCGGGGCAGTACGACGCCGTGTTCTGCACGTCGGTGAAGACGTCGCAGTTCTGTGCCTGCGCGCCGCCGCTGGATGTTGCTGCTGCGGCGACGCCGAACGTCATTGCCAGGAACCGTTTTCTCATGGCTGCCCCCGAGGTTGGCGGCCGCCCCGGCCGCAGGTGTGCAGCATGCCACAGGGCGCGCGCGGGGCGAATCACGGGGCCGGAGGCGGGCTCCCCCGGGCTTCGCCGCCACCGCCCGTCCCCGCCGCTTACAGATCGATTACAAGTGCGCTCCCGGGCCGTCCGGCCCCTTGCGGGCGCGACGCCGGCAACCTAGTGTGCACCGACGCGACGCCGGAAGGGCCGGAACGCCGGACCGATCAGCGCCGCCCGGACTGCGACGGAGGGCGTACGCATGCTGCATTGCCGACGAAGCTTCGACACCGCCGAGCGCCGGCTCCCGCGGGGCTCGCCTGCGCGCTGGTCGCCACGCTCCTCGCGCTGGCGGTCGCGTCTCCCGCGCGGGCGGTGAGCTACACCTGGAACAACGCGGCCGGCGGCGACTGGGGCACGGCGGCCAACTGGACGCCGAACGGCGTGCCGAACGCGACGACCGACACCGCCGCCATCACCCTCGCGGGCACGTACACCGTCACGGTCGTCGGCAGCTTCACCGTCGGCAGCGTCGCCATCGGCGGGGCGTCGGGCACGCAGACGCTGTCGCTGCCCGGTGGCGGCAGCGGCGGCATCCTGACGCTGAACGCGGGCGCCCCGACGGCGACGATGACGGTGAACGCGAACGGCGCGGTCAACCAGTCGGGCGGGACGCTTCGACCAGCGGCGGGAACACGGGGCAGGTGACCGTCAACGGCCGCTACGACTGGAGCGGCGGCAGCGTCGACTACGCGTCGCTCACGGTGGCGCCAACCGGCACGCTCGCGCTCGCGGGCGTGAGCGTCAAGTCCCTGCAATCGCTGCAGCTCGTCAACAACGGCACCATGGTCAGCACCGGCGCCGGCAGCCTGCAGATCGAGAACAACTCCACCGTCACCAACGCCGCGGGCGCGGTGATCGACCTGCAGGGCGACGGCGGGCTGCAGCAGAACGGCGGCGGAAACTCGGTGCTGACCAACGCCGGCCTGATCAGGAAGACCGTCGGGAGCAGGCACCGCCAACATCACGACCCCGCTGTTCAACAACACGGGCGTCGTCGACGTGCAGGCGGGCACGCTGCAGATCGCCGCCGGGTCCACCCGCATCGTCTCGAGCGGCGCGGGCAACGCGTTCAACGCGCAGGCCGGCGCGACACTGAACATCGGGTGGGTGACCAACCCCTCGTCCTTCACCGGGACGACGTTCGGCGGCCCGGGCGCGAAGACGATCGGCAGCAGCACCAGCGCGTTGTACGTGCTGGCGGGCACCATCGCGATGACGAACACGACGCTCGCAGGAGGCAGCCTTGCCGGCACGTTCACGCTGAACGGCACGCTCGCCTGGACCGGTGGCGAAATGATTACGGGTGGCCGAGGGGCGCCGGTGGTGACGGTCGCGACGGGGTCGACGCTCGCGCTGTCGGGGGTCGCCGAGAAAAGGCTGAGCGGCGTCGGGCGCGAGCCTCGTCAACAACGGCACGATCTCGATCGCCGGCAACGGCAACCTGCAAATCGAGAACAACGCGTCGCTCGCGAATTCCGCCACCGGCACCATCGACCTGCAGTCGGATGCCGGCATCACGCAGAGCGGCGGCGGGACGTCGACGCTGACGAATGCCGGGCTCGTCAGGAAGAGCGGCGGCACGGGAACCAGCTCGATCACCCTGGCGAGCGTCACCAACAACGGCAACATGCAGGCGCAATCGGGCACGCTGCTGATCAGCAGGAATGGAGGCCTCACGCTGCAGGCGAGCGGACCCGGCAACGCCTTCAACGCGCAGGCCGGCGCCGCGCTGACCATCGGATGGGTCGGCTCCGCGACCCTGACCGACACCACCTTCGGCGGCCCGGGCGCCAAGACGATCGGAACCGTCGGCGCCCCGCACACCTGGTCCGGCACGATCACGGCGACGAACACCACCCTCATCGAGGGCCTGCACTCGGGCACGTTCACGCTGAACGGCACGCTGAACTGGCATGGCGGCCAGCTGGTCGGTACGTCGACGCCGTTGCAGCTGACGATCCCGGCCGGCGCCACGTTGATCGCCGGGACCTCGGGCCAGAAGATCCTGTCCGGGAACAACCCCACGCTGGCGCGCATCACCAACGGCGGCACGCTGCGCCTCGCGGGCACGAACGGCATCGAGGCGCAGGGCAGCCCGCAGATCGTGAACCTGCCGTCGGGGCTGATCGAGTTCGCATCGACCGGCGGGCTTTCGGCGCCATCGTGCTGCAGCCCGTCGGTGGCGAATGCGGGAACGATGCGCTTGGCGCCGGGGGCCGGCAGCGTGACCGTCAGCGACTGGTCGATCGCCAACACCGGCACCATCAGCCTGCAGGCGGGGACGCTGCAATTCTTCGGTGCGGCGAACACCTTCGCGCAGACGGCGGGCAAGCTCGAGCTCGTCGGCGGCAACCTGAGCACGACGCGACCGCTGCCGATCACCGGCGGGCAGCTGACCGGCACGGGGGCGATCTCCGGGTCCGGTGCCGTGACGGTGTCCGGCAGCGCGCAGACGCGGCCGGGCACGTCGCCGGGCCAGATCACGATCGGCGGGGCGTACACGCAGACGGGAACGCTGGTGGTCGAGCTGAACGGCCCCGCGCCGGGGACGCAGTACGACCAGGTCGTCGCCCAGGGCGCCGTCGCGCTGGGCGGCACGCTCACCGTTTCGCTCGGCGCCGTGCCCGCGGTCGGCACCGTGTTCCGCATCGTCGACAATGCCGGCGGCGGGGCCGTTTCCGGCGCGTTCGTCGGCCTGCCGGAGGGCGCGACGTTCACGGTCCAGGGTTCGACGCTGCAGATCAGCTACGTCGGCGGGACCGGCAACGACGTGACGCTGACGGTGGTGTCGAATTCGGGCCTGCCGTGCGACGCGTACAGCGACGTCGACGCGGCGAGCCCGTTCTGCCCGAACGTCGAGTGGATGAAGAAGCGCGGCGTGACGCTGGGCTGCGCGGTGGGGCTGTACTGCCCGGCCAGCCCGACGACGCGGCTGCAGATGGCGCTGTTCATGAACCGGCTGGGGACGACGCTGACCACCGCGCCGGTGAAGATCGAAGCCGCCCCCGGGCCGCTCAACCCGGCCGCGAATCCGGTGGTGTGCACGACCGGGGACGTGGCGGCGGCCACCTTTGAGCGCCGCGCCTCGATCGACGCCGTGCTGATGGGCCAGGGTCAAGGCACCGGCGAGATGCAAGTCGAGGTGGTCGGCAGCGTCGATGGCGGGGCGATCTGGGTGGCGCTGGGGCCGCCGGTGCCGGCCGGGGTCGCGAACGGCCGCTGGGCCAACGTCCGGCTCAACGTCGACCGCGACGTGGCGCCGACCGAGGTCGTGCGCTACGGGTTGCGGCTGACGCAACTCACCGGCGCCGGGACGCTGGCGGCGAGCCGCTGCCTGCTGCGGCTGCAGACCGGCAATCGCAATCCGAACGCGTCGCCCGACGCCGACGAATGACATCGCAGCAATCGGAGGACACGATGATCCGCACGTTTCGCATCCTGTTCGCAGCCACCGCGGTCGCGCTGGCCCCGTCCGCGCTGGCGTTGCCCTGCGCCGGCTTCACCGACGTCGACGACACCAGCCCGTTCTGCCAGAACGTCGAGTGGATCAAGAACCGCGGCGTGACGCTCGGTTGCACGGCGACGACGCTGTACTGCCCGGCGGACGCGGTGTCGCGGCTGGCGATGTCGGCGTTCATGAACCGGCTGGGCGTGGCACTCACGCCCGGCGCGCTGCGGGTCGACACCAGCCCCGGGGCGATCGACCTCGACGCCGCTGTCGTGGTGTGCCAGACCGATCCGTACGCGGTGACCGGCTATCCGCGCCGGGCCTATCTCGACCTGAGCTTCGCCGCGCAGGCGCCGGCCGACGTCGACGTGGCGGCGGACCTGGTGGCGACGACCGACGGCGGCGCGACCTGGACGGCGCTGACCGCGGTCGGCAACGCCGGCTGGGTGCCGGCGGGCCGCTGGGGCACGCTGTCGAATCTGGCGCAGCTGGACCTCACCGTCGGCCAGACGGTGCGCTTCGGCGTGCGCATGGGGCGGGTCAGCGGCGGCGGCGATCTGTCCGACAGCCGCTGCAACCTGCGGGTGGCGCTGCCCAGCCGCAACGGGGCCAGCTCGCCGTTCTGAGTGGGCGCCGGTTCTCCCGCCGGCTCGCGCGGACGCCGCGCTGCCTGCCCGGGCGATCAGTTTTGCGCCGCCATCCGCGCGGCGCGTTATGGTGATCCCGCTTGCGGCGTTCGGCCGCACCCGGCCGCAGTGCCGGGCCGCGTGCAATTGACGTGGCTCAATGCACTGCGGGGACCATCGCGCTACACCACACCCATGCGCGGCGCCACTCCGTCGGCGCTTCGGAAGTCTGTGGGCGACGATCGCGGTTGGACCAAGTCGATCGTCTCGCTTGTTCCCATCAATCGGGGAAACGATGATTCGGGACCGGGGTGTGCGTGTACTGGCGATGGCGGCCTTGTTGGTCACGGGAATCGCCTTGCCGACGAGCGGCATCGCGCAGTACTTCGCCGCGACTTCGCTGCCGAACTTCCCGGGGCGCGACGACACCCGAGGGCATGGCATCAACAACGCCGGTGTCGTGGTAGGCGCCGCGCAGATCGGTGGTGGCAGTCGTGCGTTTCTCCATGCGTCGGGCGTGTTCACCGATCTCGGCACGCTGCCGGGGGGCGACGCGAGCTGGGGAACGGCCCTCAACGACAGCGGTCAGGCAACCGGATGGGCTTCGCGGAGCGATGGGAGCACACGCGCATTTGTCTACTCCGGTGGCACCCTGGTCGAACTCGGTACGCTGCCAGGAGGCAGCAACAGCTGGGGAAACGCCATCAACTCCGCCGGGCACGTCACCGGGTATGCCCATACGGCGGGCAACGCCGCCCTCCATGCGTTCCTGTATATCGGCGGCGCGCTGGTCGATCTCGGGACGTTACCGGGTGGCAGTGGCAGCGAGGGCTACGGCATCAACGCCGCGGGGCAGGTGGCGGGAAGAAGTTACGCGCTTGGCCCGACCATCACGTCGCGAGCGTTTCTCTACGGTGCCGGCATGATGCAGGACCTGGGCACGTTCCCCGGCGGCGGCAACAGCTGGGCCCGCGCGGTCAACAACCAGGGACAGGTCACCGGTGCGGCGACAACCGCCGGATCCGCCATTCACGCGTTCATTTACGCCAACGGCACGATGCGCGACCTGGGCACGCTGCCCGGCAGCGGGTACAGCGAGGGCTACGCCATCAATGCCCTCGGTGATGTCGTCGGTGTCGTCCACGCGGGTGTGGAGATACATGCGGCCCTGTGGACCAACGACCGCTGGTACGACCTGAACACACGCGTCGTGTCGGGCTTGACCGGGGCAACGCTGACCGAGGCGCGCGGGATCAATGACGCCGGGCGCATCGTCGCATTTGGTTGCGGTGCGACCGTCGCGCCGTCATGCCGTACGTTTGTGCTCGATCCGGTCCCCGATGCGCCGGCGACGACGCCGGTGCCGGCGCTGTCCGACAGCGCATTGATCCTGCTGACGCTGCTGCTTGCAGTGCTGGCCTGGCGGCGGGGACCGAGCATCCGCCGTTAGGTTCGGATGCCGGCCCTGCGCGCGCTGCCAGAACGTCGAGTGAATCAGGAACCGCGGCGTGACACGCTGTTGCACGGCGACGTCGGCTGGGTGCCGGCAGGTCGCTGGGGCACGCTGTCGAATCTGGCGTAGCTGGACCTCGCCATCGGCCAAATCGTGCGCTTCGGCGTGCGCATGGGCCGCGTCGGCGATTGCCGATTACGGTGCAGGAAGCGGGGCCACGATCCCGTGCATCGTGCAGCGCACGTCGTTGCTGTCGCCGGGGCCGCCGATGGCGCGAACGCGCACCGCGTAAAATTCGGTCGCGCCGGGCGGTATCGTCCGCTGTCCCTGGACCGTGATCGAGACCATGTGGTTCGGCTGGAGCCCGGATGCGATCGCCGAGGCGACGTTCGCCTTGATGCCGGTGACGCCCTCCCAGGTCAAGCCGAGGTCGGTGCTGATCGGAATGTCGAGCGTGACGGTGGCGGCATCGGTGACGCGGACGCTGCACACGCCGGTGACCTGCACCCGCCGCGAGTAGTCCACCGCCTGCCCCGCTCCACCCGACATCAGTCGCATGCCGTCGCCCAGGATCGAGACGCCCCCCGAGGCAGCCTGCGTAGCTTTCGAACGTCTTGGGTGTGGCGACGTCGCCGGTGCGGTTGAGGAATACCGCCATCGCCAGACGCGACACCGAATCGGACGGGCAGTACAGCCCCGGCGCGCAGCCCAGCGTGATGCCGCGGTTCTTGAGCCAGGTCACGTTCGGGCAGAACTGGCTGGCGGCGTCGACGTCGGCGAAGCCGGCGCAGCTTTGCGCGGCGACCGGCGCGGACGACAGGAACAGGGCGGCGGCGACGCTCGCCGTGGTCAGCAATTTGCGCATCATGAGTTTCCTCCCGTTGGTCGCCGCGAAACGATCGCGCAGCACGCGTAATACTACGGGAGCGGACCCGGCCAGGGGCTTACATCTGGATTACAACCGTGAGTGCCATCGCAATCGGTCCCGCAGGATCGCTGGCCAACTCCGGGTCGGGCGAGTCCGTTCGTGCTCCGCGCCGCCGCGGTCAGTCTAGGCGATCGAACGGCGATGCCGTCCCATTGCGGTTGTCGAAACGCGCACGCAGGCTCGGCGTAGGCGACATCGTCTATTTCTCGCCGTTTGTGGCTCAGCCCGGCTCAGAGATGGCAATCTGGCCGCAACCGAGGACGTCCGGCCGTTGTCCGACACCGCAATCGCCGCCCAGGAAGTGGCCATCCGGGCAGCGCTGCGGCCGCACGACCCGTTGCATCCGCCGCAAGTCTCGCGGTATGACATTCGGGAGTTCATCTACTAGACAGAAGGAGAGATCGATGAAGACGCATCGTCCCGGCAACAGGGGCAGGTTGCTGATCCTGCCCCTGTTGCTCCTTGTCGTGGCATTGGTGGGGGTGGCTTGTGCGCCTGCCGCGCCCGCTGCGCCCGCTGCGCCCGCTGCGCCCGCTGCGCCCGCTGCGCCCGCTGCGCCCGCCGCCACCGTGCGCCGGTGCCGTCCGCCGCGGTGGCGGCGCCTGCGACCACCGCTCCGGTTCAAACCGCAGCGCCGCAGGCGCCCGCCGCCAAGCTGGACCTCCCCGTCGGT
>CAWHJY010000018.1:0-46842 GCA_963829775.1 uncultured beta proteobacterium | reverse complement strand
CCGACACCGGCACGGCGAGCCAGCTCATCGTCGTCAGCGACAGCCCGAGCGACTTCAATCCCGCGAAGATCCAGCTCGACGCGGTGTCGCCGCCGCGATGGACCAGCGTGTCGATGACGTTCTTGGCCTTGTACTTCTGCTCGGCGGGCAGCGCGTTGAACAGCGTCTCGCGCGCGGGCTTGCTGACCGCGTACTCGCCGGCGCGGCGGATGACGCCGAACACCACCAGCGTCGCCAGCACCGGCGACAGCGCCAGCGCGGCGAAGCCGGCGATCGCCACGACGGGCATCGCGCAGAGCATGAACGTCGTGCCCAGCCGGCGGATCAGCGCGCCGAACGCGAATACCTGCACCAGCAGCGTCAGCAGGTTGACCGCCATGTCGACCAGCGCCAGCAGCCGTGTGCGCTCGGCGCTGTCGGCGATCGCCGCCGGCACCAGCTCCGTCTGCTGGAAGTAGAGCAGCGTCGACAGCAGCGAGTAGGCGAACAGGAAGAAGCAGATCGCCAGCAGGTACGGCGAGCGGACGATGTCGGTGATGCCGGCCCAGATGCTGCCGCCGATCGGTCGCTCGGGCGTGGTGTCGACGACGGCTCCGGGGTTGCGCGGCCCGGCGCCTTGCCCGGCGGATGGTGCGGCGGCCGTTCGCGGGTCCGCGCGAGCCGCCCACGCGCGCAGGTTGAGGATGGCGACGATCGCCACCGCCAGGAAGCCGGCCGAGACCAGCAGCATCGAGCGCACGCCGACCAGCGTGACGAAGCCCGCGGTCAGCGCGGGGCCCGTCAGCGCGCCGACGGTGCCGCCGGCGGCGATGAAGCCGTACAGCCGCTTCGCCTGTGCGGTGTCGAACAGGTCCGCCATGAAGCTCCAGAACACGCTGATGGCGAACAGGTTGAACACGCTGACCCAGACGAAGAACGCGCGCGCGACCATTTCGGCCTGCGCGCCGTGGCCGGCGTCGAACAGCAGCCAGAACCCGCCCAGGTTGGCGACGAAGAACGCGTACAGCCAGGGCAGGAGGCGCCGGCGCGGGAACGTCCGCGTCAGCCAGCCGAACACCGGCGCGACGACGAGCATGGTGACGAACACGCCGAGGAACAGTTCGTGCAGCTTCGCCTGCCCGACCTGGATGGCCATCTCGTCGCGGATCGGCCGCAGCACGTAGTAGCCGGCGAGGAGCGCGAAGAAGTAGGCGAACGACCACAGCGATGCCGCCAGCTCGGCGGGTTCGGCGCGGGTCAGGCGGGCGAGCAGGGCACGCAACGACGGCATCGATGGAGCGCGGGGCGGGCGGCGGGGAGCGTTGGGGGGCGCGCGGGCGGCGTCCCGGGTCGGGTCGTGTCGGGGTGGCGCAGGACGGGGCCGGCGGACCCGCGGTCAGATCGCGATGTGCCGGCCGCCGTCGACGGCGATGGTCTCGCCGGTGACGTAGGGCGCGTCGAACAGCAGGAAGTGCACGGCGCGGGCGATGTCCTCCGGCGTGCCTTCGCGCTTCAGCGGCGTCTGCGACACGATGCGCTGCCGCGACAGCTCGTCGAACTGGTCGTCGTCGGGCCACAGGATCGGGCCCGGCGCGACGGCGTTGACCCGCACCTCGGGTGCCAACTCGCGGGCGAGCGAGCGGGTGAGCCCCGCGAGCCCCGCCTTGGCCGCCGAGTAGACGACGTAGTTCTTCAGCGGCCGGTCGGCGTGGATGTCGGTGATGTTGACGATCGCCCCGTGGGCCTTCCTGAGCGCGGGCGCCGCGGCCTGCGACAGGAACAGCGGCGCCTTGAGGTTGGTGCCCATCAGGTCGTCCCAGTCGGCGGCGTCGATCTCGCCGATGGGGGTGGGATGGAACGACGACGCGTTGTTGACCAGCGCGTCGAGCCGGCCGTAGGTGCCGAGCGTGCGCTCGACCAGCGCCGGCAGCTGCGGCAGCTCCAGCAGGTCCGCCTGCACCAGCGCGACCGAATCGCCGCGGATGCCGTTCAGTTCCGCCTGCAGCAGCCGCGCTTCGCCGGCCGACGCGCGATAGTGCAGCATCAGGTTCGCGCCGGTGCCGTGCAGGCGGCGGCAGATGGCCGCGCCCACGCGCTTGGCGCCCCCGGTGATCAGCACGACCTTGCCTTGCACGCGTCGATCCTCACGCTATCGGCTAGACTGCGCCGGAATCTAGCACACCGGCACGATTCGCCCACCCCCACGATGCATCGTCCCGCTCCCGCGCTGCCCGAACCCGACGCCGACGCCCGCGCGCACTCGGCCCGCGTCGTTGCCGGCGTTCGCGCCGAACTGGACGCGGCCAGCGGGTGGATGCCGCTCGCCGACTACCTGCAGCACGTGCTGTACGCGCCGGGGCTGGGCTATTACTCGGCCGGTGCGCGCAAGTTCGGCGCCGCCGGCGACTTCGTCACCGCGCCGGAGATGACGCCGCTCTTCGGCGCGGCGCTGGCGGTGCAGGTCGACGCGATCCTGGCCGCGACCGCCGGCCGCGAGATCGTCGAGTTCGGCGCCGGCACCGGGCGCCTCGCCGCGGACCTGCTGATCGCATTGGACGCGCGCGGCGCGCTGCCGTCGCGATACGCGATCGTCGAGGTGAGCCCCGACCTCGCCGAACGGCAACGGGCGACGATCGCCGTCGCGGCGCCCGCGCTGGCCGGGCGGGTCGAGTGGCTGTCGGGCGTGCCGCCGAGGATCGACGGCGCCGTGGTGCTGAACGAGGTGCTCGACGCGATCCCGCCGCACGTCGTCGCGCGGCGCGCCGGCGCGCTGCTCGAGCGCGGCGTGGTCTGGAACGACGCCATGCAATCGTTCGCCTTCGACGACCGGCCGGCGAACCCGCGCCTCGCGGCGCTCGCCGCCGCGCGTTTTCCGGCGCTCGCCGCCGCGCGCTTCCCGGCGGACATCGACTACCTGTCGGAAATCAACCCGGCCGCCGAGGCGCTGGTCGAGACGATCGGCCGCCGGCTCGCGGGCGGCGCGCTGCTCATCGTCGACTACGGCTTTCCCGCCGCCGAGTACTACCACCCGCAGCGCGACGAGGGCACGCTGATGGGCCACTACCGGCATCGTGCGCACGCCGACCCGTTCCTGTGGCCGGGGCTGTCCGACCTGACCGCGCACGTCGACTTCAGCGCGATCGCCGACGCGGGACTGCGCGCCGGGCTCGAGGTCGAGGGCTTCACCGCGCAGGCGCCGTTCCTGCTCGGTTGCGGCATCCTCGACGCGCTGGCGGCGCTGGGCGAGCCGGGCACCCCGGCGGTGCTGCGCGAGACCGCGGCGGTCCAGAAGCTCCTGTCCCCCGCCGAGATGGGCGAGCTCTTCAAGGTGCTGGCGCTGGCGCGCACGCCCGGCATCGAGTGGCCGGGCTTCGCACTCGCCGACCGCGCGCACCGGCTCTGATCGCACAGGACCTGCGGCGGCGCGAGCGGCCCGAGACTGGGGTACACCCCGGCGGCGGAGCGGCTCTATCCGCGCGTCCGCGACGGCGCTGCGCTCGGCCTCGTCGCAACGCTGGTGCCGGAACGCGAAGCGCGGTCGGCGCAGTACCGCGTCCGGGTCGACCTGCACGGCTACACGGTCGGGTGGCTGTCGGAAGCCGCCGCCGAGGCGGCCGCGCGCTCAGGCCGGCAGCGGCGCGTCGTTGCGCAGCAGGCCCTCGGCGACGAGGTCGCGCCACAGCGCCGCCGGCACCGGGCGGGCGAACAACGCGGCGTTGCGCGCCACTTCGTCGGGGGTGACGGCCCCCAGCACCACCGACGCGACCGCCGGATGGCCGAGCGCGAACGCCAGCGCGGCGTGGGCGAGTTCGACGCCGTGCGCCGCGCAGACCCGCCCGATCCGCGCGACGCGGGCGAGGACGTCGGGCGGCGCGGCGCGGTAGTTGTAGCGCGCCCCGGCCACCGCGCCGGTGGCCAGAATCCCCGAATTGAACACGCCGCCCAGCAGCACGCCGATGCCCTTCGCCTGCGCGAGCGGCAGGAAGTCGTCCAGCGCCGGCTGCTCGAGCAGCGAATAGCGGCCCGCGAGCAGCACGCAGTCGGGGTCGGCGTCGCGCGCGATTCGCGCGCAGATCGCGGCGTCGTTGACGCCGACGCCGATGGCGCGGACCACGCCCTGCGAGCGCAGGTCGGCGAGCGCGCGCCACGCGCCGTCGAGCGCCTCGCGGTAGCGCGCCTCGACCGCCTCGGTGCCGTGGGTCCAGGCGTCGATGTCGTGGATCAGCGCGACGTCGACGCGCGCAGTTCCCAGCCGCAGCAGCGACTGCTCGAGCGAGCGCAGCGCGCCGTCGTGCGAGTAGTCGAAGCGCCCCTCGAACGGCAGCCCGCCGACGTAACCCTCGGCGTTGCGCACGCCGCCCGGCGCCGGCGCGTAGACCCGGCCGACCTTGGTCGACAGCACGAAGTCGTCGCGCGGGTGCCGCCGCAGCGCGGCGCCGACCCGGTGCTCGGACAGGCCGCGGCCGTACAGCGGCGACGTGTCGAACAGGCGCACGCCGGCGGCGTACGCGGCGTCGACGGTGGCGATCGCCGTCGCGTCGTCGAGTCGCGCATAGAGGTCGCCGAGCGGCGCGCCGCCGAAGCCCAGCGCGGTGACGGCGAGGCCGCTGCGTCCGAGGGGGCGCCGGGGCATCCCGGCGGCGGCGCCGGAAGCGGGGCCGGGCGCGGCTTCGGGGGCGGAACCGGACGCGGCTCCGGGGGCGGAACCGGAGGCGCCGTCGGGCGTCGCTGCGGCAGGGGACGGGTCGGGCGGCGACGCCGGCGGGACGGGTCGGGCGGCACGATGGGGTCCGGCGGGGGGCTTGCGCGCTTGTTGCGTGCAAACTAACATGTCAGCATGCACACGACAACCGGCCCCACGGTCGGCGCCGCGGCCACCGCGGCTGCCTCCCGCTCCGATTCCCGCGCCGGCACGGCGGCCCCCGCCGCCGGCGCGGGCCCCGATCCGATCCCGCGATGCGCCCGGCCGCCGACCGCTTCGGGCTCGGCGTCGCGTCGATCACGCCCTTCGCCGCCGACGGCAGCGTCGACCTGCCGCGGCTGGTCGCGCACGCGCGCCGCTGCCTCGACGAAGGCTGCACCAGCGTCACGCTGTTCGGCACCACCGGCGAGGGCGCGTCGCTCGGCTTCCGCGAGCGCGCGCGGATGCTCGACGGGTTCGTCGCCGCCGGCTTCGACATGCGCGCGCAGGTGCTGGGCGGCGTCGCGGCGAGCGCCATCGAGGACGCAGCGGCGCAGGCCCGGCACATCTACGCCGCCGGCGGCCGCGGCATACTGCTCGCGCCGCCGTTCTACTTCAAGGGTCCGGACGACGAGGGGCTCTACGCCTGGTTCTCGCGCGTCATCGAGGCGTCCGGCGACGCCCGCGGCGTCATCCTCTACCACCTGCCGTCGCTCACCTGCGTGCCGCTGTCGGTCGACCTCGTCGGCCGGCTGAAGCGCGCGTTTCCCGGCGTCGTCGTCGGCGTCAAGGACAGCGGCGGCGTCTGGGACTACACGGCGGCGCTGCTGGAGGCGCACCGCGACCTGCACGTCCTCGTCGGCGACGAGCGGCTGCTCGCGCGCGCGGTGCGCCACGGCGGCAGCGGCGCGATCAACGGCTTTTCCAATTTCTGTGCCGCGCGGCTCGCGCCGATGATCGAGCGCGGCGAGGACATCCCCGGCCTCGATTCGCTGGTCGACCTGCTGCTCGCGCATCCGGTGACGCCGGCGATCAAGGCGCTGGTCGCGCACGTCACCGGCGACGACGGCTACGCCCGCGCGACGCCGCCGCTCGTCGCGCTGCCGGCGGCGGCGCGCGCGACGCTGGCCGCCGCGTTCGACGCGCTGCCGGCGCCGCGATGAAGCTGCGCGACCAGGCGTATCAGCGCTTCACGCGCGGCCTGATCGACCGCGAGATCCGCGCCGGCCAGTTCGTGTCGCAGCGCGAGCTGACCGAGATCACCGGCATGCCGCTGGGCGCGATCCGCGAGCTGATTCCGCGGCTCGAGGCCGACGGCCTGATCCGCACGGTGCCGCAGCGCGGGATGCAGGTCGCGCAGGTCGACCTCGAGCTCATCCGCAACGCCTTCCAGTTCCGCATCCTCATCGAGCGCGAGGCCGCGTCCCGCTTCGCGCTGAACGCGCCCGACGGCGAGCTCGAGCGCATCCGGTCCGAGCACGAGGCCGTGCTCGCCGCCGCGGCGAAAGGGGTCACGCCGGCGCTGGTGGCGAAGGCGCAGGCGGTCGACGACCGGATGCACGCGACCATCGTCGACGCGCTGGGCAACGGCATCATCTCCAACGCCTACCGCGTCAACTCGATCAAGATCCGGCTGATCCGGCAGAGCGAGACGCGCCTGTACGCCGACCTCGTCGTGCCGGTGATGCGGGTGCACCTCGACGTCATCGCGGCGATCGCCTCGCGCGATCCGCAGCGCGCCGCGGCGGCGATGGAGGCGCACATCGCCGCGTCGCGCGACCGCGCGCTGGGCCTCGGCAGCGGCATGCCGGCGCGCGGTCGCCGCGTCTCGCGCCGGCCACCCGCGACCGCGGCGTGGCGGCCGGCGTGGCGCCTGCCCACCCTGCCGCCGGTGCGGCGGTCAAGCTCACACCGATCACCGCCGGGGCGACGCCGCTCCGGCGCCACGACCCGCGCGCGACCACGACGCGCGCCACCCGAGGAGCAAAGCGATGAAACGAAGGACGATGACAACGGCGGTGCTGGTGGCGACGACGGGGGCGCTGCTCGGCGCCGGTGCGGCGCAGGCGCAGCAGGTGACGATCCGCTGGGGCGACGTCGTCGGCGGGACGCACCCGTCGGTGCAGATGATCGACCGCATCGCCGCCGACGCGAAGGCGAAGTCGAACGGCCGCATCGTCATCCAGTCGTTCCCCGGCGGCCAGCTCGGCGGCTCGCGCGACATGATCGACGCGGTCGCCAACGGCGCGCAGCAGGTCGTCACCGAGGGCGCGGCGAACTTCGGCGCCTGGGTGCCGTCGATCTCGGTCGTCGAAGCGCCGTACGTCTGGCGCGACGCCGCGCACCTGCAGAAGGCGATGAACGGCCCGATCGGCGAGGAGTTCAACCAGACGCTGGTCAAGGCGCGCGGCATGCGCATCCTGGGCACGACGTACTACGGCACGCGGCACATCACGACGACGAGCAGGGAAGTGAAGGGGCCCGCCGACATGGTCGGCTTCAAGCTGCGCGTGCCCGAGAACGACGTGTTCAAGGCGATGGCCGAGGCCTGGGGCGCGAAGCCCACGCCGATGAACTTCGGCGAGCTCTACCTGGCGCTGAAGCAGAACGTCGTCGACGGCCAGGAGAACCCGCTGCCGACGATCAAGTCGGGCAAGTTCGACGAGGTGCAGAAGTACCTGGTGCTGTCCGGCCACATCATCACGCCGCGGCTGGTGGTGGTGAACGAGGCGTTCTGGCAGGGCCTCGCGCCCGCCGACCGGCAGATCATCGCCGACGCGGTCAAGGCGGGCATCGCCTGGCAGGACGCGGAGCTGATCCGGCAGGAGGGGTCGCTGGTCGACACCTTCAAGGCCGCCGGGATGACGGTGATCACGCCCGACGCCAACGCCTTCCGCGCCCCGGTGCTGGCGACGGTGCCGAAGAAGTTCGAGTCCAAGTGGGGCGTCGGCACCTTCGAGAAGATCCAGGCGATCAAGTAACCGGATGATCCTGCCCGGCCGTGCCGCGGGCATTGCGGCCCGCGCGATCGACACGCTCGCCGTCGCGCTGTTCACGGCGATGTTCGGGTGCGTCATCGCGCAGGTGTTCTTCCGCTACTTCCTGGGCAGCCCGCTGACCTGGAGCGACGAGCTCGGCCGCTACCTGCTGGTCTGGTGCTCGTTCCTGGGCTGGATCATCGCCGCGCGGCGGCGCAGCCACCTCGGCGTGTCGATGTTCGCCGAGCGCGCGCGGCCGCGGCTGGGCGCGCTGCTGGCGCTGTTCGCCGCGCTCGCGGCGATCGCGTTCGCCGCCGTGCTGGTCTGGTACGGCACGCGCATCGCGCTGCGCAACGCCGACGTCGAGACGGTCGCGCTGTTCTTCGGCATGGGCGTCGTCTACGCGATCGTGCCGCTGGCGGCGTTCGTCGTCGGCCTGCACGCGCTGGCCGACGCGCGGACGGCGGTGCGGGCGTTCACGGCGGCACGCACGTCGGCGCGATGACGGCACGCCGCCGCGCGCGCTTGCGCCCGACGCGGATTCGCCGTGCCCGCGATCGCGGGAGCCCGGCGGCTCGAGGCGCTCGACGAGGCTTGCCGTGATCGAGCTGATCCTCTGGATCCTCGCGGCGTGGTTCGTGTCGCTGTTCGCCGGGCCGGCGATCTACGCGGCGATGGGGCTGGCCGGGTTCGCGTTCCTGCTCCTTGCCGGCATCCCGGCGATCGTCCTGCCGCAGAAGGTGGCGATGGCGGCGAATTCGTTCCCGCTGCTCGCGGCGCCGCTGTTCATCCTGATGGGCAACGTCATGAACTCGGCCGGCATCACGCACCGGATCTTCGACTTCGCCTCGGCGCTGGTCGGCTGGATGCGCGGCGGGCTCGCGCAGGCCAACATCGTCGGCTCGGTCATCTTCGCCGGCATGAGCGGCTCGGCGGTCGCCGACGCGGCGGGGCTGGGCACCGTCGAGATCGAGGCGATGAAGAAGGAAGGCTACGACGCCGAGACCGCGGGCGCGATCACCGCCGCGTCGGCGACCATCGGCCCGATCATCCCGCCGTCGCTGCCGATGATCGTCTACGGTGTCGCCGCGGAGACGTCGATCGGGGCGCTGTTCATCGCCGGCATCATTCCCGGCCTGCTGATGGCCGGCGCGCTGATGGTGATGGTCCGGCACGTCGCGATCGTCCGCGGCCTGCCGCAGGCGCCGTTCCCCGGGGGCGGCGTGCTGTGGCGCGCGTTCCGCCGCGCGTTCTGGGCGCTGATGGCGCCGCTGGTGCTGTTCGGCGGCCTGCTGTCGGGGCGTCTTCACGCCGACCGAGGCGGCGGCGGTGGCGGTCGTCTATGCGCTGGTGCTGGGGCTCTTCGTCTACCGCGACTTCGCGTGGCGCGACCTCCCGAAGCTGATCCTCGACACCGTCGAGACGACCGGCGTGGTGATGGCGCTGGTGATGACCGCGTCGCTGCTGGGCTACTGCATCTCGGTGTCGCGGCTGCCGCAGGTGTTCGGCGCGACGCTGACCGGCCTCACCGACAATCCGCTGGTGTACCTGCTGATCGTCAACGTGCTGCTGCTCGTCGTCGGCTGCTTCATGGAGGCGCTGTCGGCGATGCTGGTGCTGATCCCGATCCTGGTGCCGGCCGCGCTGGCGCTGGGCATCGACCCGGTGCAGTTCGGGCTCATCTTCGTGCTGAACCTGATGATCGGCACCATCACGCCGCCGGTGGGCGTGGTGCTGTTCGTCACCGCCAAGGTCGCCGGCGTGCCGTTCGAGCGGATGGCGCGCGCGGTCGTGCCGTACCTGGTGCCGCTGTTCGCGGTGCTGGCGCTGGTCACGCTGTGGCCGGCGGTGACGACGTTCCTGCCGAAGCTGCTGCTGGGGCGTTAGCGGCCATCCGGCGTCGCCGCGAACGGGCGCGCTGCCGCGGGACGCCGCGGCCGACGTCAGTTCTGCCGCTGCGGATCGCCGAAGAACTCGTCCATCAGGAAGGCCTCGAGCTTGTCGTTGTCGGCGGGCCGGGCGGACATGGTCAGCTGTCCCCGGCGGTTGGACAGCCAGACGAAGTCGCCTTCCTGGGTCTCGCGGATGATCGCGATCATCCGGCGGATCACCGCCGTGCGGATGTCGGGCGCATCGCCGCGGCGGACCTCGAACACCTGCTTGGTCTGCCGCTTGATGTCCTTGCTCCAGCCGTTGAAGACGAACTCCGCGTCGAGGAAGCCGATGCGCCGGATCTGGAAGATGCCGCCGCCGCCGCGGGCCTCGGTGCCGAAGGTCGGCCTTTCGTTGCCGCCCAGGTTCGCCGCGACGATGCGGTTGCGCCGCTCGATCTCGGTTTCGGCCGGCGCCGCGTTGGCCGTTCTGCCGTCGCCCGAGGACGTCGTCGTCTCGCCGCGCGCCCGGCGCCTGGATTCGATGTAGGCGGCGAGGTCGGTCTCCTGCGGGGGCCGCGGCGGCGCGGGCGTGGGCCGGGGGGCCTCCGGGGGCGGCGCCGGCGGGCCGGGGGACGCCGGCGCGGCGAGGACCGGCGGGCGGGAGGGCGGGCGGGCCGGGGCGGGGGGAGGCGGCCGGCGCGCCGGCGCGGCCTGCTCCGGCCGGGCCTGCGGCGGCGGGGCCGGGGCGCTCGGCGGCGGCAGGCTCGCCTGCGGGGTCGCCCGGGGGACCAGCGTCGCGACCAGCGTTCCCGCCTTGCCGTCCCGCTCGCCGATCTGCGGATCCTTCGGGCGCAGTGCCGCCGGCATCGTCAACAGGGCCAGCAGATGGACGAGCAGCGACAGCGCGATCGCCAGCCAGAGGACCGGGATCGTGACGACGTCGTGCCGGCGGGGCGGCTCGTTGAGGGTGTAGTGCACCGGGGCGATGATAGCGAATGTCGCTCGCGGGCGATCCGCGCGGCCCGGGCGCGACGTCGGTAAACTGGTGTAGGCCCTGGTGAGACCGGCGCCGGCGACCGGCGTTCCCCGGCCCCTCCCGCGATGAAGATCGACCGCCTCGATCACCTGGTGCTCACCGTCCGCGACGTCGACGCGAGCTGCGCCTTCTATTCGCGCGTGCTCGGGATGGAAGTCGTCACCTTCGCCGGCGGCCGCAAGGCGCTCGCGTTCGGCGCGCAGAAGATCAACCTGCATCCGGCCGGGCGCGAGTTCGAGCCCAAGGCCCATGCGCCGACGCCGGGGTCCGCGGACCTCTGCCTGATCTCGGCGGTGCCGCTCGACGAGGCGATCGCGCACCTCGCGGCGTGCGGCGTGACGATAGTCGAGGGACCGGTGGTGCGCACCGGCGCGACGGGGCCGATCCGCTCGGTCTACTTCCGCGACCCGGACCTCAACCTGATCGAGGTGTCGAGCTACGCGGCCACCTGAAAGGGGCCGCGGTCCGCCCGGGCAGGCCGGGCGCGTCGCCGCGACGGCGCCGTCCGCGCGCGGCGGCTTCCGCCCGCCGCTCCGCGCTCAGGCCGTCGCGACCAGCAGGAAGATCGGGTAGCTGCGCTCGACGCCGCCGCTCGCCTTGCGCATCACGTACGCGGTGGTGAACGCGACCGTCGCGAAGCCGGCCGCGCGCGCCTGCGCGCCGAGCCGGACGCGGTCGAAGCCGTGGTGGCCGTCGAAGCCCGCGCCGTGGAACGAGCCGTCCTCGGCGTCGAGGTCGGCGATGCACAGCGTGCCCGACGGTGCCAGCACGTCGTGCGAGGCGGCGCAGGACCGCGTCGGTGTCGGGGATGTGGTGCAGCGTCATCAGCGAAAAGACCAGATCGAAGCGCTCGGTCGGCAGCGGATCGGCGACGAGGTCGAGCCTGACCGCGCGGACGCGCGGGTCGCCCGCCGCCGCGATCTTCGCCGCGGCGACGGCGAGCATGCCGTCGGAGACGTCGGCCAGCGTGAGCTCGCCGATCGAGGGCCGCAGCATGAAGCCGAGCAGCCCGGTGCCGGCGCCGCAGCTCCAGCGCGCGCATCGCCGGGTCGAGCTTCACCTCGCGCAGGATGGCGTCGGCGACCGCGCGCGCGCGCTCGACCTTGGCGGGATCGTCGTCCCAGGTCGCGGCGCTCGCGTCGAAGCGATTGGGGGAAGGCGGGGCGGGCGGGGTCAGGCGTGGTCATCGGGTTCGCTGGGGTGGTCATGGCTCGGAGCGTGCTCGCGGACGCGAGCAACCGCCCCACGCGCGGCAAGTCGGCCAGCGAGAACACGCGCCCGGCGACGGCGCGGACTTCCGCCTCCGTCGCCGCGTTCGCGTGCGCGGCGAGCCGCAGCGCCTTGTCGACGAGCTCGTCGCGCGAGAGCGTGTTGCCCGGGTCGCCCTTGGGCTCGTCGACGCGCGCGGTCAGCGTGCGGCCGTCGGTCGTCTCGACCGCGACCTTGCCGATCCACCGCTTCGGATACGCGGCCTCGACTTCGGCGTCGTGCGCCATGCGCACGCGCTCGCGCAGCGCGACGATCGCGGGATCGCGGAAGTGCTGCTCGAACTCGGCGAGGCCGGCGCGACGGAACACCGCGATCACCGCGAGCACCGTGCCCATCGAGAACTTCGCCTGGTGGACGGTCTGCGGATCGACGACCGGGCCCAGCACGTCGATCGCGGCCTGGTGCACGTGCGCCGTGACCCGCGCGATCCGTCCGGGGTCGAGGTCGTGCGCGGTCACCAGCTGCAGCAGCGCGTCGGCGGCCGGGTGGGTGTGCCGGCACGACGCGTGGAACTTGAACGACGTCTCGGCCAGCGCCCAGCGCGTGCCGAGCCCGTCGACGAGGCGGCGCGGGATCGGCGTCGCTCGACATCCCGGCGGCCATGCCCTGCGCGCCTTCGAGGATGCGCTTCGCGCCGGTGAAGCCGTCGCGCGCGAGGTACGCGGCGGCGAGACCGTCGGCCGACGCCTTGGCCGTGTGCAGCTGCTTGGAATCCGCCGCGTCGCGCAGGAATTCCCACAACCCCGCCGCCTGCGTGCCGGCGGAGCCGAACGCGTGCAGCATCGCCTCGGCGGACAGGTTCAGCAGGCGGCCCGTCGCGGCGGCCGCGGCGACCGTGCCGGCCGTGCCGGTGGTGTGGAACACCTTGTAGTGCGAGCGGCCGAGGAACTCGCCGACGCGGATGCCGACCTCGTAGCCGGCGACGGCGGCGGTGAGGAGGTCGCGGCCGGAGGCGCCTGTCGCCTGCGCCACCGCCAGCGCCGGCGGGAACACCACCGACCCCGGGTGGAACACCGAGCCGTTGTGCACGTCGTCCTGCTCGGCGAAGTGCGACGCGGCGCCGTTGACCATCGCGGCGAACAGCGGGCTGGTCGCGCGCCGCGACGTCAGCACCTCCGACGGCCCCTGCGCGGGCCCCATCGCGACGGCGAAGCGGTCGATGGCCTCGACGGCACGCGCGCCCTTGCCGGCGAGCGCCGAGCCGAACCAGTCGAGCAGCAGGTCCTCGGCGCGGCGGACGACCGCGGCGGGAATGGCGTCGAAACGCAGCCCCGCGGCGAAGCGCGGCGAGCGTGGCGGAGGGGTTGGGGTCGGGGGCGGACATCGTCAGATTGCTCCGGCGGCGCGCAGCCGCGCGATTCGCGCGTCGTCCCAGCCCAGCTCGCGCAGGATGGCGTCGGTGTGCTCGCCGAGCGCCGGCACCGGATCCATCCGCGGCGGCGGGTCGACCGGCAGGCCGGGCGGCAGCGGCGCGCGCACCGGGCCCGCGGAGGTCTCGACGTCGGCCCAGCGCCCGCGCGCGGCGAGCTGCGGATGCGCCCAGACCTCGTGCATGTCGTTCATCCGCGCATTGGCGATCTGCGCGGCGTCGAGGCGCTCGATCACCTGGTCGGCGGTCAGCGCCGCGAACGCGGCGACGATGACCGCGTGCAGCTCGACGCGCGCCGCGGTGCGCCGCGAGTTCGACGCGAAGCGCTCGTCGGTCGCCAGCGCCGGCTGCCGCAGCACGTCGGCGCAGAAGGTCGCCCACTCGCGCTCGTTCTGCAGGCCCAGCATGACGATCCTGCCGTCGCCGGCGGGGAACGGGCCGTACGGGTAGATGGTCGCGTGCGCGGCGCCCGCGCGCGGCGGCGGCGGCGCGCCGTCGTAGGCGTAGTACAGCGGATAGCTCATCCACTCGACCATGCTCTCCAGCATCGACACGTCGATGGCGGCGCCGCGGCCGGTCTGCCCGCGCTGCAGCAGCGCGGCGAGGATGGTGCTGTAGGCGTACATGCCGGCGGCGATGTCGGCGATCGAGCAGCCGGCCTTCGCCGGCGCGTCGGGCGTGCCGGTGATCGACAGGAATCCCGACTCGCTCTGGATCAGCAGGTCGTAGGCCTTCTTGTCGCGGTACGGGCCGTCGGCGCCGTAGCCGGAAATGTCGCAGACGATGAGGCGCGGATGCCGCGCCGACAGCGCCGCGTGCGACAGGCCCAGCCGCGCCGCCGCGCCGGGCGCGAGGTTCTGCACCAGCACGTCGGCGCGCTCGACCAGCGCCGCCAGGATCGGCGCCGCGTCCGGGTGCTTGACGTCGAGCGTCAGGCTTTCCTTGCCGCGGTTGGTCCAGACGAAATGCGACGCGAGGCCGCGCACGCGCTCGTCGTAGCCGCGGGCGAAGTCGCCCGCGCCAGGCCGCTCGATCTTGATCACGCGCGCGCCGAGGTCGGCGAGCTGCCGCGTGCAGAACGGCGCCGCGATCGCGTGCTCGAGCGTGACGACGGTGATGCCGGCGAGCGGGCGCATCGCGGCGGCGCTCAGAACGAGCGCGGCAACCCGAGCACGTGCTCGGCCACGTACGACAGGATCAGGTTGGTCGAGATCGGCGCCACCTGGTAGAGCCGCGTCTCGCGGAACTTGCGCTCGACGTCGTACTCGACGGCGAAGCCGAAGCCGCCGTGGAACTGCAGGCAGGCGTTGGCCGCCTCCCACGACGCGTCGGCGGCGAGCAGCTTCGCCATGTTGGCCTCGGCGCCGCAGGGCTGGTGCGCGTCGAACAGCGCGCAGGCCCGGTAGCGCATCAGGCTCGCCGCCTCGACGTTGACGTGCGCGCGGGCGATCGGGAACTGCACGCCCTGGTTCTGGCCGATCGGGCCGGCCGAAGACGACGCGCTCCTTCGCGTAGGCGACGACCTTGTCGATGAACCAGTAGCCGTCGCCGATGCACTCGGCGGCGATCAGCGTGCGCTCGGCGTTGAGGCCGTCGAGGATGTACTTGAACCCCTTCCCCTCCTGCCCGATCAGGTTCTCCGCCGGGATCTCGAGGTTGTCGAAGAAGAGCTCGTTGGTCTCGTGGTTGACCATGTTGGCGATGGGCTTCACCGCCATGCCCTGGCCGATGGCGTCGCGGATGTCGACCAGGAAGATCGACATGCCCTCGGACTTCTTCGCCGACCTGCGTCGAGCGGCGTCGTGCGCGCGAGCAGGATCATCAGGTCCGAGTGCTGGACGCGCGAGATCCACACCTTCTGGCCGTTGACGACGTAGCGGTCGCCCTGCTTCACCGCGGTCGTGCGGATCTTCGTCGTGTCGGTGCCGGTGGTGGGCTCGGTCACCGCCATCGACTGCAGCCGCAGCTCGCCGCTGGCGATCTTCGGCAGGTAGTGCTGCTTCTGCGCGTCCGAGCCGTGCCGCAGCAGCGTGCCCATGTTGTACATCTGGCCGTGGCAGGCGCCGGAGTTGCCGCCGCAGCGGTTGATCTCCTCCATGATGACCGACGCCTCGGTGAGGCCGAGGCCCGAGCCGCCGTACTCCTGCGGGATCAGCGCGGCGAGCCAGCCGGCCCTGGTCAGCGCGTCGACGAACTCCTCCGGATAGCCGCGCGCCTCGTCGATCCGGCGGAAGTACTCGGCCGGAAACTGCGCGCAGAGGTCGCGGACGGCGTCGCGGATGTCCTGGTGGGGGTCGGCGATGGTCGACATGGGGGGGCGGGTGGGGGGGGCGGCGCGGGGGCGTGGCGTCGTTCCGGCATTCGTCGCCGCGGCGAAAGGCGCGCCGGCCGTCGCCGGCGCGGCCTCGTCCGCGGCGCCCGGTCAGGGCTTGAAGCCGGTCGTCTTGTACACGGCCTCGATGGTGTCCTTGCCGACGCGGCTCTCGTTCTCGCGATGCACCGGCACCAGCGCCTTCTTCCAGGCGGCCTTCTGCGCCGGCGTGAGGTCGATCACCTCGCTCCGGCCGGACTTGCGGATGGCCGCCAGCGCGTCGTCGTTCTCCTTCTGCGCGATCTCGTTGGTGTACTTGGTCGCGTCGGCCATCGCGCCTTCGAGCGTCGCGCGGATGTCGGCGGGCAGGGCGTCCCAGAACTTCTTGTTGGTGATCACGGCGTAGCCGATGTAGCCGTGATTGGTCGTCGCGATGTACTTCTGCACCTCGTGGTGCTTCTGCGTGTACATGTTCGACGGCGTGTTCTCGGAGCCGTCGACGACGCCGGTCTGCATCGCCTGGTAGACCTCGGAGAACGCCATCACCTGCGGCAGCGCGCCCAGCGTCCGCATCTGGTCGGTCAGCACCTTCGACGACTGGATGCGCATCTTCAGGCCCTTCATGTCCTCGGGGTTGCGCAGCGGCTTGTTGGCGCTCATCACCTTGAGGCCGTTGTCCCAGTACGCGAGCCCCGTGATGCCCTTGGAGTCGAGCTTCCTGAACAGCATGGTCCCGACCGGGCCGTCGGTCACGGCGCGCAGCTGCGTGTTGTCGTCGAACATCATCGGCAGGTCGAACACCTCGAACTCGCGCACGCCCAGCGGCCCGAACTTGGCCAGCGACGGGGCGAGCATCTGCACCGCGCCCAGCTGCAGCGCCTCGAGTTCCTCGCCGTCCTTGTACAGCGTCGAGTTCGGGTAGACCTCGACCTTGACGCGGCCGTTGGTGCGCTCCTCGGCGAGCTGCTTGAACTTCTCGGCGCCCTTGCCCTTCGGCGTGTCGAGGGCGACGACGTGGCTGAACTTGATGATGATCGGCTGCTGCGCGGACGCGACGCCGGGCAGCGCGAGGGTGGCCGCCAGCGCGAGCGCCGTGGCGGCGTTGCGGAACAGGTTCGACATGGAAATTCCTCCGGGGTTGGGCGATCTGGCGTCGCCGTCGTGTCCTGGGCGGACAGGTCGGGCCATTATGCGTCCGCCGGCGGTCGCGCATCAAGGCGCATTTCCCGCCCCGCGCCGCGCCACCGGAGCGCGGCGGCGCGCCGTGACCGCTGCCCGCCGCCGGCATGCGGCATAATTGCCGCGATGCGCGGGACGACAGTCGACCGGACCGGTCACCGGAAAGGCACCACCATGGACGACCAGGGGCGAAGCGGCGCGGAGCGGGTCGCCGTGAACCGCGCCGACTACCGCTTCTGCGTCGCGCCGATGATGGACTGGACCGACCGGCACTGCCGCTACTTCCATCGACTGATCACGCGGCACGCGCGCCTGTACACCGAGATGGTCACGGCTCCCGCGCTGATGCACGGCGACGTTCCCCGCCATCTGGACTTCGACTCCTTCGAGCATCCGGTCGCGCTGCAGCTCGGCGGCAGCGATCCGGCGCACCTCGCGCACGCGGCGCGGCTGGGCGAGCGCTGGGGCTACGACGAGATCAATCTCAACTGCGGCTGCCCGTCGGAGCGCGTGCAGACCGGCAGCTTCGGCGCCTGCCTGATGGCCGAGCCGGCGCTGGTGGCCGACCTCGTGAAGGCGATGCGCGACGCGGTCGGCGTGCCGGTGACGGTCAAGCACCGCATCGGCCTCGATTCGAACGAGGAGTACGGCTTCGTCCGCGACTTCGTCGGCACCGTCGCCGCGGCGGGCTGCGAGGTGTTCATCGTCCACGCGCGCAATGCGGTGCTGAAGGGGCTGTCGCCGAAGGAGAACCGCGAGGTGCCGCCGCTGCGCCACGACGTCGTCCACCGGCTGAAGCGCGAGTTCCCGGCGCTGGTCTTCGTCACCAATGGCGGGCTCGCCGACTGGACTGCGATCGACCGCGAGCTCGAGACGGTCGACGGCGTGATGATCGGCCGCGCGGCGTACCACGATCCCTGGTTCCTGTCGGACGTCGATCGCAGGCTGTTCGGCGACGAGGGAAGGCCGCTGACGCGCGCCGCGGTGCTGGAGGCGCTCCTGCCCTACGCCGACGCGCAGCACGCGCAGGGCGTGCCACTGCGCGCGATCACGCGCCACGTGCTGGGGCTCTATCTCGGCCGCTGGGGCGGGCGGCGGTATCGCCGGCTGCTGTCGGAGAGCGGGCGCCTGCGCGACGCGGATTCGTCGCTGCTGCGCGAGGCGCTGGCGTCGGTGGAGCCGGCGCTGGTCGATTGAGGCGGCGGCGGTGGTGACGAGGTACGGCTCACGCCGTGCGGGGCCGCTGGTCGTCGACGTAGGCCGCGACGATCGCGTCGAAATCGCGGTCGGCGCGCATGCCGAGCGAGCGTCCCAGCGTGGCGGCGAATGCGGCCGGCCACGTCGAGACGATCCGATCGATCGCCGGGTCGGGCTGCCAGTCGATGCGGTCGGCGACGGCGTCGCCGGCCACGCGGCGCAGCGCCGCCGCCATGTCGCCGACGCTGACGCTGACGCCCGGAACGCTGATCGAGCGGCGGGTCGTGAACGCGGACGCCGGCGCCTCGTGGCCGACGACGAGGTTCTCGATCGCCGTCGCGCGGCGACGACACCCACATCCTCGTCTGCGGCGACACCGGGCACAGCGCGCGCTCGCCCGCGAGCGGCTCGCGGATAATGCCGCTGGCGAACGACGACGCCGCCTTGTTCGGCCGGCCGGGACGCACGGTGATCGTCGGCAGGCGCAGCGAGCGGCCGTCGATCATGCGCCTTGCGCGACAGGTCGTGGACCAGCAGCTCGCCGATCGCCTTCTGCGTGCCGTACGACGACTGCGGCGTCAGCGCGGCGTCGTCGGGAACGGGGTCCGGCAGCGCGCCGCCGAACACGGCGATCGAGCTCGTGAACACGAACTTCGGCGGCTCGCGCAGCTGGCGGCAGCGCTCGAGCAGGTGGCGCGTCGCGTCGAGGTTGACCCGCATGCCGATGTCGAACTCGGCCTCGGCCTGCCCGCTGACGACGGCGGCGAGGTGGAACACGCTGGCGGTGTCCGGGGTGAGCGCCGCGTCGACGACGGCGCGGTCGGCGATGTCGCCGGCGACGACGCGCACGCGCGGGTCGTCGAAGCCGGCTGCGGCCACCACGTCGACGAGGACGATCTCGCTCAGCGGCTGCACCTGGCCGCGGGCGTCGGTCAGCGTCCCCCGGGCGAGCAGCGCGCGGGCGAGGCGGGCGCCGAGGAAGCCGGCGCCGCCGGTGATGACGATTCGCATGGCGGGTGTCCTCCGGATCAAATTCGACCTGACCCCGAAGTGATCGCGTTTTCGAGGTAGGCGCCGTAGAAGTCGAGGGTGGTGAGGCCGACGATCGGGTCGGTCAGGTCCTTGCCGGCGCCGTCGACGACGGCGACGGTCGGGGTCAGGTAGACGCCGCGGCGCGCGGCGAAATCGTGGTGCGTGGTCGACGTGCGGTCGAAGCCGACGAGCGGCAGCGCGCGATCGATCTCGATCTGGCGGAACAACGCGCGATCGCGCCACGCCGGGTCGGCGGTCATCGGCACCAGGTACTCGCGCAGCGCCCGCTCGCAGTACGGGCAGTCGTCGCGGTCGAAGAAGAGCAGCAGCGGCACGCGCTGCCGCCGCGAGACGATGGCGTCGGCGGCGAGGTCGACCGCCGGCGGCAGGCTGGCGGCCCGCCGCATGCGCTGCGCCGCCGCCGGCCGCGCCAGAAGTCCCAGCGCGGGGCCCGCCGTCAGCCCGGCCGCCGTGCACGCGCATGCTAGAATTTGCCGCACGGTCCGGCGTCGCGCGACCGCGAAGCCCGGCGCGGTGATGGCTGTTCCCGCGGCCGCCGGCGCCGTCCCTTCTCGCCCCGTCCAGCCGCCCGTTCGATCCGCCCGCCATGGCCACTGCCCCCACTCCGCGCACGCTCACCATTGCCACCCGCGAATCGGCGCTCGCCATGTGGCAGGCGGAGCACATCCGTGACCGCCTGCGCGAATTGTACCCGGCGTGCGACGTCAAGCTCCTCGGCATGACGACCCAGGGCGACCGCATTCTCGACCAGCCGCTGGCCGCGATCGGCGGCAAGGGGCTGTTCATCAAGGAGCTCGAGGTCGCGATGGCCGAGGGCCGCGCCGATCTCGCCGTCCACTCGCTGAAGGACGTGCCGATGGTGATGCCCGACGGCTTCGCGCTGGCGGCGATCACCGCGCGCGAGGATCCGCGCGACGCGTTCGTGTCGAACCACTATCTCGACCTCGCCGCGCTGCCGGGCGGCGCCCGCGTCGGCACCTCGAGCCTGCGGCGCGAGGCGCAGCTGCGCGAGCGCGACCCGCTGCTGGTCATCGAGCCGCTGCGCGGCAACGTGAACACGCGGCTGCGCAAGCTCGACGAGGGCCGTTACGACGGCATCATCCTCGCGGCGGCCGGCCTGAAGCGACTGGGCTTCGGCGCGCGCATCGCCTCGTACCTCGATCCGGAGGACAGCCTGCCCGCGGTCGGGCAGGGCGCGCTGGCGCTCGAGTGCCGTGCCGACCGCGCCGACGTCATCGCCGCGCTGTCCGCGCTCGCCGATCCGGACACGGCGCTCGCGACCACCGCCGAGCGCGCGTTCTCCCGCGCGCTGTCCGGCAGCTGCCACACGCCGCTGGCCGCGCACGCGGTCGTCCGGCACGGCGAGATCTGGCTGCGCGGACTGCTCGCGAGCCGCGACGGCGCCGAGGTGATGCGCGGCGAGCGCAGCGCCGTCGTGCCCGACGACCGGGCCGCCGACGCGCTGGGCCTGGCGCTGGCGGCCGACTTCCTCGCCCGCGGCGCGGCGCGACTCGTCGCGGCCGCCGCGTAAGCCGCGCGGCGCGCGCCTGGCCGTGCCCCGGGTCCCGACGTCGTGACGACCGGCGCACCGCCCCGCCGCGCGCGATGCCGGGCGCGCCGGCGCAGGGCCCGCTGGGCGGCGCCGGCATCCTGGTGACGCGTCCGGCGCGACAGGCCGGCGCCTTCGCGCGGAAAGTCGCGGCGATCGGCGGCGTGCCGGTGATCTTTCCCGCGATCGCGATCGCGCCGCCCGCCGATCCCGTGCCGCTCGCCCGTGCGCAGGCCGCGCTGTCGGGCTACGACCTCGCGTTCTTCGTCTCGGCCAACGCCGCGGAATTCGGCGCGCCGCCGGCGGGCACGTGGCCGGCGACGGTCGCCGGTCTACGCGCCGGGCCCCGGCACCGCCGAGGCGCTGGCCGCGCTCGGGCATCGCCGACGTCCGCTTCCCCGCGACGCGCTTCGATTCGGCGGGGCTGCTGGCGCTGCCCGAGCTCGCCGACGTTCGCGGCAAGCGCGTCGCGATCTTCCGCGGCGACGCCGGCCGCGACGAGCTCGCGACGGCGCTGGTCGCGCGCGGCGCCGCGGTCGACCACGTGCCGTGCTACTCGCGGCTGAAGCCTTCCGGCACGCGCGGCCTCGACGAGGCGTTCGCCGAGGGCCGCATCGACGCCGTCACGCTGACCAGCAGCGAGGGTCTCGACAACCTCTGGTCGCAGGTCGCGCCGGCGACGCGCCATCGCTGGGCCGCGGTGCCGACGTTCGTGCCGCACCCGCGCATCGCACAGCACGCGCGCGAAGCGGGTCTCGCGGTCGTCGAGACCGCGGGCGGCGACGCCGGGCTGCTGGCCGGCTTGCTGGAATGGGCGACGCGATCGGCCGCCCCGGCCCGCGGCTGACGCGCCCGCTCCCCCTTGCCTCCCACCATCACCAGGATCCCGCCATGACCGTCGACCTCATCGTCACCGCGCCGCTGCCGCCGTTCCTCTACGAACCGCTGAAGCGCGACTTCCGCTGCCACGACTACCACCAGTCGCGGCAGAAAGCCCGAGCTGCTGGCGGCCGAAGGCGGGCGCATCCGCGGCCTGGTCCAGGGCGGCGGCACGGTCACGCCGGCGCACGCTGCTCGACGCGCTGCCGAAGCTCGAGATCATCTCGGTCTTCGGCGTCGGCTACGACGGCGTGCCGGTCGACTACTGCCGGCAGCGCGGCATCAAGGTGACCAACACGCCGGACGTGCTGACCGACGACGTCGCCGACGTCGCCGTGGGCCTCGTGCTGATGACGGGGCGCGGTTTCGCCGCCGCCGAGCGCTTCGTCCGCGCGGGCGAGTGGACGAAGCGCGGGCCGGAACTCACCACCCGGCTCGGCGGCAAGCGCGTCGGCATCCTCGGCCTCGGGCGCATCGGCAAGGCGATCGCGCAGCGCCTGTCCGCGATGGGCATGGCGATCTCGTACACCGGCCGCAAGCCGCAGGCGGACGTGCCTTACCGCTTCGTGCCCGACCTCGCCGGGCTCGCGGCGGAGTCCGACTTCCTGATCGTCGCGTGCCCGGGCGGCGCGGCGACGAGGAACATCGTCGACGCCGAGGTGCTGGCCGCGCTCGGCAAGAAGGGCACGATCGTCAACATCGCGCGCGGCTCGATCATCGACGAGCCGGCGCTCGTCGCCGCGCTGCAGAACGGCACGATCAAGGGCGCGGGACTCGACGTGTTCGCCGACGAGCCGCAACGTGCCGGCGCCGCTGCTGGCGATGGACGAACGTGGTGCTGCTGCCGCACGTCGGCAGCGCGACGCGCGAGACGCGGCAGGCGATGGGCGACCTGTGCAAGGCGAACCTCGACGCGTGGTTCGCGGGCAAGCCGCTGCTGACGCTGATTCCCGAGCTCGGCTGAACGCGCGCCGGGCGGTGTCGCTCGCCCGGCTCGCCCGTCGCGCCGCCTGCCGCCGTTCGGTGTCGCTTCAGCGCGCCTTCGCCGGCGTCCACAGCACGGCGACCAGGCCCGCGACGACGAAGCCCAGCGCCAGCCATTCGTTCGGTCCCGGCCGCTCGCCCAGCATCAGCATGCCGGCGAACACGCCGACCACCGGCACCGGCAGCGACGAGATCGACGACACCGCGACCGGCAGCGTTCGCGCCAGCGTGAACCAGGCCCAGTGCGCCAGCGTGCCGGCCATCACGACGTTGTAGAAGATCGCGAACCACGCGCGCGGCGAGATCGTCGACAACGTCGCGGCGAGCGGCACCGGATCGAGGAACGGCGCCGTCAGCGCGATCGGCAGCCACCCGACGAGCATCATCCAGCCGGTCAGCGTGTTCTGCGGGATCGGCGGCTTCCACCGGCGCAGCAGCACGGTGCCGCAGGCCCAGACGACCGCCGCGCCCAGGATCATCAGCGCGCCGAACGGGGCGCGCTCGATCGAGCGGGCTTCCTCGCCCAGCAGCAGCGCCATGCCGACCATGCCGAGGCCGAGGCCCGCCGCCTTGCGCTTCGACAGCGGCTCGTTCAGCACCAGGGTGGCGATGATCGTCGCCCACAGCGGCATCGTGTAGGCGATGATCGCGCTGCGGCCGGCCGGCAGCAGCTTCACGCCGAACAGCACCAGGCCATTCCAGCCGGCGATGTTGAGCAGCGCCAGGACGGCGACCTTGCCCCAGTGCTCGCGCGCGATGCGGACGGCGTCGCCGGAGAACCGGGCGACGGCGAGCAGGCCGAGCGCGGCGAACGGCAGCGTCAGCGCACGGAACGTGAGCGGCGCGAGTTCGCCGACGCCCATCTTCAGCACCGGCCAGTTGCAGCCCCAGACGAGCGCGAGGACCGCGATCTGCAGCAGCGCGCGCGGATTCGAGGGCACGTCAGTGCCGCTCGCGCGCGGGCAGGATCTCGCCGAATTTGCTCTGGTGCAGCGCGCGGGCCTGCGTCACCCAGGCGTCGCGCCGGATGCGTCCCGGAAATTCCGGCAGGCGGGCGTCGAACTCGTCGATGTCGCGTTCGGTCCAGCGCGCGATCTGGCGGTAGGTCATCACGCCCAGCTGATGCAGCATCCGCTCGAGCACCGGGCCGACGCCGACGATGAGCTTCAGGTCGTCCGGCGCGCCGGGGCCGTCCAGCAGCGGCGGCAGCGCATTGTTCTCGAGATCGACGACGAGCTGCCGGTAGCGCGCGGTCTCGGCGCGGGCGCGGGCGAGGTCGTCGTAGGTCCGGCGCCGGTCGGCGTCGAGCTCGCCGAGCTGCTGGAGCGTGGCGTCGCGGGCCGCCAGCGTCGCGGCGCAGCGCCGCGGTCTCCGCCTCGAACGAACGCACCAGCCGCGCCCGCTCCGCGTCGACGCCGTCGCGAGCGGCGTCGGGGCCGGCCGCGCGTCGTCGTCGCCGCCGCACCGGCGCCGTCGGGATCGATCGCCGCGCCGGCGATGGCCGGGGACGGAGGCGGCTCGGAGATCGCGAGCGGCGCGGGGGCGGTGCTGCCCGGGCCCGTCCGGTCGCGGCCGGTCCGCCGCCGGCGGCCGAGCAGGAATCCCGCGATCAGGGCGACGGCAAGGGCTGCGAGGATGAGCGGGATCGACATCGCGGGGCGGGAGGAAGCGGGGCGGGAGGAAGCGGGGCGGGAGAGAAGCGGGCAGCAGCGGAGCGGGAGCAGCGGGGCGGGCGGAGCGAGGCCGCGTCGGCCTGTGGCTTCTTCGACGATTGTAGTCGAGCGCGATCGGACCGGCGAGGGCTGTTCGACGCGTTCGCGGGCCTGCGCTTGCTAGAATGGCCGTTCGAATCCGGCCCGATGCCATGCAGGACCCGTCCCCCTCCTCGTCCCCGACCGTTGCGCCCGCGCCCCCGGCAGCTTCCGGCACCCCGCCGCCGGTTTCGCCGTCCGCTCCTGTCGCGCCGGGCGGCGATCGCCTCGGCCGAGCCACCGGTCCGTCGCTGGATGATCGCCGCCGTGGCGGCGCTTGCCGTCGCCGCGGCGCTCGCCGGGTGGGTCGATTCGCGGCGCGCCGGCCAGTCGCTGCGCGCCGACGTCGCGACGAAGATCGGCGAGATCGACGTCGTCGCGCAGGCGACCGGCCAGCGCGCGACGCAGCTCGCGGCCGAGGTGCGCGACGCCCAGGCGAAGATCGCGCTGCTCGAAGCCCGGCTGGCCGAATCGCAGGCGCAGCAGGCGTCGCTGGAAGCGCTCTACCGCGACCTCGCGCCGTCGCGCGACGAGATCGCGCTGACCGAGATCGAGCAGCTCCTGCTGCTGGCGAGCCAGCAGCTTTCGCTCGCCGGCAACGTGCCGTCGGCGCTGTCGGCGCTGCAGCTCGCCGACGCCAAGCTCACGCGGCTCGACCGGCCGCAGTTCACGCCGCTGCGCCGCGCGCTGGCGCGGGACATCGACCGCCTGAAGGCGATGCCCTTCGTCGACCTGGCCGGATTGTCGGTGAAGCTCGACCAGGCCGCGGGGGCGGTCGCGACGCTGCCGCTCGCGCGCGACGAGCGGCTGCCGATCGCGAAGCCGGAAGCGGCGCTTCCGCCCGACGCGCCGTGGTGGCGCCGCGTCGGCCGCGAAATCTGGAACGACGTCCGCGGCCTGATGCGCATCGAGGTCGCCGACCGGCCGGCGGCGCCGCTGCTGGCGCCGTCGCAGGAGTATTTCCTGCGCGAGAACCTGCGGCTGCGGCTCGTCTCGGCGCGGCTCGCGCTGCTGGCGCGCGAGGACGTGGGCTTCCGCTCGGACCTGGCCGCGGCCGACGGGTGGATCAAGCAGTACTTCGACCTGCGCGCGAAGCCGGTGCAGGCGGTGCAGGCGACGCTGAAGCAGCTTTCCACGACGCCGCTCGGCGCCGAGGCGCCCGATCTCGGCCGCACCCTCGACGCGGTGCGCGTGCTGCGCGCGGCGCAGGAGCGGCAGCCGCCCCAGCGCGCGCCGGTGGCGGGCGACAAGCGTCCGGCGCCCTAGGTCGTGCGCATCCTGTTCTGGCTGTTGCTCCTGGCCGCCGCGGCGGTCGGCGTCGCGCTGCTCGCGCGCATCACCGACGGCTACGCGCTGTTCGTCGCGCCGCCGTACCGGGTCGAGCTGTCGCTCAATCTGCTGCTGCTGCTCCTGGTCGTCGCATTCACCGCGGGCTACGCGATCGTGCGGCTGGTGCGCCGGTCGCTCGCGCTGCCGGCGGACGTGCGCGCGGCGCGCCGCCGGCAGCAGCAGGAGCGCGCCCGGGCGAAGCAGGACGCCGCGACGGTCGCGCTGCTCGAGGGACGCTACGGCAAGGCGCGGCAGTTCGCCGGCGAGGCGCTGGCGATTCCGCAGTCCGGGGGGTTGGCGGCGCTGATCGGCGCGCGCGCGGCGATGGAGACGCGCGATTTCGACGACGCGTCGACGCTGCTCGCGCGGCCCGACGCCCAGGTGCCAAGCCTCGCGGTGCCGCGGCTGATGCTCGAAGCGGAGATGAAACTCGACCAGGGGCTCGCGGCGGAGGCGCTGGCCGACATCGCCGCGCTGCGCAAGGAAGCCGGCGCGCACACCGCCGCGCTGAGGCTCGAGTTGCGGGCGCTGCGCGCCGCCGGCCGCCATGCCGAGGTGCCGGCGCTGGTCGACCAGCTGGTCAAGCGCAAGGTCTACGGCGTCGAGGAAGGGAACCTGATTCGCGCCGCCGCCCACGCCGACACGCTGAAGTCGCTGTCGTCCGATCCGCAGGGCCTGCGCGCGTACTGGGGCCGCCTGTCCGACGCCGAGCGCACGCTGCCGCGGGTCGCCGGCGCGGCAGCGGCCAGCTTGCTCAAGCTCGGCGGCGACCGCGAGGCCGCGGACATCGTCGCGCACGCGCTGTCGCGCCGATGGGAGCCCTCGCTGCTCGCGATCTACGCCGACTGCCGCGTGCCGGAGCCCGTCCGCCAGCTCGAGCAGGCCGAGCGCTGGCTCGCCGAGCACAGCCAGGACGCCGCGCTGCTCCACGCGCTGGGCGTGCTGTGCCAGCGGCAGCAGCTCTGGGGCAAGGCGCAGACCTACCTGGAGGCGGCGCTGTCGCTGGACGCGACTGCGCGCACGCACGTCGCGCTGGGTGAGCTCCTGGCGCGCCTCGGCCGCGACGGCGAGGCGAACGCGCACTTCAGCGCCGCGCTCAAGCTCGCGCTGAACAATATGTAGGGATTATGATTCCGATCGAAACAATCGATTGGAATTATTGACTGGAATCCTTATCATCGGTCGTGTCGGGCGCACCGGCTGGCGGATCTGCCAGTTCCCGGGCGCCACGCCAGGAGACCCGACGATGACCAAGACTCTCTCGTTCGCCGCCGTCCACTTCACCGTCGCGTTTGCCGTCGGCTATGCGCTGACGGGCAGCGTCGTCGTCGGCGGGCTGCTCGCGCTGGTCGAGCCGGCCTGCAATACCGTGGCCTACCACTTCCACGAGAAGGCCTGGGCGCGTTTCGGCAGCCGGCCCGACGCCACGGCTGTGGCCGCGTGATCCCGGTCCGCGTCGGCGTGCCCGCGGCCGGTGCGCGGCGGGTGCCGACGAACGCAACCGCGGCGCTGCCGGGCCCGCGTCAGGCGCTTGCTTCGGACTCGGCCGCGTAGGTGAAGCTGTCGGCGAAGAACTGGCCTTCGGGCAGGTGCCGGTCGCGCGTGAACGTCGTGCGCGCCGCGTCGATCATCGCCGGAGCGCCGCAGGCGTAGACCTGCCAGCCGGAGAGGTCGGCGAAGTCGTCGAGCACGGCCTGGTGGACGAGGCCCGTGCGGCCTGGCCAGTCGTCGCCCGGCGCAGGCTCGGAGAGCACCGGAATGAAGGTGAAGTTCGGATGCTGCTGCTGCCACGCGCCCGGCAACGTCGGCAGGTACAGGTCGCGCCTGGCGCGCGCGCCCCAGTACAGCACCATCTGCCGGTCGATCGCGGCGATGCAGCGCGTGCTCGACGAGCGCCTTGATCGGCGCGAAGCCGGTGCCGCCGGCGACGAGGATGATCGGCCGGTCCGAATCCTCGCGCAGGTAGAACGACCCCAGCGGGCCTTCGAAGCGCAGGATCTCGCGGCCCTTGAATTCGTTGAAGAGCTGCCCGGTGAAGCGGCCGCCCGGCACGTGGCGGACGTGGAGTTCCAGCAGCGAGTCGTCGTGCGGCGGCGTAGCGATCGAGAAGCTCCGCCGCAGGCCGTCCTTCAGCAGCAGGTCGATGTACTGGCCGGCGAGGTACTGCAGCCGCTCGTTGGCGGGGAGCTTGAGCTTCACGATGGCGACGTCGGGCGCCGCCTTGTCGATCGATTCGATGCGGCAGGGAAGGCGGCGGACCTGGATGTCTCCGGCGCGCCGGACTTCGCGGACCTCGATGACGAGGTCGGTCTTCGGCTTTCCAACGCAGAAGAGCGCATGGCCCGTCGCCTTCTCCTGCTCGGTGAGCGTCGTCGCCTGATGCGCGCCGTAGTCGATTTCGCCGGAGAGGATCCGGCCCTTGCAGGTGCCGCAGGCGCCGTTGCGGCAGCCGTACGGGATCATCAGATCGGCGGCGATCGCGGCCTGAAGGATGGTGTCGCCGTCGTCGCAGGTGAACGAGTGGTCGCTGGGCTTTATGGTAATCTGGTGCGGCATTTTTCGAGGCGTTCGTCGGGTGCGGGACGCAAGCGGAGTGGAAGACGGTGATCCGGGTATTGCTGATCGGCTGCGGTGACGTCGCGCTGCGCACCGCCCGCATGCTGCGCGGCCGCGCGCGGATCTACGGACTGACCCGGCGCGCCGACGATGTTGCGAGGCTGCGCGCCGCCGGCATCGTGCCGATCGTCGGCGACCTCGATCGGCTGGAGACCCTCGATCGCCTGCGCGCGGCGCCGTTCGCGGTGCTGCACTTCGCACCGCCTCCCGGGGACGGCCGCGACGATCCGCGCACCCGCAGGCTGATCGCCGCCCTCGCGAGGGCGCGAAGCATACCACAGCGCTTCGTCTACATCTCGACCACCGGCGTCTACGGCGATTGCGCCGGCGCGCGCATCGACGAGGGCCGCGCACGGCGCGCGCAGACGCCGCGCGCGAAGCGCCGCGTCGCGGCCGAGGACCGCCTGCGCGACTGGGCGCGGCGGCAGGGTGTCGTGCTGTCGATCCTGCGCGCGCCGGGCATCTACGCCGAGACCCGCCTGCCGGTCGATCGCGTCAAGCACGGCACGCCGGTGCTGGTGCCGGACGACGACGTGTTCACCAACCACATCCATGCCGACGACCTCGCGCGCGCGACGGTGGCCGCGCTGTTCCTCGGCCGCCGCAATCGCGCCTACAACATATCCGACGACGCCGAGATGAAGATGGGCGGCTGGTTCGACATGGTCGCCGACGCGTTCCACCTGCCGCGGCCGCCCCGGGTGACCTGGGAGGAGGCGGAGTCGCGGATCGCGCCGATGCTGCTGTCGTTCATGAGCGAGTCGCGGCGCAGTCGGCAACGCCAGGATGAAGCGCGAGCTGCGCGTCCGCCTCGCTTACCCGACGCCGCAGAAGCTGCTCGACGAGGTCGCGCCGCGCGACCTCAAGAAGCAGCTCGCGCTGCCGATCTGACATGCCCGGGCGAACCCGCGTCCGGCGGGCTCCCTCCAGGCAGCCGTCGCGCCGGGATGATGGCGCGCCTCGACGCGTACGAGCGGCTGATCCGCCTCGACAAGCCGATCGGCACGCTGCTGCTGCTGTGGCCCACGCTGACCGCGCTCTGGTTCGCGTCGCACGGGCGCGCCTGCGTGGTCGCTGGTCGTCGTGTTCGGCATGGGCACGCTGCTGATGCGCTCGGCCGGCTGCGCGTTCAACGACTGGGCCGACCGCCGATTCGATCCCCATGTCGAGCGCACCGCGTCGCGGCCGCTGGCGACGGGGGAGATCGGACCGCGGGAAGCGCTGATCGTCGCCGCGGTGCTGGCGTTCTGCGCGTTCCTGTTCGTGCTGACGACCAACCGGACCACGATCCTGCTGTCGCTGCCGGCGATCGCGATCGCCTGCGTGTATCCGTTCTCGAAGCGCTTCCTATCGCTGCCGCAGGCGCTGCTGGGCGTCGCGTTCTCGTTCGGCATTCCGATGGCCTTCGCCGCCATCCACAATCACGTGCCGCCGCTGGCGTGGTGGATGCTGCTGATCAACCTGTTCTGGGTCATCGCGTACGACACCGAGTACGCGATGGTCGACCGCAACGACGACCTGAAGCTCGGGCTGCGGACGTCGGCGATCGCCTTCGGCCGCTTCGACGTCGTCGCGGTCATGGCGTGCTACGCCGTGTACCTCGCGGGCATGGTCTGGGTGGGCGCCACCCGCCAGATGGGGCCGGCGTATTTCGCGGGCCTTGCGCTCGCCGGCGGCATCGCGCTGTGGCACTGGCGGATGATCCGCCACCGCACGCGCGAGGGCTGCTTCCGCGCCTTCCTGCACAACCACTGGCTGGGTCTCGCGGTGTTCGCCGGCACCGCGCTCGATCTGGCGCTGCGCCTCGAGGCATGGCCGCGGCTGGGCTAGCGCGGAAGCGCGTCGCCGTGGGCGCCCGAATCGAGCGGCGCGACGGCGTGCCCGCGACCCGAAACGCGCGCAACGACGGCCGCCGGCTGCCGGCGTCGCCGCAGACACCGGCGCGACGACACGGACTGCCGCCGGTGCTCGCTCCGGACACGCGGGTGCTGGTCCTGGGCAGCTTTCCCGGCGAGGCGTCGCTGTCGGCGCAGGCCTACTACGCGCACCCGCGCAACCACTTCTGGCCGATCGTCGGTGCGCTGCTGGGGGAGCCGCTGGCCGGGCTGCCGTACCCCGAGCGGCTCGCGCGGCTGCTGGCGCGACGGATCGGCCTGTGGGACACGATCGTCGCCTGCGAGCGGCGCGGCAGCCTGGACGGCGCGATCCGCAACGCCGAGCGCGGCGACGTGGCGCGCGTCCGCCGCGCCGCGCCGGCGCTCGTCGCCGTCGCCTTCAACGGCCAGACGGCGGCGCGCGCGGCGGCGGCCTGGCAGGCCGCCGGCTACGCGACCATCGCGCTGCCGTCGACGTCGCCGGCGTACACGCTTGCCGCTTGCGACCAAGCTCGCCGCCTGGCGGGCGCTGCTGCCGTGGCTCGACGAGGCGCCGGCGGCGGTCCGCGCCCGCGCCGCGCGATCGCGGACATGATGCGCCGCGCGGCCGCCGCCTTCTGCTGTCTGCTCGCACCGGCCACCGCAGGCGCGGCCCCAGCGTCCGCGGCCAGCTCCGCGACGCCGCCGCCGGCGACGACCAGCAACCCGCCGCCGACGACCGCCAGCCCGCCACCGCCGCGGCACGTGGTCTTCGACAGCCGCGCCGCCGGCGCCGACGGCAAGCCGGTCGCGATCGCCGGCGAGTGGTTCGTGCCCGAAGGCCGCGGGCCGTTTCCCGCCGTCGTCGCGCTGCACGGCTGCGGCGGCCTCCATACCACGATTTCGACAATCCCGACGGGCGGCCGCGCACGCGGCGCGACGTGCCCGGGTCGTCGCCGCAGGTCTCGCTTGCGGGCTTCGACGGCCGCTACGCCGCCGGCTTCCGCGCTTCGCGCACCGTCAGCGTGGCCAGCGCGCCCAGTGCCGCGGCGCCGGCCAGCAGCAGCATCCCGCGGTCCCAGGCGGCCGCCACGTCCCCCGCGGCGCGGCCGCGGTCGAGCACGAATCCCACCAGCGGCTGCAGGACGCCGGTGCCGAGGAAGATGCCGACGTTGACCACCGACGTCGCGATGCCCGAGTGCTCGGGGCGGTTGACTTCCTTGGCCACCGTCCACGACAGCGTGAAGCCGGGAATGAGCAGCCCCATGGCGAAGAACCACGCCAGCGTCGCGGCGAGCGGCCACTCGACGTGCAGCAGCCACGGCAGCCACGACAGCGCGTACAGGAACGCGTACGCGCGCATCACGCCGCGCCGGCTGCCCAGCCGGTCGGAGACGATGCCGACGACGAGCGATCCGAACGCCACGCCCAGCAGCAGCAGGCTGCCGTGCTGCGCCGCGGTCACGCGGTCCATTCCGCGCGTCTCGACCAGCCACGGCACCGCCCACAGCCCGGCGAACGCGAGGTAGCTGCCGCCGATGCCGACGTTGACGAAAAAGCCCGGCCACGTTGCGGGATTCGCGAGCACGCGCGCCAGCGCCGAAGTCCACGCGACCCTGGCGACGCCCGATGCGGCGGGCGCGGTCACGGGCGCGAAGCCGCGATCCTCGGGCCGGTCGCGCACCAGCAGCCACGTGGCGACGCCCAACGCGGCGGAGAGCAGCGCGAGTGCCACGAACACCGCGCGCCACGACGTCTGCGTCACCAGCCAGGCCAGCGGCGCGCCGGCGATCACCGCGCCGAGGTTGCCGGCGAACATCGTCACCCCGTTGAGCGTGGCGAAGCGGTTGGCGGGAAACCACACCGCCGAGATCTTGAGGATCGCGATGAACGCGACCGCCACGCCGACGCCGACCAGCGTTCGGCCCGCCGCGGCGAGCTCCCATGCCGGCGCCAGCGCGAACAGCAGCGAGCCGGCCGCGGCGACCAGCGAGCCGCCGGCCAGGATGCGCCGCGGACCGAGTGTGTCGGCGAGCACGCCGACGGGAATCTGCAGCAGCGTGTAGACGTAGAAGTACGTCGCGGCCAGCGTGCCCAGCACCGCGGCGTTGATCGAGAACGCGCGGGTCAGCTCGCCGGCGATCGCCGCCGGCGCCGTCCGGTGGAAGAACGACAGCACGAAGCTCGCCAGCACGATCCCGAACACGACCCGGCGCGCGCGGACGAACGCGCCGTCGTGCGAACGCAGCGGGACGGTGACCATCCGGCATTGTAGCGGTGCGGGTGAGCCCGGGACACCGGCGGCCGGCGCCGTTTGGCGACCCCGCAGGGCCGAGGCGCGGCCCGGGATCGCCGGCGCGCAGGCATCCGGGTCCCCGTTTGGATAAGATGGGCCCTTTCGCGGAGAAACCATTCCATGGACCTCGGACTTGCCGGCCGCGTCGTCGCGGTCACCGGCGCCAGCAAGGGCATCGGCCTCGCCTGCGCCGCGGCCTTCCTCGCCGAAGGCGCGCGCGTGGCGTTGATCTCGCGCAGCCGCGCCAACCTCGACGCCGCGCTCGCGAGCCTGCCTTCCTCCGCGCATCCGCCGCTGGCGGTGGTCGCGGATCTCGTCCGACGCCGCCGCGGCGCTGACGGCGATCGACAGCATCGAGGCGCGCCTGGGTCCGATCGACGTGCTCGTCAACTCGGCCGGCGCGGCCAAGCGCTACGCGCCCGTCGACCTCGACGCGGCCGCGTGGCACGACGCGATGGACGCCAAGTTCTTCAGCTACATCCACCCCACCGACATCGTCATCCGGCGGATGGCCGCGCGCGGCCGTGGCGCGATCGTCAACATCATCGGCGCGGGCGGCAAGGTCGCCAACCCGGTGCATCTGCCGGGCGGCGCCGCCAACGCGGCGCTGATGCTGGCGACGACCGGGCTCGCGGCCGCCTTCGGGCCGAAGGGCGTGCGCGTCAACGGCATCAACCCGGGCGGCACGCTCACCGGCCGCGTGCAGGAAGGGCTCGCCGTCGAAGCGAAGATGACGGGCCTCGCGCCGGAGGAGCTGCTGGCGCGGGCGCAGGCGAAGCTGCCGCTGGGCCGGCTCGGCACGCCGGAGGAAGTGGCGCGCGTCGCGCTGTTCCTCGCGTCGGACCAGGCGAGCTACGTCACCGGCGCGATCGTGCCGATGGACGGCGGGGCGAATCCGGTGGTGTAGCGACCGGCGAGGGCGGCGCGGGTCCGCCGGCGAATCACGACGACCGGCCCCGCCACGACGGCGCCGGCAGGGAGGATGCACCATGCTCACCGACATCGACATCGCGCAGCAGGCGAAGCTGCTGCCGATCGCGGCGATCGCCGCGCGGCTCGGCATTCCCGACGAGGCGATCGAGCCCTACGGCCGGACCAAGGCCAAGATCTCGCTCGACTGGCTCTGCCGGCCTCGCCGGGCGCCCCGACGGCCGGCTGGTGCTGGTGTCGGCGATCAGCCCCACGCCGGCGGGCGAGGGCAAGACGACGACCGTCGTGGGTCTCGGCGACGCGCTCAACCGCATCGGGAAGAAGGCGGTGATCTGCCTGCGCGAGCCCTCGCTCGGGCCGGTGTTCGGGATGAAGGGCGGGGCCGCCGGCGGGGGCTACGCGCAGGTGGTGCCGATGGAGGACATCAACCTGCACTTCACCGGCGACTTCAACGCCATCGGCGTCGCCAACAACCTGCTCGCGGCGCTGATCGACAACCACATCCACCACGGCAACGCGCTGGGCATCGACGTGCGCCGGATCACCTGGAAGCGCGTCGTCGACATGAACGACCGCGCGCTGCGCGAGATCAACGTCGCGCTGGGCGGGCCGGCCAACGGCTACCCGCGGCAGGACGGCTTCGACATCGTCGTCGCCTCCGAGGTGATGGCGATCTTCTGCCTCGCCGATTCGCTGGCCGACCTGAAGGCCCGGCTCGCCGACATCGTCGTCGGCTACACCCGCGACCGCAAGCCCGTGCACGCGCGCGACCTCGCCGCGCACGGCGCGATGGCGGCGCTGCTGCGCGACGCCATCAAGCCGAACCTGGTGCAGACGCTGGAGAACAACCCGGCGCTGATCCACGGCGGGCCGTTCGGCAACATCGCGCACGGCTGCAACTCGGTGATCGCGACCAAGGCCGGCCTGAAGCTCGCCGACTACGTCGTCACCGAGGCCGGGTTCGGCGCGGACCTCGGCGCCGAGAAGTTCATCGACATCAAGTGCCGCAAGTCGGGGCTCCGGCCGGACGTCGTGGTGCTGGTCGCGACGGTGCGCGCGCTCAAGTTCCACGGCGGCGTGGCGGTCGACGATCTCGCGCGCGAAAACCTCCCGGCGCTGGAGAAGGGTGTGGCCAACCTCGAGCGGCACCTCAACAACGTGCGCGTCCACTACGGCCTGCCCTGCGTCGTCGCGATCAACCATTTCGACAGCGACACCGGCGCCGAGATCGCGCTGCTGCAACGCAAGATCGCGCACCACGACGCGCCGGTCGTCGTCGCGAAGCACTGGGCGGACGGCGGCGCTGGCGCCGAGGACCTCGCGCGCGCCGTGGTCGACACCATCGACCGCGTTCCCGGCGATTTCCGCTTCGTCTACGACGACGCCGACACGCTGTGGGACAAGGTGAGCAAGATCGCGACGACGATCTACGGCGCGTCCGAGGTGACCGCCGACAGCAAGGTCCGCGCGCGGATCCGCGAGCTGCAGGCCGGGGGCTACGGGCACTACCCGGTGTGCATCGCCAAGACGCAGTATTCGTTCTCCACCGACCCGCTGCTGCACGGCGCGCCGTCGGGCCACGTGCTGAACATCCGCGAGGTGCGGCTCGCCGCCGGCGCGCAGTTCGTCGTCATGGTCTGCGGCGACGTCATGACCATGCCGGGCCTGCCGAAGGTGCCGTCGGCGGCGCAGATCGACGTCATGGACGACGGGCGCATCGTCGGCCTGTTCTAGCGCCGACCGCGCGGGGAGGGGCGGCCTTTGCTAACATCGTCCGGTCGCGCCCCCGCCTCGATTCGGTCCGCGATCCCGCTTCCAGCCTGATCCCGCTTCCAGCCTGATCCCTTTCGCCGCCGCCCTCGTCCAGCCCAGCCGATGAAATACCACGACCTCCGCGATTTTCATCGCGCAGCTCGAGGCCGTCGGCGAGTTGAAGCGCGTCGCCGCCGAAGTCGATCCGCGGCTGGAAATGACGGAGCTCTGCGATCGCGTGCTCAAGGCCGGCGGGCCGGCGCTGTTGTTCGAGCGGCCGAAGGGCAACTTCGTCTCGCCGGCGGGCGGGACCATCCCCGTGCTCGGCAATCTCTTCGGCACGCCGCAGCGCGTCGCCCGCGCGATGGGCGCCGACCCCGCGAACTGGGCCGAGAGCCTGCGCGAGGTCGGTCGGCTGCTCGCGTTCCTGAAGGAGCCCGAGCCGCCGAAGGGGCTGGTCGACGCGTGGCGGAACACGCGGCCGGTGTTCATGAAGGTGCTGGACATGGCGCCGAAGCTGCGATCGTCGGCGCCGTGCCAGGAAGTGCGCTGGGAGGGCGCCGACGTCGACCTCGGCCGGCTGCCGGTGCAGACCTGCTGGCCCGGCGACGTCGCGCCGCTGATCACCTGGGGCCTGACGGTGACGCGCGGCCCGCACAAGCACGCGGCAGAACCTCGGCATCTACCGGCAGCAGGTGATCGCGCGCAACAAGGTCATCATGCGCTGGCTCGCCCATCGCGGCGGCGCGCTCGATTTCCGCGACCACGCGCGTGCGCATCCGGGCACGCCGTTTCCCGTCGCCGTCGCGCTCGGCGCGGATCCGGCGACCATCCTCGGCGCCGTCACGCCGGTGCCCGACACGCTGTCCGAATACCAGTTCGCCGGTCTGCTGCGCGGCGCGCGCACCGAGATCGTCGACTGCATCACGCACGGCCTGCAGGTGCCGGCATCGGCGGAAATCGTGCTCGAGGGCTTCCTGCAGCCGGACGCCGCCGACCCCACCGGCTACGAGACCGCGGCCGAAGGCCCGTTCGGCGACCACACCGGCTACTACAACGAGGTCGAGCGCTTCCCGGTGCTGACCATCGAGCGCATCACGCTGCGTCGCGACCCGATCTACCACTCGACCTACACCGGCAAGCCGCCCGACGAGCCGGCGATCCTCGGCGTCGCGCTGAACGAAGTGTTCGTGCCGCTGCTGCAGAAGCAGTTTCCGGAAATCGCGGACTTCTACCTGCCGCCCGAAGGCTGCAGCTATCGGCTGGCCGTCGTGTCGCTGAAGAAGCAGTACCCGGGGCACGCCAAGCGCGTGATGTTCGGCGTCTGGAGCTTCCTGCGCCAGTTCATGTACACCAAGTTCATCATCGTCACCGACGACGACGTCGACATCCGCGACTGGAAGGACGTGATCTGGGCGCTGACCACGCGCGTCGACCCGGCGCGCGACGTCACCACGGTCGACCGGACGCCGATCGACTACCTCGACTTCGCGTCGCCGGTGGCGGGGCTCGGCAGCAAGATGGGCATCGACGCCACCAACAAGTGGCCGGGCGAGACGCAGCGCGAGTGGGGACGGCCGATCGCGATGGACGCGGCGGTGAAGTCTCGCGTCGACGCGCTGTGGCGGGAACTGGGGTTCTAGCGGCGCTCAGCCGCGCCAGCCGCGCGCGATCCGGAAGACGGCCAGGCCGATCGACGCGATCCGCACCCAGCGTCCGGCGCGGCTGATGCCCAGCAGCGGCACGGCGAAACGGACCAGCGTCGACGCGATCCCGCGGCCCCGCTCGCTGGCGATGCGCGACGACGGCGGCGAGATCGCGTGCCTGAGGTCGTGCACCGCGAGCGCCAGCTGCGCGCGCTCGAGTTCGGCGCGCGCGACGAGCAGCGCACGGCGTTCGGCGAGATCGCGGGGATGGTCGCTCATCGCGTCATTCCTCGCGGTCGCGCCGGTGCGCCATCCGGGCCTCGAGCCACGCGCGGTCGCGCTCGAGCTCGGCCAGCGTCGCCGCGAACGGGCGCGGCTCGGAGCGGCGGCGCTGCCCGTGCCGCAGCATCGCGATCGCGCCGACCGCCGCCCAGAACAGCGTGACACCGGCGATCGCCGCGACGCGATTGGTTTCCCAGAACCAGACCGCGACCAGGGCGGATGCGAACAGGGCGGCGAACCCGAAGCCCACCGCGGCCACCACCAGCAGTATCAGCCGCGCCAGCGCCCGCTCGCGCGCCTCGGCCAGCTCGACCGAGGCGAGCTCGGCGCGCGTGTGCACGAGCGACAGCAGCGTCGCCGACAAGCGCGTGAGCGCGCCGGAAATGCCGCCTGCGCGGGAGGGAGAATCGTTCACGGCGTCGTTCACGGCGTCTGATCGCACCCGGTGCGCGCCGCCACCGTGGCGGCGGCGCGACCGGAAATGCTCTATGCCCGCTTCAGCGTCGGTTCATCATCAGGCCGACGACGAAGCCGACCGCCGCTGCCGCGCCGATCGCCTGCCACGGGTGGTCGTGGACGTAGTCGTCGGTCACGCGCGCGGCTTCCTTGGCGCGGTCGACGGCCTGACCTTCGAGTTCCTGCAGGCGCAGCTTGGCGCTGAGCAGCTTGGACTCGACCTGCGACCTGATGTCGCGGGCCTTGTCGCCGGTTTCGGTGGCGGCCTTGTTCAGCAGCGTTTCGGCTTCGCCGACGATGGCGGAAAACTCGTCGACGATCTTGTCCCGGGTGCGGTCGGTGGATGTCGTCATGAGGAACTCCTGGAGGTGAAATGGCCCGACGGCGTGCCGCACTCGCGGCACAGTGTTCAATCTATCACGGAGAGGGGCTTCCGTGCCCGTTTCCCCGAATCACTTGGACCCCTCGTAGAACGCCCAGTTCGCCTCGATCCGCGGCCGCTGGGCATCGGGAAACCGATTCTCCGCCAGCAGGCGCTGCGCCGCGACGCGTCCTTCGTCGCGAGCGCCGGCGTACCACCCGGCAATCGCGAGCTCGTCGAGCGCCCGCCAGGCATAGACGGCCTCGTCGACGAAAAGCCGGTCCGGGGGGCGCGGCATCCGCGCCGCCTGCCGGGCATAGAGCAACGCCAGCGGGAACTGCTGCCGTTCACGATGGAAGCGCGCGAGCTCGACCAGCGGCTCGGCCCGGGTCGGGCGCGCCTGGAACGCGGCGAGGTAGGCATGCTGAACGGTCGCCGCCGATTCCCCCAACCGCTCGTCGAGCAGCGCCGCCTGGTACCGGGCGTACCAGGCTTCCTCGTCCCAGCCACCCATCTCGGCTCGCCGGCGAAACACGTCGCGCGCGCGCCGGGTCTCGCCCGCGTCGCGCAGACTCTGCGCGAGGTAGAACAGATACCGCGTGTTGCCCGGCTCCCTGGCCAGCGCCGCCTCGAGGGTCTCCGCATCCTTGCGATACGTCTCCGGATCGCGGCTCCGGGCGCCTTCGTGCCGCTGCTCGATCCACGGACCCTCGAGCAGGGCGAAACTGTGCGGTGTCGCGGCGGTGACGTACTCGTGCAGGACCCCCTCGTAGCGCCATTCGATGCGGTCGGCCAGGAGCAGTGGAAGCACGTACTCGACGCCCGCGTAGCGATGCTTCAGCCAATAGCCGTCCGCCTGCAGGTCGGCGAACGCGTACCCGGGGGGCGTGTGCAGGACGTTGTCGGCGTCCATGACCAGCACGTAGGGCGCGTGTCCGCGCGCCAGCGCCAGGGCCTCGCTGCGATTGAAGCCGAAGTCGCGCCAGGGCCGCTCGTGCAACTCCCCGGGCAGGTCCCGCAGATGCTCGCGCACGAGGTCCTGGGTGCCGTCCGTCGAGCCCGTGTCGACGATCACCCAGTGCGCGACATGGGCGCGGACCGAGTCGAGGCAGCGTCGGATCACGTGCGCCTCGTTCTTGACGATCATGTTGAGGCAGATCGGAGTCGGATCGGGACGGGGCATCGTGGTTGGCTTCGATCGGGTGACATGACGCCGACTCGCAGGCAGCGTCCCCGTCTATTTTAGGCGCTCCCACCGTGTCCGCGGGGCCGCCCGCCGAGCCGAAGGCTGCAGCGCGGCATGGTAATTGCTGGAAGTCCGTCTGATCGAGCCTGGCTTCGGCGTGCCGACGAACGATAGCTCGTGAACCGCCGTGGGACAGGTGCCGCTTGGCGCCGGCTCGATTCGACGGGCCTGACGCGTGGCGTCATTCGCCGGTCCGAGACCGACGTTGGCGCGAAGGCGGGGCCGACGAACTGTCGCCTTGGGCACCGCGTCACGCGCCGACAACGGCTCCCAAGCATGAGCTGCATCCATGCCGCGAATCCGCGCGGCGAAACACGAATCCACCACAAAGGGTTTCAACTCATGAACTCGCAGTTTCGCCTTCGGCCGCTGGCGGCCGCGCTGATGTTGGCCACGACGTCCACGTTCGTCGTCGCGGCCGACCTCGACCTTCGGATTGCCCCTGCGAGCAGCTTCGTCGTGCGCGACAGCACCAGCGGCCTGGCGCGGCTCCTGGTCAGCGGGCCGAACGGAACGGTGACGATTCCTGGCCTTCCGTCGGCCGCGCTGCAGGCGAACCTGCTGTGTTTTTCCGCGGGCGGGGTGCTGGGACCGTGCGCGTCGACGCCGATCGGCCCGACGGGCCCCACCGGTCCGACCGGACCCACCGGCGCGACCGGCGCGACCGGCCCCGCGGGGGCGACCGGGGTGGCCGGGCCGACGGGGCCTCAGGGGATCGCCGGCGCGACCGGTGCCACCGGCGCGCAGGGTCTGCAGGGCGTTCAGGGTCCGACCGGTCCGCAGGGGCAGCAGGGTCTGACCGGTGACACCGGCCCGCAGGGTGTGGCGGGAGCGACGGGTACGACGGGTACGACGGGTGCGACCGGGGCAACCGGCGCGGCCGGGCTGGACGGGCGGACGGTGCTGAGCGGGACGGTGCCGCCGGCGCCGCCTACCGGCGACGATGGCGACTTCTACATCGACACGACGGCGAATCTGATCCACGGGCCGAAGGCGGCCGGGGTGTGGCCGGCGGGGGTGTCGCTGGTGGGTCCGGTGGGCGCGACGGGTGCCGCGGGTGCCGCGGGTGCCACCGGCGCGACCGGTCCTTCGGGTGCGACGGGTGCGAACGGTGCCGTGGGTCCGACCGGGCCGCAGGGGGTCGCCGGCGCGACCGGGGCTACCGGTCCGCAAGGGATCGCGGGCGCGACCGGTGCGACGGGTCCGCAAGGGATCGCGGGCGCGACCGGTGCCGCCGGTGCGCAGGGTCTGCAGGGCGTCCAGGGTCCGATCGGTCCGCAGGGGTTGCAGGGTCTGACCGGTGACGCCGGTCCGCAGGGTGTGGCGGGTGCGACCGGCGCGACTGGTGCACCGGGTGCGCAAGGCCCGACCGGCACGGCTGGGCTGGATGGCAGGACGGTGCTGAGCGGGACGGTGCCGCCGGCGCCGGCTACCGGCGACGATGGTGACTTCTACATCGACACGACGGCGAACCTGATCCACGGGCCGAAGCTGTCCGGTGCGTGGCCGGCTGGGGTGTCGCTGGTGGGTCCGATCGGGGTGACCGGCGCCGCGGGTGCTACCGGCTCGACCGGGGCGACGGGTGCGACGGGCGCAACCGGGGCCAATGGCGTCGATGGTGCGGTGGGGCCGACTGGTGCGCAGGGGATCGCGGGTGCGACCGGGGCGACCGGTGCTACTGGCGCCACCGGATCGCAGGGTCTGCAAGGCATCCAGGGTCCGACCGGTCCGCAGGGGCAGCAGGGTCTGACCGGTGACACCGGTCCGCAGGGTGTGGCGGGTCCGACGGGAGCGACGGGAGCGATGGGTGCGACCGGGGCAACCGGCGCGGCCGGGCTGGACGGGCGCACGGTGCTGAGCGGGACGGTGCCGCCGGTGCCGGCTACCGGAGACGATGGCGACTTCTACATCGACACGACGTCGAATCTGATTCATGGGCCGAAGGCGGCCGGGCTGTGGCCGGCGGGGGTGTCGCTGGTGGGACCGGTGGGCGCGACGGGTGCCGCGGGTGTCACCGGCGCGACCGGTCCTGTTGGTGCGACGGGCGCGACGGGCGCGAATGGTGCTGACGGTGCCCTGGGTCCGACCGGACCGCAGGGGATCGCTGGCGCGACCGGTGCGACCGGCGCGACGGGTGCAAACGGTGGGATTGGTCCGGTCGGTCCGCAGGGTTCAATCGGTCCGCAAGGGCCGACGGGCGCCACGGGGGCAACGGGGTCGACTGGCGCGACCGGTCCGACGGGTGCGACCGGCGCTGCCGGTACGACCGGGCAGGATGCGTTGTCGGCAGCCGGTACGAACTACTTGTCGATCGCGGCGAACCCTGCGACGAACAGCTACTCGCTGCTGCCGGGCTTGTCGGTCTCGTTCACCGTACCCGCTTCGGGCGCGGCGCTCGTGCAGTTCACCGTTGGCGGATACGTGAACAGCAACTCCGGCAGCGCGGGATCCGGCGCAGAGGTCGGGCTCTTCTCCGATTCGGGCTGCACGACCAACGTCGGTGGAACGGTGCTGTTGAACGTGGTCAACGACAACGGCCAAACGTACATGACGGCGATGGCGTCGCTGACCCAGGTCACTGGCACCGCGGGCACGTACACCTATTACCTGTGCGCTCGCCGGAGCTACGCACCCGGCAGCACGACGACCTACTTCGCCGGAAACGGGGCGGGAATGATCGTCAGCTCCAACGGAACGGCAACGACGGGCGGTGCGCCTTGGCAGGTCCCGGGCGTCCAGGGCCGGATGGCGGTGCAGATCCTGAAGAAGTGACGGTTGGGGACGGGCGCTGCCGCCCGTTCCCGTTCAGGCTTGCCGTCACCCGACGGCGGCATTGGCGCGGGGCGGGGGTGAACCCTCTTGCCCCGCTTCGTTTGCCGACGGTCGCCCCATTCCACGCCCGCGGCCGCCGGCACTGCCGCACGTCGGCAATTCCGGCGGCCAGGACCCGCCGATTCCGCCGTCGCACGTTCCGGAAAACAAATTGCGCGCTCCTGACATGACGATGGCACAATTGGTGGTCCGTGGGCATTGGCAGTAGAAGCGCCGCCTCTCCGCGCGGCAATACAAAAAACGACCAGGAAGGGTTGCACATGATGAAGTCACAGTTTCCCCTGCGGCCGCTGGCGGCCGCGCTGATGCTGGCTGCGGTGTCCACGTCCTCGTATGTCGCGGCGGCGGATCTCGACCTCCGGATCGCCCCTGCAAGCAGTTTCGTCGTGCGCGACAGCACCAGCGGGCTGGCGCGGCTCCTGGTCAGCGGACCGGCGGGTACGGTGACGATTCCCGGACTTCCGTCGGCGACGGCGCAGGCGGATTGGCTGTGCTTTTCCGCTGGCGGAATCCTGGGCCCGTGCGCGTCGACGCCGGTCGGCCCCACCGGCCCTACGGGCCCGACGGGCCCGACGGGGGCGACCGGCCCGGCCGGTGCGGATGGGGTCGCGGGACCCACCGGACCGCAAGGTCTGCAAGGTCCGCAAGGGGTGCAAGGTCCGCAAGGGGTGCAAGGTCTGCAAGGGGAGCAGGGGCTGCAAGGGCTGCAAGGTCCCACCGGGACGGCGGCGCCGACGGCAGGACGGTGCTGAACGGCCTGGTGGCGCCGACGACCGAAGGGGTCGACGGCGACTTCTACATCGATACGGCGGCCAACGTGCTGTACGGTCCGAAGGCGGCCGGAAGCTGGCCGCTCACGGGCGTGTCGCTGGTAGGCCCTGGCGGGTGCGACCGGTGCGACTGGTGCGACTGGTGCGCCTGGCGCGGACGGCGCGACCGGGGCAACCGGACCGGCCGGCGCGGCGGGCGCCACAGGGCCCATCGGTCCAATTGGCCCCATTGGGCCGATCGGGCCGACGGGGGCGACCGGCGCGGACGGCGCCACGGGTGCGACCGGCGCGGCGGGCACAAATGCCTGCGTCGCCGGAGTCGTCGCGCTGAGTGGCGGCACCAACGCTGCGAATCTGTCGACCGTCGTGAGCAACTACTCGTCGCTGCTTGCGTCGGTCACCCCATCCATCACCTCGACGAACGGGAACGCGACGGTCATCTGCGGCGGGACGGTGGGGGCATTGTCGGTGACGCTGTCCGCCAGTCCGGGCACCGGCAATTCCTATGCGTTCACCGTGATGGTGAGCGGGACGGCGTCCGGGAACACCTGCACGATCTCGGACGCCGCTACGACGTGCACGTCCGGGGCCAGCGTAGTGGTGAACCCGGGCGACACGGTGAACGTGCGGGCCACGCCGAACAGCAACCCGACCGCCCGGTCCGCGACCTGGAGCTCTTCCTACACGCGCGTCGCGGGCAGCCCGACGCTCTGACCCGGCAGGTACGAAGGCGCAGGTCGTCACGGGAGGTCCTTCGGGGCCTCCCGTTTTCCGTCCGGCGTTCGCATTCCACGCCAGCCGCCGCTGCCGCGCCTACGCGGTTCGTCGCGCCCTCCGCCCGCGCCGTCGGGTCCTGGCGCGTTTCGTTCCCCGCGGCCTTGACGCGCGCCGCCGCCGGCCGCAGATTCCCTGTTGCCGCGGTCTTGCGGCGACCTCCATGAGGAGACAGTCGAGATGGCCGAGTATCCGTCCCCGCAATCCACGGCTGCCGCCGGCGGCGAGCCGCCGGTGACTGCAGCGCTGCTGGTCTATCTGCTGTTCGCGCTGGCCGCGATCGCCCAGCTCGCGTCGTCCGGGGTCGCGGCGCCGTTGCCGCTGCTGTGCATCGTCGGCATCGTGGCGGTGATCATCGCCTACGTGAAACGCGACGACGCGGCCGGCACCTGGGTCGCCACGCACCTGCGCTGGCTGATCCGCACGTTCTGGTGGTCGATCCTCTGGAGCGCGGTCGGCCTGGTGCTGTTCATCACGCTGCTGGGCATTCCGTTCGCGCTGGCGATCTGGGCGATCACTTCGATCTGGGTGCTGTATCGGGTCGTCCGCGGCTATCTGCTGTTCAAGGACAGCCGGCCGATCCCCGGCATGTAGCGACGGCGCGGCGGCGGTCGTGCCGTCAGCGGGCCGACGTCCGCGACCACGCCGCCGCGTCGCGGTAGACCCACTGGACCAGCGCGTCGAGCGCCGGCTGTCCGCGGACGGCGTTGGCGTGGTTGATGATGGCGACGACGATCCAGCGGCGGCTCTCGGCGTCGATCACGTAGCCCGCGAGCGCGCGCACGCCTTCGAGCGACCCGGTCTTCAGCAGCGCCTGGCCCGCGACCGGGCGGTCGGTGAAGCGGCGCGCCAGCGTGCCGTCGACCGCGGCCACCGCCAGCGAGCTGGCGAACTCCTCGCGCACCGGGCTCGAGTCGGCGGTGGCGAGGAGCTGCGCCAGGCCGGCGGCGGTGCTGCGCTCGTTGCGCGAGAGCCCGGAGCCGTTCTCGACGACGAAGCCGCGGCGGTCGATCCTGCGCCGGTCGAGCCAGCGCCGCATCGCGTCGGCCGCGCCCGCGGGCGTGGCGGGCGGCGGCGCGGCGGTGGTGGCGAGCGTCAGGAACACCTGCCGCGCCATGACGTTGTTCGACAGCTTGTTGATGTCGCGGACGATGTCGTAGAGCGGCGCCGACGCCATCGTCGCGAACGGCGCGGCGCCGGCGGGCGGGCGGCCCTCGCGCACGCCGCCGGTGAAGCGGCCGCCGGCCTCGCCGAAATAGGTGGCGAACATGCCGCGCACGTAATGCGGATGGTCGAGCAGCGCGACGTGCCAGTCGCGCTCGCCGCAGGATGCGGGAAAGCGGCCCCCGAAAGTCGCGCTCGCGGCGTCGCCGCGGTCGGTGAACGCGGCGCCGATGCTCGCGCGCCAGTCGTTGCAGGGGCCCGCGATCGGAGGCGGCGGCGGACTCACCGCCACTTCGGCGAGCGGCGGCTCGGTGCGCAGGATCGTCGCGTCGCCCGCGCCGTTCGGCGCGAACGCGAATCGCACGGCCTTGAAGTTGACCAGCATCGCGTCGGGCCCGACGTTGTACGGGCGCAGCGACTCGCCGTCGAACGCCGCGGAATCGTGCGGCGGCAGCGCGAACTCGGTGCGGTCGAGCACGAGGTCGCCGTCGACCGTGGCGAGACCGCGCGATCGCAGCGTCGCCATGAATTCCTGCCACTGCTGGATGGTGATCTTGGGGTCGCCGCGGCCCTTGAGCACCAGGTCTCCCTGCAGCGTGCCGTCGACCAGCGGCCCGGTCAGGTAGGCATCCGTGGTCCAGCGATAGTCGCGGCCCAGGAGCTCGAGCGCCGCCAGCGTCGTGTAGAGCTTCATCACCGACGCGGGGTTCATCGGGCGCGCGGCGTCGTGCGCCACCAACGGGCGCGCCGCCCCGACCTCCTGCACGACGACGGCGATGGTGTTGAGCGGAACCCGCGCGTCGAGGAATGCCCGGCCGACCGGTCGCGGCAGCGCGCCGCGGCCGCTGATGGCAGTGCCCGGCGGGGCGGCCAGCACGGTCGCGGATTGCAGGATCAGCGCGGCAGCGGCGAGCGCGGCGGCGGCAGGCGGCTGCGATCGATCGCAGCAGCGCTTGCGCGCGGCGTGCGGATCGAGCCTTCAGCGAAGCGACGCGCTCAGGCGGCATCGACGATGGCCCTGGTGCCGTCGACGAGGCATGCGAACTCGTCGTCGGCAAGGATGTAGGGCGGCATGAAGTACACGGTCCTGCCGATCGGCCGCAGCAGCAGGCCGCGCTCGAGGCCCTGCCCGAAGCACCAGCGCGCGAAGTCGGGCCGGTCGGTGTCGACCTCGAACGCAACGATCATGCCGGGTTGCCGGAAGTGGCGTACCCGCGGATGCGCGGCGAGCGGCGCTGCCAGCGCCGACCAGCGCGCGGCGCGCTCGCGGTTGCGGACGATCACGTCGCCGTCGCGGAAGAGGTCGAGCGTGGCGAGCGCCGCGCGGCACGCGAGCGGATTGCCGGTGTAGCTGTGCGAATGCAGGAACCCGCGCGCGAGGTCGTCGTCGTAGAACGCACCGTAGACGGCGTCGGTCGTCAGCACGCACGACAGCGGCAGGTAGCCGCCGGTGAGTCCCTTCGACAGGCACAGGAAATCCGGCGCCGGCGCCTGCGCCTGCTCCCACGCGAACATCGTTCCGGTGCGACCGAAGCCGGTCATGATCTCGTCGGCGATCAGCAGCACGTCGTGCCGCGTGCAAAGCTCGCGGGCGCGGGCGAGGTAATGCGGGTCGTACTCGACCATGCCGGCGGCGCCCTGCACGCGCGGCTCGAGGATCAGCGCGGCGGTGGTGCCGGCGTGGGCTTCCAGATGCGCCGCCAGCGCCCGCGCCGCGCGCTCGGCGACGTCGCGCGCCGACTCGCCCGGGCCGGCGGCGCGCGCGTCGGGACAGGGCACGACCGCGTTGCGGCGAAGCAGCGGCGCGTAGACGTCGCGGAACAGCGGGACATCGGTCACGGCCAGCGCGCCCAGCGTCTCGCCGTGGTAGCTGCCGGCAAGGCTCGACGAAGCCGGTCTTCTCGGGCCGCCCGCGGTTGCGCCAGGTGTGGAAGGCCATCTTCGACGCGATCTCGACGGCCGAGGCGCCGTCGCTGGCATAGAACGCGTGACCGAGCCCGGCGGGCGCCAGCGCCGCAAGCCGCTCCGACAATTCCACGACCGGGCGATGGGTGAACCCGGCGAGCATCGCGTGCTCGAGCTGGTCGAGCTGTTCCTTCAGCGCGGCGTTGATCGCGGGGTGCGCGTGGCCGAACAGGTTCGTCCACCACGAGCTGACCGCGTCGAGGTAGCGCCGCCCGTCGAAGTCGACCAGCCAGGCGCCTTCGCCGCGGGCGATCGGCGACCAGCGGCAGCGTCTCGTGCGCCTTCATCTGCGTGCACGGATGCCAGACGGCGGCGCGGCTGCGGGCGAGCCAGCGGGCATTGGCGGAGGCGGGGATCGTCACGGGAGGGCGCGCGCGGGGCAACGTGGCAGCAAGGGGGCAGGGCGAGGCGGCGGCAAGGGAGGCGACATGCCGGCGTGACGATTATAGCGACGGCGTCGCCGACACCATCCGCGGCGCGC
>CAWHJY010000017.1:0-120000 GCA_963829775.1 uncultured beta proteobacterium | reverse complement strand
TCGTGACTGCGTTTCTCGCGAACGCGCCGCCAGGGCACGCGCGCGCAGAAGGGCCGCAGCGATGTCGCCAAGTCGACGCGCAAGCCGTGGCGCCAGAAGGGCACCGGTCGGGCGCGCGCCGGCATGGCGTCGAGCCCGCTGTGGCGCGGCGGCGGCAAGATCTTCCGGCCGAGCCCGACGAGAACTTCAGCACAAGGTCAACCGGAAGATGTACCGCGCCGGCGTCGCCTCGATCCTGTCGCAGCTGGTCCGTGACGGCCGGCTGGCGGTGGTCGAGCAGTTCGGCGTCGACGCGCCGAAGACCAAGCCTCGCGCAGAAGGTGAAGGGCATGGGCTTCGACTCCGTGCTGATCATCACCGATACGCCGGACGAGACCTCCTCTCGGCGCGCAACCTGCCGCACGTGCTGGTGCTGAAACGCGCGAAGCCGATCCGGTGAGCCTGATGCGCTTCGGCAACGTGCTCATGACGCGCGGCGCCGTCGCCATTCGAGGAGATGCTGGGATGAACGCACAAGCTCAAGCAGATACAACCATGCCCGAGCGCCTGATGCTCGTGCTGCTGGCGCCGGTCGTGTCCGAGAAGAGCACCTTCGTCGGCGAAAAGACGAATCAGGTCGTCTTCAAGGTGCGCGCCGCGATGCGACGAAGCCGGAGATCAAGGCGGCGGTCGAGCACCTGTTCAAGGTCCAGGTGAAGTCGGTGCAGGTCGCCAACGTGAAGGGCCGCGAGAAGCGGTTCGGCCGCTTCATCGGCCGCCGCGCCACTGGAAGAAGGCCTACGTCGCGCTCGCGGCCGGGCACAGGAAATCAGCTTCGCCGCCGGGGAGATGAAATCATGCCACTCATGAAAATGAAACCCACCTCGGCCGGCCGCCGCGCCGTGGTCCGGGTCGTGACCCCCGGACCTGCACAAGGGGCGCCCGAGCGACGCTCGTCGAGACGAGCAGTCGAAGACGCGGCGGGCCGCAACAACTACGGCCACATCACCACCCGGCACCAGGGCGGCGGCCACAAGCAGCAGTACCGGCTCATCGACTTCCGCCGCAACAAGGACGGCATTCCGGCGCAAGGTCGAGCGCGATCGAGTACGACCCGAACCGCAGCGCGCACCTCGCGCTGCTGTGCTACGCCGACGGCGAGCGCCGCTACATCATCGCGCCGCGCGGGCGTCGCGGTGGGCGCGCAGCTCATGAGCGGTGTCGACGCCGATCAAGCCGGGCAACTGCGCTGCCGCTGCGCAACATCCCGGTCGGCACGACGCATCCACTGCATCGAGATGATGCCCGGCAAGGGCGCGCAGCTCGCGCGCTCGGCCGGCACCTCGCGTCGCAGCTGCTCGCCCGCGAAGGCGGCTACGCGCAGCTGCGCCTGCGCTCCGGCGAGATCCGCAAGGTGCACGTCGACTGCCGCGCGACGATCGGCGAGGTCGGCAACGAGGAGCACTGCTCGAGTCGATCGGCAAGGCCGGCGCGCAACCGCTGGCGCGGCATCCGCCCGACGGTGCGCGGCGTCGCGCATGAATCCGGTCGACCACCCGCACGGCGGCGGCGAAGTCAAGACGGCGGCGGCCGCGATCCGGTCAGCCCGTGGGGCACGCCCACCAAGGGCTACCCGACGCGCAAGAACAAGCGCAGCGCATTCATGATCGTGCGTCGCCGCCGCGCCGAAGGTAAGAGGTGATAACGTCGACATGGCACGTTCGATCAAGAAAGGTCCGTTCGTCGACGCACCTCATGGAGAAGGTGCGAGGCGGCGCGCGCGACCAGCGACAAGCAAGCCCGATCAAGACCTGGTCGCCGCCGCTCGACCATCACGCCGGATTTCGTCGGGCTCACGATCGCGTCCACAACGGCAAGCAGCACATCCCGGTCTACGTGACCGAGAACATGGTCGGCCACAAGCTCGGCGAGTTTTCGCACTACCCGCACCTTCAAGGGCCATTCCGGCGACAAGAAGAGCGCGGCGCCGGTGATGAAGAAGAAGCAAGGAGTGACGATGGAAACCAGAGCCATACTGCGCGGAGTGCGGCTGTCGGCCCAGAAGGGCCGCTGTCGCCGACCAGATCCGCGGGCTGCCCGTCGACAAGGCGCTCAACGTGCTGGCCTTCAGCCCGAAGGCGCGAAGATCATCAAGAAGGTGCTCGAGTCGGCGATCGCCAACGCCGAGCACAACGACGGCGCCGACGTCGACGAGCTCAAGGTCAAGACGATCCTCGTCGACAAGGCCGAGAGCCTCCGCCGCTTCACGGCGCGGGCCAAGGGCCGCGGCAACGTGATCCTGAAGCAGACCTGCCACATTCACGTCACCGTCGGCGACGGAAAGTAAGGGAAGAGGTCCATGGGACAGAAAATTCATCCGATCGGCTTCCGCCTGGCCGTCACCCGGAACTGGACGTCGAGGTGGTATGCGAACAGCAAGCATTTCGCGTCGACGCTGAAGGAAGACATCAAGATGCGCGAGTACCTCGCGAAGAAGCTGGCGCACGCGTCGGTGGGCAAGGTGTCGATCGAGCGTCCGGCGAAGAACGCCCGGATCACGATCCACAGCGCGCGCCCCGGCGTGGTGATCGGCAAGAAGGGCGAGGACATCGAGACGCTGCGCAGCGACCTGCGCCGGATGATGGGCGGTGACGTCGGCCTCAACATCGAGGAAATCCGCAAGCCGGAGATCGACGCCCAGCTCGTCGCCGACTCGATCGCGCAGCAGCTCGAGAAGCGGATCATGTTCCGCCGCGCGATGAAGCGCGCGATGCAGAACGCGATGCGCCTCGGCGCGCAGGGCATCAAGATCATGACCGCCGCCGCTGAAGCGCGAGATCGCGCGCAGCGAGTGGTACCGCGAAGGACGCGTGCCGCTGCACACGCTGCGCGCCGACATCGAGTACGGTTTCGCCGAGGCGCGCACGACCTACGGCGTCATCGGCATCAAGGTCTGGGTTTTCAAGGGTGAACGGCTGGCCCACAACGCCGAGCCGATTCAGGCGCCGGCCGGCCACGGACGCGCCGAAGCGTCCGCCGCGCCGTACCCCGCCGCCAGGAGCGAAGAATGCTGCAGCCAGCTAGAAGGAAGTACCGCAAGGAACAGAAGGGCCGCAACAAGGGCGTTGCGACCGTCGGCAACAAGGTGAGCTTCGGCGAGTACGGCCTGAAGGCCGTCGGCCGCGGCCGCCTCACCGCGCGCCAGATCGAGGCGGCGCGGCGGGCGATGACGCGCCACATCAAGCGCGGCGGCCGCATCTGGATCCGCATCTTCCCGGACAAGCCGATCTCGCAGAAGCCCGCCGAGGTGCGGATGGGCAACGGCAAGGGCAATCCCGAGTACTACGTGGCCGAGATCCAGCCCGGCAAGGTGCTCTACGAGATGGACGGCGTCGACGAGCCGCTGGCGCGGGAGGCGTTCGCGCTGGCCGCGGCCAAGCTGCCGATCCGCACGACGTTCGTGCACCGGCCGTCGGCGGCTGAGCGCACACGAGAGGCGATGACATGAAGAAATCCGAAGCGAAGAAGGCGCTCGTCGGCAAGGGCCCGGTCGAACTGAAGACCGAGCTCGACGCGCTGCTCAAGGAGCAGTTCGGCCTGCGGATGCAGAAGGCGACGCAGCAGCTCACCAACACCGGGAAGATCCAGCAGGTGCGGCGGAACATCGCCCGCGTGCGGACCATCCTCCACCAGAAGCGGGACAGGCATGAACGAGCAAGCGCAGGCCCCGGCGGTGCGCAAGGTCATCATCCAGACGCTGACCGGCAGGGTCGTCAGCGACAAGATGGACAAGACGGTCACCGTCCTGGTCGAGCGGCGGGTCAAGCACCCGCTGTACGGCAAGGTCGTCACCAAGTCGCAGAAGTACCACGCGCACGACGAGAACAACGAATGCAAGGCCGGCGACACGGTCGAGATCGAGGCGTGCCGCAAGCTCGCCAAGACCAAGGCGTGGCGGGTCAAGCGGCTGGTCGAGAAGGCCAAGATCGTCTGATCGCCGGAGGGGTTGCGGGAATGTCGCAACCCTGTCATACTTTTCGTTTCGCCCGCCGCAGTTCGGCGACGCCCCCGGTCCCCGGACGGCGCCACTGCGGTCCTTCCCCGGGACGGTGGCTCTTGGCCCCGTCCACCAGCGGGGTCCAAAACTGGCCGCGACAAGCGCGGTGGCCGCGGGGTGCGCAATGGCGCCCTCCGGGCGCACCCGCCGCGGGTTAAGTTGGAGATGCAGCAATGATCCAGATGCAGTCGATGCTGGAGGTCGCCGACAACACCGGCGCCCGTCAGGTCATGTGTATCAAGGTGCTCGGCGGCAGCAAGCGCCGGTACGCCCACATCGGTGACGTGATCAAGGTGACCGTCAAGGACGCCGCGCCGCGTGGCCGCGTGAAGAAGGGCGAGATCTACAACGCGGTCGTCGTGCGCACCCGCAAGGGCGTCCGCCGGAACGACGGCGCGCTGGTGAAATTCGACACCAACGCCGCCGTGCTGCTCAACGCCAAGCTCGAGCCGATCGGCACGCGCATCTTCGGCCCGGTGACCCGGGAGCTCCGCACGGAGCGCTTCATGAAGATCGTGTCGCTCGCGCCCGAAGTGCTGTAAGGAGGCCAGGGATGCGCAAGATCCGCAAGGGCGACAACGTCGTCGTCATCGCCGGCCGCGACAAGGGCAAGCGCGGCTCCGTCACGCGCGTGGTGGACGCCACGCACGTCGTGGTCGCCGGCATCAACCAGGTGAAGAAGCACGTGCGCCCGAACCCGATGAAGGGCGAGCAGGGCGGCATCCTGACCAAGGAGATGCCGATCGACGTGTCGAACGTGGCGCTGTGGAACCCCGTCACGCAGAAGGCCGACCGCGTCGGCGTGCGCGTGCTCGAGGACGGCCGCAAGGTCCGCTTCTTCAAGTCCAACGGCGAGCTCGTGAGCGCGTAAAGGAGAGACCATGGCCCGCCTCAAGGAAATCTACAAGAAGGACGTCGTGCCCGCGCTGATCGCGCAGTTCGGGTACAAGTCGCCGATGCAAGTGCCGCGCTTCGAGAAGGTCGTCCTGAACATGGGCGTCGGCGAGGCGATCGGCGACAAGAAGCTGCTCGAGAACGCCGTCGGCGACATGATCAAGATCGCCGGCCAGAAGCCGGTCGTCACCAAGGCCCGCAAGGACATCTCGGGCTTCAAGATCCGCGTCGGCTATCCGATCGGCTGCATGGTGACGCTGCGCCACGAGCGCATGTACGAGTTCCTCGACCGCCTGATCACCGTGGCGCTGCCGCGCGTGCGCGACTTCCGCGGCGTGTCCGGCCGCGCATTCGACGGCCGCGGCAACTACAACATGGGCGTCAAGGAACAGATCATCTTCCCGGAGATCGAGTACGACAAGGTCGACACGCTCCGGGGCATGAACATCACGATCACCACGACCGCGAAGACCGACGCCGAAGCCCGTGCGCTGCTCGCCGCGTTCAAGTTCCCGTTCAAGAACTGAGGCCGCCATGGCGAAACTCTCACTGATCAACCGCGACCAGAAGCGCCGCGCGCTCGTCAAGAAGTACGAGAAGAAGCGCTCGGCCCTGCTCGAGATCATCAACAACATGAAGGCGTCCGAAGAGGACCGTTTCGCGGCCCGGCTGAAGCTGCAGCAGCTGCCGCGCAACGCCAATCCGACGCGCCTGCGCAACCGCTGCGCGGTCACGGGCCGCGCGCGCGGCTACTTCCGGAAGTTTGGTCTCGGCCGCAACAAGCTGCGCGAGTTCGTGATGCGCGGCGAAGTGCCGGGCATGGTCAAGGCCAGCTGGTAACGAGGTGAAGCATGAGCATGAGTGATCCGATCGCCGACATGCTGACCCGCATCCGCAATGCGCAGATGACGGAGAATGCAGTCGTCGTGATGCCCTCGTCGAAGGTCAAGCTGGCCATCGCCAAGGTGCTGAAGGACGAGGGCTACATCGACGGGTTCAAGGTCTCGAGCGAGGCGATCAAGCCCGTGCTCGAGATCGCCCTCAAGTACCACGCCGGACGGCCCGTGATCGAGAAGATCGAGCGCGTGTCGAAGCCCGGGCTGCGCATCTACAAGAGCAAGGACGACATCCCGCGCGTGATGAACGGGCTGGGGATCGCGATCGTCTCGACCTCGCGCGGCGTCATGACCGACCGCAAGGCCCGCGCCACCGGCATCGGCGGCGAAGTCCTCTGCATCGTGGCGTAAGGGGCGAACCATGTCGCGAATCGGCAACAACCCCATCGCACTGCCCGCCAAGGTCGAGGTGACCCTGGGCGAGGGCGAGATCACCGTCAAGGGCCCGCTCGGCACGCTGTCCCGCCGCTACGGCCCCGGCGTCTCGATCGAGAAGTCCGGCGACACGCTGGTGCTGAAGGCCGCGAGCCTCGAGAACCGCGCCATGCACGGCACGCTGCGCGCGCTCGTCGCCGGCATGGTCAAGGGCGTCACCGACGGCTTCCAGAAGAAGCTCACGCTGGTGGGCGTCGGCTACCGCGCGCAGGCCGCGGGCGAGAAGCTCAACCTGACGCTCGGGTTCTCCCACCCGATCGTCCACTCGATGCCCAAGGGCATCAAGGTGGAGACGCCGGTGCAGACGGAGATCCTGGTCAAGGGCATCGACAAGCAGGTCGTCGGGCAGGTCGCGGCGGAGATCCGCGCGTATCGCCCGCCCGAGCCGTACAAGGGCAAGGGCGTGCGCTACCACGACGAGCGCGTCGTGCTCAAGGAAACGAAGAAGAAGTGATGCGCGCGGGGCCGGTTGCCCCGCCAGCCAAACGAGGTCAGCGATGAACAAGAAGGAAGCTCGAGTCCGCCGCGCCCGCAAGACCCGGGCGCGCATTGCCGAGCAGCGGGCGACCCGGCTCGTGGTGAGCCGCTCGAACTGCCACATCTACGCGCAGATCATCGCGCCGGAGGGCAACAAGGTGCTCGCGAGCGCCTCGACGCTCGAGGCCGACGTGCGCAAGGACGTGAAGAACGGCGGCAACAAGGCCGCCGCGACGCTGGTCGGCAAGCGGATCGCCGACCGCGCGAAGGCAGTCGGAGTCGAGACCGTCGCGTTCGACCGCTCCGGTTACCGGTATCACGGCCGCGTCCAGGCGCTGGCCGAAGCGGCCCGCGAAGCCGGCCTCAAGTTCTGACGCGCAGGATCAGGAAGAGCACATCATGGCGAGAATGCAGCAGCACCAGCAGGACGATCGCGGCGACGGCCTGCGCGAGAAGATGATCAGCATCAACCGCGTCACCAAGGTGGTGAAGGGCGGCCGGATCCTCGGCTTCGCCGCGCTCACCGTGGTCGGCGACGGCGACGGTCGGATCGGTATGGGCAAGGGCAAGTCGAAGGAAGTGCCCGTGGCCGTGCAGAAGGCGATGGAGCAGGCCCGCCGCAAGATGGTGAAGGTGCGTCTGAAGAACGGCACGCTGCACCACGCGGTGATCGGCAAGCACGGCGCCACCAAGGTCTACATGCAGCCCGCGTCCGAAGGCACCGGCATCATCGCCGGCGGCCCGATGCGCGCGGTGTTCGAGGTCGTCGGCGTGACCAACATCCTCGCCAAGTGCCACGGCTCGACGAACCCGTACAACATCGTCCGTGCGACGATCAACGCGCTCGAGAACCTGAGTTCCCCGCCGACATCGCGTCGAAGCGCGGGATGACGGTCGAGCAGATCCTGGAGGCGTGACGATGACCGCCCCGACGAAGATCAAGGTCAAGCTCGTCAGGAGCACGACCAGCACCAAAGAGGATCATCGCGCCACGGTGCGCGGTCTCGGCCTCAAGTGGACGAACCACACGGTCGAGCTTGTCGACACCCCTTCGGTGCGCGGCATGATCAACAAGGTCTATTACCTGGTCAAGGTGGTCGGCTAGTCCGACCGCACCGGAGTCAAGCGATGCGTCTCAATACCATCAAGCCCGCCGAGGGCAGCAAGAAGGCCCGCCGCCGCGTCGGTCGCGGCATCGGCTCGGGGCTGGGCAAGACCGCGGGTCGTGGCCACAAGGGCCAGAAGTCCCGCTCGGGCGGCTTCCACAAGGTCGGCTTCGAGGGCGGCCAGATGCCGCTGCAGCGCCGGCTGCCGAAGCGCGGCTTCGTCTCGCTGGCGAAGAACGACACCGCCGAGGTGCGGCTGTCGGACCTCGCGAAGCTGCCGGTCGGCGACGTCGACCTGCTCGCGCTGAAGGCGGCGGGCGTCGTCCCGGCGATCGCCAAGACGGCGAAGGTCATCCTCTCCGGCAAGCTCGAGAAGGCGGTCACGCTGAAGGGCGTGGGCGTCACCAAGGGCGCGAAGGCGGCGATCGAAGCCGCGGGCGGCAGCGTCGCCTGACGCGGCCCCTCACCAATCACAGGACAAGACGTTGGCCATCTCCAATCCGGCCCTGAAGACGGGTTCCAAGTACGCCGATCTCAAGCGGCGGCTGTGGTTCCTGCTGGGCGCGCTCGTCGTTTACCGGATCGGGACGCACATCCCGGTGCCGGGCATCAACGCGAGCATCCTCGACGAGCTGTTCCGCTCGCAGCAGGGCGGCATCCTCGGGCTGTTCAACGTGTTCTCGGGCGGCGCGCTGTCGCGCTTCTCGATCCTCGCGCTGGGGATCATGCCGTACATCTCGGCGTCGATCATCATGCAGCTGGCGACGGTCGTCGTGCCGTCGCTCGAGGTGCTGAAGAAGGAAGGCGAGGCCGGCCGGCGCAAGATCACCCAGTACACGCGCTACGCGACGCTGGGGCTCGCGTTCTTCCAGGCGCTCGGGATCGCCGTCGCGCTCGAGGCGCAGCCGGGCCTCGTGCTGCAGCCGGGCCCGGGCTTCCGCGTCGTCACCGCGGTGACGCTGGTGACCGGCACGATGTTCCTGATGTGGCTGGGCGAGCAGATCACCGAGCGCGGCCTCGGCAACGGCATCTCGCTGCTCATCTTCGCCGGCATCGCGGCGGGCCTGCCGAACGCGATCGGCCTCACGCTGGAGCAGGCGCGGACCGGCGCGTACTCGATCCCGCTGGTGCTCGGAATCGCCCTGCTGGTCGTCGCGGTCACCGCGTTCGTGGTGTTCGTCGAGCGCGCGCTGCGCAAGATCCTCGTCAACTACGCCAAGCGCCAGGTCGGGAACAAGGTCTATCAGGGCCAGAGCTCGCACCTGCCGCTGAAGCTGAACATGGCCGGCGTGATCCCGCCGATCTTCGCTTCGTCGATCATCCTGTTCCCGGCGACGCTGGCGCAGTGGTTCGGCGCGGGCGAGGGCACGGTCTGGCTGCGCGACCTGGCGGCGACGCTGGCTCCCGGGCAGCCGGTGCACGAGATCCTGTACGCCGCCGCGATCGTCTTCTTCTGCTTCTTCTACACCGCGCTCCAGTACAACCCGAAGGAAACGGCCGAGAACCTCAAGAAGTCCGGCGCGTTCATCCCCGGCTACCGCCCGGGCGACCAGACCGCGAAGTACATCGAGAAGATCTCGCTGCGCCTCACGCTGCTGGGATCGCTCTACCTGGTCGTCGTGTGCTTCATCCCGAATTTCCTGATCGCCTGGAAGAACGTGCCTTTCTACTTCGGCGGCACGTCGCTCCTGATCATCGTGGTCGTGACGATGGACTTCATGACCCAGGTGCAGGCGTATCTGATGTCGCAGCAGTACGAGAGTCTGCTCAAGAAGGCCAACTTCAAGGGCGGATTGCCGACGCGCTGATGTCGAAAGAAGACGTTATCCAGATGCAGGGGGAGGTCGTCGAGACGCTCCCGAACGCGACGTTCCGCGTGAAGCTCGAGAACGGCCACGTCGTGCTGGGACACATCTCCGGCAAGATGCGGATGCACTACATCAAGATTCTGCCGGGGGACAAGGTGACGGTCGAACTGACGCCGTACGACCTCTCCCGGGCGCGGATAACGTTCCGCGCGAAGTAACGCAACAGAGAGGAACTGACATGAAGGTTCTCGCTTCGGTAAAGAAGATCTGCCGCAACTGCAAGATCATCCGGCGTCACGGTGTCGTGCGCGTCATTTGCACGGATCCCCGCCACAAGCAGCGGCAGGGCTGACGGACATTTCCAGGACAGGTTAGAACTATGGCCCGTATTGCAGGCGTCAACATCCCCAATCACTCGCATGCCGAGATCGCGCTCACCGCGATCTACGGCATCGGACGCGCGCGCGCCAAGGCGATCTGCGTCGCGGCCGGCGTTGCGCCGACGGTCAAGGTCAAGGACCTGTCGGACGCGCAGATGGACAAGCTGCGCGAGCAGGTAGGCCAGTTCACCGTCGAGGGTGACCTGCGCCGCGAGGTGACGATGAGCATCAAGCGGCTCATGGACCTCGGCTGCTACCGCGGCGTCCGTCACCGCAAGGGCCTGCCCGTGCGCGGCCAGCGCACGCGGACCAACGCGCGGACCCGCAAGGGCCCGAAGAAGGCGCGTCAGGCGACGAAGTCGAAGTAACGACAAGGACACACGATGGCACAGCAACCCTCGAAGGCCGCCTCGGCGGCGCGCGCCCGCAAGAAGGTCAAGAAGAACGTCGCCGAAGGCATCGCGCACGTCCACGCGTCGTTCAACAACACGATCATCACGATCACCGACCGCCAGGGCAACGCGCTGTCGTGGGCCACTTCCGGCGGTGCCGGGTTCAAGGGCTCCCGCAAGTCGACGCCGTTCGCCGCGCAGGTCGCGGCCGAGCGCGCCGGACGCGCGGCCCTGGAATGCGGCATCAAGAACCTCGAAGTGCGGATCAAGGGCCCCGGTCCCGGCCGCGAGTCGGCGGTCCGCGCGCTGAACGCGCTCGGCATCAAGATCACGTCGATCTCGGACGTGACGCCCGTCCCGCACAACGGCTGCCGGCCGCCCAAGCGCCGCCGCATCTGACGACAACCAGATTCAATTGCAACCAGGATAGCTACTGTGGCTCGATATACCGGACCCAAATGTAAGCTGGCGCGACGGGAAGGCACCGACCTTTTCCTGAAAAGCGCGCGTCGCTCGCTCGACTCCAAGTGCAAGTTGGACACCAAACCCGGCCAGCATGGCGTGAAGTCCGGCGCCCGCATGTCCGACTACGGTCTCCAGCTGCGCGAGAAGCAGAAGCTGCGCCGCATCTACGGCCTGCTCGAACGGCAGTTCCGCCGCTATTTCGCCGAGGCGGCCCGCCGCAAGGGCTCGACCGGCACGAACCTGCTGCAGCTGCTCGAGTCGCGCCTCGACAACGTCGTCTACCGGATGGGCATCGGCTCGACCCGCGCCGAGGCGCGGCAGCTCGTCGGCCATTGCTCGATCACCGTCAACGGCAAGGTTCTCAGCATTCCGTCGGCGCTGGTCAAGGCCGGCGACGTCGTCGGTGTCACCGACAAGGCGAAGGCCCAGCTGCGCATCCAGGATTCGCTGCAGCTTGCCGAGAAGGTCGGCTTCCCCTCGTGGGTGGAAGTCGACGTCAAGAAGATGTCCGGCACCTTCAAGGGGGCGCCGGACCGCTCGGAGTTCGGGCAGGACATCAACGAAAGTCTGGTGGTCGAGCTCTACTCGAAGTAACCGCCCGGCTTGCCGGTTTGAGATTCGCTTGAGGGTTCCGCATGCAGAGCAATGTTCTGTTGAAACCGCGCATCATCGACGTCCAGTCGACCTCGCCGTTCCACGCGAAGGTGGTCATGGAGCCGTTCGAGCGCGGGTACGGCCACACGCTCGGCAACGCGCTCCGGCGCGTGCTGCTGTCTTCGATGCCGGGCTACGCCCCGACCGAGGTCCGCATCACCGGGGTGCTGCACGAGTACTCGGCGCTCGACGGTGTGCAGGAGGACGTCGTCGATCTCCTGCTCAACATGAAGGGCGTCGTCCTGAAGCTGCACAACCGCGACCACGTCCTGCTGAAGCTGGTGAAGTCCGGTGAAGGCCCCGTCACGGCCGCCGACATCGAGCCCAACCACGACGTCGAGATCATCAATCCCGAGCACGTGATCGCCCACCTCACGGCCGGCGGCAAGCTCGAGATGGAAATCAAGGTCGAGAAGGGGCGCGGCTACCAGCCGGCCACCGCGCGGCTGAAGCCCGAGGGCGGCCGGAACATCGGCAGCATCCTCCTCGACGCGTCGTTCAGCCCGGTTCGCCGGGTCAGCTACGCCGTCGAGAGCGCGCGCGTCGAGCAGCGCACCGACCTCGACAAGCTGGTCCTCGACATCGAGACCAACGGCGTCGTCGAGCCGGAGCAGGCGGTCCGCTACGCCGCGTCGGTGCTGGTCGAGCAGCTGTCGGTGTTCGCCGACCTGCAGGGGACGGACCAGCCGACGCCGGATCGCGGCTCGCCGACGGTCGATCCGATCCTGCTGCGGCCGGTCGACGACCTCGAGCTGACCGTCCGCTCGGCCAATTGCCTCAAGGCCGAGAACATCTACTACATCGGCGACCTCATCCAGCGCACCGAGACCGAGCTGCTCAAGACGCCGAATCTCGGCCGCAAGTCGCTGAACGAAATCAAGGAAGTGCTCGCGTCGCGCGGGCTCTCGCTCGGGATGAAGCTCGAGAACTGGCCCCCGGCCGGCCTCGACCGCCCGTAACGCGCGCGGACAGGAAGGAAGAAGATCATGCGTCACCGCCACGGCCTGCGGAAACTCAACCGCACCAGCTCGCATCGCCTCGCGATGCTGCGCAACATGACGAATTCGCTGTTCACGCACGAGGTCATCAAGACCACGCTGCCGAAGGCGAAGGAACTGCGCCGCGTCGCCGAGCCGCTGCTCACGCTCGGCAAGGAGCCGACGCTCGCCAACCGCCGCCTCGCGTTCGACCGGCTGCGGGACCGCGACGTCGTCACCAAGCTGTTCAACGAACTCGGCCCGCGGTACAAGGCGCGTCCGGGCGGCTACCTGCGCATCCTGAAGTTCGGCTTCCGCCAGGGCGACAACGCGCCGATGGCGCTGGTCGAGCTGGTCGACCGTCCCGAAACGGCGGCCCCGGCGGACGAGGCGAAGGCCGGCTGACGGGCTGCCGCACGGTTGTAATCCACAAGGCCGGGCCCGGAGCCCGGCCTTGTCGTTTTGGCGGCCCCGCGCGTCGGGCGCGCGGCGCCGCCCGGCGTCCCGCTCGGCGGCACCGGCGCCGGATACCCGGCCGCGCGGCGGTGCGGTAGCATCACGCGATGGCGGATTCCATCCTCGTCACCGGTGGCGCGGGCTACATCGGCTCGCACGTGGTCGTCGAGCTCGCGCGGGCGGGCTACGCGCCGGTCGTCCTCGACAGCTTCGTCACCAGTTCGCCCGCGGTCCTGCCGCGCCTCGAAGCGCTCGCCGGCGTCCCGGTGCCGTGCGTCGAGGCCGACGTCCGCGACGTCGACGCGCTGCGGCGCGCCTTTCGCGACCACCCGATCTCCGGCGTCGTCCACTGCGCGGGGCTGAAGGCCGTCGGCGAGTCCGAGGCGCGGCCATTGGCCTACTACGACGTCAACGTCGGCGGCACGCTGGCGCTCGCCGAGGTCATGGGCGAGGCGGGCGTCGCCACGTGCGTGTTCAGCTCGTCGGCGTCGGTCTACGGGCAGCCCGACGCGCTGCCGGTGACCGAGGACGCGCCGCTGCAGCCGCAGAGCGTGTACGGGCGGACCAAGCGGGTCGTCGAGGACTTCCTGCGCGATCTGGCGCACGGAAACCCGAACTGGCGCATCGCGGTGCTGCGCTACTTCAACCCGGCCGGCGCGCATCCCTCGGGCCGGATCGGCGAGGCGCCCACCGACCGCCCGAACAATCTGGTGCCGCTGCTGTGCCGCGTCGCTTCCGGCGAGTACTCGAGCCTCGCGATCCACGGGACCGACTGGCCGACCCCCGACGGCACCGGCATTCGCGATTACCTGCACGTCCAGGACCTCGCGGCGGGGCACGTCGCGGCGCTGCGCCATCTCGCCGACCATCCGGGGGCGACGACGCTGAACCTGGGCCTCGGACGCGGCCATTCGGTGCTCGAGGTCGTCGCCGCGTTCGAGCGCGCCTGCGGACGCCGGATCACGCGCACGCTGGCCCCGCGGCGCGCCGGCGACGTCGCGTGCTACTACGCCGACCCGACGCGGGCGCTGGACCTGCTCGGCTGGCGCGCGACCCGCGGGCTGGACGCAATCTGCGCCGACGCGTGGCGCTGGCAGCAGAACGGCGGCAAGTACTGAGCCGGCCGACCGGCGATCAGGCCACCGTCGCCGCCCGGATCGCCTCGACCCGGATCTCCTCGGTGAGCTGCGCCTTCAGCGCCGAGAACTCGGGCGTGGTCTTGACCGTGTAGTGCCGGGGGTGCGGCAGGTCGACCCTGACGTCGGCCTTGATCCGCCCCGGCCGCGCGCTCATCACGCAGACGCGACCCGCCATGAAGACCGCCTCCTCGATGTCGTGGGTGACGAACAGCACCGTCTTCTTCTCCGCTTCCCAGATGCCGAGCAGCAGCTCCTGCATCAGCGCGCGCGTCTGGTTGTCGAGCGCGCCGAACGGTTCGTCGAGCAGCAGTATCTTGGGTTCGTTGGCCAGCGCGCGTGCGATCGCGGTGCGCTGCTGCATGCCGCCGGAGAGCATCTTCGGATGATGATGCTCGAACCCGACGAGTCCGACGCGCTCCACGTAGTGCGCGACGATGCGCTGCAGCTCGGCCTGCGGCATTCCCTTCTCGCGCAGTCCGAACGCGATGTTCTCGCGCACGGTGAGCCACGGGAAGAGCGTGTACGACTGGAACACCATGCCGCGGTCGGCGCCGGGCCCGGTGACCTCCCTGCCGTCGAGCACCACCCGCCCGGCGGTCGGCGTGTCCAGCCCCGCGACGATCCGCAGCAGCGTGGACTTGCCGCATCCAGAGGGGCCGAGGACGGTGATGAAGTCGTTGTGGGCCACGGCGAGCGAGGTCGGCTGCAGCGCGACGGTCGGCGGGCCGCCGCGAACGCCCGGGAACGTGCGGCCGACGCCATCGAGGACGAGCTGGCTCATCGGTCGGCCAGCGCCCAGGAGAACGCCTTCTGGTTGACCGCCTTGAACAGGAAGTCCGACACCAGGCCGATGACGCCGATGACGATGATGCCGAAGATGATCTGGCCGGTGTTCAGCAGCGCCTGGCTGTCGGTGATCATGTGTCCGATCCCCGAGGAGGCGCCGATGAGCTCGGCGACGATGACGTAGGTCCACGCCCAGCCCAGCACCAGCCGCAGCGTCTCCGCGATCTGCGGCGCCGCCGAGGGCAGCAGCACCCGCCGCACGATCCCGCCGTGCGACGCGCCGAGCGTGTACGCCGCCTCGACCAGGTCGCGCCGCGTGGAGCCGACGATGACGGCCACCATCAGCACGATCTGGAAGAACACGCCGATGAAGATCACCAGCAGCTTCTGCGTCTCGCCGATGCCCGCCCACAGGATGAGCAGCGGGATGAACGCCGAGGCCGGGAGGTAGCGCGCGAACGACACGAACGGCTCGAAGAACGCCTCGACCGGCTTCCAGGCGCCCATCGCGATGCCCAGCGGTACGCCGAGGACGGCGGCGAGCACGAAACCGCCGAGGACGCGCCACACGGTCATTCCGACATCGATGGCGAAGCCGTGCTGCGCGAACAGCGCATAGCCTTCGCGGAGCATCGTCGCCGGATCGGCGAGGAAGGTCCTCGACACGAAGCCGCCGAGGGTCGCGATGCTCCACGCCGCGACGAAGACGACGAAGAACGCGATGCCCAGCGCGATGCGGCGCGGTCGGGAGACGGGGACGAGGGGCTTCATGGCGTCGGTTCGGGACGTCTGCGGCTTCACGGTTCTAGCCGCCGGGGCCGCCTTGGTCAAGGGGCGACCCCTGCCGGAGCCGCTGCGGACGCGGCGGGGTCCGTCCTGGCGTCGAGCCAGGCGATCACGTCGCGCAGCAGGATGTCGCGCTCGCGGTCGATCAGCGGATTGTGCACGGCGCCCGGGTACTCGATCAGCGTGACGTCGGCGCTGGCGGCGGCGCGTGCGAAGGCGCGCGATCCGGCCGGCGCGGTGATGCGATCGGCGTCGCCGTGCAGCAGCAGCAGCGGCAGCGCGAGCCTCGGCGCCGTCGCCAGCACCTCGCGCATCGCCTGCATGACTTCGGCGCCCAGCCGCGCGCTGATGCGCAGCTCGTACAGCGGATCCTCGACGTAGGCGCGCGCCGCCGCGGCATCGCGCGAGAGGTTCGCGAGGTCGATCCCGGAGGCGAGGCGCAGGTGCGGCGCCGTGGCCGAAAGGATCGGCGCCACGCGTCGGAGCAGCGCCGGTATCAGCGGCTCGCCCAGCGCCGGCGCGACGGCGACGACGCCGGTCAGCGGCCCCGGGCGCAGGATCGCCTGATCGAGCGCGATCAGGCCGCCGAGCGAGACGCCGACGACGAAGCACGGTGCCTCGGGCGTCGTCGCGCGGGCGAGTCGGATGAAGCGGGTGAGATCGTCGCGCAGCCAGGCGAAGCGCGGCGCGTAGGTCCGCGGTCCCGGTGCGCGACCGAAGCCGCGCTGGTCGTAGCGGAAGCACGCGTAGCCGCGCGGCGCGAGCGCGGCGACGATCGCGGCGTACGAGGCCGAGCCGCTGTGGTCGCCGAGGCCGTGGACCAGGACCACGGCCGCGCGCAACGGCCGTCCCGGCGGCGGCAACGTGACCGTGCAGGGCAGCTCGAGGCCGTCGCCCGTGGTGAACGCCGGCGGAACTCCGACGGCGTCGTTCGCCAAGGCCAGGGTGTCCCTGCGCGCCGCCGCTACTGGATGAAGCGCGTGTCGGCCAGCTTCGAGAGGTCGGGGACCTGCTTGATGATCCCGACCTCGAGCAGCAGGTCGGCCGCCTCCTTGCTGAACTGGGCGTGCGGGCCGGCGAAGAACGCCTTGTTCGCCGCGCGGTCCTGCCAGCGCAGGTACTTCTGCGAGGCCTCGAACTGCTCGCCCGTCTGCTTGACGTCGGCGCCCATGATGTCGAAGCTCTTCTTCGGCTCCTTGGCGATCATGTCGACCGCTTCGAAGTAGCTGTCGGCGAGCGCTTTCGCGGCCTTCGGATTCTCGGCCAGGAATTTCGGCGTGCAGCCGAACGTGTCCATGATCATCGGGTAGTCGAGCGTCGTCGCGATGATCTTGCCTGCCTGCGGGTTGGTGCGGACCGTGGAGAGGTACGGCTCGTAGCTCATCGCCGCGTCGTTCTGGCCCGCGACGAAGGCCTGCGCCGCCGGGCCCGGCTCGAGATTGACGACGGTGACGTCCTTGACCGAGAGGCCGTTCTTCTTCAGGAACCAGGCGAGCGTGAAGTACGGCGCCGTGCCGGGCGCGGACGCGGCGACCGTCTTGCCCTTGAGGTCGGCGATCTTCGCGACGTTGTTGCGCACGGCCATCCCGTCCGCGCCGTAGCTCTTGTCGAGCTGGAAGATCTGCGTCGTGGCCACGCCGTTGGCGTTCCAGGCGATCCACGTCTCGACCGTCGTCGCCGCGCACTGGACGTCGCCCGAGGCGATCGCGAGGTGCCGGTCCTTCTGCGGGATCTTCTTCAGCGACACGTCGAGACCGTTCTTCCTGAAGATCCCGGCCTCCTTGGCGAGGGTCAGCGGCGCGAACCCGGTCCAGCCGGAAATCCCGATCGCGACCTTGGTTTCCTGCGCGGCGGCGGGAAGCGTGAGCGCCAGGAACGTGGCGGCGGTGACGGCGAACCTGAAGGTGTTGCGCATGCGTTGCTCCGGAGAGTGAGGGGGAACCCCGGGAATCTAGGCGTCCGGCGCCGCTCCTGTCAATCGTTCCGCGCCTTGGCGTTGGCATACAATCGGCCTTCCGCACCGGACTGCCGCGGGCCGGCCCCGGTCCCAGCGACCCCCCGGCGCCGACGCCACCTTCACGCCGCCCGCCCGCCATGCACCGTCTGATCGCGCCCGGTGACGCCCGCCCGATGCCGTGGAAGAACGGCGGCGGACGCACGACGGAACTCGCCGCCGTCGCCGCCCGGATCGGCGCTCGACGACTTCTCCTGGCGCGTGTCCATCGCCGACGTCGAGCGCGACGGTCCGTTCTCGCCGTTCCCCGGCGTCGACCGCACCATCGTGCTGCTGCGCGGGGACGGCATGGAGCTCGCCCACGCGCACGGCAGCATCACGCTGGCCGTTCCCTACGAGCCGTGGGCGTTCTCCGGCGACGAGCCGGTCGAGTGCCGGCTCGTTGGCGGCGCCGTGCGCGACTTCAACCTGATGACCCGGCGCGCGACGGCGCGCGGCGCCGTGACCGTGGTCCGCGACGGGGCCGCGCGAATCGCGGGCGCGCGGCATCGCCTGTGCTGGACCGCGGCCGGCGCGGTCGAATGCCTGGTGCCCGGACACGCGCCGTTCGCGCTGGTGTCGGGCCACGGGCTGTGGCAGGACGAGACCGACGCGGCGGCGCCGATGTCGGTGCACCCGCTCTCCGCCGATGCCGTCGCGCTGGTGGTGACGATCGACGCCGCGGAGCCTTGCGCCCCCGCGAGCCTTCGCGATGACCTCGTTCGTCGCCGCCGCGGCGCTGCTGCCGGACGGCTGGGCGCGCGACGTGCGGATCGACGTCGGCGCCGACGGCGTCATCGCAGCGGTCCGGCGCGACGTTCCTGCCGCGCAATCGTCCGACGCGGAGCGGCTCGCCGGTCCGGTGGTGCCCGCGATGCCGAATCTTCATTCGCACGCGTTCCAGCGCGCGCTCGCCGGACGCACCGGGCGAGCCGCCGGGGCGGGCGGCGACAGCTTCTGGACCTGGCGGCAGGCGATGTACGGCATGCTCGAGCGCCTCGATGCCGAGGGCTTCGCCGCCGTGACGGCGCAGGCCTACGTGGAGATGGTCAGGTCCGGCTACGGCGCGGTCGCCGAGTTCCACTACGTCCACCACGACCCCGCGGGACGGCCGTACGCGAATCCCGCCGAGCTCGCGCTCGCCGTCGTCGGCGCCGCGCGCGACGCGGGACTCGCGCTGACGCTGCTGCCGGTCTTCTACGCGCACTCCGGGTTCGGCGGCGCGCCGCCGGTCGGCGCGCAACGGCGATTCGTGCACGCGCCGCCATCGTTCGCCCGGCTCGTCGACCGCCTGGTCGCGGCGACGGCCGGGGGCGACGTGGTCGTCGGCGTCGCGCCGCACAGCCTGCGCGCGGTGACCCCCGACGAGCTGCGCGAGGTCGTCGCCGCCGCGCCCTCCGGCGGCCCCGTCCACATCCACGTCGCCGAGCAGTCGCGCGAGGTCGAGGATTGCTGCGCCTGGAGCGGGCAACGGCCGGTCGAATGGCTGCTGTCGCACGCGCCGGTCGACGCCCGCTGGTGCCTCGTCCACGCGACGCACATGACGACGATCGAGGTGCAGGGGCTGGCGGCGACCGGTGCCGTCGCGGGCCTCGCGCCGACGACGGAAGCCGACCTCGGCGACGGCACCTTCCCGGGCGAGGAATTCCTCCGGGCGGGGGGGCGCTTCGGCATCGGCAGCGATTCGAACACCGTGATCGACCCGTTCGCCGAACTGCGGCAGCTCGAGTGGTCGCAGCGGCTGCGGCTGCGGCGGCGCAACGTGCTGGCCGACGGCGGGGCGAGCGTGGGCAGCGCGCTCTGGGCCGCGGCGGCGCGCGACGGCGGGCGGGCGTGCGGACGCGCGACGGGGGCCATCGCGACCGGCCTTCGCGCCGACCTCGTCGTCCTCGACGCCGACGAACCCGCGCTCGCGGGCCTGCCGGTCGGAGAGGTGCTGGACGCGGCGATCTTCGGTCCGTGCCGGCGGCCGGTGCGCGACGTCCTGGTGGGCGGGCGCTTCGTCGTGCGCGAAGGGCGTCACCCGCAGGAGGACGCGGTCCTCGCGCGCTTCCGCCAGGCGCTGGCGCGGATGATGACGGCATGAACGGCCCCGACCCTGTCCTTGCCGACGTGGCGGAGGCGGGCCGATGACCTCGCCGGCGATGTGCTTCGACCTGCTGATCACCGGGGTTCATCTCGCGACGATGTCCGGCGCGACCCCGTACGGAGCGATCCGCCACGGCTGCGTCGGCATCGCCGACGGCCGCATCGCGTGGGCGGGCGCGAACGACGCGCTGCCGCCCGACGCGGCGGCCCGGCACGAGCTCGACGGCGGCGGCGGATGGCTGACGCCGGGGCTCGTCGATTGCCACACCCACCTCGTCTGGGCCGGCGACCGGGCCGACGAATTCGCCGCGCGGCTCGAGGGCGCGACCTACGCCGACATCGCGCGCGGTGGCGGCGGCATCAATGCGACGGTGCGGGCGACGCGCGCGGCGTCGCCCGACGCGCTGGTGGCGGCGAGCCGGCCCCGGCTGGCGGCGCTCGCGGCCGAGGGCGTGACCACCGTCGAGATCAAGTCGGGCTACGGGCTCGACACCGAAAACGAGCTGAAGCAGCTGCTGGCGGCGCGGCAGCTCGCCGGCCTGGTGGACGTCGACGTGCGCACGACGCTGCTGGCCGCGCACGCGGTGCCGCCGGAGTTCGCCGGTCGCGCCGACGCGTACATCGACGTCGTGTGCGACGAAATCATTCCGGCCGTGGCGCGGGCGGGGCTCGCCGACGCCGTCGACGCCTTCTGCGAGACCATCGGGTTCTCGCCCGCGCAGACGCGCCGCGTGTTCGGCGCGGCGCGGTCGCACGGCCTGCGGGTCAAGCTGCACGCCGACCAGCTGTCCGACACGGGGGGCGCGGCGCTCGCCGCCGACTTCGACGCGCTGTCGGCCGACCATCTCGAGTACACCGGCGCGGCCGGCGTCGCGGCGATGGCCCGCGCCGGTACCGTCGCGGTGCTGCTGCCCGGGGCGTTCTACGCGCTGCGCGAAACCCGGCTGCCGCCGGTCGACGCGCTGCGCGCGGCCGGCGTGCCGATGGCGGTGGCCACCGACTGCAATCCGGGAACGTCGCCGGCGACGTCGCTGCTGCTGATGCTCAACATGGCGTGCACGCTGTTCCGGCTGACCCCGGCGGAGGCGCTCGCCGGAGTCACCGTGCACGCGGCGCGGGCGCTCGGACTCGCCGATCGCGGCGTCATCGCGCCGGGCCATCGCGCCGACCTTGCGCTGTACGCGGTCGCCTCGCCCGCGGAGCTTGCGTACCGGATCGGCGGCAACCCCTGCGTCGGCGTCGTCCGCGGCGGGGACGTGCTGCGCTGGAGCGTCGGATGAACCTGTTCACCCTTGCCCGCGGCGACTCGCCGCTCGTGATCGACGTTCCGCATGCCGGGACGCACGTGCCGCCGGAGCTCGCCGCGCGATTCACCGTCGCCGCGCGCGCGGTTCCCGACACCGACTGGCACGTCGAGAAGCTCTACGCGTTCGCCGCGCGCGCCGGAATCACGCTCGTTGCCGCGACGCACTCGCGCTACGTCGTCGACCTGAACCGCGACCCGTCGGGCAGCGCGCTGTATCCCGGGCGCGGACAACACGGAGCTCTGCCCGACGCGGACGTTCGACAACGCGCCGATCTACGTCGACGCCCCGCCGGACGACGACGAGGTCGCCGCGCGGCGTGCGGCGTACTTCGAGCCGTACCACGCGATGCTCGCGGCGGAAGTCGAGCGCGTCCGCGCGCGGCACGGCTGGGCGATCGTGCTGGACGGACATTCGATCCGCGCCGAGGTGCCGCGGTTCTTCGCGGGACGGCTGCCCGATCTCAACCTCGGCAGCGCCGGCGGCGCGGCCTGCGCGCCGTCGCTGCGCGAGCACCGCGGTGGCCGTGCTCGCCGCGGCCGCCGGCTTCACCCACGTCGTCGACGGCCGATTCAAGGGGGGCTGGATCACCCGCCACCACGGCCGGCCCGACGACGGCGTGCACGCGCTGCAGCTCGAGGTCGCGCAGGCCTGCTACATGGACGAGGCGCCGCCGTACCCCTGGGCGCCGGCGCGCGCCGCCGCGCTGGTTTCCGTGCTCCAGCGGCTGGCGCAGGCGCTCGTCGGCTGGCGGCCGCGCTGACGCGATGGTGCGCTTCTACACCGCGCGTCATCGCTTCGACGCCTTCCTGGTCGCCGACCGCCTCAACCAGGCGGGGATCCGCGCCCACGTCTTCAACCAGAACGCGTCGAGCATCGTCGGCGACGTCCCGCCGGATGTCGCGCAGCCGCAGGTGTGGCTCGAGCGCGACGACGACCGCGAGCGGGCGGCGCAGGTGCTGGCGGCGATCGAGCGCGACGGGGCCTCGAGCGAGGAGCGCGTCTGCCCCGCCTGCGGCGAGGCGTCGCCCGCGGCATTCGACCTGTGCTGGAAGTGCGGCACCGCGCTGCCGGCGTGACGCTCCGCCGGCGCGGCACCGACACGGCGCGAAGCTCAGCCTGAGGCGCCGAGCAGCGCGTGCAGCCGCTCCGCGGTCGCGTGGCCGTTCTTGACGCAATCGCTGACCGACACGCCACCTCGCCAGTTGGCGCAGAATGCCAGACCGGGCCAGGCGGTTTCGGCTTCGGCGGCCGGGAGCACGCGATCGAGGTGGCCGAGGTCGTACTGCGGTATCGCCTGCGGCCAGCGCGTGACCGCCGACCACAGCGGCGCCGCGGTCGCGCCCAGCAAGGCGCGGTGCTCCTGGTTGACCGCGTCGACCAGCGCGCCGTCGGCGAGCGCGGCGACGTCCGGATTGCGGCGCCCTCCGGCGAAGGTCGTCAGCAGCACCGTGCCCTCGGGCGCGCGGCCGGTGAACATGCTGCTCGAGAACAGCGTGCCGAGCACGCGCCGGTTCTCCTTGCGCGGCACCAGGAAACCGAATCCCGCCAGCGAATGCGCGACGTCGGCGCGGCGGTACGCGCTCGCGACGATGGACACCGGCGCGTAGTCGATCGCGGCGAGGCCACGCGCGGCGGCGGGCGCGAACGATTCGATCAGCGCGGCGCTCGCCAGCGCCGGCGTGGCGACGACCACGGCGCGGGCGCGCAGCGTGAACGGCGCGCCGTCGCGCGTCCCCTCGACCGTCCACACGCCGTCGCCGCCGCGGGCGATGCGGGTCGCGCGCGCGTTCGCGGTCACGCCGCCGACCGCGCGGGCGAGCGCGTCGGTCAGCGCCTGCATGCCGCCCCTGAAGCTGAAGCTCTTCGCCGTGTTCTTCGACTGCTCCGGATTCTTCCGCCGTTCGCGCGCGCCGAGAATCTGGCCCTTGATCAGGCTGCCGTACTTCTGCTCAAGCGCGTGCAGCCGCGGGAACGCCGCCGGCACCGAGATGCGCTCGGGGTCGCCCGCGTAGATGCCGGCGACGAACGGGTCGATCGCGTAGTCGAGAAACTCCTGCCCGAGGCGCCGGCGCACGAATTGCGCGATCGACTCCTCGAGTTCCGCCGGCGCCCGCCCGACGAACGGCTCGCGCAGCAGCATCAGCTTGGCGCCGAGGCTGAACGCCGACGTGGTGAGGAACGCGCCGGGGGAGGTCGGCAGCGCCGTCGCCTTGCCGTCGCGCACGACGTAACGCGTCGACGCGACCTCGCTCGCGTCGAGCCGCTCGCCGCGGATGCCGAGATCGTCCAGCATGGCGTTGATCAGCGGCGTCGTGTCGAGCGTGCTGTTCGGGCCGCATTCGTACATCGCGCCGTCGCGGTGGACGGTGCCGATGACGCCACCCGGCCGGGCGGCGGCGTCGACGACGGCGATGCGGCGGCCCGCCGTGTGCAGCCGGTAGGCGGCGGTGAGGCCGGAGATTCCGGCGCCGATGACGACGGCGTCGAGCAGCTGCGGGGAAGGCGGGTTGATGTCGGTCATCGGAGTGGCTGTGGTGGTTGGCCCGGGGGCCGGAGGGGAGGCGACGGCGCCTCGCCGGGGAGCGCGAATTGCGCGCGTTGCCGCGCCCGATCCAGCGCGGCGGAAAGTTCGTCGTGGGGCGGCGTGCCCGGCGCAAGCTGCGCCAGCAGCAGGCTCCACCAGCGGACGGCCGCGGCGTAGTCGCGCTGCTCGTAGGCGGCGCTGCCGGCCATTTCGAGCGCCCGCGGATGCGCGGCGTTCAGCATCAGCGCGCGCTGGATCAGCTCGCCCGGCTTGCCGGCGAGCGAACGTCCCTGCGTCATGCCCAGCGCGTCCGCGTACTCGCACCAGACCGCGGGGTCGGCCGCGACCTTGGGCGCCGCCCCGACCGCCTGCTCGTAGCGCCTTGCCGCGTCGGCAAACCGGTTCTCCTCCATGTCGAGCCGCGCCAGCAGGACCAGCGCCCGGCCGTCGCGGGGATTGCGCGAGATCTGGCGCTCGAGTTCCGCGCGTTGCGCCACCGGGTCGGCGGTGCGCAGCATCAGCGAAGTCTCGCCGGTCGGCGCCGTCAGCGCCCCGGGGTTGCCGAAGCGCGCATAGAGGCCGAAGGCCGCCAGCGGCAGCGCCAGCGCAACCGCCAGGGCCAGCGTTCGCGTCGCGTGTCGCGGCGGCCGCGCGCCGTCGCGGGCGTCGGCACGGTCCAGGTCCTCGATCAGGCGCCGTTCGAGATCGAGGCGGGCGCCCTCGTGCTGCTCGGCGTCGAGGCGGCCCTCGGCGAAGTCGCGGTCGAGTTCGGCCAGCGCGCGGCGGTGAACGTCGAGATTCGAGGCCGTCGGGGACGGGCTCGCGGCCGGGCCCTTTCCCGCCAGCAGCCGCGGCAGCACGAACGCCAGCGCGCCCGCGGTCATCGCGGCCGTGAGCCCCCAGAACGTCCAGGATGAGGCGGCACTTTCCATGCCGCTACTTTACCGCGCGAACGCGGCGCCGGAATGGGCAAGGCGGGGCGCAATGACCCCGCCTTGCTCCAGCGCAAACGGCTTTCGCGCAGTCGCGCTACTTCGGTGCGGCCGCCGCCGGTGCCGCGGTCGGCGCCGGGGTCGCAGGCGCTGCCGGCGCCGCCGCGGTCCGGGTCGCCCCGCGCTTCGCCGCCATCGCGTCATCGAGCAGCTTGATGCCGTCCTGCGAGATCGTCATCGACTTGTTCAGCGACGTCGTTGCCTGGTCCGGGTTGTGGAAATGCGCGCCATTCGCCGCGGTCCACCATTCCCAGTTGATGTGCGCGTCGTAGTGCAGGTCGCGCGCCTTGTTCAGCGTCGGCTCGTCGACGCCCAGGTTCTTCGCCTCCTCGAACTTGTCGATGAACCGCGTCAGCCAGAACTCGGCCTTGCGCTTCTTGCCTTCGTAGCGGCTCTTCAGCGAATCGATCACGTAGTTCGCCTGCTTCTCCGTCCACTCGCTGTGGCAGGTGAGGCAGGTTTCCTTGAGGTAGTGCTTCGGGCTCGTCTGCCAGTGCGAGGTGTACGTCTTGCCGGTCTTCGCGTCCTTCACCTTGGGCATGTGGCAGGCGCTGCACTCGACCCCGGCCTTCTGGTGCTTCGAGCCGTAGTACACCTCGACGTCGGGGTGCTGGCCCTTCCACAGCAGCGCGCCGGTGATGCCGTGCTTGAAGTCGCGGAACTTGAGGTCGGTGTAATGCTTGCCGATCTCGTCCACCGGCTTGAACGGGAAGTGGTTGGTGCGCTGATCGGCCATCGTCACCGGCTGCCCCGTCGTCGGATCGGTGCCCGGGTTGCAGTTGTACTCGACGTGGCACTGGCCGCACTGCAGGTTCATGTCGTAGCGGTCGAGGATGCCGATCTTGCGGGTGTAGCCGCGCAGGCCGAGGTCCTTGACGTCGACCTTGGCGGCGCGCGGGTCCCGGTGCCACAGCGTGTCCTTTTCGGGGCGCGTGATCGCCTGGATCAGCCCGTCGCGGACCACGCGCGGCTGCGTCGAGTGCGGATCGTGGCAAAAGAAGCAGTTGAGCGAGTGATTCACGTCCTTGACGAATTCGTTGACCTTCGACGTGCGGCTCCACTTCGCGCCGGGGACCGGATCGCCCATGTACGCCCAGTCCAGGATGTGGTCCTGCGTCTTGCACGACATGCACACCGGGTTCGCCGCCGCGGCGGTGCCGGGCTTGAACGCCTTGTGGTCCTGGCCGGGATACTGGTCCTCGAGTACGTCCCAGATCTTGAAGTTGCCGCCGGCCTTGGCCAGGCCGCGCCAGCCTTCCTTGTTCTCGAAGCGGCCGCCGAACGCGCGGTCGATGACGAGCTGGTCGTAGAGCATGAACGAGTGCGACCGCGGCTCGTTGTGCTCGCGCGTGAAGCCGTGCGGCATCATCAGCTTGTCGAACGACGGATCGGGCGCCGGGCCGGTGGCCAAGACCTTCTCCTTGCGGGCGGTCTTTTCGAAGTTCATCTTGAACATCGACTGGAACTGGTTCTGGTGGCAGCCGCCGCAGACGGCCGGATCGGTCTTGGTGACCGGCCGTGCCTTCGAGTCCTTGAGGTGGCTGTCGGTGCCGCTGTGGCACGACGCGCAGGCGAGCCCCTTGTGCTTGCCGGCGTCGTGGAACGCCTTGATTGGCTGGTGGCAGGCGAGGCAGGCCGAGTTGTCGGTCCCCGCGGGCGCGGAGGTCTTCTTGGCCTGGGCCCATGCCGCACCCGCGGTCACGCTCAACGCGACGACGGCGGCGACGAGCGCGGCCCGGGCGACCTGTGGAAAGCTGCGAAACGCGGTCTGCGACATGAACCCCTCCCTGGGTATCTTCTGCGTCGCTATCACTCTAGCAGCGGCAAAGCCGGAGGGGTTCGTCGCGCGCTGGTTGCCGTTTGATCGAGGTCAACAACCGTCAGCCACGTGGCCGGCGAGGTGGCCGGAACTTGTGCCGCATCAATTCCGGAGGTGCTGCGGCGTTGCGCCGCAGCACCCGACTTGCCCGCGCGGAGCGATCAGGGCAGCGCGCGGTCGATGGTCACGGTCAGTCCGGAGGTGCCGACCTTGACCGTCGTGCTGAGTCCCTCGAGGTCGCCGCTTTGCGGCGCCGCGTTGCCGGACTTCGACACGCGCGCGCCGACGATGACCTCGCCGTGCTTCGAGATCGCCATCGCCGGATTCATCGCCAGTCGAATCGTCGAGCGTGAACTTGAGGGGCAGGTCCTTGACCTCCTTGCGCAGGATCGCCAGCGGCACCCGCGAACCGTCCGCCGGGCGCGCGAACACGAACACGACGTCCGACGGGCTGGCCCTGGCGGCGAGCGCCGGGCTCAGCGCGAGGGTGCCCGACACCGAAGCGCCGGCCAGCGCGGCGCCGGAAGCCGGCGGAGACTTTCCCGGCGCCGGCGCCGGCGCCGCGAGCGCGGGTGCGGGGGCCGCCGCGGCGGATCTTCGGCAGCGGCGGAATCGCTCCGGTCACCGGCCCCGTGAGCCCGCCCAGCGACCGCGCCTCGGCGATGCTGTCGTCGATCGACTTGGCGATCGGGGCGCTCGGCGGCACGGTCGCCTTCAGCCGCTCCCAGTAGGCGACCGCCGCCGCAAACTCCTTGCGATCGAACGCCGCGGTGCCGGCCAGCGCCAGCGCCTTCCATTGCGTCGGGTCGGCCTTCAGCGCCTGCTCGATGATCTGCGTCGGCTTGCCGGCGAGGCCGTTCTGCATCGCGCCCAGCGCGTCGGCGTAGTCGGCGAGCAGGCCCGCGTCGCCGGGGAGCAGTGCGACCGCGCGCTCGTAGGCCTTGGCGGCCTCGGGGAAGCGATTCATCGAGGTATACGTCCTTGCGAGCACGACCCAGCCCTCGGCGTTGCCCGGCTCCTGCTCGAGCCGCGCGGCCAGCCGCCCGACCATTTCCTCGACCTTTGCGGGCGACAGGTCGTGCTGCCCGTCGGCGGCCGCGGCCGCGCCGCCGCCCGGGTGCGGCGAGAACGCATCGAGCCCGCCCCAGGAGAGGTAGGCAGCGACGGCGAGCACGGGAACCGACGCGCCGAGCACGGCGGCGGTGATCGCCCCCGACCGGTTGTCGATCGCCGCCTTGCCGGACGCCGGCGGCGACTCCTCGAGCACCCGCGCCTCGAGCTCGCGCTTCGATTGTTCGTGCTGCTCGGCGGAGAGCGTGCCCGCAGCCAGATCGGCGTCGAGCTCGCGCACCTGGTCGCGCAGCAGCGCCAGGTTCGATGCGTCGCGGTCGATGTCGACGACGGACCGGTGGGTGAGCAGGGGGACCAGCAGGAACGCGAGCGCGACGGCAAGCATCACCGCGGCGACGACGACGAAGGTGGTCATCGCGCGCTCCCGCCATCGCCGCCGGCGAGCAGCTTCGCCGCGCGGGCGCGCTGCTCGGGCGTGAGCTCGGGCGTCGCCCGAGGGATCGCGGCGGCGGCGGCGCACCACCGCCGTCAGCACCAGGGCGCTGATCACCAGCAGCAGCGCCGGTCCCAGCCACAGCAGCGCGGTGATGGCCTTGAACGGCGGCTTGTAGAGGACGAAATCGCCGTAGCGGGCGGTCATGAAGTCGACGATCTCCGCGTCGGTCCTGCCGGCGGCGATCTGCTCCTTGACCTGGCGGCGCAGGTCGACCGCAAGCTCGGCGTTCGACTCCGCGATGGTCTGGTTCTGGCAGACGAGGCAGCGCAGCTGCTCGGACAGTTTAACCGCGCGCGCGGCGGCGACCTTGTCCTGATCGGTCGGGACCGCGTCGGCGGAGAATGCCGGTGCGGCGAGGAGTGCGGCCAGCGCGAACGCGGCGGCGGAGAGCAACGGGATGAGTTTTGGCATCAGCTTTTTTGCAGCTCGCGCACGAGCGGCAGGATCTTCTGTTCGAGGGCCTCGGCCGTGACCGGGCCGATCTGCTTGTAGCGAATGACGCCCGCCTTGTCGACGACGAAGGTCTCCGGCACGCCGTAGACGCCCCAGTCGATGCCGACGCGGCCGTCGCGATCGACGACCGACAGGTCGTACGGGTCGCCGTTCTGCCGCAGCCAGGTCATGCCGGCCGCGGGCTCGTCCTTGTAGTTGAGGCCGACGATCGGCACCACCTTGCTCTTCGCGAGCTCGACCAGCAGCGGGTGCTCGACGCGGCAGGACACGCACCACGACGCCCAGACGTTGAGCAGCCACACCTGGCCCTTCATGTCGGCCGTGCCCAGCGTCTTGTCCGGCGCGTGGAGCTGCCGCAGCGTGAAGGTCGGCGCCGGCTTGTCGATCAGCGGCGACGGCACCTCGCGCGGATCCCGGAACAGTCCGACGAAGAGGAAGCCCGCGAGAACGACGAACAGCGCGAGCGGAATGAGCAGCTTCTTGTTCATGCGACCCCCGTCACGCCGCCGCCCGGCCGGCGATGCGCGGCACCTCGGCCTCGCGCCGGGTCCGGTAGCGGCGGTCGGACAGCGCCAGGAAGCCGCCGAGCGCCATCAGGATGCAGCCGCCCCAGATCCAGGTGACGAACGGCTTGCGGTAGACGCGCACGGCCCAGGCGCCGGTCTCGCCGACGGGATCCCCGAGCGAAACGTAGAGATCGCCGAAGATGCCGCTGTCGATGTCCGCCTCGGTCATCGGCATGCCCTGGGCGTTGTAGACGCGCTTCTCCGGGTGCATCTTCTCGATGAGGCGGCCGTCCTTCGAAACGTCGAAGTTGCCGCGCGCGGCGCGGTAGTTCGGCCCGCGGGTCTCGGTGGTCCCCTCGAACTTGAACGTCCAGCCGCTGATGGAGACCGTGTCGCCGACGTTCATCTGCACGTCGCGCTCGACTTCGTAGCTCTTCACCAGCGTGACGCCGACGATGAACACCGCGACCCCGAGATGCGCGGCGATCATGCCCCAGAAGCCGCGCGGCTGGCGCGCAAGCTGCGCGAGCGCGCCGCTGCGGACGCCGCGGACGCGCTCGCGGACGACGACCACCGACGTCGTGACGATCCACAGCGCCAGCAGCAGCCCGAAGCTCGTGGCGAGCCGGAATTCGCCGGCAACCAGCGGCAGCAGCAGCGCGGTCGCCACCGAGACGACCGCCGCCCACTTCAGCCGCTGCGCGAGGTCGGGCAACTCGGCGCGCTTCCACTTCGCCAGCGGGCCGATGCCCATCAGGAACACCAGCGGCGTCATGATCGGCACGAAGGTGGCGTCGAAGTAGGGCGGGCCGACCGAGATCTTGCCGAGGTTCAGCGCGTCGAGGAACAGGGGATAGAGCGTGCCCAGCAGCACCGACGCGCAGGCGACGACCAGCAGTGCGTTGTTGGCGAGCAGCGCCGACTCGCGCGAGACGGCGTCGAAATTGCCGCCCGAATTGACCTTCGGCGCGCGCAGCGCGAACAGCACCAGCGAGCCGCCGATGACGACGACCAGGAACGCCAGGATGAACACGCCGCGGCGCGGGTCGGTCGCGAACGCGTGCACCGACGTCAGCACGCCGGAGCGCACCAGGAACGTGCCGAGCAGCGACAGCGAGAACGCGCTGATCGCGAGCAGCACCGTCCACGCCTTGAACGTGCCGCGCTTTTCGGTGACGGCGAGCGAGTGGATCAGGGCGGTGCCGACGAGCCACGGCATGAACGACGCGTTCTCGACCGGATCCCAGAACCACCACCCGCCCCAGCCGAGCTCGTAGTACGCCCACCAGCTGCCGAGCATGATGCCGAGGGTCAGGAAGCACCAGGCCATCGTCGTCCAGGGGCGCGACCACCTGGCCCACGTGGCGTCGAGGCGGCCTCCCAGCAACGCGGCGATGGAGAACGCGAAGGCGACCGAGAAACCGACGTAGCCCATGTAGAGCAGCGGTGGATGGAACACCATCCCCGGGTCCTGCAGCAGCGGGTTCAGGTCGCGGCCGTCGGCCGGCGCCGGGAACAGGCGGTCGAAGGGGTCGGACGTCGTCAGCATGAACAGCAGGAAGCCGACCGACACGAGGCCCATGACGCCGAGCACCCGCGCGACCATCTCGTCGGGCAGGTGGCGCGAGAAGAAGCTCACCGCGACGGTCCAGCCGGAGAGCATCAGCACCCACAGCAGCATCGAGCCCTCGTGCGAACCCCACGACGCCGCCAGCTTGTACTGCAGCGGCAGCTGCGAATTGGAGTTGGTCGCGACGTTGGCGACCGAGAAGTCGCTGTTCGCGAACGACCACGCGAGGCACGCCCAGGCCAGCGCGATGAACAGGAACTGCCCCTGCGCGACGGGGCGGGCGAGCCCGGTCCACGCCGGGATGCGTCTCGCGGCGCCGACGAGGGGCAGCGACCCCAGCACCGCGCCGAGCAGCAGCGCGAGGATGAGGGCAAAATGGCCGATCTCGGGAATCATCGGTGTCTCCGTGGCACTCGGTTGGGTCTCACTTGGGCATCACCTGGGTCGCGACTGGCTAACGGCTCAGCGTCTTCGCGGTCTTGTCCATCGCCGCCTTGCCATGCGCCTTGTTCACCGCATCCGCGGCCTCCGGAGGCATGTAGTTCTCGTCGTGCTTCGCCAGCACCTCGGACGCGCGGAACACGCCGTCCGGTCCCAGCTTGCCCTGTGCGACGACGCCTTTCCCTTCCTTGAACAGGTCGGGGAGGATGCCCGTGTACGACACGGGAATCGTCTTCGCGGTGTCGGTCACGTTGAAGCTGACGCTGAGACCGTCCGACCCGCGCTTCACGCTCTTCTCCTCGACCAGGCCGCCGATGCGGAACGCGCGCCCCTGCGGCGCCTCGTTGGCGGCAACCTGCGACGGCGAGAAGAAGAACACCAGGTTCGACTGGAACGCCTGCAGCACGAGCCCGACGGCGCCGGCGAGCACCACCAGTCCGGCGCCGATCCAGGCGAAACGCTTGTGGCGGGGCTTCATCGTGCACCTCCCGTGGCTGCGGCGGTGAATCCCTCCGGCTGCAGCAGCCGGACCTCCTCGAGCGTGCTCCTGCTGCGCGCGCGGACGCTGACGATCTCGGCGATCACCGCGACCGCCGCCACCCCGTACGACCACCACACGTAGAAGCCGTAGCCGCCCATTGCGAAAAATTCAGCCATCCGTCGTCACCTCGTTGCTTCGTTCGAATTGGTCAAGTTTCGTTCCGGTTCCCGCACGGCGCGCGGAGGGCCGCGCGCCGGTCCGTCATCCGTGGCGCACTTCGGGCAGCGCCGCCACCCAGGCCGCGTCGCGCTCGCGCTCGATCATGATCGAGCGCACGCGGGCCAGCGACACCGCGATGGTGTAGAACCACGCGGCGAACGCCATGATCGCCATGCCGGTCAGCATCATCGCCGCCATCTTCGGCGCCTTGGTCAGGCTGATCGTCGCGCCCTGGTGCAGCGAGTTCCACCAGTGGACCGAGAAGTAGATGATCGGGATGTTGACCACGCCGACCAGCGTCAGCACGGCGCAGGCGCGGTCGGCGCGGCGGGTGTCCTCGATCGCATTGCGCAGCGCGATGATGCCGAAGTACAGGAACAGCAGGATGAGCTCCGAGGTCATCCGCGCGTCCCACGCCCAGTACGTGCCCCAGGTCGGCCGCCCCCAGAACGCGCCGGTCCACAGCGCGACGAAGGTCATCAGCGCGCCGGTGGGCGCGAGCGACTGCGCCATCATCGCCGACAGCCGGGTGTTGAACCCCAGGGCGAGCGCGCTCCAGAACGCCATGACGATGTAGATGAACATGCTCATCCACGCGGTCGGCACGTGGATGAAGATGATCCGGTAGGCCTCGCCCTGCTGCGCGTCGGTCGGCGCCACGAACAGGCCGACGTAGAGCGCGATCGCGGCCAGGATCGCGGCGGCGACCGCGAACCACGGGATCAATCTTCCCGGCGAGCGGATAGAACGTGGCGGGGGAGCTGTACTTGAAGAGGTTCATGTGAAAGGTCAGTCGAGGGCGATGCGCACCGCTGCGGCCGCCGCGAACGGCGCGCCGACGATGGCGACGAGCAGTCCCGCGCCCAGCAGCGAAAGGTTGGCGGTGGCGCCGAGTCCGGCGCGGACCGCGTCGACAGCGCCGGCGCCGAAGATCAGCACCGGAACGTAAAGGGGCAGGATCAGCAGCGCGAGCAGGCTGCCGCCGCCGTGGCGCAGTCCCAGCGTCAGCGCGGCGCCGATCGCGCCCAGCAGCGACAGGATCGGCGTGCCGAGCAGCAGGCCCGCCATCAGCACGACGATCGACTCGCCGTCGAGCGAATACTGGATGCCCAGCAGCGGCGCCAGCAGCACGACGGGCAGCCCGGTGGACAGCCAGTGCGCGGCGATCTTGCCGCCGACGACGGCGGGGAGCGGGTACGGCGACAGCGCGATCTGCTCCAGCGTGCCGTCGGCCCAGTCGGACGCGAACAGGCGCGAGAGCGACAGCAGCGAGGCGAGCAGCGCCGCGACCCAGAGGACGCCGGGGCCCATGGTCGCAAGCAGGTTGCGCTCGGGCGACGTCGACAGGGGGAACAGGGAAACCACGATGATGTAGAACAGCACCTGCACGCCGAGTTCCGCGCGCGAGCGCAACGCCAGCTTGAGATCGCGGGCCAGAGCCCAGCCGAAGCCCGGCAGCACGGCGCCCGGAGCGGGTGCGGCGGTGCCGGCGGAGGCGAGTGCCACGGGTTCCATCGTCAGGCCAGCGCCAGCGGTTGCACGCGGGCATCCGGCAGCCCGAGCGGCGCATGGGTCGCGGCGACGGCGACGCCCCCCGCCTCCAGGTGCCGGCGGACCATGTCGGCGAGCAGCGCCGTGCCGGCGGCGTCCAGCGCGGTCACCGGCTCGTCGAGGACCCACAGGCGCCGGCGGGCGAGGGCGAGGCGCGCGAGGCCGATCCGGCGCCGCTGGCCCTGCGACAGCACCCGGGCCGGCAGCGCGCGCTTGCGCTCGAGCGCCACGTCGGCGAGCGCGCGGCGCAACTCGTCGGGCGTGACGGTCTCGCCGGCCAGCGCGGCCAGCGACGCGAGGTTCTCCTCGGCGGTCAGTTCGTCCTTCAGCGCCGGCGCGTGGCCCGCGAAGGCGATCGCGGCGCGCAGTCGCGGGTCGAACGGCGCCATCGTCTGGCCATCCCAGCGGATCTCGCCATGGTCCGGGAAGGGAGAACCCCGCCAGCATCCGCAGCAGCGTCGTCTTGCCGGTGCCGTTGGCGCCGGTGACGACCAGCACCTGCCCGCGGTCGACGCGAAAGCTCACGCCCGAGAACAGGCGGGCGTGGCCACGGCGGGCGGCAAGATCGTGGGCTTCGAGCATCGGGAAGTGTCGGAGGGTGTCGGGGTGGAGGGTGGGACGGGGCGCGTCCGGGGGCGCGTCCCGACCTCGGGTCGCGCCCAACCTCGCATTATAGCGAACGACCTCCCTGCGACCTTGCGCCGCGTCAATGGACGGGACGCGCGCCCCGCGCCGCCCCGCCGTCCGCACGTCCGGCCCCGACCTTCGATCGGCTATGATCGCCGATCCAGGCCCCCTCTTCGACGGGAAAACCCCATGCCCGACTCGGATATTCGCCAAGCGTCGCTCGAGTACCACCGCCACTCGCCGCCGGGCAAGATCTCGGTCACGCCGACCAAGCAACTCACCAACCAGCGCGACCTGGCGCTGGCGTATTCGCCGGGGGTGGCGGCGGCGTGCGACGAGATCGTCCGCGACCCGACCGAGGCGCGCAACCTGACGGCGCGCGGCAACCTGATCGGCGTGGTGACCAACGGCACCGCGGTGCTCGGGCTCGGACCGATCGGCCCGCTCGCCGCCAAGCCGGTGATGGAAGGCAAGGCGGTGCTGTTCAAGAAGTTCGCCGGCATCGACTGCTTCGACATCGAGATCGACGAGCGCGACCCGGACAAGCTGGTCGACATCATCGCCTCGCTGGAGCCGACGTTCGGCGGCATCAACCTCGAGGACATCAAGGCGCCGGAGTGCTTCTACGTCGAGCGCAAGCTGCGCGAGCGGATGAAGATCCCGGTGTTCCACGACGACCAGCACGGCACCGCGATCGTCGTCGGCGCCGCGATCCTGAACGGCCTGCGCGTCGTCGGCAAGGACCCGGCGAAGGTCAAACTCGTGTGCTCCGGTGCGGGCGCCGCGGCGCTGGCCTGCCTCGACCTGCTGGTGTCGCTGGGCATCCCGCAGCGGAACATCTGGGTGTCGGACATCAAGGGCGTCGTCTATGCCGGGCGCACCGAGGAAATGGACGAGAACAAGGCGCGCTACGCGCAGCCGACCGACGCGCGCACGCTGAACGACATCCTTCCCGGCGCCGACATCTTCCTCGGACTGTCGGCGGCGAGGGTGCTGAAGCCCGAGTGGCTGCCGCAGATGGCGGACCGGCCGCTGATCATGGCGCTCGCCAATCCGGAGCCCGAGATCATGCCCGACCTCGCCAAGGCGGCGCGGCCGGACGCGATCATCGCGACGGGCCGGTCGGACTACCCGAACCAGGTCAACAACGTGCTGGTGTTTCCGTTCCTGTTCCGCGGGGCGCTCGACGTCGCGGCGACGCGGATCAACGAGCCGATGAAGGTGGCGGCCGTGCACGCGCTGGCCGACCTCGCGATGGCGGAGCAGTCCGACATCGTCGCGCAGGCCTACGACATCGAGAACCTGCGCTTCGGCCCCGAGTACCTGATCCCCAAGCCCTTCGACCCGCGGCTGATCGTGACCATCGCGCCGGCGGTGGCCAAGGCGGCGATGGACTCGGGGGTGGCCGCGCGGCCGATCGACGACTTCGGCGCGTACCGCGAGCGGCTGACGCAGTTCGTCTATCACTCCGGGCTGCTGATGAAGCCCATCTTCCAGGCCGCCAAGAAGTCGCCGAAGCGGATCGTCTACGCCGAAGGCGAGGACGAGCGCGTGCTGCGCGCGGTGCAGGTCGTCATCGACGAGGGCATCGCCAAGCCGATCCTCGTCGGCCGGCCGCAGGTGATCGAGCGGCGCGTCGAGCAATTCGGCCTGCGGATCAAGGCCGGCACCGACTTCGAGGTGGTCAACCCCGAATTCGACCCGCGCTACCGCGACTACTGGATGGAGTACTACCGGCTGACCGAGAGAAAGGGCGTGTCGCAGCAGTACGCCAAGATCGAGATGCGCCGGCGCCTGACGCTGATCGGCGCGATGATGATCCATCGCGGCGACGCCGACGGCATGCTCTGCGGCACCTTCGGCACGCACGCGCTGCACCTGCAGTACATCGACCAGGTGCTGGGCAAGCGGCAGGGGTCCAGGGTCTACGCGGCGATGAACGCGGTGATGCTTCCGGGCCGCACGGTGTTCATCGCCGACACCTACGTGAACGCCGATCCGACCGCCGAGGAGATCGCCGACATCACCCTCCTCGCCGCCGAGGAGGTCCGCCGCTTCGGCGTCACGCCGAAGGTCGCGCTGCTGTCGCACTCGAGCTTCGGCTCCAGCGAGCACCCGCAGGCGAAGAAGATGCAGTACGCGCTGGCGCTGATCAACGCGCTGGACCGCGGGCTCGAGGTCGACGGGGAGATGCACGGCGACGCCGCGCTCGACGCGTCGGTGCGGATGGCGGCGTTCCCCAACTCGCGGCTCAAGGGCGAGGCGAACCTGCTGATCATGCCGACGGCCGACGCCGCGAACATCGCGTTCAATCTGCTCAAGGTATCGTCGGGCGGGAACGTGACCATCGGTCCGATGCTGCTGGGCGTCGCCGCGCCGGCGCACATCCTGACGCCGTCGGCCACGGTGCGGCGCCTGGTCAACATGACCGCGCTGACCGTGGTCGACGCCAACGTCCAGCGGCAGCCGCAGCTGCTCTGATCCTGGCCCGCGTCGGCGCGCGGCGTCGGGTCGCGAAGGGCACGGATTTCGCTAATGTTGCCGCATTACCCCGCGTCCCGCCGGAGCGCTGCTCCGCGTGCGCCGCAAAGGTGCATCGCGGACACATTACGCTGCGGGTTGCCCGCTTGTTGTGCAAGCCCATCGGCGGTGAAGCCTGCAGGTCGTCCCTGAATTCCATCCGCAACCGTAACCGCATTCGTCCTCCGGGAGGTCCACGATGTCGAACCGCTTCAGCCGCCACCTGACCGCCGTGCTTGCCGCGGCGCTCGTGCTCAACGCCACCGCCGCCGCCGCCCAGGACACCAAGGTCGCCTTCCAGCTCGACTGGCGCTTCGAGGGCCCGGCGGCGATGTTCCTGCTGCCGAAGGCGAAGGGCTACTTCGCCGCCGAGAAGCTCGACGTCACCGTCGACGCCGGCAATGGCTCGGGCAACGCGGTCAATCGCGTCGCGTCGGGCACCTACCAGATGGGCTTCGCCGACCTCGCGGCGCTGATCGAGTTCGTCGGCAACAACCCGACGGCGCCGAACAAGCCGGTTGCGGTGATGATGGTCTACGATTCGACGCCCGCCGCGGTCTTTGCGCTGAAGAAATCCGGCATCAAGTCGCCGGCCGACCTGCAGGGCAGGAAGATGGGCGCGCCGGTGTTCGACGCCGGCCGCCGCGCGTTCCCGATCTTCGTCAAGGCGAACAAGCTCGACGGCAGCAAGATCGCCTGGACGGCGATGGACCCGCCGCTGCGCGAGACCATGCTGGTGCGCGGCGACGTCGACGCGATCACCGGCTTCTACTTCACCAGCCTGCTCAACCTCAACGCCCGCGGCGTCAAGGACGAGGACGTCCAGGTGATGATGTACCCGAAGTACGGCGTCAACCTCTACGGCAACGCGATCATCGTGTCCGAGCAGTTCCTGAAGGAGAAGCCGGAAGTGGTGAAGGCGTTCCTGCGCGCGTTCACCAGGGGCATGAAGGACGTGCTGGCCGACCCGGACGGCTCGATCAGGTACGTGAAGGAGCGCGACGCGCTGGTCGACGAGGTGTTGGAAAAGCGGCGGATGAAGCTCGCCATCGACAGCGTGATCGCGACGCCGACGGCGAAGGCCGACGGCATCGGCGGTGTGCAGCCGGCGCGCCTCGCCGACATGGTCACGCAGGTGTCGTCGGCGTTCGAGCTCAAGAACCCGGTCACGCCGGACCAGGTGTTCAACGCGGGCTTCCTGCCGGCGAAGGCCGACCGCATGGTGTTTCCCAAGTGACGCGGCGCGACGTCCGCGGTCCCCGCCGACGGGGCACCGCGTGAGCGACGTCGGCGTGCGGGTGGCGCCGACCGCGGCGGACCCCGTCGGCGTGCCGGCCGGGGCGCGCGGCCGCGTCGAGTTCACCAATGTCTTCCTCGCCTACGAGGGACACGACGACTTCGCGGTCGAGGACATCACCCTCACGATCGAACCGGGCGAGTTCGTCGCGATCGTCGGGCCCTCCGGCTGCGGCAAGTCGACGTTTATGAAGCTGGCGACCGGCCTGAAGCCGCCGACGAAGGGCACCGTCATCGTCGACGGCCACGAGGTCACCGGACCGCTCAAGATCGTCGGCATGGCGTTCCAGGCGCCGACGCTGCTGCCGTGGCGCACGACGCTGGACAACGTGCTGCTGCCGCTGGAGATCGTCGAGCCGTTCCGGCGGACGTTCAAGCGCGACCGCGCGCGGTTCGCCGAGCGGGCGCGCGCGCTGCTCGCCACCGTCGGCCTCGCGGGCTACGAGGACAGGTTCCCGTGGCAGCTATCCGGCGGTATGCAGCAGCGCGCGTCGATCTGCCGCGCGCTCGTCCACCAGCCCGAGATGCTGCTGCTCGACGAGCCCTTCGGCGCGCTCGACGCGTTCACGCGCGAGGAGCTGTGGTGCGTGCTGCGCGACCTGTGGCAACTGCAGAAATTCACAGTCATCCTGGTCACGCACGACCTGCGCGAGGCGGTGTTCCTTGCCGACACCGTCTACGTGATGAGTAAGCGCCCCGGCCGCATCCTCGCCCGGCGCGAGATCGACCTCGCCCGCCCGCGCGACCTCGACGTGACCTACGGCGACGAATTCACCGGCATCGTGCACGAGCTGCGCGAGCGCATCGGCCTCATCCGGAGGACCTGAGATGACCGAGCGCGAACGCCGCCTCGAACGGCTGGGCCCGTGGATCCTGTCGCTGCTGATCCTGCTGGTCTGGGAGGCCGTCTGCCGCGTGTTCGCGGTGTCGGACTTCATCTTTCCCGCGCCGACGGCGATCGCGAAGGCGCTGGTCGAGTTCGCCGGCCCGATCGCCGGACATGCGTGGCGCACGTACTGGACGACGATGGCCGGCTTCGCCATCGGCGTCACGGTCGGCCTGCTGCTGGGCTTCCTCGTCGGCAGCTCGCGCGTCGTCTACAGCGCGCTCTACCCGCTGGTGGTCGCGTTCAACAGCATCCCGAAGGCGGCGTTCGTGCCGATCCTCGTCGTCTGGTTCGGCATCGGCGCGACGCCGGCGATCCTGACCGCGTTCCTGATCTGCTTCTTCCCCATCATGGTCAACGTCGCGACCGGGCTCGCGACGCTGGAGCCCGAGCTCGAGGACGTGCTGCGCTCGCTGGGCGCGACGCGCAAGGACGTGCTACTCAAGGTCGGCCTGCCGCGCTCGCTGCCGTACTTCTTCGCGTCGCTGAAGGTGGCGATCACGCTCGCCTTCGTCGGCACCGTCGTGTCCGAGACCGTGGCGGCGAACGAGGGCATCGGCTACCTGATGATGTCGGCCGGGTCGTCGATGCGGATGCCGCTGGTGTTCGCCGGCCTGTTCGTGATCGGCGTGATGGCGATGGTGATGTACGAGCTCTTCGCCGTGGTCGAGCGCCGCATGACGGGCTGGGCGCACCGGGGGTCGCAGGCGGCGGGGTAGGGCGGGAATCCGCGGCCGCTCGGACCGGCGGCATCCGGGGGTGAGAAGTTCACCCTGAGGGCCACCCGGAAGGCCACCCCGCGCCGGCGGCCGCCGTGCGGTTACGGTAAAATCCCACCTCCACGGAGAGGTGGATGAGCGGTTTAAGTCACACGCCTGGAAAGCGTGCGAAGGTTAATAGCCTTCCGCGGGTTCGAATCCCGCCCTCTCCGCCAACGAGACTTCCGAACAAGGCCCGACGGTTCCGACCTGCCGGGCCTTGTTCATTGGGAACGCGCCCGACTGGCCGTTCCAGCCGGCGCCCGGCAACGATGATCGCCAGGCGTCCGGAAGAAGCGGGATGACGCGCGCGAGGTGGCGGCCGAAGCGGATGCCCCGGGCGCGGCGCTTGCCGGTCGATCCTGGTCGGGCAGTCAGACCGAGCGCACGTCGCGGTCCCCGCGCGCGACGACCAGCATCGCCAGCAGCAGGATCCCGGTGTAGAGCCCCGCGGCGAAGCTCGCGAGAATCGGCCAGAAGTCAGTCATCGCGGCATCCTTTCCGGGCATAAAGGCGTGACGCTACGCGCGCCGGCCGTCCGATTCCTTGCCCTGCATCAACGGAACCGGTGACGGCACCGGTCGGAACCCGCTCCGCTCCCGCCTCGGCGGCCGTCCTGCCGGACGCCTGCGCCTTCGTTGATACAGATCATGCCATTGGCATAAAAATATGCTATTGTCATGACGTTTGGGGCGCCTTGACGCGGCCGAGTGCTGCGGCAGTCGACCCGAAGCACCCATTCCAATTCTGAATACCGGCAAACCGCTCGAAAGGGCGGGACGCAAAGCCATGGACCTAAATCCCCAACGGGACAGGGCAGCCAGGTTGCCAAGATTGGGCTACGCGCCCCTTGGAACATTTTCGAGGAGGCAGCGTGGCGAGAGCATTCCTGCATTGCGGATCGAGCGCGTGGTGGGCATTTGCAAGGCGCGGCGCGCTCGTCGCGCTGCTGATGCTGGTGGGTTTGCCTGCCTTGGCCGGCACCGTGAGCCTGACCTGGGATCCCGTGACGACGGCGCCGGTCACCGGTTACAAGGTCCACTTCGGTACGGCAGCGGGCAGCTACGCGACGAGGATCGACACCGGTAACGCGACGTCGTACACGGTTCCCGCTCTGACGGACGGCGCGACCTACTATTTTGCGGTCTCCGCGTACAACGCCGCGCTGGACGAGAGCGGATATTCCAACGAGGTCGTTCGCACCGTGCCATCGAGCGTGCCCCTGGCGCAGTTCACCGCCGCCACGACTTCCGGCGCTGCGCCGCTGACGGTGAACTTCACCAGCAGTTCGACCGGCACCATCGACACCCATGCCTGGACCTTCGGCGACGGCACCACCAGTGCCGCGCAGAATCCGAGCAAGCTGTACTCGACGGCGGGCACCTACACCGTGAGCCTCACGGTCAGCGGGCCCGGCGGCGCCAACACGCTGACCCGCGCCGGTTACATCACGGTGATTGCGGCGCCGCGCCGACACCGGCGCCGGTTGCGCAGTTCGTCGCGGCCACGACGTCGGGCCTGGCCCCGCTGACGGTAAACTTCACCAGCACGTCGACCGGCAGCATCACCACCTACGCGTGGACCTTCGGCGACGGCACGACCAGCGCCATGCAGAATCCGGCGAAGGTCTACACGGTGGCAGGGGTGTACACGGTAAGCCTCAAGGTCACCGGACCCGGCGGCAGCGATACGCAGACGCGGACGAACTACGTCACCGTCGCATCGGTGCCCGACTCCGGGCTTTACCGGAAGTCGACATCGGGGCGGGACCGCGTCGCGCTTCCTGCTCGACTACGATTTCGACCACAAGGCGGACGCGAAGATCGCCTACGGGACTGCGGGCGACGTTCCGCTCGTGGGTTACATCGGTCCCGGAGGCAAGTCGAGCCTGATCGTCTACCGCAACGGCGCATGGCACATCGACACGAACCGCAACGGCACCGCCGACACCGTCGTCCGGTTCGGCGGCACGGCCGGCGACGTGCCGCTGACCGCCAACTTTTCCGGTCCGGGAGCGCTGGACGACCTGGTCATCTATCGCGCGCGGCACCTGGTACGTCGACACGGGGCTCGACGGCGTGGCCGAGCAGACTTTTTCGTTCGGGGGCGCGGCCGGCGACGTTCCGCTGGCGGCGGACGTCGACGGGGATGGCATCGCCGATCTCGTGATCTACAACCGGGGCCGGTGGTACGTCGACGCGAACCGCGACGGCATCGTCGACCAGACCTTCACCTTCGGTGGCGCCGCCGGCGACATCCCGCTGCTGTTCGACTGGGATGGGGACGGAAAGGCGGACCTTTGCATCTTCCGCGACGGCGTCTGGTACGTCAGCACCCGGCGCGACGGCGTGGCACAGGTGTCGTTCCGCTACGGCGGGCGGGGCGACGTGCCTCTGCTCGGCCGCTTCCACTGAGTCGAGGGTCGCGACGCCGACGGTCAGCCGAGCCTGAACGTCGCCGAGACGCCCGGGTACGACGCGGCGCGACGCCGGCGCGCGCGCCTGCCGCTCGCGGGCGATCGCGGCGAGCGCCGCCAGCCATTCGAACCCGAGCGCCTCGCGCTGGTACGTCGCGGCGGCGAATGCCGCGGCGCGGCCGCGGTCGGCGCGCCAGTCCGCGTCGTTGGCCAGGCGCACGAGGTGCGCGGCGGCCGCATCGACGTCGGGATCGGCCCAGGTCGGGCCCAGCGCGGCCACCGCTGCGTAGGTCGGCAGGCTGGTTCCCTGCACCGGCACCGTCCGGAACGGCACCAGGCAGGCGCTGCGCGCGTCCATGAAGCTCATGTTGCCCGAGTAGGCGGTGGCGACCACGGGCAGGCCGAGGTGCATCGCCTCGAGCATGCCGAGGCCGAGTCCCTCGGCGCGGTGCAGCGAGAGGTAGGCGTCGCAGCTGGCGAACAGCGCGTACAGATCGACGTCGTCGAGCGCATCGTCGATGACGATGATCCGCGGGTCGGCGGCCGCGGCAGCCCGCAGCCAGGCGAGTCGAGGCGCCAATCCGTCGGCGCCGGCCGGCGGCAGCATCAGCTTGATCACGAGACGCAGCTGCGGCGCGTGCGTGGCCGCACGGGCAAACGCCTCGAGCGCCGCGCGCGGGTTCTTGCGCTCGAGATCGCTGGAGGGGTCGAAGCTCACCAGCACCGCGACGGCGGCTGGCGGAATGCCGAACCGGCCGCGGTCCGGCGCGGGACGCGGCCCGTCGGCCACTGCCAGCGGCTGCGGCGCGTAGAGCACGGCCGGCGAGCGCAGGTGCCGGCGCGCGACGTCCTCGATGAAGCGCGTCGACGCGATGACGGCGTCGAAGCGCTCGAGCTCGGCGACGACCTCGGGCCGCAGCACGGGGAGTTCCCACCAGAGGTGGTACGCCGCGGCACGGCCAGCGGCCTGCGCCAGGTCGCGGTGATGCGCGGTCCCGCGCGAGAACTCGCCGCCGCCGCCGACGTGGATCCACGCGCCCGGCCGTGTGCGGGTCGAGCGGCGTGGCGGCGAGGCCGGCGAAGCGCGCGGACGAATCCCTCGCGCCCGCCGCCGGGCGAGAGGTCGAGCAGGCGGATCGCGACGTCGTGCCGCGCGAGGTAATGCAGGTACCCGCGCACCGACACGCCCTGACCGGTGTACGAACTCGCCGCGGCGTGCAGGTCGATGGAGAATTCGGGCGCGGCGACGGCTTCTGGCACGGCAGTTCTCGGGAAAGGCGCCGGGACGACGGCGAGACGAGTACGTCCGCAGGCACGCACGTGCATCCGCGCGGTGGATCCGGGCGGCGCGGCGAGTTCGTTGCCAATGATGCGGCATGGGCGGTGCCGGGACAACGGTGACGCAACCGCCGACCGGGCGGAGCCGGTTCAGCCCGTCGGATGACGTGGCCGGCGGACCGGCCGTGCGGGGAGCGCCGACCGGTATAGTGGCGCCTCCGCGCCGCCGGTTCCGCCGAAATGCGGCGGGCCCGCGCCCGTCCCGACCCCCGCGGTTCGAAGACGCTTGAACATGATGCCTGACGATGCTGCCGAACGATCCCCCGACGTTGGCCGCTGCCGCTGAACCCGCGCTCGCCGCGCTGCGCCGCGTCTTCGGCCACGACGCCTTCCGCGGCGCGCAGGCCGAGATCGTCGCCCACGTCGCCGGCGGCGGCGACGCGCTGGTGCTGATGCCCACCGGCGGCGGCAAGTCGGTCTGCTACCAGATCCCGGCGCTGCTGCGCGAGGGCACCGGCGTCGTCGTGTCGCCGCTGATCGCGCTGATGCAGGACCAGGTCGCGGCGCTCGAGCAGGCGGGCGTGCGCGCGGCGTTCCTCAATTCGACGCAGGACGCGCGCACCGCCGCGGCGGTCGAGCGCGCGCTGGTCGACGGCGAGCTCGACCTGCTCTACGTCGCGCCCGAGCGCCTGCTCACCGCGCGCTGCCTCGACCTGCTCGATCACGCCACGATCGCGCTCTTCGCCATCGACGAGGCGCATTGCGTGGCGCAGTGGGGCCACGACTTCCGGCCCGAGTACCTGGGGCTGTCGGTGCTGCACGAGCGGTGGCCCGCGGTTCCGCGCGTCGCGCTGACCGCGACGGCCGATCCGCAGACCCGCGCCGAGATCATCGAGCGGCTGGCGCTCGACCGCGCGCGCGTGTTCGTGTCGAGCTTCGACCGGCCGAACATCCGCTACACCATCGTCGACAAGGACGAGCCGCGGACGCAGCTGCTGCGCTTCATCCGCGACGAGCATCCCGGCGAGGCCGGCATCGTCTACTGCCTGTCGCGGCGCAAGGTCGACGAGACGGCGGCGTGGCTGGCGGGGCAGGGCGATCGACGCGCTGCCGTACCACGCCGGGATGGACACCGCCGACCGCGCGGCCAACCAGGCGCGGTTCCAGCGCGACGACGCCGTGGTGATGGTGGCCACCATCGCCTTCGGCATGGGCATCGACAAGCCCGACGTGCGCTTCGTCGCGCACCTCGACCTGCCGAAGAGCATCGAGGGCTACTACCAGGAGACGGGTCGCGCCGGCCGCGACGGGCTGCCGGCGGATGCGTGGATGACCTACGGCCTCGCCGACGTCGTCCAGCAGCGGCGGCTGATCGACCAGTCGGAAGGCGACGAGGCGTTCAAGCGCGTCGCCACTTCCAAGCTCGACGCGCTGCTCGGGCTGTGCGAGACGGCGGGGTGCCGGCGCGTGCGCCTGCTCGCGTACTTCGGCGAGGCGAGCGCGCCCTGCGGCAACTGCGACACCTGCCTCGAGCCGCCCGACACCTGGGACGCGACCGAAGCGGCGCGCAAGGCGCTGTCGGCGATCTACCGGACCGGGCAGCGCTTCGGTGCCGTGCACCTGATCGACGTGCTGCGCGGCAAGTCCGGCGAGCGCGTCGCCCGGTGGGAGCACGATCGCCTCTCCGTCTTCGGCGTCGGCGCCGACCTCGACGAAGTCGCCTGGCGCAGCGTCTTCCGCCAGCTGGTGGCGCTGGGCTACGTCCGGGTCGAACACGAGCACCACGGTGCGCTGGCGCTCACCGACGCGAGCCGCCCGGTGCTCAAGGGCGAGGTGCGGGTGGCGATGCGCCGCGTCGTCGCGCGCGCCGGGCGCCCGGCGCGGACGAAGGTCGACGCTGCGGGAGACCTGTCCGCAGCGGACCGCGCGCTGCTCGAGCGGCTGAAGGCGTGGCGCCTTGCCGCGGCGCGCACGCAGGGGGTCCCCGCCTACGTGATCCTCCACGACAAGACGCTGGCGGCGATCGCGCAGACGCGGCCGGCGGATTCCGACGCGCTGGGCACGGTCGGCGGGATCGGCGCGGCCAAGCTCGGGCGCTACGGCGACGCGATCCTCGCGGTCGTCGCGGGGGGCGACGCCACCCCTTGACGCGGATCAACCCCCGGGACCCGCCGGATGCGGCATTCTGTCCCACGGGCCCACGTTCGCTGCCTCCGCCCGTTCGCCCGTCAATCCCGCCCGCCATGCCTCCCGCCCTGCGTCCCCCCCAGAAGCTCTCGGCCAAGCTGGTCGGCATCCAGGTCGTCTTCCTGGCCGTCGCGCTGGTCTCGATCGGGCTGACGCTGGTCGTCTCGTGGCGGCTCGAGGGCAGCGCCGCGGCGATCAACGACGCGGGCAGCCTGCGGATGCGGACGTACCGCCTCGCGTACCTGACCGAGGAACTCGCCCGCACGTCGGCGCCCTCCGGCAACGGCCCCGCGATCACCCGCGACATCGCGGCGTTCGACGAGGTCGTGGCGACCCTGCGCCACGGCGATCCGGGCCGGCCGCTGTTCGTGCCCAAGACCGAGGCGATCGAGGCACAGTTCGCGGTGTTCGACCGCGAATGGGCGGTGCTGAAGCCGGCGCTCCAGCGCGCCGCGGCGGGCGACCCGCAGGCGCTGTCCCGCGCGCGCATCGAGCGCTTCGTCGGCGAGGTCAACGCCTTCGTCGGCACGCTCGAGCAGGACATCACGCGGACGACGTCGCTGCTGCGCACGATCCAGCTGGCGCTGGTCGCACTGGCGATCGTCGGCGCGCTGGCGCTCATCTACCTGTCGTTCCTGTTCATCATCCGGCCGGTGCACCAGATCGAGGACGGCCTGCGCCGGATGGCCGAGGGCGACTTCGCCGCGCGGGTCCCGGTGCAGTCCAAGGACGAGTTCGGTGCGCTGGCCGAGGGCTTCAACCACATGGCCGCTCACCTCGAGGAATCGTACCGGCTGCTCGAGGGTCGCGTCGCCGAGAAGACCCGCTCGCTCGCGGAGCAGAACGCCCGGCTCGCCACGCTCTACGACATGACCGCGTTCCTCAACGCTCCGAACACGCAGGAGGAGCTTTGCCGCGGGTTCCTCCGCCGGCTGCTGGTGGCGACGGGCGCCGCGGCGGGCGCGGTGCGGCTGGTGGCGCGCGACGGCGAGACGCTGCACCTCTTCGTCGAGGAAGGCCTGCCGGCGGCCTTCGCCTCGAAGGAGCATTGCCTGCAGCGCGGCGAGTGCGCCTGCGGCGAGGCGGCGGCCAAGAGCGTCGGCATCGTCCACGTGCTGGGGGCGAAGCGCAGCCCGATCACGATGACGCTGCCGCACTGCCGCGACGCCGGTTTCGCGCTGGTGTCGGCGTACCCGATCGCCGCGCAGCACCAGGTGCTGGGCGTGTACAACCTGTTCCACCGCGAGCCGCGCGACGTCGGCAGCGCGGAGCGGCACATGCTCGACAGCCTCGGCCAGCACCTCGGCGTGGCCATCGAGAGCCTGCGGCTCGTCTCCAGCGAGCGCGAGCTCGCGCTCGCCGAGGAGCGCAACCTGCTCGCGCAGGAGCTGCACGACTCGATCGCGCAGGCGCTCGCGTTCCTGAACCTCCAGGTCCAGATGCTGCGCAAGGCGCTGTCGGCGCGCGAAGCCGACGAGGCCGCGCGCGTGCTGGAGGAGATCCAGGCCGGCGTCCAGGAGTCGTACGCCGACGTCCGCGAACTGCTGGTTCATTTCCGCACCCGCACCGGCGAGGGCGACGTCGAGCATGGCATTCGCACGATGCTCGCCAAGTTCCAGCACCAGACCGGCATACCGGCGGAACTGCACGCGAGCGGCTCGACCGTGCCGCTGGCGCCGGACACGCAGATGCAGGCGATGCACATCCTGCAGGAGGCGCTGTCCAACGTCCGCAAGCACGCCCGGGCGTCGCGCGTCGACGTCGAGCTCGCGCGCGGGCCCGGCTACCGGTTCGTCGTCCGCGACGACGGCCGCGGCTTCGACCCGACGGCCGCGCCGGCGGACACCGCCGACCACGTGGGCCTGCGCATCATGCGCGAGCGCGCGGCGCGTATCGGCGGCGAGGTGCGCGTGAGCTCGCAACTGGGCGCCGGCACCGAGGTCGTGCTGACGCTGCCGGTGGCGCAGCGCGAGGCGGCCTGAAGCGATGACCCACGGACAGACGCCGCCGACGCCGGCCGCCGCCGATCGGCGGATCCGCATCGTCGTCGTCGACGACCACACGCTGTTCCGCCGCGGCATCACCGCGCTGCTCGCCCGCGTGCCGGACTTCGACGTCGTCGGCGAGGCGGCCGACGGCTTCGACGGCATCCGCGTCGTCGCGGCCGCGCGGCCCGACGTCGTCCTGCTCGACCTGCACATGCCCGGCATCACCGGCGTCGAGGCGACGCAGGCGATCCTGAAGGATGCGCCGGGCGCCCACGTCGTCATGCTGACGGTGTCCGAGGAGCCGGACGACCTGATGGCCTGCCTGCGCGCCGGCGCGCTCGGCTACCTGCTCAAGAACATCGACAGCGATTTCCTCGTCGAGTCGATCCGCCGGGCGGCCGAGGGCGATTCGGTGATGTCGCCGGAGATGACGTCGAAGCTGCTGCGGCAGGTGCGCGCCGGCGGGACCGCGGCGGCCCAGCCGGCGCTGTCGCCGCGCGAGCGCGAGATCCTGATCTTCCTCGCGCGGGGGGGCAGCAACAAGGAAATCGCGCGCGGCCTCGACGTCGCCGAGAGCACGGTCAAGATCCACGTCCAGCACATCCTGCGCAAGCTGGAACTCACGAGCCGCGTCCAGGCCGCCGTCTGGGCGGTCGAGCACGGCCTCGCCGCCAAGCCCTGACTGCCTGTCCCGCGGCGTGGCCGGCGCCTCGCCCGAGCGCCGCGGTTCAGCCCGGCGCGATCAGCACGCCACCTCGGCGCCCCGCCGCGCGTACCAGCGCCACGTTCCCAGCACGCAGCTCAGGTAGAACACGCTGAAGAAGACCAGCGCGCCCTGCGGGCTGCCCGTCAGCTTGATCGAGGTGCCGTAGGCGATCGGGATGAAGAAGCCGCCGAGCGCCGCGACCGCCGAGCTGAAGCCCAGCGTCGCCGCGCCCTCGGTGCTGCCCACGCGCCTGGCCTGCGCCAGAGCCGCCTGATCGTTCTGATCGCGCACCTCGCGTTCGCGCAGCGTGCGGAAGATGATCGGGATCATCCGGAACGTCGAGCCGTTCCCGATGCCGGCGGCGACGAACAGGGCCATGAACGCCAGCACGAAGCCGGTCAGGCTGCCTTCGCCACCCACCCCGGGAAGGAAGAACACCGCTGCCAGCGGCGCCACGGCCATGACCACGAAGATCCAGAAGGTGATCATCGCGCCGCCCACGCGGTCGGCGAGCCAGCCGCCCACCGGACGCACCAGCGCGGCCAGCACGGGTCCGATGAACGCGAACTGGAACGCGTTCGCGGCCGGGAACACGGTGTTGACCAGCATCGGGAATCCGGCCGCGAGGCCGATGAACGAGCCGAAGGTGCCCGTGTACAGCCAGCTCATCCGCCACTGCTGCTTGTGGCGGAGGATCGCCACCTGCTCGGCGAAGCCGGCGCGCACGGTGGCGATGTTGTCCATGCCGAACCACGCGGCGATCACGGACATGACGATCAGCGGCACCCAGATGAAGCCGGCGTTCTGCACCCAGATCTGCATCGTCGTACCCTGATCCACGCGGGTCTCCGCATTTCCGCCCAGGATCAGCAGCGCGCCGCCGTACATCGCGATCGGGGCGATCAGTTGCGCCAGCCCGACGCCGAGGTTGCCCACGCCCGCGTTGAGGCCCAGCGCCGTGCCCTGCAGCCGCTTCGGGTAGAAGAAGCTGATGTTGGCCATCGAGGACGAGAAGTTGCCCGCGCCGAGGCCGCACAGCAGCGCGATCGCCGCGAACACCGCGTAGTTGGTGGTCGGGTCCTGCACGGCGAAGCCGATCCAGAGCGTGGGCAGCAGCAGCATCGTCGTGCTCCACACCGTGAAATTGCGACCGCCGAAGATCGGCACGACGAACGAATACAGCGCGCGGAAGACCGCGCCGGAGAGCCCCGGCAGCGCCGCCAGCCAGAACAGCTGGTTGGTCGTGAACTTGAACCCGATGTGCGGAAGTTCGACGACGACCACGCTCCAGACCACCCAGACCGCGAACGCCAGCAGCAGCGCGGGCATCGACAGCCAGAGGTTGCGGTTGGCGATGCGCCGGCCCGTCGTCGCCCAGAAGGTCTCGTCGTCGGGGCGCCAGTCGACGAGGACGTGACGGCGCGGGCGCTTCCGCTCGATCAGGTCGGCGCCGGCAAGCGCTGCACGCGCGTCGGCGTGTTCCGCCAGGATGCCTTCGCGCTCGTTGCGCTCCGCGACCCACGTCCAGATCATGGTGACGACGATCACGAGGGTCAACAGCATGAAGCAGCTGCTGCGCACGCCGATCACGTCGGCGGCGATGCCGAACATGATCGGCAGCGTGAACCCGCCCAGGCCGCCGATGACGCCGACGATGCCGCCGACCACGCCCATCTGGGTCGGGTAGTGGTCGGCCAGGCTGCGGTAGACGCTGGCCTTGCCGAAGCCCTGCGCCAGGCCGACGATGAAGATCAGCACCGTGAACATCGTGACGCCCAGCCCGATGTTGAAGGCGACGTCGCCCTTGATCGCGTGGACGATCATGGTCGTGGGCGGGTAGCTCAAGAGGAACATGCAGGCGAGGCTGACCCACAGCACCCACCAGGTGACGGTGTTGCCGCCCCACTTGTCGGACGCCCAACCGCCCAGCGCGCGGATCGCCCCGGAGGGCAGGTCGAACAGGATGGTCAGGAACGCGGCGGTGGCCAGCGGCAGCCCGAACTCGCCGACGTAGTACTTGGGCAGCCACAGCGCCAGCGCCACGAACGCGCCGAACACGAAGTAGTAGGCGAGCCCGAAGCGCCAGACGCGCAGGTCGAGCAGCGGCTTCAGCTGCTCGCCCAGCGGGACGCGCTTGCGGACGGCCGCGTCCTTGCGGTGCAGCGGGTCCTCGGTGGTCAGGAACCAGAACAGCACCGCCATCACCAGCATGGCGACCGCGTAGACCTTGGGCACCATCCGCCACGACGCGGTGGCCGAGGCCGCGATGATCAGCGGTGCGATGAACTTGGTGAGCGACGAGCCCGCGTTGCCGGCGCCGAAGATGCCCATCGCCGTGCCCTGCCGCTCCTTGCTGAACCAGGCCGACGTGTAGGCGATGCCGACCGCGAACGAGCCGCCGGCCATCCCGATGAACAGACCCCAGCACCAGGTACTGCCAGTACTCGGTCGCGTAGGACAGCATCCAGGTGGGAACCACCACCGTGAGCATCTGCACGAAGTACACGATCCGTCCGCCGTAGCGGTCGGTCAGGATGCCCAGCGGAAGGCGAACCAGCGAGCCGGTCAGGATCGGCGTCGCCACCAGCAGGCCGAACTCGGTCTCGTTGAGATTGAGCTCCGCCTTGATCTTTATCCCGATGACCGAGAACATCACCCAGACGGCGAAGTTCACCGCGAAGGCGAGCGTGCTCATCGTCAATGCGGAAATCTGCTCGCGGCTGAGACCCGGCTTGCCCATTGCGGCTGTCGTCACGATGCCCCCCATTTCATTTTCCGATCGATCGCCCTCGCATCGGCGGCCGCTCGAAACGTGCCGCCGCAAGCGCAGGTCGACCGAAGTCAACACCGCGATTGAATCATGAGGCGTGGGCGCGCCACATAGTTCTTCCGAACTATGTCCGGATCGTTCTCTTGCCGCGGGTGGCACACACCATCAGGGAATGCCGCCGGGGCCCGCCGCCGTCCAGAATCGCCGCAGGACGGGAAGACCAGGCCACAGCCTTCAGGCGGCACGGTTGCCACCATCGCTGCAATCACGGAGATCACGATGAACACGACGCAACCCGCAGCCGCGCCGCTCGCGACACACGCAGGCCGGCGCGACATCGCCGACTGGCGGCCCGAGGACGCCGAGTTCTGGGAAACGACCGGGAAGCGGATCGCGTACCGCAACCTCGCCATCTCGGTGCCGGCGCTGCTGTGCGGCTTCGCGGTCTGGGGCATGTGGGGAATCATCACGGTGCAGATGCTCAACCTCGGCTTCCCGTTCACGCAGGCCGAGCTGTTCACGCTGACCGCGATCGCCGGGATCGCCGGCGCGACGATGCGCATTCCGGCGTCGTTCCTGATCCGCGTCGCCGGCGGCCGCAACACCATCTTCCTGACCACCGCGATGCTGCTGGCGCCGGCGATCGGCACCGGCATCGTGCTGCAGCACAAGGACTGGCCGCTGTGGGCGTTCCAGCTGATGGCGCTGTGGTCGGGCGTGGGCGGCGGCAACTTCGCCAGCTCGATGTCGAACATCAGCACCTTCTTCCCGAAGCGGCTGCAGGGCACGGCGCTCGGCATCAACGCCGGCGTCGGCAACTTCGGCGTGACGACGATGCAGATCGTCATCCCGCTGGTGATGACGATGGGCCTCTTCGGCGCGATCGGCGGCGAGCCGATGAAGCTGCTGAAGGACAGCGGCTGGATCCTCGGCAAGATCCCCGCCGGGCACGTCGACGTGGATCCAGAACGCCGGCTTCGCCTGGGTGCTCTCGCTGGTGCCGCTGTCGATCCTGTGCTGGTTCGGGATGAACAACCTGAAGACGGTGTCGCCCGACACCGGCAATCCGATCGTCGGCGTTTCGCAAGATCACCTGGCTGTACACGCTGGCGTTCATCCCGTCGATCCTCGGGCTGTACCTGTATCTGCCGAAGCCCACCGGTCTCGGCCTCATCAGCATGTGGGTGGCGATCCCGCTCGACGTCGTCAGCGGCGCTGCTCGTGATGAAGCTCGCCGCGTTCGGCCCGATGAAGGAGGGCGTCGCCAAGCAGTTCGCGATCTTCCGCGACAAGCACACGTGGTCGATGACGGCGCTGTACATCGTGACCTTCGGCTCGTTCATCGGCTTCTCGATGGCGCTGCCGCTCGCGATCACGGTGATCTTCGGCATCAGCCACGTTCCCGATGCCAGCGGCGTGTTGACGCACACGATCAAGAACCCGAACGCCCCGTCCGCGTTCACCTACGCGTGGATCGGTCCGTTCGTCGGCGCGGCGATCCGCCCGATCGGCGGCTGGATCTCGGACAAGGTCGGCGGCTCGATCGTCACCCAGATCATCTCGGTGGTGATGGTCGCGGCGTCGACGGCCGTGGGCTACGTGATGATGCTCGCCTACCAGTCCGCAACCCCCGAGCAGTACTTCTTCACGTTCCTCGCGCTCTTCCTCGTGCTGTTCGCGGCTTCGGGAATCGGCAACGGGTCGACGTTCCGCAGCATCGGCGTGATCTTCGACCGCACGCAGGCCGGCCCGGTGCTGGGGTGGACCTCGGCGATTGCCGCCTACGGTGCGTTCGTCGCGCCGATCGTCATCGGCGAGCAGATCAAGGCCGGAACGCCGCAGTACGCGATGTACGGCTTCGCGATCTTCTACGCGCTGTGCCTCGTCCTCAACTGGTGGTTCTACCTGCGCCGCAACGCGTACGTGAAGAACCCCTGATTCCGGCCCGACGCACCGCTCGTCCATGATCGTGCAGCTCGCCCGCTGGGAACCCGACAACCCCTTCTTCTGGCAGACGGAAGGGGAGCGGATCGCGCGGCGCAACCTCGGGCTGTCGGTGGCGGCGCTGATGCTCGCGTTCGCGGTCTGGATGATGTGGAGCACGCTGGCGACGATGCTGCCGCACGCGGGCTTCCGCTTCACCACCAGCCAGCTGTTCTGGCTGGTCGCGGCGCCCGGGCTCGCCGGGGCGACGCTGCGCTTCCTGTTCGCGTTCGCGGTGCCGCTGGTCGGCGGCCGCACCTGGACGGTCCTGTCGACGCTGCTGCTGCTGGTGCCCACGCTCGGGTTCGCGGTCGCCGTGCGCGATCCGGCCACCGCGTACCCGACGTTCCTGCTGCTGGCGCTCGCCTGCGGCATCGGCGGCGGGAACTTCGCGTCGAGCATGGCGAACATCAGCTTCTTCTATCCGGCGGAGCGCAAGGGGATCGCGCTCGGGACCAACGCCGGGCTGGGCAACCTCGGCGTCCCGCTGGCGCAGCTCGCGCTGCCGCTGGTCGTCGCGTCGGCGCTGTTCGGCGCGGTCGGCGGGCCGCCGCAGCCGTGGCACGACGGATCGGCGACGCAATCGGTGTGGCTGCAGAACGCCGGGCTGGTGTTCGTGCCGCCCATTCTCGTCATCGCCGCCCTGGCCTGGCGCTGGATGGACGACCTCGCGCCGGTGCGCGCGTCGATCGACGAGCAGGTCGCGGTCGTCGCGCGGCCCGACACCTGGCGGCTGGCGTGGCTCTATCTGGGCACCTTCGGCTCGTTCATCGGCTTCGCCGCCGGCTTTCCGCTGCTGGTCGCCACCGACTTCGCGGGCGTCGACGTCGCGGGCTACGCCTTTGCCGGGCCGCTGGTCGCGGCGCTGATGCGCCCGCTGGGCGGCTGGCTCGCCGATCGCGCCGGCGGGGCGCGCGTGGCGCTGGCGTGCTTCGCCGCGATGGCCGCGGCGGTGGCGGGGCTGATCGTGCTGGCCGGTCCGGGCGCGGCACTGGCGCCGTTCCTGCTGCTGTTCGCGCTGCTGTTCGTCGCCAGCGGCATCGGCAACGGGGCGGTGTTCCAGCTGATCCCGGCGGTGTTCGCGGCGCGCCGCCGCGCTCCGGCGCCCGGCACCGCGCGGGCGGCGACGACACCCGCGCCGCCGCGGTCGAGGGCGCCGCCGCGCTGGGGTTCGCCTCCGCGGTCGCCGCGCTCGGCGCCTTCGTCATTCCCAAGGCCTACGGCACGGCCGTCGACCTGACCGGCGCCACGACCGCCGCGCTGTGGCTGTTTCTCCTCTTCTACGTTTCGTGCGCCGCCGTCACCTGGCGCCACTACCTGCGACGCCGGCGATCGCCGGCCGCACCGGCCGCACCGGCAAAACGGGCGCCGCAACGCTGATCGAATCACCTCCAACCAGGAGCCGCACATGGGTCACTTTCTCGATCGTCTGACGTACTTCTCCAGGGCGCAGGAGCCGTTCTCCGAGGGCCACGGCGTGTCGCGCACCGAGGACCGCGGCTGGGAGGACGCGTATCGCAAGCGCTGGCAGCACGACAAGATCGTGCGCTCGACGCACGGCACCAACTGCACCGGCTCCTGCAGCTGGAAGATCTACGTCAAGGGCGGCATCGTCACCTGGGAAACGCAGCAGACCGACTACCCGCGCACCCGGCCCGACATGCCCAACCACGAGCCGCGCGGCTGCTCGCGCGGGGCTTCGTACTCCTGGTACCTGTACAGCGCGAATCGCGTGAAGTACCCGATGGTGCGCGGCCGCCTGGCGCGATTCTGGCGCGAGGCGCGCAAGACGCTGGGCCCGGTGGAGGCCTGGGCGTCGATCGTCGAGGACGCGGCCAAGGTGAAGAGCTACCGGTCGATCCGCGGGCTCGGCGGCTTCGTGCGCGCGACCTGGGACGAGGCGAACGAGATGATCGCCGCGGCGAACACGTACACCATCAAGCGCTGGGGACCGGACCGCGTCGTCGGCTTCTCGCCGATTCCCGCGATGTCGATGGTGTCGTACGCCGCCGGCTCGCGCTACCTGTCGCTGATCGGCGGCGTGTGCATGAGCTTCTACGACTGGTACTGCGACCTGCCTCCGGCGAGCCCGCAGATCTGGGGCGAGCAGACCGACGTCCCCGAGTCGGCCGACTGGTACAACTCGACGTTCATCATGGCCTGGGGCAGCAACGTGCCGCAGACCCGCACCCCGGACGCGCACTTCTTCACCGAGGTCCGCTACAAGGGCGCGAAGATCGTCGCGGTGACGCCCGACTACGCCGAGGTCTCCAAGCTCGCCGACCTGTGGCTGCACCCGAAGCAGGGGACCGACGCCGCGCTCGCGATGGCGATGGGCCACGTGATCATGAAGGAATTCCACCTCGAGCGTCCCTCGGCGTACTTCACCGACTACGTCCGCCGCTACACCGACATGCCGCTGCTGGTGAAGCTGGTCAAGCGCGGCGACCGCTGGGTGCCGGACCGCTACCTGCGCGCCTCGGACTTCGCGGACGGCCTGGGCCAGTCGAACAATCCCGACTGGAAGACGGTCGCGCTCGACGAGGGCAGCGGCGGGCCGGTGTCGCACCAGGGCGCGATCGGCTACCGCTGGGGCCAGAAGGAGGGCGAGGACAAGGGCAAGTGGAACCTGGAGCCCAAGGACGGCAAGAGCGGCGCCGAGGTGAAGCTCGCGCTGTCGCTGATCGACCGCCGCGACGAGGTGCTGCCGGTCGCCTTCCCGTACTTCGCCGGCGTCGCGCCCGACCAGTTCCGCGCCAACGACCAGGGCTCCGACATCCTGGTGCGCAACGTCCCGGTCCGCAGGCTCGCGACGCGGGACGGCGAAACGACGGTGGCGACGGTGTTCGACCTCGCCGCCGCCAACTACGGCATCGACCGCGGGCTGGGCGGCGACGGCGTGGCGAAGAGCTACGACGACGACGTCGCGTACACGCCGAAGTGGCAGGAGACGATCACCGGCGTCAAGGCCGCCGACATCATCACCGTGGCCCGCCAGTTCGCCGACAACGCCGACAAGACCAAGGGCAAGTCGATGATCATCATCGGCGCCGCGATGAACCACTGGTACCACTCCGACATGAACTACCGCGGCGTCATCAACATGCTGATGATGTGCGGCTGCGTCGGCGTGTCGGGCGGCGGCTGGGCGCACTACGTCGGCCAGGAGAAGCTGCGGCCGCAGACCGGCTGGACGCCGCTCGCGTTCGCGCTCGACTGGCACCGGCCGCCCAAGCAGCAGAACTCGACGTCGTTCTTCTACGCGCACACCGACCAGTGGCGCTACGAGAAGCTGGGCGTGTCGGAGATCGTCTCGCCGCTCGCCGACCCGAACGACTACACCGGCTCGTTCATCGACTTCAACGTCCGCGCCGAGCGGATGGGATGGCTGCCGTCGGCGCCGGCGCTGCAGACCAACCCGCTGCAGGTGTGCCGCGACGCGGCTGCGGCCGGCGCCGACCCGAAGGACTACGCGGTCAAGGCGCTGAAGGAAGGCGCGCTGCGGATGTCGTGCGAGGACCCGGACAACCCCGCGAACTTCCCGCGCAACCTCTTCGTCTGGCGGTCGAACCTGCTGGGGAGCTCGGGCAAGGGCCACGAGTACTTCCTCAAGCACCTGCTGGGCACGCAGAACGGCGTCCAGGGCAAGGACCTGGGCGAGGACGGCGGCCGCAAGCCCGAGGAGGTGCAGTGGCACGACCGCGCACCCGAGGGCAAGCTCGACCTGCTGGTCACGCTCGACTTCCGCATGTCGACGACCTGCCTGTACTCGGACATCGTGCTGCCGACGGCGACCTGGTACGAGAAGAACGACCTCAACACCTCCGACATGCACCCGTTCATCCACCCGCTGTCGGCGGCGATCGACCCGGTGTGGGAGGCGCGCTCGGACTGGGAGATCTACAAGGGCATCGCGAAGAAGTTTTCCGAAGTCTGCGTCGGGCACCTCGGCGTCGAGAAGGAGCTGGTGCTGACCCCGCTGATGCACGACGCGCCGGCCGAGCTCGGCCAGCCGTTCGAGGTGAAGGAGTGGCGCAAGGGCCAGTGCGACCTCGTCCCCGGCAAGACCGCGCCGGCGATGACGGTGGTCGAGCGCGACTTCCCGAACACGTACAAGAAGTTCACGTCGCTGGGCCCGCTGATGACCAAGATCGGCAACGGCGGCAAGGGCATCGCCTGGAACACCGAGACCGAGGTGAAGAACCTCGGCGCGCTCAACTACGCGGTGACCGAGGAGGGCGTGAGCAAGGGCCTGCCGCGGATCGAGACCGACATCGACGCCGCCGAGGTGATCCTGATGCTGGCGCCGGAGACGAACGGCGAGGTCGCGGTCAAGGCGTGGGACGCGCTGTCCAAGGCGACCGGCCGCGAGCACGCGCATCTCGCGCGGACCAAGGAGGACGAGAAGATCCGCTTCCGCGACATCCAGGCGCAGCCGCGCAAGATCATCTCCAGCCCGACCTGGAGCGGCATCGAGTCCGAGCACGTCAGCTACAACGCGGGCTGGACCAACGTCAACGAGCTGATTCCGTGGCGGACGCTGACCGGCCGCCAGCAGTTCTACCAGGACCACAAGTGGATGCTGGGGTTCGGCGAGGGCCTGTGCGTGTACCGGCCGCCGGTCGACATGCGCGCCGTCGCGCCGATGTCGGGGACGCGCTCCAACGGCAACCCGGAAATCCTGCTCAACTTCATCACGCCGCACCAGAAGTGGGGCATCCACTCGACCTACACCGACAACCTGATGATGCTGACGCTGTCGCGCGGCGGGCCGATCGTGTGGCTGTCGGAGACCGACGCGAAGAGCGTGGGCATCGAGGACAACGACTGGGTCGAGCTCTTCAACGTCAACGGCGCGATCGCGGCGCGGGCGGTGGTGTCGCAGCGCGTCAACCCGGGCATGGTGATGATGTATCACGCGCAGGAGAAGATCGTGAACACGCCCGGCTCGGAGATCACCGGCACCCGCGGCGGCATCCACAACTCGGTCACCCGGATCGTGCTCAAGCCGACGCACATGATCGGCGGCTACGCGCAGCAGTCGTACGGCTTCAACTACTACGGGACGATCGGGACCAACCGCGACGAGTTCGTCGTCGTCCGGAAGATGAAGAACGTCGACTGGCTCGACGCTCCGGCGGACGCGACCACGGCGCCTGCCGCCTGACCGACCATCCCAAGGAGACCGGAACATGAAGATTCGCGCGCAGATCGGGATGGTCCTCAATCTCGACAAGTGCATCGGCTGCCACACCTGCTCGGTGACCTGCAAGAACGTCTGGACCAACCGCGAGGGCATGGAGTACGCCTGGTTCAACAACGTCGAGACCAAGCCGGGCATCGGCTACCCGAAGGAGTGGGAGAACCAGGAGCGCTGGCAGGGCGGCTGGGAGCGCAAGGCCGGCGGCAGGATCGCGCCGAAGCAGGGCGGCCGGCTGTCGATCCTGATGAAGATCTTCGCCAACCCGAACCTGCCGGAGATCGACGACTACTACGAGCCGTTCACCTTCGACTACCAGCACCTGCACACGGCGCCGGAGATGAAGTCGACGCCGGTCGCGCGGCCGCGGTCGCTGCTCACCGGCGAGCGGATGGAGAAGATCGTCTGGGGCCCGAACTGGGAGGAGATCCTCGGCGGCGAGTTCGCCAAGCGCTCGGTCGACGCCAACTTCGAGGGCATCCAGAAGGACATCTACGGCCAGTTCGAGAACACCTTCATGATGTACCTGCCGCGGCTGTGCGAGCACTGCCTCAACCCGGCGTGCGTCGCGAGCTGCCCGTCGGGCTCGATCTACAAGCGCGAGGAGGACGGCATCGTCCTCATCGACCAGAACAAGTGCCGCGGCTGGCGGATGTGCGTGTCCGGCTGCCCGTACAAGAAGATCTACTACAACTGGTCGTCCGGCAAGGCCGAGAAGTGCATCTTCTGCTACCCGCGCATCGAGGCGGGCCAGCCGACCGTCTGCTCGGAGACCTGCGTCGGCCGGATCCGCTACCTCGGCGTCCTGCTGTACGACGCCGACCGCATCGAGGCGGCGGCGAGCGTCGAGAATCCGCAGGACCTGTACCGCGCGCAGCTCGGCCTGTTCCTCGACCCGAACGACCCGGCGGTGATCGCGCAGGCGCGCGCCGACGGCGTGCCGGAAGCCTGGCTCAAGGCGGCGAAGGAGTCGCCGGTCTACAAGATGGCGGTCGACTGGAAGGTGGCGCTGCCGCTGCACCCCGAGTACCGGACGCTGCCGATGGTCTGGTACGTCCCGCCGCTGTCGCCGATCCAGGCCGCGGCGAACTCCGGGCAGATCGGCTCGTTCGGCGAACTGCCGGACCTGCGCAGCCTACGCATCCCGCTCAAGTACCTCGCCAACCTGCTGACGGCCGGCGACGAGGCGCCGGTGGTCGCGGCGCTGGAGCGGATGCTGGCGATGCGCGCGTACATGCGCGACCGCCACGTCGAGCAGCGCGAGAACGCCGCGGTGCTGCAGCAGGTCGGCCTCACCCGGGCGCAGGTCGAGGACATGTACCGGTACATGGCGATCGCCAACTACGAGGACCGGTTCGTGATCCCGACGACGCACCGCGAATACGCCGAGGACGCGTACGCGCTGCGCGGCGGCTGCGGCTTCAGCTTCAACGAGGGTTGCGACTCGACCGGGACCGTGAAGAACCTGTTCGGCGGCAACGCCGGGCGCAAGGTGATCCCGCTCAAGGTCGCTTCCTGAGGAGAATGACGATGCAAACCACCTTCAGGGCGCTGTCGGCGCTGCTGTCGTACCCGACACCCGAGCTCGTCGCCGCGCTGCCCGAGATCCGCGCGATCATCGCCGCCGACCGTCGGCTGCCCCGACGCGAGTCGGCGGCGCTGGATGCGCTGTGCGCGACGCTGGCCGCGGCCGACCCGTTCGACGCGCAGGAGCGCTACGTCGACACCTTCGACCGCGGACGCGCGACCTCGCTCAACCTGTTCGAGCACGTCCACGGCGATTCGCGCGACCGCGGCACCGCCATGCTCGACCTCAAGGGCGTCTACGAGCGCGCGGGCTACGCGTTCGTCGGCAACGAGCTGCCCGACTACGTGCCCGCGGTGCTCGAGTTCCTCGGCACCCAGCCGCTGGCGGCGGCCGAGGAGCTGCTCGGCGAGTGCGCGCACATCCTGCGCCGGATCGGCGAGGCGCTGGCCGAGCGGGACAGCCCCTACGCGGCCGTGTTCGCCGCGCTGCTCGCCGCGGTCGGCGCCGACGGTCTCGCGCCGCGGAAGGCCGGGCGCGAGTCGCCCAGGCCGGAGAAGTCGATCGACGAGGAGTGGGCGGAGGAGCCGGTGATCTTCGGTCCGGGCGCCGCCCCGTCGTGCGGCGCCGCCGGCCCCGCTTCGTCCGTCATCCAGTTCATGCCGCGGCCGGCCGCGCCGCTCTGAAGGAGTCATCCATGTCGTCCTGGCTCAACGTATTCCTGTTCGGGATGTACCCGTACATCGCGCTGACCGTCTTCCTCGTCGGCAGCCTGGCCCGCTTCGACACTGGCCAGTACACGTGGAAAAGCGACTCGTCGCAGTTCCTGTCGAAACGCAGGCTGCGGCTGGGGTCGAACCTGTTCCACATCGGCATCCTCGGCATCTTCGGCGGCCACCTGGTCGGCCTGCTGACGCCGCTGACGGTGTGGCACGTGCTCGGCGTGTCGGCGGCCGACAAGCAGATGCTGGCCATCGTCGCCGGCGGCATCTTCGGCCTGCTGACGCTGGCGGGCCTCGTCCTGCTGATCGCGCGCCGGCTTTCGGAGCCGCGGATCCGGACGACGACGCGGACGATGGACTGGGTCGTGCTGTGGCTGCTGATCGCGCAGCTGCTGCTGGGCCTCGCCACGCTGCCGCTGTCGTGGGAACACCGCGGCGGCGAGGAGATGCTCAAGTTCATGGCGTGGGCGCAGCACATCGTCACCTTCCGTGGCGACGCCGCCAGCTTCGTCGCCGGCGCCTCCCCGGTGTTCAAGCTGCACCTGGTCCTGGGCATGACCATCTTCGTCGTGTTCCCGTTCTCGCGGCTGGTGCACATATGGAGCGGCTTCGGCGCCGTCGCCTACCTTTCCCGCGCGTACCAGATCTCCCGGCCGCGCTGAGGACGACGCGATGGAACTCTCGGTCAACGGAATCACGATTCCCGCCGCGGCGATCGAGCGCGAGGCGGCGGAGCTCGAGGGCGTGCCCGATGCCGACGCAGCGGCGCGACGGACGCTGGCGATCCGCGAGCTGCTGCTGCAGCGCGCGGGCGAGCTCGGCCTGCTGGAGGACGGCGCGCCGCGGGCGAAGGTGGCCTTCGCCGGCCGCGAGGCGGAGGAGGAGATCATCGGGCGCGTGCTCGACGCCGAGGTGACGACGCCGGAGCCCGACGAATCCGAGTGCCGGCGCGTGTACGACGCGCACCCCGAACGCTGGACGACCGGCGAGCTGGTCGAGGCCCGGCACATCCTGTTCGCCGTCACCGCCGGCACGCCGGTATCCCCGCTGCGGGCACGTGCCGAGGCGATGCTCGCCGCGCTGCTGACCGATCCCGCGGCGTTCGCCGGCGAGGCGCGCGCGTGGTCGAATTGCCCGTCCGGCGAGACCGGCGGCAGCCTCGGCCAGTTCGGGCGCGGGCAGATGGTGCCGGAGTTCGACCGCGCGATCTTCGGCGCGACGGCCACCGGCGTGCTGCCGGAGCTCGTCCACACCCGCTACGGCTTTCACCTCGTCGCCGTCGACCGCCGCATCCCGGGGCGCGCGTTGCCCTTCGAGGCCGTGCGCGAACGGATCGCGGCGTCGCTGGTGGCCAGGGTGCAGGAGCGCGCGCTGCGGCAGTACGTGCAGGTCCTGGCCGGCCGCGCCGTCCTTGCCGGCGTCGAGCTGGACGCGGCGGCGACACCGCTGGTGCAGTAAGCCAGCGCCCCTTCGACTGCCGGCATCCGGCCCCCTCGGCGCGGCGCTTCGCCGCACCGCAACTAGGCAGCCGTCGCGAACTGTGGAACAATCGTCGGCAACTTATCGTTGCAGGGGTGACCGCGATGCTGGACCGCGACGGTTATCGCCCGAACGTCGCCATCGTCATCGTCAACGCAAGAAACCAGGTCTTTTGGGGCAAGAGGATACGCGAGCACTCGTGGCAGTTTCCGCAAGGCGGCATCAATCCCGGTGAAACGCCCGAATTGGCGATGTTCCGGGAGCTCCGCGAGGAGGTCGGTCTCGAACCCGATCACGTCCGGATCCTCGGCCGCACGCGCGAGTGGTTGCGCTACGAGGTGCCCCAGCACTGGGTCAGGCGGGAGTGGCGTGGCAGTTACCGCGGGCAGAAGCAGATCTGGTACCTGTTGCGGCTGGTCGGCCGGGATTCCGACGTCAGCCTGCGCGCCTCCGATCGTCCCGAGTTCGACGCCTGGCGCTGGCACGACTACTGGATTCCGCTCGACACGGTGATCGAGTTCAAGCGCGACGTCTACCGCCGCGCGCTCGGCGAGCTCGAGCGCTACCTGCACCTCAAGCCGCAGACCCGCCGCGATCGGCTGTTCCGGGCGCCGCCTCCGGAGATGCCGCCGTCGTACTCGGAGTCCGCGGCGAACGGGTTCGCCGAACCGGGCCCGGCCGCGCACGCCGATCAGGGCACGCCGACGGGCGACTGAGGGCGCCCGCGCGGCGGCGTGCTGCACGGGATCGCGGCTGGGGCGCGCCTGCGCGTGGTCGCGGCGGTGCGGCATGCCCTGCTGCGTCGATGACCCACTCCTCCGCAGGGCACGCCGCACCGCCGCGACCGGATGGCGGCCGACGCGGACCAGGACACGCGGCGCCGTTGCGTGCCCGTTCGGCGAAACGGCGATCAGCCGATCGCCGGAGCCATGCCCATGCGCCCGAACACGATCCCGATGGTCATGCCGATGACGATTCCCACGACGACGATGACGATGGTGTACAGCACGGCCTTGTCCGGCGCGCACTTCTTCAGCACCGGCGCGCCGAGGTAGAACGTGTAGTACGCGTAGATCGTCGCGGCGATCACCAGCGGTCCGCCGATGGGGCCGAGGATGTGCGCGATGCCGCCGACGAACGCGGCGGTGTAGCTGTACGCGGAGAGCTTGAGCGCGGCGATGAAATTCGACTCGCCTCCGAACTTCGGCGCCAGCACGTCGACGACCAGTGCGATCACGTAGGTCATCACGAGCGTGATCAGGTAGTTCGTGATCGCGAAGGTGATGCTGCGAAAGCCGACCAGCACGCCGACCGCCGGAATCGCGGCCAGCAGCATCACGTAGCCGGTGTAGATGGATCCCACCGTCGCCGGCTCGGCCGCGATGCGGGGCCACTCTTCCTTCGGCACGAACAGCATGTTCTTGACGCGATCGACGATGCCCATCTCCGTTCCCCTCCGGTGGCGTTGACCCGACCAGTGTAGGCGATAGGCGGCTTCCGTCGCTCGACCTGCCGGCGCGGGGTGCGAGGCCATGCCCGCGTGGTCGCGCCAAGGCGGTGTACCCTGCTGCGTCGATGACCCACTCGCAGGGCACGCCGTCGCGCGACCGGTGGTGCTGACGGGGCACGGCCCCTCCGGTGGCGGGACGGCAGTATCGACGGAAATGGGCGCCGGCGGCGGATCGCCGCGCGGACCGGCCGCGTCCGGTCAGCCGAGCAGCACGAGATTGTCGCGGTGGATGAGCTCGGGCTCGTCGACGTAGCCGAGGATCGTCTCGATCTCGGACGAAGGCTTGCGCAGGATGCGCGTCGCGTCGGCGGCGCCGTAGTTGACGAGGCCGCGGGCGAGTTCGCGGCCCTCGGCGTCGAAGCAGCCGACGACCTCGCCGCGCTCGAAGACCCCGTCGACGGCGACGACGCCGATCGGCAGCAGGCTCTTGCCCTCGCGGACCAGCGCGCGGATCGCGCCGGCGTCGAGCGTCAGCCGGCCGGCGAGCTGGACGTGGTCGGCGAGCCATTGCTTGCGCGCCGCCAGCGGCTCGGTCTCCGCGATCAGCGCGGTGCCGATCGCCTCGCCGGCGGCCAGCCGCGTCAGCACGTCGGGCTCGCGGCCGCTGGCGATCACCGTCGCCGCGCCCGACCGCGCCGCGCGCTTCGCGGCCAGCACCTTGGTCAGCATGCCGCCGCGCCCGAGCGTGCTGCCGGCGCCGCCGGCCATCGCCTCGAGCGCCGGGTCGCCGGCGCGCGCTTCGCCGACCAGCGTCGCCGCGGGGTCCCGGCGCGGATCGGCGGTGTAGAGGCCGGACTGGTCGGTCAGCAGCACCAGCACGTCGGCGTCGATGAGATTGGTGACCAGCGCGCCGAGGGTGTCGTTGTCGCCGACCTTGATCTCGTCGGTGGTGACGGTGTCGTTCTCGTTGATGATCGCGATCACCGACAGGCCGATCAGCGTCGTCAGCGTCGAGCGCGCGTTGAGGTAGCGTCGCCGGTCGGCGAGGTCCTCGTGCGTCAGCAGGATCTGGGCGGTCATGAGACCGTGTTCGGCGAACGCGCGCTCGTAGGCCTGGATCAGCCCCATCTGGCCGACGGCCGCCGCGGCCTGCAGCTCGTGCATCGACGACGGGCGCGACGTCCAGCCGAGGCGCTTGATGCCCTCGGCGATCGCGCCCGACGACACCAGCACGACCTCCTTGCCCGCGCCGGCCAGCGCGGCGATCTGTGCGGCCCAGCGCGCGACGGCGGCGTGATCGAGGCCGCGGCCCTCGTCGGTGACGAGGCTCGAGCCGACCTTGACGACCAGGCGGCGGGCGGAGGCGACGGGCGACGTCATCGCGGCGCGCCCCTCACTCCGCCGCGCCGGGGCCGTCGGTGGCGGGCGCCGCCGCGGCATCGCCCGGACCGGCGATCGGCTCGGCGTCGCCGCCGTCCGCCGCGCCCGGCGCGATCTGCGGCGCGGCCGGATGGGCGTCGAGCCAGTCCTGCAGCTTCCAGACGAGGTCGCGGCAGCCGGTGCCGTTGACCGCGGCGATCGCGAACACCGGACCCTTCCACTTGAATGCCTTGACGAAGGCCTTGACCTTCGCCGCCCGCTCCTCCTCGGGCACGAGGTCGAGCTTGTTCAGCACCAGCCAGCGCGGCTTGTCGAAGAGCGCCGGATCGTAGTGCTGGAGTTCCTTGACGATCGCCTTCGCGTCCTTCACCGGATCGGCCTCGGGATCCGGGGGCACGATGTCGACGAGGTGCAGCAGGATCCGCGTGCGGGCGAGATGCCGCAGGAAGCGATGGCCGAGGCCCGCGCCCTCGGCGGCGCCCTCGATCAGCCCCGGAATGTCGGCGACGACGAAGCTGCGGCCCTCGTCGGTGCGCACGACGCCGAGGTTGGGCGCGAGCGTCGTGAACGGATAGTCGGCGACCTTCGGCTTGGCCGCCGAGATCGCGCGGATGAGCGTGCTCTTGCCCGCGTTGGGCATCCCCAGCAAGCCGACGTCGGCCAGCACCTTGAGCTCGAACCGGATCCGCCGCTGCTCGCCCTTTTCTCCCGGCGTGCACTGCCGCGGCGCGCGGTTGGTCGACGACTTGAAGTGGATGTTGCCGAGGCCGCCCTTGCCGCCCTTGGCCGCGAGCGTCCGGGCGCCATGCGTCGCGAGGTCGGCGATGAACTCGCCGCTGTCGGCGTCGGTCAGCACGGTGCCGACGGGGACGCGCAGCAGGATGTCGTCGGCGCCCTTGCCGTAGCACTCGGCGCCGCGGCCGTTCTCGCCCCGCTTCGCGCGGTGGATGCGCGCGTAGCGATAGTCGATCAGCGTGTTGATGTTGCGGTCCGCCTCGACCCAGACGCTGCCGCCGCGGCCGCCGTCGCCGCCGTCGGGTCCGCCGCGCGGCACGAACTTCTCGCGGCGGAAGCTGGCCGCGCCGTTGCCGCCGTCGCCGGCCAGAACCTCGATCGTTGCTTCGTCGACGAATCTCACGTTCCCGCCTTCCGGTAAAGGACGAACAGCTCGGAGTCGTCGCCGCGGCGGCGCCCCTGCCACGCGACGTTCCAGCCGGCCGGTGGATTGACTTCGCCGTCACGTCCGTACTGGACCAGCAGCGCCGTGCATCCGTGCTCGGGCGAGCCCTCCTCGCGCACGGTCTCGATCCCGCCGAAGTACGCGAACAGCGCGCGCTGCGGGTCGCCCAGGTTGCGGCTGGCGATGCAGCCCTGCGCGGGCCGGTGCAGCGCGGCGTCGGTGGCGACGGGCCGGTAGCTGCGGCGCGAGTCGAGGTAGGGCAGCCACAGCGTCGAGTAGAGGCCCCAGACCAGCACGACGCCCGCGGTCCAGTTGAGCAGCGCGCGCCGGTTCGACCGCCGCGCCGGCCGCACCAGCGCGAGCCACAGCAGGGTCAGGAACGCCGAGATGCCCAGCGCGAGCGGCACGAAGGGCGGCCTGAATCCGGTTTCGGAGTCGCGGAACAGCCGCGCGATGCGCAGCGTCATGCCGCTCGCCCAGGCATCGAACCACAGCCACCAGACCAGCGCGGCGACGAGGCCGAAGGTGAGGATGCCGAACCAGTCGAGCGCACCGGAGAAGCCGCGCTTCAGCGTGTCGAACTCGATCGATGCCAGCATCGCGAGCGGCACCAGCAGCGGCAGCGCGATGATCGCGCGCGGTTCCGCCATCACGCTGACGCTGACGAAGATCACCGCGGCCATCGTCGCCGGCAGCTGCACGGCCGGGTCGGCGAGGCCGCCATTGAAGCCGCGACCGCGCGTCCAGAGCGTCCACAGCGCCAGGGGCAGCGCGGGAAACGCGAACCATGCCAGGTTGCGCAGATGCAGGAGCACGTTGCCGGAGGCCGGACGCAGCAGCGGAGCAAGCCAGTCGCCGGCATCCTGGTCGGCCCACCAGGCGGCAAGGTGCGCCGGCGACGTCGCGGCGAGCGCCAGCAGCCACGCGGCAACGAGCGGCGCGGCGACCGCGACGGCGACCCCGGCGGTGACGGCGTGACGGCGCGTGCGCCACGCGGTGCCGAAGGCCGGCAGCACCGCCGCCGTGACGCCGAGCCACAGCGGGGCGGCGAAGCCGCAGGCGAGGAACCCCAGCCCGGCCGCGAGTCCGATGGCGACGCCGCCGGCGACGGGCCGCCGCAGCGCCAGCGCGAAGCCGTACATCCCCGCCGCGACCGCCGCCAGCAGACCGATCTCCGGCGCCAGGTGGTGCGCGCGGTCCCACATGCCGATCGATCCCGCCAGCATCAGCATCGGCAGCCAGCGCAGCGTGCGGCCGCCGAGTTCGGTGGTGGCGAGCGACGAGAACAGCAGCGTCAGCGCCAGCAGCACCCCGGTCGCGAGCCGCGCGGCGTCGTGGGGCGAGAGCGGCGGCGCGAGCGTGGTGCCGAGCAGCGCGGCCAGCGCGTGCACCAGCGGCGGGCGGTCGACGTAGGGCTCGCCCGCGAGCGAGGGCGCCAGCACGCTGCCGCCGTTCATCATGCCCCAGGCGACGCCGAATGCCGTCGCGTCCTCGGTCTTCCACGGATCGTGGCCGACCAGTCCGAGCAGCACCCACGACGCCAGCAGCAGCACGAGCCCGGCCTCCTTCCACCGGCGGTAGGGCGCCGACGGCGACAGGTCGGGCGGGTCGCGCGAGGTGGGGGCGGGTTGGGAACGGGCCACGATCGGGGAGTAGTAGGGTGTGGGCGAAGCGTGTGGGCGAAGCCGGAAGGCTGCCGCAGCGCGCGCCGGAAAAAACAAAGGCAGCCGAAGCTGCCTTCATTCCGGGCGGTTTCCCGCTGCGACCGCCGCGATCAGGCCTTCGCGGCGACGCCGCCGGCGGCCTTGGCGCCGTAACGCTGGCGGAACTTGTCGATGCGGCCCGCGGTGTCCATCACCTTCTGCTTGCCGGTGTAGAACGGATGGCACGCCGAGCAGACTTCGAGGCGCAGGGGCTTCACGACGGCGGAACGCGTGGTGAAGGTGTTCCCGCAGCTGCAGGTAACCTGGATCTCGGCGTACTTCGGATGGATGTCGGCCTTCATGGTGTCCTCTCGTGCGGCCCACGCGCCGGGGCTTGATTGCCCCGCTGGCGCGCCGGGTCGGCAGTGTCAGGTGCGGCCGGAAACCGAAGTTTCCAAGGGCGCTGACGTAAAACGATAATTATGCCCTGATCGGGGTCATTCCGCAAGGTTTGCGGGGTTCCCGGACGGCGCGTGGGCGAGTCCCGTCGCCTTCGGCCGTGATAGTCTCGCGCGGTGTGTCCTTCCCGGCGTCATGTCCACGGTCCTGCCCGATGACCCATTCCGGTGCGCCGCACATCGGCCCCCCCGGCGCTGACCTTTGCGTCACGCGGCCGCGAATCCTTTCCGCGCGGCGGACCGATCTTCGGACCTTCACCGTCGGCGACGAGGCGGTCATCGAATTCGGTCCCGGCCTGCTCCGGTTCCTGTCGCTGCGCGAGGACGGGGGCCCGGCGCTCGGCGAGGGTGGGGCTTTCGAGTGGACGATTGCCGTGGGTGCGGCCGGCACGGCGGCGTACGCGGTCGTCGAGCCCGTCGGCTTCGACGGGGTGAACCTGTGGACCGGCGTCAGCAACGTCGTCCGCTGGGGGCGCGCCTGCGCGCCCGACGAAACGCTGGTCGCGACCTGCCGGCTCGCCGAGCTGGGCCGGTTTGCCCGGCTGCCGTATCGGACGTTCAGTCGGACGCGCGGCGATGTGGTCGTGACCGGGGAGTTCGTCTTCGTCTCCGTCGCCAGCGACGCCGACGGTCACTACACGATCGACCCGCGCCGGACCCCGGACGCGCCGGTTTCGCCGCGCGCGGCCCGGGCCGTCGCCAGGGGCGCGCGCGTGCGCCGCCCGGCGCCGCCCGGCGACGAGGATCGCGTCGCGCCTCCGGACGCCCCGGCGTGGGAGGGCCTCGACGTCTGGAGCGACACCGCGCCGGCGCTGGTGCAGGCGCCCGAGGCCGTCGCCCCGGATCTCTTCTCCCTGCGCCGCCCGCGCGTGCTCCGGCGCTACGACGACGAACAGGGCCGCGAGACCTGGGAATGGCTGTTCCCGCGCGACCTGCTGCGCCTGCTCGGCAACCCGGTCGGCGGCGCGGCCGAGCCGCTCGGCCGTCGCCACCACCCCTTCGGCCGCATCCTCGAGGGCATGGCGGTCCACGCGGCGCGGGTGATCGACGACGGCGGCGTCCCGGGCGAACTGGCGATCGAATGGTGGTCGCCCACGCGGGGCGCCGAGGATTTTCGAATCCGCTCGTCGGTGATCGGGCGCGCGGACGCGAGCGTCGCCACCGTTCACGACATCTACGAGGGCGAGCGCGCGGTCGGCACGGTCCGGGTGACGACCCGCCGGCGAGGGTGACCGGGGCCGCCCGCGGGAGAACGCGATGAACGATGCCGCGATCGAATTCGTCGACCTCGCGCCGCACCTGCGGCGCATCGACCCGGCTTACCTCGAGCCGGCCCACGCGGGGCCGGCCGCCGAAGTGCGAATCCACGCGCTTGCCTGGACCGCCGCCGATGCGCGGCTCTACGTCGTGGTCGCGAATGCCTTCGTGTTCTGGTCGGACAACGGCGGCCGCTACTGGCACGAGGTGCCGGAAATCAACCGCCGCGCGGGCGCGCTGGCGCGCTTCGGCGAGCAGCACATCGACGCCATCGTCGACACCCCGCGGGGAACGGTGCTGCTGCTCGGGCGCGACCGGCACGACGGTCCGGAGCGCGGCGTCGTCTGGCGCCGGCCCGCGGGGGCGGGAACGTTCACGCGCACGGTCGCGACGGATCCGCCGTGGGGCACCACCAAGGGCGGGAACGCGACGGCGGGCTGGTTCGGCACGCCGCCCCGCGAGATGGTGGCGCTGTCGGTCTACGTGTCGCCGGCCCACTTCTGGTTCAGCCTCGACGACGGTGTCACGTGGCGCGCGCAGGACCTCGGCGACGTCTTCGCCCACCACGTGCACGAAGTCCACCTGCACCGGAGCGCGACCCTCGGTCGCGCCTCGAGGTTGTGGGTGACGGGCGGCGACGACCCGTCGGGGGCCGGCAGCGGCGTGACGACGTTCGAATCGCTGGACGGGGACGGCGCGCTGGCGGGGTTCCGGTACGTGCTGCGCGAGCGGCCCGGCTACCGGCTGGTGGGGCTCGCCGGGGACGGCAAGCACGTCTACGTCGGCAACGAGTCGCTCTCCGGCGGCGTGCTGCGCGTGCAGGACAACGCGCAGTCGATCGAGCTGGCGGATTTCGAGTACGCGCTCGGCAAGGCGCGCCACGACTATCACCAGTTCCGCTCGCTGGTGGCGACCGCCGACGGGCTGCTCGCCGCGGCGACCGACAGCTACGCCTTCGTCAGCGACACCGTCCGCGCCGACTCCGGCGGCTATCTCTACCTCAGCAACGACGGCGGCGCGAGCTGTCGCGAGCTGTCGCTCGGCATGAAGTGGATCACCGGCCTGGTCTACGACGGCTGCGTCGTTCTGGGTCGCGGGGGGCATGAACCGCGAGTACGGGCCCGACCCGACCGCGCTCCGGCTCACGCTGCTGCGGGTGCCCAAGCCGGCGCCGTTCACCGACCTCTCGTCGGCCTACTGCGCGAAGCCCGTGGTGATGGACAGCAGCGCCTTCTACGCGATGGCCGGTTATGCCGACCATCCGCGGCCGGCACTCGCTCCCGGAGAGCGGACCTTCCGGGTCGACATGGCGCCTTACGCGTCGATTTCGGTGGTCGCCGAGACCTACGGCCGGGCCGATCTGGTGATCGAAGCGCTGCCGTTTCGCAACTGGCATCCCGACCACGACCGGTGGCATGAAGTCGGCGCGCTGCGTCTCGACGGGCCGGGCCGGGCCGAGACCCTGCTGCCCAGGCTTGCCGCCCAGAACCGCTGGTACCGGGTGCGCAACGCCGGCGCGGAGCCGGTCGAGCTGCGCGAACTCTCGTTCGTCGGCCGGCGCTGACGCCGGCGCCGCGGCCCTACTGCCGCCGCATCGAGTCGAAGAACTCGGCGTTGTTCTTCGTCTGCTTGATCTTGTCGACCAGGAATTCGGTCGCCTCGAGGTCGTCCATCGGGTAGAGGAGCTTGCGCAGCACCCAGACCTTCTGCAGCACCTCGGGCTTGAGCAGCAGCTCTTCCTTGCGGGTGCCCGAGCGGTTGACGTTGATCGCCGGGTAGATCCGCTTCTCGGCCATCCGGCGGTCCATGTGGATTTCCATGTTGCCGGTGCCCTTGAATTCCTCGTAGATCACGTCGTCCATCCGCGACCCGGTGTCGATCAGCGCGGTGGCGATGATGGTCAGCGAGCCGCCTTCCTCGATGTTGCGCGCGGCGCCGAAGAAGCGCTTGGGCCGCTGCAGCGCGTTGGCGTCGACGCCGCCGGTCAGCACCTTGCCCGACGCCGGCACCACGGTGTTGTAGGCGCGCGCGAGGCGGGTGATCGAGTCGAGCAGGATCACCACGTCCTTCTTGTGCTCGACCAGGCGCTTGGCCTTCTCGATCACCATTTCCGCGACCTGCACGTGGCGCGTCGCCGGCTCGTCGAAGGTCGACGCGACGACCTCGCCGCGCACGGTGCGCTGCATCTCGGTGACTTCCTCGGGCCGCTCGTCGATCAGCAGCACGATCAGCACGCATTCGGGGTGGTTGGCGGCGATGGAGTGCGCGATGTGCTGCAGCATCACCGTCTTGCCGGACTTCGGCGAGGCGACCAGCAGGCCGCGCTGGCCCTTGCCGATCGGCGCGACGATGTCGATGATGCGGCCGGTCAGGTTTTCCTCGGCCTTGATGTCGCGCTCGAGGACCATCGACTCGTCCGGGAACAGCGGCGTCAGGTTCTCGAACAGGATCTTGTTCTTCGCCGCCTCGGGCGGCTCGCCGTTGACCTTGTCGACCTTGACCAGCGCGAAATAGCGCTCGCCGTCCTTCGGCGTCCGGATCTCGCCCTCGATGGTGTCGCCGGTGTGCAGGTTGAAGCGGCGGATCTGCGACGGCGAGATGTAGATGTCGTCGGTGCCCGCGAGGTAGCTGGTGTCGGGCGAGCGCAGGAAGCCGAAGCCGTCCGGCAGCACCTCGAGCGTGCCGTCGCCGAAGATGCTTTCGCCCTTCTTCGCGTGCAGGCGCAGCATGGCGAAGATGAGGTCGTGCTTGCGCATCCGGTTGGCGCCCTCGAGCTCCATCGTGTTGGCGAGTTCGAGGAGTTCGGATACGTGCTTCGCTTTGAGTTCGGACAGATGCATGGCGGGGCTTGAGGGATTGAACGCGGGGATGGAAAGCAGGGAGGGCGAGCGGGAGGAGCGGTGCGGAAGGGGGGGTGCTGCGCGGGGCGGCCGGTGGCGCTCGGGCCGCGGGCATTCCGGGTTGACGCACCCGGGGCGCGGTGTGGACTGCGGGTGACTGGGTTCGGGTCGGAGAACCGGCGGCTTCGCTGCTGGGACCCCGCTGAGGGGGTGGCGCCGCACATCGCTGCGGCGGCGCTGCCGGCTTCAATCAGCCGGGAGCGCCCGTCCGCGCGAAAATCAGACTAACGGGTTCAGAGCACGCTGTCAACAAACGCCGTCATCTGCGATTTCGACAGGGCGCCCATCTTCTGCGCCGCCGGCTTGCCGTCCTTGAAGACGATCAGCGTCGGAATGCCGCGGATGCCGAACTGGCCGGTGACTCCCGGATTGGCGTCGATGTCGAGCTTGGCCACCGTCAGGCGCCCCGCGTAGGACTTGGCGACGTCCTCCAGCACCGGCGCGATCATCTTGCACGGGCCGCACCACTCGGCCCAGTAGTCGACGAGGACGGGGGTGGTCGATTGCAGGACTTCCTTCTCGAACGTGGCGTCGGTGACGTGCTTGATATGGTCGCTCATGGGGTTTCCTTTGGGGGGGCGCCGCGCCGGCGTTTCCAGCGGCCGGTGGGCGCGGCCAGAATCCGGTTCGGCCGGACACTCGGGACAACGGTAACGGAAGCGCGGAGGCGGTGCAAGCCGGTTTCCTTCGCCCGACGGCCGGAGAATGGGGTCCGATTTGGTAGAATTCAAGCTTTGCCGCAACGGGCCGGAGCCATGACCTACGTCGTTACCGAAACCTGCATCCGCTGCAAATACACGGATTGCGTCGATGTCTGCCCCGTCGACTGCTTTCGCGAGGGGCCGAACTTCCTGGTCATCGACCCGGACGAGTGCATCGACTGCACGCTGTGCGTCGCCGAGTGCCCGGTCGAGGCGATCTACGCCGAGGACGACGTGCCGGCCGACCAGGAGGAGTTCAAGGCGATCAACGCCGAGTTCGCCAAGCTGTGGAAGCCGATCATCGAGCGCAAGCCGGCGCCGGCGGATGCCGATCAGTGGAAGGGCGTGAAGGGCAAGCGCGGGTTCCTCGAACGCTGACTTCCCGGCACCCGCCCCGGGCGGCGCGCCGGGTCGATACGGCCTTGATACGGCTTTCGATCATGCCGCTGACCTCGCGCCCGATCTCCCGTTTTCGGCCTCCGTTTGACCTCCGGCGGGGCCAACCCCTAGAATTGCCGGGTTTTGCTCCCGTCGTCCGACCGGCACGCGATTCCGATCGCGCGCCGGCGCGGGCCGGCACGGCGGCGCCGGCCTGAACCGACGGAACCACAGGAATCCACGCAGATGAAGCGATTGACCATGCTCGCGGCCACCGTGGCCGCGCTCGCCGCCGGCAGCGCCGCCGCCCAGGGCGCCGCGCCCGCCGGCGACGCGGCGCGGGGCAGCCAGTTGGTGCAGATGTGCCAGGGATGCCACGGCATCGTCGGCTGGCGCACGGCGTTTCCCGAGGTGTACCACGTGCCCAAGATCGCCGGCCAGCACCCGGCCTACATGGTCAAGGCGCTGCAGGCGTACCGGAGCGGCGAGCGCAGCCACCCGTCGATGAAGGCGATCGCGGCGACGCTGTCGGACAAGGACATGGCCGACCTCGCCGCGTACTACGCGCAGACCGGCCTCGCGGTGGCGGTGAAATGATGAAGACCAACCACGCACTCGTCGCGCTCGGCCTCGCCGGCGCGCTGCTGATCGCGCCCGCGGCCGGTGCCGCCGACCTGGAAGCCGCCCGGGCCAAGGTCAAGGAAGTCTGCGCCGCCTGCCACGGGCAAGGACGGCAACAGCACCGATCCGGCTAATCCGCGTCTGGCCGGGCAGTATGCGGACTACCTCGCGAAGGCGCTGCGCGACTACAAGTCCGGCGCGCGCAAGAACGCGATCATGGCCGCATTCGCGACCACGCTGACGGCGAAGGACATCGAGAACCTGTCGGCGTACTTCGCCGCGCAGTCGCCGGTGCTGACGGCGCGGTACTGAACTCGGAGCGCGGCCGCGTCGTCGCGGTCCGCGTTGCCACGGGCGCCCCTCGCGGGCGCCCTTTTTCATTGGGTTCCCGGGAGGGCACCGCGCGTGCGACCGATCGGCAGACGGCCGGGGCCCCACACCGGCGCGGCCGCCGGTATCATGCGGACGTGCGGTCCGCTCTCCTGCACCGGGCAGTCGAGCGCGAGCGGGCCGCAGTCGGCCACCTTTCCATTCCGACGCGATCATCGATGTTCCTTTCCTCCACCGAAGCGACCGCCATCGCGACCCGAATCGCCGAGGTCGAGGCTCGCACGGGCGTGCAGGTCGTCGTCGCCGTTGTCGGTCGCACCGCCCGCTACCCCGAAGCCCGCTGGAAGGCGTTCGCGCTCGGAGTCTCGCTTGGCGCGCTGATCATCGGCGGATCGGGGTTCGTGCGACCCGAATGGAACACGGCCGGTGCGACCTTCGGCGGCATCGTCGCAGTCCTCGCCGCAGGAATCGCGAACGCCCTGGTCGCGACCTTGGTCTCGGAGCTATCAGCGCGCGTTCGTGCGGCACAACCGTGCCGCCGTCGAGGTGCGCCAGTACGCCGAGGGGCTCTTCCTCGCGCGTGAGCTGTTCGCGACGCCGGCACGCACGACGGTGCTGATCGTCGTCGGCCTGTTCGAGCGCGCCGTCGTCGTCCACGCCGACCGCGGTTTCACCGATCGCATCGCGACGCCCGAATGGGAGGGTGTCGTTGCGCCGATGACGGTTGCACTGCGTTCCGGGCGAACGGGCCGGCGCAGTGCAGGCAGGGCTCGCCGCGCTCCAGTCGCTCCTCGTGCGCAGCGGTTTCGCCGGGGCGGGCGCCGGCGCGGGCAGCCTGCCCGACCGGCCGATCGAGGAGCGTGGAGCGTGAGCCCGAACGGCCGCCCCGAGAGCGAACACCGGAGTGCGCAGCACGAAGGTACTCTGGCGGCCCTCGCGCGACTGATCCGGCGCGCCGCCCTGGTCGCTGCGCTCTCGCTCGCTGCCGCGGCGGCATCGGCCGCCGACGTCCCGTATCTGTCGGGGCGGGTCGTCGACGACGCGGACATCCTCTCACCGGCGGCGCGGGAAAAGCTGACCGCCACGTCCAAGGCGCACGAGGACAGGACCACCAACCAGGTGGTCGTGCTGACCGTGCCCACCATCGGCGGCGAGAGCATCGAGGAGTACGCGAATCGCGTCTTCGGCACCTGGAAACTCGGCCAGAAGGGCAAGGACAACGGCGTGCTGCTGGTGGTCGTGCCGAACGACCGCAAGCTGCGCATCGAGGTCGGCTACGGGCTCGAGGCCGCGCTGCCCGACGTCGACGCCGCACGGATCATCCGCAACCAGATCACGCCGCGGTTCAAGGCCGGCGACTTCGACGGCGGAGTGACCGACGGCCTCGAGGCGATCGTCGCCCGGCTCGAAGGTCGCGGTGGCGCGGTCGCGGATGGCGGCGGCACGACGTCGCCTTCGACCGCCAAGGGCGTCTTCGACTCGCCCGAGGTCGCCCAATTCGAGGACCAGCTGCCGCCCTGGCCCATGCGCATCCTGCTCGGTGCGTTCATCTTCGGCGTCATCGGCCTCTTCACCTTCATCGGCGTGGTGACGCCGGGCATGGGCTGGTTTCTCTACGTGTTCCTCATCCCGTTCTGGGCCATGTTCCCCATCATCGTCGTCGGCGTGAGGGGTGCGCTCATCATCCTCGGGATCTACGTGGTCGGTTTCCCGATCGCCAAGCTCTTCATGCGGTCGCGTCCCGGGTACCTCAAGGCGGCCGAGGAATTGAAGCGGACCGGCCATGCGACGTTCGGCGGCATGGTGATCACCCGCGGCGGCAGCGGCAGCAGCAGCTCGGGCGGAAGCTCGGGTGGCGGGTTCTCGGGTGGGGGCGGCAGCTCCGGCGGAGGCGGGGCGTCCGGCAGCTGGTAGGCACACCCGATCACCGCGTCACGCCGTCGACCCGGGCGGGCCGGCCCGTGATAGCGTCGCGTCTCTGCGGGTCCTGGCCAGCGGCGGGCTTGAAATGTCGAGCCTTGCCGCCGATCGACGGTGCACCGCCCTTGACGATGACGACTCCCCCGACACCAAGACGCCCGGTCACCGACACGTACCACGGCGTCGCCGTCGTCGACGACTACCGTTGGCTCGAGGATTCGTCCGACCCCGACGTCGCGGCGTGGAGCGCCCTTCAGAACGCCGCGGCCCGTTCCTACCTCGACGGCCTGCCGTCGTTGCGCCTCCTGCGCGAACGGATCCGACACCTCCTCGGTGACTCGCCGCGCTACGTGCCGACGAAGCACGCCGGCGGATACCTCTTCGCCTTCAAGTTCCAGCCGCCGCTCCAGCAGAACCTGCTCGTGGCGATCGCCGATCCCGACGATCTCGCGAGCGAGCGCGTCGTCGTCGACCCGAACGCGATCGACCCGACCGGCGCCACCGCGATCGACTGGTTCGTTCCCTCGCTCGACGGCCGGCTCGTCGCCGTCTCGCTGTCGACGGGTGGCACCGAGGACGGAACCCTGCATGTGTTCGACGTCGAGACCGGCGTCGAGACCGGCGACGTGATCCCGCGGGTGCAGTACGGCACCGCCGGCGGGAGCGTTGCCTGGCTCGACGGTTCGACCTCGTTCTTCTACACCCGCTACCCGCACCACGGTGAGCGCGCCGAGGCCGACCTGAATTTCCATCAGCAGGTCTGGCGCCACGAACTGGGTCGGCCGGTGTCGGAGGATCGGTACTCGATCGGTCTCGAGTTCCCCCGCATCGCCGAGGTGGAGATGACCTCGTCCAGGGACGGCACGCGGGTCTTTGCCAGGGTCGCCCACGGGGACGGGGGCGACGCCGAATGCTGGCTCTGGTCGGCCGGCGGCTGGCAACGGTTGTCGACGGCGGACGAGGGCGTGGTCGGCGGGATGTTCGGGCCGGATGGCGCCCTCTGGCTGCGCAGCCTGGCCGGTGCGCCCAACGGCCGGATCCTTCGCCTGCCGCTCGATCGTCCGACTCGCGCTCGCGCTGAGGTCGTGCTGCCCGAAGCCAGCGGCTCGGTGGCCGGATGGACGGTCACCTCCTCGCGCCTCTACGTCGTCTACATCGAGGGTGGTCCGTCCACGCTTCACGCGTTCGACCACGCGGGACGCCCGGTCGCGACGGCGACGACCCCGCCGGTCTCGACGGTCGGTGCGCTGGTGCGATTGGCCGACGACGAGGTCGTCTTCGGCTCCGTCAGCTACGTGGTGCCGGAGGTCTTCCACCGTTGGACCGCCGGGACCGGCGAGAACCGCGCGACGGCGATCCGGATGATTTCGCGTGCGGATCTCTCGGACGTGGCCGTCACGCGCGAGTTCGCCGTCTCGCGCGACGGAACGCGCATCCCGATGTCGATCCTCCGTCCGCGCGGGACCGGACGCGACGGGCGGACTCCGACCCTGCTGTACGGCTATGGTGGCTTCGGCATCAGCCTCGTGCCGAGCTTCAATCCGGCCCTGCTGGCCTGGCTCGAGCAGGGCGGGTCGTACGCCGTTGCCAACATCCGCGGCGGCGGCGAGTACGGTGACGCGTGGCACCGCGCGGGGAACCTCACACGCAAGCAGAACGTGTTCGACGACTTCATCGCCTGTGCCGAGCATCTCGTCGGCGCCGGCTACACGACACCCGACCGTCTCGCGATCATGGGCGCATCGAACGGCGGGCTGCTGATGGGCGCCGTCCTCACGCAGCGGCCGGAGCTGTTCCGCGCCGTCTCGTGCGATGTCGGCGTCCTCGACGGGCTGCGCGTCGAACTCGATGACAACGGTGCGTTCAACGTCACCGAATTCGGCTCGACGGCCGATCCGGTGCAGTTCGCGGCCATGTACGCCTGCTCGCCGTTCCACCGGGTCCGTGACGGCGTCGCGTACCCGGCCGTGCTCCTCTCGAGCGGGGCCAACGACCCACGGGTCGACCCCTACCACTCGCGCAAGATGGCGGCCCGGCTCCAGGCGGCGTCGACCTCCGGTCGGCCGGTCCTGCTGCGCACGACCGACAAGGCCGGTCACGGCATGGGTTCGTCGCTCGACGAGACGGTGAACCTGAAAGCCGACCAGTTCGCGTTCCTGCTGGACCAGCTCGGCGTGACGGTCAGACCCGGCGGCGGAGCCTCCGCATCTCGGGACGCATGCCCGCGACCGCTGCTGCGGAATCTCCGTTTCCCACGGGCGCCGTCACCTTTCTGTTCACGGACATCGAGGGCAGCACCGCGTTGTGGGAGCAATCTTCCGACGCGATGCAAGTCGCGCTCGCGCGCCACGACGCCATCCTGCGCGAAGGGATCGAGAAGCACGGCGGCCAGGTGTTCAAGACTGCGGGCGACGCGTTCTACGCGGCGTTCGCGCAGCCGTCCCAGGGGCTGGCGGCGGCGCTGTCCCTGCAGCGGGCGCTGCTCGCGGAGGCGTGGCCGCCAACGACGCCGATCCGGGTGCGCATGGCGCTGCACAGCGGCGACGCGCAGTGGCGTCACGGGGACTACTTCGGACCGCCGCTCAACGTGGTGGCACGGCTGCTGTCGGTGAGTCGCGGCGGACAGACGCTGCTGAGCGCGGCGGCCGGCGCGGCACGTGGCGACACGCCGGCGGCCGGAGCGCAGATCGAAAGTCACGGCCACTACCGCCTGAAGGGCGTCGAGACGCCGGTCGAGGTGTGGGAGCTGGGGGCGCACGGAGCGCAGCGCGTTCGCGCCGCCCGCGGACACCGACCACGTCTACCGGGTGGTACGCAAGGGCGAGTTGTGGCAGCCGGTGCGCGCGATCCGCAACAACCTGCCGGCCGAGCGTGACGCGTTCGTCGGCCGGACGCTGGAGCTGCACGCGCTGGCGCAGCGGCTGGACAAGGGGGCGCGGCTCACCACCGTGCTCGGGCCGGGAGGAGCCGGCAAGACCCGCTTCGTGCGCCGCTACGGCAGCGCCTGGCTCGGCGATTGGCCGGGCGGCGTCTGCTTCTGCGACCTGAGCGACGCGAGAGGCCTGGAGGGCATCATGGGCGCGGTGGCCGTCGCGCTCGACGTTCCGCTCTCCAATGCCGACGCCGGGGTTCAGCTCGGGCACGCGATTGCCGCGCGCGGGCGCTGCCTGGTCGTGCTCGACAACTTCGAGCACCTGCTCGAGCACGCGGCCGCGACGCTCGGGCTCTGGGCGGAGCGGGCGGCCGACGCGGTCTTCGTCGTCACCAGTCGCGAGCGCCTGCACCTTCCCGGCGAGGAGATCTTCCCTCTCGAACCACTTCCATTGGACAACGACGCGATCGACCTGTTCGTCGCGCGCGCGCAGGCCCAGCGACCGGACTTCGCCCTGAGCGCGACCAACCGCGAAGACGTCGGCCGCATCGTCCGCCTGCTCGACGGGCTGCCGCTGGCGATCGAGCTCGCCGCAGCGCGGGTGAGGGTGCTGTCGCCGGCGCAACTCGTCCTGCGCATGCGCGACCGCTTCGCGTTGCTGGCAGGCGCGCGCGGTGCCGTCGCGCGCCAGGCCACGCTCAGGGCCGCGATCGACTGGTCGTGGGACCTGCTCGCACCCTGGGAGCAGGCGGCGCTGGCGCAATGCGCGGTGTTCGAGGGCGGGTTCACGCTGGAGCTGGCCGAGCAGGTGATCGACCTGTCCGCGTGGCCCGAGGCGCTGCCCGCGATGGATGCGGTCCAGTCTCTCGTGGACAAGAGCCTGCTGCGCACCTGGGCTCCCGCTGGCGAGAGCCGCTACGACCTCGACGAACTCTACTTCGGGATGTACGTCAGCATCCACGAGTACGCGGGCGAAAAGCTGCGCGCGCATGGTCCTGCCGCCGAACGCGCAGCCCAAGAACGCCACGGTCGCTGCTTCGCGGCTTTCGGCGCCGACGCCGCCGTCGAGGCACTGTACAGGCGCGACGGCACCCGGCGGCGCCGTGCCCTGGCGCTCGAGCTCGACAACATCGTCGCGGCGTGCCGGCGCGCGGTGGCGCGCGGCGATGGCGAAACGGCGGTCGCGACCTACCGGGCCGCCTGGGAGGTGCTGGACCTGCAGGGGCCGTTCGCCGTTTCCGCGGCGCTGGGTGCGCAGGTGCTCGGCCTTGCGAATCTCGACCTTCCGCAGCGCACGATGGCTTCGTTGACCCGCGCGCGCACGCTGCACCGCGCCGGGAAGCTGGGGCAGGCCCGGTCGATGCTCGACCAGACGCTTGCACTCGCGCACCAGGCGGGAAACCGGCGGCTCGAGGCCGTCGCCCGCAGCAACCTGGGCAACCTGCTGTGCAGCCAGGGACGGATCGACGAAGCGCGCGAGCAACTCGAGGCCGCCCTGGCCATGCAGCGCGAGCTCGGCAACGGACGCACCGAGGGCAACATCCTGACCAATCTCGGCCGCCTGCACGTCGACCAGGGACGGGTCGAGCAGGGGCGGAAGTACTATGACCAGGCTCTGGCCATCCAGCGCGAACTCGGCAACTGCATCGAGGAGGCCAGCGTCCTCAGCCAGATTGCGGTGCCACCTGGGCGAAGCGGGCCGGCTGCCGGAGGCACGCGCGCACTTCGAGCAATCGCTCGCGATCAGCCAGGAGCTCGGCGACCGGGTCGCCGAGGGTGAAGCGCTCAACAACCTCGGCTGCCTGCACCACGATCAGGGTCGGCTGGAGGAAGCCCGCTCGGCTTACGAACAGGCCCTCGCGATGCACCGCGAGGTGGGCAACCGCCGCTTCGAGGGTTATGCGCTCGGCGACCTCGGTCGGCTCCATCGCGAACAAGGCCGCTGGGCCGACGCGCGGGCCTGCCTCGAGCAGGCGCTCGCGATCGCCCGTGAAACCGCCGACCGGCGCATCGAGGGATCCGAGCTGTGGAACCTCGGCGAGCTGTTCCTGCTGCAGGGGGATGCCGACGACGCGGCACATGCGGCGTTTGCGCAAGCCGAGTCGGTGCTGCGTGAAGTCGGCGACAAGCACTACCTCGCGCTGCTGCTGTGTGGCCGCGCGGAACTCGAGCGCCGGGCCGGTGATGCCGTTGCGGCCCGCGCCACCTGCGCCGAGGCGCAGTCGCTGGCGGCCGAGACCCGGGCCGGCCCGGACTCGGAGCTCGGCCGCAGGATCGCAGCGCTGGAGACGGCGTTGGCGTGAACCGGCGTGGCCGGTGCAAGCTTCACCTACGGCCCGCGACCCCTCGTGCTGCTCGCGGACGCAGTCATTCAATGATGAATCGAAGGGATCGTTCCGGCTTGCGCGGGGCTTTGTCGCGACCCACGGCACCGTCCCGTCAAATTACGGCGTTGAACGCCTGATTCTGACCAGTCTGATTGGTCGAATCCAAGGTCGACACCGGCCACAGGAGATGCTCTGCTTCCGGCCAGAAGCGATCGTTTGTCTCAAGTGCACGGTGTCGGCGCAATGGGCACCGCCAGCGCGAAGTTTTTTCGGCCGAACCGGAGATTGCGAATGACCTACATCGACTGCGACCTGGTACCCGTTCCCCGCGCCAACAAGTCTGCGTACGAGAAGCTGGCTGCAGCCTCAGCCGAAGTGATGAGGGAACATGGTGCGCTTGGTGTGACCGAGTGTTGGCTCGACGAATCGGGACCCGACGCAGCGACCTACCATGGCGAGAGCGCACGTCATGACTCTGAGCATTACGGCAGCTTCGTCAAGGCAGCGGGTGCTCAGGCGAACGAAACCGTAGTGATGTCCTGGATCGAATGGCCCGACAAGGCTGCGAGGGATGCAGGGATGGCCAGGGTGACAAGCGATCCCCGAATGCAGTTCGACGGGCAGACCCCTGTGTTCGACGGCTTGCGCCTCATTGCAGGGGGCTTCATTCCAATGCTCAAGTCGCCAGCTCGACGCTGACAGTTCGTGCAAGGCGCTGTCCCCGCCGATGCTTCGGAGCAATCGCGGACGCCTTCGGGGAAGCGGAACACCAATGCGTGCTTCGGATCGCTTGCGGGCGTTTCAGCGCTGCCGCTCCAGGCAGCCGAGGTAGACCGTCGCATCCGGCGGCGTGCCGTGCCGCTGCGCGTGCCAGACCGTCTCGCCCAGGCAGTCGAGCACGGCGTGCAGCGCCGCGTGTTCGTCGCCGCGCGAGGCCTTCAGTCGCGCGAAGTGCGCGACGAGCCCGCGCGGCTGGTCGATCGACAGCTGCTCGGCGACGGCGAGGTGCAGCGACAGGTGCAGGAACGGATTGGTCTCGCCGTGCTCGGGCCGCCAGTCGCGGTCGAGGTGCTCGTCGCCCGCCTCGAGCAGCGCGTGGTACTCCGGATGCATCGCGACCAGCCGCGCCGCGATCGATTCCAGCGGCGTCAGCGGTGCCTGCGCGCGGAACTTTTCCCACGCACCGACCAGAAACCGGCGAGACTCGTCGCGCGACGGGCTGAACATCGTCAGCGGCCCGGCGCCCTGGCCCGGCGACCGGCGGGCGGCTTCCGCGCCGCCTGGTCTTCGGCGGGTGGCGCGCTCCCGCTTTTGGTGGGCGCGGCGCTTGCGCCGGTCGATGCCTTCCCCGTCGTCGGCGCGGTCTTGTCCGGCCAGCGGCACAGGTCGGCGATCGGGCACTCGCCGCACTTCGGGTTGCGCGCGACGCAGGTGTAGCGCCCGTGCAGGATCAGCCAGTGGTGCGCGTGCTGAAGGTACGCGGCGGGCACCGCCGTCAGCAATTGGGCCTCGACCGCGTCGGGCGTCCTGCCGGACGCGAGGCCGGTGCGGTTGGCCACGCGGAACACGTGGGTATCGACGGCGATCGTCGGCTCGCCGAAAGCCACGTTGCGCACGACGTTGGCGGTCTTGCGGCCGACCCCCGGCAGCGCCTCGAGCGCGGCGGCGTCGCGCGGTACCGCGCCGCCGTGCCGCTCGATGAGCTGCTGCGCCAGCCCGACGATGTGCTTCGCCTTGTTGCGGAAGAGCCCTATGGTTTGCACGTAGGGAATCAGCCCGTCGACGCCCAGCGCGACGATCGCGGCCGGCGTGCTGGCCACCGGAAAGAGCTTCGCCGTCGCCTTGTTGACGCCCTTGTCGGTCGCCTGCGCCGACAGCACGACGGCGACCAGCAGCTCGAACGGCGTCGTCCAATCGAGCTCCGACCGTGGCTCGGGATTGGCGGCGGCCAGTCGCGCGAACATCGTCTCGCGCGCGCTTGCCGGCAGACGCCTGTTCACCGCGCCCCCTTCGTCGTGACCGGCGGCGCAGCGGCCGCGACGTCGGCGACGTTGGCCAGCCGCGCCAGCCGCCCCGCGTCGTTCGCGCGCAGCCCTTCGTCGTCGTTGAGCAGCGCGTGCGCCTTCGCCGCCCAGGGCTGCGCGGCCGTCGCGTCGCCGCGGGCGAGCGCGATCTCGGCGAGTTCCTCGAAGACGAATCCGTCCGGCGCGCCGGCGCGGTCGAGCTCGACGGCCAGCGCGCGCTGGATCGTCTCGGCGTCGTCCAGTCGTCCGGCGGCGCGGTAGCCGCGCGCGAGCGTCCAGCGCGCGACACGGGTGCGGGGGCCGTCCCCCGCGGCTTCACGCAGCGCGAGCGCCTGCTGCCAGTAGCCGATCGCGCGCGCGGGGTCGCCGCGGTCGAACCAGGTCCAGCCGATGTTGTGCAGCAGCGAACCGCGCCAGCCGCGGGCACGCGGGTCCGTCGCGGCCTCCGCCGCGGCGAGCGCCTTCAGGTTCCAGTCGAGCTGCTCGGCCGATGGGGTGGCGATACCGAGCATGTGCAGTGCATCGACGTGATAGAAAGCTGCCCCCTCGGTCGGATCGGCGGCGGCACGCGTTGCGGCTTCGCGGAACAGCGCCACGGCGCGCGTCTTGTCGCCGGCCGAGTTGAAACTGCGCCCGCGCTCGAGCAGGTAGCGGACTTCGACCCGCGGTCCCGCCGCAGGCAGCGCCTGGGCGACCGCGTCGAGCGTCGCGTGGGCGTCGTCGAAGCGGCGGCGCAGACTCTGCGTGCGGGCGATCTGCGTGTCGGCCTCGAGCGTTTCGCGCGAGCCGGCGGGCCACCTGGCGCGCTCGGTCCTGAACCGCGCTTCGGACGCCGCGGGATCGGCGAAGTCCCACGCCGCGTCGAGCGTGGCGGAGAAGTCGGCCGCGCGGACGGTCACCGCGAAGGCCGACAGGAGCGCGAGCGCCGCGGCGGGTGCGGCCACGTGGACGATCACGGCGTCCCGCCTGAAGCCGCGCCGCGGCGTGCCCGCGCCCGTTGCAGCGCGGCGGCGACGGCGGCCTGTCGATCCTGTTTCGCCCTGGCCTCGATGGCCGCGGCATCGACCGCCGCGGCGCTCGCGCGGCGCCGGTTGCGGGTGTCGAACCGGCTGCGCGCCGCCGCGGCGTCGGCATCCGACCAGACTCTTCCGGCGGCGATCATGTCGATGCAGTCGACGGGGCAGGGCGGCAGGCACAGCGCACAGCCGGTGCACAGCGCCGGCAGCACCGTGTGCATCCGCTTCGGGCCGCCGGCGATCGCGTCGACGGGGCAGGCGTCGATGCATAGCGTGCAGCCGATGCACCAGGCTTCGTCGACACGCGCGACGGCGAGCGGCCCGGCCTCGCCGTGCGCGGGGTCGAGCGCGACGAGCGCGCGCCGGGTGAGGCGCGCCAGCGCGGCGATCGTGCCCTCGCCGCCCGGCGGGCAGCGGTTGATCGCGTCACCATCGACGATCGCCTGGGCGTAGGGACGGCAGCCGGCGTAGCCGCAGCGTGTGCACTGCGTCTGGGGCAGCACGGCGTCGATGGCGTCGACGCCTGCCGTCCGCCGCGGCGCGCCGTCATTCCCACGGCCGGCGGGTGGGGCGGCGACGAAGGCGGAGGACGAGGGCGGGACCGGCAGCATCGGCGCATTCTAGCGTTGCCGGGGGACCGGGTCCCGGTTTGCTAGACTGGTCGCCATCGAAGGCGTGGCAGCGATCCGCGTCGCCGGGACGCGCTGGCGCCGTCGATGTGCCCGCCGTCGAGGCCCCTTCGCACCGCCATCGTGATATCCACGCAACTCCAGCAGGCCATCGCGTTCGCCGCCGCCCCCGACGTCACGCCCACCCCCGCACCCGGGCGCCGGGCCGCGGTCGCGGCCTGGATGCTGCGACGGGCGGGCTGGCGGGTCGTGCTGGCGCAGCCGGTGCCGCTGCGCTGCGTCGTCGTCTTTTATCCGCACACGTCGAACTGGGATTTTCCGATCGGGCTCCTCGCCGATTGGGCGGTTGGCATCCACTTCCGCTGGGTCGGCAAGGACACGCTGTTTCGCGGCCCGTGGCGCGGAATGCTCGAGCGCTGGGGCGGCATCCCCGTCAATCGCCGCGTGAGCACCGGCTTCATCGACCAGCTTGCGGAGCTGATGGCGCGGGAGCAGGACTGCCGCCTCGCCATCGCACCGGAGGGAACGCGCAGCCGCACCGATCATTGGCGGTCGGGCTTCTACCATCTGGCGCGCGCGGCGAACGTGCCGGTCGCGCTCGCGTTCATCGACTATCCGACCCGGCGGGTCGGCGTGGGCGGCTTCGTCGAGCTCACGGGCGATGCGCCCGCCGACCTCGCGCGCATCGCGGCGATGTACGCGGCGGCGACCGGCCGTCGGCCCGAGCTGCAGGGACCGGTCCGGCTGAAGGACACGCCCCGCTAGAGCCGCGGGTTGCGCGCCGGGGCCGCCGGCCCGACAATCGAACGATGCCGCACGATCATCCCGCACGTGAGACGCCGGCTCCCGCCCGGACGCGGGCCGCGACACCGAGAGGGTCGCCCGCGGAGGCGCTTTCACATTCGCACTCGCATTCCTCCCCGCCTGCGCACCGGCGCGGCGACGCGACGCGACGCGCGCTTTGGATCGCCTTCGGTCTGACCGCCTCGTTCGCGATCGTCGAGGCAGTCGGCGGCTGGCTGGCGGGCTCGCTGGCGCTGGTCTCCGATGCCGGCCACATGGCCACCGACGCCGCGGCTTTCGCCGTCGCGCTGTTCGCGCAGGCGATTGCGCGGCGGCCACCGTCGGCGCGCGCGTCGTACGGCTACGCGCGGGCCGAGGTGCTGGCGGCGTTCATCAACGCGCTGGCGATGCTGGCGCTGATCGTGTTCATCGCCGTCGAGGCGGTCCGGCGCCTGCTCGACCCGGTGCCGGTCGCCGGCGGCATGGTGATGGGGATCGCGCTCGTCGGCATGGCGGTGAACGTCGCCGCAGCCTGGGTGCTCTCGCGCGCCGCCGACGGCATCAACGCGCGCGGCGCGCTGCTCCACGTCTTCGGCGACCTGCTGGGATCGGCCGCGGCGCTGGTCGCCGGGGCGGTGATCCACTTCACCGGGTGGACGCCGGTCGATCCGCTGCTGTCGCTGCTGGTGGTCGTGCTGATCCTGCGCTCGACGTGGCGCCTTCTCGGCGAGTCATCCGGCGTACTGCTGGAACGCGTGCCCGCGCACCTCGATTTCGACGCCATCGGCCACGCGCTGGCCGCGCTGCCCGACGTGACCGGCGTGCACGATCTGCACGTGTGGCACCTGTCGGCGGAGCGCGTCGCGCTGTCGGCGCATGTCGCCCTCGACGATGCCGCGGCGTGGCCGCGCGTCCTGGCCGCCGCGAGGGGGATGCTGGCGCGCGATTTCGGCATCGACCACGTGACGCTGCAGCCGGCCTGGCCGGTGCCGGCGCCCGGGGGCCACGCCGTGCCGGTGGCGGTGCGCGCGCTCGCCGGGGGAAAGGCCGTGGCACGGCGTGGCCGCGAAGGCTGAACGCCGCGAGCCTACAGCCACTTCGCCTGGCGGAACTTGAAGTACAGGACGGCGTCGACGCCGAACATCAGCGCCAGCGCGACGGGGTAGCCGATCAGCCACCTCAACTCGGGCATGTGCTCGAAATTCATGCCGTAGATGCCGGCGATCAGCGTCGGCACGGTGATCAACGCGCCCCACGCGGCGAGGCGCTTGGTGACGTCGGAGTCGGACAGGTTGATCAGCGCGAGGTTGACCTGCACCGCGGTCTGCAGCATTTCGCGCATGCCGTCGATCACGGACTGGATCCGCGACAGATGGTCGTAGACGTCGCGAAAGTAGTTCTCGAGCCGCGCGCAGACCGTGGGCACCCGCCCGCCCGTCAGCTTGCCGACCGCCTCGAGCAACGGCATGACCGCGTGGCGCAGCACCATCAACCGACGCTTCAGCGCATACAGGTCCGCGATCTTGCCGCGCGACGATGCGCTGTCGAACATCCGGTCCTCCGCGTCCTGCAGCGCCTCCTCGAGCTCGTCGAGGATCGGGAAATACCGGTCGACGACCGCGTCCATCAGCGCGTAGAGCACGAAGCCGGCGCCGTTGCGCAGCAGTTCGGGCTCGCGCTCGCAGCGCGCGCGGACATCGGAGAAGCCCTTCTGCGTGTGGTGTCGCACCGACAGCACGTAGTTGCGGCCGACGAAGATGTCGACTTCGCCGATCAGGTAGGCGTCGCCCGACTCGTCGCCCTGGTCGATCGACTCGACCGTCTTCAGCACGACGAACAGCGAATCGTCGAACTCCTCGATCTTGGGGCGCTGGTGGCCCTTGCGCGCGTCCTCGACGGCGAGCGGGTGCAGGCCGAACTCCTCCGCCATCTCGGCGATCTCGGCCGGCGTCGCGTCGGCGAGGGCGACCCAGATCAGGCAGTCCGGCTGGGCGACGTACTCGCTGATGTCCTCCTTCGGAATCTCGGCGACCTTGCGGCCGTCGCGGTATACGACGCAGGTGACGAGCATGGACAGTGTCCGGCGGCGGGAACGTCCACGATGATAGCTGCGTCGAAGCCCGTACGCCATGCGCGCGCGGCCCCGGCGTGGCCGCGGCGACGAGGATGGCGGGATTCGACGCCCGCCGGCGCAGAGGGCGCCCGCGGCCGGGAAGCGAGGGAGCAGGGATGACGAAAGGACGCAGGCGGTGGTTGCGGAACGGGGCGGCGTGGGCGATCGCGGCGACGGTCGCGCCCGCGAAGGTGCTGCACGCGGCGGGCGCGGCGGGCACCACGGGCACGACGGCGGAGGCCGAGGCCATCGCGGAACTCGTCGCCGGCGGTCGGGTGCTGCTGCTGCGCCACGCGGCGACGGTGCCGGGCGTCGGCGACCCGCCGGGGTTCCACATGGGCAACTGCTCGACGCAGCGCAACCTGTCGGAGACGGGCCGCGAGTCGGCCCGGACGCTCGGCGCGCGGCTGGCCGCGGCGGGCGTCCGCTTCGGGCCCGTGCTGTCGTCCGGGTGGTGTCGCTGCCTCGACACCGCGACGCTGGCGTTCGGCCGCGCCGAGCACTGGCCGCCGCTGGATTCGTTCTTCGACAACCGCAGCGACGAGCCCGGGCGCGCGGCGGCCGTGCGCGCGCGGATCGCTGCGTGGCGCGAACCGGGAACGCTGGTGCTGGTGACGCACATGGTCAACATCGCAGCGATCACCGGCGAGACCACGGCGATGGGGGAGGCGCTGGTGCTCGCCCCCGGACGGGCGTCGCGGATTTCGGCGGACTTCGCCGTGGTGCGGCGCCTTTCGGTCTGACGCCGGCGTACGTGGCAGCGGCGGGCCGGAAGCGCGCGGGCGGCGGTCGGCCAGCCGACGCCGACCCCTCGGGGAACGGACGGCGAACGCGCCGCGACCGCATGATAGACTCAACTGACTTTCGGTCAGTTGATTGAGCGGGGCGGAGCAGGTGCATTCGCGCCCCGTGTCGCGCGGCGAGCCGGACGTGCGGCCGTCCCGCCCGCGTGTACCCGAACGCCTTCCCGTGCCCTCCGAGCCGTCCCCGACACCATCACCGCCGGCCGCCGCGGCGCCGCGATCGCGGGCGCCGCGTCCGCCGCGCGAACTCGCGCTGCTGCTCACGCTGGCGGCGATCCAGTTCACGCACGTCGTCGACTTCATGATCATGATGCCGCTCGGGCCGCAGCTGATGCGCCTGTTCGACATCGGCCCGCCGGGATTCTCGACGCTGGTCTCCGCGTACACGTTCTCGGCCGCCGCGAGCGGCTTCGTCGCGGCGTTCTGGATCGACCGCTTCGACCGCAAGCGCGCGCTGCTGGTCCTCTACGCCGGCTTCGTCGTCGCGACGGCGCTGTGCGGGATCGCGCCGGCGTTCGAGGCGCTGCTCGCCGCGCGCGTGGCGGCCGGCGCGTTCGGCGGCGTGATGGGCGCACTGGTGCTGTCGATCGTCGCCGACGCCGTCCCGTACGCGCGCCGCGCGCAGGCCACGGCGATCGTCGGCGCGGCGTTCGCGCTGTCGTCGATCGCCGGCGTGCCGCTCGGGCTGTGGCTCGCCGCCCACTACTCGTGGCGCGCGCCGTTCCTCGCGGTGGCCGCGGCCAGCATCGCCGTCGGGCTGGTCGCCGCGCGCGTCCTGCCGACGATGGGAACGCACGTCTCGCGCGGCCACCGGCGGCAACCGGTCGAGCAGCTGCGCGCCATCTTCGGCGTGCGCAACCACCGGCGCGCGTTCGCGCTGATGATCATGCTGATGTTCGCGGGCTTCACCGTCATCCCGTTCATCGCCCCGTACAACGTCGCCAACGTCGGGCTGACGGAGCAGGACCTGTCGGTGATCTACTTCGCCGGCGGGCTGGCCACGCTGGTCACCGCGCAGGTGTTCGGCTGGCTCGCCGACCGCCACGGCAAGCAGCGGGTGTTCACGATCCTGGCGGCGATCTCGATCGTGCCGATCCTCATCACGACGCACCTGCCGCCACTGCCGCTCGCGGCCGTCGTCCCCTTCTCGACCCTCTTCTTCATCTTCGTCACCGGCCGCTTCGGCCCGGCGATGGCGCTGATCACCGGGTCGGTGGAGCCGCGGCTGCGCGGCAGCTTCATGAGCTTCAACGCGTCATTGCAGCAGGTGGGCTCGGGACTCGCGGTCCTGACGTCGGGCATGATCATCGGACGCGCGCCGGACGGCTCGCTGACGCACTTCGGCTGGGTGGGCTGGCTGGCGGTCGCCTGCACGCTGATCACCATCGTGCTCGCCCGGCGCATCCGGGTCGTCGACGGAGCGGCGGAGGCCACGGCGCCGGGCGCGGCCGCCGCGCCGCTCGCCCCGCCGCCCGCCGCATCCGTCCCCGGCGTTTCCCGCGCCACCGGCCCGGAGTAAGATCGCCGGCAACGCGCGATCCGGCCACCTGGCCGGCGGCCGGCGCCCTCCATTCCTCCCATGATCATCCCGTCGCTGCTCGACACCGATCTGTACAAGTTCACGATGATGCAGGTCGTCCTGCACCATTTTCCCGGCGCGCACGTCGAATACCGCTTCAAGTGCCGCAATCCGGACGTCGATCTCGTGCCCTTCGTGGACGAGATCCGCGACGAGATCCGCGCGCTGACCTCGTTGACGTTCACCCGCGACGAGCTCGACCACCTGCGGTCGCTGCGGTTCCTGAAGAGCGACTTCGTCGACCTGCTCGGCGTGTTCCGGCTCGACGAGCGGTTCATCACCGTCGCCCCGCTCGACGGCTCGACCCGCGAGATCGACATCACGATCAAGGGGCCGTGGCTGCACACGATCCTGTTCGAGGTGCCGGTGCTCGCGATCGTCGCCGAGGTCTACTACCGCAACACGGTGCGGGAGCCCGATTTCGCCGAGGGCCGGCGCCGCCTGGCCGCCAAGATCGCCGACGCCAACACGGTGGCCGAGCCGGAGTTCCGCATCGCCGACTACGGCACCCGGCGGCGGTTCTCGCGCCGCTGGCACGAGGAAGTGGTCGCGACGCTGAAGCGCGACATGCCGACGCATTTCGTCGGCACCAGCAACGTCGACCTCGCGCGCGGGGCCGGGCTCACGCCGCTGGGCACGATGGCGCACGAGTACCTGCAGGCGTGCCAGGCCGTGGGGCCGCGGCTGCGCGATTCGCAGAAGTTCGCCTTCGACACCTGGGCGAAGGAGTACCGCGGCGACCTCGGGATCGCGCTGTCCGACGTCTGCGGCATGGACGCGTTCATGCGCGACTTCGACCTCTTCTTCTGCAAGCTGTTCGACGGCGTCCGCCACGACTCGGGCAATCCGTTCGAGTGGGGCGACAAGATGATCGACCACTACAAGCACATGCGGATCGATCCGCGCAGCAAGACGATGATCTTCTCCGACAGCCTCAACGTGCCGCTGGCGATGCGGCTGTACGGCTATTTCAAGGGGCGGACGCAGACGGCCTTCGGCATCGGCACCAACCTGACCAACGACCTGGGCTACGAGCCGCTGCAGATCGTCATCAAGATGACGCGCTGCAACGGCCAGCCGGTGGCGAAGATCAGCGACGAGCCGTCGAAGTCGATGGACTACGACCCGTCGTACGTCGCGTACCTGCGCGAGGTGTTCCAGGTGCCGGCGCCGCCCGCTTGAGCGGAAGGCGCCGGCCGGTGTCCGGCCCGATGCGCCGGGCCGGGCCTTCGGTGTAGAGTTCGCGCATGGCCACGCCCGTTCGCGGTACCCGATCCGCGCCGCCCCCCGGCGGCGCTCCAGCCCCCCGTCGACGACGCGGCCGGCGAGCTCCGCGCCGCCGACCGCCGGCTGCACCTCGACGACATCCTCAAGCTGCTGGTGGCCGACGGCCTGGTCGCCGCGGCGGACGCCGAGAAGCTGCGGCAGAACCGCGCGGCGCGTTTCGATCACCCGCTCGAGCTCGTCGCGCTCCAGCGCTGGCGGACGCCCGACCCCAACGCGCAGCTGCTCACGCTCGAGGTGCTGGTCGAGTGGCTGGCCGGCAAGCTCGGCGTGCCGTACCAGCACATCGACCCGCTGAAGATCGACCTCGCCGCGGTCACCGCGACGATGTCCAACGCCTACGCCGAGCGCTTCCGCATCCTGCCGATCGCCGTCGACCGGATGACGCTGACGGTCGCCACCGCCGAGCCGTTCGTGCGTTCGTGGGCCGCCGAGCTGGGGCAGATCCTGAAGCTCGACGTCAAGCTGGTGTTCGCCAACCCGCAGGACATCCGCCGCTACCTGGTCGAGTTCTACAACCTCGCGCGGTCGATGAAGAAGGCGTCGGAGACGAGCAAGGGCGAGCTCTCGCTCGCGCGGAACTTCGAGCAGCTGGTCGAGCTGGGCAAGCGCGGCGTCCTGGACGCCAACGACCAGCACGTCGTCCACATCGTCGACTGGCTGTGGCAGTACGCGTTCGAGCAGCGCGCGTCGGACATCCACGTCGAGCCGCGGCGCGACGTCGGCCTCGTCCGCTTCCGCATCGACGGCGTGCTGCACCAGGTCTACGCGATCCCGATCCCGGTGCTCAACGCGATGACGTCGCGGATCAAGCTGCTCGCGCGGATGGAGATCGTCGAGAAGCGGCGGCCGCAGGACGGCCGGATCAAGACGGTGTCGGCGGCCGGGCAGGAGGTCGAGCTGCGGATCTCGACGATGCCGACGGCGTTCGGCGAAAAGCTCGTGATGCGGATCTTCACGCCCGAGGTGCTGGTGCGCGACTTCGTCGAGCTGGGCCTCACCGCCGACGACCGCGTCCGCTGGGAGACGATGATCCGCGAGCCCAACGGGATCATCCTCGTCAGCGGGCCCACCGGGTCCGGCAAGACGACGACGCTGTATTCGTCGCTGAAGCAGCTGGCGACGCCCGAGGTCAACGTCTGCACCATCGAGGACCCGATCGAGATGATCGAGCCGGCGTTCAACCAGATGCAGGTGCAGCCGATCATCGGCGTCGACTTCGCCACCGGCGTGCGCACGCTGCTGCGGCAGGATCCCGACATCATCATGGTCGGCGAGATCCGCGACCGCGACACCGCCGACATGGCGGTGCAGGCGGCGCTGACCGGGCACCTCGTGCTGTCGTCGCTGCACACCAACGACGCGCCCACCGCGGTGACGCGGCTGCTCGACCTCGGCGTGCCGTCGTACCTGATCCAGTCGACCGTGCTCGGCGTGATGGCGCAGCGCCTGGTGCGCACGCTGTGCCCGCACTGCAAGAAGCCGACCGAGCCGCCGGACGACGAGACCTGGCGCGCGATCACCGCGCCGTGGCGCGCCGACAAGCCGGCCGAGGTGATGGGCGCCGTCGGCTGCCTCGAGTGCCGGATGACCGGCTATTTCGGGCGCATCGGCCTCTACGAGATCATGACGATGACGCCGGGACTGCGGCGGCTGATCGTCCCCGGCTGCGACGACGCCCGGCTGCGCGAGCAGGCGTTCAAGGACGGCATGAAGCCGCTGCGGGTGTCCGGCGCGATGAAGGTCGCGGCGGGCGTGACCACGGCCGAGGAGGTCGTCAAGGTCGCGCCGCTGGGGTAGAGGGCCGTCCCGCCGGTCAGCGCATTTCCTGTCGGCTCCGGCGATAAGGCGTTTCCGTGCCTCCGGGCGCGAGATAGAAGACGTCGTTGCCGTCGCCTCCCCAGAGCATCACGTCCGCCTGCGCCGTTCCGGCGAAGTGCCCGACGCCCGCCGCGGCGCCAAGCGACGACGTTGTCGTAATCGACGTCCAGCCGGCGGTGCCGCCGCTCGAGAACTTCCAGGTCCAGAACGGCGAGTTGAAGGCGAGGCGTTCGGACGTTGCGATGTCCGCGCGACCGTCGCCGTCGAAATCCGCGACGATGAGATCATTCACAGTGTCCGTGAGCCTCGGTCGCAGCAGCGTCCACGCCGATACGGCTCCGTAGCTCACGCGCCACGCGCCGGCCACCACGCCGAGGACGTCGGTGCTGCCGTCGCCGTCGAAGTCGCCGAAGCGCAGATCGCGGACGCGGAAGCTCGACGTGTTCACCGGCTGGAAAGGCCCCCCGCCGTGGTCGGCGACATACCAGTCGCGTCCGTTGGCGTAGAAGATGTCGGAGCGAGCATCGCCGGTGAAGTTGCCGACGGCGAGATCGGCGATCGGCGCGTCGATCGCATTCAGTAACTCCCAGGCGGAGATTCCGCCCCACGACACCATCAGGTTGCGGCCGTTCTTGCCCACGACGTCGGTCCGGCCGTCTCCGTCGAAGTCGCCGAAGAGCAGGCTCGCGACCCGGTCGGTTCTTCCGCTGCTCAGCAGCCGCCATTCCGAGTAACCGCCAAACGACACGTACCACGCGGCTTCGGTTCCGAGGAACAGGTCGTCGACGCCGTCGCCGTCGAAGTCGCCGACGGCAAGGCGGCTCGTCGGATTCCGGTACCCCTCGTCGCCGAAGACGTTGTTCATGACCTTGAGCTGCGGTGCCGATGCGTACGGCGGGCCGTTCGGACCGTACTCGGGACCGCGGCCGTGGCCGACGTTGTCGATTTCGCGGACCACCCAGTCATAGTGGCTTTCGATGGCGTCGTCGTGATCCTGCAGCGAGACGTTGTCGCGAAAGTAGGTGGTGCCGCAGGGTCTGCCGCGGACGGAGTAGTTGTAGCGGTCGTCGCCGAAGAACGTGTTCCACGCGATGTCGACGTAACCTCCCGCGACGCCGCCGACGTGGCTGTCGCCCGACGGCGCGGTGCCGTGCATGTCGAAGTCCTGCTGCGCCCCTTCCGGAGGGAACGAGTCGTAGTAGGTCGGGGCGTTCGACAGCACGAGGTTGCCCCAGGCCCGATACCCGCTTCTTGCCGTGCCGTCGTCGGCGATGGCGTGACGGTTCACCAGGAAGGTGTTGCCGACGATCGAGGCGCTTCCGCCCGCGCCGATGACGATGCCGTATCCTCTGCCTTGCGTCGCGTTGTGGTGAATGAAGTTGCGCTCGACGCGCACGTTGCCGATCGTCAGCGGCGCGGGCGGTGGGTCCTCGCAAACCTCCGTCGGTTCGCGGCCCCGAACGTGCGTCGTCGAATAGGGGAATCCCGACATCTCGTTGCGATCGACGATGGTGCGGAAGATATCCCACGTCAGGATCCCGTCCGGGAAGACGGTCCGGCGATCCCGGCTTCGCGTCGGCCCGCGCAAGCGCAGCCCGGTGATGCGAACGTCGTCGCCGGTGAGGTCGTCGACCGAGAAGATCGACTTCATGAAGCACGCTTCGCCACTGCAGGACGTATCGTTGAGCGCGATTTCGGGTCCCGGGTTCACGCCCTTGCGATCGCCGCGGATCGTCACGGCACGGCCGACCGGGGGCAGGGGAAGCTGGCTGGTGTAGAAGTCGATCGAGCCGTCCGGCTCGTCGACCTTGATCACCGTGCCGGGTCCCGCGGAGGCCAGCGCATTCCTGAGCGCTTCCGCCGTCGCGACGTGAACGAATCCGGTGGTCGGATCGCGTCCCGAGCCGTCGATCGCGATGAAGTTCCAGAATTCGGCGTCGTTGAGGGCGCGCGCGCTGACGACGAGCGGCGTCCCCAGCGCACCGCGCGCGTTCAGCGCCTTGACCACGCGCGTGCGGTTGCCTGCGATCAGGATGCTGTCGCCATCCAGCGCGAAGGTGTACGTGGGACTGAAGATCGACGTGCCGGCGTTCGGCGCGGGCGGGTTCAGCAACACCAGCGGAGCGTCGGCGCCGGACGCCTGTCCGTTGGCGCTCGGCGTGGATTCGAGCAACGCGGGCGGCGCGACGCCCGGCCGGCTGGCAGCAAGGCCGATGACCTTGGTGCCGGCGCGCAGGACCACGTCGTGCTGGCCGTTGACCTCCTGGACGATGACCGGGTGTGCCGAAGAACAGTCGCCCAGGAACACCGGAGATCCGACGACCTCCGGCGTGTAGTCGAGGCAGCGCTTGCGCCCCATGTGGCTTTGCACGACGAATGCGCGAGGATCTCCGCCGCATATGTTGTCGAAGCAGTTCGCAGACATCGCTGCGATCGAGCCGCCGACCACCAGCTTCGCGTCGCCTTGCGCGCGAGGCTGAGCGATCGCATCAGTCGCCAGGAGCGCGACCGAGATTGCGATGACGAGCTCCGCCGGGAATCGGCACTGGGTCCCTGGTCGCGCCATGTCTGCCTCCATCGGATTGCGTGGTCGGGAACTGCGCCATGCGACTCACGCTTTCGTCGCATTGCGACTCGAAGCGGCACCGGAAGCGTTGGCGCAGGTCGGGCCCGGGCCCAACCGACAGGCAACCCGGGTCTTCGAAGCGCGAGCGGAGCAAGCTATCACAAGTCGACGCGGCCGGGCTGACGGCGAGGGGCGGTCGACTGGCCAGACCGCGGCGGCCATGGCCGGTGAGCGACCGCTGGCGAGGACGCGGCTTCAGCTGGCATCGGCGCAAAGCGCCGCCGGACCTGCCCCGGACCGAACGACGGCTCGCAAATTGGCGGAAGGTGTGAGATTCGAACTCACGGTGCCGTTGCCGGCACGCCGGATTTCAAGTCCGGTGCAATAGACCACTCTGCCAACCTTCCCGGGGCGGCCGCGGAACCGCGGTGGCCGCTGCCCGCGGCCCCTTGCGACGGCCGCGGCGCGGCCGCATGTTAGCACGCAAGACCGCAATGGCTTCAGGGGTTTAGGTCGTTGAAACCTTGGCGGTTTCTGTTAGTCTAATCCCTTAGATCATTGAAACCTTGGCGGTTTCTGTTAGTCTAATCGCTCGAACCGGCCCGCTCGGGGCCGCTCACGGAGGGAACATGGATTCGAAACTCCAGCCTGTCTCGATCGGCCGCGGCGAAGCCTCGCTGCCCCCGCGGGGCGAGGCGCTGGCGGGCACGCGCAACCGCGTGCTGCGCAACACCTACTGGCTGCTGGCGCTGTCGCTGCTGCCCACCGTCGCCGGTGCGCTGCTCGGCGTCCAGATGAACTTCAGCGCGCTGTTCAAGTCGGCGCCGATCATGACGCCGCTGCTGATGTTCGGCGCGATGATGGGCATGCTGTTCATCGTCACGCTGCTGCGCAACAGCGCCTGGGGCATCGCCGCGCTGTTCGGCTTCACCTTCGTTTCGGGGGTGTTCCTGACGCCGATCCTTTCGGTCGCCGCGGGCTTCCGCAACGGCGGACAACTGGTGGCGCTCGCGGGCGGCATGACGGCGGCGATCTTCTTCGCCCTGGCGGCGGTCGCGACGGTGACCAAGCGCGATTTCTCCTTCATGGGGAAGTTCCTGTTCATCGGCATGGTCCTGCTGATCGTGGCGTCGCTCGCCAACCTGTTCTTCCAGGTGCCGGCGGTGTCGCTGGCCGTGTCGGCGATCGCGGTGCTGATCTTCTCGGCCTTCATCCTGCACGACGTCAGCCGGATCGTGAACGGCGGCGAGACGAACTACGTGATGGCGACGCTGGGGCTGTTCCTGAGCCTGTACAACATCTTCACCAGCCTGCTGCACCTGCTGATGGCGTTCAGCGGCCAGCGCGACTGACGCGGCTCGACGGCTCGAACAAAAGGGCGGCCCCTGCGGGTCGCCCTTTTTCTTGTCCGGCATCCGCGCGGTGGCCCCGGCGGCGGCCCCGGCAGCAGGCGCCGGACCCGCTGCCGCGAACTCAGCGGCTGAACACCGCGATCGACTCGACGTGCGCCGTGTGCGGGAACATGTTGATCACGCCGGCCGCGGCCAGCGTGTAGCCGTGGTCGTGGACCAGCACGTTGGCGTCGCGCGCCAGCGTCGCGGGATTGCAGGAGACGTAGACGATGCGCCGCGGCGGGCCGTCGCCGGGCAGCGCCTTGACCAGCGCGATCGCACCCTCGCGCGGCGGGTCGATCAGCACCTTGTCGAGCGGGCCCAGCCCCTCGATCGTCTCCGGCGTCGCCTCGAACAGGTTCGCCGCGACGAACCGGGCGCGGTCGGCGAGGCCGTTGCGCGCGGCGTTCTCGCCGGCGCGGCGCACCAGCGCGGCGCTGCCCTCGACGCCGGTGACGGCGGCTCCCCGCCGCGCGATCGGCAGCGTGAAGTTGCCCAGCCCGCAGAAGAAGTCGGCGACGCGCTCGCCCGGTTGCGGGTCGAGCAGCCCGATCGCCCGCCGGACCAGCACCCGGTTGATCGCCGCGTTGACCTGCGTGAACTCGGTCGGGCCGTAGGGGTACACGAGGTCGAACTCGGGCAGCGCGTAGGACAGCGGCTGCGCGTCCGCGTGCATCGGCGTCGCGGTCTCGGGTCCGGCGGTCTGCAGCCAGAAGTCGACGCCGTGCCGCGCGGCGAACGCGTCGAGCGCCTCGACGTCGGCGGGGGCGAGCGGGGCGAGGATGCGCAGCACCAGCACGCGCGCGGCCTGCCCGCCCGCGGTCGCGGCGTCGCCGACCGCGAGTTCCATCTGCGGCAGGCGATCGCGGATGGTGAGGCCCTCGACCAGCCGCCGCAGCGCCGGCAGCAACGCCGAGATTTCCGGCGGCAGGATCGCGCACGACGTCATGTCCGCGACGTAGCTCGACTTCCGTTCGTGGAACCCGACCAGCACGCCGCCCTTCTTGACGACGTCGCGGACCGACAGCCGGGCGCGATGGCGGTAGCCCCAGGCCGGGCCGTGGATCGCGGGCAGCACCTGGCCCGGGCGCACGCGGCCGAGGTGCCACAGCGCGTCCTCGAGCGCGCGCTGCTTGGCGGCGACCTGCGCCGCCGCGTCCATGTGCTGCAGCGAGCAGCCGCCGCAGACGCCGAAGTGGGGGCATCGCGGTTCGACCCGGACGGCGCTCGCGCGCAGGATCGCCTCGGCGCGCGCGAGTTCCCACGTCGGCTTGCGCCTGAGCGTGGTGATGGTGACGAGCTCGCCGGTCAGCGCGCCCTCGACGAAGACCGCCTTGCCGTCGACGCGAGCGAGGCCGCGCCCTTCCTGATCGAGCGAGTCGATCGCGACCGTCGGCCGGTCGGGGCGACGGCGGAAGGCGCTGCGGACGCAGCGGCGGGCGAAGCGGCGGACGAGCGGACGGTCATGCGGGACGACCCGGGAAACGAAGACGGTGGCGGTGCGGCAGGCGCGGATTGTACCGCCCGCGGAAGCACGGCCTGCGGGCGAACCGGTAAAATCGGGCCGATGCGCATCCTGGCCCTCGAAACGTCGACGTCGTGGTGCAGCGTCGCCGTTGGCGACGGCCGCGACTGGCACGAACGCGCCGTCGACGCCGGCAACACGCACTCGACGCTGCTGCTGCCGATGATCCGCCGCGCGCTGGCGGACGCCGACTGGCCGCTCGCGTCGCTCGACGCGATCGCCTTCGGGGCCGGCCCCGGCTCGTTCACCGGCCTGCGGATCGGCTGCGGCGTCACGCAGGGCCTGGCGCTTGGCGCGGACCTGCCCGTGGTTCCCGTCGGCACGCTCGCCGCGCTGGCGCTCGCCGATGGCGGCGCGCACGTCGTCGCGTGCCTCGACGCGCGGATGCGCGAGGTCTACGTCGCCGCGTACGCGCGGGACGGCGAAGCGGTCCGCGAAGTGACGGCGCCCGCGGTGCTCGCGCCTGACGCGGTCGCCCCTCCCGTCGCCGGGGTGTGGCGCGGCGCAGGCAATGGTTTTCTGGCGTATCCCGATCTGGCCCGCCGCCTGCGGCTCGACGCCGTCGACGACACTGCCCGCCCGACCGCGGGGGCGGTGGGCCGCCTCGCCGTCGCGCGGGTCGCCGCCGGCGACACGGTCCGGGCGGCGGCGGCGCTGCCGTTCTATGTCCGCCATCGCGTCGCGCTGACGACGGCGGAGCGCACCGCCGGCGCGGTGCTGTGAGCGGATCGACGACCGTGGCCACGCTCCCGCGCCTTCGCTTTGCCGCCCCGGTGACCTGGCGCCCGCTGGCCGACGACGACCTGGCGTACGTCGCCGCGCTCGAAGCGCAGATCCACGCGGCGCCGTGGACGCTGGGCAACTTTCCGCGACGCGCTGGCTGCCGGGTATCTCGCGCAGGCCGGCGAACGCGAGGGGCGCATCGTCGCCTACGGCGTGCTGATGCTCGCCCCCGGCGAGGCGCAGGTGCTCAACGTCTCGGTGGTTCCCGACGCGCGCCGCGAGGGCCTGGGCCGCGCGCTGCTCGAGCGATTCATGCGCGACGCGGCGCAGCGCGGCGCCGAGCAGATCTTTCTCGAGGTTCGCGTCGGCAACGCGCCGGCGATCGGGCTGTACGGCAGCGCGGGCTTCGTCGCGGTGGGGCGGCGCGCCGCGTACTATCCCGCCGACTCCGGCGGCACGCACGAGGACGCGCTGGTGCTGCGCCGCGCGCTGCCACCGACCGCGGCGGAAGGCGGCGCGTGATGCCGACGCGGCACGATCTCCTGGTCGAGCTGGGGCTCGCGCCGGTCTGGCGCCGGCGCGCGGGCGTCGAATTTCCCGGGGCCGGCGAGCCGGTTGCCGCCCTGTCCCCGGCCGCCGCCGAATCGGGCGACATCGGGACGATGGCCGGTCCGGTCGCGCCGCCCCCGGCTTCGTCGGCACGGGAGCCGCGCGCGGCCTGGTCCCCGCAGGCGCCGGCCGAGGTGCGAGCCGGGTCCGGCGAGCCGGCGGACGTCGAGCCCCGCCGGCTGCGAATCTCCGCGCTCGAGTGGAGCGATCTTGCCGCCGACGTCGACGCCTGCACCGCCTGCGGCCTGGCGCGCACGCGCCGCTGCAGCGTCCCGGGTGTGGGCGACCGCGCGGCGGAATGGCTGTTCGTCGGCGAAGCCCCGGGTGCCGAGGAAGACGAGCGCGGCGAGCCCTTCGTCGGGCAGGCCGGCAAGCTGCTCGACGCGATGCTGGCCGCGCTGTCGCTCGCGCGCGGCCGCAACGTCTACATCGCCAACGTCCTGAAGTGCCGGCCGCCGGGCAACCGCACGCCGGAGCCGGCCGAAGTCGAGGCCTGCCAGCCGTATCTCGACCGCCAGATCGAGCTGATTCGCCCCAAGCTGATCGTGGCGCTGGGCCGCAGCGCCGCCAACACGATGCTGGCCAACGACGCGACCATCGCCAGCCTGCGCGGCCGCGTCCACCGTTACCGCGGCGTCCCGCTGATCGTCACGTATCACCCGGCCTACCTGCTGCGCAACCTGCCGGACAAGGCGAAGGCGTGGGACGACCTGCTGCTCGCGCGCCGGACCGCGGCGGCGGGCTGAGTCGGATCCGCGGTCGGACTGCGCGCCCTCGAGCCGCCGGCGCCGTCGTCCGTGCGGCCCTGTGCGGGCCGGGGCCGTCGGTGCCGGGCACCGCCGTCGTTCGTCGCGCCCGGGCGGGGCGCCGCGACCCGGCACGTGCCCTTCGTCGCTCGGCGACTTGCGCCGGTGGCGAGTTCGCCCTATCTTGAGCTACCGGTGCCGATCGCGCGCCGTGTTCTGATACTCGGAGGAAGCATGTTCCGCAAATTCGCCACCGCCTTTGCCGCGCTCGCCGTCCTGGCGCTTTCCGGCTGTGGCTACAACGATCTGCAACGGCAGGACGAAGGCATCAAGGCCTCGTGGTCCGAGGTGCTGAACCAGTACCAGCGCCGCGCCGATCTGGTCCCGAACCTGGTCGACACGGTCAAGGGCTACGCCGCGCAGGAAAAGGACGTGCTCGAGGCGGTCACCAACGCCCGCTCGAACGTCGCCGGCATCAAGGCGACGCCCGAGCTCATCAACGACCCGGCCGCGTTCGCCAAGTTCACCAAGGCGCAGAGCGAGCTGGGTGGCGCGCTGTCGCGGCTGCTGGTCACCGTCGAGAAATACCCCGAACTCAAGTCCGACGCGCTGTTCCGCGACCTCCAGTCGCAGCTCGAGGGCACCGAGAACCGGATCACCGTCGCCCGCAACCGCTACATCAAGACGGTGCAGGACTACAACACGACGGTGCGCCAGTTCCCGACCAACCTGACGGCGATGCTGTTCAAGATGGACGTCAAGCCCAACTTCGCCGTCGCCGACGAGGCCGCGGTGAGCGCGCCGCCGAAGGTCGACTTCAACAAGGCCCCGGCGGCGCCGGCGGTTCCCGCGCCGCAGCCGAAGGCGGCCGCGCCGGCGGACGGCAAGCAGGCGGCGGTCGGTGACGCCGGCTCCGAGCTGCTGAAGAAGGGCTACTGAGTCCCTTCGCCGTGGCCGTGATGCGCGCCCTCGCGGCGGGGCTGTTCGCGTTCGTCACCCTGGTCGGCGCCGCGTCGGCGCAGGCCTGGGAGGCGGGCACCGACGGCCTCGTCCCGATTCCGCCGCTGTCGGCGCACGTCACCGACGTCACGCAGACGTTGTCGGCGCCCGAGCGTCAGGCGCTCGAGGCGAAGCTCGCCGACTGGGAGGCGCGCACCGGCAACCAGTTCGCGGTGCTGATGGTGCCGTCGACGCAGCCGGAGCCGATCGAGGCCTACGCGATCCGCGTCGCGGACGCCTGGAAGATCGGCCGCAAGGGGACCGACAACGGCGTGCTCTTCGTCGTCGCCAAGAACGACCGCAAGCTGCGCCTCGAGGTCGGCTACGGCTTCGAGGGCGTCCTGACCGACGCGACGTCGAAGCGCATCATCGCCGAGACGGTCGCGCCGAAGTTCCGCGAAGGCGCGTTCGGCGCCGGCATCGACGCCGGCGTCGATCGCGTGATCAGCGTCCTGGCCGAAGGCAAGCCGCTGCCGGCCGCGAAGGCGCGCTCGCAGCCCGCGAGCAGCGGCGGCTCCGTCCCCGTGATGATCCTGGTGCTGGTGTTCATCGTCGTGCCGGCCGTCGGCGGCGTGCTGAAGAGGATTGCTCGGCAAAGTCGTCGGCTCGACCGTTGGTTCGGGTCTCGTCGGCGCGGCGGCGTGGCTGTTCGCCGGTTCGATCGCCATCGGCGTCGTCGCGGCGATCTTTGCCTTCATCGTCATGATCTTCGCCGGTGCCGGCACGGGTCTCCTCTCCGGGGGACGTCGCGGCGGCGGGGTGTGGATTCCGTCCGGCGGCGGCGGCTGGGGCGGAGGTGGCGGCGGTGGCAGCGGTGGCGGCGGCTGGTCCGGCGGCGGCGGCGGCTTCGGCGGCGGCGGCGCGTCGGGCGACTGGTAGCCGGCGGGCCGGCCCCACGGAAAAGGATCAGCGATGCCCTGGCAACGACCCTGGCGTTTTTTCCGGCACCTCGCGACCGACCACGCGACCGCGCGCCGGCGCTTTCCCGAGGCCGAGCTCGAGCGCATCGAGCGCGCGATCGCCGAGGGAGAGCGCACGCACCGCGGACAGGTGCGCGTCGTCGTCGAGCCGGCGCTGCCGCTGGCGCGCGTGCTCGCGCGGCTGCCGCCGCGCGACCGGGCGCTCGAGGTGTTCGGGCTCCTGCGCATCTGGGACACGGAGGACAACTGCGGCGTCCTCGTCTACATCCTGCTGGCCGATCGCGATGTCGAGATCGTCGCCGACCGCGGCATCCATCGCGCCGTCGGCGCGGAGGCGTGGGAAGCGGTTTGCCGGACGATGGAGGCGGCGTTTCGCGACGGCCGCTTCGGTGACGGCGCGGAAAGTGGCGTGCGCGCGATCAACGGCCTGCTGCAGCGCCACTACGCCAGGCACTGCCGGCGACGTCGCGGAGCGCGCGAACGAGCTGCCCGACCGGCCGCTGGTGATCTAGCGGCACCCGCCATCCGCGCCGGTCGGCCGCGGCGCGAAATTCCCCCGCTAATCCGAGTGGCCGTCGTCCCGGTCATCCCGTGTCGGCGGCCCCGCCGGCGCCGGCGCGGGCTTCGTGCCCGGCGCGGCGCCGTGCGCGTGCTCGACCTTGTCCATCCCGATCAGGTGCAGCGAGTCGCCGTGCCGCTGGTTCATCACGTGCCGCAGCCGTACCAGCGTCATGCACCCGGCGACGGTGAGTCCGAAGATCACGATCGCGCTATTCACGTCGAGCCCGCTCTTCACCATCAGTGCGTACAGGCCGACCATCGCCAGCACGCCGATGTTCTCGTTGAAGTTCTGCACCGCGATCGAGTGTCCTGCACCCATCAGCACGTGGCCGCGGTGCTGGAGCAGCGCGTTCATCGGCACGACGAAGAATCCGGCGCAGGCGCCGACGGCGACCATCAGCGCGATCGCCATCGGCAACGACGTCACGAAGATCATCGACATGACGATCACGCCCATGGCGATGCCGATCGGCAGCACCTTGACCGACCCGCGCAGCGAGACCAGCTTCGCCGCGAGCACCGCACCGATGGCGATGCCCGCGGCGACCACGCCCTGAAGGTACGACGACTGCGACAGGTTGAAGCCGAGCGCCTTCGCCGCCCAGTCGATGACGATGAACTGGAGCGTCGCCCCGGCGCCCCAGAACAGCGTCGTCGTCGCGAGCGAGATCTGGCCGAGGCGGTCCTTCCACAGCAGCTTGTTGCAGTGGAGCGAACTCGCGGATCAGGTGAATCGGATTGCGGCTGACCATCCGGTGGTCGACCCCGGTGTCGGGGATGAACCAGTTGAACACCGCGGCGATGACGTAGAAGACCATGATCACGCAGATCGCCGCCTCGGGCGGCGTGTCGATGCCGGTGTCGAACCGCGGGATGTCGAAGCCGAGCAGCGCGTCGGAAATCTGGGGGCTGACGAGCAGGCCGCCCATCAGCACGCCGAGGATGATCGAGGTCACCGTCGTGCCCTCGATCCAGCCGTTGGCGACGACGAGTTGCTGCGCCGGCAGCAGCTCGGTCAGGATGCCGTACTTGGCGGGGGAGTAGGCGGCGGCGCCGAAGCCGACGACCGCGTAGGCGAGCAGCGGATGGATGGTGAACAGCATCAGCGCGCAACCGACGACCTTGATGCCGTTGGTGATCAGCATCACCCGGCCCTTGGGCATCGAGTCGGCGAAGGCGCCGACCAGCGGCGCCAGCAGCACGTACGACACGACGAAGCTCTGCTTCAGCGCCGGGGCCATCCACGCTGGCTCCGACAGCGAGCGCAGCAGCGCGATCGCGGCGACGAGCAGCGCGTTGTCGGCGAGCGAGCTGAAGAACTGCGCCGCCATGATGGTGTAGAAGCCGGGCTTCATCGGACCTTAGCGTTCGGCAGGTGCGCCGGCGAAGGCGCGAGTCGGGCGGCGGGTCATGGTTATAATCATAGTCGGCGCGCCCGCGTCCCGCGGCTTTATACCATGTTACGGCTGCCGGGCGCGCCGCTCCGGCCGCCGCTCCCGCGCTGGCCGCATGCTGCAGACCCCAGGATGGCCGCCACCTTGTTCCTGCGACACAGCTTCGCCGCCACCCGCCCCCGGACCCCAGGTGGACCCGCGCGATCCCGACACCCTGCGGCGTGCCGATGACCCGCCCGCTCTACGCCCAGATCAACCTGGCGGCGCTGGAAGGCAACCTCGCCCGGGTTCGCGCCTGCGCGCCCGGCGCCCAGATGCTCGCGGTGGTGAAGGCCAACGCGTACGGGCACGGGCTCGCGCGCGTGCTGCCGGCGCTGGCCGACGCGGACGGGCTGGCGCTGCTCGAGCTCGACGCCGCGCTGGCCCTGCGCGAGGCCCGGTTCAGCCGCAGGATCCTGCTGCTCGAAGGGTTCTTCGAGGCGTCGGAGCTGCCGGAGATCTCCGCGCGACGGCTCGCCACGGTCGTCCACGACGAAGCGCAGGTCCGGCTGCTCGAGACGGCGCATCTGCCGCGACCGGTCGAGGTCTTCCTCAAGGTCAACACGGGCATGAACCGGCTGGGCGTGAAGCCCGGCGCGGTCGCCGGCGTCGCGGAGCGCCTGTCGAACTGCGATTCCGTCGCGGCGATCCGGCTGATGACGCACTTCGCCCGCGCCGAGGAAGAGGACGGCCTGAAGGAGCAGCTCGCGGTGTTCGAGTCGGCGTGCCGCGGCCTGCCGTATCCGCGCTCGCTCGCCAACTCGGCGGGCGTCATCCGCTACGCCGAGGTCGGCGGCGAAGTCGTGCGGCCGGGAATCATGCTGTATGGCGCGACGCCGTTTCCCTACGACACGGCCGAGATGATCGGCGTCCGGCCGGTGATGACATTGCGCTCCGAGATCATCGCCGTCCAGGAACTCAGGGCCAACGACGCGGTGGGATACGGCGGCGGCTACGTCGCGTCGCGTGCGCATCGCATCGGCGTCGTCGCCTGCGGCTACGCCGACGGCTACCCGCGCCATGCCCCGAACGGAACTCCGGTGCTGGTCTGCGGACGCAAGGTGCGCCTCGCTGGGCGCGTGTCGATGGACCTGATCACCGTCGACCTGTCCGAGGTGCCCGAGGCGCGGGTGGGCAGCCCGGTCGTGCTCTGGGGCGAGGGCCTGCCCGTCGACGACGTCGCCGCGGCGGCCGCGACCGTCGGCTACGAACTTCTCTGCGCGGTGACGCCGCGCGTCCCCTTCGTGACCACGCGGGTCGGCAACATCGACCTGCACGTCTGATCGAATCTTCATCCACGGGAAAACCAACGTGTACACGGTCGTCACCGGCGCCGCCGGCTTCATCGGCGCCAACCTCGTCAAGGCGCTCAACGCACGCGGCGACACCGCGATCATCGCGGTCGACAACCTCGCGCGCGCCGACAAGTTCCGCAACCTCGTCGATTGCGAGATCGCCGACTTCGTCGACAAGGACGAATTCCTCGTCCGGCTCGTCGAGGGCGATTTCGACGACGACATCGGCGCGGTGCTGCACCAGGGCGCGTGCTCGGACACGATGGAGACCGACGGGCGCTACATGATGCGCAACAACTACCGCTACTCGGTGTCGCTGCTCGAGTGGTGCCAGAACAACGACGTCCCGTTCCTCTACGCGTCCAGCGCCTCGGTCTATGGCGGCGGCGCGGTGTTCCGCGAGGAACGCGCGCACGAGTCGCCGCTCAACGTCTACGGCTACTCGAAGTTCCTGTTCGACCAGTACGTGCGGCGCGTGCTGCCGGACCGGATGGCGCCGATCGTCGGCTTCCGCTACTTCAACGTCTACGGCCCGCGCGAGCAGCACAAGGGGCGGATGGCGTCGGTGGCGTTCCACTTCTTCAACCAGTACCGTGCCGATGGACACGTGCGGCTGTTCGACGGTGCCGACGGCTACGCGGCGGGGGAGCAGCGCCGCGATTTCGTGTTCATCGACGACGTCGTCAGGGTCAACCTCGACTTCCTCGACCACCCCGAGCGCAGCGGCATCTTCAATCTGGGCAGCGGCCATGCGGCGACGTTCAACGACGTCGCGGTCGCGACGATCAACGCGGTCCGCGCCGCCTCGGGCCAGCCGGCGGAGACGCGGGAGGCGCTGGTCGCCGCCGGAGCCATCCGCTACGTGCCGTTTCCGCCGGCGCTGGTCGGCAAGTACCAGAGCTTCACCGAGGCGGACCTGGCCCGGCTGCGTGCGGCCGGATGCCGCATTCCGACGACGCCGGTCAACGAAGGCGTGCCCCGGTACGTTGATGCGTTGCTTGCTGCTGGTGGCGCGAGCGCGTAGCATTTTCGCGCGTCTGACCGCCGACAAAAGAGCGGCAGCGCACCGTCCAACAGGGAGAGGTTCATGAAGAAGTTGCTGTTTTTCATCGCCGCGCTGTTCTTTTCCGGCGCGGCACTCGCGGCCATCAACATCAACACTGCGACCAAGGAAGAGTTAGAGGCGCTGAACGGCATCGGTCCGGTCAAGGCGCAGGCGATCATCGACTACCGCAAGGCCAACGGCCCGTTCAAGTCGATCGAGGCGATCAAGGACGTCAGCGGCGTCGGCGAGGCGACCTTCAACAACATCAAGGGCGACATCGCCGTCTCGGGCGCGACGCGTCTCCCGGCCGCGGCGACGCCGGCCAAGGCCGAGGCGCCGAAGGCGGCCCCTGCGACCCCGGCGGCGCCCGCGAAGGCCGAGGCGCCGAAGGCAGCCCCTGCGGCTCCGGCGGCGCCCGCGAAGGCCGAAGCGCCGAAGGCAGCCTCTGCGGCTCCGGCGGCACCTGCGAAGGCCGAAGCGCCGAAGGCTGCACCGGCGGCTCCGACCGCGGCGAAAGTCGACGAGAAGCCCGCCAAGGCTGCCGACACCAAGGCCGAGAAGGCCGCGGCCGACAAGGAAGCCAAGGCCAAGGCGGCGGACGAGAAGGCTGCCAAGGCCAAGGCCGACAAGGAAGCCAAGACGAAGCCCGCTGACGACAAGGCCGCCAAGGCGACGTCCGAGAAGGATGCCAAGGCGAAGGCGGCGGACGAGAAGGCCGCGAAGGCGAAGGCCGACAAGGAAGCCAAGGCCAAGGCGGCAGACGAGAAGGCCGCGAAGGCGAAGGCGGACAAGGAAGCCAAGGACGCCAAGGACGCCAAGGACGCCAAGGCGAAGGCCGAGAAGGACGCCAAGGCGAAGGAGAAAGCGGACGCCGCGGCGAAGGCCAAGGCGGACAAGGAAGCGAAGGCCAAGGCCGCCGAAGCGCCGAAGAAGTAGGTTCGGCGCGCTCCGGTCAGGCGAACCCCGCCCCCGTGGCGGGGTTTTTCATTGCCGGCCGGGCGTGGTCCCGGGCCGTCCCCGGGGTGTCGCGCTCATTCGCCGCGGAAGTGCGGCTTGCGCTTCTCCTTGAACGCCCGGATTCCCTCCTGGTAGTCGTCGCTGTCGTAGACCAGGCGGCGGAGTCCCTGCACCCGTTCGAACCCCTGCGGCGACATCGGATGCGCACCCGCCAGGATCCGCAACTGCTCCTTCATCACGGCGATGCTCAGCGGCGAGTTGGCGGCGATGTCTTCCGCCAGCGCAATCGTGAAGCGTTCCAGATCCTCGCCGGGAACGACATAGTTGACCATCCCGAGGCGCTCGGCCCGCTGCGCCGAGATCGGCTTCGCCGTGAACGCCATCTCCTTCCCGATCCGCAGGCTCGAGGCGTTGAGAAACGTCAGCATGCCGGCGATGTTGTAGGGCACCCCCAGCCGCGCGGGGGTGATGGCAAAGGTGGCGTTGGGCGCCGCGACGATGAGGTCGCAGGCGAACGCGGTTTCGCAAGCACCTCCCCACACCCCGCCCTCGATCATCGCGATCACGGGCGCGGGGAAGATCTCGATTTCGCGGATCAGGTATCGCAGCGGATCGGCCCACCCGAGCGGATCGCGACGCGACTCGGGAAGCTCGTCGACATTGTGGCCGGCCGACCAGACCTTCGCTCCCGGCGGCGCGCGCAGGATGGCGACCCGCAGCTTGCGCTTCTGGAAGTCGGCCAGCGCCGCCATGATCTCGTCGACGAGGATCTTGGACAGCGCATTGCGCTTGCGCTCGTGGTTCAGCGTGATGATGCCGAGGTATCCGCGGATCTCCGTCAATACGTGCGACATCAGGCATTCCTTTCCGTCCGTTGGCCAACTCGCTCCGGCAACGCTGCCCCGACAGGCGTCAGCTTCGGTGCAACCCGGGCTCGAGCAGCCGCGGGGTGCGCACGAATGCCAGCACGATGCCACCGGCAATGAAGAACACGGCGAGCGACGCCATCGCGATCCGCTGGCTGCCCGTCCAGGCGCTGACCAGACCGAAGGTGAGCGGCCCCAGCGCCGCCGATGCGCGACCGACCAGCGCGTGGAAGCCGAAATACTCCGAGGCACGGTCGACCGGGACAAACCCGGCGAAAAGACTTCGGAACAGGCTCTGCGTCGAGCCGAGCACGACGCCCAGAGACACGGTGACCGCGATGGCGCCGTTGAGGCCATCGGCCGTGGCCATCAGCATCAGCACCGCGATCCAGAGGACGATCGCGACGTTGAGCGCGCCGCGTTGTGACCAGCGCCCGCCCAGCCACCCGAAGAGGATCGTCGCGGGAATGGCGACCAGTTGCAGCAGCAGCGACAAACCCAGAATCTCCTGTACGCCCATGCCGTAGGTCTTGCGAAAGGTCAGTGCGGTGAAGAATACGGCAGTGACGACGCCATCATTGACGAGGTAGTAGGCGAGCAGAAGCTTTGGCACATTCCGATCGCGTCGCCAGCCGCGGATCGTCGACGCGATTCGGCGGTACGGGCCCGGCTCCCCGTCTGCCGCGTGTTGCCGCGCGGATTGCGGCAGACCGATGACGGCGGGCAAGCCGATGACGGCCAGGAACGCGCCGGCGACGAGGAACGTGCCGGTGAAATGCGTCACGTTGGCCGGTTCGAGGCCGCCTCGCGTGAAGGGCAGGCTGAGCGCGAAACAGGCAACGCTTCCCAGATAGGACAAGCCCCATGCAATTCCGGAGATGCGGGCCAGGCGATCCGGCGCTGCGATCAGGGGCAGGTAGGAGTTGTACAGGCTGGTCGCCAGCAGATGCATGAGGTGCGCCACGGCAAACAGGATGATGCCGAGCGCGACCTCGCCGGCGTCGACGAAAACGAGCAGCGCCGTCGCTGCGCTGCAGGCGAGCGTGGCTGCCGCAAGCAGCGCCCGCCGTCGTCCCGTCGCATCGGCGAGCGCGCCGATCCAGGGACCAAGGAGACCGGCCATCACGAGTGGCAGCCCGAGCGCCACCGACCAGAGCATGTCGGTGTTGCCTCGACCCGCGGCCACGATCGACGCGAAGTACACCGGATAGGCGACGCCGGACACCATCAGCGTATAGCCGTGTGCCGCCATGTCGTAGACGATCCACGACGCCAGCGGGCGGCGCGTCGTCGCGGCCTGCGCAGGTGCGGCAACGATCATGGGGCAGAAGGTGGGCGCGTCGGTGGGTCAGCGCGCCGCGGTTTTCAGAACGCGCGCACCTCGCGCACCTTGATCGTGCGCGTGGTCGGCGAATGCGAGTTCGATCAGCTCGATTGCCCGCTTGGCGAGCGGCGACAGGTAGACGTCGTCGCGGGTGACGACTCCATTTCGCGGATGGATTTCGATCTCGGGAATGGTGATCGCCACCACGCGATGGGTCGCTGCCTGGCGAAGCACCTCCGTGCGCGGCGCGAGGCTGAACAGGTCCGTGGTGGCGACCGCGTCGAGGATTGCCTCCCAGGAGTTGGTCTCGACGGCGTGCATCCGGTTGCCGAAACCATGTTTGGTGAGCTGCGCTTCCACCAACTGCCGCGCAGGTACGCCGGCGCTGGGAGCCACGCTGCGAAATGCGGCGAGATCGCGGATCGTCGGACTATCCATTTTCGTCAGGGGGTGGCCCTGGCGTACGACCACGACCAGGTCGCTGACAAGCAGCTCGCGGAAGACCAGATTCGGCACAGTCTCGAGCAAACCGCACACCGAGAAGTCCAGGTTGCCCGCCTGCACGAGCCCGAAGAGCTCCGCATTGAAGCCCACATGAAATTGAACCTGGGCAGCGGGACGTTCCACGATGAAGCGCGGGAAGAGCGCCTGGCTGACCAGGCGAACCAGCATATGTCCCACGCCAATCCGGACCTTGCCGATCTTTCCGGCCCCCAGTTGTTCCACCTCCCGTTCGGCATCGTCGAGCGTGATCCGGGCCTTGTCGACGCGGGCGCGAAGTGCCGTCCCGATCGGCGTCAACTCGACGCCGCGTGGCGCGCGTACGAACAGCTGGGCGCCGAATCGCGCCTCCAGCCGCTGCAAGCTCCGGGTGAGCGCGGGCTGGCTCACGCCGAGCGTCTCGGCGGCGCGACCGAGGTTGCGTGTCTCGCAGATGGCGAGGAAGTAGTCCAACTCCCGGTTCAGCAGAGACATGTGTCGAGATTATGGATATGTGCGTTTCTGTCATTGGAGCACATGCATGCGCCCAAGACAATCACGCCAGATCGGCCGGCCCACCAGCATTGGATCCGATCAGATGCCGCCCACGGTGCGATCACGCGGCGGGAGCGCGCCCGAGGCCGCCGGGCTGGCCCGCGTCGCCCTGCCGAGCTCGGGAGGATGGGACTGGGCGCGCGGTTTCGCCGCCGGTTCCCCGGCGGGCGCGTCGATATGCGTCGGGCGCTGGATCAGTGACCAGCCAGATCGGCGCTGTCCACGTGACCACGTAACCTGCCGCGTTGCTCGTGCCAGATGGCACAAGCCCGGGGCGCGGGCCCGCGTCAGCCACCGCTGAATGCGAGCCACAGCGAAGCAGGCGTTTGCGAGCGGCATCCCCCGAATTCGGCCCCAGGAGAAACGATTTGAGTTCGCGGCGTCCATTTGCGGTCAGCGTTGCCGACACCGATGCCGCTGCGCGCTGGTGGTGGCCGCATGCGCGATCGGCTCCGCGGCTCCCGTCCTTGCCCAGCAGGCGACCAGCGTCGAGGATCTGGCCGCGCAGGCCACCGACCCCACGGCGTCGTTGATGTCGTTCCAGCTCAACGACTGGTATACGGCGAACTTCCACGGCATCGACGACTCGCTCAACCAGGTCGTGTTCCGCGCGGCGATCCCGTTTGCGCTCGGCAGCACCAATCACATCTTCCGCATCACGCAGCCCTACGTCACGTCGTCGCCGTCGGGGGCGACGGGCTTCGCCGACACCACGATCTTCGACCTCATGGTGTTCAACCAGCCGTGGGGGCGCTGGGGCGTTGGCATCTCGGGCACGCTGCCGACGGGGCAGGACGGACTGACCACCGACAAGTGGACCGCGGGGCCCGGCGCTGGGCTTCGTCAACTCGTCCTCCAAGCAAGTACAACTGGGGCCTGTTCGCGCAGACGTTCTTCTCGTTCGCGGGAAGCGGCAGTGCGCCGGATGTCGGCCTCGTCAACCTGCAGCCGATCTTCAGCTACCAGCTGGGCGAGGGTCGCTCGCTGTCGCTCGGCAACAGCGCGTTCGTCTACGACACCGAGAAGTCGCGCTGGGCATCGCTCGCTGTTGGCGTGAACTATGGCCAGGTGGTGACCTTCGCCGGGCACAAGTGGCGCCCGAACGTCGAGGTCGACTACGACTTCAAGGACGATTACGGCAACCCGAAATGGACGATTCCGGGCGGGCATCGTGCTGCTGCTGCCGACCCAGTGAGGCGAAACAGGTGGCCATTATCGCCCTGCCGGTACCAGCGTGAGCGGTCGTGGCGCAACGCTCGCGCAAGGCCTGATTCCAACAGGAGATTCCGCAGAATGCTGAAGCCAACGAAGTTGAATGGAGAGGCGCATTGCCGCGCAAGTCGTGGCTGGCGGCCACGACGCTCTCGGCCCTCGTTGCCGCATCCCCCGTCGCCTTCGCCGGCGAAGGCGGCACGTCGCACATCATGCCGGGCGCCAATGCAACGCTGGTGGACCTGCCGCCGACGTCGCCCGGAGGATTCTTCAAGCCGATGTACATCAACTACCAGGGCGACGCCTCGGCGACGCGTTCCCACGGCGGCCGGGGTCGTCGCCAACCTGAACGCGGACGCCAACACGCTGGCGCTCGGCGGGGGCTACGGCTTCGAGCAGACGGTCCTCGGCGGCGGCCATTACAGCGTCGCCGCGTTCCTGCCCTACACCTGGCTCTCCATCTCCGGGAACTCCGCGGCGCTGGGCGGCATGCAGATCCAGAACAGCGTGTCCGGCATCGGCGACCTGACCGTGGTGCCGGTGATGATCGCGTGGAAGTCCGACGAATGGCAATACGACTTCCTGATGCCGGTCTATGCGCCCACGGGCAGCTACGAGGTCGGCCGGCTCGGCAACACGGGCCTCAACTACTGGACCTTCGATCCGATCTTCGGCGCGGCGTACAGCAACCCCAAGTCGGGTCTCAGCGCGGCCGCGCACCTCGGCTACGCGATCAACACCGAGAACAACGACACCAGCTACAAGAGCGGCGACATCCTGCACCTCGACGCGTCGGTGCAGCAGATCTTCCCGCTCGGTTCGGGCTTCGCCAACGTCGGCCTCGAGGGCTGGTACTTCCAGCAGGTGACCTGCGACAGCGGATCCGGCGCGACGCTCGGCTGCTTCAAGGGACGCACCGCCGGCATCGGGCCGGTGCTGGGCTACATCCATCCGATCGGCAAGGAGAAGCTGCTGTTCGAGCTCAAGTGGCTGCCGGAACTGGAAACCAAGAATCGATTGAACGGTGACTACATCTGGCTGAAGATGGTCTACACGTTCTGATGCTCCGACCCAGATCGCTCAAGACAATCCAGGAAGACACCTCATGCAACGCACGCGCATCTCAGTCCTGACCCTGCTCGCGGCCATCGTGCTTTGTGCCCCCGCCGCTGCGCTCGCGCAGCAGGTCGTTCGCCCGAACGCTGGCGCGGCCGGAGAGTGGCGCCTCATTGGGCAGACGCACGCCGATCACGCGGCCGACCACGACTCGATCATCGTCAAGGGACCGTTCGACAACTTCCGCAAGATCAAATTCAAGGTCACCGACGCTCCGCTCAACATGCAGCACATGGTCGTCACCTACGACAACGGCCAGCCGGACAAGATCGACATCCGCCAGAACATTCCGCAGGGCGGCGAAAGCCGCGCCATCGACCTGCGCGGGATCGGCAAGCGCAGCGTCCGCAGGATCGATTTCTGGTACGACACCAAGGGCTTTCTCAAGGGCAAGGCCGACGTGACCGTGTTCGGGATGAAGTGACGATCGGTTCCTTTGCGCAACACCCGCCGACAAAGACTGACTGCCGCATTGGAGTGCACTGAATGAAACTCAAGTCCACCTGGTCGTCCATCAGCGCACTGTTCTGCGCGCTGTCCTTCTCGGCAGCGTCGGCGCAGGAGATCCTGCCGTTCCCGCCGACGCCGTCCGCGTCCAAGGCCGGGCTGACGATCGAGACGTCCACGTACAAGAAGCGCGTGGAGCCGAAGCGCCTCAAGGACGGCGCGCCGAACATCCTGATCATCCTGATGGACGACGTCGGTCCGGGCACCCCCTCGACCTACGGTGGCGAGATCAATACGCCCACGCTCGACCGGGTCGCGAAGCTGGGCGTTTCCTTCAACCGCTTCCATTCCACCGCGATGTGCTCGCCCACGCGGGCATCGCTGCTTACCGGGCGCAATCACACCTTCGTCGGTAACGGCCAGATCGCGGCGATCGCCAACGACTTCGACGGCTTTTCCGGGGTCATTCCGAAATCGTCGGCGACGGTCGCCGAAGTGCTCAAGAACTACGGCTACAACACCGGCGCCTGGGGCAAGTGGCACAACACGCCAGAGGAACAGATCACCAGCAAGGGGCCGTTCGACTACTGGCCCACCGGTTACGGTTTCGAGTATTTCTACGGCTTCCTTGCCGGCGAGGCCTCGCAGTACGAGCCGACGCTGACGCGCAACACGACCGATGTCGTCATGCACCCCAAGAAGGGCTACCACCTCTCCGAGGATATCGCCGAGGACGCCATCAAGTGGCTGCGCGAGCAGAAAGCCTACGCGCCGGACAAGCCGTTCTTCATGTACTGGGCGCCGGGCGCATCGCACGGGCCGCACCAGGTCATGAAGGAGTGGGCCGACAAGTACAAGGGCAAATTCGACGACGGCTGGGACAAGTATCGCGAGCGCACTTTCGTGCGCGCCAAGGCGAAGGGCTGGATCCCGCAGGACGCGCAACTCACGCCCCGCCCCGCATCGATGGCATCGTGGGATTCGATCCCCGACGCCGAGAAGCCGTTTCAGCGCCGCCTGATGGAAGTGTTTGCCGGCTTCACCGAGCACGCCGACTACAACGCGGGCAAGGTCATCGCCGAAATCGAGCGTCAGGGCAAGCTCGACAACACGCTGATCTTCTACATCTGGGGCGACAACGGCTCCTCGTCGGAAGGCCTCAACGGCACCATCAGCGAGCAGCTCGCGCAGAACGGCATTCCGACCACGATCGCGCAGCACATCGCGGCGTTGAACGAGCTCGGCGGCCTCGACGCGCTCGGCGGACCGAAGACCGACAACATGTTCCACGCCGGATGGGCCTGGGCGGGCAGCACGCCCTACCAGGGCACCAAGCTCATGGGTGCCTATTTCGGCGGCACGCGCCAGCCGATGGCCGTCTCGTGGCCGAAGCGCATCCAGGCCGACGCCGTGGCGCGGCCGCAGTTCCACCACGTGATCGACATCGTGCCGACGATCTACGAATTCACGTCGATCACCGCGCCCCGGGTCGTCAACGGTTTCGAGCAGGATCCGATCGACGGCGTCAGCATGGTGTATGCATTCGGCGATCCCAGGGCAAAGGGCACGCGCAAGACGCAGTTCTTCGACATCATGGCCAGCCGCGGAATCTACAACGACGGCTGGTTCGCCAGCGCCCCGGGCCCGCGCGAGCCTTGGGTCGGCGGCATGCCGAAGGGCATCAAGGAGTGGTCGCCACTGACGGACAAGTGGGAGCTGTACAACATCGACAAGGACTGGAGCCAGGCGAACGACCTTGCCGCGTCGAATCCGCAGAAGCTCGAGGAGATGAAGGCGCTCTTCATCGTCGAATCGACGAAGAACAAGAACCTCCCCATCGGCGGCGGCCTGTGGTCCACCGCGATGTTCCATCCGGAAGACGCGCCTGCGTCGGCCCTGACCGAATGGACGTTCGATTACCCCATCACCCGGATGCCGGAGTCGGCAGCGCCCAAGCTCGGCAAGAACAGCAGCCTCGTCACCATGGAAGTCGATGTGCCGGCGAACGCCAACGGCGTGCTGTACGCGCTGGCGGGCTTTTCCGGCGGCATCACCACCTACATGAAGGACGGCTTCCTCAACTACGAGTTCAACCTGTTCGAGGTGCAGCGCACGAAGATCAAGTCCAAGGCCAAGCTGCCTGTTGGCAAAGTCAAGGTCGAGGTCGAGTCGAAGCTGGCCGGTCCCATCGGGGGTCCGATGGACGTCACGCTTGAGGGCGAACGGCGAAGTCGTGGGCCAGGGCCGGGTGCCGGCAGCCATGTCGCTGCACTTCACGTCGAATGCCACCTTCGACATCGGCACCGACCTCGATTCGCCGGTGTCGCTCGATTACTACGACCAGGCGCCGTTTGCCTTCAACGGCAGCATCGGCACGACGAAGATCACCTATCTCAGGAAGTAGGAAGCGCCGAAGTCAGGGCAACGAGGAGCAACACGGTGAAGAGTTCGACAAAAAAACACGTGGTCGCGCTGTCGGCGCTGTGGGCGGTGATCGGCACGGCGCACGCTGTCACCGTGCCCTCCGACGGCTCGGTGCTGCCTTTCCCGCCGGTGCCGTCGGCGAGCAAGGCGGCTCCGCGGCTGCAGGATTCGGTGCACAAGCGCCGCGCGCAGCCCGAGCATCTCAAGCCCGGCGCGCCGAACGTGCTGATCATCCTGCTGGACGACGTCGGCTTCGGCCAGGCCTCGACGTTCGGCGGCGAGATGAACACGCCGACGCTGAGCCGGCTGGCGAGCCAGGGCATCAGCTACAACACCTTCCACACCACGGCGATCTGTTCGCCGACGCGGGCGGCGCTGCTCACCGGCCGCAACCACCAGCGCGTCGGCAACGGCACCATCGCCGAACGCGCGGTGGATTGGGACGGCTATTCCGGCGTGATCCCGAAGACCTCGGCGACGATGGCCGAGGTGATGCGGCACTACGGCTACAAGACCGCGGCGTTCGGCAAGTGGCACAACACGCCGGCCGACCAGACCACGGCGATGGGCCCGTTCGACCGCTGGCCGACGGGTCACGGCTTCGACTATTTCTACGGCTTCCTCGCCGGGGAGACGTCGCAGTGGGAACCGCGGCTGATCGAAAACACGACCGCGGTGGAGCCGCCGCACGACGAGAAGTACCACCTCAGCGAAGACATGGCGCAGCGCAGCATCGACTGGCTGCGCAGGCATCGCGCGTTCTCGCCCGACAAGCCGTTCTTCATGTACTGGGCGCCGGGCGCGGCGCACGGGCCGCACCAGGTCGGCAAGGAGTGGTCCGGCAAGTACAAGGGCAAGTTCGACACTGGCTGGGATGCCTATCGCGAGCGCGTGTTCGCGCGCCAGAAGCAGCTCGGCTGGATACCCGCCGATACCAAGCTCACGCCGCGCGCGGCGAACATGCCGTCCTGGGACAGCATCCCGGAGGCGCAGCGCCCGTTCCAGCTCCGGCTGATGGAGATTTACGCGGGCTTCGTCGAGCACGTGGACACGCAGGCCGGCAAGCTGATCGACGAGCTGGAGCGGCTCGGAGTGCGCGACAACACCATCGTCGTCTACATCTTTGGCGACAACGGCGCCAGCGCCGAGGGCCAGAACGGCACCATCAGCGAACTGCTGGCGCAGAACGGCATCCCGAACACCGTCGAGCAGCAGATCGCGGCGCTGGACAAGATCGGCGGCCTCGACGCGCTGGGCGGTCCCAAGACCGACAGCATGTACCACGCCGGATGGGCCTGGGCCGGCAACACGCCGTTCCACCACACCAAGCTGGTCGCGTCGCACTTCGGCGGCACGCGCAATCCGATGGTCATCTCGTGGCCGAAGGGCATCAAGGCCGACCGGACGCCCCGGGCGCAATTCCACCACGTCAACGACATCGCGCCGACGGTCTACGAGATCGTCGGCATCAAGCCGCCGAAGGTGGTCGACGGCTTCGCGCAGGACCCGATCGACGGCGTGAGCCTCGCCTACACCTTCGCCGACGCCAGGGCGCCCGGACGCAAGAAGGTGCAGTACTTCGACAACAACGGCAGCCGTGCGATCTACCAGGACGGCTGGGTCGCGGCGACGTTCGGCCCGCTGACGCCGTGGCTACCGGGGGCGCCTGGCCTTGCCGAATGGGATTCCGCCAAGGACAAGTGGGAGCTGTACAACATTGCCAGGGATTTCTCGGAAGCCGACGATCTCGCCGCCAGGGAACCGCAGCGGCTCGCGCAGCTGCAGAAGACGTTCGATCAGCTCGCCGTCGCGAACAAGGTCTATCCGCTGGGTGCGGGCATCTGGCTGCGCCTGCATCCGGAGGACCGGATCAAGTCGCCCTACACGAGCTGGCAATTCGACACGACCACCGTTCGCATGCCCGAATTCACGGCACCGGGACTCGGTCGCGAGAACAGCACGGTGACCGTCGACGCGGAGATCGGCGACAACGCCTCCGGCGTGCTCTACGCGCTGGGCGGGTCCGGTGGCGGCCTCGCGCTCTACATGGACAAGGGCCAGCTGGTCTACGAGTACAACATGATGATCATCGAGCGCTACATTGCCGCGCTCCGCGGCCAAGCTTGCCGCCGGCAAGCGGCGCATCGAAGTCACGACGACGCTGGCGAGCGCCCAGCCGCTTGTCGCCGGCCGAGGTGGTGCTGAAGGTCGACGGCCAGGAGGTGGCGCGGACGACGGTGAAGCGAACCGTACCCGCGGCCTTCTCGGCGAGCGAAACCTTCGACGTCGGCGTCGATCTCGGCGCGACGGTTTCGATCGACTACTTCGACCGGAGGCCCTTCCACTTCGACGGCAAGATCGGCGCCGTCAACGTGAAGATGAACTGAGCTGAAATGAACTGGACGCGCCGTCTCGTGTGGTGAAGCGGGATCGGCGATGCGGCAACTCGTGAAGCAACACGCCGGGAGCACCCGCCCCGAACAACAAGTGAGGTAAAGATGAACAAGCACGAAGGATTTTCGACATCGACCGGACGCTCGCTCCGGCGTGCCGGCGCTGCGTTGGCCGCCGGTGCATTGCTGCCGCTGCTGGCGGTCCATGGCGCGGCATGGGCGCAGCAACCGGCGGCGCCGGCCGCCACGCCAGCCGCTGCCGCCGCACCCGCTCCCGCGACGGCCGCAATCATCAATGCGAAGGCGGTCGAGCGCCTCAATGCGATGGGCGCGCACCTGCGCTCGCTCAAGGCGTTTACCGTCACTGCCGACGTCACGACCGAGGAGGTGCTGGACTCCGGGCAGAAGATCGAGACTGCGAATTCGGTCGAGATCGCCGCCCGCCTGCCCAACAAGCTGCGTGTTGCCTCGTCGTCCGCCGAGCGCAGTCGCAAGATCTACTTTGACGGCAAGACCGTCACGATCTTCGCGGAAAAGCTCAAGTACTACGGTAGTTCGCCGCGCCGGCGACGATCGGCGAAACGATCGAAGTGGCGGCCAAGAAATATGGTCTCGAAGTCCCGCTCGCCGACCTGTTCCTGATGGGCACCGATCGCTTCGATACCAAGTCGATCACCGAGGCCATCTACGTGGGACCCCAGCTCATCGGCGGCGTGCTGTGCGACCAGCTGGCCTTCCGCCAGCCCGGGGTCGACTGGCAGATCTGCATCGAGCGGGGCAAGGCGCCGCTGCCGCGCAAGCTGGTCGTCACCGGCACCGATGGCGACGCGGCGCAGCCGGTACGCCGCTCCATCCTCACCTGGAAAGCGGGAACGGCGCCGGAAGCGGCGGCGTTCACCTTCGTGCCGCCGAAGGGCGCGACCAGGATTGCCGTCAAAGAAGCGGCCAAGTGACCCTCTCCCAGGCCAAGACAGGAATGACACCATGAAGACGAATCGAATCCTTCCCGCCGGCGCGGCTGCCGCCCTTGCCGTTGCCATCGGTCTTTCCGTATCGGCGCCCGCAGACGCCCGCGACGTCAAGGGTGGCGGTGGCGCGCGCAACAACGTGAGCGCCGGCGCCAATCGGGACGCTGGTCCCAAGCGCGACGCCGCTCCCAAGCGCGACGCCAACGTCAACCGCAACACCAACGTCAATCGCGATACGAACATCAACCGCAACACCAACGTCAACAAGAACACCAATGTCAATGTCAACCGGGATCGCGACGTCAACATCGACGTCGATGTCGATCGCCGTGGCGGCTGGGATAACGACTGGGACGACCACCACCACCCGATCGCGACCGGTGTCGCAATCGGCGCGACCGCCGCGATCACGTCGGCGGTGATCGGGTCGATGGTCT